>CAVXUH010000007.1:0-235000 GCA_963764885.1 Candidatus Aminicenantota bacterium
ACGATGAGGTCCGCGCCAGCATGGAGATCGTGGTTTCCCGAGGTCACGTAATCGGCGTTAGCGCCGCTCAGCTGGACCCAGGAGCCCGCATCGACCCTCCAGAGTCCCGCGGTCCCGAAATCGGAGACGATTTCTTCCTCAGCGTTGGCGGCGGTGGGCCGGTCTAGGCGAAGGCCTGCTTCAGCTGGTCGATGCGCCGGGCGATCCGCACGCTGCCCGAGCAGGCGGCCCGGCACGATTCGCAGTTCCGGCAGGCGTCGAGGCCGCGCCGGATCCCCGCGGCATCCAGGGTCTCTCGGGCCTGGATCGGGTTGGCGTAGCTGAAGGCATACATATGAGCGCGCATCAGCGCGGGAACGTCCGCGCCGAGGGGACACGTCGGCACGCATTGGGCGCACTGACGGCAGGCGCCGGCCAGGGCCAGCTTGACCTGGCGGTCTTCGAGGAATTTTTTCTCGACAGGCGTGTAGGCGAGGCTCGCGGCGCAGGGGATGTCGGTATCGAGCTGGTCGAAATTGACGAACCCGGGCACGGCGGTCGTGATGCATTCGTGATTCAGGACCCACTTGAGGAGCGCGCCGTGGACGACGGTTCCCTGGTAGTATTTCTGGAGCTCGGGAGGCAGCTCCTGTCGATACCAGTCCTGCTGGCACTGCGTTTTCATGGCGATGAGGCCGATCCCCGCCGCGGCGGCCCCGTTCATCGACTGGAGGAGAGCGCTGTCCTGGTGGAAAGCGTAGTTGAACGCGGTCAGGATGACGTCATAGCTGCCCTGCTTCGCGGCGGCATCAAGGCAGGCCCCCATGTTCTGATGGGTCGAGAAGCCGACCGCCCGGACCTTGCCCGATTTCTTGGCGGCGGCCATCGCCTCGAGGAGGCCGGGGTTGACGACGTCTTGAGCATCGCTGACAGCGTGGATGTAGAGGATATCGATATAGTCGGTCTGCAGGCGCTTCAGGCTGGCGTCGAGCAGCTCGAAGTAGGAGACCTTGGCCTGTTCCACGGTCGAGGGCTGGCGGAACCGGGGCCGGGTCTTCGTGGCGATGATGACCTTGTCCCTTGCGCCGAGCTCTTTGACGACGCTGCCGACCATCTCTTCGTTCCGGCCGCGGGCATAACCGGCGGCGGTATCGAAGTGGCGCAGGCCGAGCTCGTAGGCGCGGCGGACCAGGGCGGGGCTGTCGGCGTTCATGACGCCCATGCTGACGACCGGCAGGCGCCAGCCGGTCTTGCCGAGCGTGCGGATGACAAGCTTGCCGGGTGCCGCGGCGGGCACGGCGGAGGAGGACGAGGGTCCGGCCTGGGCGGCCTGCGCGGGATCGAGGCCGAGGACCCCGACTCCGGCGGCGCCAGCCAGGGCTGTCTTCAGGAAATCGCGCCGGCTGAGATCTTTCTTGGATGTCATGCGATCCTCCTATGATCAACGCTCAAGGGCGCCCCAGTATAGCGAATGATCGCATTTCGCGCAACGCGGAGCGCTGCTTCAAGTTAAGGGGCCGCATACATAAGTCACTGAATTCGGCGGCAGAGACAGGTTGGGCGACACCACTGTTATCGCACCTTTCAGGGGCACGGTAGACTTCCCAGGCTGGCTGGCGGGCCCGGATGTGCCGGCGCCTGCTATAATATGAATGAGTGATATAAGGAGGTGGTTCCCGATGGAAAAGAGAAGAAAAGTCCTCAAGGTCTTGAAGGGCAAGCCCACTCTGGAAGGCGCGGGTGTTCATCTCCACCGTGTTTTCGGTTACAGCCAGGTCCCGATGTTTGACCCGTTCCTGATGCTCGACGATTTTCGGTCCGATAAGCGGGAGGATTTCATCGCGGGCTTTCCCTGGCATCCCCACCGGGGCATCGAGACCATCACCTATGTTCTGGCAGGCGACGTGGAGCACGGCGACAGCATGGGGAATAAGGGGGTCATATCTTCGGGTGACACGCAGTGGATGACGGCCGGCAGCGGCATCATCCACCAGGAAATGCCCAAGGGTGACACCAAGGGCCGCATGCACGGCTTCCAGCTCTGGGCGAACCTGCCGAGATCCCATAAGATGATGGACCCGCGGTACCGCGATATCAAGAGCGGCCAGGTCCCGGAAGTCACGCTCAAGAGCGGCGCGAAGGTGAAGATCATCTGCGGGAGGGCGGCCGGGAAACAGGGACCCGTCCGGGACATCATCACCAGACCCCGAGTATCTGGACGTCACGGTCCCGGCCGGCTCGAAATTCACCCACGCCATTCCGCAGGATCACACGGCCTTCGCTTACGTCATCGGCGGCAAGGGCCTTTTCTGCGACCCGGAGCATCCGTTCTCTTATGACGTCGAGGGCGTCAACTATTTTGACATGCAGAGGGACCCGTGCATCAAGGACGGGATGCTCGTCCTCTTTGGCGACGGTGACGAGGTCGCCGTCTCCACGGAGGACGATGAAGTCCGGTTTCTGCTGATATCGGGAAAACCTATCAAAGAACCGGTCGCCTGGTACGGACCGATCGTCATGAATACGAACGAGGAGCTTCAGGTGGCCTTCGACGAATACCGCAAGGGCACGTTCATCAAGCACGAAAAGTGATATCCGCCTGACAAGAAAAGAAGAAAATCCCTTCTTACCATCCGTTGGCATCGAATAGGGGAATCCTCATCTGTTTTCCGCCCGCAAGGGCTGACTGGTGGGCAATGATGCCGGGGGCGGTGTAGGCGACCGCCTCGTAGACATCGATGGCCGGCCGCCGCTCATGGACGAGGGCGTCGATGAACTCGTGGGTCAGGAACGTATGCGACCCCTCGTGGCCGCTCGCATGTCGCAGCGGCTCGGGCAGCATGTCGGACTGCCACCACTGCGGCTGGACATAGGATTCGAGCTGTGGGAGCTCGCGGGCGAAACCGGCGTCGTCTTTTTCCTGTTGCGCCGCCGACCGGACGATCACGGCACCTGATCCGTTCGGGTGAGGGTCGTAAAAGCTCATCCGCGTCCCGATCCACTGGCCGCGTTCGCAACCACGCACAGAAGCCTTCCAATAGACGGCGACGCGGAAGGCGTGGCCTTTGTCGGTCTTGAAGAGGGCGGTCGCGCTCCAGAAAGGGTTCCTGTAGACGTTGTCCTTAAGGATGGGCGAATCATCTCCCCATCCCTGGCACGTGACTTCGGTCAGCCGCTCGCCGGTCACGCCGACGAGATAAGACGTGCAGTGCGTAGGATAGTGCATGGGCGGAAAGCCGTGACGCCAGGTGCGCGTGCCGTCTTTCTCCCAGTAAAGGACCTCGAGCCCCGGATGATGGTACTCGGCCTCGGTATAGAAGATCTCCCCGAAATCGCCCTTCTCCAGGAACTTCCGCGACGAGATGACGGACTGATGATAGTAGCTCGTCTCGGCCATCATGTAGGTTAGCCCGGTTTTCTTGACCGTGTCGACGAGCTCCTCGCACTCGGCGATGGACATGCCGGCCGGTACGGCGCTCAGGACGTGCTTCCCCGACTTGAGGACCGCCGTGCAGTGGCGGACGTGGTCGGGCGCGCCGGTGAAGACCGCCACGGCATCGATGTCCTTATCGAGGATGAGCTTTTCCAGGGACTCGTAGGACCTGCCGCACCGGTAGGTTTTCATCAGGAGCTCGCGGCGGTCCGGACGAAGATCGCTCACCGCCTGGACGGTGCAGTCCGGATGCTCATGCCAATAAAAGGAGTTGCCGAAACCGCCGCCGACGACGCCGATCCGGATCTTCTTCGCAGACGAGCTGGCGGGACCCTTCGAGGGGATCGACGACCGCTCCCGGCCCCGGCCGAACGGCGTCGAGGGCGCGAGCGCCGCTCCCATGGCCGCAGCACCGGCTTGCTTGAAAAACGTCCGCCTGGGGATCTGAGCTGATTTCATCATTTGCCTCTCCTCTGGAGACGTTCTCCAATTATCTCACGAGCGCCGCGGCGGCCTGGGGAAAGTCCACCAGGCGGAGCTGCCAATTGATCCGGTCGAGCTCGGCGGGCCGGAACGGCGTATAAAAGAAAAAGCCGCCGCCGAGCCCCTCCGAGACCCAGCGCCTGGCGACCTCCAGGATATGCGCCGAGGTCGAGTAGCCCGGCAGCGAGCTCGAAACCGCATACAGGTCGCCCCAGAGCTCGACCTTGGTGCCGGCGATGGCGTCGAGATAGCGCTTATGAGAAAGTGCCGGCAGGTTCTTTTCCGACATCGTGCAGGCCATGACCCGGTCGATCCACCCCTCCCGGCTCCACGTCCTGAGCGCCCCCGTAAACCAGGGGTGCTCGCCGCCATACCTCGCCGCCGCCCAATCGGCATCGGGGCAATAATAATACGACGGGATGCGGACCGAAAGGACCACCTGGTGCCCCAGCCTCTTCTCGGCGGCCAGTCTCGCCGCCTGGAACCGGAGCATGACGGCCACGAGCGAAGCCTCATCGTAAGCGCGGTTGTAGCCCCAGCGGGCGAAATCCAGGTGGATGCCGTCGAGATCGTACTTCGCCAGGATGTCGGCGACGATCGAAACCGCGTAATTCTGAACGCCCTTCTTCTTGTAATCAAGGTACATCTTATGGTCGGACAGCCACTCTGGATGCTCGACAACCGCCTTCTCCGTCAGCCAGGGGGCGTCAAGGATATGGGTGACGTTCATCCCCAGGTCCGCGAAGACGCGAAGTCCCGCCGCCCTCCCCTCTTCTACGGCAACGGCCAGCGGGTCGCCCTGTCTCATCCACTCAGCCCAGCGGCGGGAGTACTCCCAGCCGAGCGACTGCGTGTCCGGCGGCAACGGCTCTCCGAAGGTCCGTGATGTCCTCCGGGCCGCGGCCAGCAGCTCCTCCTCCGAGCCGAACGCGTCCCGCTCGATGATGTCGCTGTGATACCAGGACCGGACGCCGATGCGGAGGACATGGACATAGGCGTCGGTCGCCCCCCGGGCCCTGTTGAGGCGCATCTCGCTCCGCAGGTAGCCCCGCAGGGTCGACTCCGGGGCATGGAAGAACCCGCCCTCGACGGTTTCGACATAAGCCGCGAACGGCCGGCCTCTTTCGCGGGCGAGCGCGGTCGCCTCTTGCTCGGCGGCGGTTTCGGCCGGGCTCTGCGGCACGAACCGGATATACCGGACCGAGACCCCCTGAGGCTGGCGCGTCCCCCCGACCGCCAGCCGGAGCGTTTGCCCGGTGAGGTCGGCGGACTTGAGCAGGATGTCCTGGGAAAGCCGGTCCTTGCCGTTCCCGGCCGGCGCCGCCCCATACTCGGGGATGGGATAGGCGATATCTTCGCCGGACAGGGAGAGGAGAAAGGCCGAGGGGCGATCGAGGCCGATATAGATCTTGTGCCGGCCAAAAAGATCCGGCCGGATGACGAGTGCCGTCCTTTCGCCCTCCGCCGGACAGGCGATATTCCTAAAAGTCGTTCCCGGCCGGGATGACGGCGCCGACGTCCATGGTGCGGGGATCCCGCCATCGAGAAACTCGGGAAGGTTCGCGGCCGTGATCACAAGTGCCGCGGAGAGGGTCTCGGCCGGGAATGCTTTTTCCTCAACGATGGGCCCGTCCGCCCCCCGCTTGAGTCGCAGCCGGGCCCCTGCGGCGGGGTCGGCCAGGTCGAAGAACTGGTTCCAGAGGCAAACGGCCTGGCCCGCCGGGAGGGCGCCCTTCTCGACGGATGCGTTCCAGGCGGCGGGATCGGCCGACCGCCAGGCATCGACCGAGGGCCCGGGATAGATCGTCGCCCCTTGCCAGGACCGGCCGCCGTTTTCGGAAAACTCGGCCACCAAACCGGCCTCGCGGTACCCGGAGATCGGCACCAGCCGGTCCGGCCGCTCCTGGGGGGATCCGATCCGCAGCGAGCTCCCGGGGGAAAGCACCGGCCGGCGCCCGTCGGCTGCCGGTCCCATCGCCGCCATCGCTCCCGCAACCATAACGGCCAGAAGCGTCGGCAAAATTGTCCGGGAAAATCGGTTTTTCAAGCTTTGCTCTATTGCCCCTGCGACCTCCGGGTCCGGCGCAGATTATCGTTTCCAGCGCCGTCCTCTGTCAAATCTCGCAAAGTCATATCCTTTTTCCCCCGATCCCGGTTGACAGGGTTTTCCCGGGGGATATATCATCGGCTCATCTCGCTGATCGCCGCTTGAACCGGAGGTGCCCATGATCCGACGTGATTTTCTCAGCCGACTGGTGACGACGACAACAGGCCTGGCCGTCGCCGGCACGGCCGGCCGCCGGCTGGCGGCCGCGCCGGGGCCGCGAACGGCCCGCCAGGCACAGACGCCCGCCCCGGCTGCCGGCGTCTCCGCCAAGGCCCTCGATCTCCACCGGCAGGCCATCATCATCGACGGCCACAACGATTCGCTCATCGAGCACTGGGCGCGCAAGGAATCCTACGATCTGGGCCGGGACTGGCCCTCTTATCAAGCCGACGTTCCGCGAATGAAGGCCGGCGGCCTGACCGCCGTGAACTCGATGGTCGGCGGCGCCGACCTCGTCCAGGGCCTCGACATCTGGGCCGGCATGTACGAGAACCTGGACAGACACCCGCGGGATTTCTTGCTCGCTGACAAGCCGGACGATATTCTCCGCGCCAAGAGCGAGGGCAAAGTCGCGCTGATCGGCCAGCTCGAGGGCTGTCCGCTCCTCCACAACAGCCTCCGCTTGATCGACATCATGCGCCGGCTGGGCGTCCGGGTGGCCGGGCTGACGCACGGCGAGGGCGGGGGCGAGTTCGACCTCCAGGCCGCCAAGAGCCCATTCGGCTACGGGACGCCCGACGAGCGCAACACGGCGCGCAAGGACCCGGCCGGCCTGACCGGCTTCGGCCGGGAGGCCGTCGCCGAGTTCAACCGCCTGGGCATCGTCGTCGACCTGGCCCATGCCAACGACGCCACGTTCTACGAGACCCTCGAGCTTTCCAAAAGCCCGGTTGAATTCTCCCACGGTGCGGTCTTCGCGCTCACCCCCCACTGGCGGGCCTTGACGGACGACCAGCTCAAGGCCTTGGCGGCCAACGGCGGAGTGATCGGCATCGCCGTCTACCCGGGGTTCATTGCCCAGGACCCCAAGAAACAGACCCTCGGGACATTCGTCGATCATGTCGAATACGTCTGCGAAAAGGTGGGCGATGACCACGTCGGGTTCGGGTCGGACTACGACGGCATGGGGGAGATGGTGCCGGTCCTCCCATCGTACGCCGAAATGCCGCGGCTCACCCAGCTCATGCTCGACCGCGGCTTTTCCGGTGAGACCGTCCTGAAGTTCTGGGGCGGGAATTTCCTCCGCGTGATGCGGGCGGCCGCCGCCAAAGCCTGAGGAGGCCGGGCATGTCCATCGACACGAAGCACCCGTTCCCCGTGATGGAGCTCATGACCGTCAAGACGGTCCGCGCCTATCTGGCGGAGAAAAGGTCCGTCATCCTGCCCCTCGGCGGGATCGAGCAGCACGGCTACCACCTGCCGCTCCGCACCGACGCGGTCATCGCCGAGCGACTGGCCTGGCGGGCGGGCGGGCGCCTGGGGCTGCTCGTCGCCCCGGCCGTCCTGACGACTTTTTCCGGCGGCGGGCTGCCCGGCACGATCAACATCACGCCCTCGGTCATGTCGCTCGTCGTGAACGACATTCTGGTTTCGCTCGCCGGCCAGGGCTTCCGGAATATCTACTTATTCCTGGGCCACGGCGGGAGCGAGAACCTCCGGGCGCTCAACGACGGACTGAGGATCCTCCTCCGGAGCAACGCGACGCTCGAGCAGGTCCTGATCGCGGTCCTCCCCGTCTGGCGGCTCGGGCGGAAGGACGGCGGCTGGCGCCGCGCCGTCAAGGAAAAGGACTGGCACGCCGGCTGGCTCGAAACCTCGATGATGCTCGACCTCGCGCCCGACCTCGTCCGGATGGCTGAGCTCGAGCTCGATACGCCCGAGCTTCTCAGGCTCCAGCGCGAGCACCCGGACAACTATCAGCGCGCCGAGAAGATCGTCGACGACCCGTTCGTCGTTCCCCGGCTGAGCCAGCGGCCCGATATCGCGGTCGGCGTGATGGGCGCGCCGGAGCAGGCCTCGCGCGAGCTCGGCCGCGAGATCGACGACGACATCGTCGACGATATGTGCGCCAGGATCTCGGCGCTCGAAGCGAAGGCCGACGGGGTCTACCGGAGCGTGCCCCACGTCCCCGAGCCGCTCCTGCTGGTCGACGACTAGACCGTCACTTCCTCGATCATCTTCTCCACGTCGGCGTCCGGCATGTCCATCTTGTGCGCCATCTTGCCGTGCTCTTTCGTCATGATCTTCACCTCGTTCTTGTCGTGGCTCCTGACCAGGAAGCCGCAGTCCGGAGAGCAGGTGACCTGATACAGCTTTTTTTCCATAGCTTAACCTCCCTGAAAACTTTGACATGATTATCTTATGGGGCTCGACGGCGTCTGTCAAAGGCGGGGGACCCAGGGAGTGCGAGCGGCCGGCCCCGAGGCCGGGCGCACGACCACCGCTCAGGCGAACCCGGCGCACGGTCCGTGTTGACAGTCCCGGCTGGGGCGTGGTAGTTATCAGAAATCCAAAAGCTCCGATGAGCCGGACTCGATGAAGGAGAATCGCATGAAACTATCGGAAAACACCCCGAACCCCTTTGTCGTATCGCGGCGGTCATTTCTCAAATCCGCGGTCGCGGCGGCGGTGGCACCCGCCATCATCCCGTCGTCCATCTTCAGCCGGCCGGCGCCGAGCGACCTTATGCTGTTGGGCTGCATCGGCCTCGGACGGCAGGGCGTGGCCGACATGCAGGAGCTGATCTACCGCGGGCTGGAGGCCGGCGCCCGGGTCGTCGCCGTCGCCGATATCGACTCCCATCGTCTCGAGAATGCCCAATGGCTCGTCGACAAGATCTACGCGGCCGAGCTTGGGGCCAAGGCCCCCGGGGCCTGCGCCGGCTACCGCGATTTCCGGGAGCTGTTGGCTCGTCCCGATATCGACGGCGTCACGATCGTCACGCCCGACCACTGGCACGCCGTTCTCGCCGTGGCCGCCGCCAATGCCGGAAGGACATCTACCTCGAGAAGCCGATGACCTACACGATCGGCGAGGGACAGAAGCTCGTCCAGGCGGTCCGGCGAAACAAGCGCGTGCTCCAGGTCGGCTCGCAGCAGCGCTCCGGGATCTACTTCCGGACGGCTTGCGAGCTCGTCCGGAATAACCGTCTCGGCCGGCTGACAGACGATCCAAGTGATACTGCCCCTGCGACACGGGCACCGGTGACCCGGGCCCGATGCCCGTCCCGCGGAACCTCGACTATGAGTTCTGGCTCGGTCCCACGCCCGAGGCCCCGTTCAGCGAGGACCGGACCCACCCCCAGCGAAGCTACGAGCGGCCCGGCTGGCTCCAGATCGAGCCGTACTGCCGCGGCATGATTACGCGAACTGGGGCGCGCACATGAACGACATCGCCCAGTGGGGAAACGGGACCGACGACACCGGCCCGGTCTCGTTCGAGGGCCGGGGCGAGTTCCCGGCGCGCGGCCTGTTCAACGTGCACACGACGTTCCACGTCGAGGCCATGTACGCCAACGGCGTGCGTCTGATCATGAAGACCGAGGAGCCGGGCGGCGATGCGGTTCGAGGGCGAGAAGGGCTGGATCTACGTCGAGCGCGACAAGCTCGAGGCGTCCGACCCGGCCATCCTGCGCGAGAAGATCGGCGATCGACGAAACGAAGCTCTCGTCAGCAACAACCATATGAAGAACTTCCTCGAGTGCATGCGGAGCCGGCAAGACCCCGTCGCTCCGGTCGAGGTCGGGCACCGGTCGAACTCGGTCTGCATCCTGGCCCACATCGCCATGAAGCTCGGCCGAAAGCTGCGCTGGGATCCGAAGGCCGAGCTCTTCGTGGGCGACGACGAGGCCAACGCCTGGCTGGACACCACCCACCGCGCGCCCTGGACGGTCTGAGGCGGCGCCGGGAGCCCTCGGAACGCCGGCGGATGATGCGGGCCGGGACGGCCGCCCTCCCCCTGGTGGGCGGGGGTTTTCGAGGCGGGCAGGGCGGGTTCGCCTAAGAGCTTGAGCGAATAAAAGAATCAACTGGGCCGCCTCTCAGTTGCGCTTTTGGTCTGCCTCGCGGCAACTCTCGTGGACGACGGTAAAAAGCGCGGAGACAGGCAGAGATTGGCCGTCAGGCCGTGATACGCCCGCTCCGCCTTCCATGCTAGACTGGCGATCGATGACGAAGAAGAGATTTCCGAGTCCTTTGCCTCGGCGCGCTTCTGTCGGCTTGATCAACGCTCCCGCCGTCGGCCAGATGAGCTTCGTCGAGGACGCGACCAAGGGAACGCTGACCGTCACGGACGGGGGCGCGTCCGTCCTGACCTATCGCTTCGGCGATCGGGTCGAAGAGGGAGTCGATGTCAGGTTCACAAGGTCGTGCTACATCCATCCTCTTTATGCGCTCGACGGACGGGAACTCACTTCTGACTTCCCCGCCGACCACGTTCACCATCACGGGTTGTTCTGGGGATGGCCGATCGTCAAAGTGCGCGGACAAACGACCAGCAACTGGGAGGTGGGCTCGCCGCCGCTGCGGCAGCACTTCGTCCGCTGGCTCGAGCGAAGCCGCAAATCCGGCGGCGCGGTGCTCAGCGTCGAAAACGCCTGGAAGCTCGCCGGCTGGGAAGTGGTCGCCCGCGAAAACATGACGATCCGGATTCATCCCGCGGATCGGTCAGGGCGGGCGATCGACCTGGAATTGCTCATCACGGCCGTCGGCGGGCCGCTCGAGCTCCAGGGCACAACCGACCAGAACAAAGGCTACGGCGGGCTCTGTTTCCGAAGCTCGCCGCTTCTTAAAGGCGCCGTGATGACAACCGACAAGGGCCCGCTCGGCGGCGATGTCGTCAACAGGCCGTTCCTGTGGGCGGACATCTCGACGGGCGAGATGGGAATCGCCGTCTTCACGGCTCCCGGCCATCCCGGCGCCCCGCTCCGCTGGCTCATCCGGAACAGTTACGCCGGCGTCATCAACCCGTCCTGGCCCGGGCTCGAACCGGTGACGCTTCGGCCCGGCCAGCCGGTCGAGCTGGGCTACCGAATCTACGTCCACCGCGGCGACGCGGCCGCGGGGAAGGTCGCTGAGCAGTACAGGCCTTATACGCAGGCAAGATAGGGCGGAACCAAGGGCGGCCCAACAGCCCGAGCGGGGCCGCGGTCAAATTCCGGCAGGCTATTCGGAAAGGAGGCTTGAGCCCCGGGCCTTGGCGGCTTCCTGGACGGCCTCGAAGACCCGGTAGAAGTTGCCGCCCATGATCTTGCGGATGTCGTCCTCCTTGTAGCCGCGCCGCTCGAGCTCCTCGGTGATCGCGCCCAGCTTCCCCGCGTTCTCGAGCCCGACAGGGGTCGCCGGAATGCCGTCGAAATCGGAGCCGAGGCCGACGTGATTCGCGTTCCCCACGACCTTAACGACGTGGTCGATGTGGTCGACCACCGTCCCGACGTCGACCCGCGGCAACGTCTTCTTGAGCTCGGTTTCCCGCGCCCCGAGCTCGGCCAGGACCTGCTCGCGGACCTTCGGGTCGGCCCGCATGATGGCCCGCTCGTCTTCGGGCAGGCCGAATTTCCTGGCGACCTCGATCCGAAGCGCCGTCTCTTTTTTCTCGATCTCGGCGTTCAGAAATCCGGGCAGAAAATTGATCCCGATCAGGCCGCCGTTTTTGGCCAGCGCCTTGAGCATGTCATCCGTCAGGTTACGGTGGTAGTCGGACAGGGCCCGGCAGCAGGAATGCGACGCCACGACCGGCGCCGTGCTGACCCGCATCACATCCCAGAAGGTCTCGTCATGGGCGTGGGAGACGTCGACGACCATGCCCAGCCGGTTCATCTCCTTGACGACCTGTTCGCCAAACTCGGTGAGCCCCCCGAACTGCGGCGCCGGGTCGCCCGAGGCGTCGGCCCAGTCCGTGTGCGTCCAGTGGGTCAGGGTCATCAGCCGTACGCCCGCCCGGTGGAACGCCCTCAGCAGGTCGAGGTCGTCTTCGATGGCGTAGCCTCCTTCGATCCCGATCAAGACGGCCGTCTTCCGGGAATTCCTCAGGCGCGCCGCCTCATCATAGGTACGGACGATTTCGAGGTCGTCGGGGCTCTGGCCGGCCAGGCGATAGACCGCCTCGATCTCGTCGAAGGCCTTCCTGGCGGCGCTCGTGCGTTCGAGCTCGTCGGCCGGCGGGCCGACGAAGCAGGCGAATACCTGGAGGTCGACCGCTCCCCGCTTGAGCTTGGGGATGTCGATATTGCCCTGGGGCAGGTCGAGGCGCAAGTCCTCGCCCTCCATGAACCGGCTGATTGTGTCGCAGTGGAGGTCGGCCACGGCCGCATCTTTGTGCACAAACTCGACCCGATGCCGGGAATCCATGAGATCTTCTCCGGTGTTCGCCAGCGTCCGCAGGGCCTCGACATGGTATTGCGCCGCGACGCGCAGGTGTTCGGGGTCGATGAGCTCGGGACGGTCGCCGGGACGATGATATTCCGGATGCTCGTCGTTGGGCCCCAATTCAAAGTCCTTACCCGTGCGCAGGCTGATGGCCGTGACCCCTTTGCCCCAGAACGAAGTGTGGTCCGAGCCGCGGTAGTTGACCCGCGGGCGGAGGCGCTTCACGATCTCGGGGTCGAGCCCGGCCTTGACGATGTCATAGAACCGGCCGTACTCCCACATGCCGCCCACGAGGAGGTCGTCCCCGCCGGCGCCGGCCATGTCGACGTTGAGATAGGCCGCGGTCTTGTCCAGGGGGAAAACTGGATGGTCGACGTAGTATCGCGAGCCGACCATCCCCTGTTCCTCCCCGGCCCAGAAGGCGAAGAGGATCGTCCGGGCCGGCTTGAACCGCGAGGCGGTGAGCACCCTCGCCGTCTCCAGGATGACCGCGGCCGAGGTCGCGTTGTCGTCGGCGCCGGGATAGACGAACCCGTTCAGGCCGACGCCCAGGTGGTCCAGGTGGCCGCCCATGACGATGGCTTGGTTCTTGAGCTTTCTGTCGCGGCCGGGGAGAATGCCGATCACGTTCACGGCCTGCCGCTCTTCCTTGATGAAGTGCGCCTCCATCTCGACGGCCGTGTCGAGCGCGAACGAGAGCGGTCTCTTCAGGCGCAGGATCTTGCTCAGGGGATCGCGCCAGCTCTTCTTCGAGAGGTAGAAGAGGTCATCGAGGAAATTGGCGGTGGCGCGGACGACAACAAAGCCCGCCGGGCATATCCCGGGCGCGATCATGGCCGGCGGCCGGCGGCGGGGCCGGACCTGTCCGGTGTCCCCGGTATCCATCTCGATGACCCCGGCGGCCCCCCGCTCCACGGCCAGCTTGACCTTTCTTTCGAGCGTCCAGGTCTTCATGCCGGCCTCATCGAAACCCTGGGGGACATCGGACAGAAGGACGAGGACCCGGCCTCTGACATCGAGTCCGGCATAGTCGTCCCAGGCGGGCTTTTCGGAGACGATCCCGTAGCCGGCAAACGCCGCGTTGCCCCTGGCGATACCCGACCCTGTGCCGGAGATCGGCGCGAAGTCTCGGCCGCGTCCGGAAAAGTACGTCCGCTTCTCAGGGGATGTGATCTCCAGCCGGACGGGCAGGTCGAAATTGGACCAGTCCTTGAACGGGACCTCCTGGAACCAGGTGTCCTTCCCGCCGCCGGGCTGGAGTCCGTATTCTTTCATCTTGGCGGCGACATACTCGGCGGCCTTGGCGTATTCCGGCGTGCCCGCCTTGCGTCCCTGGAGGTCGTCTGACGCGAGATAACGCACATGCGCGAAGGCCTGGGCGCCGTCCGCCTTTACCTGGGGAGCCGGGCGCGCCCCCAAGCTCAAGATCAGGCAAGCGGCTAAAAGCGAGAGCTTTTTCATGTTCATGGCAGTTGTCCTGACCGGGAATCATAGGCGCGCCCGGCCGCGTCTGTCAATGAGCGGTCCGCTCGCACCGGGCTGCCGGATTTCTTTTCGATCCTGACGCGAAGCCGGTGATAATCCGCGATGCGGGAGCGCCGCGACAAGGCCCATCAAGAAAAGTGATCGCCCAAGGAGAGCCGCCTAAATAGAGAAGGACGTAGATTTCGGGAAGAAATCCCCCGCTGCGCCGTCTAAACTTGGGTAGGAGGTTGAAATGAAAAAATCACTGATTTTGATCATGGCTTTGGCCATGACCGGGCTCTTTCTGGCGGCGGCTCAGGCGCAGGTGAATGTCAGCGGCGACTGGACATTCACGATGTCGACGCCCCGCGGCGACAGGACGAGCGACGCCACCTTTGCCCAGGACGGCGAGAAGCTCACCGTCACCATGAAAGGCCAGCGTGGCGAGTCCACCGGGCAGGGAACGGTCAAGGGCCAGGACATCGAGTGGACGATCACCCGCGAGACTCCCCGGGGCCAATCCACCGTCACCTACAAGGGCAAGATCGCCGATGAAAACACGATGAGCGGCGAAGCCCAGATGGGGGAGATGGGCGCCATGCAGTGGAAGGCGGCCCGCAAACCCAAGTAACCCCGGCGCCGGTATCTGATCAGTCATCGACCCCGGCCCTTTCCGGGCCGGGGGATTCTCCCCTACCAGACCGGGCGGCGGTTTGTCCGCCGGCCCCTCGCCTCAAGCCTCAAAAATACCGGGGCAGATACAGTATCAGGAAATAGACGAACATCGTGGCGAGGCCGATCTGCACCCCGACTTGGGCCCACTCCTTGCTTTTGATGCCCAGCTTGCCGGCCGCGATGATGTTCGGGATGTTTCCGGGTATGAGCATGCCGCCGGCGATGAGCAACCCCATCAGCGCGCCCTTGATCTGGAACAGCGTCAGCGTCGGCCCGATCTCGGCGGCCGTCAGCGTGGCGTTGTCCAGGATCGCCGAAACCGTGTTCACCCAGTAGAGGGCCTCCGCGGGCATCCTCGAGATGTACTTGATGATGATGGGCTTGAATCCGTCGCCGAGAAAGACCAGCGCCATGATGAACAGATAAACCTTGGCCGCCCGCAGGACGACGTCTTTGAGCGTGTCCTTGTAGATGACATCCTGTTCCTGGGAATCCAGGTGTCTCGACCTCTTCAAAAACAGGACGCCGAGAAAGCCGAAGGCGATGATCCCAGGGATGATGTAGACGCCGAGCAGCTTGATGAGATAGGTAAATCCGGCGTGGTAGGGCGCGCCCGCCAGCTTGGTGACGGCGATCGTCGAAAGGGGCTCGCCCAGCGGCGTCAGGGCGGCGCCCAGGCCGATGGCGAAGCAGGCGATCACGGTGAGCTCGATCTTCAGACGCCTCGCCAGGGGCATGGCGCCCACCGTTTCGACCAGGATGAGCGCCGCCAGGATCGCGGAGATGATACTCGAGATGAGCCCCAGGACGACGATCAGGAGGAAGGCCATCAGCCGGGCCGACAGCCGGTCGGCCATTTTCCTGATGGCCCCATGGATCGGCTTATGCCACCTGAACATGATCAGCCCGACGATGAGCACGGCCTGGACGATGCCGACGGGCAAGTGGAGCTCGTTATGGATGTAGACAGGGGCGAGCAAGGCTTCCTTGACGATGGCCAGGCTCCAGCCGGTGGGCACGGCCTCGCCGTTCTGGGTGAGCCCCTTGTAGAATCCCGAGATGGTCAGCGCCGCCACGCCGCAGACAAACAGAAAAGGCTCCAGGTTTTCCTCGACCCGCTTGACCCGGAAGGGAAGCAGGAGGACCGCCAGGAAGATGACAAACAGCCCCAAGAGCACGACCACATTCATCGTGTCACCCGTTCTTTCAGGTTCCGTACCGCCGTTGATGCCGCCGTGCGGAACCGCTATTCGACGACGATCTCGTCGGCCAGGAGCCAGGCTTTTTCGCCCGCCCCCGGATGACCTTCCGGACAGACGCCGATGTTTTGGGCGCGGACGCGGACGAACCTCGCCGCGCGTCCCCCCAGCTCGGCGGATAACTGCTTGATCAGCGGGTCCGGGTTCAAGACCGGGACGTCATGCCCCAGCGTCTCGACCGGTTCGTAAGTCTGCCCGTCGCTCGAGACCGCGATTTCGACCGAGCGCGGCAGGAAGATCCAGGATGAGGCCCGCTGCAGGAATCCGATGCTCACCCGGCTGAGCTTCCGCGTTTTCTTCAAATCGATCGTGGCGGCCAGGTCGTCGCCCTGGAAGCCCTGCCAGCGGCCGTCGCCCGGCGAGATCGACCCGCGCAGCCCATCGGTCAGGGCCAGGGGCCCGCCGCCGTTGTTCGGCTCCTGGAAAGGAAAGTCGAGCGCCGCCGGGATGCCGAGCGCCCGGTGAACGATCACCTGAGTCTCGGACGGTTTGTGCGCCAGCCCGCCGTCCACGAAGGCAGCGGCCTTGATAACGCCAGTCTTCTTGGGGACGAGCGGCCGCCGGTAGGCCGGCGACGCGGCGACCGGCTCGGTCCCGTCGAGCGTGAACCGGATGTCCGGCCGAAAGGTGTCGGTCTCGAGCCGGATGCCGTAGGTATTTTTGGCCGGGTCGAGCTCGGGCTTGAACCTGACGCCGTAAGCGCTCTCCGCGTAGTGGATGCCCGCCTGCCTGTAGCGCGCGAACTGCTTCTGCATCCGGTAGGTGAAATCCGTCCAATCCCGCTTGTCCTGGGGGGTCCAGCCGATCTCGGCGATGGCGGCGATCCGCGGGAACGTCATGTACTCGGCGTGCTCCGTCGTCGGTACGTACTCGGTCCAGAGGTTGGCCTGGGCGCCGATGATATGAGCGGCCTCCTCAGGCGTCAGCTCGGCAGGGGTGGGATCGAACGCATACACCCGGCTGATCGGCAGGTAGCCGCCGATTCCCGGGGGCTCGCTGGCCGGGTCTCCCTGATAGTAGTCAAAATAGCAGTTGGACGTCGGCGACATGACGACGTCGTGCCCGGCCCGGGCCGCGGCGATGCCGCCCTCGGTCCCCCGCCAGGACATAACGGCGGCGTTGGGCGCCAGGCCGCCCTGGAGGATCTCGTCCCAGCCGATGAGCGTCTTGCCCTTGGAGTTGATGAACTTCTCTATCCTCCTGACGAAGTAGCTCTGGAGCTCCTCCTCATCCTTCAGGCCTTCCTTGACGATCCGGGCCTGACACTTGGGGCAGGCCTTCCAGGTCGCCTTGTCCACCTCGTCTCCGCCGATATGAATGTACGCGCCGGGGAAGAGATCGCAGACTTCGCCCAGGATGTTCTCGACGAACTTGAACGTCCCCTCGTTCCCCGGGCAGTAGACGTCCAGGATCGGCCAGACGCCGCCCGGCGGGACCGTGAACGGCCCGCCTTTGCAGGAGAATTCGGGGTAGCTCGCCAGCGCCGACAGGCAGTGGCCCGGCATCTCGATCTCCGGGACGACGGTGATGAACCGGCTGCGGGCATAGTCGATGACTTCGAGGATGTCCTGCTGGGTGTAGAAACCTCCGTAGGTCGCTTTATCTTCCGCGGCCTGTGGTGGCCGGGCGTTCCAGTGCTTGTCTTCCCGATCGACCCGCCAGGCGCCGACCTCGGTCAGGCGGGGGTACTTCTTGATCTCGATCCGCCACCCCTGGTCGTCCGTGAGGTGCCAGTGGAACGTGTTCATCTTGTGCATCGCCAGAAAATCGATGTATTTCAGCACGAATTCCTTGGGGAAGAAATGCCGCGAGCAATCGAGCATCATGGCGCGCCAGGGAAGCCGCGGGGCGTCCTGGATATCGACACAGGGAAGGGTGAGGGGCGCGGTCGCGCTCTTCCCCGAAAAGACATCGACCGGGAGAAGCTGGAGGACGGTCTGAGCGCCGTAGAAAAACCCGGCGGGCGAGGCGGCCTCGAGAGCGACACCGTCGGCGGCGACGTGGAGCCGGTAAGCTTCGGCCCCCAAGGCCGGATCGGCGGCCGTCTTGAAGACGATCGCGCCCGCGGCCTGCGCCGAGGCTTCCCGGCTGACGGACAGCGGTGCGCCCGCCGCGGCGCTGAGCCTGTCCGCCAGGTAACGGGCCGCACCGGTTATAGCCTCATCGTCGGGTTCGACGACGATCGCGGTCTGCGCCGAAACGGTGAAAGTCCCGGGCTCGACCGCCGCCGACTGGAGCAGGGGGACGACGCTGACCGCGGACAGATGCTCGGCCGCGGGTTCGGTCGCCGTCCGGCAGGCCGAGACGACGAGCAGCCCGGCCAGGAGCCAGAGGCAGGAGCTGAGCGAGTTTTTCATGGCGATTTTCTCCTCGAATCAGATGAGCATGGCGGAACGGACTCTCTAATTTAGCGAAGACGGCTCGACGGCGCAAGTGAATTCCGCGGCGGCTAAGGGCGGGCTTTATCTTTTTTTGATTTTTTTATATATTTTCCAGCAGGGAATCGTGAACGCCGATAACTTGGGGTTTGCCGCATGAATTGCCGAAGATGCCGAACGCCCAATCCGGAAGGTGCCGTATTCTGCTCCGGCTGCGGCCGGCCGCTCCTGAGACGGCCGTCGTTCCGGAGAACATCCGCCCGCCCGCTTCTTCTCGCCGGGGGCGGCGCGGCCATCCTCATCATCTCGTTTTTCCTGTACCGACACTTCGCTCCGGTGCCGCAGGCGCGTCCCGCGCGGGCCGCCGAAAGCGCCGGGGCGGCGGTCCGCCGGACCGCTCCGCCGGCGGACGGCTCGATCACGCCGACGTTCGGCGAGGTCATCCTCCGAAGCGCCGCCGGCCGGGAGGGCTACCGGATAACCACCCCCATCTTCGGCGGCGCTTGGTCGGCCGTGCCGGTTTCGGCCCTGTTCGGCGGGGCGGAGCTGGCCTTCCAGCCGGACGGCTCGGTCGCAGTTGGGATAGCCGAAGGCACCTGGGCGCCCGAGGACCCGGTCGTGTTCTGGAAGGTGGAATCCGGGTATCCGCCGGCGTCGGTCGAGCTGGCGGCCTGGCGGCCCTCGCTGCCGTTGGACTGGCGCCCGTCGCGGTCCACGGGCCCGGCCCTGAGGGTCGAGGTCGGCGCCTCGCGGAGAGCCGGCTCATTTGCCGGCTTCCCGGGACCGCCCGAGCTTCGGTCTCCCGGCTTTTTCCTCCAGGAGGGGGCGATCGTCGGCTGGACCTTCGGCGAGCCGTTCGACCAGGCTTATCTCTGGACGGGCGCGCCGGCCGCCGGCCCGACGCCGGCCATCAAGGCCGCCCAGTTCTTTTCCGCCGTTTCCTCCGACTGCCGCGAGGGATATTTCCGCCGCCTGCTCGACGTCGGGCCCGGAGCGAGTCCGGCGGCCGAGCTCGAGGCCCTGGCCCGGGGCTTCCGCCGGGCCCCGCTCCTGGCTGCCGAGGACCTGCCGCCCGATCTCCGGCCGTCCGCCATTGTCGCCCGGATGGACACCCTGGCTGGGGAACTCATCGAGAGCGGGCTGGCGGACGAGGTCGTCCGCATCCTGGACGACCAGATAATCCGGGAATCGGCCGACCCGCTGCTGGCCCGGGACGCCGTACTCGCCCTCGCCGGCCAGCAGGACTACAACCGCACCATCCGCCGGCTGGAGGCGATCGAACGGGGCGTCTTCGCCGTCCGGGGCCCGGTGCCCGCCGAGCTCAGCCAGCTCAAGCCACGCCTCTACAAGGACTGGCTCCGGAAGATCATCGAGAAGGGCGATTACTACAGCGGAGCGGTGGCCTTCGAGGAGGCCCGCCGGGCTTTCCCCGACGACCCCGAGATCCGCCTGCTGGGCGCGGAGATCGCCGTCGCGGACAATAACCCGGACCGGGCGCGGGAGCTCCTGGAAGAGGGAGGTTTCCCGGGGGAGATGCAGGACCGGGCCGCCCAGCTGGGCGCGCAGCTCGAAGATAAGCCGGACGAATCGGAGGACGTCATCATCCGGTTCGACCCCGCCGAAAGCAGCATCTACGTCGATGCCGTCATTAACGGGTCCTTCACGCAAAGATTCATCGTCGACACGGGCGCCAGCATCGTTTCCATCCCTTCCGCCACCGCGGCGGCCCTGAAGATCAAGTATGACGATTCGCTCCCGACCCGGGCGATGGCGACAGCCAGCGGCGTTGTCGTCGCCTACGAAGTCACGCTGGATTCCATAGAGCTCGACAGGTGCAGGGTGAATAATGTCACGGCCCTGGTCATGGATATGCCGTTGGAGCCGGAATCCGGCCTTCTGGGGCTCAATTTCCTCGAGGCCTTCAACGCCGAGATCGACAGGCCCAACGGCATCCTGCGGCTGAAAAAACGGCCGTCATAAAAAGACCGGCCTCTCCCGCGGATCGACGGGAGAGGCCGGTCTTTCTTTTCAGGAGCGGCGGGGCCGCGTCCTATTCCGTCACGCCGTAGCTGTAGACGTGCGAGCCGCTGGCGAAGTAGATGCGGCCGTCGTAGAAATCCCCGCCGTAGTGGACCGGCACGGGAGACTCGGCCAGCATCCGGATCGCGAACTTCCCGGGCTCGACGATGGCGATGCCCTTTTCGAACAGGACATAAACCTGGCCCTTCGGGCCGCGGACGAAGACCCGCGGTCCCTGCTGGTAACAGGTCGGGCCGAAGGCCGCCTCGGTCGCCTGCTGGTTTACGATTTCGCGCTTGACCGGGTCGAACACGAAGAAAAGGCCCCTGTCGGCGAACCCGTAGACCAGCCCTTTCGGGCCGACCGTCATGTCGGTATATTCCTGGACGCCGGGGATGACGACCGCGTGCCACTCGATCTTTTTCGTGGCCAGGTCCATGACGTAGATCTCGGCTTCCTTGGCCTTCTTCTCGCCGCCCGTGCCGGGGCTCGTGGTGCTGCCGCCGAGGAGCTTGCCTTTGGGCAGCGCCACCAGGCTGACCGTGGACTGGTCGGGGATGAGATCCTTATCGGTGAGCACGGTCGGGGTCTTCGTCACCCGGTCCCAGATCAGCATGCCGCCGCCGGTCAAGCCGTAGTCCGGCCCGCCGGTCATGATCACCAGCTTCCCGTCGGGATGCGGCAGCAGCCGGTGCGGACGGTTGATCGTGGGCACGGCCTCCGTGAGGAAGAGCGGATTGGAGTCCGCCTTGCCCTTTTCCGTCTTGACCCAGGGCTTGGCCGGGTCCCACTCCAGCAGGAAGCCCGCCGGTGTAGCCGCCGACAAAGAACTTGTCGCCCTGCATGCCGACGGTGTTCCACTGGATGTAGGATTCCCGGTTGATCCACTTGTCGGCGGCCGGGTCGTAGCTGAAGAAGCGCATGGGGAAGGCGGTCCCGCCGCAGATCGTCTTGTTGGGGGCGAGGGCCAGGCCCATGATGTGGGCGCCTTCGCTCGTGTAGTCGAAATGGAATTCCTTGGACTCGCCCGTCTTCGGGTTCTCGACGATGAAGAGCTTGTCGACAGTGTCGAGCTCCTTGATGCGCCGGCCGTCGGGAAAATCGCGGTGGAAGAGGCTCTGGGAGCCGGCGATGTAGTTCTTGACGTCTTTCACTACGTGGTTCTGGAGGACGGTCGCCTGGCCCTTATAGAACATGTACCAGTCGCTTTTCTGGCCCTCGTTCGCCTGGCCGTAGACCTTGCCGTCCGTGCTCCGGTAGACGACTCCCGACCCATGGCTCCGCTCGTCGTCGGGAATGACGGGGGTCGCCTTGGCGGTCTTGGGGTCGAAGATGATGATCTGGTTCGCCGTGCTGCCGTTGCCGACGTAGATCCAGCCGGCGTCGTCGGCCGCGATCGACCGGGGATACTCGTTCCAGTTCTGCGGATAGACGTGGCCGTAATCGGTGAGCTTGCGGGTCTTGGGGTCGAAGCAGACCAGGCCGCCCTGGGGGTAGGTCGCCGACCAGATCCGGCCCTTGTCGTCTTCGGTCATGCTCATGGCCATCTGGGGCGCCGTCTTCTCGTAGAAAGTGAAGGCGCGCTTGGCCGGGTCGAACTCGGAGAAATAGCTGTTGAAGTGCGTGTAGTACTTGTTCTGGCTCGAAAGGATCGACGCGTACGGGCAGTCCCGGCCCGGCGGGAAAGGGATCGCCACTTGCTGGGCCTGTCCCGTCTCGGCGTCGAGGACGAGGATGGCGTAGCCCCCGGTATGGTCGAACAGCCAGACGAGGGCGACGGGCTTGCCCGCGCCGTCGACCGTGGCGACGATGCCGCGGTGGTTGCTGACCGGCGTCGCGACGCCATGGTGCTTGAAGCCCTTGCCGAGGTCCTCGCTCGAGGCGGTGACGGCCGGGACGGCCAGGACGAGGGCCAGGATCAATACCCAAAAGAGCCGTTTGGTGGTCATGAAATGCACTCACTCCTCCTCAGTCAGAATCGTTACGGAGCCTTCGGGCGCGGCGGGGACGGGCCGCTTCGGTGGCTGCCCGGCGGTCGGGGCGGCCCGAGGCGCTCACATCCAGGGGGATGGCTAAAGGATATCAGGTATATTGAGATAGAGAGATGTTGTCAAGAAGAAAAGAGCCGCAACGTCGCGCCCGCCTATTTCGTCTTGCCTCTTTTCCTGAGACTACCGGGGCAGACGTTTCTTGGCTTCGGGGACCTGCCCTTCGACCTTGGGTTTGGCGCCTTCCGGCTTGACGTCCGTCAGGGGCTCATCGCAGATATGGCAGGACTTGAAATCCTTGGGATATTCTTCCCAACACTTCGGGCACCAGGGCATGATCTTCTCCTTTTGTCCAAGCTCGCGCCGCGCTCCCCTTCGGGAGGGTCTCACGCCGCTCCTGTATATATTTTACCGGGGGGAAGGAGTTCGCACAAGTCAAAATCGTCCCGGGAGCGATTTTTTTCGCGGCCCGGCTCTTTGACATCGCCCGGGACACGGTGATAAAGAAACGGGAAGGCAGGTGCTCATGCGAAGACATCCTCTTCTTCCTCTCGTCCTCGTCCCGTGGCTCTGCGTCCAGGCGCTCGAAGCTGGCCAGAGCACGCGATTGTTGGGCGCGGCCCGCCGCGCTCTGGTCGCGATGAAATCCCATCCCGGGGACCGCGTCGCCGCAGCCGAAGAGGCGGCCGGCCGCTTCGTCGCCGGCGGCCGCCTGCTGGCGGCCGGCTCGGTCCCGCTCTTCGATGTCGAATGGACAAACCGGAGCGGCGGACTGATGGCCGCCGCGGCGCTCCAGGACCCGGGCTCGCTCACGCCGGCCGACGTCCTGGTTTACGGGTGCCTGGCCGGCGCCGAAAACGATGACGCCGCCCGGCTCGCCCGGGCCCGCGCGAAGGGGGCGCTGGTCATCGCCTTCGGGACAAAAGATCAGGCCGGGCGGCTCAAGACCGCGGCCGACTTCTTCCTGGCTGCGGATCTGCCCGCGGGCACTCCCCTGCCCGCCCAAACGGCCGCCTGCCTGGATCTCGCTCATCTCTGGGCGTTCACCGGCGAACTCGTCGCCGCCTGCACGCGGGCGGGCAAAATGCCCACGACCTGGCAGAGCATCAAGGTGCCCGGGTCGACCGAGAGGAACAGCCGCTATCGTCCGCTCCGGTTCCACGATGACCTGCGTATCCAGCCCGTGAAGCCCGGCGTACTTGGCGACCAGTATCTCGCGGGTCTCATCGGGAGCCTGGCCGGCATTGAGGCGGAAACCCGGCCCATCGGCGACGCCGCTCAGGCTGTCCGGGTCGCTGCCGCTTCCCGGCACACGGTCTTTCACGCGAACCTGGGCCACTTCGAGCCGGCCCGCCTTCTGCCCGAGGGATTCCCCATCCGGGTGGTCAGCCTGCCGCAAAAATCGCCCGAGGCCGGCCTCAGGGAGCTCGGCCGGCCCGGCGACGCCCTGTTCGCCATCTGGTATCACGAGATGCCCGCCCCGCTTCTCGACGTTGCGCGCGAGAAGGGCTTACGGTCGATCGTCGTGGCCGGGCGGAACCCTTATGCGCCGCTCGACACGGACCTGGGCCGATATCTATATCGACCCGAAATGGGTGGTGGGCGACGCGCTCGTCGAGGTCCCGGGCTACGACATCAGGATCGTGCCGCCTTCGGCGGTCCTCAACGGGCTCCTCTTTTACGCGGTCATCGCGGGGGCGCTGCCTTCCAGCCCTTCATGATCTCGGCGAAGCACTGCAGCCCGCTCGGAATGACGGCCCCGTAGCCGTGGCCGGGCTGGGTCCAGGCGCCCGCCAGGAACAGGTTCTTGATCGGCGTCCCGTGGGGCAGCCGGGTGGGGCCGGAGTTGTCGGGCGTCTGGTTCCAGCCGTAGATCGCTCCCCGGTAGTTCCGCGTGTAGCGCCAGTTCGTCAGGGGAGTCCCGACCTCAATAACCTCGATCGCCTTGGAGAGCCCGGGCAAAAAGTGGTCCTCGACTTTCTTGATCAAGATTCCGGCCAGCCGCTGCTTCTCGACCGCGTACTCGAATTTGTTCCCCGCCCGATAATCGCTCTCGAACGGGGCCCAATGGTCATAGCCCTGGAGCGTCATGATGTTGACCGTGTTCTTCCCCTTCGGGGAGTATCCCCTGTAAACGTTATCGTAGAGCGTCACGCTGAAACCCGGGTCGGTCAGGTCGGCCTCGAGACAAGCCTGGTAAGCGGCGTCGTCGTCAAAACCGGCGGAATAGAAGATCTCGCTGTCCGGGATCTTGAGCTCGCCGACCAGGTCCTTCTTGAGCCCGAGGAAAACCTGGAAAGAGGAGAGGCTGACGCTCATCTTGCCGAACCTCGCGAGATAGTCCTTGAGGTACTCCTTCTCGTCCAGCATCGCCCCGAACAGGTCGATGGGGTTGGCGTTGGCCACGACGGCTTTGGCTGAGTACTCGGCGCCGTCCGCCGTCGCTACGCCCGTCGCCGCGTGGTCACGGACGAGGACCCGCTCGACGCGCGCGCCGAGCTTGACGGTCCCACCCCTCTCGCGGATGAATTTCACGAGCGCGTCGCTGATGGCTTGGGAGCGGCCCCGCGGATAGAACCCGCCCTGCTCGAGGTAGCCGAGCGTCGGCAGGGCGTAATAATAGACCGAGAGCCTCGACGGCGGCAGGCCGAAATACCCCCACAGCCCGGAGACGATGGCCTTGAGCTTGGGATCCTTGAGGCGGGTGTCCTGCATGCCGCCCCAGGTTTTGCCCGCGAACTTGGCGAGATGGGGGAACTCCTTGGCGAAGGCGGCCATGTCCACGTTACCGCCCGCCGCCGAGATCTTGCCGATGTCCTGGTTCAGCCCGTACATGTCGGCCAGGAGACCCTGGATGCCCGCTTTCTCGCCGGGGAAGAGGCCGGCCAAGATCTCGGCGTATTTCAGCCGGGCTCTTCTGGGGGACACGAATATCATAGCCGGGGAAGACGGCGCGGTAGAGATACGGCAGGGGTACAAAATCCACGTCCGTGATCTCGGTAAAGCCGTCGATCAAATTATAAACACCGGCGCGCTCGCCGGCGCCCGTCGAGTGCAGGGAGACGTCGAAGACGAAACCGCCGGGCCGCTTGAAAGTGGTGGCGTAGCCCCCGGGAACGGTGTGCTGTTCCAGGACGAGCGGACGGAAACCCTGCCGGGCGAAGGCCGCGGCGCAGCTCAGCCCGCCCAGGCCGGCGCCGATGATCACGGCATCGTACGAGTCGCCGGTCGGGGGGGCGGACGGCCCGTGGGGAAAGGCATCCCAATCGAGCGCCATCACCGGGACCCCGGCCAGGAGCGTTTTCAGGAAATCCCGCCTCGGCAGGGTCGCGCCGTCGTCGGGCGGGAAGGCCTTCGATGATCCTTCTTTCATGGTTCTCCTCCTGCTATGGGGTTTGTCCCTCGACCGCCGCGCGCGCCGTCCCGGCCCGTGGCTTCCGGCCGAGCTCCTTGTAGCGGAAACACGACCGGAGGTGATCGTTGACCAGGCCCGTGGCCTGCATGTGGGAATAGACGACGGTCGAGCCCACGAATTTGAACCCGCGCGCCTTCAGGTCCCGACTGATCTTGTCGGAGAGGGGCGTCCGGGTGGGCATGTCCTGGAACGACAGGAGGCCGGTCCGGATCGGTTTTCCGCCGACGAAGCCCCAGATATACCGGTCGAAGCTGCCGAACTCCTTCTGAACCTCGAGAAAGCGCTTCGCGTTGTTGACGGCAGCCTGAAGTTTCAGGCGGTTCCGGATGATCCCCGGGTCGCCGAGCAGCCGCTTCAGGTCGCGCTCTCCATAACGGGCCACCCGGCGCGGGTCGAAGCCGTGGAACGCCCGCCGGAAATTCTCCCGCTTGTTCAGGATCAGCCGCCAGCTCAGACCCGCCTGCATGCCCTCGAGGACCAGAAATTCGAAGATCTTGTTGTCGTCGTGGAGGGGCACGCCCCACTCGCGGTCGTGGTAGGCCCCCATCAGCTCATCGACCTCGCCCCAGCAACCTTTTCGTTGTCTGGCGGCGGCGGCCCCGACACCAGTGTCCGGCACGTCCGTCCTCTCTTTCTTGCTCAGGGCGAAAGATATCCCCTGAAAAGGACCCTGTCAAGCCCGGATCGCTCCGCGCCGAAGCCGGCGCCAAACCGGCAGCCGGATCAACCGGGAGGCCAGTGCATCGGGCGGCCGCTCAGGATGTGCACGTGGATATGGAAGACGGACTGACCCGAACGCCGGCCGGAATTGACGACCAGCCGGTAGCCGTAATCGATGAGGCCCTCCTTATCGACAACGGCGGTGACCGCGTGGAACAAGCTGTCGAAGAAACCGGGCTCCGACGGAGGAACCTGGTGGATGGCGCCGTAGTGTTTCTTGGGGATCGCCAGGAGATGTGAGGGCGCCTGGGGGTTGATATCCCTGATGACGACAGTGTCCTGGTCCTCGTAGACGATCTCGGCGGGGACTTCCCGCCTCACCACCCGGCAAAACAGGCAATCCATGGTCGTCTCCTCATATTATGGTTATAACCAGATTCAGACGCTGACGGCCCGCAGTTCAATGCGGTCCAGGTCGTCCGTGCCCAGTCCCTTGGCGGCGCAAGCGGCGACGTGGGTAGCGATCGGCCGGATGGGCGCGAGCCCCTGCGCCAGCCTCTTCTCTTCGAGAAGATCGAGCCCGATCCTGTCCATGGCCACCGGGTCCCGGCTGAAGAAGATGCGATTGTCCAGGGCGATCCGCGCCCCGGCCACGCTGACGGTCGAGATCCGGGCCGCCTCGCCGATATGGAGGACCATTTTGTCGCGGAGGCAGGGCGACGCCAGGATCTCGGGGATGGCCGCCGCGCAATAGTCGATATGAAAGCGGACCTTGTTGGTCGTCACGCCCAGGGCGATGTTCTTCGCCGCCCAAGTCAGGCCGCTGTCCTCGTTGTGCTTGAGGACGGCGATGTTGACGAGCTTCGTGATCTGCCGGGTCACGATGCTCGAAAAGAAGGATTTCTCTTCGTCTTCGATCGTCACGTCCGCGAACTGGCCCGCCACCTCCTCGGCGATGCGTTTGATGCCTTCGCGGTCGTTATAGTCCATGTAGAGCCGCCGGATCTCGGGCTCGTACTTCTTGGCCTTTTCGTTGCCCTGACGGACGAGCGTCCACAGCCAGGTCACGGAGTTGAAGATCTCGCGATGGGTCCCCTCCCGAGTGAAACCCCGCCGGCTGAGCTCCCGGAACTTCCTGAGGGTGCCGGCCTCGAGGGAGATATAGACGTTCCGGTCATAGCCTTCGACCCAGGGCACGATCGCCTCGGGGGCGCCCGAGGCACCCAGCACCCGGACGCCGGCCGGCCCCCGGTTGACCGCGAACCCGGCGCGCTGGAGCTCCCGGTCCGAGCGGTCCCAGACGATGATATTGTTGTCGCGGACGCCGGCGCTGCGGAGCCCGGCGATCGTCGCGCTGACGGAGGCGGGGGAGGTTGAAACCTTGGGCGCCCCGATACAGTTGACCTTGATACCGACGACGTCAGCGGGAGAAAAGAGCGAGGCCCAGGCCTCCTCGGTTTTTTTCCGGCCCGTCAGCTCCTTCATGCCGGCGGCGAAAGCTCGGGCGACGGCGCCGGGATTGTAGCTGTCTTCGGCGAGGATGTCCCCGGCGGCGACCGAGACGACCCGGCTTTTATCTTCCGGCTCCGGGAGCGGGCCTGGCCGACCTTCGCTTCTGAGAAGCAGCGTCCCGCCGGCCAGGGCGGCTGCGCGCCGAAAGAATTCCCGCCTCGTGGTCCTCACGCCGTTCCGCTCACGATCTAAAGAAGAGCCATTCTCGCCGGCAGCCAGGGAGTTGATCAGGTCCTGCGCCGGGCGAAGCCCTCGAGGTAGGCCGAGAAGGCGTCGGGCTGGCCGGGCGGAGCGATCTCGAAGGTGATCCGGAACCGGTCGCGGTTCTGCTCAAAGTAGCTGAGGCGGTAGCGGGGTGCGCCGGCGGCCGCCGGGCTTACAAAAACGATCGCCTTCCGGTCCGCCGAAACGCTCACCGCGTACTCGATGACGTGCCCTTCGTTGTCGAAATAGACCGCCTGCCTGTCCGCATCGCTATCACCATAGACGATCAGCAGATCGTCATGGATCACCGCGGGACGCCCCTGGCTCGCGGGGTACACGGCGTGGTTCTTCCTGACCAGGATCTTGCCCTGGAGGTCGGGGAGGAACGTGAATTGCGACGCGCCCTGTCCGGGACCTTCTTCTCCGACCCAAAATCCGATGAGGGACTGCCACGCTTCCCAACGGGCGGCCGGCGAGGGTTGCTGAGCCCAGGCCGAGGAGGCCGCAATTCCGAGGGCCAGGACAAGGGCGAGACACAAACGTTTCATGGGGAAAATCTCCTTATCCGCGGCGCGCCTGAGATCCGACGACGGCGCGCCGCGCTCTGCTTGAACGCGGTTATGCTATCGCCCCGCGGGGAGGCCTGTCAAGCCGGGAGCCGGGCGCAGTTGGTCCAGGTGCCGAGGGGCGATTTAGCGCGGTCGGTGACCCGGATTGGGCGCGTCAGGCCCGGAAAAAATCGCCTGCCTCCTTGCTACCGGGAGCGAGCCTTCCGCCCGGCACGTTTGGTCGCGGATACGGTATTGATGCGGGAACCCGGCCGTCGCGCCTTTTCTGTTTTATGAGGAGCGCTCGACCGGGACTTGGACGCGGCCGGCACCGCCGCCGGCTTCTCCGGAAGGGCGCAGCCCTCGGGTTCCCTGGGACGCAGGCCCCTGTCTTCGAGGACGGTCGGCAGCAGCCAGCTCCGTCCGTCTTGCGCGATCAGGACGTCGGCGGCCGCAGGCCCCCACGACCCGGCCTGGTAGTTGGGAAAGTCCGAGGGCGCGATCTCCTGCCAGCCCTCGAGGATGGGGTTGACCACGGCCCAGCCGGCCTCCACCTGGTCGGCGCGCATGAAGAGGGTCGCGTCCCCGAGGATCACGTCCATGAGGAGCGTTTCGTAGGCCTCGGGCGGGATGGCCCCGAACGACTCGCAGTATGAGAACCGCATGTCCACCTGGCTGAGCGACATGTGCTGCCCCGGATGCTTGGCCTGAAACCGCAGCAGGATGCCCTCCTCGGGCTGGATCCGGATCACCAGGGCGTTCTGCTGCCAGGCCTCGACAGCGGGCGCCGGGAACGACTGGTGCGGCACGGGTCGGAATCGAATGAACACCTCGCAGACCCGGGCGGGCAGCCGCTTTCCCGTGCGGAGATAAAAGGGGACGTCCTGCCACCGCCAGTTATCGACGAACAGCTTGACCGCGGCAAAGGTCTCCGTCGAGGATGCGGCCGAAACCCCGGGCTCCTCGCGGTAAGCGGCGACGCGCTTGCCTTCGATCCAGCCTGCGCCGTATTGACCGCGCACGGCGACTTGGTGGACAGAGTCCTTGCGGATCGGCCGGATCGCGCTGAGGACATCGACTTTCTTGTTCCTGACCTCCTCGTCCCGGAAGGACACCGGAGGCTCCATGGCGATCAGGCAGAGGATCTGCATCATGTGATTCTGGACCATGTCCCGGAGCGCCCCCGCGTGGTCGTAGTAGCTCCCGCGATGTTCGATGCCGACCTCCTCGGCCATGGTGACCTGGACGTGGTCGATGTAACGGCGGTCCCAGATGGGTTCGAACAGCGCGTTGGCGAACCGGAAGGCCAGGATGTTCTGGACCGTCTCTTTGCCCAGGTAGTGATCGATGCGGTAGATCTGGGATTCCCGGAAGATCCCGGCCAGGGTCCGGTTCAGGGCCCGGGCGGATTCGAGGTCCCGGCCGAAAGGCTTCTCGACGACGATCCGCGAGCGGGCGGCCTCGGCGCAGAGCCGGGATCTCCCCAGCCGCTCGGCGATCGTGGCGATGGCCTCGGGCGGCACGGCCATGTAAAAGATCCTCCCCGCCCTGGCATTCCAGCGCTTGTCGGCGGCCTCCAGCCGCGCTCTCAGGGAAGCGTAGGCCGACGGGTCATTGAAATCGGCCGTTGAGAAGGAGACGTTCGCGGCGAATTCCCGCCACTGGGTTTCGTCGACCGGCTGGGCCGCAAACGTCCCGACGGCCTGCCTGAGCAGCCGGCGGAATTCCTCGTCGTCCATCGAATTCCTGCCGAGCCCGGCGATCAAAAAACGGTCGGGCAGCTGCCCGGCCAGGAACAGGCGGTAGAGGGACGGGATAAGCTTCCGGCGGGTCAGGTCGCCGCCCGCCCCGAAGATAACGATGCAGACCGGGTCTGCGGAATTCGCGGCGGTCATGTCGGCCGTCCCTGCTTTCGGTCCGGCCGCTCGATGCCCGCCAGTCGCTTCTTTTCCAGGGCGGCCAACAGAACTTCCAGCGAAGCGTCGAACTTCTGCACTCCTTCAGCGAGTACCCTGGCTGTTATTTCGTCGAGGCTCAAGCCGGCCGTCTCGAGAGCCCGGAGGGCGGCCGCCGCTCCCTCGAGGTCCTCTTCGATCGTGAGCCCGGCCCGGCCGTGGTCGCGGAAGGCCTGGATCGTCTCCAGGGGAAGGGTGTCGACGGTATCGGGACCGATCAGGCTTTCCACGTAAAGAACGTCGCTGTAGCGCGGGTTCTTGGTGCTCGTGCTGGCCCAGAGCGGCCTTTGCACCCTGGCCCCGCGCTCTTTGAGGGAAAGGAACCGGGGATCGGAGAAGATCCTCTTGAACGCCTGGTAGGCGGTCTTGGCGTTGGCGATGGCCGTTTTTCCCAGGAGCCGGTTTAGGCGGTCCCTGTCTTCCGGGCCGGCCGCCGTCCGGATCCTTTCCTGGATCAACTCATCCGCCAGCGTATCGATCCGGCTCACAAAGAAGCTCGCCACCGAGGCCAGCCGGTCGACCGGCCGCCCTGCGGCGGTGCGCCTCTCCAGGGCGCGGACGTAGGCCCACGCCACCTCTTCGTAGGCCTTGACGCTGAACAGCAGCGTGATGTTGATGTTGATGCCCTCGAATAGACATTCCTCGATCGCCGGGACGCCCTCTTTGGTGCCGGGGATCTTGACCATGGCGTTGGGGCGGCCGATCTCGCGCCAAAAACGGCGAACCTCGGCGATCGTGGCGGTCGTGTCGTGGGCCAGCTTGGGCGAGACCTCGATGCTGACAAGTCCGTCCGTTCCGCGCGTTCGCTCGTAAACGGGCCGGAAGACGTCGGCCGCCAGCCGGATGTCCTCAATGGCGAGCGCCTCATAGATCTCGGGCGCGCTTTTCCCCTGTCCGGCCAGGCCGGCGACCGCCGCGTCGTAATCGGTGCTTCCCGTTATGGCTTTCTCGAAGATCGTTGGGTTCGCCGTCTCGCCCGACAGACCGTTGTCGTCGATCAGCCTGCCGAGCTCGCCCGAGAGGATCTGGCCCCGGCGGATGCTGTCGAGCCAGATCGACTGTCCGAGCCTCTCCGCCTCGAGCAGGGAGTTCATCGCGGCCATGGCGTGGCCTCCCCGGCCTGGCCGCTTTTCTTTTCGAGCGCTGCGACCTTGGCCAGCCGGCGCCGGTATCTTTCTTCGGCGGAAAAGGCCGCCCCGACGAAGGCGCGCACCAGCTCTCGCGCCAGCTCGGGCCCGATAACGCGGGCGCCCAGGCAGAGGACATTCATGTCGTCGTGTTCGACGCCCTGGTGGGCCGAATAGGTGTCGTGGCAGACCGCGGCCCGGACGCCGCGCAGCTTGTTGGCGGCGACGCTCGCGCCCACGCCGCTGCCGCAGACGACGATCCCCCGCGCCGCCTCGCCGCGCTGGACGGCCCCGGCGACATCGCGGGTTATGTCGGGATAGTCATCGCCCGGGTCAAGGCTGACCGCGCCGCAGTCGACGGCTGTGTGCCCGAAGGCGTCTCAGCTCCTCGATAACGACGGGTTTGAGGTTATACCCCCCGTGGTCGCATCCCACCGCGATAATCATTCTTCACAATACAGAGCAATAAATGTGCCAACTCTGACCGCCGGAAATAGCGCTCCGCTCGACGTTTCTTCCCGGCCGCCAAGGAAATTCAGGGGCAAGAGAGCTGCCGGTCAGCGGCCCCTTAGGGACGGTTTCCTGCGGGCCAGGACTCGGCGGCTGGGACAAAATCTTATCCCATAAGACGGCAGAGTCCCCTGCTGACCCGCAAGAGGCCCGCCAACGGGCTGGCCGGGCCCCGCCCAAGAGGTCACATCCGGTTCTTGGAGGTGGACGTACCTTCGGCAAGAATGGCACATGTCTTGCAGGTATTCTCCAAGGAGGCATAAGTACAGCCATGAAAAAACATCTCACAATGATTCTTATGTGTCTTGTTGTCGCCGCCGGTTGCTCGGCTTATGGCCCGGCGCGAACAGGCGGCGGGGTCTTCGTCGGCAGCCGGGGCGATGTGGACATCAACTTCTTTTTTGATTATCTCTCGCCCTACGGGTCTTGGGTGGAATATTCGCCCTACGGTTATGTCTGGTCCCCGGTCGGGTTGGGCTATGATTGGCGCCCGTACACCGACGGGCAGTGGGTTTGGACCGACTACGGCTGGACCTGGATCTCGGACTACGAGTGGGGATGGGTTCCCTTCCACTACGGCCGGTGGGACTGGGACGGCAGCATCGGCTGGTTCTGGGTGCCCGACAACGTCTGGGGACCGGCCTGGGTGACCTGGAGCTGGGGCGACAACTACGTGGGCTGGGCGCCGCTCCCTCCCTACGCCGAATTCGTCGCCGGCGTGGGGATCCGGCTCGGCCGCCCGATCCCGCTCAACTTCTGGTCTTTCGTCGAGGGCCCCCGCTTCCTCAACCGGAATATCAGGAGGGATATTTTCCCCTATGAAAGGAACGCCTACTTCTACAACCGGGCGGTCCACCGGGACAATCTCGGGTTCGATAATCAGCGCCTCTTCAACAGGGGCGCGGGGACCGACGAAGTCAGGCGCTGGACGGGCAGGGATATCCAGCGTTTCCGGCTGGAGGATTCTGGCCAGGCGGGCCGGACCCGGGTCGAAGGCGACAGGGTCCGGATGTATCGCCCGCCAATCCTGAGGTCGGAATCCGCCCGGCCGAAGGCCATCATTCCGAGGACGGAAGCGCCCCAGCGGATCGAGGAGCGGCGCCGCCAGTCCATGGAGCAGGGTGGAAACCGGGCGGCGGTCGAAAGGTCCATACGGGAAAACCAGGACCAGCAGCGGCGCCTCATGGAACAGGACCAGCAAAGGGAAAGGCAGCAGATCGACCGTCAGCGCCAGGAAGAGATGGGACGGGCCCGGGACCAGGCGACGAGGGAAAAGATCAACCGCGAAAACCAAGGGCGCCAGCAGGAGATCCGGCAGCGGCAAGATAAGGAGCGACAGGAGATGCAGCGTCGACACGACGAGGAAAGGCGGTCTTCCGAGCGTTCCCGGCCCCAGAGCAAGCCCAAGCCCAAGGGAGGCAAGGACTGAGTTAAGCCCGCCCTCCTGGTGGAGCGTCTCGTAAATAACTTGGCATTCTCAAAGTGCGACAAAGACGCACCACCTCGGGGGAGTTTTGAGGGGGACGGCGTCGTTCCCCTCAGGGGGTCAGTGGAGTGAAACGAAACGCCGAGGGGGAGCTTGACTCCCCCCTGGAAGTGTCCCGTCAATACACAGGACTTTGCAAAGGAACTAACGAGACGGGCTACTAGGTGCGCAGCTTGTCCCCGTTCGCCTTACGGTGATCGGTGATCCGTTTCTTCGTGAGGTTGATGAGATAGGTCACCTTGATGGACCGGGGACAGACCCGCGTGCACTCGAAAAAGTTGACGCACGGCCAGACGCCGTCGGGAAAGTCGAGGTCGGGCAGCCTGGCCTCAAAGCCCCGGTCCCGGCTGTCTTCGATGAACCGCGAAGCCTGGACGATGGCGGCCGGGCCGATATAGGCCGGGTTGTTGGTTTGCCTCACGGGGCAGGCCGAGTAACAGGCCGCGCAGAGGATGCACTTGGTGGCGTCGTCGAACCTGGCCCTCTCCGCGGGGCTCTGAAGACGCTCCTTTTCCCCGACTTCTTCGGAATTGATCAGGTACGGTCCGACTTTCCGGTAGTGGGCGAAAAAGGGCCCCTGGTCGACCATCAGGTCCCGCTGCACCGGCATCGTCCTCAGCGGCTCGATCCTGACCACGGCTCCTTCCCGGCCGGCCACATCCTTGACCAGCGTCTTGCAGGCCAGTCGCTCTTTGCCGTCGATGACCATGGCGTCCGAGCCGCAGATCCCGTGGGCGCAGCTCTTCCGGAGGCCGAGGGTGGGGTCCATGGTCTGCTTGATATGCATCAGCACGTCGAGAAGCCGGTCGTTGAGTCCGGCGTCGATCTCATAAGTCTGGAAATGGGGTGCGGCGTCCGTTTTCGGGTTGAAGCGCTGGATCTCGAGGGTGATCTTCATGGGAGCCTTCCTAATATTTCCGGGGCTTCGGCGGCCAGATCGAAATATCGACCGGCTTGTCGCCGATGTCGACGGCGTCGCCCGCCAGCCGGGCCAGCGAGTGCTTCAGCCAGCCGGCGTCGTCGCGCTCGGGGAAGTCCTCGCGGGCGTGGGCGCCCCGGCTCTCACGCCGCCGGAGCGCGCTCTGGGCCGTGATGTAGGCGAGGTCGAGGAGATTCCCGAGCTCCAGGATTTCGAGGAGGCTGGTGTTGAATGCCTTCTCCCGGTCCGCGAGCCCGACCTCGCGCCACTGCCCGCGGAGCTCCGCCAGGGTCCCGACGGCCTGGGCCATGTCCTTTCCTGTCCGATAGATGCCGACTTTCTGCATCATAAGGTCTTGCATTCTCTCGCGAAGCTGCTCCGGCGGAGGCCCCCCCGACCTCTCCCTCAGGCCGGCCAGGGGCTCGACCGCCCGGTCCACCAGGTCCTGGGGCAGGTCCGGCAGCCCGGCCTGTCCGACATAGCCGCTGATGTCCTGACCGGCGCGGCGGCCGAAGACGACCAAGTCTACGAGGCTGTTCGTGCCCAGCCTGTTCGCCCCGTGGACCGAGACGCAGGCGCATTCGCCGGCGGCGTAAAGGCCGTCGATGATCGTCCCCCGGCCGTCGACGGTCACGCGGCCCCGGTCGTCGGTCGGGATCCCGCCCATCGCGTAATGGGCCGTCGGCTGGACCGGGATCGGCTCGGACGCCGGGTCGATGCCCAGGTAGGTGCGGCAGAAATCCGAGATCTCGGGCAGCTTGGCCGCGATCACGTCCTTGCCGAGATGGCTGGCGTCGAGCAGCACGTAATCGTCGGCCGACCGGTCGCCCTTGATGCCGCGGCCCTCGCCGATCTCCGTGAGGATGGCCCGGGAGATCATATCGCGCGGGGCGAGGTCGAGCAGGCTGGGGGCGTACTTTTCCATGAACCGCTCGCCGTTCCGGTTCCGGAGGACCCCGCCCTCGCCCCGGACGGCCTCGGTGATGAGGATGCCCAGCCCGCGAATGCCCGTCGGGTGGAACTGGAAAAACTCCATGTCCTCGAGCGGCACGCCCCGCCGCGCCAGGACCGCCGGACCGTCGCCGGTGCTCGCGTAGGCATTGGAGGTGATCCGGAACATCCGGCCGAAACCGCCGGTCGCGAGCAGCACCGCCTTCGCCCGGAAAACGTGGACCTCGCCGGTCGCGAGCTCGAGCGCCGCCAGGCCGAGGCAGCGGTTCGCCTCGATAAAGACGTCGACGAGATGAAATTCATCGAAGAACTCGACGTTGTGCTTGATGCACTGCTGGAACAGGGTCTGGAGGATCATATGGCCCGTCCGGTCGGCGGCGTAGCAGGCCCGCCTCACCGGGGCCTCGCCGAAATTCCGGGTGTGACCGCCGAAGCGCCGCTGGTCGATCCGTCCGTCCGCCGTCCGGTTGAAGGGCAGTCCCAGGTTTTCGAGGTGATAGACGGCGTTGACCGCTTCGTCGGCGAGGAGGGCGGCCGGCTTCTGGTCGGTCAGGTAATCCCCTCCCTTGACCGTGTCGAAGGCGTGCCACTCGGGCCGGTCTTCCTCGACGTTCCCCAACGCCGCGCCGATTCCCCCCTGGGCCGTGCCGGTGTGGGAGCGGACGGGATAGAGCTTCGAAATGACCGCCGTCCTGGTCTTCTTGCCGGCCTCCAGGGCGCAGTAAAGCCCCGCCCCGCCGGCGCCGACGACAACGACATCGAATTCGTGGGTCACGTTTCCCTCCGTCGACCGGATCTCCGGTCCACTTTTAACGATAGGATCCGACCCCCGAATTGTCAAACCGCGGTTGCCAGGGCGCCGGCCGTCAGCTATCATTTCAGTGGGGGGATTCGCCCCCGCTCGCTATTCCGCCGCGCCGATACGGAGGGGAACATGAACCTGACCCAGAAGATCCTGCAGAGTCACCTCGTCGAAGGGCGCCTCGTGCCCGGGGAAGAGATCGCCATCAGGATCGATCATACCCTGCTCCAGGACGCGACCGGGACGCTGGCCATGCTGGAGTTCGAGAGCCTGGGCCTCGACGGCGTGCGGGCCGAGCTCTGCGCCCAGTACATCGACCACAACCTGCTTCAGACCGATACCAAGAACGCCGACGATCACCTTTATCTTCAGACCGCCTGCCTGAGGTACGGCATCCACTGCAGCCGCCCGGGGAACGGGGTCTCCCACCAGGTCCACATGGAGAGGTTCGGCGTCCCCGGAAAGACCCTGCTGGGAGCCGACAGCCATACGCCGGGGGGGGCCGGCGTGTCCATGCTGGCCATCGGAGCGGGGGGACTGGACGTCGCCCTGGCCATGGCCGGCCTGCCGTACCGGCTGCGGTGTCCCCGCGTCCTCGGCGTCCGGCTGACGGGCAAGCTCGGTCCGTGGGTCAGCGCCAAGGACGTGATCCTGGAGATGCTCCGGCGCTACAACGTCAAGGGCGGCGTGGGTAAGGTCGTCGAGTATTACGGCCCCGGCGTGGCCGGCCTGTCCGCTGCCGACCGCATGGTCATCGGCAACATGGGAACGGAGATGGGAGCGACCACGACGGTCTTCCCGTCGGACGACAACACCCGTCGCTTCCTCGAAGCCCAGGGCCGGGGCGGCTCCTGGCGCGAGCTCAAGGCGGACGAGGCCGCCGATTACGATGACCACGACGAGATCGACCTGGCCTCGGTCGAGCCGCTGATCGCCCTGCCCTCTTCGCCAGGTAACGTGGTGCCCGTGAGAAAAGTGGCGGGGCTGAAGGTCGATCAGGCCTTGATCGGGAGCAGCGCCAACTCGGGCTTCCGTGATTTCGTGATCGCCTCGAAGATCCTGGAGGGCCGGCGCATCCATCCGGACACCGTACTGTTCATCAACCCGGGCAGCCGGCAGATCCTGGAGAACATCGTCGCCGCCGGCGCCGTGCTGCCGCTCGTCCAGGCCGGGGCCAGGATTTACGAGCCCGGCTGCCTGGGCTGCATCGGGATGGGGCAGGCGCCGGGCACCGGGCAGATCAGCCTGCGCACCGTCCCGCGGAACTTCCCGGGGAGATCGGGCGCCAGCGACGACAAGATCTACCTCTGTTCGCCAGAGACCGCCGCCGCCGCGGCCCTCCGCGGGGTCATCACCGACCCGCGAGACCTGGGAGCGACCATGCCGTATCCCCGGATCGAAGAGCCGGAACGATATATCATCGATGACAGCTCGATCATCTTCCCGCTCAGGGAGGAGGAGAGATGTTCGGTCCGCGTCATCCGCGGCCCGAACATCCACGCCTTCCCGGCCCTCGAGCCGCTGGGCGACGATTTCCGCGGCGAGGTCGTCATCAAGGTCGGCGACAACATCTCCACGGATGCGATCCTGCCCGCGGGCAACAACATCCTGCCGCTTCGCTCCAACATCGACGCCATCAGCGAGTTCGTCTTCAGCCAGGTCGACCCGGGATTCGCCGGCAGGTGCCGGGCCGCCGGTCCGGCCGTCGTCGTCGGCGGCGAGAACTACGGCCAGGGCTCGAGCCGCGAGCACGCGGCGCTTGCGCCCCGGTACCTGGGCGTGCGCGTCAAGATCGTCAAGAGCTTCGCCCGGATCCACCGCGCCAACCTGGCCAACTTCGGGATCGTTTTTCTCATCTTCAAGGACCCGGCCGATTACGAACCGATCCGGGCGGGCGCGAAGATCTCGATCCCGGGCATCAGGAAGCGGATCGCCGACGGCGATCCGGAGATACCGGTCGAGGTCGACGGGCGGACGATCGTCACCCTGCTCGAGGCGACGCCCCGGCAGCGCCAATACCTGCTGGCGGGCGGCGCGCTGAACTATGTGAAGGAGCAGCTGAAAGGCTGATCGGTCAGCGGGGGAAAGCGGCCAGGCTTTCGGCGGCGGACTTGACGGCCCCGATAAGGCCCGAGGGAAACACCCCGGCCCAGACGAGGGCCAGGAGAAGCGCGGCCAGCGTCGCCGCCGAGGCCAGGGCGAACAGGCCGACGCGGCCGCGCCCCGGAGCGACGATCACCGCACCCTCGGGCCGCGAGGCCATCACGGCGATCACCCGCACATAATAATAGAGGCTTAAGGCGCTATTGATGACGAGCACGACGACCAGGCCCACCTGGCCGGATCCAACGCCCGCCGCCGCCGTATAGAACTTGCCCACGAACCCGGCGGTGAGCGGGATCCCCGCCAGCGAGAGGAGCATGGCCGAGAAGACCGCGGCCAGCCACGGGCGCGTCCAGAAGAGGCCGGCGTAGGCGTCGAGAGACTCCGCTTCGCCCGCCTTCGAGCTCATGACCGTGACCACCCCGAAGGCCCCCAGGATCGTGATGACGTAAGCGACGAGATAAAAGATCGCCGCTTCGATGCCCGCCGGGCCGGCTGCCAGGAAGGCCACGAGGAGATAGCCGAAGTGGGCGATCGAGGAATAGGCCAGCAGCCGCTTGACGTTGTCTTGCGCCAGGGCGAGAAGGTTCCCGACGAACATCGATAGGGCGGCGAAGGCCGAGAAGATGAGCCGGAGGGAGGGTTGCGTCAGCGCGCCGGTAAGCGAGAAGAACCTCAGCAGGAACCCGAACACGGCCCCCTTGGACACGCTCGCCACCAGGGCGGCCACGGGCGCCGGCGCACCCTGATAGACATCCGGGGTCCAGACGTGGAACGGAACGAGAGCCAGCTTGAACCCGAGGCCGACAAGGAGCAGCGCGAACCCGGCCAGGACGAGGGGCGAAAACGGGGCCGCGCCGGCGAGCGCGGCGCCCAGTCGCGCGAACTCAAGCGTGCCCGTTTCGAAATAGATCAGGGCGATGCCGAAGAGCAGGAAAGCCACGGCGGCGGCCGCGAGGACGAGATATTTCAAGCCCGCCTCGATCGATCTCTCCCTGTTCCTCGGGTAGGCGATCAGGCCATAGAGCGCGACGCTGAGCGCTTCGAGCGACAGAAAAAACGACGCGAAATGACGGCAGGCGGCGAGGCCCGCGGCGCCCAGGACCGCCAGGAGAAGAAGGGGGAAGAATTCCTCCCGCCTCTCTTCGAGATCTGCGACAGGGCCGGCGGCCAGGAGCGCCACGGCCAGGCCCGCCGCAGCGAGGAGCCCGACGAAGAAAAGGGCGAACCCGTCCACGACAAAGAGCCCGAATAACCCGGCGTCCGCTCCCCGGGCGGCGGGGAAGATCGAGATGAAGGCCGCCGCGAGAAGGACGAGAGAAAGTCCGACGGTCAGGCGATAGCTGCGCTTGACCGCGATCGCCGCCACGAGGACAAGCGGCGAGACGAAGAGGATGAGGAAGGGAAGCATGGGCAAGAGCGTCTCGATCGTCATGGGTTGTGTCCGGCGCTTCTTGAGATACGGGGATCGGGCCTGAACTGGATCCCTCCCGGAGCGGGCGGGACGGGGGTTTGGCCGGCGGCCGAAGAAGCGGTGCCCGCGATGCTCTCGAGCGCGGGGGTCGCCGTGCGGATGACGGGTTGAGGATAAACGCCCAGCCAGACCAGGCCCGCCGCCAGCACCGCCAGGACCAGGACCTCGCGGGCGTTGAGGTCCACGGGCGCCCACTCGCGCTCCCGCTTTCCGTGAAATACCCTTTGGATGATCTGCAACGAATAGATAGTCGAGACGATGAGCCCGGCCGCCGCCAGAACGGAGAGCGGAACGCTTCGCTGGTAGGCGCCGAGGAGGACGAGGAACTCGGCCAGGAAATTCCCGAGCCCGGGGAGCCCGAGCGACGCCAGGGCAAAGAACATGGCCGCTCCTCCCAGGCGCGGCATCTGCTCCCAGAGCCCGCCCATCGCGCCCATCTCGCGGGTGTGGAGCCGCTCCTGGAGGGCTCCGGCGATGACAAAAAGAGCGCCCGTGCTCAGGGCGTGACAGATGATCTGGAGGACGGCTCCCTGGAGGGCGAGGGTATTCATGGCGAAGACGCCGAGGAGCACATAACCCATGTGGCTGACGCTCGTATACGCCACCAGCCGCTTCAGGTCGGACTGGCCGAAGGCAAGATGGGCGCCATAGAGGATGCCGATTACCCCCAGGATCATGCCGGCATTTCGGAACCTCGCCGCCGCCTCGGGAAAGAGCGGCAGGACGAAGCGCAGCAGGCCGTAGGCGCCCGTCTTCAGGAGAAGGGCGGCCAGGATTACGCTCCCCGCCGTGGGCGCCTGGGTGTGGGCGTCGGGGAGCCAGGTGTGGAGGGGCACCGCCGGGAGCTTGACCAGAAAGGCCGCCAGAAAGCCCAGCATCACGAGGAGCCCGGCCGCCGGCGGGAGCGCGGTTCCGAGGAGCTCCTTGTACTCGAAGGTGTAAACGCCCGAGGCCTGCCCGTGGAGAAAATAGAAGGCCAGGATGGAGACGAGCATCAGCAGGCCCCCGGCCTGGGTGAAGATGAAGAACTTGGTCGAGGCGAAGACGCGGCGCTCGTGGCCCCAGATACCGACCAGGAAATACATCGGCACGAGCATCAGCTCCCAGAAAAAATAAAAAAGGAAGAGGTCAAGAGCCAGGAAAACGCCGATGATCCCGGCCAGGGCCCAGAGCAGGTTGAAGTGGAAAAACCCGACCCGGCTCTTGATCTCGGACCACGAGGCGAGGACCGCGAGAAACCCGATGAGGACGGTCAGGACGATGAGAAGCAGGCTCAGCCCGTCGATCGCCAGGTGAAAACCGATGCCGAAGCGCGGGATCCACGGCCGCTCGAGCTCGATCACCCAGCGCGGGGATGGGCCGACGGCGAATTCATGGAACCGGCGGATCCAGAGACCGGCGGCGAGGACAAGGTCGAGCCCGAGGCCGCCGAGAGCTATCCACCTCGCCCAGGCCGGCCTGCGGCGTCCCGCCGCCCAGGCGGCGGCGCCCGCCGCGGCGGGGATGATGAGCAGCCAGAAAAGGATCATAGGAAGACCACCACGGCAAAAACTATGACCGCGCCGGCGACCAGGACCCCGGCATACCAGCGCAGCCGTCCGGTCTGGACCAGGCTGAGCAGCCTGTTGAGAGCGCGCCCGAGCGCCGCCACGCCCAGATAGAAGGCGTCGATAAAATCGCCGCTGTTCCAGCGCGCCGCCCGGACGAACGGCTCGACCAGGAGCCGGTCATAGAGCCGGTCGAACCCCATTCCACCGAAGAGGAACCGGCGCAGGGCCCCGGCCGGAGGAGCCGGCGCCAACGCTCCCGACCTGGCGCCACGGCCGAAACGCCGGTAGGAAAGATAGAGCGCGACGAGGACCACCCCTCCCCCCACGAACTCGAGCCAGGGGCTCTCGCCGGCGGCGGCGGTTTTTCCGAAGATGGGACGCAGGAAGTCCGAAAAGACGGAAACGCCGCCCAGCCAGCGGGGGACCTGGACGAAGCCGGCGACGATCGACAGCCCCGCCAGGACCACGAGCGGGAGTCTTACGGGCAACCCGGGTGCATAACTGGGCTTCGATCTTTCTTCGCCGAAAAAGACAAGGAACACGACGCGGAAGGTATAAAGCACGGTGATGAACGCGCCGGCGATCCCGGCCGTCCACAGCCACCGGCCGGCGGGCCCGCTCGACCACGCCAAGCCGAGGATCATCCCCTTGGAATAGAAGCCCGCCGTGACCAGCGGCACGGCCGCGAGCGAGGCGGCCCCGGCCAGGAAGGCCCAGAAAGCGAGCGGCAGGCTGCGCCGAAGCCCCCCCATCTTGAGGATATCGTGTTCCTCGCCGAGCGCCGTGATGACAACCCCGGCCGCCAGAAAGAGCAGGGACTTGAAAAACGCATGCGTCATGAAATGAAAGACCGCGGCCGGATAGGCCCCCGTCCCCGCCGCCAGGAACATGTAGCCGACCTGGCTGATCGTGGAGTAGGCCAGGACGCGCTTGATGTCGATCTGGACGAGCGCGGACAGACCCGCGACAAGGAGCGTCACCGCTCCGATGACGCCCGCCGCGAGGCGCACGCCCGGTGCGAGGTCGAAAACGATGTGCATCCGACAGATGAGGTAGACCCCCGCCGTGACCATGGTGGCCGCGTGGATGAGCGCGCTCACCGGAGTGGGACCGGCCATGGCGTCGGGGAGCCAGGTCTGAAGAGGAAGTTGGGCGGACTTGCCGACCGCCCCGCCCAGGAGCAGGGCCGCAGCGACTGAGGCGAGCCCGGCTCCCGGCCCCCAGACTTCGGGCGCCCGGCTCAGGATCCCGGGGATCCCCAGTGTGCCGAACGTCGTGAACAGGAGGAAGAGCCCGACGGCAAGGGCCGTGTCCCCCACCCGGGTAACGATGAAAGCCTTGCGGGCCGCTGCGCCGTTGGCGGGGTCCTTATACCAGAAACCGATCAGAAGATAGCTGCACAGCCCGACGCCTTCCCAGCCGAGGTAGAGAAGGAGCAGGTTGTCGGCGAGGACGAGGACGAGCATGAAGGCGATGAACAGGTTCATATAGGCGAAGAACCGGCCATAGCCCTCGTCGCGCCGCATGGATTCCGAAGAGTAGAGATGGATGAGGAAGCCGACGATCGTGACGACGAGGACGAAGACAAGAGAGAGCGCGTCCAGCCGGAGATCCACGCCCGCCGAGAAGCCGGCGGCCTGGAACCAGGTCCAGACTGAATTCACGACCGCCGTTCCCGGCGGCAGGGCGGCGAACCGGAAGCCAACGACGACCGCCAGGACCGCGGCCAACCCGACCGACGTCAGGCCGATAAACGTGACGGCCCGCCGGGACAGGCGCGGTCCCGCGAGCGCCAGGATGACGAACCCGGCGAGCGGCAGGGCGGGCAGGACCCAGAGCGTCTCCGGCATGTCAGCCCCTCATCGTCCCGGCGCGGTCGGTGTCCAGGCTCTTGAGCTTGTGGAACATCCGGATGATCAGGGCCAGGCCGACGGCGACCTCGGCCGCCGCCATTACCAGGACAAAAATGAACATCACCTGCCCGTCGGGTTGGCCCCAGCGGGCGCCGGCCAGGACGAAGGCCAACCCGGCGGCGTTGAGCATCACCTCGATGGACATCAGCACGAAAAGAACGTTCCGCCGGGCGACGACGCCCGCCGTCCCGAGCGCGAACAGAATGGCCGCCAGGACGAGCCCCGACTCAGCCGGGATCATGATTGGACTCCCTGCCCCGCGGCCGCGTCCCGGCCCTCCCCCCGGCGGCCGATATGATAGGCGCCGAGGAGCGCCGCCAGGAGGACCGACGCGGCCAGCTCGACACCGAGGAGATAAGTTGAAAAGAGTGCTAACCCCACCTGCTGCGGCGGAATGGAGCCGGCCGGAAGGGCGTGGGAGCCGCCCGAAACGAGGACGGCTACGAACTCGATGAGCAGGACAAGCGAGAGAACGGCGGGGCCCGACCAGCCCGGGAGGCCTCGCCGCTGACCCCCGGCTTTCGGCCCGGCCGGAACGCCGCCGAGCATCATGACGGCGAACAGGAAAAGGACCATGATGGCCCCGGCATAGATGATCACCTCGAGGGCCGCGACGAACGGCGCCCCCAGGATGAAGAAGATGACCGCGACCGCGAGCAGGGAGACGATGAGATAGAGGAGCGCGTGGACGGCGTTTCTCCGGGTTATGACGGCGAGCGTCGCCAGGACCGCCACCGCGGCCGAGAGATAGAAGACGATAATCATGGCGCCCGTCCCGCTCACCGCTCCGCCGGGCCCTTATACGGCAGGAGGCTCAGGATGTCGGTCGGGGGTTCCTCGTTCAGGCCCTCCCCCTTGTCTTTCCCTTCGATAGCCAGTCCCGAAACACGGTAAAAATCGTAGCCGGGGTATTTGCCTTGACCCTCGACGAGAAGGTCCTCCTTTTCGTAGACGAGATTCTGCCGGTCGTACTCGGCCATCTCGAAATCGGGGATGAGCTGGATGGCGCAGGTGGGGCAGGCCTCCTCGCAGAAACCGCAGAAAATGCAGCGCGAGAAATTGATCCGGAAGAAGCGCGGGTAGCGCCTCCCGTCCTTTTCCTCGTCCGCCTGGAGGGCGATGCAGCCGACCGGACAGGCGACGGCGCAGAGGTAGCAGGCGACGCACCGCTCCTTCCCCGCCGGGTCGTGCGTGAGGATGATCCGCCCGCGCCAGCGCGCCGGCAGCCTCGGCTTCTCCTCGGGATAGCGGACGGTGGCCCTCTTCCGGAAAAGGTGGAGGAAGGCCAAGCCCATGCTCCGCAGGGCGCTGATCATCGCATCCCTCGCGGCATATTCATGGTGCGCTCATTCCCCGACCTAGCGGGACACCAGCGCGAACGCCCCGGTGACCAGGAGGTTCAGGACACTGAGAGGGAGCAGGACCTGCCAGCCGAGCCTCATCAGCTGGTCATACCGGGGCCGCGGCAGGGCGGCCCGCATCAAGATAAAGATGCCGATGAAGACGAACGTTTTGAGGAAGAACCAGGCGACGGGCGGCAGGAACCGGGGGCCCAGCCAGCCGCCGAAAAACAGCGTGACCGCCAGCGCCGAGATGAGCGTGACGCCGAGGTACTCGCCCACAAAGTAGAGTCCGAACTTCATCCCCGAGTATTCGGAATGATAGCCGGCGACGAGCTCGCTCTCGGCCTCGGGCAGGTCGAAGGGCAGGCGGTGCGTCTCGGCCGTCCCTGCGATAAAAAAGATGACAAAGCCGGCAAACTGCGGGACGACGAACCACAGCCTCTGCTGGGCGAGGACGATGTCCCGGAGGCTGAACGAGCCCGCCAGCAGCACGACGCCCATGAGCGACAGGCCCATGAAGATCTCGTAGCTCATCATCTGGGCCGCCCCGCGGACCCCGCCGAGGAGCGGGTACTTGCTGTTCGAAGCCCAGGAGCCAAGGACGACGCTGTAAACCCCCAGGGCCGACATGCCCAGGAAAAAGAGCAGGCCGACGTTCAGGTCGACGACGAACAGGCCGGGCGCGAAGGGAACGACCGCAAAGACGAGGAGGACGGTCGCGACGATGATGCCCGGCGCCAGGATGAAGACCGCCTTGTCGGCGAACGGCGGCACCCAGTCCTCTTTGAAGAAGAGCTTGATGATGTCGGCCGCTGCCTGGAGCAGGCCGAACGGGCCGACACGGTTGGGGCCGTAGCGGTCCTGCCAAAGGCCGAGCAGCCGGCGCTCGATAAAGGTCAGCGCCGCGGCGATATTGAACATGACGAAGAGAACGCCGGCGATGGTCAGGAGCGACTTCAGGACGGGGCTCATGCCGTCACCTTCCGGATCGTACCCCGCCGGGGGACCGGCCCCGACAGCCCGGGGAGCCCGGCGGGCAGTCCCGCCGTCCCGCGGGCGAGGCCGTCGGCCAGCCTGGCCGGAAGCTCGAGCGTCGTCCCTTCCGTCTCGAGCTCGACGCGAGAGCCTTCGCCGATTCCGAGCTCGAGCGCCTCCTCCCGGCTCATCAGAAGGTAAGGCTTCGGCGAGCGCTCGAGGATGCCCGGGCTGAGCGGACTCAGCTCCTCGGACCCGAAGATATGATGGACGGGGACGAGCGTCCACTCCCCGCCGCCGGGCCGGGAGGGCGCGGGCGCCGGGTAGAAGGCCGGCGGCGCGCCGGCCTTGGGAACGATCAGCCGCCGTCCCGGCGTGCCGCCCCGCAGCGGCCCGGCCACCTCGGACTGATATTTATTCAGGGCCTGGTCGGAATTCCACCCCGGGCTCCAGTAGAACGGGATGAGCGCGGGGTCCGGGACCCCGGGCCATCCTTCCATGGTCATCGACAGGGCCGAGTCCGGGTCGGCGGGCGGCTTGGGCTCGCTGACGTCCCTGTCGGCGGTCACGGCCGTCCGCCCGCTTTCCCGGCGGGATGCCCGGGGTATCTTCTGCCCTGCCATCCTGAAGGCCGACGGCGGAGCGGCTTCCCGGATCCCGTCGAGGGCGGGTATCTCCGCCTCGGCTTCCCGGAGAACATCGTCCAGAAGCTCGAGCTTCTCGAACCCCGGCCGGTCCAGGGCCACGCCGATGTCCCGGAGCCAGCGCCAGCTCTCCCGGGTCTCGCCGGGTGGCGGCATGACCCGGAAGAACCGCTGGGCCCGGCCCTCGTTATTGACGAAAGTCCCCGTGGACTCGGCGAAGGTGGCCGCAGGGAGCAGGATGTCCGCCTCCTCCGAAGTCCCGTTGTTCAGGTGGTCGAGCACGATCACTTTCCGGAGACCGCGGAGACACGCCTCGACCGACGCCCGCCCGGCCCGCCGGAAAAGGTCGTTTTCTAGAACGATCGCCGCATCGACCGGGTTCTCCGTCAATTCCCCAAACAGCTCTCCCAGCCGACGGCCCCCCATCAGGGCGAGCCCGAGCGTGTTGCATTCCGGGAAGGTCAGGCACAGCCGGGGCTGCCCCCCGGACGCCCGGAGCGCCAGGGCGATGTTCGCCGCGGCCCTGAGGACTTCTTCCCCGCCGCAGGTCAGCCCGGCGACGACCGCCGGATTCTCTGCATCGCGAAGCGCTCGTCCGATCTCGCCGGCCAGGGCGCTGGCAGCCTCGCCCAGACCGTCGGGCCCGGGGGCCGTGCCTTCTATCTCGTGGGCCACCGCGAACCCAAGCCGGGCGATATCGACGGGCGCCGCCCGGTGGGTCCGGACGGCAGCGTCATCGAGCTTCGTCGGGTAGGGTGAGGCGATGTACAGAGGCCCCTTCGCATCCTGGGCCGCGGTCCGCGCTGCGCCGTCCAGCCACCGGGGGATCCCGAGCCGGCCGGCGTCGTCGAGCGGCTTTTGCCGCACCGTCTGGCGGAGCGCCAGCGCCAGGAGCGGAGCGGCGTTGGTCACGTCCTCGCCCAGGACGAGCGCGGCCCTGGACTCCCCGACTTCTTTGATCGTGGCCGGTCCCGGCCCGTCCGCCGTCAGGATTTCCAGGGCCAGCGAGGCCAGCCCGGCTTCATCATCGGAGAGGCCAAGAAAAAAGTTCTCCGGCCCCACCAGCTTCCTGAGCAGGTAGTTGGCCTCGAGCGAGGCCCGCGGGGACCCGATGCCGACGACCCGCGCCGCCTGCCTTAGGATCCGAGCAGCCTCGCCGAGGGGCCCGTCCGACTCCTCCCCGGCGCCAGCCCTGGGCTTGGACACGCTGCGGGGGTAGAGAATCCTTTTTTCGCTGTTAACGAATTCGTAGCCGTACCGGCCGCGGTCGCACAGGAAGTAGCCGTTCACGTCGGGGTGATAGCGGTTGCGCACGCGTCGCAGCTCGCCGTAGCGCTCGCCGATGATCGTGTTGCAGCCCAGGCCGCAGTGAACGCAGACCGAGGGCGCCGTCCTCAGGTCCCACTTGCGCGTGTAGTGGCGTTTCAGCGACTTGTCGGTGAAGACGCCCGTCGGGCAGACCTCGACCAGGTTGCCGCTGAACTCGCTCTCCAGCGGCCCCTCCCGGTGGCGGCCGAAATAGACGCGGTTGTGGCCGGCGAGCGCGGCAAAATCCGTGCCGCCCGCGTATTCGCAATAGAAACGATGGCAGCGGTAGCAGACGATGCACCGGTTCATCTCGTGGGTGACGAACGGACCCAGGTCCTGGTTCCGGAAGGTGCGCTTCCTGAACCGGAACCGCCGGTAGGTGTGGCCCGTCATGACCGTCATGTCCTGGAGGTGGCACTCGCCGCCCTCGTCGCAGACGGGGCAGTCGTGCGGGTGATTGGTCATCAGCCACTCGATCACCGAGGCGCGGAAGGCCCGGGCCTCCTCGTCGGCAACCGAAACCCGGAGCCCTTCCTCCACCTTTTCCATACAGGCCATGACGATCTTGCCTCGGGTGTCGTTCTCGTCCTTGAATTTCTTGACCGCGCACTGCCGGCAGGCGCCGACCGAGCCCAGGGCCGGGTGCCAGCAGAAGTAGGGCAGGTCGATACCGAGCGATAGGATGGCATCGAGCAGGCTCACGTCGGCCCTCACTTCATACGGTTGTCCGTCGACGAATATCCTGGCCATGGCTCACTTCCAGGGGCAGCGGCCCTCCTTGATGTGGCGCTCGAAATCCGGCCGGAAATACTCGAGCGCGCTGTGCAGGGGCTCCATCGCGCCCGGCGCCAGGGCGCAAAAGGTGCGGCCCGGTGCGAGACTGGCGGCGTGATGTTCCAGGACGGCGAGGTCGCCCGGCTCGCCCTGTCCCTCCTCGATGGCCCGGAGCGTCTTCTCCACCCAGGGAAGTCCGTCCCTGCAGGGCGTGCACCAGCCGCAGGACTCGCGGGCGAAGAAGGCCTCCAGGTTATGGACGAAGCCGACGGGGCAGGTGCGGTCGTCGAGGACGATGCTCGCCGCGGTCCCCAGGCGGCTCCCCGACGCCGGGTCGCCGGCGAAACCCAGCCTGATATCGAGATGCTCGTCCAGCAGGAAATCCGTCGAGGCCCCGCCGGGCAGGAGGCCGCGGAACTTGAACCCATCCCGCATCCCGCCGGCGTAAACCTCCAGGAGCTCGCGGAGGGTCGTGCCCATGGGAAGCTCGTAGATCCCCGGGCGCCTGACGCGGCCGCTGATGCCGTAAAGCTTGGTTCCGCCGTCGTCCGTCCGGCTCAGCCCTCGGAACCACTCGGGGCCGTTTTGAACGATGTGAGGAATGCAGCACAGTGTCTCGACATTGTTGATGAGCGTCGGTCTTCCGAACAGCCCCGAGATCTGGGGGAAGGGAGGCTTGGCCCGGGGGACGGCCCGCCGGCCCTCGAGCGAGTTCAGCAGGCCGGTTTCCTCGCCGGCCATGTACCTGCCGAAGCCCAGATGGATGAACATGTCCAGGGTGAACGCGGTTTTCAGGATGTTCCTGCCCAGATAGCCCGCCTCGTAGGCTTCCCGGATGGCTTTTTCGAGGCAGGCCTGGGATCTTTTGTACGCCCGGCGAAGAAAGATCCAGCCGACATCGGCCCCGACGGTGTGGGCCGCGATGATCATGCCCTCGAGGAACTGATGGGGGTTTCCTTCCATCAGGAACCGGTCTTTGAACGTGCCCGGCTCCATCTCATCGGCATTGGCGACGATATAGACGGGGCGCCGGGCTTCTTTTCCGGCGGGAATCAGGGCCCACTTAACGGCGGTAGGGAAACCCGCCCCGCCCCGGCCCTTGAGGTTCGACGCCTTGACATAGTCCAGGACGGCCGCCGGAGTCATCGCGCCCAGGGCCTTGCGCAAGGCACGGTAGCCGCCCGTCTTCTCATATTCCGCTAAGCTCAGCGGCTCATCGCCGGGCCGGATGTCCCGGGTCAGCGGCCGTTCCAGCGCTTCTTCTTTCATGAATATTTTTCCAGGATCGCCCCGAGCCCTTCGGGCGTGACATCCCCGTAAAGGTCGTTATCGACCATGATGACCGGCGCCTTGTCGCAGGCCCCGAGACAGCACACGGGAAGGAGCGTGAACCGCGAATCCGGCGTCGTCTCCCCCACCCCGATGCCCAGGTCAAGGCGCAACCGATCGAGGATGCCGCCGTAGCCGGCGACCCAGCAGCTGATGCTGTCGCAGATCAGAATGACGTGCCGGCCGACCGGCTTTCGAAACACCAGGTTGTAGAAGGTCGCGACGCCGTCCACTTCGTCGGCCGACAGGCCGACCGCCGCCGCGACGTCGCGGACGGCTTCGTCCGAAACCCAGCCCCGCTTTTCCTGGACGACGTGCAGCGCCTCCAGCGTGCCCGCCTTTCTCCCGGGGAGGCGGGCCAGCGCTTTTTCTATCTCCCGGCGTTCCTCGTCGCTGAGCATGGGGTACCTTTCGATCTCCCTAACGGTCGACGTCGGCCAGCACGTAATCCAGGCTTCCGAGGATGGCCAGAAGGTCGGGAATGGTGTGGCCGCGGCAGATCCGGGACAGCATCTGGATGTGGGGAAAGGACGGCGTCCGGATCCTGACCCGGTAGGGCGACGTCCCGCCGTCGCTGACCAGGTAATAGCCGTTGTTCCCCTTGGCCGCCTCGATCCCCTGGAAGGCCTCGCCGGGCGGCATGACCGGCCCCCAGCTCACCCCCAGGAAATGGCCGATGAGCGTCTCGATATCGAGGAGCGTCCGGTCTTTTTGGGGCGGCGTCGTCCGCGGGTGCCCGGACTTGTAGGGCCCGGCCGGCATGTTCTTCAGGCACTGCTCGACGATGCGCAGACTCTGACGCATCTCCTCGACGCGGACCGCCGCGCGGTCGTAACAGTCGCCCCGCCGGCCCGTCGGGATGTCGAACTCGAACTTCTCATAACCCGAGTACGGCCGCTTCTTCCGGAAATCCCACTCGAGGCCGCAGGCCCGCAACGCCGGCCCGGTCATGCCCCATTCGACCGCCGTCCGGGCGTCCAGGGCGCCGATGCCGACCGTGCGGCCCTTGAAGATCCTGTTTTTCATGACCAGTCCGTCATACTCCCTGAGCCGCCCCGGGAAGCGGGCGACGAAGTCCGACACGAGCTTCTCCCAACCTCGGGGCAGGTCCTGCGCCAGCCCGCCGATCCGGAACCAGTTGGGGTGCATGCGGGCGCCGGTCACGGCCGCCACGATGTCGAAGATGGCCTCCCGGTCCGTGAACATGTAGAAGACGGGCGACAGCTGGCCCAGGTCCTGGGCGAAGGTGCCGTACCAGACGAGGTGGCTGGCGAGTCGGAACAGCTCGCAGAGCATGACCCGGGCGACGACGGCCTTGTCGGGGACTTCGATCCGGGCCAGCTTCTCCGCCGCCAGCACGTAGGCGAGATTATTCATGACGCCGCCGAGGTAATCGATGCGGTCGGTGTACGGGATGAAGGTGTGCCAGCTCTGGCGCTCCGCCATCTTTTCCGCGCCCCGGTGGTGAAAGCCGATGTCGCAGACGGCATCGACGATCTCCTCGCCGTCGAGCTGGGCGACGATGCGCAGGATGCCGTGCGTGCCCGGATGCTGCGGCCCGATGTTCAAGAACATGAACTCGGTGTCCCCGCCCTCGCGCTTCATGCCCCACTCCTCGGGCCGGAACTCGAGCGCCTGCTGCTCGGCGAACCGCTTGTCCTCGGGCAGGCTGAACGGCCCCATCTCGGTCGCCCGCGCGGGATGTTCCTTCCGCAGGGGATGGCCGTTCCAGGAAGCCGGCATCAGCAGGCGACGCAGGTTGGGATGGCCGTCAAAGGTGATCCCGAACATGTCGAAGGCCTCCCGCTCGTACCAGTTGGCGGACGGCCAGAGGCCGGTGACGCTCGGCAGGGAGGGATACTCGCCGTCGAGAGCGGCCTTGATGCGGATATCTTCGTTCCGTTCGAAGGACAGGAGATGATAAACAGCGGTGAATTCGGCGCCCGTGCCCGGGCGGCGGTCGCGGCGGTTTCTCTCGTCGACGGCCGTGAGGTCGTAGAGCATCGGGAAAGGCCGGTCGATGCCTTCCTTGAGGAAGCGCAGGACCTCGACGATCCGGGGCGCGGGCACGTGGAATGTCGAGATCTCATCGCGAGTCGTTTCCGGAACGGCCGTCCCGGGTCCGAACTGCCGCGCCAGGACGCCGGCGACGCCCGGATCCTCGGGCCCCCTCCCCTTCGTCGGCTCGTCCTGAATCATGATCGCGGCCTGGGCTCAGATCTCGTCGGCGGGCTTGAAGATCGTCATCGCCCGCCGCTTGTCCCGAAGCTCGGCTTTCACGGACAGCTTGGGGGGCCTGCCGACCACCTGGGAGCCGGCCACCCAGCTCAGCGGCCTCCTCTCCCGCCCCACCGACCGCTGGAGAAGCATCAGGCCCTCGAGGAAAGCATCGGGACGGGGCGGGCAGCCCGGCACATAGACGTCGACGGGCAGGAACTTGTCCACCCCCTGGACGACGCTGTAGATGTCGTACATGCCGCCCGAGTTCGCGCAGGACCCCATCGAGATCACCCAGCGCGGTTCCATCATCTGGTCATAGAGCTGCTGGATGACCGGGGCCATCTTGATGAACACGGTGCCGGCGATGACCATCAGGTCCGCCTCCCGCGGCGTGCCCCGGAGGACCTCGGAGCCGAACCGGGCCGCGTCATAACGGCTGGTGAGGCTGGTGGCCATTTCGACATAGCAGCAGGAGAGCCCGAAATTGAAGGGCCAGATGGAGTTCTTGCGCCCCCAGGCCAGGATGTCCTGGAGCCGGCTCAGAAGGACGTTCCGGCGGACGGCCTGCTCAAAGGAGAGATCATACTTTTTCATGAACTCTCCCCGGAGACTCCGGATTCCGGATGGGAAGCCGAAAGCGCGCCCGGTCTGGAAACGAAGTCCAGGGCGCCGGTGCGCCCGAGGTAGAAGATCATCAGAAGAAGCGTCAGGCCGAAGACCAGGACCCCGAGGTAGGCTCCCCAGCCGAGCCTCCGGAAGGCGACAGCCCAGGCAAAAAGAAAGGCCGCTTCCAGGTCGAAGATGACAAAGAAGACGGCCATGAGGTAGAACCTGACGGAGAACCGCAGCCGGGCGGTGCCCGTCGCCGGCACGCCGGATTCGAACGGGCCGGCCGCATCGCGCTCCCGGTGACGCTCACCCAGAACAAAAGACAGGGCGATGATGGCCGCAATAAGGAAAAGCACAACGGCCGCGTAAGCCAATAGCGGCCAGGCGGAATCAGGACCGGCGCCGGCAGAGCTCAAAGATATACTCCCTCCACGAGCGGTAACTTCAAAAAATGTGCCAACCGGAAAACCCAAGGCTGATGGGGGGCGACCCGGGCGGCAAGGGGTAAGTCGTGAGGGCGGGACGCCGCCCCGCGAGAGATGACCCGGGAAATCCCGCCGGGCAGGACTCGATTCCAGCGCGACAAGAAAATTCCTTTTATTCTGAACGATAATCGACAATCCGGCCCCGAGGATTCGGGTGAGATCGGGAGCCGCTCCCGGGCGGAAATTGGCACGAAATTTGTATATGGATATTTCGGGCGTAACGCCCGGCTGAATGAACAAATCGAAACGAACCAGCAACTCGAGGGGTGGGCAGAGGGGGGTTGACGGGCTGTTTTAGCAGAGGTGGTGTTGTCGGCAAAAGGCGGGGCATGTTGCCAGCCTAGGCCGGGGGGCTCGGTGAGCTCCCCGGCGCCCGGGGGGCGGGGGAACCCATTACCGTGGGTCAGCCGCCGGCTCGGTTCCGAGAAATTCCCAACATCTCTTCGTGAGGCCGACGCATTTCTTCGGCTCGAGAACGAAGCCGTCTTCGCGGGCTGTCGCTCGGCGGGATCTCATCGAGCCAGAGGCCGTCCCTGGCCTCTTGTTGGTAAACCCTTCGAATAGAATTCCGGCGACCCCCTGTCTTCGGAAAGATCCTGGAGTCGCGATTGAAAGCCGGGCGCCGCCGCGGCGGCCGGCGCTAAGCGTAGTAGGCGATCTCGGACAAGCTCTGGATGCGCCGGCTGTAGCTCTTCATCGAGTACCAGAAAAAGCTCGTGGCATAGGAATAGTCATCCGACCAGGAGAGCTCCAGGTTTTGAAGATTCTCTCTCTGGATATTCTGCTCCAGTTTGATCCGGCTGATGATCGTCATGAGGTCGTCCACCGAATTGTCGTCGAACCAAATAAGGGCGGGGCTCAGGGCGCTGGCCACGCGGAGCAGGCCCTCATTCCTGTCGGGAAGGACGACGACGGTCGCCAGGTTCTGGGGGATGGTCGGCTTGAGGGCGAGCTCGACCAACTCATCCTCGCCGTCCACGATGACGATGACGACTCCGGTCGAGCGGACTTTGCCGACGTGGCCTTTGAGGGCCGGGATGGCGCTGAAGATCTTGGTCGTTTCTTCCGGAAATCTCTCCTTGACCAGCCCGAAGATCTTCTGTCCGTGGGCCTCATATTTCGGGGAGAAGAAAATCGTGTTCATCGCTTACCTCCATTCAGTGGCATCTTCGGGTTAAACCCTTCGACGACCCTTTCTTCAAGAAACGTGCCAAATCCTCCAGAGCATTTATTGTCTCTGCTCTTCGGGGAAAAACACCGGCACTTTACCCGAGAACGCTAATTTTCGGCCGCCGAGTCTCGCCGCATGGGGCCGCCCCCGTCCTATCGGACAGGACACCACCGGCGCCGCCCCCCTCAGTTCGGAGGGACGCCATACACTATGCACTTAATATCCTGTGATATACGTTTCATCGCCCTCCATTTTGATCCCCATCGGGGGTTCCTAGTGTCCCGTCTCGTAAATCTCTTTCCAAAGTCATCCGCAGAGACGGGACACTTCCAGGGGGGAGTCAGGCTCCCCCCTCGGCGCTTCGTTGCACTCAGCTGACCCCCTGAGGGGAACGACGCCGTCCCCCTCAAACTCCCCCGCGGTGGCGCGTCTTCATTGATCATTTCAACGTCAAGATATTTACGAGACGCACCACTAGGGCTGGCTGATTCAGTGGATTATGTGCGCTGTCCCCCTAAGTTAGGGTGGGTGGACGGCGAGGCGTTTCTGGCACGAATCCGGCTTATAACTTATAAATTGCATGCCGGAGACATCTGCCAAAACGAGAGAGCGATGAAGATCGGCTTCATGCGAACAGGCTTGATGGGAAGCCCGATGTCCGGGCGCCTGTTGTCCTCGGGCCACGGGCTCATCGTCGATAACAGGACCAAGGCGCCCGGCCGAAGTCATGATATGATCACGACGGAAAGCGTCGAGGAGGAAAAATGAGGAACAGGATCAGTGTCGACCCTTACACCAAGATCGTGCTCACGGTTATCGCCCTTTGTCTCGTCTGGCTCTGCTTGACCGATGCCCGGGCGGTGGCGCCGCTGGCGGCGCAGGCGCAGGAGGCCGTCGACGTCAGGATCACGGCCATCGGCCGGGGAACGTCCGCCCCATGGGACCCGGTCAGCATCCGGGCAGACGTGCCGCTGGCCGCCGAAATTCTGAACGAGCAGTCCATCCCGGTGGTCGTCACGAACGAGCTGGTGCCCGTGGACCTCAGGCAGACGTCGATCCAGGGGACTATGCCGCCGTTCTATAAAAAATAAGGGGGACAGATCATGGAATCACCGCTTCAGATCGTATTCCGCGACGTGTCGCCTTATGAGGAGCTGCTGGGCGGCGAGATCCGCCGCTGGGCCGGCAAACTCGACAAGCGCTTCCCCCGGGTCGTCAGCTGCCGGGTCGCCGTCGAGAAAGCGAACAACCGCCATCGCCAGGGGAACCTCTACAAGGCGACCGTCCGGGTCAAGGTCCCGGGAAAAATGATCGTCGTCAGCCGGGAACATCCGCTGCATCACAGCCACGAAGATATCTACGTGGCCGTCCACCACGCCTTCGAAGAAGCGACACGCCAGCTCGAGGAGTACGCGCGGGTGAAGCAGCGGGACGTCAAGGACCATGACGGACTGCCCCACGGGATCATCGCCCGCCTCCACCCGGACGGCTACGGGTTTATCACGACGCCCGAAGGCCGCGAGATCTACTTCCACAAGAACAGCGCCCTCGATGGGTTCGAGAATCTCGCGGCCGGCCAGGAAGTCAGGTTCGAAGAGGAAGAGGGCGAGAAGGGCCCGCAGGCGAGCACGGTGAAGGTCGTCAGGGAGGAGCACGTCCATCGCCGGAAGCATGGCCCCGTCGAATAAGGCCGCCAAGCCCGCCGGCGGCCTCGGCGTCAGGCCGCCGGGTTTGCCGATATAAAGGACGCCGGCTACTTAAGCCACTGGTCCAGCCAGCCCAGCACGGTCTCATGCCACTGGATCGGAGTTCGCGGGCTTCAGCACCCAGTGGCCCTCGTCCGGGAAATACAGGAACTTGCTGGGGATCGCCAACCGCTGGAGCGCCGTGAAGGTTGACATCCCCTGGGAGTCGACGATCCGGTAGTCCCGGCCGCCGTGGACGACGAGCATGGGCGTTTTCCAGTTCTTGACGAAGTTCACCGGGTTCTGCTTTTCGTAGCCTTGGGGATTGACCCAGGGCGTGCCCAGATGGTCCCACTCGGGGAACCAGAGCTCCTCGGTGTCGAAATAGGCCGCCCGCTCGTCGAGGTTGCCGTCGTGGCTCACCAGGCACTTGAACCGGTCCGGCCAGTTGCCGGCGATCCAGTTGACCATGTAGCCGCCGTACGAGGCGCCCAGCGCCCCCACCCGGACGCCGTCCATCCAGGGGTACTTGGCGAGCGCGGCGGCCAGTCCCTTCTGGAGGTCGACGAGCGGCTTGCCTCCCCAGTCACCGCGGATCGCGTCGCAGAAGGCCTGGCCGTAGCCGACCGACCCGTGGAAATCGACCATGACCACGGCGTAGCCCGCCCCGGCGTAGGCCTGCGGGTTCCAGCGGTAATGAAAGTCGTTGCCGAACGACCCCTGGGGGCCGCCGTGGATGAGAAAGGCCACGGGATACTTCTTGGCTGTATCGAGATCGACGGGCTTGACGACATAGCCGTAGACCGTTTCGTTGTTCCAGCCCTTGAAGCTGAACTGCTCGGGGACCCCCAGCCGGACAGCCGCGACCCGGGAGGCATTGATCCGCGTGACCGGCTGCTCGTCCGAGCCATCGGCCTTCACCGAATAGATCTCGGCGGGCGACGTCAGGCTGTTCCGCTCGAAGACGATCCGGTCCGCCGCCGGCGCGAACCGGCCGACCGTCCCTTGGTCAACGATCGTCCGGGCCCGACCGGTAGCGGCGCTCACCGCAAAGAGGGAGGTCTGTCCCTTGTTCGGCGCCGTCGCCAAAAGCTCGTCGCCGCCGGCCGACCACTGCAGCGATGCCACGGAATAATCCCAGCTCTCGGTGAGCGTACGCCAGTCCCCCTCGGGCCACGGCCTGAGGACGATGCGAAAACGGTCGGCCTCATAGCCCGCCCGGGACATGGCCAGATAGGCCAGGGTTTTGCCGTCCGGGGAAAAGGCGGGCGCCGTGTCCCAGGCCTTGTTCGCGGCGGTCAGCGGCTGCGGCGGTCTCGACCCGTCGGCCGGGACAAGGAAGAGGTCGAAATTCGTGGACCAGGCCTCTTCCCGCCCGGCGTCGCGCGCCGTGAAGACGAGGCCCCGGCCGTCCGGCGTGAAGGCGAACTCCTCCGGGCCGCCGAAGGGCTTGCTGGGGGTGTCCGCATCCATGGCCGGCATCAGGTCGCGGGCTTCGCCGCCCTTTTTCGAGACGACGAAAAGATGCGAGCGACGGCCGTCGCCCCAGCTGTCCCAATGGCGGTAGAGCAGCCGGTCGAAGATCTGACCGGAGGCCTTCCGCTCCTTGACCGCCTGCAGCTTCCCGGCCGTGTCGGCCGGGGTCAGCCCGGGGAAGACATCCATCGTTATCGCCAGGAGGTCACCGGTCTGAGCGACGACGAGGTTCCCGGCGTCGAGCGGCAGGTCGGTGACCTGTTCCGCTTCTCCCCCGTCGAGCTTGATCCTCCAGACCTGCGAGGAGCCCGAGCGGCCGGACAGAAAAAAGATGCACTTGCCGCAGGGAGACCAGCGCGCGTTCGCGTCGGCGGCCGGGTGCGAGGTGAGCCGCCTGAGGTTCTTCCCGTCGGCGCCGACGAGCCAGATGTCGGTCCGGCCGCGGTTCGCCGCGAGGTCGGTTTCGCGCACGGAGAAGACAAGCCATTTTCCGTCCGGCGACACCTGGGTGTCGGAAATCCGGTCCATGGCCAGCATGTCGTGGACGGATAAGGGATGGGTCGCGGCCACCGGGGCCTGGGCCCGGGCGGAGACGACCATGCCCGTCACGGAGATCAGGACAAAGAATATTGCGGGAACGCGGCGCTGAGTCATGGTGCCTCTCCTCTTCTCACATCGTGAAGTAAAAACAGTCGTAGACGAACTTGGCGATCCTGGAGATCACCGCTTCGACGTCGTCCGTGTCTTCCGTGAAATTCTTCGTGAAGACCGTTAAAGCGACGCTGCCGGCGCCGTCGGGAAGGGTGATGATCCCGCAGTCGTTGACCGTGCCCGCGATCGTCCCCGTTTTGTGCGCGAATTTGGTGTCCTCCGGAAGGTCGCCGAGGATGCGCTTTCCGCCTGTTTCGCACTTCAGCATGATCTCTATCATAAGTTGGCAGCTGGCCGGGTCGATGATCTCTTTTTTATAGACCTTTTCGAGCAGGCCGTTCATGGCCAGCGGGGTGGCCTGGTCCTGGGGATCGTCGCTGAACTTGACGACGGCCGCCCGGACGTCTTCGGGAGTCTTGGCGCTCTGGTACAGGGCCCGGAGGTCGCCGATCAGCTGCTGACAGCTCCGGTTCACGGAGATGCCCTCGATCCCCAGGCCCCTGAGCCGGGCGTTGACGCTGGCGGCGCCCACCTTTTCGAGGAGGATGTCGGTCGCCGAGTTGTCGCTGATCATCATCATGAAGTGGGCCATGTTCCGAACGCTGAGCTTGACGCCGGGCGCCGCCAGCTTGGCGAGCAGGCCGCTGCCCGGGTGCTGGTCCGAGGGCTGGACGCTCAGCTCGTCGTCCAGGCTGAACCGCCCCTCCTTGGCCTGGTAGAGAAGCTCCACCAGGATGGGCACCTTGAACGTGCTGGCCATCGGGAACGGCATGTCGCCGTTGACCGCCAGCCCCTGCCCGGATTCGAGATGCTTGACGGCCACGCCGACTTTTCCGTCTTCGTGCGCGATGAGCCGCTCAATCTGGAGCCTGAGGCGGTCGAGCTTGAGGACCGGGACCTTCTCCTGTGCCGCCAGGGCGCCGGCCGCCGTCAGCAGGCTGAACGTCATGACGAGCGAGAGTATTTTTTTCTTGATCATTGCGTTCTCCATCTTCCCTCTCCTGCGCCGGGAGCGCGCCGCCTGAAGGCGGTCGCCGTCGGTCATATAGATCGGAATTCGACGAAAGGCGTCGGATCTCCTTGCCGAGCACCGCCGGGACGCCGGAATCTGACGGGATTGCCATAGATGGTTTTGGAATTCATCGTCTTGAAGCCCTTGTTTTCGATGCGATCACAGCCGCACCACGGCCTGACTATATGGCGGCTCATAGCGGGAGTCAAGAAACGGATCGGGATTTCTCCCGTCCCCACCATGAATAAGAGCGTAATGCCCCGATGCGGAGAAGGGGGAAGAGAAGAACGGGCAGAATCCGGCGTCACTGCTAATGATGGAAAGACTCGTTGCGACTGTGGGTGGACTTGAGCCGGCAGCTGATACCGGCCGGCCCTGGAGACTGCAACTGATGTTCAGTTGCATAAGCCCGGAGGAGGTAGTATTCTGGGCATGAGTGCTCATGCCAAATTGCTCAAGCGTTTCTTAGCCAAGCCAAGGGATTTTACTATGAATGAATTGAAGAGCCTGTTGGGAGGGTTCGGCTATAAGGAGATCAAATCGGGAAAGACCGCCGGCTCACGGATTGCCTTCTTTTGTGAAGAAAGGGCACACATCATCCGGCTCCATAAGCCCCATCCTGATAGGTCCCTCAAGCGATACCAGTTGGACCTTGTCGAGAAAGAGCTTCGGGCGCGGGAGGTTCTCCAATGAAGGATACTCTCCGGTATAAGGAATTCTTCGGCTCCGTCCATTTCAGCGCCGAGGATGACTGCTTCTACGGAAGGATCGAAGGCATTGAGGACCTGGTATCCTTCGAAGGCCGCGATGTCGAAGAGCTTAAGGAAGGCTTCCGCGAAGCCGTCGATGATTATATCGGCCTCTGCCGGCAGGCGGGCAAGCCCGTACACCGCTCCTATAAGGGCAGCTTCAACGTCCGGATGGCTCCCGACCTCCATAAGAAGGCGGTCCGGAAATCTCAATCCCGGTTTTCCTGATCAGTCTTGACCTCTTCGACGCATCTTATCGTCAGCGGCGCCGATTCATTTCATGGGGTAAGTCCATTGGCTCTTCCCCTTTATAAAATAAACCCGTGGGGTTTGATGATGACCTTGATCGCCGCGTCGCCGTCCAGGACGAGCCCGAACCCCCGGGCGGTCTCCTCGAGCGGCAGCCGGTGGGTGATCAGTCGCTCGACGTCGATCGCGCCCGCGGCCAGGAGCGCCATGACTTCCTGGATGTCCGGCGGCCCGCAGTAATACGAGGTGAGGATGCGGATCTCCTTCGTCCAGAAATCGTTGAGCGGGACGGTCACGGTCTTCTCCGGCCCGGGCACGGCGAAGAAGACGACCGCGCCGCCCTTGTCCACGCACTTCCAGGCCTGCTCGATCGCGGGCAGCGCCGAGGTGCAGAGGATCACGACGTCGGCCTTGCGCCCGGAATCCGCGACAGCGCGCGCGGGGACGTCGTCGCCGCGGCGAGGCAGGCCAGTCGGCGCCCAAGCTTCTCGGCGCAATCGAGCTTCTCTCGGGTTGATGTCGGTCGCGGCCACGACGCAGCCCGCCTGTCTTCGCGAGCTGGATCTGCAGGAGCCCGGACATGCCGCAGCCCAGGACGAGGACCGTCTGCCCCGCCTTCAGCCCCGCCAGCCTCTGCGCCTCGGACGACGCAGGCCAGCGGCTCGATGAAGGTGCTCTGATCGTAGGAAATGGCTTCGGGCAGCAGATAGGCCCCCTTCTCGACCAGGACCTCGGGGACGAGGATGTATTCGGCGAAGCCGCCGCGGGAGCCGCTCCTTGACGTCCGAGCATGCGGGATAATGGCCCTGCCCGGCAGTAACGGCATGTCATGCAGGGCACCTTCGGGGCGATGAATACGCGGTCGCCCGGGCTTGAAGCGGCGTGACGCGCGGCGCCGACGTCTCGACGACCTCGCGCGCCGATCTCGTGCCCCTGGACGAGCGGCGCCCGCGGGAAGCCGGTACCACTCGACGATGTCGCTGCCGCAGATGCCGCAGGACATGACCTTGACGAGCATCTCGCGCGGGCCCGGCTCGGCCGAGGGGCCGCTCCTCGATCCGGATGTCCCGGTTGTTGTACCAGACGGCGACTTTCATTTCCGCGGTCTCAGCCTATCTTGAGCGAGCTCCTGGTAGAGCTCGAACGCCTTGGCCGGCGGTCTCGTTCCCGTGGACGACCGCGCGCACGGCCTGGATCATGGCGACGGGTGCTCGCACTGGAAGATGTTGCGGCCCATGTCCACGCCGGCGGCGCCCTCCTGGCACGGCCCTGTAGGCCATGGTCAGGGCGTCGCAGCTCGGGGATCTTCTTGCCGCCCGCCATGACGATCGGCACCGGGCAGGCGGCGGTGACGGTCTCGAAGCCCTCCTCGACGTAGTAGGTCTTGACGTAGTGCGCGCCCAGCTCGGCGCAGATCCGGGTGGCCAGCCGGAAGTAGCGCGCGTCGCGCTTCATGTCCTTGCCGACCGCCGTCACGGCCAGGGTGGGGATGCCGTAGCGCGTGCCCAGGTCGACCATCCGCGTCATGTTGAGGATGGACTCGCGCTCGTGCTCGCCGCCGATGAAGACCTGGACCGCCATGGCGCAGACGTTGAGCCGGATCGACGTCCTCGATGTCCACGGCGAGCTCCTCGTTGGAGAGCTCCTTGAGGATGCTCGTGCCGCCCGAAACGCGGAGGACGATGGATTTCGGCGTCGGAGGCCGGGATGACGCTGCGGAGGATGCCGCGGGTCAGCATCAGCGTGTCGGCGTAGGGCACGAGCGGCAGGATGCTGAGGTCGATGCGCTCCAGCCCGGTGGTCGGCCCCTGGAAATAGCCGTGGTCGATGGCCAGCATGACCGTGCGCCCCGAGTCCGGGTTGAAGATCCGCGCGAGGCGGTTCTTCATCCCCCAGTCGAGGGACCCGGCACCCTTGAGAAAGAAGCCTTCCGTTTTCTGCGGCTTGTCGAAATGATACTGATGGGTGTCCCGGCTGTCGTCGGCATCGGGCATGGGCGGTCTCCTTTCGTCGTCGCGGCGCGGCCGCGGATCTTGTCCTGAGAATACCGCACGCTCTCGGCCGAAGTCAACGGACCGCGCCGTGACATGGCCCGTTTCCGATTTTGTCTTAAGGTCCGCTTCTGTTAGAATTGGCCTTGTCAGGAAGGATGGCCGTCATGCGCGCCGGGTCTATCTGGAGGGCGACAAGGTCCGTTCCGCGCCCCAAACACGGGCAGGCTCGAGGTAAACCGAAATGGCAGAGAAAACGAACACGGCCGAGATTATCCACGGCCCCACTTTATTCACCGAAGCGGATATCTTCATCTTCAAGCAGGGCAATCATTACCGGCTGTACGAAAAGCTGGGCGCCCATCTCCTGGCCGTCGAGGATCGCCTGGGCGTCTACTTCGCGGTCTGGGCGCCCAACGCCGAGGAAGTCTCGGTGGTGGGCGATTTCAACAGCTGGACGCCGGGCGCCCATCCGCTGGCCCCTCGGTGGGACGGCTCGGGCATCTGGGAGGGATTCATCCCCGGACTCGAACCCGGCGCGTTCTACAAGTACCGCGTGAAGTCCAGGTTCAACGGCTACGCGGCCGACAAGGGCGACCCCTTCGCCTTCGCCTGGGAGAAGCCGCCCCGCACCGCCTCCGTCGTCGCCGAGCTCTCGTACTCGTGGAACGACGGGGAGTGGCTGGCGGGCCGGGCGCGGCACAGCTTCCTCGACTCGCCGATGTCCATCTACGAGGTCCATCTCGGCTCCTGGAGACGCGTCCCGGAAGAGGGCAAGCGGTCATTGACATATCGGGAGACGGCCGCGCCCCTCTCCGAGTACGTCAAGGAGATGGGTTTTACGCACGTCGAGTTCCTGCCCGTCATGGAGCATCCGTTCTACGGATCTTGGGGATACCAGACGACCGGCTACTTCGCGCCCACCAGCCGGCTGGGCTCGCCCCAGGACTTCATGTACCTCGTGGACACCCTCCACCAGAACGGCATCGGCGTCATCCTGGACTGGGTCCCGTCGCACTTCCCCAACGACGAGCACGGCCTGACCTATTTTGACGGCACCCACCTCTACGAGCACGCCGACCCCCGGAAGGGTTTCCACCCGGACTGGAAGAGCGCCATCTTCAACCACGGCCGGAACGAGGTCCGCAATTTCCTGATCAGCAGCGCCCTGTTCTGGCTCGACAAGTACCACGCCGACGGGCTCCGGGTCGACGCCGTCGCGTCCATCCTCTACCTGGATTACTCCCGGAAGCAGGGCGAATGGATCCCCAACGAGTTTGGGGGCCGCGAGAACATCCCGGCCATCGCCTTCCTCAAGCGCTTCAACGAAGTGGTCCACGGCGCGTTTCCCGGGATCGTGACCATCGCCGAGGAATCGACGGCCTGGCCGATGGTGACCCGGCCCGTCTATGTCGGCGGCCTGGGTTTCAGCCTGAAGTGGAACATGGGCTGGATGCACGACGTCCTGGTTTACATGTCCAAGGACCCCGTCTACCGCAAGCACCACCACAACCAGCTGACGTTCAGCATCTGGTACGCCTTCTACGAGAATTTCGTCCTGCCCCTCTCCCACGACGAGGTCGTCCACGGCAAGGGCTCCCTCCTCGCCAAGATGCCCGGCCCCGACGAGCAGAAATTCGCCAACTTGCGGCTGCTGCTCGCCTTCATGCACACCCACCCGGGAAAAAAGAACCTGTTCATGGGCGGCGAGTTCGGCCAGTGGAACGAGTGGTGGCACGAGGCCAGCCTGGACTGGCACCTGCTCCAGTACCCCTCCCATCAGGGCATCCAGAAGCTGGTCAAGGACCTGAACCGACTGCACCGCGAGGAGCCCGCCCTGCACGAGCTCGATTTCGACCGGGAGGGCTTCCAGTGGATCGACCTGGGGGATTGGGAGAAGAGCGTCATCGTCTTCGCCCGGAAAGGCAAGACCGCCGAGGACGAGCTCGTCGTCGTCGCCAACTTCACGCCCTCGGTCCGCCAGGACTACCGGGTCGGCGTTCCCGCGGCCGGCTTTTGGCGCGAGATCCTGAATACGGACGGCCGGGAATACGGGGGTTACGGGCTGGGAAACCTGGGCGGCGTCAAGTCCGACCCCGTCCCCTTCCACGGACAGGAAAATTCCCTGAACCTGGCGCTGCCGCCGCTCGCCATGCTGGTCTTCAGAAAGGCGGACTGAAGGAAGGCCGGGCGATGAGCCGCCATATCTGCATCCACGGCCACTTCTACCAGCCGCCCCGCGAGAACGCCTGGCTCGAGGAGATCGAAACCCAGGACTCGGCCCGCCCCTATCACGACTGGAACGAACGCGTCGCCGCCGAGTGCTACGGCCCGAACGCCGCCTCCCGGATCCTGGACAGGGACGGAAAGATCGCGGAGATCGTCAACAACTACTCGCGGATCAGCTTCAATATCGGACCCACCCTTCTCCTCTGGATGAAGGACCACGACCCGGAGGTCTATGAGTCCATCCTCCGGGCGGACAAGGAGGGCGCGGCCAGGTTCTCCGGGCACGGCGGGGCGATCGCCCAGTGCTTCAACCACCTGATCATGCCCCTGGCCAATGCCCGGGACAAGCAAACGCAGGTCGTTTGGGGGATCCGCGATTTCGAGCACCGGTTCGGGCGGAAGCCGGAGGGCATGTGGCTTCCCGAAACCGCCGTCGATTCGGCGACGCTCGACGTCATGGCCGCCCTGGGGATCCAGTTCACCGTCCTCTCCCCCCACCAAGCCCTGGCCAGCCGGCCGAGGGGCGATAAGGAGTGGCGCAAGCTCAGCGGTGCCGGCCTCGACCCCCGGCGGCCTTATTCCTGTCCCCTGCCGTCGGGCCGTTCGATCGCGCTCTTTTTTTACGACGGGCCGGTCGCCCACGACGTCGCCTTCGGCGGCCTCCTCAAAGACGGGGAGAGCTTCGCCCGGCGGCTGCTGGGCGCCTTCGTCGATGGCAAGGAGACGGCCCAGCTCGTCCACATCGCGACCGACGGCGAAACCTACGGCCATCACAGCCGGTTCGGCGACATGGCCCTGGCCTACTGTCTGAACCGCATCGAATCGGCCGGCGAGGCCCGGCTCACTGTCTATGGGGAACACCTGGAAAAGAACCCCCCGGCCGACGAGGTCCGGATCGCCGAGAACAGTTCCTGGAGCTGCCCCCACGGCGTCGAGAGATGGCGCAGCGACTGCGGCTGCAACACGGGCTCGCATCCCGGCTGGAAGCAGGACTGGCGGGCGCCTCTCCGGAAGGCCATGGACTGGCTCCGCGACGAGCTGGCGCCGCTCTACGAGAAGGAAATGGGTGAGCTGGTCAAGGACCCGTGGCAGGCCCGCGAGGACTATATCGACGTGGTCCTCGACCGGTCGGCGGATAATGTCAACGCCTTCCTCCTCCGGCAGTCCTCCCGAAGACTGGGCGGCGAGGAGGTATCGAGGGCCCTCAGGCTCCTCGAGATGCAGCGGAACGCCATGCTCATGTACACGAGCTGCGGCTGGTTCTTCGACGATATCTCCGGCATCGAATCCGTCCAGGTCCTGCAGTATGCCGCCCGGGCCATGCAGCTCGCCCGTGAGGTCGGCGAAGCCGGCCTGGAGCCGAAATACCTGGCGATCCTGGGCAAGGCGCCCAGCAATGTCCCCGAGGAAAAGAACGGAAAGGTCGTCTACGCGCGGCTCGTCAAGCCGGCCGCCCTGGACCTGCTCCGCGTCGGGGCGCACTATGCGGTCTCCTCGCTTTTCGAGAGATATACCGACAGCGCCGCCTTCGGCGCCTTCACGGCCCGGGGAGAAGCCTGCCATCTCTCCACGGCGGGACGCCAGAAAGTCGTCGTCGGCCGGGTCCGGGTCCGTCCAAGATCATCGGGGACGAATCGGACATCGCCTTCGCGGTCCTCCACCTCGGCGACCTCAACCTCATGGGCGGCGCGCGGCTTTTCCAGGGCGACCCGGCCCTCGAAGCCATGCGCCGGGAGATCGAAGAGGCCTTCGGCCGGGGCGACATCCCCCGGGTGATCGAGCTCATGGACAGGCACTTCGGCTCGCACAGCTACTCTCTCAGGCACCTTTTCCGGGACGAGAAGCGGAAGGTCATCGGCCAGATCCTGGAGGCGCCCATCGTGGAGGTCCAGAACGCGTTCCACCGGATCTACGAGGACAACTATCCGATGATGCTCGCTCTTAAGGACATGGGGATCCCCCTGCCCGGCTTTTTCTCGTCCCCTCTCGAATTCACCCTCAACAGGGACCTCGAGCGGCTGTTGCGAAGCGGGGAGATCGACCTGGCCAGGCTCGCGACAATAACACGGGAGTTCGGGGACTGGAAGCTCGAGCCCGACCGCATCTCCCTCGGTTACGCGGCCGCGCGGAAGATCAATGCCCTGCTGTCCGAGGCCGCGCGCGAGCCGGACGCGGCCGGGGCGCTCAGGACCGCGGACTCCCTGCTCGCCGCGCTGGAGGACCTCAAGCTGGGGATCGACCTTTGGAAGAGCCAGAACATCTTTTTCTTTTCCCTGCGCGACAAGCTCGGGGGGAAGAAGGCAGCCGCGGACAAGGGAGACCCACAGGCCCGGGAGTGGCTGGAGGCCGCCGTCAGCCTCGCCGGCCGGCTCGGGATCAAGGCCGGCTGAACGCCCAGCGATCCGCCTGTCGAAATACCTCGATCTCGGGTACCGGGAAGCCGGCTCGTAGAGCTCGGCGCTCGCTGAGTAGGCGGCGTGCTGCCGGGATGGCCGCCGTCAAAGACCAGCTCTCGTTCCGGGCGCCGGCCATGTTCCAGTCGAAGTAGGATCAGACCGACTGGCCGGTCGTTTTGATAGACGCGGAAGATCGCCCCGATGAGGTCGTAGCGTGGTAATGAAATTGACCGGTCGCGTTCGCGGCCAGCCTCGGGCGCGAAGACCATCGGATGCCGGTATATCTTTTACATTGTAGAGCCAGTATTCCCCCCTGTTATAGGCTGACGACGGGAGCGCAGTCCCGTCTTGGTGCGGCTCTCGGCGTCGACCTTGCCGTCTCCGCCTCCCTGGCCTTCTGCGCTTGTTCGGCGGTCATCCCCTCTTACGCCGCCCGGATCCGCCCCGTTACGTCCTTTATCAGATCAGGACGTTGAGCTCGAGGTCGGGGCATTTCGGCTCCTGGGCGGCGGTCGGGGCGTAAAAGCCGGTGGCGACGTAATCGCGCTCGGCGGTCATCGCCTTTGCAGTTGGCCGATGGCGACATGATGGTCGGCAGGCGAGTCCGTCGGGCTGATGAACGCGCCGACCGCCGTCGTTGGACCTGAGCTCGACAGCCGGACATGGTCCAGCCACGCCTGAGTCGCCTGAAGCCGGACTTCTCAAGGAGCAGCTTGGCGGCGGACGTCGAAGGTCCAGATGCCTCGTCGGCGGGCCGGGCGGCGGCCGCGCCGGCCGAAAGGAAGGCGGCGCAGACGGCGGCCGCGGCGATTTTCGCAAGACTCTTCATTACGGACATGTTTCGTTCTCCTCGGCGCGGCCAGGTCGGTCTCCGGCCGGCGGGTATCGTCGTCAAGATGGCACGGCGGGCAACAAGATATACCCTTAAGCGGATTTTGAGGTCCCTATGTCATTATGGGAGCGCGGCCGCGGACCGTCGACGCTCGCCCGCGCCTCAGGAAGTCTCTTCGGCGACAAGGATCCAGGGGTTGAGGCCGGTCAGCTGCGACCATATCCCGCCATCCCAAAGCCACAGCCCCAACGGACCGAATACAGGGCGAGCCCTTCGAGCCGTCGCATCAATGTCGACGGCGATATCAGCTGGGCGTCGCTCCCCGTCGCTGGCTCCAGGCGCCGTCCCGCCCAGACGCCCGACGTGCCGAGGTCCATGACGATCTCGTCGGCGCCGTCGCCGTCGATGATCCGCCGTCAGCGAGCCGGGATGTCGGGAAAGCTCTGGCCCAATGCCGCCCCGTTCTCAACTACGCCAAGGCTGCCGATGGCGATGTGCTGCTGGGCGCTGGGCGGCGCAGTTCCCGGGCTGCGCTGATCGGCTCAGGCGCCGGCATCTAGGTCCAGACGCCCAGATGCGAAATGATGGCAGCTCGTCGCGGTCGTCCCCATCGAGGTCCAGCGCGATCATCCCGTCGGCATCGAAGAACGAGATCGACTTCCTGGCCGCCGGCATCAACCACATGGCCTGGTTCCTGAAGCTCGAGCACAGGGGCAAAGACCTCTATCCCACGCTGAAGCGCAATTTCGAGAAGCCGGGGTACTACGTGAACGAGAAGGTCCGGGGCGAGGTCATGCGGCACTTCGGCTATTTCATGACCGAGAGCACGGGCCATCTCTCGGAGTATCTCCCTTACTTCCGCAAGAGCCGGCGTGCCCTCGACCTCTACTGCGACGAGCCCGCCTTCGGCGGCGAGAGCGACGCCTACTACAAGTATTGCGCGATGCTCGCCGAGAAGTTCACCGCGACCGAGCCCCTGTCCATCGAATCCACCGAGCTCGGCCCGCGGAGCGCCGAGTACTGCACGCACATCATCGAAGCCAGGGAGACGGGCGCCATCTTCCGCTTGAACGGCAACGTCCGCAACGACGGCTATATCACGAACCTTCCCGCGGGTTGCTGCGTCGAGGTGCCGATCTACGTGGACAGGACCGGGCTCCAGCCGACGGTCGTCGGCGACCTGCCGCCCCAGTGCGCGGCGCTGAACATGACCAACGTGCTCGTCCAGGGTCTGACGGTCGAGGCCAGCTTCAGCGGCGACCAGGAGCTCATCATGCAAGCCGTGGCCCTCGACCCCCTGACCGCAGCGGTCCTCACCCTGAAGGAGATCCGGGAGATGACGGCCGAGATGCTGAAGGCCGAGGCGCGATGGTTCCCCCAGTTTTCGGGAAGGTGACTCCGACCGGTCCCGGCGATCAGGGTCACGAAAAACGTCAGTCGCCGGGACGTCCCACGCGACCCCGCGCTGGCCATCGCCAACCGCTTCGCCAGGCTCGCCAAAGCCTGAGATCACCGTCTCGCGCCGGGCTTCCGTTGACCGACCGGACACCGGTTGTCATAATGGAAGTGCGGCTTCGGAAACACGGCGCGGCGCACGGGCTCCGCGACGGGCAAGCCCGCAAAGGATGGGAAAAATACGTGAATGACCGGCCGAGCCGGCTGAGCTTCCCGGCCCGTTGGTCGTGGTGTCTCATCGCCCTCACGCTGGCCACGGCCGCCTGCGCCGCCGGGCCGCCGGCCTCGAAACCGGAACCCGGGCTGGACAGGCTCCTTTTCGAAAGACGCTATTTCGACCTTCGCCGCTTCCTGACCGCCAGCGGGAACCTGAGCCGCCTGGAGGCCCTGTATGTCCGGGGACGGGTGGCCAATGCCTTCAACCTGGTCACCGCCTCGGTCGACGACCTGACAGCCTACCTCCGGGAGGCCGGGGCCGGCGAGCCGAAAGGGCGCATCGTGGCGGCCTTGGGCACGCTGGCCGACAATTACATCAGGTTGTGCCAATACGCGAAGGTCGCAGAGATCCGCCGGACGATGGAGCCTCTCCTCACGGGGGAGGTCCGGCCGGATTATTTCGCCGATTTCCAGGCCTCGACCGCGCTCTGGGAAGCCCTCGACGGCGTCCCGCCCCAGTCGGTGACCGGTCTCGAAGAAACGGAGCTCGAGCCCTTCGCCGGCGCCGGCGCCGGCGTGCCGGTGGTCATTGGGGGACGGACAGTTCCCCTCATTCCCGATACGGGGTCGTCGCTCTCTCTCATCAGCCATACCGAGGCGGGGCGCCTGGGGCTCAGGGTGCTCAACGTTTCGATCGAGATCAACACGGCCACCGGGAAGAGCGTCCCGGCCCGGGCGGCGGTGGCGGACGAGCTGAGGATCGGCAGGGTCGTTGTCAGGAACGTCGTCTTCCTGGTCGTCGAGCAAGAGCTGCTCTATTTTGCCGGCATCATGGAGCAGCGCACCGGCCTCTTGGGCTTTCCCGTCCTCGCCGACCTGAAAGAAGTGACCTTCTTAAAGAACGGGGGGATGCGCGTGCCGGCTCGGCCGAGGCTGAGCGGTGCGCCGAACTTTTTTCTCGAAAGGGAGAACCCTGTCCTGGAAACGAGCTTCGAGGGCCGACGGCTCCTCTTCCATCTGGATACCGGGGCCCTCAGATCCCAGCTCTATCCCTCCTTCTTCAGGGCCTATCGCGACCGGATCGTGGCGCGCGGCGTCCCCACCGGCGAGAACATCGAGAGTGTCGGAGAGAGCGTCACGGTGCCGGCCTACCTCATCCAGGGCGTCCATTTCAGGATCGCCGGCCGGAACGTGCTCTTCGACCGGCCGCTGCCCGTCCTGACCAAGGCAACGGGCTCCAGCAGCGAGGTCTTCGACGGAGTGCTGGGGATCGACCTGCTGACGCATTCCCGGACGATGACGATCAGCTACGACGCCATGCGGATCGTCCTGGAGTAGGCCGCCGCTTACGGGCTCTTGACGGCGTGGCCGACATACATGCCGGCGGTGAAGCGGCTCTCGACGAGCCCGATCCGGCGGCCGAGCTCGACATAAGTCCATTCCCCCCTGGCCCGCTTGCGCAAACAGGACAGGACCTTGGGGATCGACAGGCTGGGCAGGAGCCCCCGATGATCCCGCCAGGCAATATGATGAAGGCTCAGCAGCGCTTTCAATTCCCGGGGCTTGACGAACATCCGCCACTCGTGGATGTCGGGAGGCAGGAAGGCCCAGCGCCGCCATTCCTGGGAGACCTTGATCACGGCCAGCCAGCTAACGAACGTCCGGTTGAAGGTGTCAAAGAAGAAGAACCCTCCCGGTCTCATCACCCGGGCGATCTCCGAGACGACCTTGGGCAGGTCGCGGACGTGTTCCAGGACATCGCAACATAGGACAACATCGAAGGAGGCGTCCTCGAAGGGCAGCGATTCACCCACGCCCCGTTGGTATCGGATGCGCAGACCGCCGGCCCGGGCGTGGGCGTCGGCGGCCTCGACCGACAGTCCCGAGGGATCGACCCCGGTCGCGTCGAATCCCAGCCGGGCGATCTCCTCCGACATGTAGCCCCCGCCGCTGCCGACCTCAAGGGCCCGCTTGCCGGCCGGGCCGAACCCGGGAATGCCGGACAGGACGCGCCTGACATAGCCGATCCGGGCCGGGTTGAAGGACACCATCATCTGGTAAAACGGAGAATCCGGCTCCCACCATTCGTCGCTTCGCGCGCTGTAAAGGTCGTTGTCGATGCGGGCGTAGACCTCCGATGGGACCCGCAGGCGCTGTTCGAGCTTGGCCGCACTCTCGGGCACGAAAGCGTCGGCTGGCCGGGGTTTCGTCATACTATCAATGTAGCCCGGCGCGCCCGGCGGCGCAAGGAACGGCGGGGGAAAAAAAGGCGGACGCCCCTTCTCGAACGGGGCGTCCGCCGTTGCGTACGTGTCGCCTGCCCGGACTCAACGGTCGGCGAAAGCGAAGACCGTCAGGAAGCCGTGCTGGCTGATCTTGGCGATCAGTTCGCCCGACACCTTCTCGGAGCTGTCGCTCGTCTGGTGATAATCCGAGGTCATGGCCGCCATGTAGTAGATGAACGGCTTCTTGACCGAAGCGAAGGAAGAGTGGTCCGAGCCGCCGCTCCCCTCCCCCAGCGGGTTCGGCCGGAAGACGAGGTCCAGGCCGACATAATTGTTCATCTCCCGGGCGAGATCGGCGAACGGAGTGCCCTCGGTCAGGCTGACCGTTACGAACCAGGGGGCGCGGACCTTCTTGGTGATCTCCTCGACGCCGGGCACGTTAAACATGCGCAAGCCGCGGGCCAGGGTCTCGGTGTCGTACGGGCGGCTGATCATATCGTAGTTCAGATAGCCGACGGTCTTGTCCATCGGGAAGGCGGGGTTCTCGACATAATAGCGCGAGCCGAGGAGCCCTTCCTCCTCCCCCGTCCAGAGGGCGAAGACGATCGAGCGCTTGGGCTTGACCGGGCTGGCGGCCATGGCCTTGGCGATGTTGAGGACGCCCACGCCGCCGGAGCCGTTATCGTCGGCGCCGTTGTAGATGTAGTCCTCCCACCGGCCGAGGTGGTCATAGTGCGCGCCCACGACGAAGTACTCGGCCTTGAGGGTCGGGTCGGAGCCCTCGATCACGCCCAGCACGTTGAGCCCGCGGATGAGCTCGGTCTTGGCCGTCGAGGCGATGGTCATTTTGACGCCGGCGAGCTCCATGGAGGCGGGCTTGCCCGTCGTCTCGATCTTCGCCTTGAGCTCGTCGATCGTCTGGCCCGAGCCCTGGAGGATGAAGTTCGCCATCTCCCGAGTGATGCTCAGGGGCATGATCCTGCCCTCGCCCATCGCGGGCCGGCTGCTGCCGGCGACCGACAGGCGGCTGCGCGGCTTGTTGACTATCGGGTGCTCGTCGTCGGGCTGCCGGACGGCCGAAAGCTGCTTAAAGATATCGAAATCCTTGCCGGTGTTCTGGACCTGGATGATGGCCGCGGGTCCGAGCTTGGCGATCTCGGTCGCCTTGTTGAACCGGTCGCGCCCGCCCCGCCTGGCCATCATCATCATCATGTCCCCGCCGGCGGGGAAGTATTTCTCTTTGAGCTCCTTGTTCGTGTTGAACGGCGACTTCGGGTCATCCTTGCCGGGCGCCTCCGTCAGCATCAGCACGATCTTGCCCTTGAGGTTCAGTCCCTTGAGCTCGTCCCACTTGAGCGAGGGCTCGGTGATGCCGTAGCCCACGAATACAATCGGAGCGCTGATCGTCCCGTCCGAGGACGAAAAGGGCATCTGGTAGTCGACGCCGCCCTGGTAGGAGCGGGTCTTGACGGAACCGCCCGAGCCCACCTCGACCGTGACCTGGCTCTGGGAGTCCGTGACCTTCCTCAAGGCGAATTCCTGGAAATAGGTCCGCTGGGGCGGGGTGGCCGGGGTCTGCGGACGGCCGCCGCCCATCCGGAAGCCTCCGCGAAAGCCCGGCATGTCGCCGGCGGGCTTGATGCCCCAGAGCTTGAACAGGGAGGCGGCATACTCGGCGGCCGTGGTAAAGCCCCGGGTGCCTGTCTCGCGGCCCTCCATCGAATCGGAGGCGATGAAGGTCAGCATGGCCATCGAATCCTGGGCGGTGATGGCGGCCAATCCCGGTTGGTACTTGTCCGGCGCCGGCTGGGCTTTCTCGACCAGGCTCAGCGCTTTCTCGACGTCTTCGGGCTTCATCTTGGTCTGGGGGGGAACTTGCGCATATCCCACGGCCAGCAGGCCGAAGATGAGCACGGCGATCCACACGTTCTTTTTCAATCCGACCTCCTATGAAATATAGACTTATACATCACGTTTTGGACGCAGGTCCGGCAGGTTTTCTTCCATTTATTTTGGGCCATCCCGTTATCTCCGTCGCGCCGGAACGGTTGGCGGTCAGGCCAGGGCGAACGGGTCCGGGAAGTCCGACGGCGGCGCTTCCAGCTTCTCGGGGTTCTTGATGAAATCGAGAAAGAGGTCCATGGTTTTGGACATATAGACGCCGTCGGTGATGCGCTCGTCACCGGTGAAGTTCAGGTCGACGACGTCCGCCGCTTCGACCTCGCCGCGCTCGTTAATGATGGGCTCCTTTTTCAGCTTGCCGACGACGACAAAAATGGAGGCGTTGCCCCATTCATACATGTGGTGGTAGGCGGCGTCGAGCCCAATGCTCCCGAGGTTGGCCAGGAACGCGCTGGTATGCAGGGAGTCGTCCCTGATGAACGAGGCGGGGAGCCAGCCGTGATAGTCGAGAGAACGCAGCCCGGCGACGATGAGCCGGAGCAGCGGCCGGGGCAGGGCCGTGACGAAATTGGTCAGCTTCTCGTCCCAGGACGTCTCGCTCCGGCGGGCCGAACCGACCGCGTCCTGGACCCGCCGCGTCACCTCGTCGACCGTCGCTCGGGGGTCGAAGGTCAGCTTGAGGGTGATTTCGCTCGCCTCATCGGTCAGCTCGCGCTTCACGACAAAGGACAGGTCGATCGTCCGGCGCTGGTAGATGCGGCGGCCGATGACGAACCGGTTGAGTTCCGGGCGAAGGGCGAGCGTCCGCACCACGGCGGCCAGAATGACGTAGAAAAGCGAGAGCTTCCTGTCGCGGCGGCCGTTGGTCCGCTCGAGCCAGGACAGGGTGGAGGCGACGGGGACGCGCTTGGAGAAATAGACCGCGGATTCCGTCCGCGTCCGCATCAGAAAGGGGAAGACCTTGCGGAAGCCGGGGAGCTTCCTGAGTCGAACGCCGTCAGATCGGTCGCCGAGTGCCATGCTGTTTCTCCCGTGCCGCGCGATTCTCTGGCCGAATCTACTGCGATCCGCCGGGCCGTGTCAATGACATTCGGGGACAGGTACGGGCCGGGGCCTGTCCCCGGTTCGTGGACAGGATGAAAACCAGAAAATTCGGAAACACCGGAATGGAGATCACGCCGATCGGGTTCGGCGCCTGGGCCATCGGCGGCGGCAACTGGGAGTTCGGCTGGGGACCGCAGGATGACGGCCAGGCCGTCGAGGCCGTCGAGGCCGCCCTCGAGCTCGGGGTGAATTGGATCGACACGGCGGCCGTCTACGGCCTCGGGCACTCGGAGGAGGTCGTCGGCCGGGCCCTGCGGGGCATCAAGGAGAAGCCTTTTATCTTCACCAAGTGCTCGATGACCTGGGGTACGGACCGGCGCATCCGGCGGAGCCTCAGGGCCGACTCCGTGCGCCGGGAGTGCGACGCCAGCCTGCGGCGGCTCGGGGTCGACGCCATCGACCTCTACCAGATCCATTGGCCCAACCCCGAGCCGGAGATCGAGGAGGGCTGGCAGGAAATGGTCCGCCTCAAGGAAGAGGGGTTGGTCCGCCACATCGGCGTTTCGAACTTCAGCGTCGAACAGATGCGCCGCCTCGGGCGCCGCGCGCCGGTCGAATCGCTGCAGCCGCAGTATTCGCTTCTCAGCCGCGGCATCGAAAACGAGATCCTGCCCTTTTGCCAGCGGAGCGGCATGGGGGTGATCGTCTATTCACCGATGGCCTCGGGCCTCCTCACGGGCGCCATGACCCGCGAGCGCGTCGCCAAGTTCCCGGCCGACGACTGGCGGCGCGGCGCGGCCAACTTCCAGGAGCCGGCGCTGACGCGCAACCTGGCGTTCGTCGAACGTCTCAAGCAATTCGGCGCGCGCCACGGGCGCTCAGCCGGCGAGGTGACCATCGCCTGGACGCTGCGGCACCCCGCCGTCACCGGCGCGATCGTCGGCGGCCGCAGCCGCGCTCAGGTCGAAGGGATGATCGGCGCGGCCGAGTTTCGACTGAGCCCGGCCGAGGTCATGGAGGTCGAGAAATTCCTCAGCGATCCGGCGGCTTGATCTTCCAGAAATCGAGTCCATCCTCGCCGTAAAGGACCTTGACCTCGGCACGCCGGGTCGGGCTCATCTCGCTCCCCACCCATCTCGATACCCTAATCCTGGATGGTGGCTCGGAACTTCCCGGCCGGAGGCTCCCAGGCGCTTGCAGGATCGGCGACGAAGATCCACTCGCGGTCGCCGTTCCCTTCAGGCAGCACCATCTTATCGCGGAGCGTGAGAGGGCCGCGGCTGCCTTCGTGGCGGTCGAGCCCGGCAGCCGACAGGTCGCCCGGGGAAACACCGATCCAGACGGCATGTTCGCCGTCGCTCAGGCGCGCCCAGCCCTTCCGGAAGGCCCAAGCCAGACGCGACCCACCCTGCCAGGACGTTTGGAGTTCCGCGCCGGCGCCGATGCCTCTCAGCTTATCGCGCACGATAAGGACGGGCTGCGGGCCGGGCAAGACCCTGATATCACGCTCGACCGACGCCCCCGCCGGCAATCCTTCATAGCAGGCGCTCAAATCGATCGCGGCGCGCTGGCCGCCGCCGGGCAGTCCGGAGAGAGTGACCAGCCGGGGCGCTCTCTTTGCCGGGGATCTTCCCGCGATCACGGGCATGTTGTGCGCCTCAAGGCCCAGGCTGAACTCGCGCTCCGCGCCCGGCCGGTACTGCTGATAGCCCGGGTCCGTGATCCAGAAGCGGCCCTGCCAGCCCAGGACGACCTGCCCGGCGTCGGTATGAAGGTGCCCGACCTCGGAGCGCGTCAACCCGACCGCGGCCAGGATATCCGGGGCGTCCCAGCCGGTCCGGAGCGTGACGGCATGCGGCAGCTCAATCGCGCCGGCCTCTGGCGCCCCGCCAACCTTGAGAGAGCCGCCGCGCTCGAGCGCCTCTCCCAAAAGCGCGGCGGGCATGGCGGCGGCAGGCAACCGCCGCACGAGCCAGGCGCTGTCCGGCCAATCATCCCAAACCGCCAGCCGATGCAAGGCGGTCATCCAGAACGGCATCTCCGGCTCGACATCGCCGATCGGCGCCTGGACATCCACGCGCCCCGGCAGCGTAAGCTGGGTCCACTGAGCGGCCTGGCTCGCGAAGGCGGCCCGGCCCTCGCCGAGCAGCGCATCGCGGTCCGGCTCACCGCCCAGCCACGCGGTCAGGCTGTCCATCAGGAAGCCGTCATAGGCGCTGCCTTCGTTATAGGGAGGATTGCCCAGCCGGAGGCGGCACCAGGCGCGGAGCGCCTGCCGGGTTCGAGCCCCGAGCGCCGCCGCCCGCGGACTCCCGACGACGCGGGCCAGCTCGGCCGACCTCGCCAGGGTGATGACCCGGATGTTCTGGAGGTCGCGCTCGCCGAGCTCCCGGCCTTCCGGCCATTCCTTCATGAACCACGGCCAGACGTCGCGCTCCAGGATGGTCCCGGAGGCTGAGCGCGCCTTCTCGTACAGGCCGGCGTCCCAGCCTTCCCGGACCGAAAGAGCTTGCGCCAGGCAGCCGGCGATGTGCGCCGTGCCGAGCGAGGCCGAGCCGGGGACCTCGCAGGTTTGATCCCAACCGGCCAGTCCCGCAAGTTCCTTTTGGAGCAGGGCGCCCGCGTCTTTGTCTCCGAGCTGCCGCCAGGCGGCGTGGAGCAACCGCCATCGTTCCTCGAGCGACCAGCTCAGCCAGGTATACCAGGGATAGGTGATGCCCTGATGCCGACGGGCAGATCGTCCATCGCTCGGCGAGGTCGACGATCGGCAGCGGATAGGCGATGGTGTAGCCGATCCGGTAATAATCAACGGCCAGTTCGTGCCGACCCATCTCGACGCCCACCCGCGCCCGGACCTCGCTCTCGATGTCTTCCCGTTTCCACTCCACCAGCCCGGGCCGCAGAGCGGGCATCAGCTCCGGCGCCGACGGATCGTAGGGATGGCAGAGCCCAAGGCTGGAGCGCGGCCGGGCGGGCGCGCTCTGGGCTGCCGGCGTTCCGGAATTCCCCGAGACCGTTAACGAGAGGAAGACGACAGCCGCCCCGACGGCGGCGAAGCCGGCAGTCACGAGTAAGATGGTCATAGGAATCTTCCGTCGTCCGCATTGATGATCCATGTCGTTCTCCTAAAAGAACTCAAGATTTTCCGAGGTCGGCTTTCAGACGCTGGACCATTCTAAGAAGCGCGGCGCCGTCATGTCAATCGGGCCGGCCGGCGGCTTCGTCTCCCGTCTGGAATTCTTCCGCGGATTGGGTTAAGAATATAGCCTGAGGATTGCGGAGGAACGATGAACCACGTCGAACGCTTTCGCGCCGTGATGAACTTCCAGGCCGTCGACCGCCTCCCCCGCTGGGAGTGGGCCATGTGGTGGGACAAGACGATCGACCGGTGGCACGGGGAAGGCCTGCCGCGCGAGCTCAAGCACTCCCAGGTTTTCGAGATCGCCCGCTACTTCGGCCTCGACCCGTACCAGCAGTTCTGGTTCAGCACCACCGACCCGACGATCGAGGCGACCCAGCACCACGTCGAGGGCATCGTCTCCAACATGGACGACTACCTCCGCGTCCGGCCGCAGCTCTTCCCCTCGCACGACGCGAACATCCGATCCATGCGTCCCTGGGCGGAGGTGCAGCGGCGGGGCGAGGCCGTCGTCTGGTGCACGTTCGAAGGTTTCTTCTGGTTCCCGCGGACCCTGATGGGGTTCAACAAGCTCATGCTGGCCTTCTATGACCAGCCCGAGCTCATCCACCGGATCAACGCGGACCTTCTCGACTTCAACCTGAAGCTCTTCGAGCAGGTCCGCCAGGTCTGCGTCCCCACCTTCGCCACGATCGCCGAGGACATGTCCTACAACCACGGGCCGATGATCTCGAAGAAGATCTTCGACGAGTTCGTCGCGCCGTATTACCGCAAGTTCGTGCCTTTATTGCAGGAGCTTGACATTGTTCCGATCGTCGACACTGACGGCGACGTCACGCTGCTCGTCCCGTGGCTTCAGGAAGTCGGCGTCCGGGGCGTGTTGCCGCTCGAACGCCAGGCTGGGGTCGACGGACTGAAGCTCCGACGGCAGTACCCCGATCTGTTGATGATCGGCCACTTCGACAAGATGACCCAGAACAGGGGCGAGGCGGCCATGCGCGCGGAGTTCGAGCGGCTCCTCCCGATCATGAAGTCGGGCGGGTTCATCCCGAGCGTCGACCACCAGACGCCGCCCGGGGTGTCGATCGAGGAGTACCGGACCTACCTCAAGCTGCTTTTCGAATATACGGCGCGGCGCTAGGCGACCGCTGGGGACGTTCCCCAAGGGGACAGCCTGCCGAGGTAGTCGCCGTTTCGCTAATGCGGGGTGCCCTTTGGGGAACGTCCCCTACGCCAGAGAATTAAGCTCCTGTCCCCGGATTGGCCACAACGGGGTTAGGTCGCCACCAGGTTCCCCAGGTAATTGCCGTAAGTCAGGAGGAGGACGGCCACGACCAGCAGGATCAGGGCCAGCCGCAGGACCTTGTGCGTGGCCGGCCGGCACATCCGCCACTCCCGGAGCGCCATGCCGACGGCATTGCTGATCAGCACCAGCATGATCATGTGGATGGCCCAGCTCGTGAACTTGTAATGCCCCATCCGCACGTGGGCGAGGTTGTAGAAGAAGAACTGGCCGTACCAGAAAAGTCCGGTGATCCCGGCCAACATGTAGTTTACCGGGAGTGAAGCGCCCTCGACGTTCGCCTGACCCGCGTCAGCTCGCCGAAGCGTCTTGTTCCTGACGGTGAAGGTAAAGACAATAGAGGGCCGTGGTGATGAACGCGCCGGTGTTCGAGAAGATGTAGACGATGTTGCCGCGGAAGACGCCGGCGCCGTGGGCCGTGGCCACGTCGGCGATCGGCTCGCCCGCTTCGAGCGAGAACCCGTAGACCGCCGACAGCACCCCCGCCAGGAGCGAAAGCAGCAGGCCCTTGGTGAGCGAGAACTCCCCGGTTTGCGCCTGCGCGCTCAGATCGCGCTCCTTGAGCCGGCCCGCCGCGCCCGCGCCGGCGATGCCGACGCGCGCCCATGACGATCCCGGCCACGATCCAGCCCGCACCCGACTTCGAGAGCGTGGCGCCGCAGCGTGCCCTTGACGATGGGCGGGATCAGCGTGCCCAGAACGCTCGACAGGCCGACGGCGATCGCGTAGGTCAGCGAATAGCCGATGTAGCGGATCGATATGCCGAAGGCGGTCCCGCCGATCCCGTAGGCGGCGCCCAGCAGGAACGACTGCAGCATGGCGCTCGATCGGCGCTTCGCGCAGCACGGCGGCGAGCTCGGGGATCGTGAGCAGCGCGCCGATGATCGGCAGCAGGAACCAGCAGACCGACGCCTGGGTGAGCCAGTAAGTCTGCCACGACCAGCCTTTCACCTTGTTCTGAGGCGTGTAGCAGGTCGCCGCGAAGGTGGCTCCGACGCCGTGGAGGGCCACGCCCAGGAACGGGTTTGAGGCGATGGCGGGCATCACGCCGTTCACTCTTTATCCGAGAAATCCACGACCGGCACGGGCTTGCGGAAGCCCGATGTCCGGACCGCGAGGTAGCCGATCCCGGCCGCCATCCAGATGCCGCCGAAGATGAGCGTCTTGAGCGGCAGGCTCGTCCAAATCACGAGGCAGATGACGGCGCCCGTCGCGGGGAGAAGGAAGCTCACCAGGAAATTCCGGACGGTCTTCGGGCCTCGCCAGAAATACTCCCGCAGGCAGGCCAGGTTGACGCCGATGAACGCCAGGAACGCCCCGAAATTGAGGAGCTTGGCGGCCTCCTCATAGTTCAGCACCGCCGTGCCGACGAGCGCCAGCGCCCCGACGAACAGGATGTTCCGGCTGGGGCCGGCATGCTTCCGGTCAAGGCGGGCGAAGAACCGCCGGGGCAGCACGCCGTCGCGGCCCATGCCGAACAGCAGCCGCGCGGCGCCCATCTGCCCCGTCGACCCCGAGCCGATGCTGCCGACGAGCAGGACGAGCGACAGGGCGGCGTCGAGCGCCGCTCCGCCGACGCGTTTGGCCACCGCCAGGATGGCGGCGTCGAGTGCCGTGGTCCGGGCCGCCACGGTGGTCGCGCCCTGGGTGATCGAAGCCCAGTCAGGCCAGGAGACCTGGGCCAGGTAAACCTGCGCCCCGCTCCAGATCCCCGTGATCAGGCAGGTGAAGACGGCGGCCAAGAGCACGTTCCGCCGCGGATTCTTGACCTCTTCGGACAGCGTGGTCAGGCCGTCGAAACCGATGTAGGTCAGGGCGGCGAGGGCCGTGCCGGAGCCGATGGCGGACCAGGAAAACGAGTCCGGATTATAGAACGGCTTGATGGTCAAGAGACCCGAAGGCCCGAAGGCGCCCACGATATAGCGGACGGCCGCGGCCATGAACCAGAAGACGACGGCGCTCATGACGATCATCAGCACCCAGTTGGTTCGGGAGGCGAACTTGATCCCGCGCAGGTTGAGGAGGGTGAACCCGCCCGCAAAGACAACGAGCCAGGCGGCCCTGGGGATGAACGGGAGAAGGTGACTCGAGGCGACGCTCGAATAGATGACGCAGAGGACCGGGACGAGCAGGTAGTCCATGAACATGCACCAGCCGGCGACAAAGCCCAGGCGCGGGTCGAGCGCCCTCCCGACATAGGTATAGGCCGAGCCGGCGGCCGGGTACCGGCTGGCCATGCGGCCGTAGCTTACGGCGGTGCAGATCATGGCGCACATGGCGATCATGATGGTGGTAACGGCGTGGCCACGGGAGATGTTGTTGGCGTGCCCGTAAAGCGGCAGGGCGGCGACGGGCTGGATGAGGACGATGCCGTAGACGATCAGGTCGCCCAGGCTCAGCACCCGGCGGAGCTTCACCTCGGGTTGCGATCTCTCAGCAGTCATACAGGCCTCCCGGATGATGCTCTTCCTTTTCTGGCCCGAACATGTCGGCGGGATAATAGATTGCGATCGGAAGCGATGTCAAGCCAGGCGGCCGGCGCCCCTCATTTTTTAGCTTTCTCGACCGGCCACCGGCCGGTTTCGCGGCCGTTCTCGTCGAAGAAGCGGATGACGGGTTCGCCCTCGGGAGTGACCTCGAGGACGAGCCGCTCGCGCCCTCCCCTGTCATTGAGCCGCAGGGAGACCGCGCCGTTATCCGACTTGCCGAGGAACAGCCGGGGCTGGGCCTTCTCCCGCTGGGCGAAAAATCTCGAATACTCCGCCTTTTGCTCCGCCTCGGGGACGTTTTTCAGGCGCCCCTGGAGGGCGAGCAACTCGCCGATCGAGTAGTCGGGCCGGTCCCAGATGGACAGCCTCGCCTTCCTGTATCCATCGTCTTCCGAGGCATCCATCGTCAGGACCTGGTCCTGGTCATACTGGTCGAAGCTCAGGTGACCATAGGCGCTGACTTTACCATCCTTGTCCTTTGCGCCGCCGAAGGTCAGGCCGCCGTTTTCCGTCCCCTCGTCATTATAGAAGAGGATGCCGGCGGTCTGTCTGTTGGGATGAGGATATTCCTTCTTCTTGAAGATGATGCCCGGGAAGAGCGCCTTGCTGGAGAGGACCAGCCGGACCGTTCCGTCCGGCTCGACGACGTTGATCCTCTGGACGTCGATCTCTTCAAGGCTCGTTTTGCGGCTTCCGCCGGCGGCCGAAAAAAGCGCGGCCGCCAGGGCCACGGTCAAAACGCCGGAATAGACAATGAGCAGCCGCTGGACATGAGAATTTGATGTCATGGACCTCTCCTTGGGAAGACTCTCTGGATAAAGATTAACGACGGGCGGCGCGTCCGTCAAATCGCGGAGCCACTGTTGACAGCCCGTCGGTCCCCGCCGATAATGGACTCAATCCATCGGGAGGGAGCCTTGCCCGAGCCTGATAACTTAGGTCGGAAGCGCGCCGGGAAAGATTTCATGCTTATCCTTACCTTCGCCTTCGCTGCGCTGGCCTTCCATCTTCTCGTCAACGCCTTCGGCGGCTACGGCATCTTCCGGGACGAATATTATTACATCGCCTGCAGCAAACGGCTGGCCGCGGGCTACGTGGACCATCCGCCGCTCGCCATGTTCCTTTTGGCGGCGGGCCGGACGCTCTTCGGCGCCACGCAGTTCGGGATCCGCGTGCTGCCGGCCGTCGCCCACGCCATCGCCGTCATCCTCGGCGGGCTCATCGCGCGCCGGCTGGGCGGGCGCAGGCTGGCCGTCGGCCTGGCCTGCTTTGGGGTGTTCCTCGCTCCGCTCATCATCGGTCACACCAACATCTTCCAGATGAACGCCTTCGCCTACCTCTTCTGGGCCCAGGCCGCCTATCTTCTCATCCTCATCGCCGACCGCAGCCGGCCGGGCCTCTGGATCCTCCTCGGGGTCGTCATGGGCCTCGGCCTGCTCAACAAGATCGATTTCCTGTGGTTCGGCGCCGGGCTCGGGGCGGCGCTCCTGCTCACCGATTTTCGCAAGCACCTGAGGACCCCCTGGCCGTACGCCGCGGCGGTTATCGCCCTGCTCCTCTTCAGCCCGTTCATTCTGTGGAATATCACCCACGACTTCGCCCATCTCGAGTTCATCCGCAACGCCAGCTCGGGGAAGTATTCCGGCCTGACGCGGCTCGATTTCCTGGCGGGCCAGGCGATCAACCTCAACCCCGTCAATCTGCTCTTGTGGGTGCCCGGGTTGATCTTCCTTCTCTTCAACCGGGAGGCGCGAAGGTACAGGGCCCTCGGGATCATCTACCTGACAGCCCTCCTGATCCTGCTCGCCAACCCCCACAGCAAGGCGGAATATCTCGGACCGGCCTATGTCATGCTGTTGGCCGCGGGCGGCGTGGCCGTCGAGCGTTGGGCCGCCCGCGGCCGGCGCGCCTGGGCCGTCGGTTCGCTGGCCGCCCTGAGCACCGTGACCTCGCTGCTCATCCTCCCCCTGGCCGTTCCGGTCCTGCCCGTCGAAACGTTCATCAAGTATTCGGCGGCCATCGGCATGAAGCCATCCTCGTCGGAGAACATGGATCTCTCCGAGCTGCCCCAGTTCTACGCCGACATGTTCGGCTGGGAAGGGCTGGCCAAGGACGTTTCGGCGGTCTACATGACCGTCCCCGAATCCGAGCGGGCCGCGACCGTCGTTCTGGCCCGGAATTATGGCGAAGCCGGCGCCTTGGAATACTACGCGCTGAAATACCCGCTTCCCCGCGTGATCTGCAGGCACAACAGCTACTGGTTCTGGGGCTACCCCAAGGAAGGGTTCCGGACCGTGATCGTCCTCCGGGGCGATGAAGAGGATCACAGAAAAAGCTGCGATGAAGTCACGGTGGCGGCCATCCATACCTGCCGCTACTGCTTGCCCTACGAGAATAACATGCCGATCTACCTCTGCCGCGGCCTCCGAGTCTCACCGGCCCAAATCTGGCAGGAGGAACGGGAATTCCACTGAGCCGATGGGATTCGAGTCGGGTCCCAGGCCGTACGCGTCTGACCGCCCCGGGAAGGACTCACGGACCGGGCAGGGCACACCCGGCGATGGCATAAAGATCATAGAGATGAAAATCAAGATGCTCGGCACGCGGGGGGAGATCGAGGAATCAGCGCCCCGGCATTCCCGACATTCGGGGCTTCTCGTCGACGGCCGGCTGCTCTTCGACCTGGGCGAAAAAGAATTCCTCGATGTCAATCCTCGGGGCGTCTTCATCACCCACCTTCATCCCGACCACGCCTTCTTCGTCAGGCGTCCGGCGCCCCTCGGAATCTCCGTAGGCGTTTACGCGCCCGAAACGCGCCCCGGCATCCCGGAGCTTCAAGCCTTCCCCGGGGAGATGTCATTCCGCGGGTATTCGATCCGGGCGATCCCCACGCACCACAGCCTCAAGGTAAGATCCACCGCCTACCTCATCGAGAAGGGGGGCCGGCGGCTTCTTTATACGGGAGATATGTTCTGGATCAACAAGGAGTTCCACCCGCTCCTCGAGCGGCTCGACCTGGTCGTGACCGAGGCGAGCTTCATCCGCGAGGGCGGGATGATCCGGCGCGACCGCGCGACAGGGGTGGCCTATGGCCACGCCGGGGTGCCGAACCTGATGGAGATCTTCCGAAAATTCACAACCCACATCCTGTTCATGCACTTCGGAGCGTGGTTCTACGAGGACGCCCGAAAATCGAAGCGCCTGCTCACCGCGCTGGGGAAACAGCACGGCGTCAAGGCGCGGGCCGGCTACGACGGGTTCGAGCTGGACCTAGACGACCTCAAGCGGATCGCAGAGGGGACGCCGTCGCTTCGCGCCGGTTAATCTGAGCTCGATTCCGTGATCGTCGCTTCCCAGGCCCCGCCGTCCTTGCCGCAATTGATGATCGCGAAGTAGACGCCCGGCTTCGGCCGGGTGGCGCCGTCCTGCGTCTGGATGTTGCCGTCGTAGACGCTCTGGTTCCTGACCCACGAATCGCCGGTGGCCGCGTCGTAGAGATCGCCGGTGGCCAGAGGCATGCCGCCTTTCTTATTGGGGTCCACCGGCCCGGTGTACTTGAGACGGAGCATCACATAGTTGCCGGCGGTCTTGACGAGCGGGGTCAGGGTGTACCCCTTGCCGCCGGTCACGGTCAGAGGCGCGGGCTGCGCAGTGTCCGGCGCAGGCGCCTTGGTGAATTCCAAGGTGTAAGAGCCGGCCGACTGGACATTGAAGGTGATATCCACGGACGGCTGGTCGCTCTTCTCGGTCTGGAAAACCTTGATGACCTCGGCTCCCTTGGCTGCCGTCACCACGTACTTTTCCACCTCGGTTCCGCCCATCATCTTCTTATAGTTAACTTGGAGCATCGCATACTCGTCCGGCGATTCATACTTCGCCTTCAAGATATAGTAGGGCTGGTCGAAGGTGATCGGTCCAACCTGGCCGTTGCCGGAGCCGGTGATGACGATCGCCGTGCCGGTCTTCGAGATCGATGACTGGTCTGCGACCTGGGCCGGGGCCGTTTCGCCCGCCGGCGCCGCCGAAGTCGTCGCCTCGGGCGCGGCGGTCCCTTGACTCTGCCCGACCTTGTCGCCGCCCTTGCCGCAGCCGGCGACCAACAAAAAAGATACCACCAGCAATGCTACGCCGTACTTCATTTTCATCATCGAACCTCCTGCGAAATGTGCCGGGATCGTCCTCAACGGCCCCGCCCGGCGGCGCGGGTTCCTGGGTTGAGCGGGTCGGTTCCGGGGCAAAAGCCTGATAATTTATTAAAGAAAAGAATGGCTCCGGAATTATGGTCAGGTCCCCGGAATACCCAGGAGCCTCCACGAAACGAGGATGATAGCGGGGCCGCCCGCCCAAGTCAAGGAGATCAGGGCGCGGCGAGGCGCCTCCGGGGTCCTACCCGTGTCACTCGATGGCCGAAAGCGTGAGCTTTTCCGGCTCGAAGATCACCCGGCGCTCTCCCGGCTCGACCCCGCCGAGGTCGATGAGGTCGTAGCCCGCTTTCTTCCCAACCGCGATCGTCCGGTCGGCCTCGTTTTCCGGCACGTAAATATAGAACCCGATCCCCCAGTTGAAGGTTGTCAGGCAATCGTGCAGGCTGACCCCGGCTTCGAGCATGAACCGGAAAAGCGGCGGTATCTCCTCCACCCAATTATTCACACGGTAAGTGAACGGCTTCTTGGCGTAGGCGATTTTGGCAATCCCTCCGCCGGTGCCGCCGAGAAAAGAGTGGACCTCGATATTTTCTTCCTGCAGGGCCTCCACTAACGCGACATACGAGCGGGTGGGGATGAGCGCCTCCTCGCCCAGGGTTTTCCCGTTGGGCAGGAGGTGGAGGAACTGGTCCTTTATGACCAGGGCCCGCTTGATCACGAGGGAGATCCCGTTGGCGTGGAGCCCCGACGACGGGACGCCGATGATGCGGTCGCCGGCGGCGAGCTTTTCCCCCGTGACCATTCTTTCGGGAGGGGCGACGATACCGGTCACGCAGCCGGACAGGGACGGCGCGCTCCGCACCGGCGGCTCGGCCTTGACGAGATAACTGAGGGCCGGCGATTCGCCGGCCGGCAGGGCCATCCCGCACATCTCGCAGGCCTTATAGAAGCTCTCGGCCAGCTCGGCGCTCCGCTTCTCGTCCATGAACCACTCGCTGTCGCCGGCCGCGACCTCATCCGTATAGATCACCGGCAAGGCCCCCTGGCAGATCACGTCGTTGGCCGCCATGAGCGCCGTGTCGATGCCGATGCCTTCGTAAAACGTTCTTCCTGTCCCGGCGTGCTGGTACATCCATTCCGCGATCCAGTTCTTGTTGCCCAGCCCTTCCTGGGTCATGCACCAGAGGTGGGGGCCGGCGCCCCGGTACCGGAAGACGGCGCCGTGGGCGCCCACGCTCTCTTCATCGACAAACACGCCGCGGCGGTTCGGGAACCCGAGCGTCCGCTTCCCGGCGCGCACCATGGCCATCTTGAACGGCTCGATCTTGGTGTAGTCCACGCCGGCGGCGGCGTATTCGGCTTTCGTCCGCTGGTCCGCCATCGCCCTAGACCTTGTTGAGGATTTCCAGGTCCGCCGCGGGCGGCTGGTTCGGGATGACGGCGATGGTCTCGCCTTTGTATTTCAGTGCTCTTTCGATCGCATTCATTCCTGTGGCTCCTCCGAATTTCGGAACACTATTAAGACCCTAAAAATAGATAAATTCGGCAAAATAAGCAAACCCTTTTTCGGAAGCATGGGCGAACCGACAGGTGGGCTATTCAGAGCGGCCGCCCGCGCTGGCCGTTACCTCCAGGTCGACGTCGTAATAGAGGGCCGACATCTGCCGGCCCGAAACCGGCTCCACGTTGTCGGCCCTGACGATGGCATGATAGATACCGGGCTTCAACCCGGCCGTGGAGACCGTGTTGGTGAAGGTTTGGGCCTTGCCATTCGCGATCACCTTGACAGAGAGCCAACCCGGCAGCCCCTCCCCCACCATCCAGGGCGCGAGCTCGGCGCTTCCCTTGTTCGTGACCCTTATCGCGCCGGTGAGTTCCTGGGGCGCTGGACCGGTCGACTTGAGCGATACAAGGCAGGAATCAGCAACGATGATGGGCGGGATGGGGAATTCGCTCTTCTCCGAAACCCGGAGGAGAGCCGCTTCGTCGGGCCCCACGCTGACGGTAATGCCGCCGGTCACAGGCCCAGTTGTCTCCCGCGTCCACAGGTTTCTCACATAGCAGGCCATGGCGGCGTCGAGCCCGATCTCGGGCCAAGCGACCCGCTTCTCCACCGGGTAGCGCCCCTGATTGAAAACCAACACGGCGCGGCTGCCGTCGAACAAGGGTTTGTCCGCCCAGAGGCTGACCGTTCCGTCCGTCCAGACGATCTTCCCCTGGATTCCCAGGGGGTCCTGGTTGACGGCAATCGCTTCGAGGTTCGTGAGGGTCTCGACCGCAGCCTTGGACATCGATCGCAAGTCGTTCCCGGCGATGAGCGGCGCGGCCATCATGCACCACAAACTGAAAAAGCTCCGGTTCTGGACATCGCTGATCCCCGGCATCCCCGTGATCATCATATCCGGGTCATTCCAGCGCCCCGGACCGGCAAAGGCGGCGAGCTTTTCGTTGGCAAAGGCCATCCTCATGGCCCTGGCCCAATCCGCTTGACCCGGGGCGCAGATGTCGGCGGTCGTGCGCCAGAGGTGACCGACAGCAGACGCCCACCGCCAGGGATAGCCCTCGCCCCACGAGCACAGGCTGTGGACGATGGGACGGCCGGCCGTCTGCTGGGCATCGCGCAGGGTCGTATAGGTCTTAACGATATCCTGGCCTTCGCTGTGGCACCAATCGATCTTAACGTAATCCGCCCGCCAGTCGGCGAACTCACGCATGTCCTCGAACTCACGGCCCTTCGTCCCGGGCATGGCCTGGCTGCAGGTGTGCGTCCCAGCGTCGGTGTAGAGGGCGTATTTCAGGCCTTTCTTGTGGATGTAGTCGCCCAGGCCGCGCAACCCGCTCGGGTAGCGTTCGAGGTTCGTGGCGAGGCGGCCGTCATCCTTCCGGTAGAAGCAGATCCCCTCATCGGGGCCGACATAGGCATAGCCGGCGTCCTTCATGCCGCTCGAGACGAGGGCGTCGACGATCTCCTTGATGAGCTTCTCGTTCTGCGGCTCCTCGCCGAAGATATTCCACGGGTACCAGCCCATGGGCGGCGTCAGGGCCAGGCCGTCATGGTCGGCGCGAACAGCGGGTGGAGCCGACTGGACTTTATCAGGAGATGATTGACCAGTCACGGCGGGCGACGGAGATAGGACTTTAGCCGAAGGCGATTGAGCGCCCGAAAGATGGCCGACGGAGGCGGCACCAACCGCGCAAATTAATCCTGCCGATATGGCCAGGGCGACGAGCCGCCTCTTCCCTAGGATATTCATGATCTTCCTCTCACCCAAGATGAGAGAATGCTATTCCCGCCCGTGACTTGAAGTCAACCCGGCTACCCCAGCCCTCGACAGCCGTCTCCCCTGGTGCTATACTACGGTTTCTTTTTGTAAGCGCCTCTCCGACGCCGCCGCCAGGCGGACCCCAGGGCCTTCAAACAGACAGTTCTATCTGTCAAAGATCGCCCGAGTCCACCCGAGCGGAGATGTCGGGACGGCCGGAGGAGACATGAAGATCGGTTTTATCGGGCTGCCAAAATCGGGGAAGACGACCCTGTTCAACGCCCTGACGGGTTCGGCGGCCGCGGTCTCGGCGTTCAGCACCGTCCGCCAGGGTCCGAACCTGGCCTCGGTCAAGGTCGGCGACGAGCGAGTGACACAGCTTTCGGCGCTCTACAAACCGCGTCGCGTCGTCTACCCGACGATCGATATCGTGGATTTCTCGGGCGTCAGCGAGGGCGACGCCAAGTCCGACGCTTTTTCCGGCGACCTGATGAAGCTCGTCCGCAACGTCGACGCCCTCGCCATCGTCCTCCGCGGTTTCGACAGCGACCTCCTCGGCGCCCGCGATCCGCTCGGCGACCTGCGGAAGATCGAGGACGAGCTCCTCGTCGCCGACATGATCGTCGTCGAGAAGCGCCTGGAGAAGATCGAGGCGGGCTTCCGGAAAGGCCTGAAGTCCCCGGCCGTCAAAGCCGAGGAGGCCGTTCTGCGGCACGCCGCCGCCCACCTCGACGCCGGACATCCCATCCGCACCCTACGCCTCGAGCCCGACGAGGAAACGATCGTCCGCTGCTTCCAGTTCCTGACCAAGAAAGAGGCCCTTGTCATCCTGAACTCCCACGAAGCCCTTTACGGAAAAAATGAAGCCGTCCTCGAGGACATCAGAAAACGGTACGGCGCGGTCGAGTTCGCCGGCGAGTTCGAGATGGAGCTGGCCGCCCTCGACGAGGAATCGGCCCGGGCGTTCATGGAAGATATGGGCATCGCCGGGTCGGCCCGCGACCGGCTGACCTCGCTGGCCTACGCCTCGCTCGGCTACATCAGCTTCTTCACCGTCGGCGAGGACGAGGTCCGCGCCTGGAACGTCCGCCGGAACGCCTCGGTCCTCGAGGCCGCGGCGGCCATCCATACGGACCTGGCGAGAGGCTTTATCGCCGCCGAGTGCTTCGCTTACAAAGATCTCATGAGCTCGGGCTCGGAGAAAGCCGTAAAAGACAAGGGCAAGTTCCGGCTCGCGGGCCGGGACTACAGCGTCCAGGACGGCGACATCCTGAGCATCCGCTTCAACGTCTGAAACGACGCGTCCTAACTGGGCGCCGCCCCGGATAAATGACCTGCCCTCTAAATATCCCGGAGACTCCGTCAAGAGAAGGACGGAAGGGGATACTAGTGCCCGATCTCTTTGCGGATCGCCTCCAGTTTCTCTTTGAGGACGGGGGCGAACGCGAAAAATCCCTGTAATGTAGCGCAGCCGTAGTCCGCGCAATGCGCGCACGTCACGACCCCGCGCGCCGATGCGCACAGCCGTATCCCGCAGGTCGCGGCGTGCGCCCTGCTGATCCTCTTTCCCGATGAGCAGCCGTCGCAGATGCAGACGTCGGCACCCATTTCTTTGCCGCCGAACTGCGCGGCCCACTTCTTGGCGACCTCTTCGAGCCCGGCCAGGTCATTGAGCTGCGAGGCGGTGTAGGCTTCGCACTCGCCGCAATCGAGACCGCAATAGGCTTGGATCTTGGCCATCAGCTTCTCTCCCGTGAATCAAAAATCGAGGCGATGTTATAACTCGCCGGGACCCTTGTCAACGCCGGCTTTCGGCTCTATGACGAAAAGTGTGGTTAAGGCAGTATATGGGAGGATGATCGGGCCGGCGGCCTGGCTCCGGTTCGGGTTCTTAACGCCGTGCCCGAAACGCTCTTCTCGGCGGCTGCGTAACTCGCGGGTTCGACCGGTTCACTCGAGGGCACGCCACGATTTCCCCAGCGATGGAAATCTCGCTCGATTCGAGGCTAGGCTGCCCCTCACTGCGCTCGGGGAACCGTGCCTGCTCCGAGCTCTAACGGCCCTCCACATGACGCCGGCCTCGCTGTCAAAGGCAAAGTGCCCTCGAAGAGCGTTCCGGCCAGGCTGAACCCTCTCATGTCGCTGCGTCCACCGGCGCCGATCACCCTCCTTCCTGGCTTGTTACCACACTTTTCGTCACAGAGCCCCGGCTTTCTTGACATCCTGACGGGCTCTGGTTAAGTTTAAGGACGCCGGTCCAACTTATTCGCGAAGGTCGTCGACCATGATGAAATTCCGGAATCCTCTCGCGGTTGCCACGGCCGTCATTCTGGCTCTTGTCGCCACGACCTGCCGGAAGGAACAGCCCGCGCCGCCCGCCGTCTCCGACACCGAAACCGTCGGGGTGAAAGGCGCGAACCGGACGGTCGTCCCGGTCAACCAGGTCATCACACCGGCCGGCGTCCAAGTGCCCCTTCCCGGCTTGAGGCCCCAGGCCCTAGTCCTCTCGCCCGATGGAAAGACACTGGCCGTCAGCGGCAAGACCCACGAGTTGGTCATCCTCGACCCGGCGTCCGGCTCGGTCCGGCAGAGAGTCCCGCTCCCTGCTGAAGCCAAAAGCGCGCCCTCCCCCGAAACGACCTCCGACGCCATCCTCGCGCCCGACGAGAGAGGCCAGTTGAGCTATACGGGGCTCATCTTCTCGCCCGACGGGAGCCGGGTTTACATGAGCAATGTCGACGGCAGCGTCAAGGTCTTCTCGGTCGAAGCGAACGGCAAGGTCAGCCCGTCGCACACCATCCCCCTGCCCGCGGCCGATGCGCCAAAACGCGACGAGGAGATCCCGGCCGGCTTGGCCCAGACCCGGGACGGCCGGCGCCTGTTCGTCTGCTGCAACTTATCCAACCACCTGCTCGAGATCGACACGGCGACGGGCGCGGTGCTCCGAACGTTCGACGTCGGCGTCGCGCCCTTCGACGTTGTCCTGGCGCGTGGCAAGGCCTACGTCAGCAACTGGGGCGGCCGACGCCCCGGACCCGGCGACCCCGCGGGACCCGCCGGCCGCGGCACCGTGGTGCGCGTCGACCCGGTCCGGTTCATCGCCAGCGAAGGCTCGGTCAGCGTCATCGACCTGGCGTCGGGTCAGGTCACGTCCGAGATCCTCACCGGGCTCCACGCCTCCGCCCTGGCCCTGGCGCCGGACGGGAATTATCTCGTCTGCGCCAACGCCGCCTCCGATAACTTGAGTGTCATCGATACAAAAAACGATACGGTCGTCGAGACGATCTGGGCGAAGAACGGCCCGGCCGACCTCTTCGGGGCCTCGCCCAACGCCCTCGCCTTCTCGCCGGACGGAGACACGCTTTACGTCGCCAACGGGACCCAGAACGCGATCGCCGTCATCGACTTCGCCCCGCGCGGCCGCCGGTCGCGTCTCACCGGGCTCATCCCCGTCGGCTGGTTCCCGGGCGCCCTTGCCTACGACGACGGCCGGAAAACCCTGTGCGTCGCCAACATCAAAGGCCATGCCGTCGAGGCCGTGACCTACGGGATGACCGGAGCCCCGGGCTTCAACTCCCACCAGTACCACGGCTCGGTCTCGCTCGTGCCCCTGCCCGGGAAAAAAGAGCTGGCGGGCATGACCTCCGTCGTCTACGACAACTACCGCCGTGAGCGGATCGCCCGGGCCTTGCTCGAGCCCCGGCCCGGCCAGCCGGCCCGGCCCGTGCCCGAGAGGGTCGGCGAGCCGAGCGTCTTCAAGCACGTCGTCTATATCATCAAGGAGAACCGGACCTACGATCAGGTCCTCGGCGACGTCGCGGCCGGGAACGGCGACCCGAAGCTGACCATTTTCGGCGAAAAAGTGACCCCCAACCAGCACAAGCTCGTCCGGGAGTTCGTGCTCCTCGACAACACTTACTGCAGCGGCATCCTCAGCGCCGACGGCCACCAGTGGTCGACCACCGCCTTCGGGACCGATTACCTCGAGCGGTCCTTCGCCGGCTGGCCCCGGAGCTACCCCGACGGCATGGGCGATAACGAAGTCGACGCGCTGGCCTACTCGCCCTCCGGGTTCATCTGGGACAACGCCCTCAAGCACGGCGTCTCGCTCTGGAATTTCGGAGAGTTCACAACACACACCTGCCGCTGGCAGGACCCGTCGCGGCAAGGCCAGCCGGAGTGGTTCGAGTTCTGGGACGAATACCTCCACGGCCGCGGCGAGGTCGTGATCGAGAGCCGGCCGTCCATCGAATCGCTTCGCCCCTATTCGCCCACCGATACGCTCGGCTGGAATCTCGACGTCCCGGACGTCTGGCGCGCCCGCTACATCGCGAACCAGCTCGCGGCCTGGGAGAAGGAGGGCCGCCTGCCCGGTCTCATCCTGATCTGCCTGCCGTGCGACCACACGAGCGGCGCGAGCGAGGGCTCGCCGACTCCCGAGGCCTGCGCCGCCGACAACGACCTCGCCTTCGGCCGGATCGTCGAGGCCTTCAGCCATAGCTCCTTCTGGAAAGAGACGGTCATCTTCGGGATCGAGGACGACCCGCAGAACGGCTGGGATCACGTCAGCGGCTACCGGACGACAGCCTACTGCGCCAGCCCCTACACGAAGCGCGGCGCCGTCGTCAGCACCCAATACAACACCACGAGCCTGCTCCGAACGATCGAGCAGATCCTGGGCCTGCCGCCGATGAACCAGTTCGATGCCACGGCCACGCCGATGTTCGACTGCTTCACGGAAACGCCCGACTTCACGCCGTTCGAGACGGTCCCCAACAACATCCCGCTCGATACCATGAACCCGCCGCGAGCCAAGATCAGGGACCGCCTGCTCCGCCGCCACGCCGCCCAGTCCGCACGCCTCAACTTCCGGCAAGTCGACGCCTGCCCGGAGGACATCCTCAACCGCATCCTCTGGCACGCGGTCAAGGGCTCAACCGCCCCCTACCCGGAGTGGGCCGTGACGCTCGTCGAGGATGCCGACGAAGACTAAGCCTAAAGTCAGCCCTTCGCCGGACAGCGTAAAATCTATCGTGAGGCGACGACGGATATCGCCCTGCTGACCCCCGTAGCGGAGGGGGACCCGCCGAAGGCGGGGGAACCGACGGGACTGGTTCCCGGGGGCCGGGGGGCGAAGGGTGATACCGTCGTCAAGCCGAACAGAAAAAGGACGAAGAAAGTGCTTTTCGGCGCCCGCCCGGCTGATGTAAAATCGTGCCCTGACGCGTAGGCTGCGACCAAGGAGTGCACATGTCCGTTCTGAAACCGGTGGATTGGATCATCATTCTCGTCTATTTTGGCATCATCCTCGGCCTGGCCTGGAAGATCATGCGCGAGAAGCAGCGGACCTCGACCGACTACTTCCTGGCCGGCCGCCACCTGGGCTGGCTCATCATCGGCGCCTCCATCTTCGCCTCGAACATCGGGGCCGAACACCTCGTCGGGCTGGCCGGCTCCGGCGCGACCGACGGCGTGGCCATGGCGCACTATGAGCTCCACGCCTGGTGCCTGCTCGTCCTGGGCTGGGTCATGGTGCCCTTCTACATGCGCTCCAAGGTCTTCACCATGCCCGAGTTCCTGGAGAGGCGCTTCTCGCCGGCCGCCCGGACGGTCCTCTCGCTCATCTCGCTCGTCGCCTACGTCCTGACCAAGATGGCCGTCGGCATCTTCGCCGGCGGCATCGTCTTCAGCGTGCTGCTTCCCGAGATGAACTGGTTCGGGCTCGACAGCTTCTGGATCGGATCGATCCTGGTCATCCTCATCACCGGGCTCTACACGGTCCTCGGCGGCCTCAAGGCCGTCGCCTACACCGAGGCCATCCAGACGTTCATCTTCATCATCGGCTCGGCCCTCGTGACCTACTTCGGGCTGAAGGCCCTGGGCGGCTGGGACGAGCTCCGCCGGATCGCAGGCTCGGAGATGTTCAACCTGTGGAAGCCGCTCGTCCCCGCCGGGGTGCAAGGAACATGGGCGCCGGTCAAGGAGGCCGGCCGGATGGCCTGGTACTTCAACGACAACTACCCCTGGATCGGCATGCTCCTGTGCGCGCCGATCACCGGCCTCTGGTACTGGTGCACCGACCAGTATATCGTCCAGCGGGTCCTGGGCGCTCCCGACGAGCGCGAGGCCCGGCGCGGCTCCATCGCCGCGGGCTTCCTCAAGCTGCTGCCCGTCTTCCTCTTCATCATCCCCGGCATGATCGCCTTCGCCCTGGCCAAGAGCGGCCTGAACCAGCCCCTCCAGCAGGAGCTCTTCGGGGGAGGCACCGAGCTCATCCGGGCCAACGCCCAGAAGGCCTTTCCCATGCTGGTGGCCAATGTGTTGCCGGTCGGGGTCCGGGGCATGGTCGTGGCCGGGCTGCTGGCCGCGCTCATGAGCTCGCTCGCCGGCGCCTTCAACGCCGCCTCGACGCTCTTCACCATGGACTTCTATCAGCGCCTAAGGCCGAAGGTCAGCCAGGCGAGGCTCGTCTGGGTGGGCCGCGTGGCCACGGGCGTCATGGTGCTCATCGGGCTCCTCTGGATCCCGGTCATTCGCGGCGGCCGCGGCCTCTACGACTACCTCCAGGGCGTCCAGTCCTACCTGGCCCCGCCCATCTTTGTCGTCTTCTTCTTCGGCGTCTTCATGAAACGGCTGAACGCCAAGGGCTGCCTGGCCGCGCTGGGCACGGGCTTCGCCCTCGGCCTCTTCCGGCTGGCCGTCGACACGCCGGTCAAGCTCGTCAGCGGCTTCTCCTACACCAAGGGCTCGTTCCTCTGGATCGTCAACAACACCTTTTTCCAGTACTACAGCCTGATCATCTTCGTCGTCAGCATCGCCGTCATGATCATCGTCAGCTACCTGACCGAGCCGCCGGCCTACGAGAAGATCAGCGGGCTGACCTACGGCACCGTTACCGCGGAAAACAAAAAGGAATCGCGAGCCAGCTGGCAGGTCCGGGATGTCATCGCCTCGGCCATCGTCCTGGCCCTGATCCTGAGCGCCTACCTCTATTTCACGGGATGAGGACGGCACCCCACCGGCCCCTGTCGTCTTTGGAGAGGGCTATGGGTATTACCCTGCTGACCGGCGGGAAGCGGAGTCCTCGAAGCGACCATCAGAATAGCGGCGGAGCAACCCGGAGCCGCTATTCTGCGAAATATCCGGAGAAGCTCTGGATTCCCGGGGGCCGGGGGGCGAAGGGTGATACCCATAGCCCCCTCCGTATGGGATGATATATGCTTAAGGTGTAGGCTTAAGGCGGGTTTACCACATGACGATCGGCCTGGCCCTGGGTGGCGGCGGCGCGCTGGGCGCGGCGCACCTGGCCCTCCTCGAACAGCTCAACGGGGAAAACATCAAGGTCGATGAGGTCGCCGGCGCCTCGGCTGGGGCGATCATCGGCCTCCTCTACGCATCCGGGGGGCCCCCCAAGGTCGCCGATTTCCTGGAGATGGCCAAGGCCACGATCTTCACGCCCAGGAATATCCTGTCCTCGATAACGCCCAGGGCGCTCTTTGCCCGGCTCGAGGCCAGCCTGAGGAAATACGTCCCCGAAAAACGCTTCGAGGATCTCGGCGTCAGGCTGTCCGTGATCGCGACGCGGCTCGTCGACGGCCAGATGGCGGTCTTGACGAGCGGCGATCCGGTCAAGGCCGTCCTCGCGTCGGCGGCCTACCCCGCGGTCTTTCCGGTCCAGGTCATCGGCGGCCGCCCGTATATCGACGGCGGGGCCACCAGGAATCTGCCAGCGGATGTGCTCAAGTCGCACGGCCACCGGTTCATCATCGCCTCCTCGCTGAATACCATCGACAGGCTTCCGAGGATCTCCTTCTCGCGGGCCAGGGTTTCGGCGAGGTCGGTGGATATCGTCTTCTGCGAATTCGAGCGGCTGCAGGCGGAGGAGGCCGATTTCGTATTCCGGCCCAAGTTGACCCGGGCCTACTGGTACCGGTTCGACAAGATCGATGTGATCCTGCGCGAGGCGCGATCGGGAATGTCGGGGGTCATGACCGAGCTCAAGGCGGCGCTGGCGCGAACCGAACGACGCTAGGGTCGGACGACGCGGCGGCCCGCTCGAGGCTCAAAAGTCCGGAGAGATATCAGGTCAGGCCGGCCTGCGCAGGAACACTTCTGCCCCGGTCCGGCTGGACTCGTAGGCGGCCAGGGCGACCGCCACCGCCTGCCGCCCGTCCCAACCGGTGACCTTCGGCTCGCGTCCTTCGAGAACGGCGTCCACGAGGTCCTGGATCAGGTCTCTGTAGGTCTGGAGGCGGACCGGGTCCAGGAAGCCCATGCCGGCCCAGTCGATCGGGGGCTGGACGGCCAGCGTCTGCCAGCCGCCGCCGTCGACCGAGATCCTGGTCTCATCATAAGTATCGATATCCAGGAGGCCTTTCTCGCAGGCGACGCGGATACCGGATTCGGCCCGCGGGAACCCGGGCTTCTGCACCTCGAAAGAACAAAAAATGTAGTGCACGCTACCGTCGTCCAACGTCAGCAGGAGGTCCGAGGTGGCTTCGACGGGAGCACCCGCCAGCGTCCGGCACTTGGCGAACACGGACCGGACCTCGCGGCCGGTCAGCGCCCGGACGGCGTCGATGTTGTGGACGCCGTGGCCAAAGAGAAAGCCCAGATTTTCCGGCGAAAGCTGCCAACCGCGCGTCGACTTTACGCCGTCGGGGACGACCTGATAGGTGCGGATCTCCTGGACGCGGCCCAGGTTTCCGGAATCGATCGCCGCTTGAGCCTTAACGTACCCGACGCGGTTCCTCATGGTGAAGGTGACCGTGCATTTCCGGCCGCTCGAAGCGCACGCGTCCAGGATGGCGTCGCAGGCTTCGACAGTGTGGGCCATCGGCTTGTCGATGACCAGGTGCTTGCCGGCGCGGGCGGCGGCCAGGGCGTGCTCGGCGTGGCGGGCGTGAGGCGTGGCGATACAGACGAGGTCGATGTCCGGGCGGGCGACGAGATCATGATAAGAATCGAAGAGCGGGACGCCATACTTTTCGGCGAGGGCGGGCGCCCGGGTGCCGCCGGTGACGCCCGCCAGCCGGACGCTCCTGAGATGGCGGGCCGCCGTCTCGGCGTAGGTCTGCCCCATGAAGCCCGAGCCGATGACGCCGACGCCGAGGGTTTTGGATGATGTTGTCATGGGGTTTTCTCCTTTCGTTCCGGAAGCGGCGAACCGCCCGCCTCGACCGCTTTTGGCCGGGGGGGAGTGTATCCCGCGCCCGCCGGGCTGTCAAGAAAAGCGCCGGTTTTCGACCCCGAGGGCCGCGGGATCGCCGTGACGGGCCCGCCATTCCGGATCAGATGATCGCAGAAATGGAAAGGCGACCTTGGGTTTGAGAAATTGCGGGACCGGTCTGATACAATATCCGGAAGGAGCAAGAGATGTCTGACAATCCGATTTTCTCGGGCTTCACCAGGGAGACCATCCGCTTTTTCACGGCGCTTCGAATGAATAACAACAGGGATTGGTTCGAGCGCAACCGTGAGACGTACGAAACGCAGGTGATGGCCCAGGCCAGGGCCTTTGTCACCGCCATGGGGGCAAGCCTTAAGTCCATCGCCCCGCGCATCGTGGCCGCGCCCAAGGTCAACAAGTCCATCTTCCGCATCAACCGCGACACGCGCTTCAGCCAGGACCCGTCGCCTTATAAGACAAACCTGGGCATCTATTTCTGGGATGGCCTCAGGTCACGTATGGAATCGTCGGGATTCTATTTCCATCTCGAGCCGCCGAACCTCATTCTCGGCGGCGGGATGTACATGATTCCGGACAACCTCCTCGGCCGTTTATCGGGACGCGGTGGTCGACCCGAAAAGCGGTCGTGAGATCGGAAGGATCGTCGCCGCAATCCGGGGCCTCCCGGGCTTCACCGTCGAGGGTCTCCACTACAAGCGCGTCCCGGCCGGGTTCGATCCAGGCCATCCGAACGCCGAACTACTCAGGCATAAGGGACTATACGGCGGCGTCGAAATGAAGATCCCCGAGGAGTTCTATGCAGCGCGCCTCGTAGATTACTGCTTCGACCGGTTCGAGCCGCTGGCGCCCCTCCATCGCTGGCTGATGAAGCTGCTGGGCTGAGCGCCGCCAATCTCCTATCTCGTGATATCGGTGATCCTGAAGGCGTGGGCGAACTGGAGCTCGGGCGGGAGCGCGTTGGGATCGAATTCGGGCAGGTTGATCACCAGGTTGCCGGCCCTGTTTTTCCATTTTAGGGCCTGACCGGTCGCGAGCCAGGTCACCCGGCTGTCTTTTCCCGCCCGGACATTCCTGACGACAAGCTCTCTCCCGGGCCAGCGGGGCGCGACGGCATAAAGCGAGCCGGCTTTGTGCGTGAAGTATAATTCTTTGACCGCCTGCCCCGGCTCCGGAGCGACGGTCTCCTTGAGGATGTCGAAGCCCGTCATGTACTCGCCCCGCTTGACCTGCGGCCTGGCGCCCTCCGACCACTGGCAGGGCTCGCGCCACGTTCTCGTGCCGTAGATCGCGTCACCGTTGGCCTTCAGCCACCGGCCGATCTCGAGCAGCCTCTCCTGCATGATCACCGGGATCTTCCCGTCGGCCCGCGGCCCGATGTCGAGGCAGAGGTTTCCGCCCCGGCTGACCAGGTCACAGAGCATCAGGACGAGCTCCCGGCCCGTGCGGTAATCGGAGATGTCTTCGTTCCGGTTATAGCCGTAGGAAGACCCCAGGCCGCGGTTTTCTTCCCAGGCGTGCGCGTCGCCGTCGAGTCCCGAGCCGTACTCCGTGGTGTAAAACCCGCCGTGACGGTGCCGGGAGTCCTTGCCCCACCGGTCGTTGATGACGATGTCCGAGGCGTTGGGCGACGTGTTGAACAGCCAGGCCAGGAGCTCGGGCGTCCGCCAGTCGGCCGACGTCAGGTCCCACTCGCCGTCCGACCAGACGATGTCGGGATGGTAGCGGCTGATGAGATCTTTGAATTGCGGGAAAAGATGCTCGGCCACGAACCGTTTTTTGTCGGCCGTCCAGAGCGGGTGATACCACTCATAAAGTGAATAATAAAACCCCATCCGGATCCCCGCGCGCCGCACGGCCGCCGTCAGCTCACCCGCGATGTCCCGCTTCGGGCCGGCTTCCATCGTGTTCCAGGGACGGCCGTAGGCCCGGCTGGCCTCACGGCTCGGCCAGAGGCAGTCGCCGGCGTGGTGCTTCGTCGTCAGCACGACGTACTTGGCGCCGGATTCCCTGATGAGCGCGGCCCAATCATCCGGATTCCACAGCTCGGCCTTGAAGAGCGGATAGAAGTCCTTGTAGGCGAAATTCTGGCCGTAGGTTTTGACGTGGTAGTCGTAAACCTGGCCGTTCGAGGTTTTCTCCTGGAGGGCATGCTGGTACCACTCGGCGTATGTCCCCTTCGGGCTCCAGGCAGGCACGGAATAAAGCCCCCAGGTGATAAAGACGCCGAACTTGGCGTCCCGCCACCATTGTGGCGTGGGCCGGGCGTCGAGCGATTCCCAATTCGCCTGATACGGGGGCGTTTGGGGAAGTCCCGAAACGACGCTTAATAAAAGAAGAAAAATGAGGACGGTGCTTTTATTCATGGATTCCACCTCCGATATGAACGCGACACAGCCGCAACGCCGTTAGACTAACCGAGACGCCATGACTTTAAAGGGAATCAGGGCCGGGACAAAGTTGATGATCCTCCTCACTCTCTATCCCTGGCTTTCTCGATATACTCCAGCCGCTCACCGATCGGCGGGTGGGTGTAATACAGGATCTTGACCCACCGGGCCGGGTAAGCGTTGCCCAGGTTGCGGTCGGCCAGGCCGGCGAGCGCCATCGCGAATGCCCTCTTATCCCCGATGCGGCTCACGGCGTAAAGGTCCGCCTGCTTCTCGAAACGCCGCATCAGCGCCTTGCCCAGCGGGCCGAAGGCGAATCCCGACGCCGCCCCGCCGATGATCAGCATGACCGGAAGCTCCGTAAGGACCAGGCGTGTGGGGCCGGGAAATCCCGGGAAAAGCGCCGTCATGACGACGCTCAGAAAATAGAACACGGCCAACTGCTCGAGGGCCTCGGCCAGCACGCCCTTCCAGATGTGTTTGTACCGGTAGTGCCCGACCTCGTGGGCGATGACGGAGACGATCTCCGGCACGGTCATGTGTTTTATCAGGTTGTCCCCGAGGACGACCCGGCGCGTTTTCCCCAGGCCGGCCAGGAAGGCGTTTTCTTTCCGGGTCCGCCGGCTCATGTCCTCCTCGAAAAAGCCGCCGCTCTTCAGCCCTTCCCGGGAGAGGATCTCCTCCAGGGCGTCAGTCAGCTCCTTATTCTCGACCGGCGTGTAGCGATGAAAGACCGGCAGGATGACGACCGGAATCAGAGTCGCCATGACGACGCCCACGAGCGTCATGGCCAGCCCGGCGATCAGCCACCAGAGTCTCGGGCAGCGGGCCATGATCCCGAGCAGGATGGCCAGGACGATCCAGGCCAGAATGAGTCCGATGGCGAACGATTTGGCCTGGTCGGAGAGCCAGCCGCCGAGGCTCTGCGTGGAGAAATTCCATTTGTGCTCGTGGACGTAGCCCGCATAGTAGCTCAAGGGAAGGCCGAGGAGCGTGAGCCAGGCCAGAAAACACGCGACATACGCCAGGAACGCCCAGGCCGTGGGCGAGCCGTTCCAGAGATGAGCCAGACTCACGCTCAGGCCGGAAAAGTAAAAGACAAGGAGCGCGGCCAGCGACAGCGCCGACCCCGCCAGCCCGAGAAGCCTCTTCTCTTTTTCGTACCGGCGGGCCAGATCCTGCCGTGTCGGGTCGAGGAGCGGATGGATCTTAGGCAAGGAACCTCCTCGATACTTATATTACCTTTTCCCGGATCCTAATAACCCTTTTTTCCTCGTCGGGACCAGGCCCTTGGGAGGAGCCCGGCGTTCTGCGGCGGAGGACATTGGCCCGGAGGGAGGTGCAGGGCACCGGGTGTTGCGCCGCCGCGGATTGACTGGCGTTGGCGCCGCGGGTATGCTGAATTGCCCAGGAAGGAGAATCGCTTGGATAGGTTTTGGTATCCGATTCCGATCGGGGTGGGGTGACATGAAAAGACCGACGCTTGTCCGTGGAACTGTCGCCGGCGTCCTGGGCGTCTTCGCCCTCGCCGCGCTGCTGGGCGGGCAGACCGGGATGTGCCGCGTGGAATCCCGGGCCCTGCCCGAGCAGGAAAAATGGGACTCGATGTTCACGGCGCTCTATGCCGCGTCCGACGGCCGGGTGTACATCGGGCTGAACTCCCATGGGGCGGGCGCCAATGTCGCCGTTTACGACCCGGCCGCCGACTCGATGAGGCTCCTGGGCGATATGCAGGAGCTCTCCGGCGAGAAGAACCTGGGGCGGGAGCCTCAGTCGAAGGTCCACACCCAGATCTGCGAAGGCAAAGATGGCAGGATCTACTTCGCCACTCACCTTTCGGCCTGGTATAACTTCGCCAAGATCAGCGAGCCCGAGGGCCTTCCCGGCGGGCACTGGGCCGTCTATGACCCGAAGACCGATCGCCTGACCGACCTGGGCGTCGGGCTGCCGCGGAACGGCATCATCTCGATGACCATCGACCCGGAGCGCGGGAGGCTCTACGGCTTGACCTACCCCATGGCGCATCTCATTTATTACGAGATCGGGAGCAAGGTCACCGTCGACCTGGGAGTCGTTCAGAACTGGGCCTCTGTCTCCCGGGTGCTGACGACCGACGATCGCGGGCGGGTCTATGGGTTCTATAACGACGGGCGGATCTGGAGGTACGACCCGGAGAAGGACCGGGTGTTCAACCTGCTGACCCAGATGCCCCTGCGGACGCCGGGCGTTCCGATCTTCCGCTCGTTCTACGAGACCGAGCACGGCATGATGGGAGTGGCGAGGTCGAGGGACGGCCGGAAGTGGTACGGCCTCGAAACCGAAAGCTCCTACCTTTTCGAATATGACCCTGACCAGGGGGACGAGGGGAAGGCGACGCTCCTGGCCCAGCTCGCGCCGGACCGCTACGTCGGGAAGCGGAATGTCCCTTATGCGATGCTGGCTTTCTGCAAGGACCCCGATGATGTTTTTTATCACGCGGCCAACACCCAGCTGGGGGACGAGCCGCAGGGGACCTATTGGGGCGAGGGCTACGGTTCGGCGATGGTCACCTTCGATCTGAAAACGGGGCGCCGGGAGGACCGCGGCGTCATCGTCGCGGAGGACGGCCGGCTGGTCATGACGCCGACGGCGGCGGCCTGCGCTCCCGACGGCACCGTTTATTTCATGGCTTTTGTGAACGAGCAGGGAACGGGCCCCCGGCGATCGGCCGGTGTCGCCGACCTGGTCCTGGAGAAAAAGGGCCGAGCCGGCCAGCGGGGCAAGGACTACAACCTGCGCCTGTGCATCTACAAGCCGAAAGCATCCCGGGGGACACGGTGACGGCCGGCGCCCGGGGATGCCGGGTCCGGCCCGGCATGGAGGACGCCATGAAACAGGGGATCGAGCATTCCACGCCGCGGTTCCTGGCAGCGCTTCTGGTCGCGGCCCTGGCAGCGCCGGGGCTGATGGCCCAGCGGACCGAATCGATGGATGCGGTCGTCGTGCCCCAAAACCGGATCACTATGCGCGACCTGGGCTGGCCTCCCGTCGACATTATTCCCGAGGACGAGAACGGCATCACGTCGCTGGTGGTGGCCCCCGACGGGTCCATTTACGGAGGGACGACCGGTTTCCAGACGCACTTGTTCGTGCTCAAGCCGGCCGGGGCGCTGGTGCGCCCGCTGGGCAAGGTCCCGGGCGCACAGAGCATCCACCATGCCCTGGTGGCGCCGGAAGACGGGATGATCTATTTCGGAACGTCGCTCTGGAACCGGGGACGGCTGGACCAGAGGGGAAAGGACATCGCCGGATTATATAAGGGATTTCCCGGCGGGCACCTTTATCGATTCGACCCCGCGGAAGAGGGGAAGAGCCGCATCCAGACACATTGGGCGGACCCCGCCCGTGATTGCCCCGGCTTGACCGACCTAGGGATCCCGGTGACCGGGGAAGGGATCCAGGCCATGGTCGGCCGGGGGAATGAGCTCTACGGCGTGAGCTTCCCCGGAGGCGCCTTTTTTGTCTACGACATCGCCAAGCGGACGGTGACTTTCCGGCAGACGATCTGCGGCGACCCGATCGCCGAGAATCCCTACCGAAGCGTTCCGCGGGACCTCGTCATCGACGCCGACGGAAACGTCTGGGGAACGGGAGATTACGGGAAGTTTTTCAGATACGATCCCGCCGCCAAGAAAATCGCGCAACTGGACATCGCCCTCCCCTGCCTCCCGGGGAGGGAATTCATGAACGTCGTGGACTCCTTCGCGCCGGCGGCCGACGGCCAGATCTACGGCGGCGATTCGGACGGCTACGTTTTTTGTCTGGACCCGAAATCGGTATCCGTCAGGAACCTGGGCAAGCCGCTCTGGCAAAAACGGATCCGGGGCCTGGCCGTGGGAACGGACGGCGATGTCTACGGTGTCGGCGGCGAGGAGCTGGGGATCGCCCGGCTGTTCGTCTACAGGACGGCCGCCCGGGCGTTCGAGGTCCTCGGCCTCATCGAGGCCAACCACCCGCCCTACTACAACTGGCTCGCCAACGAGTTCGATGACATGGTGACGGGGCGGGACGGGACCATCTATATCGGCGAGAACAGCCGCCGCGCGCACCTCTTCATCTTCTGCCCCCGGTGAGCCTCCCTGAAATAAGGTAGGCGGACAGGGTGGCGCGGGCGCCCTTTTCGTAGAGGCTGCCGAGCGCGCGGCTCACTTGGCCGACGAATCCCGGATCGTTCGCCAGCCGGCCGCCGAAGATCTCCTGGATGCCCAGAAGCGGCCTGGGGTCGCTTCCCCCGCATCGGGCGAGCCTCAGGAGCTCTTCCGCCCGCCGGTCGACGAGCGTGAGCGTCTTCCCCTGTTCGTCTTTTCCCGCCAGGTAGCGGAACCAGCAGGCCACGGTGAAGCTCAGCCGGCTGACGGGGCCGCCGCGCTCCAGCTGTTCGGAGACGGACGGCAGCACGAACTTGGGGATCCGCACCGACCCGTCCACGGCGTTCCGTGACAGCTGGTCTTTGATGGCCGGGTTGGCGAAGCGCTCGACCAGGCTCGCCTTATATTCTTCCAGGTCGATGCCCGGGACGGCGGGCAGAAGGGGTGTCACCTCGATGTCCATGACCTGGCGGACGAGGTTCCTGATGTCGCCGTCGGCCATGGCCTCGTCGGTTGACGAATACCCGAGGAGGATCCCGATGTAGGTCATCACCTGGTGGCTGGCGTTGAGCAGGCGGATCTTCATCATTTCGTAAGGTCCCACGTCCGAAGCGAACCGTGCGCCCGCCAGCTCCCAGGCCGGCCGGCCCGCCGGAAAACGGTCCTCCAGGATCCACTGGCGGAAGGGCTCGGTGACGACCGGCCAGGCGTCGTCGACGCCGAACTCGCGGCGGAGCATCTCCCGGTGCGCGTCCGTCGTCACGGGCGTGATGCGGTCGACCATGCTGTTGGGGAAGGCGACGTTCTCGCGCGATCCAGCGGCCCAGGGCGGGGTCCCGGCGCCCGGCGAACCCGAGCATCGTTTGCCGCGTCACGTCGCCATTGTGCTGGAGGTTATCGCAGCAGAGGACCGTAAAGGGCGCCAGGCCGCGCCGCCGCCGCCGGTCGAGCGCTTCGGCGAGATAACCGAAAGTGCAGGCGGGCTCGCGGGGATGCGCCAGGTCGCGGACGATGTCGGGATGGGCCTCGTCGAACCCGCCCGTTTCTTCTCGCACGTAATAGCCGCCCTCGGTGATCGTGAGCGAGACGATCCGGCAGTCCGGAGCCGCCAGCCTCTCGAGCACCCCCTCCCGGTCGTCGGGCGCGAAAAGATAGCCGGCGAGGGACCCGATGACCCGGGCGCGGTTGCCGCGGGCGTCGCTTTCGACGACCGTGTAGAGCCCGTCCTGCGGCAGCAGCGCGTCGCGCATCCGCGCGTCCTGGGCCAGGAGCCCTACCCCGCAGATCCCCCAGCCCCGGCCGCCACGCTCCGGCCGGCCCAAGAGGTCGTCGAGGTAAACCGCCTGGTGGGCCCGGTGGAACCCGCCGACGCCGATGTGGACGATGCTCTTCGGCAGGCCGCTTCTCTCGTAGAGCGGGACGCGCACGGCGGGCGAAAGCCGGCCCAGGTTCGCCTGATTCAGCTTGACCGCTGGCCTTTCCATTCGAGTCAGCTCAGCCAGTTGCCGCCGTCGACGTTCAGGGTCTGGGCGACGACATAATCGCTGTCGCTCGAGGCCAGGAAGACGGCGGCGCCCACATGGTCCTCGGGAAGTCCCATTCGCCCGAACGGCACGGCCTCGCCCACCAGTCGTTTTTTCTCGCCCAGCGGCCGGTTCTCGTACTTGGCGAACAGAGAATCCACCTTGTCCCACATCGGCGTATCGGCCACCCCGGGTGAGATACCGTTGACGTTGATCCCGTACGGGATGAGCGCCAGGCCCGCGGACTGGGTGAGGCTGATGACGGCGGCCTTGCTGGCGCAGTAGATCGAGACCAGCGCCTCGCCGCGCCGGCCGGCCTGCGAGGCCATGTTGATGATCTTGCCGCCCCGGCCCTGGGCGACCATCCGCCGGGCGACCGCCTGCAGGGTGAAGAAGAGCCCCTGGGCGTTGACGGCGAAGACCCGCTCGTAGCTCTCGCGCGTGACCTCGAGAACCGGCGCCAGGTCGAAGACGGCCGCGTTGTTCACCAGGACATCGATGCCGCCCGCCCGGGCGACGACCGATTCGACCATCCGGTCGATCGAGTCCTGCCGGGTCACATCGAGCTCGACGGCGAAGGCCCGCTCGCCCATCGCCGCCGCCGCGGTTCGGGCCTCCTCGATCAGGATATCGGCGATCGCCACCCGGGCCCGCTCCGCGACGAACCGCTCGCAGATCGCCCGGCCGATCCCGCGCGCGCCCCCAGTGACGACGGCGACCTTGCCTTCCAGCGCGTAATTTTTCATTCGGGTCTCCTCGCCTTTCTCCGGATCAGGACCGCCCGCCGACAGCCGCGGCTTGGGCGATATGCGCGACGGCCAAGCCCGACGCATCAAAAAGATGCGCGGCCGCGCCGGCCATCTTGACGGCCACGCGGTCGTGAATGCGGACCGGCTGATCGCCGGCCGCCTGAACGGTGAGCGTCGGTCCGCTCTCGACGGCGACATGGACGAAACTCGAACTCCCCAGCCTTTCCACCACCAGCACCTCGCCCCGCAGCTCTCCGCCGTCGCCGAGGGACAAGTGCTCGGGCCGGCCGCCCCCACACCACTTTGTCCCCCGGGCGCAGACGACCGGAGACGGCCGGCACCTCGAGCATCGCCCCGCCGGGCAAAAGCACCGCCGTCGCGGCCTCGCCGACCGCGGCCACCTGCGCCGGGATAAAGTTCATCCTGGGCGAGCCGATGAACCCCGCGACGAACAGGTTTCGCGGCTGCCGGTAGAGCTCGAGCGGCGTCCCTACCTGCTCGACGGCCCCGCCGTTCAGGACCACGATGACATCGGCCATGGTCATGGCCTCGACCTGGTCGTGGGTCACATAGAGCATGGTGGCGCGGAGCTCGTCGTGAAGCCTCATGATCTCGAACCGCATCTGCACCCGGAGCGCGGCGTCGAGGTTCGACAGGGGTTCATCGAAGAGAAAGACCTTGGGGTGGCGCACGATGGCCCGGCCGATGGCCACGCGCTGCCTTTCTCCGCCCGAGAGCTCCCGGGGCTTCCGCCCGAGGAGGGGCTCGATCTGAAGGATGCGCGCGGCCTCGCGGACCTTCGCCAGGCGCTCGACCTTGGGCAGGCCGGCGAGCTTCAGGCTGAAGCCCAGGTTATCGGCGACGCTCATGTGAGGATAGAGGGCATAGCTCTGAAAGACCATGGCCAGCCCGCGCTTCGCCGGCGGGACGTCGTTCACCCGCTCGCCGTCGATCCACAGGTCGCCCGAGGTGATCTCTTCCAGGCCCGCGACCAGCCGGAGAAGCGTCGTCTTGCCGCAGCCCGAAGGGCCGACGACCACGGCCAGCTGCCGGTCGGCGATCGCGAGGTCCACGCCTTTGATGACCTCGGCCCCGCCGAAGCTCTTCCGGATATTGCTCAAACGAACGGTGGCCATCGTGATCTGCCTCCCGGCTACTTGATCGCTCCGAAGGTCAGGCCGCGGACCAGCTGCCGCTGGCTCAACCAGCCGAAGACGACAATCGGCGCGACGGCCATGGTCGAGGCGGCCGACAGCTTCGCCCAGAAGAGCCCCTCGGGGCTGGAAAACGACGCCATGAAGGCGGTGAGCGGCGCCGCCTTGGCGGCGGTCAGGTTCAGGCTCCAGAACGCTTCGTTCCAGGCCAGGATGACCGCGAGCAGGGCGGTCGAGGTGATGCCCGGGAGCGAGAGGGGCAGGAGCAGGCTGGCGATCTCGCGGCCCGGCCCGGCGCCGTCCATCCGGCCGGCCTCCAGGACCTCCCGCGGCACCTCCTTGAAAAAGGTGAACAGCATCCAGATGACGATGGGCAGGTTGACGAGCGTGTAGATCCCCAAGAGCCCGGCCCGGCTGTCCAGGAGCCCGAGGTCACGGAAGAGAAGAAAAACGGGAACGAGCACGCCGACCGGCGGCAGCATCTTCGTCGAGAGCATCCAGAGCAGCGTCGCCTTCGTCCGCCGGGTGGGGAAAAAGGCCATGGCGTAGGCGGCGGGAAGCGCGATGCCCAGCGCGAGGAGAGTGGATCCGAACGAGATGAGGACGCTGTTCGCCGCGTGCCGGACATAATCGGCCCGCTCCCAGACGGCCGCGTAGTTTTCGAGCGTGGGCCGGAAGAGGAGCTTCGGCGGCGTGGAGACGGCCTCGACCTCGGTCTTGAACCCGGAAACAAGCATCCAGAAAATCGGGAAGAAGACGGCCAGGGCGACGGTCCAGGCAGCGACCGTGACCAGGACCCGGCGGCGGAGCGTTTTCTTCATGGCCGCCGGCTCACGTTTCAAGGCTCCTGGAGACCGTCCGCATCAGGAAGACGGCCGCGATGTTGGCCAGGATGATGGCCAGGATGCCGCCGGCCGACGCGCCGCCGATATCGAAATCGAGAAGGGCGAACCGGTAGATGAGAAATGCCAGGTTGGTGGAGGCCAGGCCCGGGCCGCCCCCCGTCGTCACGAAGATCTCGGCAAAGACCGAAAGGAGGAAGACCGTCTCGATCATCACCACGACGCCGATGGCGCGGCGGAGGTGCGGCAGGAGGATGAAAAAGAACATGGAAAAAGGCCCCGCCCCGTCCAGGCGCGCCGATTCCCGGCTCTCCGGGTCGAGCGACTGGAGGGCGGTCAGGAGGATCAGCAGGGCGAACGGCAGCCACTGCCAGGCGACGATGATGACGATGGCGGCGAGCGGCGCCCCGGAGAACCAGTCGACCGGCCGCAGTCCGACGGCGCGCATCAGGAAGGCGAAAACGCCGTTGACCGGGTCCATCAGCATGTTCTTCCAGATCAGCGCGCTCACCGTCGGCATGACAAAGAAGGGGGCGATGACCAGGACGCGGGCGGCGCCCCGGCCGAAGAACGGCTGGTCGAAGAGGACCGCGAGCAGCGTGCCCAGGCCCACGGTGATAGCCAATACACCGCCGACGAGGAGCAGCGTGTTGATGACCACCCGGGCCAGCCCCGGGTCGGTCAACAGAAAGTGGTAGTTTTCGAGCCCGGCGAACCCGCGGCCGCCGGCGTCGAGGAGGTTATACCGCTCGAACGAAAACCAAAGGGTCATGACGAGCGGAACGACGGCCCAGAGCAAAAGGACGATGACCGACGGCAGCTTGAGCGGCAGGGTCCGGAGGTTCCGGCGGGCGGCGCGCCGGCCCGCAGAGGGACCGGGAATTGAAGAAAGGATCACCGGAAATATCCCGCCCGGCGCATGGTCCGCTCGACGGCCTGTTGGGCAGACCGCAAGGCCTGCTCGACGGTCATGTCCCCGGCCAAGGCGGCGGCAACCAGCTGGCCGACCTGGGTCCCGATCGACTGAAACTCGGGGATGGCCACGTACTGAATGCCGAAGTACGGCACCGGCCGGTCCGTCGGATGGGACGGGTCGGCCGCCAGGATGGCCTGAAGCGTCAGGCCGGCGAAGGGCGCCGCCTTGATATACTGAGGCTCGTCGTAAGTGGACCGACGGGTGCCGGGAGGGACAGCCGCCCAGCCGTCCGTCCGGGCGACGAGCCGGATGTACTCCTTCGATGTCGCCCACTGGATGAATCGCTTCGCCTCCATGGCGTGCCGGGAGGAGACGGGGATCGCCAGCGCCCATGACCACAGCCACTGGCGGCCGGCCGGCGACTTGCCGACGGGCGCCCGGGCGAAGGCGACTTTGTCCGCCACTTTCGATTCGGCGGGGTCGAACATGTAGCTGGCGGCCACGGTGGCGTCCACCCAGATCGCGCACTTGCCGGTGGCAAACAGGGCACGGCACTCGTTATGGCCGTCCGAGGTGACCCCGGGCGGCCCGAATCTCCGGACGAGCTCGACGTAGAAATCGAGGGCGGCGCGCCACTCCGGCGTGTCGAGCTGCGGCCGCCAGCGTTCATCAAACCAGCGGCCTCCGAAGGTGTGGACAAGCGTCGAGATGAACCCCATGTTCTCCCCCCAGCCGGGCTTGCCGCGAAGGCAGATGCCGTAGATCCCCTTCTCGGGATGGTGGAGGGCTTTGGCAAAGCGGGCGATGTCGTCCCAGGCCGGCTGCTCCGGCATCTTCAAACCCGCGGCCTCGAAGAGGTCCTTCCGGTAGAAAGTGAAGGAGCTCTCGCCGTAGAAAGGCAGCGCATAAAGCCGGCCCTGATAGGAGAGGCCGTCGCGGATGGGCTTGAGCACGTCCTCGAGGTCGTAGCCCGCGGGCAAGTCCTCGTCGAGGCGGGCCAGCCAGCCGCGCTTCCCCCAGATGGGCGTCTCGTAGGTCCCGATGGTGAGGACGTCGAACTGGCTGCCGCGGGCCGCGATATCGGTCGTCACCCGCGCCCGGAGGACGTTTTCTTCCAGGATCACCCAGTTCAGCGCGATGTCGGGGTTCTGCTTCTCGAACTCCTTCGAGAGCCGCTGCATGATGATCATATCGCCGTTGTTGACCGTGGCGATCGTCAGTTGGGTTTCGGCCCGGCCCAGGGCGGCGGCGAGCAGCATCGGGAGGACGGCCAAGCGGCGAAAACCAAGCATCCTGTCCTTCTTTGCTCCTTCTTTTTTGGGAATCTTAAGCCAATCGCCCCGGAATTACAATTCGGGGCGGCGCGCCATGATACTTGCAGCTGACTGGTGCGGCTTTTCTTGAATTCCGGGGCGCTTGCCCGGCGGAGCTTTTTATCAGGCGCGGGGCGGGCGCGAGAAGTTATGGCACCGGACGCAGGCCACTCCCCCCGTGCGGACGTGCCGGTCGTGAAGGCCGACGAACGGTTGGGCTTCTTCCGGCCCGTGGCACTGTGTACAGTCGAAGCCGGCCCGGGTCTCGTAGCCCAGCTTCCCCTTGAGGTCCAGGCGGACCGGCCGGCCGCCGGCGAGGGCCGGATGGCAGGCGTCGCAGGTCAGGGCCTTGTCAGCCGGTTCGACCCCGTGGTTAATCGTCCGGTAGGAATTGACCTCGACGAGGTTCCAGGGGCCGGGTAGGCCGATTTGGGCCTGGCCCTCGGCGACCGCCCCCGCGAAGTCCCCCGTGACGAAATAGAGAAACATGGAATGCGGGATGAACCGGCCGGACTGGACATGCCTGGCCACGTCCGAGGTGTGTTCTTTCATCGGGTAGATGAGCGCGTCCTCGGAATCCACACCGCCGTTGGGCAGGCCAAACTCGTAGGCGCCCTGGGCATTGACCGGCGGAGGGGTGGCCTGACTCAGGACGTAATTGACGCTCGTCCCGTCGAACCAGAGGTAGCTCGGGACGACCATCATTTCGCGAAGCTTCTCGGGGGTGAAACCGCCTTGGCCTCCGAACAGGCCCTGGGACCAGGAGGGATTGAGCCAGAAGCGGCGGGTTTCGGTGCTCCTCAGCTTGGCGAAGGTCGGGATGTGGCAGGTCTGGCAGGCCACCCGCCCCGTGTGCCCGTCCAGCCGGGCGTCCTGATGCGGTGCCGGGGGATGGCAGCCGCCCGACAGGCAGGTCAAACGCTCGGGTCCCTCATTGGTCGTGATGTCGAGGCCGCGGCCCTTCAGCCGATGGCGGCCGGCGTCGTGGCAATTCGTACACGCCAAGTTCGCCCCGTGCGGCGACATATGAATTTCAGCCCAAAGGGGTGGATTCGTCATTTCCGAGGTGAGGTCGCCCCGCTTTCCGCAGTCCGAGCCGGCGGCATGGGCATGGCAGCTCAGGCAGGTCGTCCGGGCCGGAAGATGGACGGTCCGGGCGGCGGTCAGGGCGGGCATCCCCATGGCCGCCTCGTCCGGCAGATACTGAAAATTTCCATCGGCATCCTCTTCAGGAAGGCTCCAAGTCCGGGTGAATCCGTCGTAGCCCCGGAAAGGCAGCTGCGCAATGGGAGGGGAGGCTTTGCGGCGATAAGCATCCTGATGGCAGGTCAGGCAATCAATGTTGGCGAGTTGTTCGTCGATGAGGACCGGCCGGGGGACCCTCCCGTTGCCCGCATGGCAGGACCAGCAGGCGGCCCGGCGGGAGGTCAAGACCGAGCCGCAATATGTGTTGAAGCCGACGTCCGCCTTGCCCGAGTCGGACTTGAAGTTGGTCACGTTCGGCGAGGGACCGGTCCATTGATAATGGACGGACCCGAACATGTCGGTCGCTTCGTTTTGATGGCAGGCCAGGCAGGTGGCGGGGCCCCCGTAGGACGCGATCGACTCGTGTGCGGCCTGGCCGCGGCGAGGCGCGCCGTCTCCCTGCCCGAAGGCCGTGTAGCCGATCATACCGCCAAAGACTATCGCAACAAAAAAGAACCCGGGCTTGGGGATTTTATAATTCATCGCGCGTCCATTGGGCGGATCGAAGACATGCACGAATCATGCCATCGTTCCCCCGGAGCAATAGGGGCGCTTGTTGACGGCATCTTCACCGGACAAAAGGCGTCCGGTGTCCTGCCGGGCCGGAAAACCCCGCACGGAAAGACGCCCATGGTAGGGGGCGCGCTTCCGGGCCCGCGACCGGCTGACAAACGCCTGGCCGATGTCCGGTCACGCTGGTTTCCTATTTTTCGGTACGGACGGTGGTCCCTCCCCGCCGCTGCGGTTTTGCCGTCTTGATGACAAAATCCACGAGCTCCGCGCACTGGAAGAAACCCACCCAATAGTTATGCCCCTGGCCGGGCGGGACGATAAGCTGCATCCGGCCGCCCAGCGCTTGATAGCGTTTCTTCATTTCGCCGGAATTCCTGTCCAGAGGAACGACGACATCGGTATCGCCGTGGATCGCAAACAGCGGAACGCCGGCCTCAGCGAGCGTTCCCAGTCGGTCGATCGGGTTGTGGGCCGACAGTTGTCCGGCCAGCTCTCCGGAAGACAGATGATAGGCGGCGCTCGCCGTGTCCACTCCCGGATAGCTGGCGATGTCGCAGACCGGATAGATGCCGGCGAAGCCCGCGACCTTGTCGGCGTTTTCCGCGGCCCAGGACAGAGTCATCAGCCCTCCCCGGCTCCGCCCCAACAGCACGGGCTTGGCAGCGAAGCCCCGTCTGGCGGTCAGCTCCCTGTAGAGCGCTGAAAAGAGCTTGCGGCCGTCGGGAGAGCCATAGGACTCGCCGACATCGATCCCGGCCACGGCAATCCCGGCGCGGCCGAACCGCTCGAACATCCAGCGCTCTTCGGCCGCGGGATAGCCGGGCAGCGTCGGCGCATACCAGACCCAGGGAATGGGACCCGAGGGACGCCCGCCCTCGGGCAGGATCACGAACGCCACCTGGCCGTCGATCCCAAAGACTTCGCCGGGCATCGGCAGGATCTTCTCCTTCAGCCGGACGTTCCGGAACTCGATGAGGGAGCCGTGCCCGAGAAATCCGATGTGTCCGGACTTCCGCTTGAGGCCGGGGTGGTCGCGGCCGTCGACCGGGGCACCGGCCGCCGCCTGGTCGAGATCGTTATCGACGATGACCGCACCGTTGAGGACAACCTTGACGCGCCGACCCTGGACCGTCACCTCCTGGGCGTTCCATTCCCCGGGCGGCCGCAGGCGGCCGCGCCGGGCCGGCACGACCCCGTAGACCGACCCGTGGAACTGGTGCGGCGCGAGTTCCCAGTGGACCGGCGAGCTGTCATCGAGGATCTGGAGCTCCATCCCGGTGTAGGCGGCATCGCCCTCGAGAGGAGCGCGGATGCCGAGGCCGTTGTTGGCGGCGGGGGGGAGCTTGAATTCGAACCGAAGCACGAACTCGGTGTACTCCTTCGCCGTGTAGAGGTTGCCGCTCGCGAGCTCGGGACGGATAACGATCTTGCCGTCCCGGGCGGCGTATCCCGTCGTATCCCCCGTCCAGCCGTCGAGGTCGCGGCCGTTAAAGAGCGGCATAAAGCCCTCGGCCGCCTCGGTCCGAGTCAGGTCCGGCGGGGCCCCGTCGCGCGGGATCTCGCGGATGAGGATGTTCCGGAAAAGAAGAGGGTTGCCGTGGGCCTGGAGCTCGATCTGCCCCATCGGGTAGATCGGCTTGTCCCTCTCCCAATAATTCTCGAGGATGGTGTTGTCGACGACGAGCCGGTCGTTGAGATAGACGGTGACGCGCTCGCCGATCATGATGACACGGAAAGAATTCCATTCGCCCGCGGGGAGGTCGGCCCTTTCCAGGGGGAGGTTCCTCCCCTTCTGGTTGTTGTAGAGGCCGCCCGAACCGACGGGGTTGGCGTCGGGGTCCCAGATTTGGACCTGTGGGGAGCCCCTGAGATAGAGACCGCTGTCGCCGCCCTTCCCGATCTTCCAGTCGACGAGGAGCTCGAAATCGCCGTAGTCGGCGGCTGTGCAGAGGCTCTCCCCCTTGCCGTCGAACACGAGAGCGCCGTCGAGGGCTTGCCAGTGAGCCCGCATCCTGTCGTCGGCTTCGGCCTGCGCCGCCGCCAGCTCGGGCGGGGTCATCTTCGATCTCGCCGGAGGATCGGCGACGAGTCCCTTCCAGCCGGCGAGACTTCGGCCGTCGAAGAGCGGCACGAAGCCTCCCTGGCGCAGGCGGGCCAGGATGATCGCGCTCACCCTCTCCTTCTCCGGCCCGTCGGGCGCCTTGGCCTCGACGCGCCGCAGGGCGGATACGGCCTCGTGGCCGGAAAGCCAGCGCTCCTCGGGAGCCTGGACCGAGGCCAGCTCGAGCAGGCCGGCCGCGGCGGCTTCGCCCAGGACGGCGTTGTCGAGATACAGGGAGAGCAGGTGAAGTGATCCGGGCTCACGGACGTCCGAGAGAGCCGCGATGATCGGCTTTCTGTCGGCCTCGTCAAAGGGCCTGTCGATGAGGTCCTGGAACAGAGCGAGCTTACGTGGACCGGCCATGTTCGCCCGGCCGACGAGGCGGACGTAACCCTCGACCGCCAGGAGACGATGCCGCCTGTTCCCAGTCGTCGTGGCGATGCGAAAGAGCTCGTCGGCCGCATCATAGTCGGGCCATTGTGACAGGGCGTAGACGGCCGCTGTCTGGACCTGAGGGTCCGTGCTGCCGGATTCCCCGATCGCCGCCTGGAGGGCTTTCTCGCCCCCGACTTTGGGCAGGGTCCGCAGGATGACCCCTCTGCGGCCGGCCGGGGCGGTCTCCAGAAGCGAAACCAGGGCGACTCCCCGGCGGGCCGGGTCCGCGTTGGACCGGGCTGCCGCGGCCACGGCCTCCTGGAGCCGAAGGACGTCGCGGCTGTCGGACGCCTGCTCGAGCATCGCGACGAGGCGTGAGAGGTCGGGTTCGCCCGCCAGCTTGGCCAGGGCCCCGAGCGCCGCCGCCCGCGTCGCTGGCTCAAGATCGGCCGCCAGAGAGAAGATCCTATCGATCTCCTCCCGTGCTCCCTTTTCGCCGATGATCTCGACGAGCGCGGCTTTGCCCGGGAGCGGGGTCGAATCCAGGAGCCGGACGACCACGGGGACGACGACCCGGCCGTCGAACCCGAGCAGAGCGGCTTTCACCGCCTCGACCTCCTTCTCGTCCTCGGCCCCGATCAGGCCCGACGATATCGGGGATGACCGTCTCGCCGCCGAGCCGGGCGACGGCGGGGACGGCGGCCAAGACGGACGATCCGCTCGGGGCTCCGCAGGCTTTCCCGGACGAACGGCAGGGCCGCCGCGTCGCCGCGTCGCCCGAGCATGACGATGATGCCGGCGCGGGCCTCCGGCGCCGAGGCCGCGGCCTTTTTTATCCACTGGGCCGTGGCTTCTTTCCCCCCGAGCGTTGTCGCCAGCTCGAGGGCAGCGGCGCGGAGGTCGCGGGCCGGGCTATCGGCGGCACTCAGCAGATCGGGAACGGCCTTGTCTTTGAGGGTCGAGACGATGAGGGCCAGCGCCTCCGAAGCGGCCTGACTCTCCCCGGGGCCGCCGTGGGATTCAAAGACCGCTCTGGCCGCGGCCAGTCCCTCGCGTGTCCTGCCGGCCTCCGCGAGCCGGCGCGCGAAAAGAAGGTAAATGCTGGGCGCCTCGCTCCTTTCCCGGTACGAAGCGTCGATCCGGACTTTAGAGAGGATGGCAGCGGCTGCCGGGTCGCCGATATTGGCCAAGGCGAAACGGGCGGCGCGACGGAGACCCTCGTCGCCGCTATCGACGAGCGGCAGGAGTCTCTTCACGGCCTCCCGGGTGCGCATCGCGCCGAGGGAGTCGACGATCGAGAGCCGGGCTGAAGGCGGGGCGGCGTCGAGAGCATTTAAAAGGGCGCGGGACGCCTCATGGCCGCCGATCGCCTGGAGCGCGGCCGCGGCCGGCCCGCCCAGCGCATCGTCACCGAGGTATCGCGCCAGCGGCCCCACGGCCTCGGCCTTGCCCGCGAGCTGGACTTGAGAGATGAGGAACGACGCGACGTTCCTGTCTTGAGTGGATGCCAAGGCATCGAGCAGGCTCGGGACGAACCGGCGGCGGCCGGTCTCTGCTCCGGCACGGGTTACGTAGACGGCGAGGGCGTTCACCGCGAACCTGGCCTTGGCGTCGTTCCCGGCGCCGGGAGGGAGGACCCGCGCGAAGGTCTCGGCGATGGCCGCCGGACCGAGCCCGAGGATCTCGGCGCAAAGCGCATCCCTCGCCGTGGCGGTCTCGGCGGGAAAGCCCTCGAGGGCCGCGGCAACGCGAGCCTTGAGCCAGCGGGCGGTGTCGCCCTCCGCGCGCTGGCCGGCGGCGTAAAATGCGCAGACAAGGATCGTGAGGAGGACCGCGATGGTCTTTTTATTCATGGCGGATCTTCTCACTTTCATCTTAGAGGTGCCACGGCGCCCGCATCGGCTGGCTCGCGAGGCGGTTCGCCGCGTCGTCGTCCGGGAAGAGTTCGCGTTCCGGATCGTAGCGGAGAGGGCGGCCGAGCTGGACGGCGATCTTGGCCAGGTTGACGAGGGTGCAAGAGCGGTGGGCGTTCGCCTCGTTCAGAGCGAAGCGCGTCCTGGTCCGGACGGCTTCGTAGAAATCGGCGACCTGAGGCTCGGGGTCGGGGAGCGAGGCCAGGGTCCTTCTGAGACCGGGGATGTCGGATTCGAAACCGCGATAGAGCTTCCCTTTTGGACCCTCGAGGAAGGGGACGTTCCCCTCGCCGGCCTCACCGTCGAGGATGATGGCGCAGCCATCGACGTACTTCATCTCCACCCGCCGCCAGCTGCCGCAGGCGTCCGGATGCTGTTGGGGACAGTCGGCGACGATCTCCACCGGGCTCGTCCCGTCCTTGTCCAGGAGATACTGGACGGGATCGAGGTAGTGCATGCCCATGTCCCCGAGACCGCCGCCGTCATAGTCCCAGTAGCCGCGGAACGTGCCGTGGACGCGGTGGGGATGATAGGGCTTCCAGGGCGCGGGCCCGAGCCAAAATTCATAGTCGAGTTCCGGCGGCACGGGCTCGGGCCGGGCGTAGGTCAGACCGCTCCAGTAGAACTTCCAGTCGAAGCCCGTGGCCGCGCTCACGGTCGCCTTGACCGGCCAACCCAAAAGTCCGTTCTGGACGACCTTTTTGATCGGCCGGACATCTGTCCCGAAGCCGTAGAAGCGGTCGGTGAAACGGAACCAGGTGTTGACGCGGAAGATCCGCCCGGTGCGCCGGACGGTCTCGACGACCGAGCGGCCCTCGGCGATCGTCCGGGTCATGGGCTTTTCGCACCAGATGTCCTTGCCGGCTTGGGCCGCGGCGATCGAGATCAGGGCGTGCCAGTGAGGCGGCGTCGCGATGTGGACAACGTCGATGTCGGACCGGGCCAGGACCTCGCGGAAATCGTTATAGCCGGAGACGCCGGGCCCGGCGATCTCCAGGGCCCTGGCCAGGTGCCGGCTGTCGACATCGCAGACGGCCCGCAGGACGGCCCCGGGATAGCCGAGGTGGCCGAGGCCCATGCCGCCGACCCCGATAACGGCCTTGGTCAGCATATCGCTCGGGGCGATGTAGCCCTGTCCGCCGAGGACGCGGCGGGGGACGATGGCCAGCGACGCGACGGCGGCGGCGCCCGTCTTGATGAAATCGCGGCGGGAAATCCTTCGGGGGTGCGGCATGTGACGGTCCTTCGAGGCGCGCATTATGGGATATTATATTACAGAATCGCCGGCCGGCTTCATAGCCCCCTCCACCGGCGGAAAACGATGCACCGCTGCTGCGGCGGATGATCAGAAGAGATAGCGCAGGCCGAAAAAGACCCCGAGGCTGTGCTGGGTTTTCCCGATATCGAGGGAATAGATCAGAGGATAAGCAATCCCGAGGTCGTCGGCAAACCTGAAAAAAGTCATCGAGTCCCGGATATCGAGGATCAGGTGTAGATTATCTCTCAGCGGGGCTCTAATCCCCCCGCGGATGGCCGGCGGGCGGGCGGTTTCTTGACGGCGGCGGGGCGCCGCGCCTATCATGACCTCGTGATCTGGGATGACACTCGCCCCTGAAGATATAGAAGTCTTGAGACGCGCCAAAGCTCGATTAGAGCACCCCAGCCTGGCCGCGAGATTGACGGATGCCCTGGCCTCGCCCCTCGAGAAAGCGTTGGCGAGGCTGCCGCGCAAGTGGGCAGGAGTCATTCACACCGCCACCCGAAAAGCGATCGAAAAGGGTCTGACTTTTGCGGTGGCGACCATGAAGGGCAGGCGCCGCTTTCGGCACTCGCGGGGGATCCACAAGCTCGCGGTGATGACGGCCGGGGCCGTGGGCGGCACTTTTGGATTGGCCGCGCTTCCCCTCGAGCTGCCCATATCCACGGTGATCATGCTGCGCTCGATCTCGGACATCGCCAGGAGCGAGGGAGAAGACCTCAATTCTCCGGAAACGATGCTGAATTGCCTGCAGGTCTTCGCCCTCGGAGGGCGGTCGAAAAAAGACGACGCCGCCGAAACCGGATATTATGCCGTCCGGGCGGCCCTGTCCAAGGCGGTTTCGGAAGCCGCGCAGTTCATCTCCAGGAGGGGCGTAACAGCCAAGGGCGCCCCCGCCCTGGTCAGACTGGTCACCGCGATCGCCTCGCGCTTCGGGGTCGTCGTCTCGGAGGAGATCGCGGCCATGACCGTCCCGGCGATCGGCGCGATCGGCGGAGCGCTCGTCAACACCATCTTCATGGATCATTTCCAGAACGTCGCCCAGGCCCATTTTGCCATCCGGAGGCTGGAGAGGCAGTACGGCGCCGACCTGGTCCAGAGCGAATACCAGAAATTGACGGCGTAAATATCCGAGACCAAGGGTCGGCGAGGGCAAGTCCGGGCCCGAAGGAACTGCCGTGCGCCCCTGCTCCGGCTGCTGAAGGCGAGAAGATGGTCCTGGAGCCTCATTGCGTCGAGGAGGCCGCCGCGGACCTGGGCGCCCGTCCTGGCGCGATGCCTCAGTCCTGCCCTCGGCCCTTCAGGGAGAGCGCGAGCCGCCAGGCCTGGTCGATCAGCGGCACAAGCTCTTCGTAGCGCCCCTGACCGTAGAGCCGGTCGCAGCGGCTGAGAAGCATTGTGACCCGGTAAGCGTCCTCGGAGACGCGGCGCCCGGCAGCGTCGCCCGGCGTGTCGCGGCCCTCGAAGTTGTCCATGCAGGCGTTCGCCCGGCGCTGGGCTTCCCGGCGGAACTGCCGATAGAGGACCTCCCGCTTGACGTCGAGGAGGTAGCGGCGCTCGCCGGGACTGATCTTGGACTCATCGGCGGCCCGCAGGCCCTCGGGGAGCTCGCCGCTCAGGCCCGTCAGCCGGCTCAGCGTCTCGATCACCAGATGGTCGAGGCGAGTCGCTTCCGGAAGCACGGTCTCGTTGTAGAAGGCGAACATCCTTTCGTAATCGTCGCCGAAATCACGGTTGTCGGCCTCGGGGACGTCGGCCACGCGGTAGGGTTCGCCGCCGTTGACCTCGTACCATTCCCAGCGGTCGAAATAGCCGTCGCCGTCCGTGTCGTACATCCGCCATTCGCCGAGCGGCTGCCGGTCATGAATCGCGCCGACCCGGAGCCAGCCCTTGTCGGCGCCCTTCAGGTGCAGACGCCTGTCGACCGGGCTGTAATAGACCTGGCGCCGGTCGGCGGGCGTCGGCGAGAACTCGCGGCGGACATTCCAAGTCTGGACCGGCCCGCCCGTGTTCTGCATGACGACCCGGCGCCACATCCAGAAGACGCCCTCCCAGCGTTCGTCGTATTCGGGATCGATCTTGGAATGGCCGAGCTCGAGCGTGCCGTCGGAGAATTCGCGGAAGGAGAACCCGGTCGAGGCGGCCGGATAACGGTCGGCGGCGGCGCGCGAGCGGTCCAGGGGCAGGGCGATATTGGTCTGCGGCGGCCGGCGCAACTCGGAGAACCGCTCCATCCCCTCGAATTCATACGGGACAAAACCGTTCAGGTTGAAGCCCATGTCGTAATGGTGGGGTTGGGCCGGGCCGCTGAGGTTATCGACGTCGAAGCTGTAGCGGATGGCGGAGACGCCCATCTCGTTCATCATCGGCAGGAACGGGCCGAGGTGGATCGCCCAGCGGTTGGCCCAGTCCGGTTCGGCGGGCCGGTCGAAATCCTTGGGGACGGCGCTGAAACGGACGACGACTTCGCTGTATCCGTCGCCGTCGGTGTCGATGAAGCTGAACGGGCATTCCGAAGCCGGGATCCATCGCCCGGTGCCAGGATTGTAGATCTGGTGGTAGTACTGCGAGTTGCCGGAAGTGTCGATCAGAAAGTAGTTGTCGTCGCCGGCCAGGCGCTGGTAATCGATGACCGGCTTCATCAGGTTGTCGTCATCGTAGTCGATGGCGTTGAGCCCGACGCGCAGGCGGCTGTTGGTGAAATAGCGGAACTCCATGATGTCGGCGTCGCCGTCGCCGTCCTCGTCCATGTAATCGAGCATCTGATCGACCGTCCCGTCGCCGCCGTAATCGGCGATGTAGCAGTCACTGTCCGTATCCGGGAGCGGGTTGGCCGCCGACATATCGCCGTCATCGTCGATGATCCAGACGATCATATTTTCGGCAGGGAGCAGCCGGCGCCGCTCGCGGCGGACGAGCATCAGGCCGCCGCCGGACAGGGCGGACTCGACGGTGAACTGCTCGCCGGCCTGGAGGGCCCGGGCGCGCGGCCACCAGGCCTTGTTGTCCAAACGGAGCTCGCCGCCGGGTTTCATCGCCGTCTCCAGCATCCACCACGGCTCGGCGGCCGAGGCGTGCGGGACGATGAACAACCCGAAGATCGCCAGAAACCAGCAGTGCCATTTCGAGGCATTTTTCTTGGCCATGATCATCTCCTCCGTATGACTCCGCCAATTTGGGGTCCGGCCCGTCGATGTCAATCCACGAGGAGTTCCCGGCGGGCGGCCTCCACGATCCGATCCAGCTCGGCCGCCAGAGCGGCGTCCACGTCCACGGGCTCTTCGGCCGCCACCAGCTTGCGCCAGGCCTCATCGGCTTGGCGCAGCAAGTGCGCATCGTCGCAGACAGCCGGTTGAGAATGTTCGCAATACGAGCGATCGAACAGGCGCGGATACCAGCCCAGCCTGCGATAGCGATGGGCCGTATGCTCTGTCTCCAAGTACGAGCGGTCCTGGCCAAACGCCATTTCCTGGATCAGCTCGACCGCGCAGGCGTCGTCATCGACCTCGACGCCTCGGGCGAACTTATAGATCGGTTCGTTCATCTCCAGGTCGATCATGGCCTGGGTCGGCGAGAACACCGCGCCGTTGTCCAGGCCGCCGATCGGCAGCGGCAGGCTGGCGGTACAGCCGAAGGCCATCTGGCGGTAGGTCTTCATGAAGGCGGCCTGGATCCCCGGTGTCTTGGCTTCGACGTAGCCCGGCTCGATGTTGTGAACCAAGCCGTAACGATCGCGGAACAACTGGTGCAGCATCACGTCGGTGAGGATCGCCCCCGGCGTGCAAAAGCAGACTTGCGTGGTCCGCATGTCCATCTCGGCCGCGATGCTCGTCGAAAAATAATACACCTCGGGATTGATGAGACTCGTGGCGGTGAGGCAACCGAGTATCTCTGCCAGGGCCACGATCGCCGCCCCGGCCGGCGTGATGGGCGCGGTCGCCCCCAGGATCGGCATCGGGGCGAAGTTCACGGGGAACCCGTAAGGCAAGGCCTGTTCGAGGACGTCGCACGAGCGGGCGCCGAGCTTGAGCGGCGAGGTGGTGCAGTAGGCGGCCACGAACAGCGGCGGTTCACTGCGCAGGCGCTCTTGGTCACCTCCCACGGCCAAGGCCGCCATCTCGGCGAGGTACTTCACCTCCTTGCCGTAATGCGTGCCCGTCCAGCCCGGCTTGCGGGTGTTCCGCATCAAGAGCCGGGCGGACTCGATCGATTCCATCCGCGGGTCGAACTCGCTGCAGATCAGCGGCGAGTTGACCGCCTTCACGCTGGGCAGCGCGTTGCCCAGCCGGATCATGTCGACCTGGTCCTGGATGGTAGGCCTCCGATAGCGGCCTTCGGGGTAGTCGTAGAGCCATGGGGTCGTGTACCCGAAATCCACGATGAACTCGTCCGGAACCGCCACGCCGTCTTCCGGCAGGCGGCGGCAGAATGGGTACCAGAGCGACGAGCGCACGAGCTTGTACCGATCACGCTGCGCGGCGACTTGCCGTTCGACGAGATCGGGCCTGAACCAGGCGCGTCGGGCAGGGAAATCGACTCGGCAGCCCGCGTCGGCCAGGGCGGCCAGCAGAAAGCGGCCCTCGATCCGCAATCCCGTCCGCTCCAACACGCGCAGCGCCCCCTGATGAAGGGTTTCCATCTGGACAGTATCCGCGACCCTCAGAATGCCCTTGAGCATGCGCTTTTCTCCTGCGGTCCGGAACGCGGGCTCGGTCTTCCGTCCCGGTCCAGGTCAGTTCCGCCCTGATCGGGAATTCTTGTTTCTATTCCGGTTTCTCTTCTACCCAGAAACATGAATGATACGGCTCCAGGTCCAGCTTCACTTTTGTAAGACGGGAGCCTGAATCCTTGTTTTCCGTAAAATCAGCCTGGCGCTTCTGGATCAGACCCGTATGGGGGTCCCATTCCTCCAATCTGATCCTGCCGCGAAGATCGACGTCGGCTTTTATTCTGGGAACCGCCGAGATTGGCAAAGTAAAAGATATGCCGGCCGTCGATGATCCTATGGATATACTGGATCTCCGGGTGAGACGGATATTCCACATCAAAAACGATGCCCGTCTTGGCCAGCACGTCCCTGAGCGTATCTCCGTCGGGGTGCGCCAGGAAGCAGGCGGTTCCGCCGGCCCGATTTTTCTTGATCCGGCCGGCCTCGCTCTCGCCGCCCGGAAAGATGGGCCCGATAAGCCGGGCGACCTCGGCATCCATTCCCATCTCCGCCGACTGACGGGGCAGCCGGGTGGTGAAGATCACCGTCCCGCCGGCGTCATAGAAATCCATCACTTTCCTGAGGTTGCTCATGGAGATCAAAGCGCAGGAAGGGACGATGACCACCCTGTACTCTTCATGGTTGGCGGTGTTTTGAAGATGAAGGCCGGCGCCCGAAACGGCGCACCTGTCGTCGAGCACCTCGGGATGAATAAACGTAAAGTCCTTGCCCGCCGCGCTGGTCAGCCAATTGGCGACATCCACGTAATCGATCCGCGAGACGGCTCCCTGGTAGAACTCATTCGCGGGATCCACCCAGCCGTCGATCGTGGCCGGGCCCTTATCCGCATAGAAGAAGTGCTCGCCCAGCAAAGAGTGAATGGGATAGAGCAGGGCGATGTCGGCGACATGTCTCCCCGCGGGCTGGAGCATGACATTCAGCCTGGCCAGAAAAGTGGTGAACTCCTTGAGCCGGCCGGCATAGAGCGGATTCCGGTGCGACAGCTCGGGTTTAAAGGTGACTTTAGCGGTGTCGTACCAGACGGCATGCGGGATCAGTGCGTTGATCCCCTTGGTGTACTGGTCCATGGCTACAGCATAGATGTCATTCCAGCTCAGGTCGCCGGGCTCATCGAAGTTGGGCATGGCCCCGTAGGTTTCGGACATCACCAGGCGCTTATTCCAGTTATAGGCGGCCGAGCTGACCAATTTGTAGAACCTCTCCGCCGGCCGGTACCCCCCGATCTTGTCGATCCCGGGTATTTCCAGGAATTGAAAAGATTTCATGAGGTCGCCCGAGGCATTGGCCGGCACGACGGCTTCCTCGGGAGCGAAATGGCCCGTCGCCGCTATTCCGTGGGCCGCGGACCAGTCGCTCACCACCTTGGGAAATCCCCGAGCGAACAGCTCGGCCCGGAAGCCGAGGAGATAGTTCCGGGCCGATGGCGTCTCCGGACCGATATCCTCCCACAGGGCCGGGTAAAGGGGTATCGGACTGAAGCCGTATTTTTCGACGAACTTCTCATTAAACATCGGCGTCCACATCCTGAATTGCGCATGGAACATGGACGGTTCATCAAAGAACGTCCCGCTGATGACGTCTCCGAAGTACCCCCGGAAACGTGCATAGTAGACATCGTGGACCATGCCGGTGAACTTCTCGGCCGCCGCGGGATTGAGATAGTCAGCGATCGGATCGCCGTCGATGACGCAGCTGAAGAACATGATCTTCCACCGGCCCGGCGGAACGTTCCATCTCAATATCCCGTCGGTGACCAGGCCGGTCAGGTCATGCCTCTTCAGGTCGGTCCGTTTTATAGCCACCACGCCCATCAGCTTTCCGCCCGGGATCTTTCTCTCAAAGGCCAGCGGCCCCGTGACCTCATCTTCCACCTTGTCCAGCCGCTGGATCGTCAGCTCAGGGTATTTCCTCTGGAACCGGGGCGTGTCATCGCCCTCGGCAAAAGCCCCCACCGACCCGCTCGGAAACCCGAACTCGTCGTAAAGACTGATGGTCATGCCGAGCTGCCTCGCCTTTTCCAGCATGGCCCCGTAGACCTTGAGATACGGCTCGGAAAGATATTCGGGGCTGAAGCTCTTCCCGAAGGGCACGACTCCGAAACCGCCGTAGCCGCATTTGTCCCTGAAGGCCTGCATCTGTCCGACGACGCCTTTCGCCGTCACCGCGGTATTGTTCCAGAACCACAGCGGACGAGGCCAGTAACGGATCGGCGGACGGACGAAGGATTCCTTTGTTAACGACATGTCAGGGGGGGCCATTGAGCACATCCCGAGAAGAACCGCCGATAAGATCACCAGCCAATCCCTAATTTTTTCAATTCTTCCGTTTTTGATCGGAATGTCAACTCCCGCGCCGACTGGAGCCGGTTTCTTCAGGACCCGGAGCCGACACCTCCCGTCGCGAGCTCATGATATTCACGGCCGGGAGCACGTGTCAATGAGCGGGACTTTGGAAAGGAACTTACGAGACGGGATACTCGCGCTCCGGGGCAAGCAAGGCCGGCGGCGGACAGACGACCTCGACTTCCTCGCGCCGCGCCGGATGGGGGAAACGGATCTTCCAGGAGTGCAGGAGGTAGCCCGTCGCGCCCGGGGTCGTTGTCAGTTCATCATCGACGCCGTCCGCGCGGGGGAGGCCTCCCTTCCGGTAGAGCGGATCGCCGACGAGCGGGTAACCCGCGTAGCTGAGGTGGATGCGGATCTGGTGGGGGCGTCCCGTGGGGATAGTCACTTCTAGGATGGCCGTGTTTTCTTCGAGAAGCCTGCGGACAACCCGGACATGGCTGATCGACGGACGGCCGTCGGCGCGGTAGGCGTTGACGGTTGCCGGGAGCGTGTGCGGGACCGGTCCGATGGGCGCGGCGACCGTGAACGCCTCCGGCATCCCGCTCCCCGATGCCAGGGCCAGGTAGACCTTGCCGATCCGCCTCTCGGCCATGGCCCGGGCCAGCGAGCGCGCGGCCGCCCGGTTTCGGGTGAACAGGATCGCCCCGGAGGTGCCGCGCCCCAGCCGGTGGAGCGGAGAGCTGCCGGCGCCGTAGCGCTCGCGGACGAGATGGAGCAAGGTCTTCTCCTGGAAGAACCCACCGGGCAGGACGGGCAGGCCGTAGGGTTTGGCCAGGACCAGGACATCGTCGTCCTCGAGCAGGCAGGAGAAATCGATCGGGGCCTCGGGCTCCACCCAGGGAAGACGATCGTAGAGAAGAGCATCACCCCGGGTCAGCACGTCGCCGGGCGAGGCCCGGAACCCGTTGAGCAGGACCTGGCCGGCCTCGATCCTCTGCCGCCATTCCGCTTCCGTGGAGTGGGGGTAGCGGCGGGAATAGAAATCCGCCACCGTGCCACCTTCGTCGGCGGGGGCTATGCGGTCCGGGTAGCTATAACCACGATTTTTCATCTGGCCTGGGAGGCGCGCGCTCGCGTCCGAGTATTACGCCGGCCGTCTCGCCTCGCGAGGGATCGGCCGCTTTCGGGCTTTAAAATTGATGCCTCCGTTATGAGATCATGCTATTCGCCGCCGGGAGCGCGTGTCAATGCCGGGCTTTCCCAACAGCCGGACCTCCCGGGCCGGTGGGAATTTTCACGGCATCATCCGAATTGTATTGGCGGCAAAATCCGAATAATATTGAAGCCATGCACATATCACGCCGTCACTTTATTTCATCGGGTATCAGCCTGACGGGAGCAGCCTTGGTGGCTCCCCGGTCCGTGTTCGGAAGCGGAGAAATGGTCCTGGACCAGGCGTTCATCAAGCGGCACAAGAGCCTGATCGAGAAGGAAATCCTCTCCGCCATGGAGGCCGTTTATCTTCCCTATGACGAGATATTCGATGAGAAATACCGGCCGGGGTTGAAGTACATCGAGAAGGTCGTCAGCTTTTATGACTACCAGGCGACGGGGATCTCCGTCCTGGCCGGGTTGGCTTCGCAGGAGGACCCGAGGGTCCGGAACCTCATCCAGAAGATCCAACGCAACATCAGGTACTACAAAGAGAAAATTTTCAGGACCGATGTCGGGGGCAATTACGGCGGGAGGATCTGGGCCGTCCCGCTGCGCCGGCTTCTGCTGCATCTCGCGCTGGCCTATCAGAAGCTGGAGCCGACGCTGAGCGCCGAGGAGAAGAAATGGTACGCCGGCCTGATCGACGAGGAAGTCAAGCTGGCCATCGAGCACAATCGCAACTTTTATCCGGGCGAACGGAAGCTCAACCTGCCGCCGGCCGTCACCAACAATCACACGGCCATCTTTATGCAGGGTGTCTATTATTGCGGGAAGGCGCTCGGCATCCCGAGTGGGTCGAGCCGGCCCTGGATTTCGCCCGGCGGATGTACGACTGCGTCCAGCCGGACGGCTACTTCGAGGAGAATACGAACGAGGCCCATGAGGGAGGCCCGTCCCTCATCTATACCCGGCTGACCCTGGGCTGCCTCTACGACGTGCTCGACGGCAAGGACAAGGCGCAAGAGAAATTCGTCCGGGCCGGGAGCTTCTACCGCTCCTTCGTCAATCACGATTGCCGGATGATCTCCATCGCCGACGAGCGGACCAACTGCCACGAGGCCAAGGGGGTCGATTACGGCCTGGCCCTCCATTCCCTGACGCCGGAGGGCCGGTACTTCATCGTGGATAATCTCGAGGGACTGGATTACGGCAAGCTCGGCATCGAAACCCTGGCGGTCATCCATCACGAGCTCGGCCCTATGCGGACCGGGAACTGCCGCCGGCCGGAGAACAGGAAAGACGGGAACAGCCGGATCAGCCTGCCCCTGGGTGTGCTGAGGAAGGACGGTTTTACCGCCGGCATTTCCGCTCTCTTGGCCCTGAACCGGCTGATCCGGCCGACTTCCGAGTATGCGCTCGACCAGCAGGACATGGTTTATCTCTCTCACGAGAAAGCCGGGCTGATCCTGATCGGCTACAAGTCAAAGAATGATCCCTCCTTTTCCACGTTCAGGATCGGTGATGATGCCTATACTGTCAGGACGGGCGAGCTGAGAATGGGCAAGGGCTGGGCTGAAGCCACCCTGTTTTACTGCACGTTCACGGCCAATTCGCTGGGAGATCGCCGGGAAGCGAAGCTCATCCTGAGCGCCGATACGGACAGGACCATCACCTCGAGCTTCCCCATCACGGACGATAAAATGCATGAGCGGCGACCAGCCGTACGCGATCCGGTATCTGAACGGCTTTTCGCCTTACACCCAGGACAATAAGGCCGAGACGATCAAGGCCGCCGTTTTTGACTGGAAGAAAAAACTCGAGATCGAATTTGCAGGCTAGCCTGGATTTATAAGGTGCGCGATGAATAAAACGATGCTCTTAGCATCTCTATGGCTGGCGGCGGCGGCCGTCCCCACCGCCGGCCAAAACCCGGTCATCTACATCCGGACCGAGCTCGGGATCATCGTCGCCGAGGTCGCCCAGGATAAGGCCCCGATGACCGCGGCCAACTTCCTGAAATACATCGACGCGAAACTCTACGACAGCGCGGTCTTCCATCGGACCGTGACCATGGCCAACCAGCCCCTGGACAAGGTGAAGATCGAGGTCGTCCAGGGCGGCGAGCTCCCCGATGACAAATGCTTCGCCCCGATCCGTCTCGAGAGGACCTCGGTCACCGGGCTGAAGCACCTCGACGGGACGATCTCCATGGCTAGGAACGGGCCGGACACGGCCACCGCGAGCTTTTTCATCTGCATCGGGGACCAGCCGGAGCTCGACTTCGGCGGCCGGCGCAACCCAGACGGCCAGGGGTTCGCCGCCTTCGGCCGGGTGGTCTATGGGATGGAGACGGTGAAGAAGATCCAGCGGTCGCCGGCCGACGGGCAGACCCTCACGCCACCCGTCAAGATCATCTCCGCCGGCCGGCGAACCGGACCGGACCGCGTCGCCGTCCAGCATGTCCTCGTCGCCTTCCGGGGTTCGATCCCGGATGAGAAGGTCACCCGCACCCGGGACGAAGCGCAAACCCTGGCCTCGGAGATTTTCGAGCGGGCGAAAAAGGGCGAGGATTTCGATAAGCTCGTCAAGAATTATACCGACGACGAGTATCCCGGCATCTACCGCATGACGAACTTCGGCCTCTCCTTTTCCAAGGATAAGGGGGAATATCCGCGGGCCGGGATGGTTGGAGCTTCGGCGAGGGCGAGCTTCGGGCTGCCTGTCGGCGGCCTCGGCCTCGCCGCTTATGACCCCCAAAGCTCGAAATACGGCTGGCACATCATCAAACGACTCGAGTAGCGCCGGCCGCCGGGCCGCGTGCAGGCCGCGGGCGAGGGGCCAACTGGCGTTCCTCTCTGGCCAAGACTGTGTCGCTAAGCCAGTTCGGTCCATGCGAGCGATCCGGGGGAGCCAAGTCATCTCATTATTTTCAGGGAGTTGTGAGACTGCTTTGGTCGCTTCAATTCCTCGCAATGACAATATGACACAACCTCTAAGGTAGGACAGGCGCGGGCGTAAGGCCTTACGGCCGAGCTGCCCCAAGCAGCCAGTTCGAAAACCTCCGCATAAGGCTCGGAGATACCCGAGTTCTGCGGCTGCCTGCCTGTTGACGTTCAGGATGCGGTGATCGACTGGATTTTTCTCGTGTTGAGGTTTCGTTCGTGCTGGGATAGATGGAACCGCAGTCACCGGGCCTTCCAGCCGGCCTCTCTTTGCCAACGCTGAAAGCATCCACCCGCATGGCCACCGTCTTTGGATCGCGGATTAGGAAGGCTGTTATCTGGAGGCACAGCCTAAAGGCCGCGCTTCGCGACATTCCACCACGCGAGCTGATGATCGCGGTTCGTGTCGTGACCGTGGGGAAGAAAAACGAGGTCCGGCGTCTGTTCCAGAAGGTACTGTCGGATGGCCTCGGCGTTCTCCCGGCTCTCGGCGAGCTTCCCGGTTTCGTCTTCGGCCAGCCGGAGAAAGACCATCTGCGCCTCCGGGAGCCCGAAGAAGCGGAGGCTGTCTCGCTGCTCGCCCTCGCGGATCCTGCCCTCGTCTTCCTTCGAGGCCGGCGAACAGAACCCGTCTTCGACTCCGCTCCAGCCGGATGTAAGCACGGCCAGCGCGATCGGGTTCCCGTTCCGCTGGAGAAGGCGCATGGTCACGCCGACCGCGTCAAAGTCGTCCGGATGCGGCGCCAAGACGGCTAGTCTCAGCCCGGAAGGGATCGCGAGCGAGTTCAGACAGGCGGGCCGTTGCCGCCCCAGCCAATCCGGAATGGCTGCGCTCAGCCGGGCCGTCCTATTTCCAATCCAAAAGGCGCCGGGTCGCGGATCCGATCATCGTCATCCTCCTGTTTCTCTAATTCAGTCCGGTTCCGCGCCGGACGATCCCGGTCCCAGGCGGACTCCGAGCCGCGCCTTATCTTAGCGAGGCCATGATATTCGGGGCCCGAAGCTCCTGTCAACGGCGAGAAGGCCCGGCGGCGCCGGACATCCATTGACATCCGGGGAAAACGCCTTCAGAATGCCGGCGGAGAACAATGAAAAAGATCGTGATCTGGTCTGCGGGTTTCTTACTCGGGACCTGGCTCTTCGGTCAGGAGGGGACGGGGCCGTCGCTCGCCGGCGAGTGGAAGTTATCCTATGGCCCGTATGGTCAAAGTGCGCCCGGGACGCCGGCTGAATTGAGGGCCAAGGCTGGCCGGAGATACCGGCGGCCGTGCCGGGCAATGTCGAGCTGGATCTCCTGGCTTCCGGAAAGATCAGCGACCCGGAAATCGGCAATCAAATCCACGCCCGGCGCCAATTCGAGGGCTATCAGTGGTGGTATTCCCGGTCGTTCGCAACCCCCGCGCTGGCTATCGGTGACCGGCTGGAGATCGTCTTCGAGGGCCTGGACTGTTTCGGCACGATCTGGATCAACGGCCGGCTCGTCGGGAAACGGACAACATGCTGATCGCTCACCGGTTCGACATCACGGACCTGTTGACCCCGGCCGGCGGGAATACGGTTCACGTCCGCATCGACCCGGCCACAGCCGAAGCGCAGAAATACATCAACGGCTCGATCGGCTCGCGGAAGTTCTTCCGCGTCGAGCAGGACGCACGTCCCCGAGGCCCTGCACATGTACGGCTGGGATATCATGCCGCGCCGTGGTCAGCGCCGGGCTGTGGCGGGAGGTCCGCCTGGAGATAAAGAAATCGACGCGGCTGGAACAGGTTTACTGGATGACCGACGATGTCGACGTCGCGCGCCGGAAAAGGCCAATGTCCTTCTCGACGGCAGCTGGCCTCCGACCGGCTGCCGCTCGACGGGCTGACGCTGGAGGTCTCCCTCGCGCGGGGCGCGGAAACGGCCTACCGGAATTCTTTCCGACTCCTGGCCGACGCCGGCCGGCAGCGGCTGGCTCTCGACGATATCGCCTTCTGGTGGCCCAGGGGCTACGGCGACCCGGTCCTGTACGAGGCGACGGTCCGGATCCTGGACGAAAAGAAGATGGTCCTGGATGAAAAAGAGAGAGGATCGGCATCCGGACGGCCGACCTCATCCGGACGGAGGCCACGACCAGGGACGCTCCCGGTGAGTTCGTCTTCAAGATCAACAAGGAGAAGATCTTCGTCCGGGGCACGAACTGGGTGCCCCTGGATGCCTTCCACAGCCGAGACCAAAGCCGGCTCGGCGACGCCTTCCGGATGATCGTCGACCTGAACTGCAACATGATCCGCTGCTGGGGCGGGAATGTCTATGAGGACCATGAGTTCTTCGACCTCTGCGACTCGAACGGCGTCATGGTCTGGCAGGACTTCTCGCTGGCCGGGACCGCCTACCCCCAGGACGACGACTTCGCAGAGAAGATCCGAACGGAGGCGGTCGCCGTCGTCCTCAAGCTCCGGCGGCATCCGTCGCTCGTCGTCTGGTCGGGGAACAACGAGGTCGACGCGTCCCTCGACTGGAACTTCACGAAGCCCGTGGACCCGGGGATCGACCGGCTGAGCCGGGAAGTCCTGCCCCGGGCGGTCTGGGAATACGACCCGCTGAGGGACTATCTGCCGAGCTCTCCCTATTGCGGCGAGGAATACTTCCGCCAGGGGAACAACGAAAGCCTGCTGCCCGAAGTCCACCTTTGGGGGCCGCGCGGCTATTACAAAACGCCCTTTTACACCGAGGTCAACGCGCACTTCGTGAGTGAGATCGGGTATCACGGATGCCCCAACCGCAGCAGCCTCGAACGGATGTTTGATCCCGGGTTTGTCTACCCGTGGACGGCCGAGGGCAAGTGGAACGACCAGTGGCAGACCAAGGCCGTCCGGGCCCATCCGGACTCCACCTTGACCCTGGACAGGAACGATCTCATGACCAATCAGGTCAAGGCGCTATTCGGCGATGTCCCCAAGGACCTCGACCGGTTTATCTTCGCCTCCCAGGTCGTCCAGGCGGAAGCCATGAAATTCTTCGTCGAATTCTGGCGGATGGACAAGTTCCGCAAAACGGGCATCATCTGGTGGAACCTGCGCGACGGCTGGCCGATCCTTTCCGACGCGATCGTCGATTTCTACAACAGCCGGAAGCTGGCCTATTATTTCATCCGGCGGGTCCAGCCCGACGCCTGCGTTATGATCGGCGACCCCCGGGACGGCCGGCATCCGGTCGTCGCCGTGAACGATACACGGGAGGAGAGATCGGGACGGTGGCGGTCGAGGACGCCGACACCGGCGAGATGATCTTCTCTTCGTCGTTCGCCATCCCCGCCAACGGCAAGACCGTGGTCGGCGAGATCGCGGTTCGCGAAGGGCAGGCCATGTGGCTTGTCGATACCACCATCGGCGAAACGCGGCTTCACAACCATTACCTGGCGGGCCGCCCGCCGTTCCAACTCGACGATTACGAGCGCTGGTATAAGAAGCTGGACATCAAAAGGGATTAGGGCCGCCCGGGCGCCGCCTTGAGCTCATCGACATCGCGTCCCTCGAAGGAGACAAGGTCGTCGACGCCCTCGATCCTGCCGAAGAAGCAATCGTCCTCGTCGCTGAACTGGACGGAGCCAAGGAACTCTGAGGCGACCCCCGTGAGCAGCCGGTGGGGCTTTTCACCTGACCGGACAGGATTTCATCCCGCGGGCCGATTTTCCATCGGCCAACCGGTCGAAGGCCGTTCCCGTGGGCCCTACTGCTTCTTCGGCCCCTCCGGTGTCCGCTTGACCGGAGACACCGCGTCCCACGCCGGATCGCCCGTCTGCGTGTGGTTCGGCGGCAGCGTCGTCCAGTCCGGTCGCGTGATGCCGTTCAGATCGTAAACCACCCTGCCGTCGCGCAAGGTCAGTTCGCAGGTCAACTTCTGCTTTCCCTTCATCCGGGCGCCGTACACATCGGTAAAACCGAAGTCCCCATTCTCCAACCGCAGGACGGTGACGTCCGCCGGCGCGCCCACCGACAGGTTGCCCAACTCCTCGTGCTTGATCGCGCGGGCCGGGTTCCAGGTCGAGCGCAAGATCACGTCGTCCAGCGTGAGGCCCATCGCCAGGAACTTGTCCATCACGTTGAGCATGTCCTTCATGCCCGCGTTCATGCTGGCGATATGAAGATCGGTCGAAATCGAATCCGGCAGAAATTTCTGTTGAACGGCCGGCGCCGCGATGCGCCACGCGAAGCTCCCGGCTCCGTGCCCGACGTCGAAGATCACGCCACGCTGCCGGCCTTCGATCATGCCCGGATTCACGCTCCCGTCGACCAGTTCGTGCCGCACCCCCGAGTAACAGTGCGTATAGATATCCCCCGCGCGCAGTTTCTTGCCAAGCAATTCCGATATCGGCCGCTCCGGGTAGTCGGCGCCGAAATCGACCATCACCGGGATATCGGCAGCCGTCCCGGCCGCCACCGCGCGTTCCACCGGGGTCCAATCCCTCCCCGCGTAATGCGCCGTCTTGATCCCCACGATCAGGCCCTTGTGCTTTTTCGCCATCTCGACCGCCGGCGCTGGCTGCATATCTTCCAGGTCGTTCTCGAACTTCGCGCCGCGCATTCCGGCACCAACGATATTCAGGAAAGCGAGCACCCGCGTCCTGGAGCGATCGATCACCCGATCCTTGAAATCCTCGAAATTGCGCCAGCCGGCGCAACCGGCGTCGACCACCGTCGTGACGCCCACGCGGAACGTGAACCCGTCGGGGTAAACGCTGTTATCTCCGGCGTACGAGTCGCGCTCACCGGTTCCGGCAAAAACATGGACGTGGGTGTCCAGGAGGCCCGGCGTCACATAGAGCCCGCCCAGGTTGACCACCTTCCGGGCATCGGCGGGATCGATGCGTTGGGCTACCGACGCCACCACGCCATCTTTAATCGCGACGTCGCGCACGGCGCTGATCCCGTTCTTGGGGTCAATGACCTGCCCGCTCTGAAGGAGAAGGTCATAACGGGTCTGCCCCGCCAGACACAAAGAAAGAAGCAGGAGTGCCGATATTCGTACTAATTTCATGATCGAATCACCGCCAACGATTTTTACCGCGTATTCTGAAGCGGCATTTCCGCGATTAATATCTCCTCCGACCATCGCGCAGAAGCATAGGAGATGACCATCAAAGATGTCAAGCGCTGCCTGGCCGTTGTCAACGCCACATTTCCGGCTGGACGAGGGTCGACCAGGCGCAGCGCGGCCAGCCGCCTTCTCAGGCCCTCCGCCGCTCGGTTGACCTGATCGCCGAACCGGGCGTATGTCATCGTCCTCCCGAAGAAGCCGCGGGCGAAGGAGCACCCGGCCCGGGCCACGGACCGCTCGACCATATGCACCAGCGAATCGGTGGGCCAGACGTGCTGATCGCCCGCGAGGACGGACAGGTCGGCGTGGCTATCCAGCACCTCGAGTCCAGGCTCGGGGTCGCTGTCAACGGCGGCCTGCCTTTCCCGATGGCCAGCACCTTCAAGCTGCCCGTCCTCGTCGATCTCCTCTTCCCGGTCAGGAGGGACGGTTCGGCCTGGCGGAGGTATTTCCGGCCGATCATCAAAGAGGTCGTCGAGCGCTACCTTGACTGCGGCAACCCGCGCTCGGGGTTCGCCAGGGTGCGCTGTGCTGACTGCCGCGCGGAATACCTGCTGAGCTTCTCCTGCAAGACCCGCGGGTTCTGTCCCTCCTGCCACGCCAAGAGGCTCGCCGAGTGGGGAGAGTGGGTGCGGGAGAAGCTTCTTCTGGACGTCCCTCACCGTCAGATCGTCTTCCTGCCCTAAGCAAGCCCCGAGTTCATTGGACATCTCATCAGCCGCCATTTATATTCTCCGAGGATGGCCGGAGGGGTCAATGGTCACAAAAACGTTTGGTCGGCGAACGCGGCCGAAAACTAAATTCTTATTCTTAAGCGTCAGCGCCCTGCTGGATTGGCTTGAATGAGGGAACGGCGAGGGTCTCTGTGGCCTCCGAATTTTTTCTGTGCGGCGGATGTCGCGGGCTGGCCTCCGGATGCTTTCGCGCCCTTCTGTTCCCTGGGCGGCTGAGGTTTCCGCGGCAGACGGGCGAATTCGGTATCGCGGCCCGGCATCGGCTTCTTATAATCAAAGCCAGCCAGCGTGCGGCGCTCCAGCCGGTCGCCGAGGACGCGTTCGATACTGCGGACCATCTCCCCGTCTTCTCGAGTCGTGAACGTGAAGGCATCGCCGGTCTTGGCGGCACGTCCCGTGCGCCCTATGCGGTGCGTGTACGCATCGGCGGTGTCGGGCATGTCGTAGTTGATGACGTGGGATATGCTCGAGACATCGATCCCTCGGGCCGCGATGTCCGTTGCCACGAGTATCTGATAAGAGCCGGAACGGAATCCGTCCAGCGCCGATTGCCGCCTGTTCTGCGAGAGGTTGCCCTGCAGGGAAGCGGCCCGGTAGCCGGCGTTTTCCAATTGTTGTCCCAAGCGCTTGGCCCGGTGCTTCGTGCGCGTAAAGATCAAAACCGATTCCGTATCGGTATGACGCAGCAGCTCGAGGAGGAGCGCGGTTTTCAGGTGCTGCTCGATGGGATAGAGGGCGTGGGCGACGGTGCTGATGGGTGCCGCGTAATTGACCTGCACCGTTACCGGGGCGCGGAGGATCTCGTGCGCCAGTTTACGGACATCATCGGGCATGGTCGCCGCGAACAGGAGCGTCTGTCGTTGCGCGGGCAGATGCTTGACGATCTTCCGGACGTCAGGCAGGAAGCCCATGTCGAACATCCGGTCGGCCTCATCGAGGACGAGCACTTCCACGCGCGACAGGTCGATGGTGCGCTGGCTGATATGGTCGAGCAGACGGCCCGGACAGGCGACGACGATCTCGACGCCGTCGCGAAGGCTTCGGATCTGCGGCTTTATGCCCACGCCGCCGTAGATCGTCACGCTCCGAAGGCGTGTCCGCTCGCCCAGGCTGACGATAGCCTCATGGATCTGCTCCGCCAGCTCCCGCGTCGGCGCGACGATGAGGGCGCGGACATGACCGCGAGGTCCCCGGATCAGACGGTCGAGGATGGGCAGGGCAAAGGCCGCTGTCTTTCCTGTGCCCGTCTGGGCCAGCCCCATGAGGTCGCGTCCCTTAAGGACCGGCGGGATCGCCTGCTCTTGGATGGGCGTCGGCCTGAGATAGCCGATGGCCTTGACCCCGGCGGCGACATCGGGGTGAAAATCAAAATTGCTGAATCCCATAAAAAACTCCTACATTCACTTGTTCTGCGTTCGAGGGGAAGAAGCCTGGTGTATTCGGGGGTTGACGATGACGAGGTTCTTATCCGCGTAAGGCAGTTATCTGTTTCTTAGTCTATCAGACGGGACCACATTGTCAAGTCGAAGGCGACTGCCGGAATTGTGTCCGACGGGTGCCGAGCAGCGCGGATGACGCCGCCCAGCCCAGGCTCGCCGCGTTGAGCTGAAACTGTGCCTGTAAGAACGTATTGCAGCCCGAAATAATGGCGGTGTCGTAGCCGAACAGGAAGCCGCCGATGGAGGTGACGAAGCAGATCCCCAGGAGATACGCCGCCGATCCCTGCCTGTTGTCCGATGTCACGAATTCTCCCAACTCATCAGTAGGCCCCGCATTCCTCGACCAACTCCCTCACCCGCCGCACGCGCGACTCCAGCCCGCTCGGCGGAACCTGGTCGGCCACGCCCAGCACGTAGCGAGGCTCCGTGCGCATGACGCTTAACACGTGGCGCACGTGCGCGTCGAAGTCTTTGTCGCTAACGAGCGGCGCGAAGAACCCGCCCGGCAGGCCGCCCCAGAACACGGTGTCCATCGGCCCGACGAAGCCCGCCCAGTCTTCCACGGCCAGGTCCCCGACCGGTGCGGGTGTCATGGCCTCGATGAAACTCAGTCCAACGCCGCATTCCTGCCGGAGCAGACCCTTCAGAGTTCCGTCGAGGTGGATGCAGGAGTACTTGCCGGCGGCGCGGATCGCCGCGGCCCACCCGGATTGGTAGGGCCTCATGAATTGTTCGAACAGCGCCGGCCCGACCACCTCGGAAGAGAGGTTTTCGGGGATCATCAGGACCTCGGCGGGGGAATCCACGGCGATACGGGCGGCCCGGTCGTGCGAGGTCTTCACGGTGGCGATGGTTTCGGCCAGCAGGTCCGGGTCGTCCAGGTTCATTTCGACCACGGCCATGATTCCCGAATCCAGCGCGACCATTTGCATCAGCGGGCTCTTGGGGAGATAGGCCAGCATCACGCCGGCGCCAGTCCGGCGGAGCTGCTCCAGCCGTTCCGACGCCAACCCGTAGTCCGGTTCGTAGCGCGTGTTGGCGTGCACAAACTGGTAAGCCGGCAGATCGGCCACGGACTTCACGAGATGTTCAATGGGGCCTTCGGTGAAATCATCCGGCATCCACTGCCAGCACTCCTGGAGTGTGCCTTTCGGCGTCACGATTCGCCGGTAGCGTTTGTGGCCGGCCTTCCATTCTTCCACCTTGCAGTTCTCGATGATCGTCTGGAAAGGGAAGTAGCCCTGCAGGTAGAACCCCACCCCCAGGTCGAGGTGCCAATCAAGGTACTGCGGGCTGCGCTGGAATCCCTGCGGTTTTTGCCCGCGCCCCACCAGCGCGGTGGCCCAATAGTCCAGGTCGCCGCACCAGGGCACGCGGTCGGGCTTCCCGCCGCGCAAGAGCGTCAGAATTCGTTCGCGTTCGGTCATCAATCTATCGGCGGAAGCCGCCTCCCTCCACCCGATACGCTGCCTCGATCAGCCGTTGCACCTCGAGTCCCATTTCTCCCGCAACCTCCGGCTGCCGGCCATGCCGCACGGAGGAAGCGAAGTCCTCGACGAGCGGCTGGTGGAGGTTGGCGTGGGGTGGGTGGTCCTCGCTGCGCTCTTCCCCGCCCCTGATCACCCGCAGGGTCCCCTGGTTGAGCACCGGAACGTGAAGGCTTCCCTCACTTCCGTACAGATCGAGGCTGTCACACGGCTCCCGGACCGAGATGCTCACCGCCAGCTGGCCCATTGTCCGGTTCCGAAATCGGAAGCCGACGGTTGCTGTGTCCTCGACTTCGCGCAGGAAAAGGGTATTGCCGACAAGGCCGCTGACTTCTGCCACAGGACCCAGGAGGTTCACCAGCACCTCGATGCGGTGGCAGCCGAAATCCATCAGTGGTCCGCCCCCGGCCCGGTCCTTTCGCAGGAACCACGAACGGGGAGAGCCCTCCGGGATGTCCTGCCACTCGAAGGCCCGGATGGACACGAGGCCCGGCCGGCCGATCTCCCCGGATGCGAGAATCTCCTTGATCCTTCGGATCACCGGGTAGAAGCGGCGATAGTACGCCACCCCCAGCAGCACACCGTTGGCGCGACAGGCGTCGATCATCGCGCGACACTGCGAAGTGGTGAGGGCCATCGGCTTCTCGCACAGCACGTGCCGGCCGGCTTCGGCAGCGGCGATGGTCTGCCGGGCGTGCAGGTCGACGGGCGTGGCCACGTAGACCGCATCGATCCCGGGGTCCCGGACCAGTTCATTCCAGTCCGCGTGCCAGCGCGGGGCGCCAAACTGGCGGGCGAAGCTTTCAGCCAGCTCGGCCCGGGCACGGCTGACGGCAGCCAGCGTGCATCCTGCCCCGTCCCTCAGAGCGGGGGCCACCCGCTTGCGCGCGATATCCCCGCACCCGATCAACCCCCACCGCAGCACTTCGCCCGACTTATTCATAGGAATTTGCTTTTGCGCGCCGTGCGCCATCCCGGACCGTGGCGCCGGGTCGGATCAGTTCGAGCAGCTTGTCATGCAGCACGCGGCTGGCGCCCAGCACCGTGTAGTTGCGGTCAAATGGTTCCGAGTCGGGCCGGAAGACGATTCCGCTTCCGTTGACATCGGTCAGCCGGCCTCCGGCCTCCGGGAGCATCAAGGCGAGCGGAGCAATGTCCCAGATCTTGGTGTTGAAGTTGACGCAGCCGCCCAGCCGGCCGTCGATGGTGAAGCAGAAGTCCAGCAGACAATTCGTCGCGCGGAAGTTGCGTACGCCGTTGGCCACACGATGCAGGACTTCGGTTTGCCGGCAACTCTCTTCGACGCTCGCTGTGGCATCTAAGCCGATAGCGCACAGCACATTGAGGGGATCGGTTTCAGCCGTGACCCGGACTGGCGTGTCGTCGCGAAAGACGCCCTGGCCTTCTTCCGCGAAATACAGCGTCTGGGTAAGCGGCAGATACATCGCGGCCAGAATGGGGGTCTGGTTCTTCAGCACCGCAACTTGCACCCCGAACCAGGGCAGGCCGGCGGCGAAGTTGGACGTGCCGTCCAGCGGATCGATCACCCACGTGAACTCCGAGGCTCCCCGTTGATAGCCCGTTTCCTCCGCGATGATGCTGTGATCCGGGAACCGCTCGCGGATGCGCCCCACGATCCACTGCTCCGACGCGACATCGGCGTCGGTGACGATGTTGCTCTGGTCGCCCTTGTTCCGGATGTTGACGGCCTTGCCAAAGTACCGGAGCAGGATCTCACCCGCCGGTCGCAGGCATTCGAGGAGGGTTTGCTTCATGACGATTCAAGTTGGTGCGCTCAGTATCGATAGGAATTTGCTTTTGCCCGCCAAGTGCGAGCCCGGAGCGTTGGGCCCAGGACTTGCGCTTCCCATCTCGAAAGGATGCTATCTCCGCGTCGGATCAGTGTCAAGAACCGGCTATTCATACTCCCCGCTCTCCTCAGCCGAGAAGGAACCTCCCGAAACTTGACGCGGCGCAGTCGCCGTGATACAACAGCGCCCGTTTTCGAGGAACTGACGATTCCTCGCGTATTGTCCGATTTGCCCGCAGGGAGGAGCCGGAATGAGAAAGGTGTTTTGGAAGATCGCCGTGCCCGTGATCCTGGCCGCGATCGCCGGTTGGGCCGCGCGAATCCACGCCTCAGCAGGCCGAGCAGAAGATCCAAAAGGGTCTCGAGATTTCCAGGCAGACGAAGTTCTGCACTCCCAGCTATTGGTCCTGGGAGCTGCAGCTGGCCACGGTTCAAAAAGACCGGGAACTGGCCGGGCGGATCGCCAAGGTCCTTTATGGCCTGCAAAAGCCCGACGGCCGATGGGCCCTGGGCACCGATTGGACATTCAACAAGGACTTCGATTTCAAGCCGCGCACGGCCGAAGACGCGGAGACCTGGGAGGTGGCCGAAGCCGGCAACGCCCTGCTCGATTATGCCGCGGCGTTTGGTGACCGGGAGGCCCATCTCTATGTCGTCAAGGCCGCCGAGTACCTGAAGACGGGCGTGCGGCGGGTCCAGGGGAAGCCGTACCTGCCCCATATGATCGAGTGCAACAACATCCTGCAGCCGCACAGCACGATTTGCACGGCCCTGCTCTTCCAGCGGCTCAAGGACCGGCCGGAGTTCGTCCGGTTGGGCAAGGAGCTCGAGGAATCGGGCACGGCGATGAACTTCAAGCGGATCATCATCGATCCGCAGACCAGGGACCTGAACGCCCCGAAGCCGGGCACCGAGATCGTCACCTACGAGAAGGTCCAGGTCGGCTTTTACCTGCTCCAGCTGGGCAATCCCAAGGGGAAAGAGATCCTGGCGGCCTACGACAACGACGACGTCAAGGACCGGGGCGGAGAGATGGCCGCGGCCTACCAGGTGCTCGTCGAGCTGAAGCTCGGCGATCCCGGGAGGGCGAAACGGTTTGCGGAAGAGGTGAAGGACTTCCAGCCGAAAAAAGGGTACGACTACGCTTTGCGCGATATTATCGACTACGGCCTGAGCGTCAAGTAGCCGACGAGGGTTCGGAGCCGACGCCGATTCAGGGCAGCTCCTTGACTCCTTTTGCCGAGTTCGATTCGGCTCTCCGGCGAATGTCACCGGCTCTATCGTAGATCTCCTCCCTGGTGACCCCGGCCGCTTCATACATGGCGAATATGTTCTCGTCGGGCGTTTCCGGCGGCACGGTGTGGGACGCCGCGAGGATATAGCCTCCTCCATCCGCCGTCATGCCTTCTATCAATTCCGCCGTCCCCCTTCTGACCTCAGCCGCCGTTCCCTGGGGCAGGAGCCCGATGGTGTCGACTCCCCCCATGAACGAGAGTTCCCGTCCGAATTCGCGCTTGAGCTCCAGGGCGTCCATGCCCGGACAGCGTGACTGGATCGGGTTCAGGACGTCGAGGCCCATGCCGACAAGATCGCCGATGATCGGCCGGAGAGAGCCGCAGCAGTGATAGGCGATCCAGAGTCCGGCGTCCTTTCCCACATCGAACACCCGCTGCAGGTGAGGCTTGATCAGGTCGCGCCACATGTCCGGGCTCATGATCAGGGCGTTCTGCCCCGCGACATCGTCACCCGTCCAGAGCCAGTCGAGCGACATCTCTCGGCACGCCCGCCGTGGCCAGCGCCACGGCGAAATCCGCGCAGCGCCCCAGCATGGTGTTGGCCAGCTCGCGGTCGGTCGCCATTTCCAGCAGGACCTTATCCATGCTTCTTAACCGCCAGTACATTTCGAAGACGCACGGCGAGACGTCACAGCCGATGAACGCGTCATGGCCCGCCGAAAGCAACGGAGACATCTGGGCCAGAAGCTCGCCCAGATGGTCGGTGGGGAAGGCGTAGGCCAGCACCTGCTCCGGGGCCGCCTCCCCAAGAGGGAAACGCGCAATCTGGTTGAAATGCCCGGCTTTCTCCCAGGTGATTCCCCAGAAGTCGGTGTGCTGTTCTCCTTCCCGGTCGTGCGTGATCCCTTCCATCGCGTGGTTGTTGTTCACCCATGTCTGGCGGACGTCGTTCCCCATGGCCTCTCCGATATAGGCCGGCAGGATCTCCAGCCGTTGGGCCAGGCGCGCCGCGGTGCCGGGGTGGAACCACATGAAGATGGGAATCCGGTCGGTCGGCTTCCGCTCGAGAGCCGCCTGGACGCGTTCTTTTGAAGTCATGGTCATGGAGCAAAAATATTGAGCCTGTTTTTCTTTGGAACTGCTTTATCTCTGACGAATAGAATGAGTATGCCCATCAGCAGGAGCGCCCCTCCTAAAATCCAGAGCGCCAGTTGATTGTTTCCTGTTCTGTCTTTGAAAACACCTACCAGATAGGGTCCGACAAAACCACCAAGATTTCCGACCGAATTAATAAATGCGATTCCTCCGGCAGCAGCGGTTCCGGTCAGAAAGGAAGTGGCCAATGCCCAAAAAGGCCCTGCCGTTGATTTCAGGCCGATAAAAGCGATGGTCAGGGAGGCCAGGGCCAGGAAAGGATTCTGGAAGTATGCACTGAGGAAGAATCCTATGGCCGAAATGGCGGCTGAGACCGCCACATGCCACCTCCGGTCGCCGGTGCGGTCAGAATTCCGGCCTACCAGGAACATCGATATTCCGGCCAGAAGATAGGGGAAAGCATTAACCAGCCCAATCCCGAAAGAGGTGAAACTCAGCCCTTTCAGTTCATTGATGATGGAAGGCATCCAGAGTTCATAGCCATACCCGCCTACGTTAAGAAGGAAATAGACCAGGCACAACAGCCATACCCACTTGCTTTTCAGCGCTTTTGACAACCGGAAGTGGACATGGTCCTTTCGTGTCGCAATTTCCTCATCCAGCCGGAACTGAACCTCATTTTTCTCCTCCGTCGAAAGCCATCGGGCTTTGGACGGGCCATTGGGAAGCACGAGAAGAACCACCACTCCCAGCAGCACAGCCGGAATACCTTCCAGAAGGAAAAGCCATTGCCAGCCTGCGAGTCCGGCATATCCTTCCATGCCCAGTATGGCCCCGGAAACCGGTGATCCGAGGATACCGGCAAGGACAGCTCCTGTGGCAAACATGGCTATTACCTTCGCCCTTTCACGGGCAGGATACCAATAGGTAAGATACAGGAGAATTCCCGGGTAAAATCCGGCTTCAGCCACGCCCAGGATGAACCGCATGACATAAAACATCGTGGTACTGTGGATCACCATCATCGATGCTGCCACAAAACCCCAGATGATCATAATCCGGGCAATCCAAATCCGGGCGCCAACCCTGGCCAAAATCAGGTTGCTCGGGATTTCGAACAGGAAATAACCGATAAAGAAAAGCCCGGCACCCAATCCATACACACTGCCGAAAATGGCATCGTCGACACCCAGCACTTCCCGAAGCTGCAACTTGGCAAAGCCGACGTTGATCCGGTCGATATAGGCGATGATGTAACAAACGAAAAGCAGCGGGATCAGCCGCCAGGTGATTTTTGAGTACAACTTTGGCGATTCTTCGGCGCTCAAGGCAAAAGGTGTTTCGTTGAATTCCATTTTGAAGTATTCTTAACACCACAAACTCAAAAAAGTAATTCAGGTCAATGACTTCCAATACCTGGGTGTAATAGCCACATCACCATAAGCATGCACCTTTTCACAAATCTTACGAAGCACCTCTCCAACATCGCCAGCACCCCTGGAAAAAGAGTCTGCATCAATTGCCAGCGGAGCACCAATGACCACTAGCGGCGCACCATAAGAAGGGCAGGCAATGGCTTGCTCAAGTGATAATCCGCCAACAGCTTGCACTGGAATACCAACTGCCTCAACTACCGCTTTTAATTGATCAAGTGGATTAGGAGCTTTCTTACCACTTGCGGCAATGCCTCTTCGTTCGTCATATCCAATATGGTGAATGACCATGTCACAACCTAAATCTTCAAGCTGCCTGGCACCATCGACCATGTCATCACAACCTAAGTTATCTCCCATGACTGTGATCCCATAATCCTTACCCGCTTGGACAACACACTTAATCGTTTCAGGGTGTGCTCTGGCCATAACCACAACATGCGTGGCACCAGCCTTGGCCATCATCTCTGCTTCTAAATATCCACCATCCATAGTTTTTAAATCAGCTACCACCGGCGTATTTGGAAACTCTCTTCTCAGAGAGCGCACCCCATGTAATCCTTCAGCCAAAATAAACGGCGTTCCTGCTTCCAGCCAATCAACGCCTGAGCGCATGGCAGTGTGTGCCATATCCATCGCCTCCTTAATATCAGTCAAATCCAGTGAGATCTGCACAATGGGTTTCATTTTAAAACTCCTTAACTTTGACCTGCCCCCTAGGATTGTACCGGCCCTAGAGTGAACTTCCCGACCACGTGGCCTCCGGCACCGGCGGCCTATATCCCAGCGAGCTGTGTGGCCTGGTACGATTGTAGACACTTCGCCAAGCCTCCACAAGCACTTGTACTCTGGGGCGCAGGACATCCGTGACACTTGGATGTTCTGACCCCATACACCGATTTGACTCACTATCGTTCCTTATGTATAAGAAAATTCCCGCCGATTCCAAGGAGGAGTGGATATGTCCAAAGAGCTTCCCGCTATCATCGTTTCTGTCTTGTTGTTCGTGTCGCTGTCGACAGCCTTCGCTCCGCCCGGCCTGCCGCAGGCCGCATCGGATACATCGCTGGCGATGCCGGTCCGGGCCGTCTGGATGCATCCCGGGACTTTCGGGACAGAACAGACGGCGGCCGTCGAGAAGATCCGCAAGACGCTCGACGAATACAAGCTGGCCGGGATCAAAACTCTCATCATGCTCGTCAAGGATACCGACGGCTACGTTTATTACAGAAGCGACCTCGCCGTTGCCGCCCCGGGCTACGATTGGGATTTCTTCGGCACCTTCCTGGCCGAGGCCCGCCGGCGCCAGATGGAAGTCCACCCCTGGTTCTGCGTCTTCCCCGAGTACGCGATCGTCGGCCAGGTCAGCAAGCACCCGGAGTGGCTGATCGCCGGCCCGAGGCGGGACTTCGTGAGAGTGGCCGACCCCGCCCTGCCCGCCGTCCGGAATTACGAGCGCAGCCTGATGCTCGAAGTCGCGGAGCGGTACAAAGCCGACTGGATCCATCTCGATTACATCCGCTTCCCGAACAAGCCCTCGGAGCCGTATTTCAGCTTCAGCCCGGAAACCCTGCGCCTGTTCAAGGAGGACTCCGGCATCGACTTGAACGAGGTGAAGATTCGCGATTCCGGGTACACCTTCTGGAACGTCTGGCTGGAATGGAACCGGGACCAGGTCACGGCCTTCGTCCGCGAGCTCAAGGACGCCCTCAAGGCGACGGGCCGGACGATCAAGGTCAGCGCCGCCGTTTTCCTCGACGCCGACACCGCCAAGGTCCTGATCGGCCAGGATTGGGCGGCCTGGGCCAGGGAGAAGCTCGTCGACATGCTCTGCCCGATGATCTACACCAACGACCTGAGGTACTTTGAGAGATATTCCCGGCGGGCCGTCGCCAACGGCCAGGGTCGCTGCCAGGTTTGTATCGGCATCGGGATCGGTTCGTCGGCCAACCAGAACACGCCGGAGGGCATGATCGAGCAGATGCGGGTCGGCAAGTCGGTGGGCGCCGACGGCGTGGTCTTCTTTTCCGGGAGCGCCTTGACCCCGCCGTTTCTCGAAAAGCTTAAGGCGGCAAAATAGCAGACGGCGGGACCGGCGCGGTGGCTTCTTGGACGCGAACGTCAACTCCAGGTGACGGATGGGATGGTCGTTGGCATAGCCAAGGCCCTTCCTGTGGGTTCATTCTTTCCGCAGGATCTTCTCCATGGCTCTCCCCTTGGCCAACTCGTCGATCAGCTTGTCCAGGTAGCGGATCTCCTTCATCGTAGGCTCTTTGATGTCCTCCACCCGGACACCGCAGACCACACCTGTAATTAAAGCCCGCGAAGGGTTCGGTCGAGGGGCTTCCGCGAAGAAGGTCTCCAGGTCGGCTTGTTGTTCCAGTTGCGATTCGAATTCTTCCTGACGATATCCTGTCAACCAGCGAATGATCTCGTCGACTTCACTTTTCGTGCGTCCTTTTTTCTTCGCTTTGGCGACATAAAGCGGATAGATCCGTGCGAAGCTCATGGCATAGATCGGATGTTTCTGTGGTTTCATTGTCTCCCTCGCTCTCAACGACCGCGCGCATGGCATCCCGTCCAGTGCCTCGGGAAGTCCACCGCAAAGATACAAAGATCCTTTTCACGCCTGGCGTGAGAGGCCGACCCCTGCGTTTGCCCTGCACCATTCCCTGCCGTCGCCTATCCCGTCGGGGTGGAGGATCAGGATCTGTTCTTCCTCAGGAACTCCCGTATCGCCGCCCCGAACGCGGGGCGCGTAAGGGTCGTTATGTGGTCGCTGCCCTCGATCACCACCACGTCCGCCCTTGGGAGCGCTTTCCGCAACGCCTCCACCCGGCCCTTCAGGTGCTCCGATTCGAGCGAACCGTAGATGAACAAGGCCGGGGCGGGACAGGCGGCGAGGTCCTTCTCCGCAACTTGGAGATCATCGAAACTGAGGCCGGCCGCGGCCAGCGCCTTCACGTCCTTGCCCTTCAACATGAACTCCCCCAGGGCATGAGCCTGTTCCAGGGTGGGCTTAGGTCTCCCGGGAGGGAAGACTTCCAGGACGTAGGAGCCCATGCCCTTCCCTTCCTCAGCGGCTTTCGCGAAGACGGCCGTCTCCCGGGACCCCGACGGCGGGGCTCCGATGACCAACGGGACCTGGCCTCCGTACACCGCGCTGATCACCCGGTCGGGGTGGGTGGCGGCGATCTTGCCGACGATGAACGCGCCCATCGAGTACCCGACCAGCTGCGCCTTCGGGATCTTCAGATGGTCCATCAGCCGCAGCACGTCCATCGCCATCTCCGTCCCGTACAGCGCACGATCGTGAGGCTTGTCGCTCTGCCCGTGTCCCCGGCAGTCCAGGGCGATCAGCCGGAAGCCCGGAGGGGGGTTCAGCTTCGGGTTTCCGGCGGCGTCCCTCCCCCACATGCTCGCATCCGCCATCCAGCCGTGGACCAGGACGACCGGCTCGCCTTCGCCCGCCACGGCATATCGAATCTTGATCCCGTTCGAGTCGAAGAAACCGATCTCGGTCGAAGGACCCGCCGGCTGGGCCGCGCCGAGGCCCCATGCGGACAGGATCATAAGGGAGAACGAGGCCCCGTAAAAAAGACATTTATTGAGCACGGAAAATCCATAGCCCAATCGGTGGTCGATGTCAACAAGAAGCGGGCAACCCCCTTTTGAACTCACCAGCTATTCATACTCCCCGCTCTCCTCAGCCGCCATCAGGGCGATCTCGCCACATGATACGGCGGTGGCTTCTTGGACGCGAACGTCAACTCCAGGTGACGGATGGGATAAGCGTTGGCATAGAGGCCTTAATAGCGGACCATGACCTGGCGCTCGTCGGGTACGCCGGGTTCAAAGACATATCGGGTTTTATCCGATGAGCGGGCCTTCAGTCGGCTGCCGCACTTGGGGCAGACCATCGGGTCAACCTCATAGACATTCCGTATCATGGCAGCGCTTCGCAGTCCTATATGAGGCTTCCGAATTAGGGCCGCCCGGCCCTTGGAAGCAATGCGCTTCAGGTCGTCCTCGACCAACCGGAGCGCCAACGGACTCTAACTCGCCTTCTTAGCAACCTGCCCGGCGGCACGCCTCCACGCCGGTGAATCGCCCTACTGCCGTCCTCCGGTGAAGCCCGGCCCGCACTTCGACTCGGCGCGTATGTGCTAAGCCGTCCGGTCGCCGCCGGTCAGACGGGCGGGACGCTTCTCGTCTCCGTGGCGGGCTGGCGGCCCCACCGGGTCGCGAAGACGCCTGCCGCGCCGGCTACCGGGCCGGCGCGCCGTGAGGGGCGGCCAGCATGTCGGCTTTGGAGATGCCGTTGCTTACCGCGCGCTTCTGCCAGTGGGAGGCCGCGCCTCTCAAGAACATCCGGTGCCAGATGAGGCGGGGCATGTAGGGGATCGGCACCCTGGCCATCCCCTGGACGGCCTCCGCCGGGAGGGCCTCGCCCCGGGCTAGTGCCGCCCCGGCCGCATCCAGCGCCTGGCTGACGCGGAAGAGCGGGATGCCGTCGGCGCTCTTCGCCTCGAGCGGGTGTCCACCGATCATCCCCTCTCCGGCGCCCAGGGCCATCCCGCCCAGCCAGGCCATGCCGCTTCGCGCGGCAAAGCGGCGCAAGATGGAGAGCGCCAGATTGTTCTGGTGCGCTTCTGGAAACCCGTTATTGGCCAGGGCAAACAGGCCCTGCGGCCGCGCACCGTCGCCCGCGGCCCGCCGGTGCTCGGCGATGACCTCCAGGGCTTTGGTGACGAGGTAGGCGAGCGCGTCAATATAGAGCGGAAAGGCCAGCAGGATCAGGTCGGCCCGGTCCACCGCGGCCAGCAGCTTGGCCTCCCCCGCCTCCCTGAAGGTGCCCGGCTTGAGGGTGAGCGACTCGGTCTGCCACCCCGCCACCGCCAGACGGCCCAGGAGCTCCTCCCCCAGGACGCCCGAGCTGCTGGGAGGATGACTGTGTCGCACTGCATAACCGCTTGCGCGATCTCTTGGCCTGCGTCGCGGAAGCGGCACACCCCCGGCGTTTCCAGCCAGCAGGCAAAGCAGCCGATGCAATGCGCCAGCTTGAGCTCGCGCAGGGGAAAGGTGCGCACCTCCGCCGCCGCCTGCTTGAGCAGGTCGCTCAAGACCGCATAGGCCGGCGCCAGGTCCTCGTCGCCGGCCTGCCTGCCATCCAGCAGAGCAATCTTCCGACCGATCACGGTAGGGCCTCCTTGTCATGAACCGGTGACGCGCATGCCACCGAACCGTTGATACCCATGAAGGCGCATTCTGCCAGACGCTGCGCGGGCTGACGATCGCTGGGCCTGCGGATCCCGAAGCCCACGATCCCGTCGCTAGTCTCGGCGACCCAGAAGCGCTCGACGTCGTAGGAGAGGAGGTGCCGGTGAAGGATAGGAGATTTCTTTTTTGGGAGATAAAGATAGGAGATTCCCTTTCTTTTTCGCGGCGCGGAGATCGCTCTCCTTGACCTCAAAATTGGCCCCTTCCCTCACGATGTGATGATATTCCCCGCCGCAGGCGGGTGTCAAGAACTCGGAATTCGGCGGGCCGGCGCTCCGGAAGATGGGTTATCGGCCCGGGCACCTGCGAGAACGGGAAAACCTGGACAGAGCCATCCCCGCTCAAGAACAGCCGCTATTCGTAATCCCCGCTTTCCTCCGCCGCCATCAGGGCCACCTGCCCGAAGACATGAATGGGCGGCGGCTTCTCGGCCACGAACGTCAACTCCAGGTGACGTATATTCCGGTCGACGACCGCGTACTCAGTCAGAAACGCAACGACCTTCATCCTCCCGCCGCATCGTGGGCAAATCAGCGGGTCGACCTCATAAACCTTCCGGATCATCTCCGCCCAGAAGCCTCAGCACCTCCCGGGCAAAGACCTCGGCCAGTCGCCCATCGTCCAGGTGTGGAATCTGCTGAAAGGTCCCATCCTGGTCCACGCCGCCCTCCGTCACCAGGAGATGCAGGTGCGGGTGAAAGTTGATCCGGTCCCCGAAGGTCTGGACCGCAGCGATGATACCGGGGACGAGCTCTTCGCCTGTCAGGGCTTCAAAATAGACACGCAAGAGACCTGGCGGCCGCGCGGCAGAGCTCTCCGAGGAGCTTCCGCCTGAACTTGAAGAAGATCCTCAGCATCTTAGGGATCGTCAGCACTACCTGGCGATGCGGGACGTCTAGAAGCAGCGCCTCCCGCACCCACTCGCCCCACTCTTCCAGGCGCTTGGCGTGACAGGAGGGACAGAAGCCGCGGGTCTTGCAGGAAAACGTCAGCGGGTATTCCTCGTGGCAGTCCGGACAGCGAATCCTGGCAAATCCCGAGCGCGGGTTGCCGCAGTCGAGGTAGCGCTCGACCACCTCTTTGATGATCGGCCGGAAATAGCCGTACTCCTTCTCGAAGCGCCGCTCATATTCGGTCAGGAATCGCTCGAAATGATGGAAGACAACCCGGTAGAGAACCGTGCGTTCCGGATGACGAGCGCGATAGACGCCCGGCACATCTGCAACGCTTATTCAAGAAGCGTGCCGGGAGCTTGCGGGGGGCGATCGGGAGCCTGGGCGAAGACCCCGTCAACGGACGGCGACACCCAGGCTAGCGGACGTCAAACGTTGGCGAGGACGGAAGAGTCGTCACTAAATAAAAAAGGGAGCGGGCCGAAGCCGCTCCCCTGAGATTCCTTAGCGCTTCTCGGGCGCTCAGTACATATCGCCGCCGGGGGGTGCGGGATACTTGGGGCCCTTCTCCTCTTCGGGGAGCTCGGCCACCAGACCCTCCGTCGTCAGCAGCAGGCTGGCGATGCTCGCGGCATTCTGCAAGGCGGTGCGCACGACCTTGGCCGGGTCCAGGATGCCCGTCTTGATCATGTCGTCGTATTTCTCGGTCAGGGCGTTGAAGCCCATGTCCTGCTTCATCTCTTTCACTTTCTCGACGACGATCGAGCCTTCCCAGCCGGCGTTCGAGGCGATCTGCCGCATCGGGTGCAACACTGGTGATCGCCGTTGGCGCCCACGACACAATTGTCAAGTGAGATATCATCGAACACGCCAAGTTTCGCATGGCGTTTCTAGAGGCAGTCCCAAAAATGATTTCTCGCAGCGACCGCAACGCCTGCCTGCCGACTGTGTCGACAGTCAGGCAGGCCCGAACGTTTGAGAAGTGGAGAAGTGCTTATGAAACTTCAAGAACTCTTTCGCTGCGATCGTTGCGAGCCTGCCTGCGGTGGACAGGCGCCGCGAGACACTTTTTGAGATAGGTTCTACTCATGCGTGCTTTCTGTAGTGAAGGGCAACGACGCCGGATGGAAAGGTTTTCAAACCGATAAAGTCCAGCTGAAGCCTGTCCTGCGGCTTCACGGTGTCGAATAACCGCGGTCCTTTCCCGGCAACAACCGGGTGAACGACGAAATGATACTCGTCAATCAAACCGCGCTCCGAAAGCTGGGACGCGATGCTCAAACTGCCTACGGCAATGTCTTTTCCAGGCTGCTGCTTCAGCGCGAGCACCTCTTCCGCAACGTTGGCGCGCACGATTCTCGTGTTGTTTCCCTCAACATGTTTCAATGTCGTGGAGAATACGACCTTGTCGAGCGAGTCAAACACGCGAGCGAACTCATTGGTTGCCTCTGCCTCCGATTGGTTCTTGGCGACGTCGGGCCAATAGGGAACCATGAGTTGATACGTGATCCGGCCGAAGAGGAGGAGGCTCGCCTTGTGCAACAGCCTGGTGAAGAAGTCGTGCAGCTCTTCGTCGGCGATCATGTCCGTGTGGCTACAATACCCGTCAGTGGTAATATTGATCGCAAAAACAACCTTTCTCATAGACCTCCCTATATGAGGTCAAATGAAAAGTTCAAGCACCGCTGGATCGGATTTCCAATTACCGAGTACGGCGGCTGGGCATGACTCATCGGACCCCCGATTAAATCCTCTATGTGCATGTTGGGCAGATATTCAATGACTTCCGCCCCTTTTTTCCTGACTTTTTCACAGGCCTTATTCACTGCTTTTTCCGAACTGCTCCCAACACCATTCCTTACGAACTTGACACGATATTTTCTATCGAGTGCTGCCAAGGCCGTAGACAATACGCAATGATCCGCATACACGCCAGTTATGACTAATTGGTTGACTTGATTGGCGACCAGGTATTTTTCAAATTCCCGATTATCGAAGGCGTCCGGTACTTTCTTTGAAAAAATGATATTTCCACTAATCCTGATCTTTCTATAAATATTTGTCCCTTCACTCCCTACAATAGCGGCATGATGACGAATCCTGTTCCCTAAAGCGATCTTCGGAAACTCACTTTTTATGTAGATAATCTGCTGACCATTCCTTTCAAACTCGTCGATCAGGCTATTGATAACGGCAGTAAGAGCCGGTATCTGCTCTTTGTTAATTGGCATTTTCGCCTTTTCACCAAGAAAATCCTCCTGCATGTCCAAAACCAATAAAACGGTTTTTGGACTTTCTGATTTCGGAATGACGCTTCCCTCAGCTCCAAAGCCGGATCCCATCGACAATATCAATAATGGAATTCCTATAACCAACCGCTTCATATCGACCTCCCAATGTTAAATTGTCAGGAATTTCCTTTTGCGCGTCGCGCGCGATCCCGAACAGTTGAGCCCCAAACAAATGCCTCCCGTCTTGAGAGGATGCTATCCCCGCGTCGGATCAGTGTCAATAGCCCGTTGACGAAAGTGTCGGGTCTGTCCCCCATTGCCTGATCACCTCTGAAAGCGGCCAAGTTGGGCGAGATTGACGACTGAGCCTCTCCTGGTAGGCCGCCTCCAGGTCGGGCCGTCCGAGCAAGCGGGGCGCCCCGACTCCCAGAACTCCCAGGAGCGAGCCGTTGAAGTCTTCCACCTTCATGTACTTGGCCACGGTCTTCCGGTTGAGCTTGAGCCGGCCGGCGATCTCCTGGGATCCCAGCCCTTGTCGTTGAAGTTCCTTGATCTAGTCGATTTGATTCATTCGGAGCATGTCTCCTCCCTGCAGGAGAATATCCTACGGGGCTTTGCTCCGCGATTTTCATGGGTATTTTTGACGATTTTTCTGTCCCTTTCCGTTTGATCATCCTGTCCATTTTCCACATATCACAAAGACAGAGGAGCGGCCGTAGAAGTTGCTGTATAGCCTCAGCCGCGGGCCGGGCACTCGAAACCTGAGGCCTAGACTTGGGGGGCGCCGTCCGGGACCCGCTTTAGGATCAGGAGACTCCGGGGCGCCAGCGTCCAGATCCTTGCCGGCGGCCCGGACACGCCGCCAGCCTCGAACTGCCGCCTCGTCTCGACCTTGACTGGGCCCCGGGAATAATTCGCCAGAACCAGATGCAGGTCGCGATTGGCGAAGGCGCTCGCCACGACCCCGGCGGGCAACGGTCCCTCAAAGAGGTCGGTCTCCCCGATCTCGAGATAAGCGACGGTGCCGGGCTCGACCATCGGCCGATAAAGCTTGAGCCATTTCTCGTGGGTCGGACGCGCCTCGGGCCGGCCCGGGCAGCTGTCCCACCAGCCGTAACTGTAGGGTCCCTTCGGATGCTCCTGATAATAACGCCAGATCCGGCGGCAGTGAGCCGTCCAGAAATCGGTCTCCTCCGGCTGATACTTGATCCCCGGGATCATCGCCCGCTCGCCGGTGAACGGCCGCCCGCCGAGGAGGAGCGGGAACTGCATATAAGGGATAGCATGGAGATAGAGGTCGTCCTCTTTTTCGATCTTCGCCCGGCTCATGTCCAGGCAGGGGACGACATACGCGGGATAGCCCTTAACCGCCTCGCGCAGCCCGTCGGCGTCGCGCACCGACTCGCCTACCCAGAGATAATCGTAGATCCTGTTCTCGAGCTTCGGCAGGGCTTGCGTATGGTAGTGGATCTTGACGATCCCGTGCCGCTTCTTGACCTCCCCGTAGATGATCCCCAGGAGGTCCTCGAGCGCGCCGTCGCGCGTTTCCGATTCCTCGAAGGCCAGGATCTCGTCGGCCGCGGGCGGCGGGTCCTTCGGGTAGATGGGCTTATAGCCGAGGTCGTTGTAGATCCCGTCGACGCCGTAGTCGTCGAGGAGCGCCATCATCCGCGGCAGGAGATAAGCCCGCCAGCCGGGGCTCGCCGGCGAGCAATAGGCGCAATGCCAATAGATCTCCACCAGGTCCCAGGGCCGCGCCCATTCCTCCCGGAAATCGGGGTCGCGGCGGTCGAAAAACCCCGATGAAGCGTAAACGATGAGCTTCATCCCCCGGCGGTGGACCATGTCCACGAACCGGCGGAACCCGGGCTCGTTGAGCGGCCGGAACTTATGGGCCCCGAACAGCCGCAGGAGGTCGTTCCATTCATCATGGAGCTGGACAAGCTCGATTCCCGCCGCCTTGAGCCCGTCGAGCGCCCGCTCGTCCCAGTCGTCCGGGTCCCAGGGCTTTCGGCAGGGATACTCGCCGAGGTTGTAGACGACCTGTCCGGGGAGATAATCCTGGATGAGGTGCCGCCGGAGACAGCGCCGGATGCCGTGCTCGCATTCGGAGATGTTGAGCAGCCTTCGTCGCTGGTCTTCGGCCGAGGCCGGAAACTCGGACGATGGCCGTTGCGAATCCAGGAAGGCTTTAGTCCCCGTCGAGGCGGCCTGTCGCGCGGCCGGGCTTTCCCGACGCCGGCCCGCGGCGGAAACGAAGGACTTGTCTAATGTCAGGCCGGCCAGGGCCAGGCCAGCACCGTTTTTGATCAGGTCACGTCGTTTCATAGTTAATCACCCTTTGTAGATACATTGTAGATACAACATTTCTCTGGACGCGCGTTGCCCATCCCAGGTCTCGAGAAGACGAGAAGCTTCAGCATTTTCATTTTCGAAATACCTGATAATCTTCCGATCGATCAGGTTCACATTCTTGCGCCACGAGCGTCGAGCGGCTCTTCGATCTTGACCTTGCCGCCGAGCAGGACCGCAAGGTCCGGAAGGTCATAGACCGCCAGCGCGCCGTGGACGGCGTTGACGAGCTGGTCCTCGTGCGTCCGGCACTCGATGACACTCGCCCACGCCCCGAGCGCGCGGACGATCCTGACCGACGAGAACAGCTGCGGCTCGAGCGCCGCCGCGTGGAGCGCCGGGAGGCCGACGTTACCGATAGCCACAAGGTCGACCGTATGCGTGGGCGTAAGGGCCGCGGCCGCCCGCGCGCAGACGAGGATATCCTCGGCGCGCATGGCCAGGTAGGAACGGCCCAGGAGGTGCGCCGTGACGCACTCGTTGAGATTCGGGCCGAACCCTGGGGCGTACGGAGGATCGGTCTGCTGCGTCTCGCCCGTGCCGCGGACATCGACGGCCCACAGCGCGCGCCGGCCGGCGTTCACGGCGCCGGTAGCGAGCCCCGCGGACTTGCCCCGCTCATCCACATAGAGGACGACTCCGTGCTGTCCGGCCGCAACGGCGTTGGACACGAGCACAGGCAGCAGAACGCCATCCTCGCGCCCGACGACCAGGCGCCCCTCTCCGAGGTCATCGAGCTTGGGCTCGGGGATCTCGCCCAGCGGCCGGATGCCGGTGACGGCGCGCACTTTGGCGCGGCGCTCCCCGTCGGTCGCGGCCGCCCACAGGGGCGCGCGTCTCGCGGCGAGCTCCTTGGCCAGGTCGGCATTGAAGTCGTAGGCCGTGCGCGCGCCCGGCAGAAGCATGACTTGGCCGCGCGGCGTCGCGCGCAGCTCATCGTCGGTAAACACCGCGATCGGCGGCTCGACGAGCGGCGCGTCCTTAGCGAGGAGCCAGCGGGCCATCCACCGGAGGACGCTCTGGCGCTGGAGCGTGTTGTAGTTATGAGGCGCGTCGTTCTCCATAAGCTCGACGCGCTCGGCATAGCCCAGGCGCGTATAGAGGCGCTTGGCGGTGCGGAACGTCTCCCAGGCGCCGCCGATGTCGAAGAAGTCGTTCGTCGCCGCGCAGATGAGATAGGGCGCCGGGGCACGCATCAGGATGTAATCCGCGTGGTCCAGACCGAAGGCGAGCTGGCCGAAGATATTCTGCTCCCCGTCCTGGGGGCCGATCGTCGCCAGCAGCGCCTTGAAGCCCGTGAGATAGCAGCTCGGCGCCGCAACCTTGATCCGCTCATCGAGCGCCATCAGGTACGAGGCCTGGGTACCGCCGCCGGAGTTGCCGGTGATGCCGATCCGCGCCGGGTCGACCTCCGGGCGCGACATCAGGTAGTCGAGCGCGCGCAGGCCGTCCCAGACCTCGAACTGGGCGACGCTCCGCCCGAGCAGCGTGGCGCCCACCTCCACCATGGTGTGCGCTATCGTCCCGCCCAGGAGCGGCTTGCCCGCCGCGTCGAGCAACTGAAAACGCTCGCCCTGGTCGATCGGGTCGAAGACGAGCGCCGCCAGGCCGGCGAGCGCCAGCGAGGCGCCCATCGTCTGGTAGGATTCGTAGGCCTTGCCGTTTTCGGAATGGCCGCAGGGAATGAGGACGGCCGGATAGGGCGGCTGATGCCGCGACGCGTCGGGCAGGAAAAGCGCCGCCGTAACGAAGAACTTCGGCCGGCTCTCGAAAACGACCTTCTCCAGGCGATAGCCGTCGCGGGAGAGCATGCCCGTCACCCGGGGATTGAGGGGCGTGCTCTCGGGCAGCCCGCCGAGCGCCTCGAGGAACTTGGCGCGCAGGCGAGCCTGGTAGGCGCTGACAGCCTCCGGGGTCGTCAGGGCGGCATAATCCTTCGTCCAACGCTCGAAGGCCGCGTCGGTCTGGCGCTTGAGGTACGCCTTCATCATATCCTTGGGGGCGACGCCGTCAATGCGCTCAGGAAGGACCATGACGGCTGCCGTCGACGGGGGGTTCGTCTGAGGACTCTGGGCTCGTGCCCCGACGCCGGCCGCGCCGGCGCTCGAGAGGGTGTAAAGGAAGAGCACGGACAAGCCAACGAGTCGTCGAATCACCATGGGCTCACCTCGCTCCCGTCATAATGCGCGCGGGCCTTATTCTCTCCCGCCCGCAAGAGTTATGTCAATCGGTGCGTCGGTCGAGGAAACCCCGGATGAAAGGCGGCCCGGGACGTCGAAGCATAGGTGAAATCTCCCTGTCGGGCCGATGCTTCGAGCGCGTCCCGGACGATTTGGCGCAGGGACGAAGCTTCGATCTCAACCCGGGCGTTGATCAATAGGGTCAGGTGATCATCCATGAGGGGTGGGAGCTGCTCTTGCCAGTGGGTTTCAGCCGGGGCCGCGAAACTCACTTTGTGCTCGCCTGTTTCCCCCCGGATGAGGAATTTGACGTGTCCCACCGGCGCCTGCCGCTGCCCAAGACCTTCCATGATCGCTCCGATGATCGCGATCAGGACGGCTCGCCCTTTTCCGGGGGGAAGGTCCAGGGCGACCTCCTCATCCAGCCAGGCCAATCGGGCTTCGCCGGCACCGTACCGCGTATAATCGATATCCAACGATGGCCCGGGGAACGTCCCCGCCCCGGTCTCCAGCTCTTTCAGCCAGGCGGCCAAGCTTGCCGGATCCAGGGAATTCTGGAAGCGGAGGGATTTCGTCGAAAACCGCCGCCGGGCCAGCGTTTCCAATTCTTCGGTGGCCGGCGCGTCGAGAAGGTCCATTTTATTGATCACCAGGAGGCCGGCTTCCTCGAGCTGCTTATCGAAGATGTAGCCCACATCCTCGCTGAACAACCACGGACCGCCCAGGAGCCGCTGTCGCAGGAGACGGCCGTCGGCGAAGACCGAGAGGCTCGGGCGGGCCGGATCTTTCCGGCGGAGCTCGAGCAGGGGCTTGATCACCGTCGCGACGAGGTCGGCACACGAGCCGACGGACTCCGCAAAAACGATATCCGGTCGGGCCGACGCTTGCAATCCGTCGAGGTGTCTTTCAAGATCCTCATAGCGGCAGCAAAAACAGCCGCCCGTGACCTCGACTGTCGGGATGCCCTGCCGGCTGACAAAGGCGGTATCCACCAGGTACTTGCCTTGATCATTGGTCACGACGCCGACGCGCCGGCCGGCCGCCATCAACTGCCCGGCCGCGCCGATGATCGCGGTCGTTTTGCCGCTCCCAAGGAATCCGCCGACGAGATGCACATCCATTCCGGGATCTCGACTATCGCAATTCCTTGATCCACTCTTTGATGACATCCACGGACGGCACGCGGCCGGTGGCTTTGATCCGTTCCCGGACGGAGATGATGGCCGGCATGGCGGCGACCCCGTACTCGGCATACTCGCCTCGATCGGTCACATGGACAAGTTGCACGGTGCTGCCCAGTTCCCTGACCGCCTGCTGTACGTTCTGCCAGGCTTGCTCGCTGATGTCCCGGTCATCGCCCAGGACGATCAGCCGCCCCCGCCCTTGTTTCAAGCGCAGGGCAAAGCGCTCGTTGATGCGCTCCTGGATGGCGTTGATCAATTCCTCTTGAGCCGGTATCCGGCTTACGAACTTGATCTCGCCGTCGATGCAGATGGTCGGCACGTTCTTCACCATGAGGCCCATCATGAACTCGACGGCCTCTTTTTCCTTGATCTTGTGCTCGCGCCAGATGACCAGGTCCTGGAAGTGCGGGACGATCGCCTTCACGGCTTCCACCATGTATTGGCATGGCGCGCAGGCCTCGGAATCCAGCGTGATGATGTCGACCACGACTTTCGAGGCCTGCCCATACTCGGAGAGGTCGATCCCCATCTCCACGTCCGGCGCCGTTTCCAGGAGACGGCGGGCGACCTCCTGTTGATAGGGATCGTGCACGATCTCGGCGACAGTCTGGAGGTGGGCGGAGGGAACGTTGTAGGGCAGATCACAGCCGGGCGCCAGGATATAGCCCGTATCGCCGCCCAAATCCATCGTTTCGATGGTATGACGCCGGACATCGTCGGCCGTCCCCATCAGGAGGACGACCGTCAATTTGAGGTTCCCGCCGAAGGAGACCCCATGTCTCTGGCAGACCTCCTTGACGAAATCCAGGGGGATATTTTCGTCCACGGAGATATTGTCCGGCCGGCACCGGCTCATCACGTCCACATTCTTCTGGGCATGCCCGCAGACGAAAAATGACGAAAAAGCCCCTCGCCGGCGGATGTCCGCGAACAGCTCGGTCGCCCCCGGCGAGACAAATTGGGCGAAGGCGGCCGGCGAGATCTGGCTGGTCATCGGGTCGACAGAGGCGATCACATCACAGCCGGCGTCGATGTACATCCCGGCCAGCGCTTTGGCCACCCGCGTGCAGAAACCGAGAACCTCCTGGACGGCTTCGGGACGGTCGTACATGTCCATGAATATTTCCGTGCCCCGGAGATGGAGCGCCAGGGTAAAGGGGCCGGTGATCAATCCATACAAAGCGACATCATGCTCCTGGGCCTTGAGCGTGCGCATCGCCTTGAGCACTTCCGGGATCCGGCCGGAAGCGGCATCGGGGATCCGCAGGTCGCGCAGGCTTTTGGTGTCCAAGACATGGCTGACGACGGCCGGCGGGTTTTCCCGCGCCCATTGCAGCGCGCAGCCAAGAGCTTCGGCTTCGATTTGCAGATCAAAGATGACGGGGATCCCATCCGGCCGGTAGAGTTCGATCGCCCGGCGGACGCCCTGGACAATCAACTCGCCCGATTTGAGATATTCTTCCGCCGTCTTCCCGATCAGCGCGGCCCCATGACAACCGACGAACGGCAGCCAAGGGACGCGCGGAGTCTTCTTCCCTTGAATGGCCTCCAGAAGCAGCTGTTTGCTCATGCTTGTTATCCTCAGCCTGACGCGTTAATGATGTGATCTGCCATATCCCGGTATCCGATCCCACATCGGTTTGAGATCCGCCGGAGGAGTATCGCCGGTCCGGTCCTTGAGGCAATATAGATATGCTCCCGGGCCATGTCAAGAAAGCCAGGAGGCGCCTCCAGTTATCATGCGGTTCCTGGCGGGGGGCCTGTCACGGCGTATCTCTGCCCGCTCTGCTGCAATCCAGCGGGGTGGGACGGCGATGCGCCCCTATCCCCCCGGCCCCCGGGAACCAGTCCCGTCGGTTCCCCCATCGGCCAGGCCGACGGGTCCCCTTCCGCTACGGGGGGCTTCGGGGCGCCATCCCCATCCTACCCCGCTTGGGCGCTCCGGGCGCGCAGGGACGCGCCATGACAGGAGAAGCAGCCCTGGCACCCTTGTCTTGGCCTGCGGTTGCCTATATAAGGGGAATGGAAGGGCGTGAATCACATGATAACTCTCGATGACGGTTATAAAGAGATTTATCTTCGGGAGCTCTGCGAGCTCATTCGCATCCCCAGCCGGAGCACACCCGAAGGGGGCGAGGAGGGCCCGCTGCAGCGCCGGGTGGCCGGCAGGATGAGAGACCTGGGCGCCCGGGTCCGGACGTTCGACCCCGCCGATATTCCCGGGTTTCTGACCCATCCCCTGTGTAGCCAGCCGGACAGGCAGTATGCCGGCCGGCCGACCGTCCTCGCCGAGGTCGGCCCGCCCGACGCACCCGCCCTTCTCGTCCTGGCCCACAGCGACACCGTACCGATCGCCAGGCCCGAGGACTGGTCCTTCGATCCGTTCGGGGGAGAAATCCGGGACGGGAATATCCTCGGCCTGGGCGTCTCGGACGATAAGTGGGGCACGGCCGCCCTGCTGACGATCCTTCGGACCCTGGCGGGCTCAGAGGCACCGCTCCGAAAAAGGATCGTTCTCGCCTCGACGGTCGATGAAGAAAACGGGGTGGGGAACGGCCTGCTCCTTTTGACCCTGGCCGGGGTCAAGGCCGAAGGGGCGATCTACCTGGACGGCTACCGGATGAACATCCTGATCGGAAACCTGGGAGGCACATTCCTTTTGCTGCGGCCGCGAGGCCCCGCCGCAGGACGGCTGAATGCCCGTCATGCGGACCGGCTCCGCGGGGGATGCCGGAAACTCAGCGGTCAGCGGGCGGGCCTGTTCGATGGCACCTTTTACAGGGATAACGCCGTGCGGGAATCCTCGATCAACCTGATGGAAGGGAAGGACGCCCAAGGCCCGTATTTCGTCATCAACTTTTATACCCTGCCCGGTGAGGACAAGGGAAGGATCTGCGCCGAACTGGAGCGGCTGGTCGAGGAGGCCCTGGGCGGGGAGCTGAGCGGCTATGAGCTGGATCCTACAGGAAGATCTGGTTCGAGCCGGCGCTCGTCTCCCCGGGCCTGCCTCACGTCCAATGCCTGGCCGCGGCGGCCGAGGAGGCCCTGAAAGTCCAACCTGTGATCACGACGATCTCCAAGCAGGACGCCTTCGTCCTGACCAATCACGCCGGGATCCCCACCGTGTCCTTCGGCCCGACGAGCCGGGTCACCGGCAAGGGCGCGTTCCACAGCGTCGATGAATGCCTGGACGTCGAGGAGGCTTGGACCGGCTGCCGGATCGCCGCCGACGCTGTTTTTAGATGGTTGGAGATATAGGTCCTGGCTCGATGGCTACGCCTCGACCGCCATCCGGGCGGCGCCGATGAGGGGGCCGGCGGCCGTCACCCGGATGGGCGCGCCGAGGATCTCGGAGACGGTCCGCACGAACAGGGCGCTACGGCTGCCCCCGCCCGCGGCCAGGACCTGGCGGCGGGGGTCGACACCCAGGCCCCTCGCCAGCTCCGCCAGGCGCAGGCTTAAGGCCTCGATCACCGAGCGCGCGAAATCCCCGACCGTATTATGGAGGCCGATGTTGCGCCAGACACCCGCGCCGCCGTCAAGGGCCGGCTCGAACACCAGGCCGTGGGCGCCCCGGCCCGATCGGGCCGCTGCGGCAAAGAATTTCTCGTCGGTGTCACAGCCCGCAAGGACGGTTTGCGCCCAGTTGATGACATTGCCGCCGCAGCCGTCGACCGCCAGGCGATACGCACGGCCGCCCGGATACGGCCCGCGGACGAGCGCCGCACGGGGAGCCGGTAACCTGGGCAGACAGACGTAGCCGACGAGCGCCGTGCCCAGGGTCAAGAGCACCGCCTCGTTCCTGTCGAGCTGAGCACCGAAAGCGCCCGCAGTTTGGTCATTCCCGGCGAGGATGACGGGGACTCCCTCGGGAAGGCCGAACTGGCGCGCGCCGGCGGCCGTGAGCGCCGCCGCACTGCCGACGGGCACCACGCGGGGCAGCTGCCCTCGGCCAATGCGGCAGGCCGCGAGGGCGGCCGGCCACCAGTCCCGCAGGGCCAGCGAATAAAGGCCGCTCATCGCCGCGAGGTTGTCGTCGATGACCGCTTGGCCGGTGAGCCGCCGGACAAGGTAAGTCGGCAGTTTCAGGATCAAGTCGTCGGGCCGGATGAACCCGGGACGGGTCCGCTGCAGGTGACTGATCAGGCATATCTGGAGCGCCGGGAGGGGCCTGCCGAAGCTGCCATGGCCGGCGAAATCCGCCAGTGACGACATCTTCTTGAGGGCGTCACAGGCGGCGCCCGCCCGGCTGTCCTGCCAGGAGATAAACCGCATCCTGGCGCGGCCGCGTTCATCGAGCACGGTGAATGTCTGCGCCTGGCTGGTGATGGCGAGGGCCTTCAACGCCGCGGCGGTCACGCCCGCGGCGCGGAGCGCGTCGGCTAGCCGCTGGCCGAACGCGGCTGAGACCCCGCCGACATCCAGCTCGACCCTGCCGCCGCTGGCATAATGGTAGCCCAAGCGCGCCGAGCCGGCGCCGCGCACCTTCAGCCGCCGGTCCACGACCGCCGCCTTGAAAGAGGTCGAACCGCAATCCACGGCGAGGATCATGAGACAAGCTCCTTCATCAGCCCGACCGCCGCATCGACCAGCCGGGCGCCGGACTGCGGGCCGGAAGAGCGCCCAGGCCGCCTCGTAGCCGCCCGCTGACGCCGCTTCGGGCGTGACGATATAGCCCTGGAGCTCGCCGTTAGCGTTGCCGATGACAAAAGCGCGGCCGGGAGCGCGGCGCTTGATCTCCAGGCTGTACTCGACGAACTGCTCGCCCGGCAGCGCGGCGATGTACAGGTCCCCGATCCGGAAGACCTGGACCTCGGCCTGTCCGAATTCCAGCCGGCGCTTGGCAACTTCACCCGATGCCTGGGCCCTGGCCAGCGCGAGCGCCATCTCGGCGCCGAAGACCTCGCACTCGGCCGTGCGGACCGGGCCGTGGGGGGCGCCCTGGCGTTTGAGATTTTCGTAGTGCCCGCGCGATCGTCTCAGCTTCGACCCGGCTTCGACGACGGACAAGAAACTGTTCGGCACGAGTTCCACCTTTCTTTGACGGGTCGCGAGCGGGATGTCGGAACGAAAATCCGCGTCCTTCAGCGCCCGAAGCGAGTTGACGACCGACTCTCCCAGCCGACGGCCCAGCCGCTCCGCCTCGGCGAACGTCTGGCCCGCGACGTGGTATCTCGGGCTGAGGTTGCCGCACGGTCCGTTGTGGTAAACGGTGGTCACGCCGGGATAGGCCTCCGCGATCTCGCGCCGGGTGAAATGAGGGAAGTCGGCGGACACGAGCTTCGAATCTTCATGCAATACGGTCGGATGCATACCGTAGACAAGATCGACCGCGAACAGCTGCCCGTCAGCCTCGCGCCTGAGCGCCAGCAGGCCGACCTCGGGGTCGAACGGTCCGTGGGGATCGAGCCGGTTCCCGCCGGCGCCGTCGGCCACGGCGCTCGTCACGGCCAGCCGCGCGGGCAGGGCGGCCTGGCGTGCGGCTGTCGCCGCCTCGATGATCCCGCGGTGGAACCGCTCCAGGTAGGCTGGGTCGGGCGGCGGCACGATGGGGTCGTCGAGCCAGGCGAGCTGGTCGTTGGTGACCGGGCCCGAGTGCGTGTGGCTTGCGCTGATGAGGATGTTTTCGGCGGGAACGCCGCTCGCCCGGCTGATCGCTTCGCGGCATAAGGCCGTTGACGACTGCGATATGAACAGGACGTCCACGCCGATAAGGATCAGCGCCGTCCGGCCGTCGGCAAGATAGAGCGCCGAGGCGAGCAGCGGGTCGTGCACCCCGGTCGACGTGCGCGGTACGTGCGGATAGCCGGTGAGAAACGCCGGGCTCGTCGGGCTGATGTCCCGGATGGCGCAGCCGGCCAAAAGGCTCATTTTCCCTTCCTGTTTGAAGTCAGACGACGACCGTGGCCTGCCGCCGCTGCGATTCGAGCGCCGCCGTGAACAGCCGATGGCTCAGCGCGGTATCCTCGGGCGTCAGGCAGCCGGCGGCCGGCCGCTGCGGACGTCCATGGACCAACTCGTAGGTGAAGGCGGCGAGCATCTGCAGGCAGGCGTCGGAGAAACCGAACTCGAAGATGCGGCCGGTGATGGTCGGGAAGGCCGGCTCGTTGCCGATGTCGGTCTGCTGCCAGCTCTGTTCGCCGCCGACATAGTGAAGGGTCTCGAGGAGCTTGGGATTCTTCGTCGAGAAGCGCGCGCAGCCCTTGGTCCCCTTGACCTCGACGTACCAGGTGTTCTTTTCCCCGGGCGCGATGCGCTGGAGCCGGATCGTCCAGGGGAACGGCTCGCCGCCCGCCGCGTCGGTCGTTTCGCAGAGGAGCGTCGCGTTGTCCCAGGTCCGACAGGGGACGCGCCCGCCCTGGCCGTCGGGGCGCTCCTTGACGATGTCGGAGAGCACGGCGCGGACGTTCCGCGGCCGCCAGCCGGCGCGGAACGGCACGTGGCAGGCGTGCAGGCCGAGGTCGCCCATCACTCCGTATTCGCCGTTGACCTCGACCCGGCGCTTCCAGTTGATCGGCTTGTCCGGGTCGAGGTCGCTCGAGTGAAGGAAGCCCGTATTGACCTCGATGACCCGGCCGAACTCGCCCGCCTCGATCATCGCCAAGACGCGCTGGACGGCGGGGAAGAACGGCATCTCGGACGAGCAGCGCACGACCGGCCCCGGATGCTGCGCCAAGCAAGCCAGAATGGCGTCGTTGGCCGGCTTGTCGAGGCCGAACGGCTTCTCGCCCAGCAGGTGTTTGCCCGCGCCGATCGCCGCGCAGTACAGCTCCTGGTGCAGGTTGTGAGGCACCGCGCAGTAGACCGCCTCCACGTCGGCGTTAGCCAGGAGCTCGTGATACTCGGCCGTCGACTGGCGGACCGACGGGACACGCTCCTCGAGCCACTGCCGCGACGCTTCGTTCCGGTCGCAAACCGCGACCAGCTCGGGGCGCGCGTCCATCTCCAACAGGTGGCACCAGCGGGCCATGGCGCTCGCCAGCTCCCGTCCCATCAGGCCGCAGCCAATGATCCCGAAGTTTATGATCTTCATGCTACCCCATTCCCGTAAAGCTCATCGTTCGCGCCCGGCCGGCGCCTTTCGGTCGAGGCGCAGCCAGGAGCGCCCGATCTCTTCCAGGGTCCGGTCCTTCGTCTCCGGCAGCGCGCGCCAGACGAAAACGGCGCAGGCGAGGCAGATGGCCATGAAGATCAGAAACGTGCCGCCCGGATGGCCGAAGGCGGCCCGAAACCGGTTGAGGACCATCGGGAACACGTTCACGGTGACGTAGGACGCCAGGAACATCAACCCCGTCGCGAGAGACATCGCCTTGCCGCGGACCCGGTTCGGATAAAGCTCCGACAGGACGACCCAGCTCAGCGGCGCGAGCGTCAGCGTGAAGGCGCCCGTCGGCACGAACATCGCCGCCAGCGTCAACGGCGTGGGCAGCCGGTAGGCGAAGTTGAGGAACATCAGCACGTGGCCGCAGGCCATCGCCAGCGCGCCCGCGATCAGGATCGGCCGCCGGCCGAACCGCTTGGTCAGCCAGAAGGCGACGACCGTGCAGAGGATGATCCAGGCCGTGACGATGACGCTGTTGAGAATGGCGTCCGGCGCGCTCGTCAGGCCCGCCTCCATGAACAACGTGGGCGTGTAGAGGAGGATCATGTTCACGCCGTTGATCTGGGAAAAGACCATCAGCGCGATGCCGATGGCGACCGCCGTGCGAATGCCGGGCCGCCACAGCTCGCGGAAGCCGCCGGTCTCTTCGCCCAGCTCGGCCTGAATATCCTGGAGCTCCCGCTCCGCCTGGGCGCGGCCGTTGACCCGCGCCAGCACCCTGAGCGCTTCGGCCGGCCGCCCGGCCGCCGCCAGCCAGCGGGGACTTTCCGGTACGAGGAGCAACCCGATCGCGAGCGCGAGCGTGGGGATGCCCTGGGTCGCGAACATCCAGCGCCAGTGCCCGCCAAATGAAAAAAGATACGTCACAACCACCGACAGCGACAGGCCGATGACGATCGCCAGCTGGTTGACGACCACCAGCCGGCCGCGCAGCCGGGCGGGCGCCACCTCGGCGATGTACATCGGCGAGACCGTGGAGGCCAGGCCCACGCCCACCCCGCCGACGAACCGCCAGACGGCGAACGCCGCCATGCCCGGCGCCGTCGCGCTGCCCGCGGTCGAGACAAGGAACAGCGTGGCCGAAAAGATCAGGGTGCTGCGCCGCCCGAACCTGTCGGCGAGCGAGATCCCCGCCAGCGGACCGAACGGGCAGCCGAGAATGGCGCTCCCGGTGATCGCTCCCATCCAGAACGGCGACAGGCTCCACTCGGCCTTGAGAAAGATAATCGCGCCGGAGATGAGCGAGAGATCGTAGCCGAAAAGAAAGCCGCCGACGGCGGCGACGAGCGTGATGAGATAGAGGTAGCGGGTGCCGGCCGGCAGCGCCTCAACGGCCGCCTTGGCGGTGGGGACCGCCTTGTCCGGCCCCTCCGGCGACAGTTCCCGGGCTCGGTCAAGTTCCTTCATGTCCGCTGGCCCATCGTTCAGCTCCGCTCAGGCCGCATCCCCGCCAAGGCCTCGAGAACTGCGGGGACCTGCTCCTCGCAGTTCGTCGGCGCGTCCTCGCTGATCATCAGGCAGAAGTGGCGCGGCCCGGCGTCGCGGACCAGCTGGCGAATACGTTCCTGGAGTGTCGCCCGGGGCTCACGAAACCAGCCGAGCGGCGGATGAAGCCACAGAAATTTCTCCGGCCAGGCGGCCCGTGCCTCGGCCACCGTCAGGTCGCCTTCCGGAGGCGGGGTGAGGGAATCGATGTCGAGCTCCAGGGCGGCGAGGTCGGGGGCGATGACCCGCAACTTCCCGTCGTAGTGGACGAGCAGGCGCTTGCCCGACGCGCGGAGGATGTCGAGGATCTTCCGGTAGAGCGGCACGACCCAGCGGCGAAAGTTCAGCGGGCCGAGCGTCTCAATGGCCAGGTTCTCCCAGAGCTTGATGAAACGCGCCGGGGTCCGGACGGCCTCGCGGAGCTTGGACAGGGTGAGGTCCGTGAGCAGCTCCAGGAGGTCCATCAGCTCGGGTGCTTCGTCGGCCAGATCAAAGGCAAACCGCTCGGGTCCCGCGAAATCCACCTGCACCTGGAGGAGGGGCGAGCGCCTGAGCGGCGTCCAGCCGAGCGCACCCAAGGTGATGCCCCCCTCCCCCAGCTCGGCCTCGGATTGATTGAAGAACCCGGGCGCCGCCGTATAGCGCGTGTCCTCGAACGCCCGCTGCAGGAGGCGGTAATCGGCCGGTGTCTTGACGAGATACTCCTGCTGCCACTCGCCGACAAAGCTCTCCTGCAATTCGCCGCGGTCGGTGACCCAGCGCGTCAGGCGGCGGGTCCCGCCAGTTGCCTTCTCCCGCCGTTCGTCGATCTGGAGGTGCGGCCTCTCGACGCTGACCAGGTCGACGTGGGCGATCTGCCCCAAACCCTTGCCGAACAGCAACGGCCAATCCATCGGCCGGTTCTTCACGAACCAGTCATAGACCGCATACACCGGCCAGTTCACCGGCTCGCCGGCGAAGGCGCGCTCCAGGCGGCCGCGAATGCTGTTCGGATCCATGCCCGGTCCGCCGGTCAGCGCGGCCGGCCGAATTTCTCGAACTTCAGGCGGGGGATGTAGCGCACGGCCTCTTCCAGCACGTCGGCGCAGTGTTCGAAAACGCAGGAGGAGTGGTGGATGTAGGGACCGAGGATGAGCTGACGCTCCCACCTGGGCCAGTCGTCGACTTCCATCCAGGCGTAGAACTCCTGCGTGTAGGGCCCGGGAACGGTCCGGCCTTCGCCGCAGCCGAGCCGGTAATCGTCGCCGCCGCCCTCGAACCGGCCGAGCGTCAGCGGGCCGTCCTTGAGCTGAAAGTGGACGAGGCCCGTCGGCAGGCTCTTGAGGATCCACGGCAGGTCGGCCTTCACCGGCGAATCCGGCCGACGAAGGCGCAGCGGCGCGTCCGCGTGCCAGAGCAGGACTGCGTTGTCGTTTTCGGGATGGCGGATCGTCACGTCGGGAATGAACGAGGGATCGTCCGTGGCGGCGGCGGCCTCGAGCAAAAGCGAGCTCACCGCGGCGTGCGGGTCCGACTCCGGGCCGACCACATAGCCGGCATCCGCGACCAGGCATTGGCCGAACTGCAGGAAGGAACCGAACTCGTTCGGGATGGAGTCGAACGACTGCACGGCGAAGCCGTCGAGGTTGTGACGCTCGGCCAACTCCAGCAGCTCGTCGCGGAGCGCAAAGTTATAAAGGATGTCGTCCTCCTGCCGGTAATGGTTGAAGCTGACCCAGCGCTGGAAATCATGCAGCTCCTGCCGGTAGCCCGCTCCGTTTTTCTCCGTGCGCCGGCGGACGGCGCGGATCGTCTCCACGAGATCGATCGGCAGCACCTGGATGCCGAACTTCTCCAGGAGCTCCGCCTCGTTGATGATCGTCGACCAGAAAAAATCGATGCGCTGGCCGAGCTGGCCGATCCTCATCGTCTGGAGCGTCTTCACGACGCGCGCCGCGCGGACAAAGCGGTCGACGCCGGCCCGGAAATCCTCTTCTTCCGGCCGGCAGTTGTTGATGTAGGTGAACGGGACGCGGAGCTTGTGGAGGACACCGCTCGTGGCCAGCGTGCCGCAGAGAGAATCCCGGAGCCGCGTGCCGTCGGCGAGCGGCGTCTCGTCGCGCGGCGCCCACAGGAGCGTCGGCACGCCGCATTTGCGGGCGATCATCGCGGCGGCGCCCTCGGTGCCGAAATTGCAGTGCGGGATGAACAGCGCGTCGATGTTCTGCCTGCGAAAATGCTCCACGGCGGGCTCGACGTGCTTCTGGTCGCGCACCAGGCCGTCGGGCAGGACGCCGTCAAGGTCGCAGAAGGCCACGCCGAGCCGGCGCAGCACATCGACGACTTTCCCCTTCTGCACGAGCGCGTCCTCGTGCGAGAAAACGAACTTGCCGATGGGGCAGAGCCCCAACAGCAGGCTGCGTTTGGATCTTTTGCGAACCGGCGGCTCGTTCATAGAAGCTCCTTCTCCGTCTCGCCGATGGCCTCGTCGATGATGTCCAGGCCCTTCAGCAGCGACCTCGTCGTCCATCACGATCGGCGGGCTCATGCGCAGGATGTGGCCGGCGGGAATCCAGGCCAGGCCCTTGCGGAACGCCTTCTGGTAGACCAGCTTGCCGGCCTCGTCGAACGGCTCCTTGGTCGCGCGGTCCTTGACCAGCTCGATGCCCATCAGGCAGCCCTTGGCGCGCACGTCGCCGACGATCGCGATGCTCGGCCTTCATCCGCGCCATGCGCTTCATGCGCCAGCTCGCCCAGGTGCGAGCGCGCGCTCCAGCAGGTTCTCCTCCTCGATCACCTCGATCGAGGCCAGCGCCGCCGCGCAGGCCATCGGGTTGCCGCCGTAGCTGCTCGAGGCGCGAGATCTTCTCGAACGATTCCTTGAACGGCTCGCGCACGGCCACGCACGTGACCGGGAAGCCGTTGCCGAAGCCCTTGCCGATCGAGACCACGTCGGGCACGACGCCCCAGTGCTCCATGCACAGCCACTTGCCCGTGCGCCCCCAGCTCGTCAGCACCTCGTCGGCCATGAGCAGGATCTTCCGCTCGTCGCAGAACTTGCGCAGCTTGGGGAAGAAATCGTCCGGCGGCATGACCGAGCCGCCCCAGCCCTGGATCGGCTCGAGCACGAAGCCGGCCACGTCGCCGACCGTGGCCTTGTCGATGTACTCGTCGTAGAACGCGATGTACTTGTCGGTGTCGATCGTGCCGTCCGGCTTGGTCCAGAGCGGGCGATAGGGGTCGGGCCGCGGCACCATGTGCATGCCCGGCGCCCGCACGCGGCCGTAGACCGGCGAGCGGATCTCGCGCCAGCGACACCGCGCCGTAGGTCTTGCCGTGGAAGTCGTAGAAGCAGGAGAGCATCTCGTTCCTGCCCGTCGCCGCGCGCAGCGACGCGCATGCCCGCCTCGACCGCCGCCGTGCCGCAGTCGTAGAACTGGAAGCCGTCGAGGTCGCCGGGCAGCACCTCGGCCAGCTTCTCCACCAGCAGCGTCTTGATCGGCGTGGTGAAGTCGTGGGCGTTCATCAGCTGCCGCGCGTACTTGGCGACCGCCTCGCTGATCTTCGGATGGCAGTGGCCGAGCGTGGTGACGTAGATGCCCGAGGAGAAGTCGATGTAGCGGTTGCCGTCCACGTCGACCAGCACGCAGCCGTCGCCGCGACTCGAACGCCACGGGGAAGAGCTTCACCTGGCTCGCTGAGGCCCTTGAAGTACTTGGTGCAGCGGTCGTGCCACTCCTTCGATTGCGGACCCGGCGGCGGCGCCTTGATGTCGGGAAGCGTCGCCAGGTCCACGTGGGCCCAGCCGGGAGCCGTCGGCGTCTTCGTCATGGTTTTAGTGCGGGGAATGATAAATCGGGATGTCCGCCAGTGTCAAATTGAGCCGGCTAATGCCGTTTGAAGTACTGGACTTCTCGTTCGTGCTTCTCGGCGGCTTCGCGCGTCGGGAATGTGCCCAGGTTCCTTCGTTTGCCCGTCTTGGGATTCCTTTTTATCGAATACAGCCGGTATTCGCCGGACTTGAGTTTCCTGATCATGGCCGCCTCCCCTCGGTTTTTCTGAGTCAGCGCTCCAGGTTCGGTTTTCCCGAGACGTCGGCAAAGGCGAAGAATTGGCCGCGCTGGACCTTCTTAAAATTCCGCTCAGGCGTTTCCCACTCGATCTGGAGCGTCCCCTTGTCCGTCGGCAGGATGTGCCAGTCACCGACCATGTAGACGCGGCCTTTCTCATCAGCGGCCAGGGAGTCGATGGAACGCGGCGTCCGGCCCTCCCGGTCGACGATCCGGCCGTAATCAACGACGGGGTTGGCGGCCGCCGGGTCGGTCAGCACGCTGCGCAGGTGAAAGTTCTCTTGCTTTTTGAGCACGTCGACCGGATCGTCACGGTGGTCCTCTCCGGACCATCCCCGGTTGCTGACAGGATCTTCCCGCTGGACGAAATACACCCGGTCCTTGGCCAGAGACAGCGAGAGAAAAACCGGTCCCACCTCGTGGATCGCTTGAAACGCGGCGCCGGAGGGGATGTCCTTTGAAGGATCAAAGATCCACAGCCGCTCATCCCCCCCGTCGTAGCTCCCCATCGTGAACAGGCACTTCTCCCGCCCGGGAAGAGTCGCCGCCCAGGTCCAACCGCGGTCCCTTTGGTTCGGAGAGACTCCGCCCCCGAAGGCAAACTCGGCCCGGGGCAGGACCCTTGCGAACTTGTCGATCTTGCCCGTCCGGGCACGGGCGCAGTACAAATCGCCTTCGTTGTCCAGCCAGAATGTAAACCAACAGTCTCCCTGCCTGTCAACGAAGGACCAGAAGGATCCGTGTTTTCCGCCCTTCGCCAGCCCGAGGTCGGTTTTTTGTCCGGTGGCGATGTCGACCCGGAAGACGTGGCAGCCGTCGTCCCGGATATCCCGCTCGGCGAACGGGGTGGAAATAACGTACAGGCAATTCCGCACCGGATCGACGTTGACGAAGGAATAGATGCTGTAACCCTTTTTCAGCACGCCGAAATCACGGAACTTCCCCGTCTGCAGCTCATAGCCGAGAACATGGGCGCCGGGAAACGCCCTCTCCGCCTCCGCCCAGTAGTTGGCCAAATGAGTGGTGAAGTACAGCCAGCCTTCGTGTTCCACAATGGGGCTGTGGATCTTGCCCTGATGGCCGACCCGGGGGTCTTCACCGCAGACACGGGTCATGTCCCTGGCCAGGACGGTCAGTTGATCACGGGCCGGATCGAAGCGGAAGAAGCCCGCGCCCTGACGGCTGGAATGGGTGGAGGCGCCAAAGTAGCAACTGCCGTCCGAGGCGGCCGTGATGCCCTGCCACTGGCCGTCGAAGTCGCTGCCGTAATCGTTCAAGGCGGCGGAATAGACCAGGAGCGTCTTGGTCTCCGGGATGCCCGTTCTGAGGCCACCGGTGAGGCCCATGAAAAAAAGCCAGCCCGCGATGATCGAGGCTGCTGTCCGCGGTCTTGAGAGTGACATCCTGCCTCCTTTTACGAGCGGGGCGCCGCCGGCCGTATCGCCTTCTTGATGGCCTTATCCAGTCTTACTGGAAAACATAAAGCACCTGGCCTGAGAGATGTCAATCACCGACGGCGGGTGCCCGCGGGCGATTGACACGCCTCCCGTCAAATCCTAGAATCGCTGAGATGATCCTCGGACCTGTGCCGCGGCCGCGCCGGGACGCCCGAAGCTGTCCTCGGTGCGCAGCCGCAGGCTGCCGCGTATCTTCTGATCGCGGGAAGGGGTAACTCATATGAAAATACTCGGCCGCGCCTTCGCGCTGGCGGCACTCGCCCTCATCCCACTGGCGGTCTCTGCCGTCCCGGACGCCGCCGCCGTCCGGCAACCCCAAGAGACCGGGCCGATCACGGTCCAGGAGCGGACACGGGAAAAAGGCCTATGGGAGCCGCTCCTCGGCATGTTCGTCCACACCTGCGGGGCGGCCGACGTCAACGGCGACGGCTGGCTCGACATTTTCGTCGGCGGTTTCTACCAGCAGCTGCCCCGGGAGAAGTTCTTCCGCCTCGGCGACCGCGGGGCGAGGGAGATCCCGCCGGACCGATTGCTCCTCGGCGGACCCCAAGGCTTCAGCGTCGACCCCACCTTTCCCGAGATGAGGGACGGCAATTCGAGCGGCACGGCCTTCGCCGACTTCGACGGGGACGGCGACCTCGACCTCCTCATCTCCCACTATTATCCCTACGAGTACGTCGAAGAGTTCTTCACCAAGAATGGCGAGACTGCGGCCAGAAGGGCCCTGCCGACGAACGGCCAGCAGGTGATCGTGCTGCGGAACGACGCCGGCCGCTTCACGCGCGTCCGTCAGGTCGCCGGCGAGATCGCCGCCCGGGCGCTGGCTGTTGCCGATTTTGACCACGATGGAAAGCTCGACTTTTTCGTGGTCGAGGACATCTACTCCCAGGAGCAGCTCGGCCCGCCGTCGAGCCGGCTCTATCTCGGCAATGGGGACCTCACGTTCCGCGAGGCGACCGCCGCCTCGGGTATCCCGGCGGACGTGAGCGGCCTGGGCGCGCTCGCGACCGACCTCAACGGCGACCGGGCGCCTGACATCTTTGTCTCGGGGACGCGGCGGACGAAGGCGGACCCGGCCGGACCCGGCACGTACGGGCGGGCCCGGTTGCTTCGTCAACGACGGCCGCGGCCACTTCGGCGAGGCCGACGCCGGCGTTTTCACGATGAAGTCCGGCGGCTGGGACGACGAGTCGGCCGGGATCGCGGCCGGCGACCTCAACGCCGACGGCCGGCCGGACCTCGTGATTGGAGCGCACCCGTACCCGGGCATGAAGACGGTCTGGCCGCAGCCGATCCATGTCTACCTCAACGATGGCCCTGATTCCGCCGGAAGGCCGCGGTTCCGCGATGTAACGGGCGAATGCGGGATTGGACTCGTCGATACCAAGCCCCCCCACATCACGCTCGCCGACATGGACAACGACGGCCGGCTGGACATCGCGACGGGCGTGTCCGCGGGCGACGGCACGAAGCCGGCGATCTGGCGCCACGCCGGGATCGTGAACAACGTCCCGCGGTTCACACCGCCGGCGGGGCTGTTCGGCGAGCGGACGGCGACGCCGGAGATCAGCCAGTGGGAAAAGAGCGTCATCGAGCCGGGGGACATAAGATCCCCACGCTACTGGCCGACGGGCGTCAACGGCGATTTCGACCGCGACGGCAACATCGATATGTTCGTGGCGGAGTGGTTTCCGGAGCTACCCTCCCGGTACTTCGAGAACACGACGCAGGGCGGCGGCTCGATCGAGGTCGAGGTCAGCCCGCTCGGGCGGTCATTCGGCGCCGTCGTCAACGTCTACGAGGCGGAGGCCGGCTTCCCATGGACGGTTCTCGGGCGGCCGGGCCGGCCGCGCGGCGCGCTGGTCTTCAGCCGCGAGGTGTCCTCGACGGAAAGCTACGGGGGCGGCATGGTGCACCGCCTGCACGTCGGCCTCGGGGCGCGCGGCCGCGTCGACGTCGAGGTCATCGCGCCGTGGTCCGGCCGGCAGATCGTCGTCAAGAACGTGCGGGCCGGACGGGCGCTCCGTGTCCGGCTGCCCGAGCCTTAGCCCGCCGCGCCTTTCTTGGCCGCAAGATAGGCGGCTTTGGCCTCCGATACTATTCCTTTATCTCCACCCGGCGGACCCGGCCGTCGGAGGTGGCCGCCACGACACCCTTTTCCACAGCCACGAGGTCGACGATCGCCGATCCGAAGGAATTCAGGGAAACGACCTTGCCCGTCGGGTCGAACCCGTACAAGTCGCCCGATTCGGCCCCGGCGAGGAGGCGTCTTTTGGCTCCTTGCGCGACGAAGGCCAGGGTGTTGACCGGCGAGCCGGCCTCGAACCGCCACAAGCGCTTGCCCGAAGCATCAAACACGTAGACGCTCCGGCTCATCGACCCGGCGACGATCTCGTCCCGGCCGTCGCCGTCGAGGTCGGCGGCCAGGACCTTCCGCACCTCGTCGCCCGTGTCGTACCTCAGCCGCAGCTTCCCGTCGGACCCGAGGTAGTGGACGCCGCCGTCGCCGCCGCCCAGGACGACTCCCCGGGTCCGGTCGTTGTCGAACGAGCCGACGGCGATGTCGTAGCAGATGGGCCCGAAGCTGGCGCCGAACGTACCGTAAGTCCAGAGCTTCGTCCCGTCGGGTTTCAGCGTGGTCATCCAATAGTAGTGGGTGCCGCAGAGGACTTCGGCCTTGCCGTCTCCGTCAAGGTCGGCCACGGCGCCGGAGCGCGAGGGATGGACGCTCTCGTAGTTCCAGAGCGGTCGGCCGTCGGCTCCGAAGGCGTAGAAGCGCCAGTTTTCGCCGCCGGCGATGACCTCGGGCCGGCCGTCGCCGTCGAGGTCTCCCGTTCGCACGACGTTGACATAGGGCGGCCGCCTGTAATAGTCGAGGGCTCGGCTCCACTTTTCCTTGCCCGCGGGATCGAGCACCGTGACCTTGGTGTCCTGGCGGCCGAGGACCACATCATCCCTGCCATCGCCGTCGAGGTCGGCGGCGGCGATGTCGTTGATCTTGTCGGGAACGCTGATTCCCCACCGCTCCGTTCCGTCGCCGTTCAGGGCCGCGAGAGCGCCCGTTGTCGTTCCCACGAGGATCGAACGCAGCTGGCCCGGGCCGTCGAGGGAGGCCGCGGCCAGCCGGGTGATCGGGGACCCGGCGTCGGGCGTTCGGCCGGCGGCGGCGATGGTCTTTTCCCAAACCACCTTTTGAGCAGGTATCTTGGCTTGAAGGCCCGGCGCAGCGGCCGGCTGGGCGGCGCGAAGCCCGTCGATGACCGGGATGCTGTCGGGGACCGCCATCTCGGCCGTCTCCGGCTTGGGGGAGCTGTGTAAGGGAGAGCCGTCGAGGTCGGCCTTGGTGGCCGAAAAGAGGCTGAGGCCTTCTTTGTCCAGGACCAGCAGGCCGGCGTCGCTGCGGAACAAACCGTAGGAGGTCGGCTGCTCGATGGGTCCCAGGGCGATCACCATTTTCTCGGGACCGGCGGTCAGGCGGACGGCGGTCAGGTTCTCCAGGTTTTCGAGGGCCCACGGTTCCGCGTTCCCGGCCGCGTCGCCGTGGAGGACGGTCGCAGAACAGCTGGGACTCCCCCTGGGCCAGCTTCCTGTAGACCGTCGCGTTCAGGGAACGGACGAACGGATCGGCGTGGGGATAATCGCTCCAGTTGGCGCCGAGCTCGGCGTCGTTTTTCAGCTCGAGCCGGGTTGCGGGCGCGGGCTGGATCCAGAACGAGGGCCCCTTCTGCGTCAGGAACATCCCTTTTTCGGAGACGGACGCCGCCCCGACGCCGTGCCACAGCAGGCGGAACTGATAATCGCTCGCCTCGCGGGCGGTCAACCGGTCGAGGACGACAAAAGCGCCGAGCCGCTTTAGCCAGACCACGGTTCGCAGCCAATCCACGCCCGAATAATCCTCGATCCTCGTCTGGGAGTAGCCGAAGCGGTCGTTCTCCCCGGAGCCGAGGAACCGGGTGTAGGCCGGGATCGGGGTCGCCTGCCCGTCCCGGAAGACCATGATCGAGTTGTGATATTTCACCGCCGTCTTGAAATAGTCGTTGTCCGCCAGCCAGATTCGGTCGAACTGGGTCAGGCGCGGCAGGCTGTTGCCGTCGAGGTGCTTGTGGCCGCCGTTGCTCAGGCCGTCGAGCAGAAGGTAGGGTCCGGCCGGGTCGAAACCGTCGCGGAACGAGATCTTATCGAACAGCGATTCCATCGGCATCGGCGTTTCCGGGGGGAAGGTCTGAACGTACTGGGGCTCGAGCGGCCAGACACGGACGCCATCGAAGTTCTGCGGAGTCTCTCCGGCCTCGTCCCGGCAGTAGCCGTAGAGCGCCGCGTAGTCCTTGACCGCCTGTTTCCTGGCCGCCGTCCAGGTGGCGGCCGGGTCGCCGGTGACGAACGCATAGACATTCAGGCAGGCCATCTCGCTGTCCCAGCACTTCCAGGAGCCGGTATCGCCGTAGGGAACCTGAATGCCCAGATTGTCCATGGTGCCGATGCAGTAATCGATCATCCGCTTGGCATTGCCGTTCTCGAAGACCGTGGGGTCGGGACGGGCGACGGCGTACCGGAACAGGTGCCCGTTCGTCAGCCACTGGTACCCGTTGCAGTCCTCCTGGGGCTTGAAGTAGCGGGCCTGCCGGCGGAATTGATCGTCGGCGATCTTCAGCCACTCCGGCCCCTCCCCGGTCGGGCAGACCTCGGTGAAATAGAGACCGGCGAACAGAGTGCCCAAGGCGGGGAAGGTCTCGTGGTTGTGCAGAACGCGGTCGCTGTGCGAAGGATCGGCGCAGCTCGTGACCACCGGCTCCGAGACCCAGCGTCCGAGCGAGCGGGTCACGCTGAGCCGTTCCGCATCGGTCAGCGAAGGGTCGTTCTCGACGACGCGCCAGCCGGCCACGACCTCCATGGAACGGAAATCGCTGTCGAACCCCCAGGGACCGCCGAACTTGCTCGGGTCGTCGACCGCGCTTTTCGCGTACATGTCCCAGAGGGCGGCGTAGAGCTTCGCTTCCACGGCGTCGCCGTTCAACTGGTAGCGCAGGGCGGCATTCGCCAGTTCACCGGCGATCGACGTGTGCTTGCCTTCATCGAGCGCCTTCTGCCCGTCCCGAAGCCCCGTCTGGAGCCGGTCGGCCGCCGGCGCGACCCCGGCGAACGGGAACCGCGCCCGGAAGCCGGCGCTGTAGTCCGCGGCGAAGATCCGGGGAAGCGTGAGGCTCCGCCCCTTCTTCTGCCCGCGGATCACGGCCGCTAGACGGTCGGCGGCCCGGGCCAGGCCGGCGTCGTCCGAAGCTCCGACGACCACGGCGTTGAATTTTTTGCCGAAGGGATCGAAGACCGTGTGGACGAGACTTCCCCCTTGGCCGGGGCAGATGGCGTCGACGGGCGTGAAGAACCGGGCATAGAGGAGGCTCAGGGCCGGGTTGGAATTGACGTTGCCGATGAGGATCGCGGTCGTGTCGGCTCGGGCGTCCGCGGGGCTACCCGGCCGTACGGTCAGCCGGCAACCCGTCAGTTCCCGAACGGCGGCGGCGATCGCGGCGGCCGCCTGCCGGCCCGCTTCCGTATCGGGATGGAGGATGACGGACACCGGCCGGCCGTCCTTGACCAGCGGTGTTTCCCGGACCAGCCGGGCCGGCTCGGTCAAGCCGGAGATTCGGACCGTCGGTTCTTTCGAGGGAGCGGTTGGCGAGAACACGGCCAGCGGAAGTAACAGAATCGCCAGGGACAGAATCTTGCGCATCCGGGCACCTCCTGCGTGCAGTAGGATGCCCAAATTACGGTAAGCGCCCGAAAAAATCAAATGCTGCGAACGACCTCGTCCTTGCTGCGAATAGCGGGAGTCTCGGCCCGGTGGGCCGACGACGAGGTTAATCAACGCTTGGCGCTGGCCTGAATTGTTCGCCGGCGACCCGCAGAATGCCAGTCCGATCTCTCCGCCTCTCGCCCGAGTCGCCCGATCATAAGCCACGATCAATCCCGTCCCGTCACTTTTTTTCGCCGAAATTGCGGTAAAATAGTGGCAGCGATCCAAAAAATGAGAAACAGGAAGTTCTCGGCCCTCCCGGCCCTCTTTTTCTGTCTCGCAGGCGGGCTTCTTTGGGCCCAGGAAAAGCCGAGAATCCGGGAGGAAGTCGTGGTCCGCTGGTGGCTGGTTCCGCTTTATGCCATGAAGGACGATGGCTCGCCGGCCCGGGGCCTGAAGCCGGACGATTTTGAAGTCTATCTCAATAAAAAGAAAATCCCGCTTTTCGACCTCCACAAGAAAGAGTTCCGGGCGGTTGAGCCTTTCGAGGGACCGCCTTTCGAGGGGATCGCCCCGGCTTTCGAAAAAAAGATGGTTTTCCTTGTCTTTGACAGCGCCTTTTCCAGCTACGCACTCCTGGAAAAAGCCAAGAAGGTGGCCGGCACGATGATGGCTCAGGAAGGGCAGGGGGCGCAATTCATCGCCCTGAGCATCGACCCCTTCAGCGGGCTCAAGACGATCCTCGGCCCGACGCGCGACCGTGACCTCGTCGCCCGGACTGTCGACGAATTCGTCTCCGGTAAAAAGGCCGACTACCTGCGGAGCAACGCCTTGGATTCCACGTCCATCCGGAACGTTTACCCGAGCGGCTCGGGACGAAACCCGGATGAGCTCCCCACGCCGGGAAGATGGACGAACGTTCTGGAGAGGCTGGATACCGCGGAAAAGAGGAGGATCGCGTCCGTTTATACGCGATCATTGTTGACCCTCAACTTGATCCTCGGCTATTTCCGGGACAACAGCAAGGTCATCTATCTTTTCTCCTGCGGGATTCCGACGAGCGCCATGGAATGGAAGCGGGAGATCCTCTTCGACCCGACCGGGCCGGTTGAACCCGGCGACAGTTCTTACCTCAATACCGCGCCCGACCATTTCAACCGGCAGGCGCTGGTCGACGTCGCCAGGCTCTTCAACCGGAACGGCTCGCTGCTCTTCTTGATCAACCCGGCCGGAACGCGGCTCGCTGTCCACGATCAGGAGTCCGGCGAGCAGGCCCTCCGGATCCTGGCCGGTGAGAGCGGAGGCCGCTATTATGACGGCCCGGAAAAGAATATCGCCGAAGAGATCGCGGGCATGGAAAGCGCCTACTATGAGATCTCTTTTCCCGACTCCGACGAATTTCAGGGGCCGGACATGGATCTCGAGATCCGCCCGAAGAACCCCGGGTTCGAAATCACCACCGTCAAGCGAGTCTCGCGCGATAAGGAATACGGACAGCTGAGCCGGCTGGAGAGGGAGATCCTGGTCCTCAACCTCCTTGACCATGGGCACTATGCCCAGGCCAAGCTGAGGGTCGTCGACGCCGAGATCCGCCGGCTGGGCCCGGAAGGAGAGGTCTTCTCATTTATCGTCAAGCTGCCGGGCGAGCCGGTCAAGAGCGAATGGGATGTCTTCAAGGTCTGGAGGAAGACGGCCGCCGGGAAGATCCTGATGGAGAAGGACCACCTCCTGTCCGAATCCCCTGAGCTCAAGGTGGCCATGAAGCGGAGAAAAGGCTTCCGGCATGAGCTCGTCCTGGTCAGCGGTCGGAGCGGGACAACCCTCGTTTATCAAGAGTAAGGGATTGACGCATCCCGTCCCGAAACGACGTACTCCCTGGATGTTCATTGCGCGGCAGGCAAAAACTCAAGGCCTGAGGTAAGACCATGTGCCGGAATATAAGGACGCTCTACAATTTTGAGCCCCCGGCGACCGGGGAGGAGGTCCGGGCGGCCGCCCTCCAGTTCGTGAGGAAGATCAGCGGCTTCGCCAAACCCTCCGCGGCGAACCAAGAGGCCTTTGACAGGGCGGTCGACGAGGTCGCGAAGGCTTCCTTGACGCTTCTCCGCGAGCTTATGACTTCCGCTCCGACCAAGAGCCGCGAGGTCGAAGCCGCCAGAGCCCACGCCCGCGCCGTCCGGCGATTCGGATCCTAGCCCAGCCCAGAACCGGTAAGGCGTGCCCGTGACGGGTCAAGCCCTACTTTGAGGTTTCTAAGGAGCGCCGGCGAAGGGGAAGCGGTAGCTGGGCGGGTGAGCGAAGCGCCGCAGCCGGGCGGTGAGGCGAATGGATGTCGCCGGGGGAAGCTGAACAGTGAACCAGGGGGCGTTCACCTCGGCGGAGCGCTGAACGGAGCGGGGCTGGGCGATGAGCGAGTGGCGGGGCTGGTCCGGGTCGGTGTCCGATCGCTCGTCGTACTCGACGCCGAGGAACTGGTGCTGTCCATATTGGCCGGCCTGGACGATGACCTCGCGGGATTGAAAAGCGCTGACGTTCACCAATTCGAACGCGACGGAATCCGCCTCGACGCGGCGGACGAGGGCCGCGACGTCGGGGGGCAGGCCGGGCCGGCGCCGGCCGGGGTCGAAGTAGCGGAGATGCGCCTGAACGAGTCCGGCATTATAGATCTGCTGGGGCGCGCCCCCCGTGAGCTGGAGGAGAGCTTCCGTGGAGACCGGGTTGACAGTCTGCCAATGGTGGGGGTCGGCGTTGCGGACGTCGGGCGGGGTTTTGGCGGCCTCGAGCCGCGGGTCGTAGACGCGGACGAAACGGTTATCGCGCAGCCAGCGGAGGCGCGTGGACATTTGGGAGAGGCTCTGGCGGAGGATGGTCTCCGGATAAGCAGGGTTGTCTCCGGCGAGGAAGCGGAGCCAGGGGGCTTCGTGGCCGCGGTCCTCTTTGGTCTTGACCTCGACGCTTTCGCGCCAATCGGCCTTGCCGTAGATGTCGCCGAACCAGCAATCGCTCATGGGTTCGGGGCGAAGGGTTTTGGCTTCAGAGGGAAAGGGCGCGCCGGTGGCGGCGTTCCAGTCCACGCGGGCCCGCCGGCGGACGTTCTCGATGCGGGCCCAATCCTCGGGCGCAAGAGTCGCGGACCAGAGACTGGCCAGGAATTGAACGTCCATGGGCTGGTAGGCGAACCAGCCGGAGTCACGGCGCTTGAAGGGGACGAGGAAAGCTCCGTTGTAGTCCTGGCCGGCGGCGATAATCCGGTCCATGGTCGCGCGCGGCAATTCGTAGTAGGAAGGGTCCCCGGCGCTGACCAGCTGGGCGTTTTCGGCGGCCCCCTGCAGGGCCATCCCGATATTGTAGTAACCGTGGGGCCAGCGCCAACCGTAGTAGCCTCCCCACCAATGCCCGTTGTGCAGCTCACCGGGTTTACCCGAGGGGCCGACATTGTCGGGCACGATGCCGTTGTTCAGGCGGGCCCGCTCGAGCCAGGCGTTGACATACTCGCGGACCCAAGCGGCATACTTCGGTTCGCCGGTGAGGATGGCGGCATGAGCGACGAGCGCGGTCGCTCCGAGGTTCGCGGGCACGTCGCCCTGGAGCATGCGCAGTTGGATGGCGAGGCCCAGGCGGCGGGCGTTGGACTCATCCTTGAGGTCGTCAAAAGAGCGGATGCCGGGGAGGTCCTCCAGCGGAAGGCCGTAGGTGGACATCCCGAGCGAATACCGCCAAGGGGCCGACCGGGAGGCGGAGCCCAGCAGGGGACCGAGGCTCCCGGTAAGTGGTGAGCGGATCATCTTGAGGCGGGGATCATAGTTGGGGGCGGTGATGAAGAGGTCGGCAAAGCGCTGGGCCCGTTCAACGTTGGCGCGGTCTTCAGGATCGGCCAGGGCGAGGCCGTAAAACAGGAGGAGCCCTTCGCTGATATGGAACCAGTCGAGCTGTTTGGGGAACTCCTGTTCGACGGCCCCGAAGCGCTCGAGCTGGCGAAGGGTTCCGTTCCAGGCGCGGAAGGCCAGCTCCCTGAGACGGTCAGCGCCGCCGAGGGCGTAAAGGACGGGCCAGTTAGAGAAGCTCTCGGGCAGGTCATCGAAACGGGCGGAGCCGGTGGTGCGCCAGATGAGGGAACCGTCATCGGCCTGGTAGCGATCGGCGAACTCGATGGCGGCGGCGCTCGATTGTTCGAGCAAATAGCGTTCGAGAAGCGCCCAGGCGGGTGGAGACGCGGGAACGGTGGCCTCGATGCGAACCTGGGCCGACAGCAGGGGGGCAAGAACCAGGCACAAGGCGATGGGCAGGAACCTACTTAAGCGCAACATGTCGACTTGGTAAGTTCATAGACTAACCATGGGGAGGAGTCAAGCACCCGAAATAATCTCAAATATTAAAGGGCGAGCTTGAACTCCCAGGGGATCGGACCTGTCGCCCGCTTCCGCGAGAGAAAGCGGTAAATTGATATGCCATCGTCGATTCGATAAGATGCATTTATGACGGAAGCACGTCATCACGGCCTTGCCGGAAGGCGGAGAAAGGGCGTCGTGATCTCGGCGTTCGCGGCCGTACTGCATGGCCTCCCTTTGGTCGCGCTCTCGGCGCCTCTCAATCCCCCGGGCGGATCGAATCCCGCGGCCATCCGATCCGCCTTCGACCCGCGCGCCGGCTCTTGGGACATCGCCTGGCCGGGCCGGATCTCGCAGTACGACGTCGTCTATCTCAGCCCGCCGGTCGATCCGCTCCAGGGGATCCCGCTCGGAAACGGCGACGTCGGCGTCCTCTTCTGGTGCGAGGACTCGAAGATCATCGCCGTCGTGAACAAGAGTGACCTCTGGGACGACGCCGCCTTCGGCAGGTTCCGGAACTGGAAAAGGGAGGAAGAGGACAAAAGCACGACGCAGCGCCACGCCTGCCGGATCGTCATCGACCTCAAGAGCCCCGTTTTCAGCGCTCTCTATCTTACCGATTTCAGGGCGCGGCTCAGCCTCGCGGACGCCTCCCTGAGGCTTGACGCCAGGAGCCCGTTCGGCGCCGTCAAGCTCGACGCGTTTGTCGACCATGGGTCCGGCATCCTGTTCTGCGATTTCGCGAGCGACTTCGCCGAGGACTTCCCGGTCGATATCTCGATCGAGCGCTTCGGCTCGAGGACATATTCCCACTGGTACTCTCTCATCAACGGCGACGCCTCGATCGGCCTCGCGGGCACGGATGCCGGCGCCGAGGGCCGCAGCGCCTGGATCACCCAGACCGTCTCCGACGGCAGGTTCTCCGCCGGCGCGCGCCGTCCTCGGCGACAACGGCCTGAGCGTCGCCGGCATCCGAGAACAATCGCGCCGCTCCCTGATCTCACTCCGCGGCGGCAAGGCCAAAGAGGCCCGGCTCGCGTTCGCCGTGACCTCCCCCCTCGCCGACGCCGACCCCGTTTCATTGCTCAAAAGCACACTGGCCGCCGCCCGCGACGAAGGCCCAGCGTCCTTTCGCGCGGCCCACGACGCCGCCTGGCGAACGTTCTGGCTGCGCTCGTTCATGGATTACGGCGACGATTACCTGAACCGCCTTTGGCATCTGACCATGTATTACGCGAACGCCTCCCAGCGCGGCCGCTGGCCCGGCCGGTTCACGAACGGCCTGTGGGGCTGGGACCGCGACGTCCAGAACTGGAACTTCTTCTTCCACTGGAACCAGCAGCAGGTCTACTGGCCGCTCAACGCCGCGGGCCACCACGAGCTCGTCGAGCCGTACCTCGGATACAGGTTCGATTCTTTACCCCTGGCGCGGAAAGACGCGCGCGAGCTTTTTCACGCCCCGGGAGCCTGGATCTCCGACGTCACCGACCGCCGCGGCTACAACTCGCTGAGCGAGATCGACAACCACACCCCCGTGGCCGAGATCGCCCTCGAATTCTGGCGCCAGTACAAGTTCACCGGCGACCAGAGATTCCTCAAAGGCAGGGCCCTGCCGTTCATCCTGGACGCCGCCGGGTTCATCGCCTCGCGTCTCGCTAAGGAGCCCGACGGGCTTTATCATGCCCGGGAGGCCACCGCCTACGAAGGCTGGATCAAGCTCAAGGACACGCTCTCAGAGCTGGTCTATGCGCGGGAGGTGCTCGGCGTGGCGCTCGAAGCCCTGTCGGCGGCCAAGACAGAAGTTCCCGAGGCGAAGATGTGGAAGGATATCATCGCGAACTGCGCGCCGCTCCCGGTCGTTCCCGCCGGCGACGCGTCGATCGCCCGCGACGGCTCCGCCTACAAATTAAAGCGTGGATTTTTCGCGGACGAGACCGTCCCGACCGACTCCATCCTGGCCGTCGGCTGGGGCATCGAGGAAAAGAAGTGGCTCAATTTCTTCGTGCCCGCTGCCGACGGGGGAAAGTTTACGGGTTCAACCCGCTCGACGGCGTATTCCCGACGATCCATCTCTGCCCCGTCTTCCCGTCGGGGCTGGTCGGGCTCGGGCAGAAGGGCAGCCGGCTGTTCGATGTCGCGTCCACGTCGGCGCTCCTCTTCTCCCCGGAGGTGATGGGCTGGGATCCTCTGCCCATCGTCCTGGCCCGGCTGGGACTCGCGCCCGAACTGGCCAGGATCCTCGACCACTGGCCGGAGAAGTGGCAGATCTACCCGAACGGCTGGGGCCACATCGGGGTCGAGGCCGAGGTCAAGAAGGACGCCGAGATGCTCTACCGGACAAACGCCGTGAGGGATGCCCGGACGACCCGGCAGGACGGCCCCTACCCGGCCGAGAAAAGCGAGACGTTTCCGCTGCCGACGTGGCCGTTCCGCCACATGTCGATGGAATCGATGTCGGTCCTCGCCGCGGCCATGAACGAATCGCTCCTCCAGAGCCATGACGGCGTTATCCGGATCGCGCCCGCCTTGACGGCCGGCAAGTCGGCACGCTTCACCCTCCACGCCCAGGGCGGATTCGTCGTCTCGGTCGAAGTCGAGTCCGGCGTCGCGCGTTGGCTCTCGGTCAAAAGCCTGTGGGGAAATGCCTGCCGGATCAAACTCCCGTGGCCCAGGGCCGGCCTGCGCTCGAGCCTGAGGAGGGCGGCGCGAACCGTTGGCGGCGGCACGGTCGAGATCAAGACCGCCGCCGGCGAGACGATCCTCCTCGTCCCGGAGGAAACCGACGCGGCCGACTGGTCGGTCGTCGCCGAGGCCCCCGAACGGAATGAGCGAGTCCGAAGGCATTCCTCGGGACAGGCACAGCTGGGCCTGCCGAGAATGTTCTAAGTGAGGTTGATCGTCTGATGGTCCGGGAAATCATGGCCGATTTCGCCCGCCTGACGGGACTCGAGCCCCCGTCGACCCGGTCCAAGCGCTACCTATGGACCGATGCCTTCGCGGTCTGCAACTTTCTCGAGCTTTTTCGCCGCAAAAAAGACAGGAAATTCCTGGAGCTGGGCTTGGCCCTCGTCGACCGGGTCCATCGAACTCTCGGCCGACATCGCCCCGACGGCCCGCGGCGCGGCTGGATCAGCGGTCTGGGCGAAGAAGAGGGCGAGCGGCATCCGACCCGGGGAGGCCTCAGAATCGGAAAACCGCTCGCCGAACGCCCGCCCGGCGAGCCCCTCGATGAGGATCTGGAATGGGACCGGGACGGGCAGTATTACCATTACCTGACAAAATGGATGCACGCGCTGAGCCGGATGACCCGGACGACCGGCGATCCGGCCCCGCTCGGCTGGGCGCTGGAACTGGCTCGGGCGGCCCACGCCGGGTTCACGTCCTCTCCTCCAGGCGGCGGACCGAAGAGGATGTTCTGGAAGATGAGCATCGATCTCTCTTATCCTCTCGTCGCGTCCATGGGCCGGCACGATCCGCTGGACGGCTTCGTCACCGATAACGAGCTCCAGGCCGCGGCCGGGGATTTCGAAACCTCATCGCTCCCCGGATTGCAGGACGAGATTGCGGAGATGGCCGAAATCCTCCGCGACACGGGCCTCGACCTGGCCACGGACGATCCGCTGGGCATCGGGGGTCTTCTGTTCGATGCCTCGAGACTGGCTCAGCTGGCGATCCGGGGGGACCCTGGTTTTGAAGGCCTGCTGGCAAGCGTCCTGGACTCGGCCCTGCTGGGGTTGAAAGACTGGGCGAGAGGCTTTTCTCCGGACGAGCCGGCGGAGTTTCGCCTGGCCTTCCGCGAGCTCGGGCTGTCCATCGGGCTCTCGGCGGTCGGAAACCTGCGGAAAGTGATCGAAGCGGTGCCCGGACCGTCCGGCGGGGCCGGTCGCCTGCGCCGACGGGTCGAAGCCCTCGTGGCGTATTGGCCTTATAAGGAGACGATCGAACGATTCTGGAGAGACGGCAAAAACCGGGAATCCCCAACCTGGATCGAGCATCGGGAGATCAATATGGTCATGCTCGCCACCAGCCTGGCGCCGGCTGAATTCCTGTCGATCTGAAGGCATGCCCTTCGCGGCGAATCAGGAGACCTTTGACAAAGTATCCGCCTCTTTTGAATATATATTCATCAGCCGTTGACAGACGGCGGGCGAAGCGCGCATAATGCGTTCGCTATGACATCGCGTTTCGGCCGTTTCGCTTTCTCCGCCGCGACGACGACGGCGGGCTTCCCCGCCTAGAACCCTACCTGCCGCCCCCACTCTATCCCCACACAGGCTGAGTCTTGGCCGCGATCAACGCGGGAGGAGAAGATCATGAAACGCATTCTCGTGACCGGCGCAACCGGTCAGATCGGTTCGGAATTGACCCTCGCCCTTCGTCAATGTTACGGCGGCGACAATGTCGTGGCGGGCATCCACCGCCGGCCGCCGAACGCGGAGCTCGCCCGTTCGGGGCCGTGCTGGCCGGTGGATTGTCTCGACATCCGGGCCGTCGCCGGCGCCGCGGAGCGCTTCCGGGTGGACACCATCTACCATCTCGTGGCGCTGCTTTCGTGCAAGGGCGAGGAGGACCCGGCCCTGGCCTGGCTGGTCAACATGGAAACCCTGCGCAATGTCCTCGAGGTCGCGAGGTTTCACCACTGCGCGGTGTTCTTTCCCAGCTCGATCGGGGTCTTCGGCCCCGAGACCCCTCGCCGCCAGACCCCGCAGGAGACCGTCCTCAGGCCCACGACGATCTACGGGGTGACCAAGGTGGCCGGCGAGCTGCTGTGCGACTATTTCCACAGGCGCTTTGGCCTGGATACCCGGGGCTTGAGGTATCCGGGCCTCGTCTCCTACAAGACCCCTCCCGGCGGCGGCACCACGGATTACGCCGTGGAGATCTTCCACCGGGCCCTGGACGGCGGCCGGTACGAGTGTTATCTCGGCCCCGAGACCTATCTCGACATGATGTACATGCCCGACGCCGTCCGGGCGGCGATCACGCTGATGGAGGCCGAGCCCTCGCGCTTGAAGCACCGCAACGGCTTCAACGTCACGGCCATGAGCGCATCACCGGCCCTGTTCGAGAGGGAGATCCGCAAGCACATTCCCGGCTTCGCCGTCACGTACCGGATCGACCCCCTGCGCCAGCGCATCGCCGACAGTTGGCCCGACGCCATGGACGACCGGGCGGCCCGTGAGGAGTGGGGCTGGGAGCCCGCCTACGACCTCGCCGCCATGACCGGCGAGATGCTTGCGGCGCTGCGCCTCTTCAAATCCGACGCCGCGCCTGCGCGTCCGGGATAAACGACGGGCCTCAGTGCCTATCTATATAGGCGTCCAATTCACGGTGCCAGTCATCGGGCTCGCAGACCCCGGGAACCGTCTCCTCGCCGATGAGGAGGTCGACCAGATGCCGCGGCTTCCGGCCGCCGATATGCATCGCCTTGACGCAGGAGACGCAATAAACGACGACGTCCTCCGCCGGCATCTCCGCGGCGCGTTTCCGCATCAGCGCCTTAACCTCGTCCGTCGGGAGGGTGCCGAAAAAACTATCCCCGCAGCAGATCCCCTTGGTCCCGGTGCTCTGCGGCTCCACCGGCTCGATGTTCATCCTGGCCAGGAGAGCCCGGACGGCTTCGTGGACTCTCGGCTGGTCGCGCGTCGGGCAGGCGTCGAGGACGGCCATTCTCGCGCCCTGATAATCGGGAAGGGACAAAGACCGGTCTTCCGCCAGGACTTCCCAAAGGGATATCGTCGAGACGCCTTCATAGAGCGTCCGGAAGCGCCTGTCGCAGCCGGGGCAGACGTTGATCACCTCGGTCCCGCGCTCCAACTTGGGCTCGTGGCGGCAGCAAACTTGGTGTTCGGCTATTCCGCCCATGATCCCGGCCATGACCATGGAGAGCTTCTTCGCCGCTTCGGGGCGGTAGAGAACCAGCGCGCAACCGGGAGCAAATACCCTTTTCATGAGGACTGTCTCGTTATTCTTTGATGACGTCGATTCTGATGCCCGGCAGCGTTTTATTCCCGGGCCCGACCTGTTCATTATATTAGAAAATCCCGTCACTGCAACGCGTAGCGGGCCGCGCTGCCGGCGGGTGTTCAAGAACTCCTTATCCCTCGAAGTCATGAACGTGTTGCCTGGGTTGAGGTGATGCGGTAAGCTGCCGGGGGAGACTTGAGCCAATCCAAGGGAGATCCATGAGAAGAAGGAACACCCGGTGAACAGGGTCTACGAAAGCATGCTCGACGGCATCGGCGATACGCCTCTTTTCCGGCTCTGCTCATATTCCGAGGAGAGTGGCTGCGACATCTTTGCCAAGCTCGAATTTACGAACCCCATGGGAAGCATCAAGGACCGGATCGCCAAGCACATGGTCGAGGCCGCCGAGCGCGACGGCCGGATCAGGCCCGGCGACACGATCGTCGACAACTCCTCGGGGAACACGGCCCTCGGCTTGGCCATGGTCTGCACCCTCAAGGGCTACAAGCTCAAGATCATCATCCGCGACACTCTCGGCCCGGAGAAGGTCAAGTTCCTCAAGGCCCTCGATGTCGAACTGGTCTATGCCGATACCAGCCTGCCCCCCGAGTCGCCGCGGAGCTACAACAATTTGGCTCCCCGGGTGGCCGCTGAGACGCCGGGCGGTTACTACCTGGACCAACACAACAACCGGGAGAACAACGCGGCCCACACGCTGACGACGGGCCCCGAGATCTGGCGCCAGATGGAAGGCCGGATCGACGTCTTCGTCGCCGGCATAGGGACCGGGGGGACGATCTCGGGCGTCTCCCGCTTTCTGAAAGAAAATGACCCGCGGATCAAGGTCGTCGGGGTCGATCCCGCGGGCTCGATCTTCTACGACTACTTCCACTCGAAGACGCTTATCCGGCCCTCCCGCTATCTCCTGGAGGGTCTCGGCGACGAGTTCCTGATCGCCGGCGTCGAGTTCGACCTCATCGACGACATTCTCCGGATCGAAGACCAGACGGCCTTCCGGATGACCAAGGAGCTGGCCCGCCGGGAGGCGGTCTTTGCCGGCGGCTCGAGCGGAGCGGCCCTCTGGGGGGCCCTCGAGGTGGCCAAGCGGACCGGCCCCGGAGCCCGGATCGTGACGATCTTCGCCGACTCGGCCAACCGCTATCTCAGCACGATCTACAGCGACGATTGGCTGAAACAGAAAGGGATGATCTAGTGTCCCGTCTCGCAACTTTTCTTTCCAAAGTCATCCGCAGGGACGGGACACTTCCAGGGGGGAGTCAGGCTCCCCCCTCGGCGCTTCGTTGCACTCAGCTGACCCCCTGAGGGGAACGACGCCGTCCCCCTCAAACTCCCCCCGCGGTGGCGCGTCTTCATTGATCATTTCAACGTCTAGGTATTTGCGAGACGCACCACTAGGGCCCCGGGCGTCGAAAAGACCCGGCTTTTTTCTATGGTGTCAAACGCGGAGGAAAACCCGCTTTCTTGTGGCCATGACTGTGATTGTCCCGAGAAACGCGGTATAGGCGGCCGCCCGGATGATCCCCACCGCCGTATTGGCTCCCAGAGCTTCGTAGAATGTCAGACCGCTGAGCCAATAAATGAATATCCAATAGCGCGACATCTGGTAAAGGAAGAGACAGTTCTGGCCGACGGTTCGGATCGGACCCCATCCTTTTTTCCATCCCTTGACGTCGATAAACCAGTAGAGAAGCGCCCAGGCGGCGAAGGCGCAGCTTGTTGAATAGAGGGACCAGCTGGTGGACGGGAGATGGAGGCCGCCGACCGGCTCCAAAAGGAAGGCCGCCAGGCCGGTCAACACGGCCAGCCCCAGCGCGCTGCGGATCTTTTCCCTTGGGCTGGACTGTTCGATGAGGAGCAGGCCGACGATCAATCCCGCCACCGCATTGGCCGAGTATGTACCCAGGATGGACGCTCCTATCCAATTGACCAGCCAGACATCCTGGAAGAGGCCGCCTTTTATTCCGATATACAGGCAGTGAAACAGGAAGAATACCCCGAGGATCCCGGAACGGTTGTTGCGCAAAATGAGCCAGGTGAGCGAAGCGAAAAGATACGCCCATCCCAGCTGCCCGAGAGTCGACCACTTGGCGATCACGAAGTGCCCGCCGCTCGGGTTCCTGAATACCACGGCCAGCCAGACAAGCCCCGCCAGGCCGGCCAGGCGGACGATCCGGTGCACGTTTTTTGCCCGGGCTGACTTCAGCGGAATATCCAGCCAGACGATAAACACAAACGTCCAGGCCAGGAATTTCCAGAGGCCGTGAGGCCAGTCCAGCATATCGCCGTAGGGCCGGCCCAGCCCGGCGCCCCGGTTGGCGTCCATGAGCCCGATGATGATCAGAGATCCGGCGCGCATCAGGACATGACCGAAGACGCGGGTCGGCGATCCGCCCCGGGCCAGCCGCTTGCCGAGAGCGAGCGGAATGGAGATACCTAAAATGAACATAAAGATGGGGATGATCATGTCGACAAAAGTGAATCCGTTGACGCCGGCCTTCATGTGCCTCAACCATTGGGGCACAGCTTTCACGGGAGCAAAATCAGCCAGATCATTGACGAAGGCCATCGCGAGAATGGTGAGGCCGCGCATAACGTCGACCGAAGCAATGCGGTCCGGGCTGCAGGCGCCCGGCGACGCGACGAGAGGCCCTTCGGATCCCAGCGGCGGTCTTTTGGAGTTCAGTGGCGGTCTTTTGGAGTTCAAAGACATCTCGTTCTTTTTTGGGATTATATAAGAAAACCCGGCAAAATAAAAAGGAGCAGACGCCAACTCACCGAACATCTTCCTTGATTTCAAGAAAAACGATTTTTTGCATCCCATCTTTTTGTTCGCAGCTTGACCGAGATGGCAGGCGATTACTTTTTTGTGCGGCCACGGGTTTTGGAGTATAAGAAAAGAGGATATACGATAGCTTTGGCCGAACCCATATGAGTGCAAAATGCCCCGACTTCACGGAGATATAACCCGATGAAGTTCCTGTCGGAAATCGACCTCTTCAGATTCATGGAAAAGTTCTTCTATGCCGAAGCCCTGTCCGACGCCCTGGATGCCCAGGGGTATCGAAATTGCGTCGTCAGCCCCCGAGCCCGGATCCGGCCGCTTTTCGCCGCGGGCGTCTGCGCCGGTCGGGTGCGGACGCTCCTCAACGCCCCCAGGAAATCGCGGGACAAGAACCCCTACAAACTCGCCTTTGAGCTGATCGACAGCCTGAAACCGGGAGACGTGCCGGTGACGGCCTGGCGGGAAGTCCAGGAACCGGGCATCATGGGTGAGCTTTCGGCTACGGCCATGAGAAAACGCGGGGCGCGCGGCTGCCTCGTCGGCGGCTATACGAGGGATTTCCGTAAACTCGCCGCGATGCGGTTTCCTGTTTTCGCCAGGGGCGCCTCCCCCATCGACACCCAGGGGCGGTCAGCCGTCATCGCCTATGACTGTCCCATTCAATTCGCCGGCCCCCGGGTGGTGCCCGGACAGATCGTGTTTGCCGACCTTAACGGGATCGTTTTCATCCCCAGGGAGGTCGAAAAGAAAATCATTGAAGAGGCCCTTAAGAAAATACGGCTCGAAACCCGGATACGGACCGAGCTCAGGGCGGGGAAGAGCACTCAAAGAGTCTGGGATACCTATGGTATTATGTAGCTGAAGGATATCGGCCGCTAGGAGAGATCATCGTCATGCGCGCGTCTCTTTTTTATCGGATCACCGGGCCTGGACCGGTCATGACCTTCCTGCTGCCGGTCCTGTTGCTGGCGACCGGGGCGCCGGCCGTGAAGGATCCCCCCATGAACACGGTGACGCGCCGCTGGAGCCACGCCGAGCTCCTTGACCAGGGCGCCCGGCGCGGCATCGCTGCCACCGCCGAGGGGCTCGTCCTCGACGATCGCCTCCTGATTGAGGATGACGCGCCGGCCTGCGGCTTTAGCAACGTGGGCGGCTCGGAGGAGATCCTCCGGCCGGGAATTGTGCTGCGCAAGACCCTGCAGGTCGACCGCTGGCCCGTCAGCGGGGCCGAGATCGTCATGCTGGTCTACCCCGTTCAACCCGCCGGGCCCAACAACGGCCGTCACCTGCTGTTCAAGGTCAACGGCCGCCCGGACATCGTCTATGAAGTCAAGCATTTCTGGACCAAGGCGCCGGTGCCCGCGGGCTACCTGAAGCGGGGCCGGAACCTGATCGAGGTGCGCGTCCAGGAGCCCGATACCCGGTTCAGGACCTACGTGGCACTGGATCGTTTCCGGAAGGTCGGCTCCCTCGACCGGCTGGCTCCGCCCAACCGCAGCGAGCGCAGTGTCGACGGCGGCCGGACCTGGAGCGACACGAAGTTGGGCGAAAACGGGGCGGTGGACGGCGAGTATTCGATCCGGCTCCGCATCCAGGCCAGCGTCCCCGAGGGCTGGCTCGAATCGCCGGTCATCGACCTGGCCACCGGAGGAACCGTCGCCAGCCTGTTGCGGCCGGTCGAGATCAGGAAGGCCCGGCTGACGGTCGACGCCGGGCAGCCCGCCGGCACCGCCGTGGAAATCGTGGCGCGAACGGGCGGGCGCCACGTGCCAGCGGACGGAGAGTGGACACCATGGACCCCGCTCCAGAGCGGCGTACTGCCGGACAGCCTGCTCGGGAACCGCTTCCTCCAGTTCCGGCTCGTGCTCGGGTCCGGCGACGGCGGGGCCACGCCGCTCGTCCGGGAGGTCAGGCTCGAGGCGGAAAGCCGGGCCAAGGGCGAACCCGCTGTCGACGACGGCCTGCGCCTTCTCTCGGTCGTCAACCGTCCCGTCGTCTTGGGCTCGCTGCCGTTCCGACATGAGAACCCGCTGACCGACAAGCTGCGGCAGCTCCGCCGCGATCACAAGCTCGACCAGGTCGTGGAGGGGGCGGGGACGGAATTCGAGCGGCTGCTCCGGCTCAAGACCTGGGTTGCCAGGCAGTGGAACTGGTACCTGCCCGGCCCGGCGAACGGCGACATGTGCGAGTGGGACGCGCTCGGCATCCTGGCGCCGAACGCGGAGGGCCGGCCGACGGGGGGCTACTGCCTGCACTTCGCCATCGTCTTCGCCCAAGTCTGCCAGAGCTTCGGCGTTCCGGCGCGCATCGTCAACGCCAATTATGCGGTCTGGGGCGGACACGAGATGACCGAAGTCTGGTCCAACGACTACGGCAAGTGGGTGCTGATGGACGCCAACTTAGACACCTGTTTCTTCGACCGCCGGTCGGGCATCCCGTTGAACGCCCTGGAGCTCCACCGCGTCTTCGAGCATGTCTATTACCCGGGCGAGGTCATCGACCGCGACAACTGGCCGCGAGTCAACGCGGCGGCCCGGGCCAAGCGCGTCGGGCTCGACCTGCCCGTCGAGGCCCTCGTCGGCGGCGGCGCGAAGAGCGGAACCCTCAAGAGCTACGAATGGTGGAAGCTCCCGGTGGAGCTTTCCGCCTACTGCGGCGGCTATGGGCTGCTCAGCCTGGCCGAGCTGCGCTGGCTGCCGCGGAGCAACTTCCTTTCCCAGCCCTCGCCGATGCCCATCAACCACGGCCGGAGCCACTGGGGCTGGACGGGCTACTACTGCTGGTTCGACGGGCAGCTCCCGCGCAGCCAGGAGCACGCGATCCACACCGACCGCGAGTCCGACCTCTACCCGACCCTCAACAGCGTCGATTTTGCCGCCGAGGCCGTCGGGCCCGGCCGCCTGAGGCTCGACCTGGCGACCGACAGCCCGGCTTTCGATCATTTCGAGTTGATGGCCAACGGCCGGCCGGTCGAGGCGAGGTCGCCCGACTATGAGTGGGCGCTGGCGCCGGGCTACAACTTCATCGAAATGCGCGCCGTGGACGTGATGGGCAACCGGGGACCGGCGAGCCGGCTGGAGCTGACCTGGATGCCGCCGCCGCGCTCGAAATAGCGTTACCTCGGCGTCGTCCCCATTATCGAATCAATCACTCTTGTCACCTGGCTCACCGTTTCATCCTCAACCTCGGGAGCCCAGCCGACCGGTGAGGCGTACTGGATCCTGATGACCTGGGACTGGTAAACGTCCTGACGGACCAATTCCCTGGTGGGAATGTAGACTTCCTGTTCGCCCATGTAGGCAAAAAGCATGATGGGCATTTGGGTGCGGAAATTGTCTTTGATCCTCGCTCCAATCGGGGCACAGGCCTCCCCCTGAAGCGCGACCAGGGGCAGGGGGCCGATCCGGGCCACGATGACCTGCTCGAGCTGGTTCGGGTATTCCCTGTGATCGTCGAATTCGCGGACAAAGTAGCCCTGCTCGTGAAGGTACATATCTGTCGTTTTGGTGGGGAAAGGAATGTCCTGCTCATAATATCTGATCAGGGCCCTGAGCCAGTTGGTTCCCCTGTGTTTGTCATGGTCATAGCCGATATTGCGGGGCATGTCGCCGGCGAGTCTCTTGGCTTCCTCATACGTAATGGGCTTACTGAGAGGCAAGGGCAGTATTTCCATGGTTGTCGATATGGGACCAGTCACCTCAACCATCCTGGTTTTCAGGATATTCATGACAGTCTTCGCCAGGATGATCCCCAGCTGTCTGGGCTGGTCATTCTGGTCATAATTCTTGCTTTTCCCATCGGGAGGAATGGCAAACTGATTCCCGCCGCAACCGTCTCCATACATGGCCTGGACACCCGGAATCCAACGCTCGATCTCATCCACCGCGTAACCGGGATGACCGACACCGATCTTCGTCCGGCTGTTCATGAGGGGATGGACGGGTTGATTGATCAAGACCGCCAGGGGTTTCTTCTTATAGGAGACTCTGAGAACCTGGATTTCGTAATCCACCGGGGCATTCCCGGTCGAACGCACCCAATATCCCGGTCCATAGCCGAACGCCACCTCGACAGGGCCTTTCTCGTTGGCGATCGCCTGTTTGACCATCTCGAACATTTTGTCGCCGGTTTCTCTCAGGTAGGGGAAATTCGCCTCCCATCTCGGCATGGGAGCTTGATGATTATGAGTAGAAATGATGATCAACTGAGACGGATCCAGTCCCAACTCGTCCTGGCACTTCTTCCTCAGGATCGGTGTGACGATACCCGCCGAGCTGAGATCATGGGTGACGATAACGAGTTTTTTGGCGCCATCGTCCAAAACAAGTGCCCTGGCATAGATATCATGGTCGACACCATCCATATCCAGCATGGTGCCATCATCCAGCTTGCCGGCCGTGAGCTTGAGAGGGGCTTGGGGAGTGATGACGGTTTTGGCGACCCCGGCTTTAAGTCCCGCCGCCAGAGATGACGGGATCAAAAAACCGGAGATAGAAACAAACGCGGCTATTAACAGCAGGCCTTTCTTGGTGCCACAGACTCTCATGTCTCGAACTCCTCGTGGATCCCGGTTATGAGATGATATATCCTCCGCCGAAAATTCCCAAGGGTTCTTTCTTAAAGCCCGAGCCTGACAAGGCCAAGCAGGGAACTTATTGACAGGGCCGCCCATGCGCGTCCAGAAATAGGACGGCGGCCAGGGTCAGCTGGACTGTGGCTTTGGCGTTATCATAATCCACCGTTTCGGCCGTGTCGCCTTCCTGATGGTAATGGGGCTCACCGTAGGGCATCGATCCGATATTCAAAATTGACCAGGGAAAGCCGGCCTTGATGAAAGAACCATCATCATCCCCGGGCGAATCGCTGAGATACTTGGATTGTTTAAGCCCAAGGCCATGCCGTTCGTTCAGCGCGGCCATCAGATCCGCGAGTCTTTCCCCTTCCGGCGTGGTATAACGCGTGACGTTGGTCAGCCGGCCCTGTTGTGAGGGCGGCTTCGCGCCAATGCCGTCCAAGTTGATGAGCGCCAGGACCTTTAAGCCCGAATTCTTTATGGCTTCGGCCGCGGTCGGGCTGGTCCAGGGCGTGTGCTCTTCATTGCAGAAGATGTATCTTAGGGTGTGTTTCGGCTGATAACCGCTCAGAACAACGGCCAATTCCAGTGCGCCGCAGGCCCCCACGGCGTTATCGTTGGCGCCGGGCGAGGCGATCCAGCTCTGTGAGTCCTTATGGGCGATGATGATGATCAGCTCCCCCGGCTGTTCCGACCCGACCCGGCCGGCCATGATGTTATGGGCAGTGTACCATGGAGATCCGGCAGGAGGCGGCGCATACTGGTGGGCGAGAGGTTTGGCCCAATCGCGGCCGAAGGCCTGCACTTTTGTCTCATCGGTTTTGGGAGAATATCCGGCGTTCCTGAGCTGCTCGACGATCCAGGCATCCGCCTCTTCCAGCGTCGAAGCGGTGTGTCCCGGGAGTGTGTAATTGAGCACGCGTCGGGGCAGCGGATCTTTCGAGAGGTAATAGACGCCTCTGCGGATCCGGTCGGCGCTCACTTTGACCTTGAGGGCAGCGAAGGTGGATTCATCGTCATGATCCCTCTCGGGAATCCCGGCCAGCGCTGCACCGGCCGGGATGATTAAGAGAATGAGTGTCGCGAAGAACAATGAAATCGGCCAATGGGCGCGGCCTGCCATCGTCCGGGCCGCGGCCTCAGCGGCCCGGACCTCCGCCTTTCAGCCAGGCGCGGTAGCGCGTCCTGACCGCCTCGAAGATCCCGGCGGGGTCCCGCATGAGCCGCGACCAGCTGTCCGCGAACCCGCCGGCCGCGTTCTTTTTCGGAGAGCAGTAGAGCGCGACGCCGTCGGCGTTGACCCTGGACATGTCGAGGAGCGTCCCCACCCAGCCGGGGTCGGGCAAGCCCGCGGGTGGGGAGTGCCGCGTCACGTAGATGTCGAGGATGACGGGAACGCCGGGATAGAAGCTCCGGAGCCTCTCGATCTCGGCCGGCAGCGCCGAGGTCTCCTTATGGGAGAGGCCCTTCCCCAAGCTCTGCGCCATGTACGGATAAAGGATCCCGTCGATCCCATCGGCGATGACCGACGCCGATCGGCGGGTTTCGGTCTCGCGGCCGGGGGCGATCTCATCCCAGTACATGACGGTCACGAGCGCCAGCCGGGGGTTGTACCGGTCGGCGGCCGCCCGCATCTTCTTGAGGTAGTCGCGGGTGAAGAGCGCCCGGTTCTCGGGTGACCAATAAAAGTCGTCGATGCAGACCGCCGTGACCGAAGGATGGGACGCCGAGAACCGGGCGGCGTTTTCCATCCAGGCGACGTAATCCAGGCCGAAGGGTTCCGACTTCATCGACCGGCTTTCGGACGGTGGGACGAGGTAAATCCAGACCGTGAAACCGCGGGCGGCCAGCTCGGGGCTCTTCTCGGCGGCGGCGACGAAGGCCTGGAAGTCCTCCCAGTCGGTCTTCTGATGCCAGATGAGGAAGTGGTAGCAATTGGCCCCGAGCTCTTCGCAGTGACGGATGAGCCGGGCGATGTCGACCCGGCCCGACGCCCGGGCCGGCCAGGGAGCGGCATCATCCGCGAGGCGCGGCTCGGAGTCATAATCCGCCAGGACGCCCATGACCGCCTGGCGCCGGGCGGCCCGGTGGACCTCGCTACGGAACGAATCGTCGAGAAGGAGCGTCCGCATCTTGAGGAATTCGCGCTCGGCGCATCAGTCGCGCGAACCGGCCCCTGCTGCGGAACGCCCTGGAGGAGCAAGCCGCCGGAGATCAGGACCGCCGGAATCATGAAGAGAGTTCGAAACAGGGCCTTCATGGGCACCTCCCGATTATTCCGGGTTGGCAGGAGCTGATGATATTCCCGTCCGCAGACGGGTGTCAAGAAAGCAGAATGTCCTGCCCAAGCGGGATGGTCGGCCCGAAGTTCACAGTTTGATCCGATCAGCATGGTCACAGGGCAGAAAAACTGCAGAGGAGGCTTTTGGGCAAAAAAACCCGGGAGACCGGGCTCCCGGGTTTGTCGGATCGTTCGGGCCGGCCTATTCGGCCATCTTCTTGTAGGCTTGGTACCGTTTCCGTGATTCCACCGCGGCCCGAGCGAACAGCTCCTTGGCGATCTCGGGGAACTGCTGGACGAGCGTCTTGTAGCGGACTTCGTTCTTGAGGAAGACCTCGTATTCGAGCTTGGGCTCCTTGGAATCGAGCTGGAAGGGGTTTTTCCCTTCCTTGGCCAGAAGCGGGTTGAAGCGATAGAGGGTCCAATAGCCCGTGTCCACGGCCAGCTTCGTCTCGGCCTGAGCCTTGGACATGTCGATGCCGTGGTTGATGCAAGACGAATAGGCGATGATCAGCGAGGGACCGGGGAAGGATTCGGCCTCGAGGAAGGCCTTGAGGCACTGGTTCATGTTGGCCCCCATGGCCACCGAGGCGACGTAGACGTAGCCGTAGCTCATGACCATCAGGCCAAGGTCCTTCTTAGCGGTCCGCTTGCCGGACGAGGCGAACTTGGCGACGGAGCCGGTCGGGGTGGACTTCGACGCCTGGCCGCCCGTGTTCGAATAGACCTCGGTGTCGAGGACGAGGACGTTGACGTTGCGGTTCATGGCCAGCACGTGATCGAGCCCGCCGTAGCCGATGTCGTAGGCCCAGCCGTCGCCGCCGATGCACCAGACGCTCTTCTCGACGAGAAAATCCTTGAGTTCGTCGATCTTGGCCAGGGCGGGCTTGGATCCGTTGGCCTTGTCCAGGGCCCCCGGCAGGGCGGCCCGGACGGCCTTGGCCGCGGCTTTGGCCTCGTCGCCGGCATTCGCCCAGGCCGCTTTCATCTTGGCCAGGGCGTCGGTCAGCGCCGGGGTCGTGCCGGCGGCCAGGACCGCGTCCATCGAGGCGGCCAGGAGGCGCCGGTTGACGTCGACGGCCAGTCGCATGCCGAAGCCGTACTCCGCGTTGTCCTCGAACAGGGAGTTCCCCCAGGCCGGCCCCTTGCCTTCGACGTTGACGCAGTAAGGGGAGGTCGGGAACGTGCCGCCGTAGATCGATGAGCAGCCCGTGGCGTTGGCGATGATCATCCTGTCGCCGAAGAGCTGGGTGGCCAGCTTGACGTAGGGCGTCTCGCCGCAGCCGGCGCAGGCGCCGCTGAACTCGAAGAGCGGCCGCAGGAACTGGCTGCCCTTGAGCGTGTCCGGCTTGATGCCGTCGAGAACGTTGTCCGGGAGCCGGTCGAAGAACTCGGCTTTTTGGGCCTCTCCGGCCGCGCGGAGCTCGGCGATCGGGGTCATGACCAGGGCCTTGATCTTGGACGGACAGACCTGGGCGCAGGAGCCGCAGCCGACGCAGTCCTCGATGTAGCACTGCTCGCGGTAGAGCAGGCCGCGGTCGTTCCGGGTATTGGACTTGATGGTGACGAACCCCTCGGGCGCGCCGGCGAGGTCGGCGGGCGCGATCTGCTTGGCCCGGATGGTGGCGTGGGGGCAGACGAAGTTGCACTGGTTGCACTGGATGCAGTTCTCGGGGATCCACTTCGGGCACTCGGTGGCGATGCCGCGCTTCTCCAGGCGCGCCGTCGCCGTCGGCGTGGCCCCGTCGAGGGGCATCTTGGAGACGGGCAGGAGGTCGCCCTTGAACCGAGTAACCGGGTCAATGACCTCCCTGGCGTAGGCGCTGGCGTCGTCCGGGACGATCTTGGTGACCGGCGCGGACCTGGTGATCTTCGCCGGAATGGGCACGACCTCCAGGCCGGAAGCGGCCCGGTCGATGGCGTCCCAGTTCATCTTGACGATCTCCGGGCCCTTGCGGCCGTAGGTCTTCTCGACGGCCTTCTTCATCAGGGTGATGGCCTCGGCCTCCGGCAGGACGCCCGAGAGCTTGAAGAAGCAGGCCTGCATGATCGAGTTGATGCGCAGCCCCAGGCCGAGCTCGCCGGCCATCTTCAGGGCATCGATCGTATAGACCTTGACTTTCTTGTCGATGATCGTCTTCTGCATGTCCTCCGTCAGGTGCTCGAAGACGTCGGCGGCAGGCCAGTCGCAGTTGATGAGGAAGGTGCCCGCCCTCGCGGATGCCTTCGAGGATGTCGAGCCGGCCGATGTAGGACGGCTTGTGCAGGGCGACGAAGTCGACCGTGTTGAGGAAGTACTGGGACTGGATCGGCTGTTTGCCGAAGCGCAGATGGGAGATGGTGACGCCGCCCGACTTCTTGGAGTCGTACTGGAAGTAGCCCTGGCCGTACATGTCGGTGTTGTCGGCGATGATCTTGATCGAGTTCTTGTTGGCGCCGACCGTGCCGTCCGAGCCGTAGCCGAAGAACTTGCAGCGGACCGTGCCCGGAGGCTCGGTGTCGAGGACCGGGCCGACGGGGATCGAGGTGTGGGTGACATCGTCGATGATGCCCACCGTGAAGCCGTGCCTGGCCGGGCCGTCGAGGTGCTCGTAGACGGCCTTGACCATGGCCGGCGTGAACTCCTTGGAGGACAGGCCGTAGCGGCCGCCGATGATCTTGACGGAGCGGCCCGCCAGGGCCACGGCGACGTCGAGGTAGAGCGGCTCGCCGATCGCGCCGGGCTCCTTGGTCCGGTCGAGCACGGCGATCTTCTTGGCCGAGGCGGGCAGGGCCGCAGCCAGGGCGACCACGTCGAAGGGCCGGTAGAGGCGGACCTTGATCAGGCCGAGCTTGGCGCCCCGGGCGTTGAGGGTGTTGATGGTCTCCTCGGCCGTCTCGGCGCCCGAGCCCATCATGATGATGACCTTGTCGGCGTCGGGGGCGCCGAAGTAGTCGAAGAGGTGGTACTGGCGGCCGATGGCCCCGGCCACCTTGTCCATGTAGTTCTGGACGAGGCCCGGACACTCGAGATAATACTTGTTGACGGTCTCGCGGCCCTGGAAATAGACGTCGGGGTTCTGCTGCCCGACCTTCTGCATCGGCCGCTCGGGGTTCAGTGAGCGCTTGCGGAAGTCTTCCAGGTACTGAGGCTCGAACAGCTCCTTCAGGGTCTCGTAGGAGACGAGGTCGACCTTCTCGACGACGTTCGAGGTCCGGAACCCGTCGAAGAAGTGGAGGAAGGGGATCTTCGTCCGCAGGCTTGAAAGATAGGCGACGATGGCCAGGTCCTGGGCTTCCTGGACCGAGCCGGCGCAGGTCAGGGCGAAGCCGGTGTTGCGGGCCGACATGACATCGCTGTGGTCGCCGAAGATCGACAGGGCCTGGCAGGCCAGGGACCGGGCCGAGACGAGAAAGAGCGTCGGCAGCATCTCGCCGGCGATCTTGTGCATGTTCGGCAGCATCAGCATCAGGCCCTGGGAGGCCGTGAAGGTCGTCGTCAGGGCGCCGGCCGAGAGCGAGCCGTGGACCGCGCCCGAGGCGCCGCCTTCCGACTGCATCTCGACGACGTCCACCGTCTGGCCGAAGATGTTCTTGCGGCCTTGGGCGGACCACTCGTCGGCCAGCTCGCCCATCGTCGAGGACGGGGTGATGGGATAGATGGCCGCGACCTCGGAATACGCGTAAGCGACATGGGTCGCCGCCGTGTTCCCGTCGATCGTCTGCATATTTTTCTTCAGTTCCATGGATGACTCCTCACAACGAGATGATCGTCGTTTTGATAAAATAAGGGGCGAGCTCCCACTGAGGGGATATGCGCCTGAGTTTCCTAGGCCTTTTTCAGCCCTCTATTTTCGGCAATTACCCGAAATAAGTCAAGGGCTCTCCGACCGTTCGGTTCTCGGATACGGACGCCGCCGCGAGGCGGCTGCCAGCGGCCGACCTTGATGACCGGCGCATCCGGTGTTAGCATAGTATTTAGACGATCCGATCGACGACGAAGGAGAGGACATGAGCGAAGTGACCTATCACTGTTCGGTCTGCGGGAAGGAAGCCAAGGTCAAGGGGGGAGAGCCCATCCCCCTCTGTTGCCATAAGGAGATGGAACCCCTGCCGCCCTGCACGTTAGCCCAGACTGCCGAGATGGCCCGAAGCGCAAACCCCGACGAGCCCTGCGACGACGGGACGGGCCGCCGGAAGCCCGACTAGTCCCCCAGCTCAGGCCGCGTTCGTGCCCTGGACTTGGTCCAGGGCAGACGGCCTTGGCGCGTCCCCAAGGCATTCCAGACCGGCACGATTCGTCAAAAGCCCCCGCCGGACTTGATTTTCGTTGTATTTTTTCTCAGAATAAGCGGCGGCGCCGGTTTTAAGCGGAAAAAGCCCTCAAGCCACTGATTCTATATATCGGGAAGGAGGATTCTATGGCCCGAGAGACCGCCTCTTTACGAACCGTCGTTTGGTCCGTGATCATGGGGGCCGGTCTGGTGATAGGCCTTCCCCAGGCTTCACCGGCCGCCACCCATACCTGGACCGGAGCCACCAGCGCCAACTGGTCGGTGGCGGGCAACTGGAGCGAGGGAACGGCCCCTTCGCCGGGAGAGAGTAACGTGGTCCTGGTCTTTCCCCAAGGCGCCTCCCATCTGGTGAATACAAACGACATCGTCGGCCTGTCCGTGGAGACGATCACGATCACCACGACGGCGGCCTCCCTGATTTACGAGATGACCGGAAACGGAATCACCCTGACCGCGGGCCTGACCTTCAGCAATCCCGGCTCGGGGAGCTACTACGCGGAGTGGTATATTCCGCTCACCCTGGGCGGCGCCGTGACGGTTACCAGCTCGGGCCGCCTATCCGAGATCAAGGGGACGCTCAACCTGAACGGTCAGGCGCTGACCTTCGCCTGCACGGGAGACATCTGGGTCGACGGCATCATCTCCGGCTCCGGCAGCATCAGCAAGACTTCGAACGCCTCCCTGACCCTCGCCGCGGCCAATACGTATTCAGGCCGACCGAGGCCCATGGCGGCGCCCTTTACATCCGAGACGGCGCGGCCTTCGGTGACGCGGCCGCGGGAACGACCTTTTACGGCACGTCAATTCTCGGATTGAGCGGAGCCGCCTTCACTTCCGCCGAGCCGATCACCTTTGCAGGAGGCGGCGTCAAGGCCAACGGAGAACACTCCCTTTCAGGCGCCATCACGTTGAATGCCAACGTCGCCATTAACGCGGGCTCAATGGCCAGCCTCACGCTTTCCGGGCCGGTCGGCGGGACCTCCGGCATAACCAAGACCGGCATAGGCGTCCTCTTCCTGAGCGGCACCTCCAGCTATTCGGGGTTGACGGAGGTCGAGCAGGGCGATCTGTGCGTGACGGGCTCGATCACGAGCGACGTGAGCATCACCGGGGCCTGGGCCCGCCTGATGGGATCGGGTTCGGTGGGCGCGATCAGCTTCGCCGCCCCGGGCACCGTCTACCCCAAGGTCGGCGCGACGCCGGCGGTCCTGACATCGAACGGCGGGTTCACGGGGATGCCGGGGGCGGTTTTCGTGATTGACGTCAAACCGTCAAACTACAGCCGGCTCGTGGTCAACGGTCCCGTGAACCTCGACGGTATCACGCTCCTGCAGACAACATCAGCTCCCGCGTATTTTCCGCCCTACGGACAGACATATAAGCTGATAGAGAACGACGGTACGGACGCCGTGACAGGGACCCTCACCACCGCCGTGCTCGACAGCGTGCCGGAAGGCGGGATGTTTCCGGAATGGGGCGTCGAGTTCAACATCACCTACGCCGGGGGCACGGGGAACGATGTCCAAATGCAGCTGCCGCTTTTCCGGCATGCGGTGGCCGACCTTGACGGCGATCCGGCCGAGGAGGCGGCCGTCGATTTCGGCTCCGACGGGATCTGGCTGTTGGACAGCGGCGCCTGGACGCAGATCTCGCCGGCCAACCCCGAAGGCCTCATTCCCTGTGATATCCAGGACGACGGCGACAACGAAATCGTCGCCGACATGGGAACGCTCGGCCTGTGGCTCTGGGACGGCGGTGCCTGGTCGAACTTGACCCCAGCTAACCCGGAGATCCACGCGCTCGCCGACCCGGACGGTGACGGCCGCGATAAGATCCTGGCCGACTTCGGCTCGACGGGGCTGTGGCTTTGGGACGGCGGCGCCTGGAACATCCTGAGCTCGGCGGACGTCCAAGCCGTGACATCGGGCGACGTGGACGGCGATACGACGGCCGAGGTGATCGCCGACTTCGGCCCGGTCGGTCTCTGGCTGCTCAACAACGGGAGCTGGAGTCAGCTGAGCGGCGTCAACGCCGACTTCGTGCACACCGCGAACCTGGATGCGGATCCGAACGCCGAGGTGGCCGTCGATTTCGGACCCATAGGACTATGGACCTGGGATAGCGGCGCCTGGACGCAGCTCAGCGGCGTGGACGCGGATTTTATCGCCTCGGGTTCGATCCTCGGACTGTCCAGCCGGCAGCTCATCGGCGATTTCGGGTCGAAGGGGACGTGGTGCTGGGATGGGAGCACCTGGACCGCCTTGTCGACACATAATGCGGATTTCTTTGTCTGCCTGACCGACGGACTCGGCGGGGAAGACCTGTTCGCCGACTACTACTTCATGTCTCTCTGGCAATGGGACGGGGCGGGCTGGATCGGGCTGTCCCAGTTAGACCCCGATTTTCTGGCCGGAGGAGACCTTGACGGCGACGGAGCGGATGAGTTGTTGGCCGATTTCGGCGAGATGACCGGCCTCTGGCTTTACAACGGCGGGGCCTGGACCAAAATCAGCGCCCATGACGCGCAGTGACCGGCGCTCGTCGCCCGGACGGACGGCCGATAAAGGGGCCGCTCCGGCCGGGCTTCCGTGCAGCACCGATCGAAGCCGACTATCATCGGCCGGGCGCGAGCTTCTGGACGCGCCAGTTGAGAATCTCGGCGACATAGATCTCGCCGCCCGACCCAAGCGCGATCGCGTGCGCCAACGAAAACTCTCCTGGAAGTCTCCCGGGCTTTCCGAACGTGCCCAGCAGTCGGCCGTCGCGCGCGACCTTGATGATCCTGTTGTTTTTCCCGTCGGCCATCAGGATATCCTGCTCCGGAGTCATCACCAGACCCCACGGCGACCCCAACTCCGGCCACTGAGCTACGAACTTGCCGTCCCGGGTGAACACCTGGATCCGGTTGTTTTCCCGGTCGGCGATATAGACGCGCCCCTCGAGGTCCAAGACCACGGCGTGAGGCAGATCGAACTCCCCCGGGCCGCTGCCTTTAGCGCCCCACTGGGTCAGTAACTTCCCGTCGCGCGAGAACCTCATCACCCGCGAGTTGCCGTAGCCGTCCGTGACATAAACATCTCCGTCCGACGCCACGGCAACGTCCGTAGGCTGGTTAAAGCGGGCTTCGTCCGCGCCCGGGTTGCCCTTGCGCCCGAGGACCATCAGGATCCTTCCCGCTGGACTAACCTTCAGCACCGTATGGGCTCCGACGTCCACGACCCAGACGTTTTGTTCCCCGTCGATCCTGACCGCGTGGGCGGAAGTGATCATGCCTTCGAGCAGGTTCCGCAGGAACCGGCCCTCCCGGCTGAACTGGATCAGCGGGTGGGGGCCCCGGTGAAACACGTACACGTTCTGCTGCCCGTCAACCGCGACTCCAGACGCCTCGGCAAAGTTCCAGCCTTCAGGCAGCTGCGGCCAGTCCGGGACCGCGACGAGGCCGAGGTCGGGCACCGAGGGGGACTGAGCCGCAGCTAGATTCAGCAACAACAATCCAAAGGCGATGATAGCCAGGAATTTCATTGTCTTGCCTCGCGAAACCGGTTGACCCCGAACTCTGACATGCGGCCTCCCTTCATGAGCTCATGATATTCGCGGCCGGGAGCGCGTGTCAATGACCGAAATGTCCGGAATGGAAAGCGGCCGGTCGCAATCCATTCTTGACATTGAACGGCATTCGGGTTAATCGTTCGTGCACGAGATAGTCCTCGATTCCGTATTGACCGATAGGTGCCAGGATGACAAAGCATCGCTGGATTGGGATCATCGTTGGAATTGCCTGGCTGGCCGGATGGGCGGCTGCCGCCGAGAGAAACCACGGCGGTGTTTATACGCCCGACAGGCTGGCCAAGGTCCGGCGCAATATCGAACGTTACGACTGGGCACGAGCGGAACGCGACAGAGCTGTCGCCCAGGCCGCTCCGTGGCTGGCGAAGAGCGACGAAGAGCTATGGCGGATGGTGCCGGGCCAGGATTTGCCGCGCGCGGCCGACGTGACCATGACGCGCCGCCCGAGCGGCCCGCCGACCCGGAAAGGCTGCCTTGTCTGCGGCGAGGCGATCGACAAGTTTGGGGCGTATCCTTGGCTTGTCGATATCGAACGCCGGCCCTGGAAAATCGAATGCCCCAACTGCAAGTCGGTTTTCCCCACCAACGACTTCGGCGCCTACTACGCCAGCGGAATCGATGAGCAAGGGCTGTTCAATCCCAAGCACGCCGACCGGGCCCTGCTTTTCAACACCGATCACCCCGACCCGGCCGACCCCAAGCACGCCTGGGGCGTGGATGACGGCTATGGCTACGTCGACGGGAACGGCGCCGAGTTCCGGTTCATCGCCTTCTACGGCTGGCGGTATTGGCAACACATTCAGGACGGCATCTCTCATCTGGCCGACGCCTATGTCGGCACCGGCGATAGATCCTATGCGGCCAAGGCCGCCATCCTGCTCGACCGTCTGGCCGACGTCTACCCGTCGATGGACTGGAAGCCTTACGCCGACCGCGGCTGGTACCATTCCGACGGCGGCAGCCACCTGGGCAAGATCGAGGGACGGATCTGGGAGTGCGGCGATTTTAACGGGATGGCGACCAATTACGACAAGATCCTGACCGGCCTGGACGGCCAGCCCGGGCCCTATGCGTCCTTAGCCCGGATGGCGAAGCTTTACCGCCTGCCCACCCCGAAGGGGACGCGGGAATTCCTGGTAGCCAATCTCGACCAGAACCTCCTCGAGTGCGGCATGGCGGCCATCCGGGCCGGCCGGATCCGGGGCAATGTCGGAATGCATCACGCGGCGATGGCGGCGGCGGCGATCGCCCTCGACAGCGAGCCGGAAACGGGTCGGGCACTCGACTGGCTGTTCGAGCCCGACGGGGGCGGTCTGCCCGGGATCATTACGGGACGTATCGACCGCGACGGGATCGGCGACGAGGCCTCGCCGGGCTATTCGCTCAGCTGGATCGCCAACCTGGCGGACACGGCCAACCGCCTGGCGGACTACGGCGCGTATGATAAGTGGGATCTTTATCGGGATTTCCCTCGATTCGACGCGGGCTTCAATATCGCCCGCCGCCTGGCGGTGCTGGACTGGACAACCATCAACATCGGCGACACCGGACGCACGGGAAACATCTCACTGCTGAAATACCCCGATGCCGAGGCCGTCGCCCAGGCTTTCCGCCACACCGGGGACGAGCGGCTGGCCCTGGCGGCCTATTGGGCCAACGGCTACACGGCCGACGGGCTGGGTCGCGGCTTGACCGAAGCCGATCCCGAGGCCCTGGCGGGACAAATCCGGGAGGTCGTCCGGCGGCGCGGCGAGGCCGCGGCGTGCCCGCCATCGCCCCATATGCTCGCCGGCTATTGCCTGGCCCGGCTCGAATACGGTCGGGCCGCCGATGGCACGGCCGCCTATATGTACTTCGGCCGAAACGCGGGGCACGGGCACCTCGACCGGCTCAATATCGGGATGTTCGGGTTCGGATTCGACCTGACCCCCGAACTCGGTTATCCCGAGTTTGCCACAGCCTGGCCGCACCGCAACGAGTGGTCGATCACGACGATATCGAAAAACACGGTGGTTGTGGACGAAGCCTCTCAGCGGACAAATTGGGGCGGCGAACCCGTGTTCTTCAAGGCCCTGCCCGGTCTGCAGGCTGTCGAAGTCTTAAGCCCGAACGTCTATCCTCAGACCTCCGAATACCGCCGGATGTTGGCCTTCATAGAGACAAAGCCCGGGCAGGCTTACGCGGTCGACATCTTTCGCGTCGCCGGCGGCCGCAGTCACATGCGAAGCTTCCATGGGCCAAGCGACCAAGTCAGCGTTCAGGGAATCGATCTCCGCCTCCAGGACGGAGGGACGTTGGCCGGACCGGAAGTCCCCTTCGGTCCTCATCCCGACGGAGCGAAGTTTCCTGTCGGCTATTCCTGGCTGACCCGGGTCGCCCGCGCCGTCCCCCAAAAGAACGATTGGCAGCTGGAGTGGCGTCTCGCCAAAGGCTGTAACGGCGCCACCGGCGAAGAGGGCATCCGTCTTCGACTATGGGATTTCACTCCGGGCACGGACGAGGTCATCCTTTTCAACGGCACCCCGCCGCGCAATAAGCCCGGAAACCCCGACCAGTTGCGCTACTCGCTGACCTGCCGCCGCGGAGAGGAGGGATTGGCCTCGACCTTCGTCTCGGTCCTGGAACCCTACCGAGTCGACCCGCAGATCCGGCGGGCGAGGCGGATCGCGATCAAGGAGGTCGATCCGCACAACGGACCTGTCGTCCTGAATGTGGAACTGGCTGACGGCGCGATCGACACGATCATGTACGCACCGCCCGGCCAATCACTCGCGAGCGGCGGGATGGAGATGGACGGACGGCTCGGCTTCATCCGCCGCCGGGGAAAGACCGTGGAGCGGGCGGCGCTTATCGGCGGCCGACGGCTTCGAGACGGCCGTCTTGAGCTCAAGTCAGATGTCCCGGCCTGGACCGGCAAGGTCATGCGTCTCTCGGCGCCGGCTGAGCCTCGAACCCGGGTCTGGGTCGACGCGGCCCTCCCGACGGGCGACCGGCTGGCCGGCGAGTGGATCGCGATCGGCAACGACGGAGAGCAAAACGCCTTTTACCAGATCGAGTCCGTCGAGCGCGACGGCGAGCGGAGCGTCATCTCGCTGGGCGACGTCAGCCTCGCGCGCGGCTATAATGATGAACGGGATTACGGCAAGGGGCTGAGGATGAACTTCGAGCCCGGCGACCCGTTTGTCATTTTAAATCAGGCCGTTGGCACCGGGAGAAATTCCCCGTAAGCTCCCGGGCGCCGTCATGGTCAGGCCCGCGCCTGAGCGCGATGGAATAGGCCCGCATTCGGGTTAATCGTTCCTGCTCGAGACCGCTTCGATTCGAGAGAGGTGACAGGATGACAAAGCATCGCTGGTTGGGGATCATCATGGGTATCGCTTGGCTCGCCGGCTGCACGGCCCGCCGCGGACAGGTCTCACGGCGGGCTGTACACGCCCGAACGGCTGGCCAATATCCGGCAAAACGTGGGACGCTTCGACTGGGCGCGCGCCGAACGCGACCAGGCGGTCGCGCGCGCCGCCGGCTGGCTGGCCAAGAGGCGACGAGGATCTCTGGCGGATGGTGCCGGGCCAGGACCTGCCGCGGGCCATCGACGTCACCATGACGCGCCGGCCGAGCGGTCCCCCGATCCAGAAGGGCTGCCTCGTCTGCGGAGAAGCAGTCCACAAGTTCGGGGCCTATCCGTGGCTCGTGGATATCGAACACAGGCCCTGGAAAATCGAATGCCCGAACTGCCATTCTGTTTTTCCGACCAACGACTTCGGCGCCTACTACGCCAGCGGAATCGACGACAAAGGGTTATTCGATCCGAAGCGGGCCGACCGGTCCCTGCTTTTTAACACCGAGCATCCCGATCCGGACGATCCTCAACACTTCTGGGGCGTGGATGACGGTTTCGGCTACAAAGACGAGAACGGCACCGAGTTCCGGTTCATCGCCTTCTACTCCTGGAAATACTGGGATCACATCCAGCAAGGGCTCTCCCGTCTGGCCGACGCCTACCTCTATTCCGGCGATAAAAAGTACGCGGCCAAGGCCGCGATCCTGCTCGACCGCCTGGCCGACGTCTACCCGTCGATGGACTGGAAGCCATACGCCGACCGGGGCTGGTATCATTCCGACGGCGGCAGCCACCTGGGCAAGATCCAAGGGCGGATCTGGGAGTGCAGCGCCTTCAACCATTTGGCGACCAATTACGACAAGATCCTGACCGGACTGGACGACCAGCCCGGGCTCTATGCTTTCCTGGGCCGGATGGCCGAATCGTACCGCTTGCCGACACCGAAAGGATCACGGGAAAAGCTGGTCGCCAATATCGACCAGAACCTGCTCCAGTGCGGCATGGCGGCCATCCGGTCCGGCCAGATCCGGGGCAATGTGGGAATGCATCACGCGGCCATGGCGGCGGCCGCGATCGCCCTCAACAGCGAGCCGGAAACGAGCCGGGCTCTCGATTGGCTGTTCGAACCCGACGGGGGCAGCCTGCCCGGGATCATCATGAGCCGTATCGACCGCGACGGGATCGGTGACGAGGCCTCGCCGGGCTATTCGCTCGGCTGGATCGGCAACCTGGCCGGCACGGCCGAGCGGCTGGCGGCTTATGGCGCGTATGATCGGTGGGACCTGTATCGTGATTTTCCCAGGTTCACCGCGGGCTTTAATATCACCCGCCGCCTGGCGGTACTGGATTGGACCACCATCAACATCGGAGACACCGGACGCACCGGGAATCTCTCTCTCATGAAGCGTCCCGACGCGCAGGCGATCGCCGAGGCTTTTCGCCACACCGGGGACGAGCGTCTGGCGCTCGCCGCCTATTGGTCGAACGGCTACACCGCCGACGGGCTCGGTCGGAATATCACCGAGGCCGATCCCGAGGCGCTCTCCAGCCGGATTCGGGAAATCGTCTCCCGCCGGGGCGAGGCCGCAGCGCGTCCGCCCTCGCCGCACCTTCTCGCCGGCTATTGTCTGGCCCGGCTCGAATACGGCCGCGCCGCCGAGGGCACGGCCGCCTATATGTACTTCGGCCGCAACGCCGGGCACGGACACCTTGACCGGCTCAACATCGGCCTGTTCGGGTTCGGCTTTGACCTGTCCCCCGAACTCGGATATCCGGAATTCGCCACTGCCTGGCCGCACCGCAACGAGTGGTCGATCACGACGATATCGAAAAATACGGTGGTCGTGGACGAAGCCTCTCAGCGGACGAATTGGGGCGGTGAACCCGTGTTCTTCAAGGCCCTGCCCGGTCTGCAGGCTGTCGAAGTCTCGAGCCCGAACGTCTATCCTCAGACGAGCGAATACCGCCGGATGTTGGCCTTTATCGAAACAAAGCCCGGTCTGGGCTACGCCGTCGACATTTTTCGGGTCGCCGGCGGCCGCCACCACATGCGCAGCTTCCACGGGCCAAGCGACCAAGTCACCGTTCACGGAATCGATCTCCGCTCCCAGGAAGGAGGGACTTTGGCCGGACCGAAGGTCCCGTTCGGTCCTCACCCTGATGGAGCTGAGTTCCCGGTCGGATATTCGTGGCTGAAAGATATTGACCGTTCCGGACCGCCACAAAGCGATTGGCAAATGGAATGGAATCTCGCCCAAGGCGTCAACGGGGCGACCGGCCAGGAAAGAATCCGCCTGCGGCTCTGGGACTTTACTCCGGAATTGGGCGAGGTCATCCTTTTTAACGGCACGCCGCCCCGCAATAAACCGGGAAACCCGGCTCAGCTGCGTTACTCGCTGGCCTGCCGGAGCGGCGAAGAGGGGCTTCTTTCGACCTTCGTCTCGCTGGTAGAGCCCTATCGAAAGGAACCTCAAATCCGGTCGGCCCGGCGGGCGGCCATTCCCGGCGTTGATTCTCATGACGGGCCGGTCGTTCTGGTCGTCGAACTGGCCGACGGCGCTACCGATACGATCATCTACTTGCCCCCCGGCCGGACGCTCTCGGACGGCGGGCTGAAGATGGACGGACGCCTGGGCTATATCCGTCGGCGCGGCCAGACGATGGAGCGGGCAGCGCTCGTCGGAGGCAAGGAGCTTCGGCAGGGCAGTCTCGAGCTCACGGCGGAGGTGCCGGCCTGGCGGGGAACGGTCAGGAAACTTTCCGCGCCGGAAGAGCGCCTCAGCCGTATCTGGGTCGACGCGGCGCTCCCGGCGGGCAACCAACTTGCCGGCGAGTGGATCGCGATCGACAACGACGGGGAACAGAATGCCTTCTACCAGATCGAATCCATCGAGCGCGAGGGCGAGGGGAGCGTCATCTCGCTGGGCGACGTCAGCCTGATCCGCGGCTATAATGATGAGCGGGATTACGGCAAGGGGCTGAAAATGAACTTCGCGCCCGGCGACCCGTTCGTCGTCTTGAATCATGCCGTTGCCGCCGCCGGAAAAACCCCGTAGGCTCCCGGCGATCTTGAGATTAGGCAGAGAGGCATAAGCATGGGGTTTTCAAAGTGCCGACGCGGCGTTTCCCTTTTTTTCCTGGGCCTGGTCGCGGCCGGCCTGCATTGCCGTCCCGCTCCGGTCCAGACGGCCGGGCTACGGGCCGGCGGCTGGCTCGACAAGATCTCCACGAAGCACCCTCGCCTCTTCATCAACGACGAGATCTGGGAGCGGGTGAAAAAGAACTGCCGGGAGATCGAAGAGCTGCGGGCGTCCTACGCCGAGATGAAAGGCCGGGTCGACGCCTATCCCGGGGACCCCGTCATCGAAAGCGACAAGCGGAGTTTCGGGATCGTCAACGGCCGGAAGGTCGAGGTCATGGCCCCGCGATACTGGGGCCGCGAGGCGATCGAGACCGCCTTCGTCTATCTGATGACGAAGGACGGAAAATACCTCGACAAGGCCAGGAAGATGCTCGTCGCCACGGGACGATCGTACGCGCTCTGCCTGAGCCAGGGGATGGCCGCGGGAGACTATCACCACACGGAGTTCCCGAACGCCTTCGCCGCCTACGACTGGATATACAATGACCTCACGGCCGCCCAACGGAAAGAGATCATCATCCCGATGATGGACTACGCCGAGGCGATCCAGAACATCGACATCAATGATATCTACTTCCTGGCGAGGTCGGACCCGGCGCGTTCCGTCACCGGGCAGTACGGGGCAGAAAGCATCCCTTGGTATGCCGGGCTTGCCGCCTATAACGACGGCCTCTGCGACGAGCTCGCCCTGAAGCTCTTGAGGATGGGGTACGAGTACAATCAGCAGATGCTCAACGGCCGGGAAAGGGTCGCCGGGCAGGATGGGGGTTATGTCGTGGCCACGGTCGCCTACTCCCTGGGGATGTATATCTGGGCCGACGTCAACTTCTTTTACACCTGGCGTTCGGCGACGGGGGAAGACATCGCCCGGGATTGGAAACATTTCAGGGGCTATCCCCTGTGGACGGCGTATTCCCTTTTCCCGGGCGACGACCCCGGCCTGGAATACGGCCTCGGCGACGCTTCACACTGGGACAACGCACTCCGGCCCAACAGCCTCCATTACCTTCACGTTATGAATCTGGTCGGCAGGGACTCCACCGCGGGCCGGCTGGCCGCCGACATCTACCGGCGGACGAAAAAGGGGCCTTTTCAAAACGCCGAAAACTATCCCTGCCACATCTTCCTGGTCGACGCGGTCCCGGCCGGAGCCGGTCCCGACCCGGCCCCGGATATACCTCACGCCCGGCTCTACCGGGACCTGGGGGTCGCCTACATGCGCTCGGGGACCGACGCGGACGCGACCTACTGCGCCTTCGTCACCGGCGCAAAGGCCAACCTGGGGCACGCCCACTACGACCAGCAGCACTTCACCATCTACAAGAACGGTTTTCTCGCCCTGGACCCCGGCTCGAGGGGATACGGGGCCCTGGGCGATAACTTCCATATCAAGTACTACTATCCGCAGACGGTGGCGCACAACGCGGTCCTGATCCATATGCCCGAAGAGCCGATCCCCGATCACTGGGGCCCGAAATTCGCGTCTTTCCAGGGGGCCATGCCGTTCTGCGACGGCGGACAATACGTGATGGACACGGGGAAATGCCTGGCCTTCGAGACAAACGATCATTACACCTACCTGGCCGATGACGCGACCGCCTGCTACCGGGCGGAAAAATGCGGGCTCGCCCTGCGGCAGTTCCTGTTCATCTACCCCGACTATTTCGTCGTCTTCGACAAGGTCAGGTCGACACGGGCAGAATACGCCAAGGAATGGCTGATCCACACCCAGAACGAACCCTCCCTCGGCGACGGCCTCTTTTCGGCGGCGGACCGGGAAGGCCGCATGTTCTGCAGGACCCTTCTTCCCGCGGATCACAGGATCGAGAAGATCGGCGGACCGGGCAAGGAATTCCTGGCCAGCGGTCGGAACTGGGAACTCGAGCCGAAATACCTGGAAGAACGAGTCCGGCTGAGAAAGGCCCCTGATTATTTCGGGGCCTGGCGGGTCAGCGTCTCGCCGGGGAGTCCGAGAAAAGACGATCTGTTCCTGCACCTGATCGAGGTGGGCAAGAAATCGGAGCTGAACGAGATGGCGCCGTCAAAGCTTATCGATGACGGGCCTTTCACGGGCGTTGAGTTCCGGGCGGGCGATACGACCTGGCAGGCCCTTTTCCTCAAGGGCGGGCTGATCGGCGGGAAGATCAGGGCGATCAAGGGCGGCACAGTAGTTTTTGAGCGGGAATTCAGCAAGGACATTATGGCTCAGGAGTGACAGAATGAGGATTGAAAAACCATGAAAAGACGAGATTGGTTCAAAGGCTTGGCCGCGGGCTTTGGAGCTTTCGCTGTCGGCAGCCCTGGCCGCGGCGGCGAGGCTCTCGCGGGAGAAGAAATCTCCCGTAAGGGGAAAAAGCCGAGGTTCATCGACATCCACGTTCACACCGGCCTGCCCCGTCACCCCAAAGTGACGCGGCCCGATGGCAGCCATTATCCCTCTCCCCAAAGGCTCATCGAGATGTTGGATGGTGCCGGGATCGACCGGGCCGTCGTGCAGGCCCATGTCAGTCCCGAGTGCAGTTACACGATCGTGACAACGGAGGATGTCCTCGAGATCTGCGGCCAGTATCCCGGCCGCCTGGTCCCGTTCTGCAACCTGGACCCGCGATTCCTCACCAACAGCCCGAAGGCCGACTTCCGGCCGCTGCTCGGAGCCTATAAAGAAATGGGCTGCAAGGGGGTCGGCGAGTACATGGCGAACCTGAATTTCGACGACCCGCTGAACATGAACGTCTTCGGGCAGGTGGAGGAATCCGGACTGCCGCTCACTTTTCACATCGCCCCGCAAGTCGGCGGTTACTACGGCTGCGCCGACGAAGCCGGGCTGCCTCGCCTGGAAACCGTGCTCAAGTCGTTCCCGAAATTGACCTTGCTGGGACACTCGGCGCCCTTCTGGGCAGAAATCAGCAACGATGTCATCCGCGATGGCCAGCGCCAGATCGGCTATCCGAAGGGCAAGGTGACGCCCGGCCGGGTCGTGGAGCTGATGAGGAAGTATCCGAACCTGCACGGCGACCTCTCCGCGGGAAGCGGGTTCAATGCCATCAGCCGCGACCCGGAGTTCGGGTACAAGTTCATGGAGGAGTTCCAGGACCGGCTGTACTGGGGCACCGACATCGCGAACGACCCGCAGAAGCCGCCGATCGTCGACTACTTTCGTAAGCTGAAAGCGGAGAACCTCATCTCGGCGGCGGTCTACGAAAAGATCGCCTGGCGAAACGCCGACCGGCTGCTGAAGCTGGGCTTTGACTCATGACGCCAGTGGGTCTGGTGAGCTTGGGCTCTGGCACCCTATCCCGCTTCCTATCCAGAGTGCTGTGGCCAGACGGCATCGTCGGGGCGACTAGCCTCTATTTCCCCAGTTCCTCCGCGAGCGTTCCGGCATCATAGAGCTTGCGCAGCGCCTCGAGGATGAAGGCGCTGTGCACGGAGACGGCCCGGTTAGCCGTCTCATCATAGACGAACCGCCCCACCAGGCTCTCGATATTGCCGTCGAAGATCAGGCCCACCAGCTCCGCATTCTTGTTGATCACCGGCGAGCCGGAATTGCCCCCGATGATATCGTGGGTGCTGACAAAATTGACCGGCGTGGACAGGTCGAGCCGGTCCCGGCGGTCCCAAAAGCGCTGGGGCAGGGCGTAGGCGCCTTTCTGATCGAAACCCAGAGAGCGGTCGAACAGGCCGTAAAGCGTCGTTTTGTAGGGCGCGTTGGTGCCGTTCATCGGATAGCCCTTCACCGCCCCGTAGGAGAGCCGCAGCGTGAACGTAGCGTCGGGAGAGGCGTTCTTTCCAAAGACGGCAAAGCGCGCCTGGGCGACCTTCTCGCTGGCCGGGGTGATAACGCTCTGAAAATCCCGCTTGTCATCTTCAATCTGTTTCCGTTGGAGGGGCTCGAGCCGGCGGGCGAGAACGATGAAAGGATCGTCGGACTTGGCCGCGGCGGGTTCGCCGCCTTCGAGCAGCGACTTCCGCAGGCTGACGTCATCCAGCTTGGTGCCGGCGACCATCTCTTTCGTCACCTCGGCCGGGGAGCGGCCGTTCAGGACGATCTTCAAATAGGGATCGTCCGGGCCCAGCTCGTCGAGCGCCAGCTCCATCATCCCCTTCATGCTGGCCTCGTCCATGTCCCTGTAGATCGGGGCGGGGGAAAGCAGGCGGTAGCGGAGCTGCTCCAGCTGGCTCTCATGATAGCCGTCCAGCCGCTCGATGTCCGGCTTCTTCACCTCGGCGACATAGAAAACGATCTGGCGGGCGATCGCGTAAAACCGGGAATTGACGGCCAACCCCTGATAAAAGCGGCCCCGGGCGACTCCGGCTTGCTTGGCCATCACCTGGCTGATCACGTCCCAAGCCGAGGCGTATTCCTTGTCCCATTCCGGCTTGGCCTGGATCTTCGCGCGGAAAGCCTCCTCGTCCTTCCGCGCCTTGTCCATCAGCTTGGGGTCGAGCAGTCCCTGGTATTCCCCCGTCTGGGCTTTTTTGGCGTTTTCCAGGCCGAACATCTGTCCCAAGGCGCGGCGCTCCTGCTCCGGGCCGAGCCGGGCATAATTACGAAGGATCTCGAGCCGCTTGCCGATCATGCTCAAGATCATGGGATATTGGACATCCCGCAGGAAGACGAGCTGGTCATAGGTGTTCAAACGGTTGGTGCCGCCGGGATGGCCGGAAACGAAGACCAGGTCGCCCTCGGCCGCGCCGCCGGCGCTCCATTTCAGATAGTGCCGGGCTTGGAGCGGCTGGTCTTTTTCGTAGACGCGGAAGAAGGCCATGTCCAGATCGTACCGGGGATAGGTGAAATTGTCGTCGTCGCCGCCCCAGAAGGCGATCTGCCGTTCCGGAGCCATGACCAGCCGGACGTCGGTGTAGCGCTTGTACTGGTAAGCCCAGTACTCTCCGCCTCGGTACAGGCTGACCACGTTGCAGATCAGGCCAGTCTTGTCTTTGTATTCCTGCTCGATCCTGGCGATCTCCGCTTCGCGGGCCTTGAGGGCGTCCGGCCCGCTCAGGCCGGGCTTCGCCGCGCCGAGGATCCGCGGGGTGACGTTGTCCATGGCGTAGAGAACGTCGAGCTCGAGGTCCGGGCACTTCACTTCCGCCGCGGGGGTCGCGGCATAGAACCCCGTGGCCACGTAATTCCGCTCGGCCGTGGACATTTTCTGGAGCTGCCCCATCGCCACATGATGGTTGGTCAGCACCAGGCCACGGGAGCTGACGAACGAGCCGGAGCCGCCGTCGTTGAAGCGGACGCTCGACAGCCGCACATGGTCCAGCCACTCCCGGGTCGGCGTGAACCCGTATTTTTCCTGGAGCTGCTTGAGCGGTGGGTTATCGAAGGTCCACATCCCCTCGTCGGCCGCGGAAACGCGATCGGCGGTCAAGGGCGCAAGCAAAAACAGGATCAGAAGACCGAGCGTCAAACCGGACCGTTTTGGGCTGATCATGAAACACCTCCCTGTCTGGCAAAAGCTCTCCGTTCGAAGAGCGACCACGATTCTACCAGATAAAGGCCGCTTTGTGTAACGCGCCTTCATCGCCGGCCCCGAGCCCGCGAAAAAAACGGGCGCTAGCGTGACGCCAGCCGCTTGAGGCATTCCTGGGTCGCGGCCAGGCAGATCTCGACCACCGTGTCCACGTTCATCACCAGCGCCTGCACATCATCACGGTTGCCCGACATCTCGATGAGGAAGGCGGCGGTCGTACCCTGCTTGGCCGCATAGTCAATGAGATAGGGTTTCGGCGCCCCCGGCTCCGTAACGTTGTTCATGTTCACCTGCTGGTACGGGCCGTTGTAGGGCGCCTGGGCGAGAAAGCGATCCTTGAGTCGCGTCTTGATGTTCTCCTGGATCGCCCTGATCACCGGTTCGTCGTCGCGGTAGGCCCGCAGCATCACGTAATCCGCGGTGTGAAAGTCGATCACGCAGATCGGGCGCTGGCGGTCGACGATCCCCTGGATGATCTGGGTTTCGCGCTCCGAGGCCGGCCGGGATCCCTTATAGTTGTAGTCCCACGGGGTGACCACGTCTTGCGGCGCGGGCAGCTCCTCCCAGCCGGCGTCGAAGTTGCGGTTCAGGTCCACGCCCCGGGCGTTCTGGCGGGTGAAGTGGTCATGGCCCCAGGGGTTCTGGATGGGCATGATCTTGAAGTGCAGCCGAGTCGTGTCGAGGCCCTCGAGCCGGGGGTTCTCGGCCAGCACCTCGGCCAGCCGCATCAGCCCGTAGGCGTTCTCCCATTCCCACCCGTGCACCGAGCCGCCGAAATACACCGTGGGTTTGGCGGGGTCGCCGAGGTTGAAGGTGTACATCTGCCGGCCATCGCTGCCCGGCCCCTCGGCCTTCACCGTCAGCCCGGGATGCTCCGCGGCCAAGCGGTGCATGGCCTCGACGAACTCGTCATAGCTGAGGCGCTTGGGGTATTGCTTGCCGTAGCGCACGGCCTGGTTGATCATGTTGCCGAGGAAGAGGTACTTGTTCGTCGAACCGTAGGAGTTGAAGAAGGGGCGGCCGGGAGAAAGCAGGTCGAGGGCGACGATGCGCCCCTGGCCCACCTTCTCCTCGATCATGACGGCGCCATGGTTGACGTTGGAGGTGGCCAGGATACGCACCCCGTCCGACTCGCGCACGCCCATGATCTGGCGCTGATACATCTGGTTGGCGTAGAGGGTTTCGGGCGCGGACGACACGCAGCCGAACCACCACACCAGGTCGCCCACGGCGAAGCCCTTGGTGATGTCGCAGGCGACGTCGATGCGCATCGCCGGCCGGAGGCGGTCGAGCACGTGGGTTTTGCTGAAGTGCAGGTTCCGGGCGCGGGCGTACTCGAACAAACTCGACATCACCTGGCCCCCGCGGCGGGCGAAGGCGGTGATCTCGCCGTAGTCGAGCTTGTCCAGGTTCGCGCCGTCGCCCACCACGGTGATCACGTAGCCGAAGCCGTCGAGGAGCTCCGCGGTGACCTTCTGTTCGACAAAGCTGACGGATTTGACGCGGCCCGGGTAGAGGAGGTCGAGGTCGGCGGCGATGCCGCCGGCCGCGCTATCGGTCAACAACAGGATGGCGGCCCGCTGGGGCGACGCGAGTTCCCCGGCAGCCGGGGGAAGCGGACGGGCTGTCGGCGCTCCGCTCCAGAGCTGCGCCACGAGAACGGCCAGGGCCAACGCGGACGGGCCGACGAAAAGAACACGCCTGAGCGGGGTGTGCACGCGAGCCGTCATATTCTGTCTCCTCATTATCTCGAAACCTTCGTCGAGAGAATTACCTTCCCGAAGTCCTGGGGGCTGTGAAAGTTAGGCCGTTCTGTCTGGGAGGGCGCCCACTGGCTGTACTGGGCGTTCGTCTTGCCGCCGCAGCGATGAAGTCCGACATGGATGACCTGGCCATTCTTCGGAGGGAACGCAGCCCCGAATTCCCTGAAATGCGTCCAGGGAATGGAGAATTCCAAAACCCAGCCCTCGTCGAGGTCCTCGTCATTGTTCACCGTGCCCTTGATATACCGCCCGATGACGATTCCCCCCGGCTCCCACTTCCCCCGGTCGGCGTTTCTGGACTTGGCATGATGACCGACCAGCCAGGTGCCGATACAATTGATCTCGTAATTGATGTAATCGAGCCGCCCGGAGCCTTCCGGCACCGGAGAGATGAAGGCCTCACAGCAATCGTCACGCGACACCGGGCTGTTGGGAACATACTGCTCCGCCGAGATGTGCTTGTCGGCGCATTGGAAGGCGAAATAGATGCGCTCGTCGTCCCAGACTATCTTGGCCTCGGTCGGCTCTTTTTCCCCGGATTGGTACCATGGGAATTGGAACGGACCTACGGAGCGCGCCTGCTTCCAGGCGGGCTCGTCGAGAAAACCGTCCATCACCATCCGGCTTCCCGCCTTCATGGCGGTGTATTCAGGAACCGCCGCAAACGCAACTTGACAGAGGCTCAGCCAACCGGCGAACGCGAATACGATAATCTTCTTCATGCATCCTCCTGCTCCCTTTTTCTGCCTGGCTCGGCGCTGCGAGGGCACTGAAATCGGTGGTCCCGACGGCTATTTCAGCTTCAGGTCGACGTTGTCCTGGATCCAGTGGGGGTCCCACCATTCCACGGGGTCGACGAAGACGCCCTGGACGATGACCGCGAAATGAAGGTGGTCGCCGCCGGCCATGCCGGTCTGGCCGGTCCGGCCGAGGATGTCGCCCTTGGCCACCGAGGCGCCCGGAGAGACGTCGATAACGCTCATGTGCGAATACATGCTGAACAGGCCGCAGCCGTGGTCGAGGATGACGGTCTCGCCGTAGATGCCGAGAGGTCCGGCCAAGACGACACGCCCGCCGTTCCCGGCGGGGATGGGGCTCTGCACGAGCGAAGCGATGTCGACGCCGAGATGGACCTGACGGTCGACCTGTTCGTCCCGGTAATAATAGGTCCGCTCCTCGCCGAACCGGGCCATGGGCTTGCCGAGCATTCGGGTGAACGCTCCTGACCAGAGCCGCTCCGCCGCCGAGGTCCGGCAGATCGTCCGGATCCGCTCGGCGTCAGTCTCGCGCTGGTTTCGGTTCACGGCCAGGAAGATCTCGAGATCCGAGCCCTGGAGAGAGGGGTCCCTGTCCTTGAAGTACGGGATGACTCCGGCAAGGAAGCCGTCGCTCAGCTCGATCCGGTCCCGGCGGGACGGCTTCGGCTTTACGTTCGGCCGGAAGTGCGCCTCACCCAGATTTCCGGCCGCGTCCTCCGCCCGTACCAGGAAGGGCACGTCAGGCGGCAGGCCCTGCGGCAGGGCGAAAAAGACGGCGAAGCGGTTCCCCCCCAGCGGATAGCCGGAGAACCAGGCCTCGCCCACTTGCACGCCGGCTGAGGACGATTCCTCGTTGCTGGTGACGACGATCAGGCCCGCACCACCCTGATTGACGTAGTGAGGTCCCCCAAGGACGACCGGCCGGGGAGGCTGGCTGTCGAGGACAAGGGTCTTATCCAGGATCGTTTTGTTTCGCTTCCAGGAGCGGTCCTTGGCGGTGATCCGGAGCCGCAGCTCGCCGTCGCTCAAGCCTTCGGGGACCGGCCGCATGGCCACTTTTCTCTCGATCAGGGCGGGGCCGTCCGGGTAGATTTCCTCAAGCAGGATGACCGTCCGCTCGCCCTGAGCGGCCTCCACCGTGAGCGCGGCCAGGCCGCTTTTCCGGTCTTCGACCCGAAGGTTCAGCTCGGGCGCGACGAAGCGGTTTTCCCCGGCCAAGCTGACGGCTGGCTTTTCTGACTCGAACTTGAGCAACCAAAGCAAGGCTCCCCCCGCCGCAAGGAGGAGGAGAAGGAAAGGGACGGCCCTCTTGACGAAGGGCTTCTTGTCGCCGGTGGTCCGATAGGAATAACTCATGAGAACTCACAACCTCGCGATAGCCCAATATTCCAGATTCTGGCCGGCGATTCAAGGGAAATCTCAGTCGAGCCCGCCGGAGCCCGCATCGCGGCCTGGCTCGTATCTATTTTTCCTTGATGAGCTGGTTCAATTTTTCGACGGCGCTGGCATGGCTCGGGTCGAGCTCCAGCGATTTAGCGTAGTTCTTTATGGCCAGGCTTTTCTCGCCCTTGGCCGCATAGGCCTCGGCCAGGCTGTCATAGCCGTTCGCATACTCAGGATAGGCTTCGATGTTCAGCTGAAAGATCTTAATCGCGTCGTCGATTCTTTCAGCCTGGAGCAGCGTGTAGCCCAGCTGGTTCAGTTCCTCAGGCTCGAAATCAAAAACCTGTGGACTGGCTTTCTTGAGCTCACGATACTGGGATATAGCCGCCTCCAGGCTCTTTTCGCGCACGGCTTCATAAAGCTTCCGGGCAATCGATTTCTTGGGCGGGTCGTAGGGCTCGCCATAGAGGATCCGACCGATGGCGGTGCTCATTTCTCCCAGGTTGGTGCTGCCGGTGTTGTTGAGGAGGACGATCAGGTGTTGATCGTCAACATAGCGTTCGATCAGGGTGCTAAAACCGTTGATCCCGCCGCCATGCGCTACAACCGCGACCTCGCGCTTGGATTGCGGCAGCTTTTTCTTGCCCACAGCCCATCCGTAGCCATAGGCGCCGCCGGGATTCTGAATATGGGGTTTGAAGAGAAGCGCCTTCATCTTGGCCGAGAGTAATCGGTCCGTGTAGAGAGCCTGGTCCCAGATATAAAGGTCTTCGACTGTCGAATACAGGGAGCCGGCAGCATAAGGCAGGGACATATCCAGATAGGGAGCATTCGAATAACCATCCAGGGATTGCTCGTAACCGGCGGCCCGGCCTGGCATGATGGTGGCATAATGGTCGTATCCCGAGCTCTTCATTCCCAAGGGTTTTAAGATCTTTTCCTCTAAGACATTTTCATAGATTTTCCCAGTGATCTTTTCTATCACCGCCCCCAGAAGAAAATAGCCTGAGTTGTTATAGCTGAACTTGGCCCCGGGCTCGAATTCGAGGTCCCCGCTGCAAAACTTCTTAACGAACTCTTCGACCGGGTAAGGGTTGCGGCTGACTTCAGACCGGAAATTCGGCAGGTTCGTATAACTGGGGATGCCGGAGGTGTGGGTGAGGAGATGGTGAATGGTCACCCTCTTTCCCGTATCCTCGCGATAATAGGGGAGATACTCGGAGAGCTTCCCCTCTAAGCTGAGCTTGCCTTCCTCAACGAGCTGGAGGACAAGCATGGAAGTGAACTGCTTGGTGATCGAGCCAAGCCGGAACTTGGTGTCGGGCTTGTTGGGGATATTCCATTCCATTTCGGCCAGCCCGAATGCTTTTTTATAGACAACCTTGCCGTTCTCGGCCACCAGCACCGTCCCGTTGAACTGTCCATAGTCGGAGTAAAGCTTCATCAGGCCGTCAATTTTGCCGGCTTTGTCCTCGGCAGCGCCGAGGGATGAAAGGAAGAGCAAGGTCAATACGGCCACGAGGGCCGGACGCACGATGAAATGGGGCTTGCTTCTCATGGGAAAACCTCCTCTTATTTCAAATACGTCCTCGGGTCGACGTGCTGCGGCCACGAACTCGTTCTGACGGATGTGGAGGCGCGGCAAGTCAAGAAACCCTCTCCGGTAGTTCCGCCCCAAAAGGGACCGTCACTAAGTATACAACGCTCGCGCCGAAAAAGTCCCGGGCGAAGTAAAAAGTGGTTATGTTCCCGGATCATGTACCGCGCGGGGAATCCCCCCTTGGTTTCTTAGGCTAGACTCAGCGTTAGACAGGCGTTTCAGTGGCGCCGGCTGCCGGTGCCGCCTTTCCTACAGGGGAACGTCACTGTCCTCCAGAATTCAACAGGTCGGTCGGATCATCGCCACTTCGTCGCAACCTGGGAATTTCGGGCAGTTCAGACAATCCTTCCACACTTTGTGCGGCAACTCCTTCTTGTCCACCGGCTCGAATTTGAGCTTGGCGAAAAAGTCGGGTTTATAGGTCAAGATGAAAACTCGAGGCAGTTCCAGACCGCGAGCGTCCTCCATCAAGAATTCGACAATGCTTTTGCCCAATCCTTGACCGACACGCTCGGGATCGATGGCGAGAGAGCGAATTTCGCCAATGTCGTTCCAGATGACGTGCAGGGCTCCGCAGCCCACCAGCCGGCCGTCTTCCTCGACCACCACATAATCGCGCAACACATTAAAAACCTGCGCCTGCGACCGGCCCAGCATCTCCCCCTTCCCGGCGTAATGGTTGATGAGTTGCACGATCTGCGGAACGTCCTTGGTTTTAGCTCTTCTCAACATGGCTGTCTCTCACCGTTTGGAATGCAAGTTTCAATATGCGTACGGCTTCGTCGATGTGCGGCCTCTCCACAATGAGCGGAGGGACCAGCCGCAACGTCTTATCGCCGGCTTTGCAGACCAGCAGGCCGTTTCCCGCGCAAGACTCGATCACGGGTTGGGCGGCGATGCCCAAGTCCAGGCCGAACATCAGCCCCCGCCCGCGAACGGAAACGATTTCAGGGCATTCGGGGAGCAACTTCTCAAGCTGCGATCTCAGATATTCACCGTTCTCCCGCACTCGCGCCAAGAAAGCCGGCTGACTGATCTTCTGGACCACGTATTCGGCCACGCTGGCAATCAACGGTCCTCCGCCAAACGTCGCGCCGTGATTTCCCACCTTCACGTGTCCGGCGATCTCGTCGGTCATCAGAATCGCTCCCATGGGCAGGCCGCCCGCCAGGGGCTTGGCGATGACCATCATGTCGGGCCGGATGCCGTACTGCTCGTGGGCGCAAAAGGTGCCCGTGCGGCCCAAGCCGCATTGGATCTCATCCAAAATCAGCAAACATCGCCGCTCGTCGCAGAGCTTGCGCAATCCCGGCAGAAACTCCACCTCCGCGGGATAGACGCCGCCTTCTCCCTGCACCGGCTCGACGATGACGGCACAAGTCCGGGGAGAGATCAGCGCGGCCGTCGAATCCAGGTCGTTAAATGCGGCAAAACGAAAGCCCGGCAACATCGGCTCGAAAGCTTCCCTGAACTTGGCCTGACCGGTGGCCGACAGTGCCCCCATGCTCCGTCCGTGAAACGAATTTTCAAAAGCGACGAATTCGAAGCCGTCCTGGCCCTTGGTCTCCTTGCCCCACTTCCGGGCCAGCTTGATCGCGCCTTCCACCGCTTCGGTGCCGCTGTTGGCAAAGAAGACCTTGTCGGCGAAGGTCTTCTCGACCAGCAGCTGGGCCAGGCGCACCTGCGGTTCGGTGTAATAGAGATTGGAGCAATGCCAGAGGTTGGCCGCTTGTTCCTGTAACGTCCGCACGGCTCCTGGGTCGGCATAGCCCAGGCCGTTGACGGCAATGCCGGCCACGAAATCGAGGTACCGCTTGCCGTCCTTGTCAAAAACATGAACTCCCTCGCCATGCGTCAGGACAAATTTGGGCCGGGCGTAGGTTCCGAGCAAAACTCGCCTTTCGGTTTCGATGATTTCCGTGGTGGTCATGGTTGATCCTCAAAGATGAATGGTCGTCCCGCTGCTCGGCTGATCTGCCAGAAGATCATCTAACGTCCTCTCTCCATGCCATTGGCCGATGTGGACTTGTTCAACTCCCAGGCTCACGGCTTCAAAGGCGGACTCCATTTTGGCAATCATGCCGCCTTGAATAGTCTCGGCCGCGATCAGGTCTCTGGCCTCGGGCACGCTTAATCGGGATAGAATTCGTTCGCCGGCCCGAACGCCCGGGACGTCGGTAAAAAAGATCACGTCGGTGCCGGCGGCTGCGCCGGCGATGGCGGCGGCAGCACTGTCGGCGTTGACGTTATAGGCCTGACCCTGGTCATCGGCCGAAACCGGCGAAATCACTGGTACCCGGCCATGGGCCAACAGGGTCAAAACCGGCTCGGGATTGACCCGGACGATGCGGCCGACGAAGCCCATATCCCGGCCCTTGCGGCGCAGCGGTTCGACAGTGAACAGGCCGGCGGTTTTGCCGGACAACCCTTGGCACGGAACACCGTTTCGACTCAACGCCGAGGCGATTCGGCCATTGATTTCCTGCGACAGCACCCGCTCCACGATTTCCATGTCGTCGGCCGTGGTTACCCGCAGGCCGTCCACGAACACCGGTTCGCGATCGGCGGCCCGCAGGGCGCGAGAGATTTCCGCCCCTCCGCCGTGAACCACGATGAATTCGTGCCCGGCCAGCGATTTGATCGCCTTGGCTAACCCGGCCAACCCGTTCTCGCCGCCCATTTCGGATCCCGGATGCCGGTTCTTGGAGGACGAACCCGGAGCATCTCCCGGATTCTCGAAAGCGTTGCCGCCGATCTTGATCACGACTCGTTTGCGCATTAAATCAGACCCATCTCTTCCGGAAACTCCAACATCAGATTCATATTTTGGACCGCTTGCCAGCTGGCTCCCTTGCCGAGATTGTCGATCGCGGAAAGGACAATGGCCACGTCGCTGTCCGGGACGGAGCGAACGGTCAAAAAACAGTAATTGGAGTGCGCCGCCATCCTGGTCGTGGGCAATTCATCCGGGAGGACATGCACAAACGGCTCTTTCTCATAAGCATCAGCCAGGACCGCCAGAAGCTCAGCCTGGGCACAATCCCTGTTCATTCGCAGGTAGACCGTCGCGAACAGTCCGCGCGACATGGGTGCCAGATGCGGAGTGAAAACCACCCGCATCGGATGGCCCGCCTGTTTGGCCAGCTCCTGCTCAATTTCGCCCACATGGCGATGCTGGCGACCCGGTGCGTAGGCGCTCAGGCTCTCATTGACCTCGACGTAGTGCGTGGTGCGCGTTGGCGATTTTCCGGCGCCGGAAACGCCGGATTTGGCGTCGATAACGATGCCGTTCTCGGCCACCAAACCCGCGCGCACATACGGCAGGATGCCCAGCAGCGCGCAGGTGGGATAGCAGCCGGGATTGCCCACCACCCGGGCCGCTTTGATGCCGGCCCGGTTCCATTCCGGCAGGCCATACGCCGACTCCTGCAAAAGCACGGGCTGAGGATGCGGCAGGCCGTACCAGCTTTCGTATACTCGCGGATCCTTGAATCGAAAATCCGCGCCCAGATCCACGACCCGGGCGCCGTTCCGCAGATATTCTGCGGCCCACTGGGCCGACTGACCGGCGTGCGTACAAAGAAACACCAGGTCCGCTTCCTGCTCCAAAGACCCCTGTGCGGAAAAAAACTTTTGATCGCGGTATTGGGGCAGGTGCGGATAGACTTTTGCCAGAGACTGCCCCTGTTCCTGTTCCGATGTCGCGAAGGCCAGTTCCACGTGTTGATGGCGCGCCAACACGCGCAACAATTCTTCACCCGTATAGCCCGTGGCGCCGACGATGCCGATTTTTTTCAAGCGCCCGATCCCCCAAGCCAATCGAAGTCAAACATCATCATGGGATTGTCCCGCCCGAGTCGCGCGGCAGCCCGCTGACCCACCGTTGCTTTCCTGTAAAAACCGACTTAATTCCCTGGATTTGTTGGTGGCGACTTCCACGGCGCGGATGAGCATCGGGCGGAGGCCGTGGGCCTCCAGTTCGTTGATGGCGGCAATGGCCGTGCCGCCGGGGGTCGTCACCTGGTCTTTCAGGATGGCCGGATGAACGCCGGTTTCGCGCACCAGCTTGGCCGAACCCAGCACCATTTGCGTGGCCAGGCGAGCCGCGACGTTGCGCGCCAGGCCCATCATCACGCCGCCATCGGTCAAGGCCTCGATGATCATGTAAACGTAGGCCGGGCCGCTGCCGCTCAGCCCGGTGATGACGTCCATCTGGCTCTCTTCGACGATTTCCACCATACCCACCGCCTGGAAAATGGCGACGGCCAGTTCCCGGTGGATGTCCTGCGCGAATTCACCCAGGCAAAGGCCGGAGGCGCCCTCGTCGACCACGGCGGGTATGTTGGGCATGACCCGGATGACCGGGTTCTTTTTCCCGATGAACTTGCTGATCGTTCCGGTCGTGATCCCGGCCAGGATGGAGATGATGAGCTGGTCCTCGCGAACGTCGTCTTTTATCTCGCGCAGGATTGCGCTGACGGTTTGCGGTTTGACGCACAGGACGATGATGTTGGCGCCAGCGATCGCCTGGCGATTGTCCGTCATTACGGTGACGCTCCATTTCTCGGCGATCTGCTTCAGGCGCCCCTCCAAAATATCCGTGGCCACGATGTTTTTCGGGTTGGTGAGCTTGGCCTTAAGAAGTCCGCCCAGGAGAGCTTCGCCCATGTTCCCCGAACCGATAAAGGTGATGTTCTTGCTGAACAGCAAATTTCGCTCCTCTTTAATCCGCTTCATCCGTGTACTCTTGAAGAACTTATGTTTGTTTCTCAGGTATGGTAGTCGGCGTTGATCTTTATATAGCCATGCGTCAGATCGCAGGTGAGCACCTGGGCCGATTCCCGACCGGCGCCCAATGAGATCCCGATGGCGATTTCTCTTTGCTCGAGTGCCTTGGTCATAGCCGCCGCATCATAATCGATCGCCGCACCGTGCTTCGCGACAAGAATGCCCGCAAAGCGGATGTCGATAGCGCCGGGATCCAGGGCGACGCCGCTGGCCCCCACGGCTGAAATCACCCGACCCCAATTGGCATCCCGGCCGAAGATGGCCGTCTTCACCAAAAGCGAATTGGCAACGGCTTTGGCCGCCGTCATGGCCTCTTTTCGGGTTTTGGCGCGCTCCACCGTCACCTTGACCAATCGAGTGGCCCCTTCTCCATCCGCCGCCAGGGCCTCGGCCACCGACGTCGAAATGGATTGCAGGGCCGCCGAGAAGATCCGGTAGCTCCTGTCTCTCCTCCTGATCATCTCGTTTCGGGCGGCGCCATTCGCCAACAGAAAAACCACGTCATTCGTGCTCATCTCGCCATCGATGGTCAGGGCGTTAAGGCTTTGCCCGACGCTGGCCGTCAGCGCCTCGCGCAGCAAAGCCGGCTGGATGGCGGCATCGGTGCTCATGACGCAGATCATCGTGGCCACCCGCGGATTGATCATGCCGCTGCCCTTGGCCATGGCGCCGATGCGGCAAGGCTTTCCGTCAATGGCGAATTTCACTACAAATTGCTTTGGCCTGGTGTCCGTGGTCATGATGGCCTGAGCGGCGTCCTCCCCGCCGTCCCGGGACAGGCTTTGGCAGGCTTTCTTAACGCCTGCGCGAACGGCATCCATGCGCAGCGGGACGCCGATAATTCCTGTCGACGCCACCAGGACGTGCCGGGGGTCCAGGTCAAGATTTTTCGCCGCCAGTTCCGTCATCTCCCCGGCATCAGCCAGGCCGCGCTCACCGGTGCAGGCATTGGCGTTGCCGCTGTTGATCAACACCGCCCGGACGACACCGGCTTTGGCCCTTTGGCGACTGAGCTGGATCGGCGCCGCCGGCAAACGATTTGTCGTGAACAGCGCGGCCACGGCCGCCGGGCGGTCGCTCACCAGGAGGGCCAGATCTTTGCCCTTTTTCTTCAGACCACAGCGAATGCCGCAGGCCTGGAAGCCGCGGGGTGAAGTCACGCAGCGAGGGTCGCTGATTGTGCTGATGGATTCCATTTCTGATGTCTCTGACCTCAAGCCGTTCTTACCGGTAATGCAATTTTATTCATGGAGGCTGAACGCTTATAATAAACCAATAGGCGCTAAAAGGCAAGCTTGCCCCGCGGCCTTCCTCAAATAACCAGGCGAAATCGCCCGTTAATACGGCCTGTAATTTCGGGTGTCACAAGCGTGCCCGGCCCCCGGACCGAGGGGGCTAATGCATAATTATTCAATGGGACGGATAGTCGACCCGGCTCCCGGCCGCCTCCCGGCCGCGCTGGCGCCAGGGCCGCCAGGGTGCTGTCCAGGCTGTCATGGTGACGCAACGGTCGGTGTCTTGGGGTTGGCGACCGCCGTCGGCTGATCGGCCGGGACGCCTACCGTAAGGCCTCCGGGAAGTACTCCCCGCGGCCTCAATCTGGATCGTTCGGGCTGATCTGGCTCCACGTCCCGTTATTCCAAAGCCACAAACCCAGTGAGCCGAAGTCAGCGAAGATCTCATCCGCACCGTCGGCGTCGACGTCTCCCGCGACGAGGTTCTGGGGGTTGACCCCGGATAGCTGGCTCCAGGCCCCCGCGCTCCGCAGCCACAGGCCGAAAGCGCCGAAATCCACGGCCAGCCCGTCTGACCGGTCGGCGTCCGTGTCGGCGGCGATCATGAACTCCGGATTGAGGCCGCTCACGACGGTCCAGCCCCCGCTATCCCAGACCCAGAGCCCGGTTGCGCCGAAGTCCGCGGCCAGTTCGTCATCCGCGCTGCCGTCGACATCGAGCGTGACCATAAAGTCCGCGTTCACGCCGCTCAGCTGGGTCCAGGCAGCGCTGCTCCACAGCCAGACGCCGGTCGGGCCGAAGTCTCCGATCAAGTCCTTCCCGCCGGCGCCGTCGGTATTGCCCACGGTCAGATAATCTGCATTCACGCCGCTGAGCTGAGTCCAGGACCCGCCGCTCCAGTACCAGAGGCCGACGGTCCCGAAGTCTCCGACGATGTCCGCCGTGTCCGATCCGTCGAGGTCGGCCGTGGCGAGATACTCCACGTCGGCCCCGCTGAGCTGCGTCCAGTCCGGGCCATTGCGCAGCCAGACGCCCGGCGGACCGAAATCGCCGACCACTTCGTCATTCCCGTCGGCGTCGATGTCTCCTGCGGCCAGGCACTCGACATTGACTCCGCTCAGCTGGACCCAGCCGCCGCTGTTCCACAGCCATAACCCGGATAAGCCCATGTCCATGACGATTTCGTCGTCGCCGTCGCCATCATAGTTCGCCGTGATCATGCTCTCGGGGTTGCCGGACGTCAACTGCGTCCAGGCGCCGCCGTCCCACATCCAGGCCCCGCCCGGGCCGAAATCGACCGCGATCTCGTCCGCTCCGTCGCCGTCGAAATCGCCCACGGCGTGCTTCTTGATTCGCTCATCGAAATAGGAGACCTTGGCCACGAAGGCATCGATGATTCCGTTCTGAGTCAGGTCCGGGCCGACAGTAATCGGGAAGGGGGATTCTGTCGATGAAGTCTGGCCCGTGACATAGACATCTCCTGACCCGTCCACCGCGATGCCCCAACCGGTTTCGTCCCCAATTCCACCGACGTAGCCGCAGCCCAGGATCGATGCGCCGGGGCTGACCTTGGCCAAGAACGCGTCGCCATTCAAGTTGTAAGTCAAATCCGGCCCGACGGTAACGGGGAACGAGGCTTGCGTCGAGTAGGTCTGCCCCACGACAAAGGCGTTGCGAGAGCTGTCCAGGGCGATGCCGTATCCCGCATCGACGTCGCTTCCCCCCAAATAGCCGCAGAAGACGAGGCCGTTGCCGGCCGGGTTGACCTTCGCGACAAAAGCGTCCCGCTGGCCGTTATACGTCAAGTCCGGTCCCACGGCGACGGGAAACGAAGCCGGTGCCGATTGAGTGAATCCCGCCACATAAGCGTTGCCGAAGGCGTCGACGGCGATCCCGCGTCCAGCGTCCCAATCCGACCCGCCTATGAAACCGCAGTAGGCCAGGGCCGTTCCGCTCGGATTCACCTTGGCCACGAAACAATCCGCGCCCCCGTTTTCGGATATGTCCGGGCCGACCGTGACGGGGAAGGTGGGTTCCGTGGAGCCTGTTTGGCCGGTGAGATAAGCGTTGCCGGCGCCGTCCACCGCGACGTCCCAGGCCTGTTCGTACCAGTTCCCGCCGATATAGCCGCAGTACAGAAGACCGGACCCCGTCGGATTCACCTTCGCCACCCACGCATCATCGTTGCCGTTGTGGGCTAGATCCGGACCGACCGTAGCCGGAAAGGTGGCTTCCGTGGAGTCCGTTTGGCCGACGGCACAGGCATCGCCGGCGCCGTCCACGGCGATTCCGAAGCCGTAATCAGTGCCGCTTCCGCCGATATAGCCGCAGTAGGTCAGGCTCGTCCCGCTCGCATTGACCTTGGCCACAAAACCGTCGGCGCCCCCGTTGTGAGTCAAGTCCGGCCCGACGAGGACGGGGAAAGTGGCCTCTGTGGAGTAGGCGACGCCTGTGATATACGCATTCCCGGAGCTGTCCACGGCGATGTCATACCCATAGTCCGCGCCGGCGCCGCCGATGTAGCCGCAGTAGACAAGACCCGTTCCGCTCTTATCGATCTTGGCCACGAAAGCATCCACACTCGCGTTGTGGGACGCGTCCGGTCCCACCGTGACCGGGAAGGATGTTTCGGGGGACGAAGTGGTGCCGGTAATATAGGCATAACCGCTGCCGTCGACGGCGATGGCCCGGCCGTCATCGGTGTTGCTCCCGCCGATAAACCCGCAATACACCAGGAATACGGGGTCGAGGACGAGCGGCCTTGAGGTGTCGTAGCTCCCGATGCTGAAGCCGCAGACGTATTCCGACTCCATCGCCCGCTTTTCTTCCCGCTCATCAGGTGTGCCCTGGACTGCGCTCGCGGACAGGGAGTAGCTGATCGGCACGGCGACCCGCCCCTCGTCCGACTCCTGATAGGCGACTGGGGCTCCGTCCTCGATGTCCCCGGCGGGCGTTTTCACGGTCAGCCGGCCGTCGTCATCTACGGCGACCTCGCTCGCCCCGCGATATCTCAGCCGGACCCGACCGGGGTCGGCGCCCGGATGAACGAGAAACTCATACTTCAGCCGGTCGGCGGTGCCCGAGTAGATGAGGTCGATGCCCGGCCAGAGGCTGTGGTAGATGATTCTCGAGAAGGCGGGGAGCCCGGACTTCCATTGCTCGGGCTTCCCCCTAAAATAAGAAATGACCGCGCCCGTCTCAGATTCACCGACGGGCCGGACGTCCTGGTCGGCGTCGACAAACTCGACCTTCAGCGCCCAGCTCTGAAGGTCGACCGCCCTCCCAGATGGGGGACCTTGCCGCGGGGTCGGCGGCGCCGATCGCTCCGGGCCGGATCCCGGGTGCTCTTCGAGGAACGCTCGGGGACTTCTCAGGGCCACGGTCATTCCCCCGGGCGTGAAGTAGAGGCTCGTGTCCCTCCCCTGGACGTAGTAGGCAACGCGCTCATCCAACTGGCCTGCGTTGGGAACAAAATGGAGCGTCGACCTGCCGAAAGCCAGGTCGGGTTTGAGAGAAAAGGGCCGGCTGGGCTGGCCGGATCGCCCCGGAAGACCGGCCGCCCCTCCACCGGCCGCGAGCGCCGTCACCAAGATGCCCGCCGCCGCGATAATTCTCTTCATGCTTCCTCCTCGAAGACAATCGGGAATAGAGAAGCGGCACGCGGGGATGCGGAGATCAGTCCGGGCAAAAAAAACGCTTACCCCGGGTGGCCCCGAAAGCCCATGGTGATACTTCATAACAAGACGCATCCGCCGTGTCAAGAAAGTGCAGATACAAAGAGAGATTTTAATCGTCTCGGGGTCGAGGGCGGTCGATCGAAGACGCTGATCTGGTTCCAGGCGTCGTTGTGGGTGTCGCCATCTTCGTCATATACCATGACGATTGACGAGGCTGGTGTCAATTGGTGAGCCGCTGTAAGTCGCCTGAAATAAAAAAGGGCAGACTCCCACTCCCGGGGAATCTGCCCTTCGGTTTCTAGGCTTGACTAAGCGTCAGACAGGCGACTTAGTAGCGCCGGCTGCCGCCGCCGCCGCTGCCAAACCCGCCGCCGCGTCCGCCGCCGAAGCCGCCGCGCCCGCCGCCGGCGCCGCCGCCCGTGCGGGGACGATCCGTGCGGGGCCGGGCCTCGTTAACGGTCAGGTTGCGGCCTTTCATGTCCTTGCCGTTCATCGCGGCGATGGCCTTCTCGCCCTCGTCCTTGTTCGGCATCTCAACGAAACCGAAACCCCTGGACTCGCCCGTGAACTTGTCCTTGATGATGTTGCAGGTCGACACTTCACCGAAAGCGGCGAAGGCTTCCTTGAGCTCTGTCTCGCTCAGGTCGCGGGACAGGTTTCCGACGTAGATGTTCACTCTACTCTCTCCTTGTGAGATGGTTATTCCGAAATAAAGGAGAGGAGTGTCCGATCTCTTCGACCAGGGCCCTTGCCCTCTTCCTTTATCCGTTTGCATAAATGAACCCGGCAATTTCCTACTCTCCCACCAAGCTACCCTGGCAGTACCATCGGCACCAGAGGGCTTAACTTCCGTGTTCGGAATGGGAACGGGTGTCGCCCCTCCGTCATGATTGCCGGGATTGTTAACTGATGAATGCTTTTTTGCCTTAATAAACTTTATGGTCAAGTCTCACGGGCTATTAGTACTGGTAAGCTGAACGCATTACTGCGCTTACACACCCAGCCTATCAAACAGATAGTCTATCTGTGCCCTTCAGCCCCTTGCGGGGAGGGAGATCTAATCTCGAGGCGTGCTTCCCGCTTATATGCTTTCAGCGGTTATCACTGCCGAACGTAGCTACCCAGCGCTGCGCCTGGCGGCACAACTGGTACACTAGAGGTTCGTCCGCCCCGGTCCTTTCGTACTAGGGGCAGCTCCCCTCAAATCTCCTGCGCCTGCCGTGGATAGGGACCGAACTGTCTCGCGACGTTCTAAACCCAGCTCACGTACCGCTTTAACCGGCGAACAGCCGGACCCTTGGGACCCGCTTCAGCCCCAGGATGCGATGAGCCGACATCGAGGTGCCAAACAGTGTCGTCGATATGAGCTCTTGGACACTATAAGCCTGTTATCCCCGGCGTACCTTTTATCCGTTGAGCGATGGCCCTTCCATGCGGGACCACCGGATCACTAAGCCCGAGTTTCCTCCCTGCTCGAGATGTCTCTCTCACAGTCAAGCTCCCTTATGCCTTTGCACTCTACGACTGATTTCCAAACAGTCTGAGGGAACCTTAGGACGCCTCCGTTACAGTTTGGGAGGCGACCGCCCCAGTCAAACTACCCGCTTAACACTGTCCCTCTTCTCGATAAGAGAAGGAAGTTAGAATCTCAGAACATTAAGAGTGGTATCTCACCGTTGGCTCCATCCTACCCAGAGGTAGAACTTCATAGCCTCCCACCTATCCTGCGCGTAATATCCCAAAATCCAATGCTAAGTTGCAGTTAAGGTGCCGGGGTCTTTCCGTCCAGCGGCAGGTATCCGGCGTCTTCACCGGAACCACAATTTCGCCGTGCCCCTCTTTGAGACAGCGCCCAAGTCGTTACGCCTTTCGTGCGGGTCGGAACTTACCCGACAAGGAATTTCGCTACCTTAGGACCGTTATAGTTACGGCCGCCGTTTACTGGGGCTTCGGTTCAAAGCTTCGCCTTACGGCTAACCTCTCCCCTTAACCTTCCAGCACCGGGCAGGCGTCAGACCCTATACATCGATTTTATGTCTTTGCAGAGTCCTGTGTTTTTACTAAACAGTCGCTTGGGCCATTTCTCTGCGGCCTCCTCGTGCCTCCCAAATGGATACATGGTACTACACTACTGAGGCGCCTCTTATCCCTAAGTTACGAGGCTAAATTGCCTAGTTCCTAAAAGAGGGCTCACACGTGCGCCTTAGGATTCTCTCCTCATCTACCTGTGTCGGTTTGCGGTACGGTCACCTGAACAGCTCCTTAGAGGATTTTTTAAGCAGTTTGGAGTCAGCAAGTTCGGAAGCCCGAAGGCAACCTTCCCCGCCATGCTCGAGGTTAAGAGCTCCCGGATTTGCCTAGAAGCTCCCTCTACCAGGCGGCCACAGCCATCCAGACCTGTGTATGCGTATCCTCCTGCGTCTCCCCATCGTAATAACGCTCCTCAGGTGGTGCAGGAATGTTGACCTGCTGTCCATCGGCTACGCCCTTCGGCCTCGCCTTAGGCACCGACTAACCCTGAGCGGACTGACCTTCCCCAG
>CAVXUH010000007.1:240000-826820 GCA_963764885.1 Candidatus Aminicenantota bacterium
AAAGAATTCCTGCCAGCTCGAGTATGCCTCGGAGAACGGCATCAAGTCCGGCTTCCGGCATCTCCGGGAGGCTGTCGGAGCGGTCCCCGGACCGTTAATCATCACGGAGCTTCGGTCGCTCGACCTCATTGACAGCGTCCGGAACGGCGAGGTCCGCATCCTGGAGGAGAATCTCGGGCTGCGGTTCCCCGTTATAATAAAGGAGGCGGCCGGGGACATGACCTGGCAAAGCCGGACGGAATGCCGACTCGAATCGACGGTCGATGGGGATGATTACATTTCTGCCCAATTCAACCTGCCCATCCAGTCTCAGGGCGCGCTCCGCCATCTCCCGATCGAGAGGAAGTCCCTGCTAGACGTCGGGCTCGGCATCGCCGCCGGCCGTCTTCCCCTGCTTCTGTTTCCGCTCCTTATCGACAGCCGGCTCGACGCAGCGCAAGAAAAGACGTTTGCGGTAGACCACGGCATCTCACTTGCGACATCCCCTCATAACCTTCTGGCCGGAGCGCTGAGCTCGAGCGCCGAGCCGCTCATCCCGCAGGACGCGACTCCCCTGCTCGAAAAAGGGTTGAAGACAAGGCTCTTCCGTCCCCAAGATCTTTCCAACGCCAAGCTCAGGTTCGCTCTCGGCCTAGAGGACTCCGACGCGCCGGTCCCCGACGGGGTCTACCTCATCCAGGACAGCCTGGGTCTGGGGGGGATCTACGTCGTGGGAGATATCGAAGAAATGGTCCTGGCGGTCGATGGAAGCTACCAGGTCATATCCTTCCAGCTCGCATCGGGCTCCTGGACCCTCAGGTTCAGCCCTGCAGAAGGCAGGACGCAGTTCTTCTCCCCTGACGGCGCCGCGTCCTTCGACCGGCTGCCCCTGGGCCTCATCATGGCCAGCGGCAAGATCAACTCACTCGGCGGCGGGGTCCCGGACGCAGCCGGAGAGGCCGTTCTCATCCTGGACCGTGAGATTCCCTCCCTCCTCCGTGGTGTCGAATTGACCATCGTCGCTTCGGACAGGATCGAGATAACGTCCCATCTCATCGGCCAGGGATTAGAGTGGCGTGACGGGATCCCTTACGTGAAGGAAGAGCAGACGCAACTTGTGATCTACTCGACGGGACGCAGGTTCCAGGAGGAGGTCGATCTCGAGGGGGGAATCATTGTGTCCGACTCCGCCCCCGCGGACATCAAGATACAGGCTTCGCTCACGGCGTCAGGGCCGGGATTCGAGATAGCCGGAACCGGGCAAACAGTCAACATCCTCGGAAGCCTCCAGGCTGCCGACTACATATCGGGTGGAAACCGCCTCAACCTGCATTCTTATCTGAACCCGGCCGATATCCGGAAGGGCTTCTTCGCCGTCCCGCAAAGCGCCCTTCCGGTTGTCTTCCTCTCGCTTTTCGAAACGCTCGACTGGAGGGAGCTCTAGATGAGGCGCGGATTCACGCTCATCGAGACCCTGGCCTCGTTGGCGGTCATGGCCGTTCTGATCGGTGCCGCCTCATCGGCCTTTATCAACCTGGCACCGAAGTACAGGCTGGGAAGGGCCACCTGGGAGGTCCAGACCAGGCTGAATTACGCACGCTACAGGGCCATCCGCCAAGGCTGCCCGGTCCGGGTTCTATTCAGTCCGGCGGGCTACACGGTCGAAAAATATATCGCGGACATTGACGGGTGGCAGCCGGAATCCGCCGGGGCCGTCGAGGGGGTCCGGATCGAGGCCAACAACTCCCCCACCTTCTATCCCGCGGGCACGGTTTCGAATTTCGCGACCATCCTGGTATCCAACACCTGGGGCAAGAACAAGATCACGCTCGCGATAACGGGAAGGATCAAAGTGACCAGGCTCTGACGGGAAGACGTCCTCAGCGGACGTCGGCCTGATTGATCTTCTTGAGAAGAGCTCCCAGCTCGCCGACGTCGCTCATTTTGAATCGGGCATCGTGCCGGGCCGCCGCCTGGCTGAGTGCCTCCTCGTCGACGCCGTCGGCAAAAGCGACGACGGGGCAATCCCGCCCGCTCCCGGCGGCCCGGAGCGCTTCGAACACCGTCGCGAGCTGAGCTTCCGGAACCGAAATGTCAACGAAGACCGCCGCCGCCTTTTCGTCCTCGATGCGGCGCGGGGAGATCTCGCCCGCGGCCAAGACAGTCGCTCCGTAGCCCAGCCTGTAGAGCCGCATCTCGATCATGGTCGCCAGCCGGGAAACCGGGGCGACAATCAGGATCCGGCCCGTTTTCCTCTCCGGCTTGCCCACGATCCGCTCCACGCTCGCGAGAACGGCTTTGCGGTCAAAAGGCTTCTTGATGTAATCCGCCACGCCCGCGCGATAACATTCCTGCACGAATTTCGGCGAGCTCATGATGGTCAGAGCGATGATCGGGATCCCGCTCGTCGCGGGATCTTCCTTGAGTTTAATCGTGGCCTCAAGGCCGTGCATCCCCGGGATGATCATGTCCATCAGGATGAGCTCGGGTTTTTCGACCTGAGCCACCTTGATGCCATCCTGTCCGTTCCCAACCGTGAGCACGACATGGCCGCGCGGCTCGAGGAGCTTTTTGATGAGCTCGACCTGGACGGGGTCGTCTTCAATCAGGAGTATTTTTCCCATGATCTTCTCCGAAGGCCGTCATCCGCACGATATCACGGCCTTTTTCATCCATCCCTGGACCCGGTTCGAGAGGCCTCAAAAGCCAGCCGAATTATATTTCGCTCGCTTTTCATTGTCAAAGCGGCGGCCTGGTGCCGCCCGCTCCGGGGCGCGCATCACCCTTTGATTCAGGCCGGCATTTTGGGGTATAAGTGCTCCTTCGGGGAAAGGACTATGCGATGAAAAGAAAAGAAGTCCGCGGTCGGTCGTTCTGCCGGCTGGCGCTCATGTTCGTGGTCCTGGGGTCAAGCCTGGCACTTCCCCAGGACCGACTCCGGATCCTCCTCTCGAACGACGATGGCTGCCGGGACCCGGGCCTCAGGGTCCTGGTCACCAAGCTGGCTCCGATCGCCGACATCGTCGTCTCGGCGCCGTCCATTAACCAAAGCGGAGTGGGCCACGGGATGACTTTCAGGGAGCCGATCGCCGTCGAGTCCTGGACAGACGGCAGCGTTCAGTGGAATTCCGTCGCCGCCCTGCCGGGGACTTGCGTCCGGCTCGCGCTCGACTGCCTGATGGACAAGCCCCCCGACTTGGTCATCTCGGGCGTCAACCGGGGGGAAAACGTGGGCGTCGTGACGTTCTCCTCGGGGACGGTGGCATGCGCCCGCGAGGCCGCCTTCAAAGGGGTGCCGGCGATCTGCGTGAACCTGGAGCGGGGAGAGACCATGGATTATGACGGGGCCGCGGACTTCGTCGTCAGCCTGGTCCAGGACCTCCGGGAAAAGGGAATCGCCCCCCAGACCTATCTCAATGTCAATTATCCCGCCCTGGCGAGGCACGAAATCAAAGGCGTTCTCGTAACCCGCCTGGATAACCGGCCTCCGGATGAGCGATACGAAAAGATCGTCTCGCCACAGGGGCAGGTTTCGTACCGGTCCATCTGGGAGCCCCTCAGTGACGGGGTCCAGGACACGGACACCTGGGCTCTCACCCAAGGCTACATCGCCGTCACTCCTCTTCAGATCGATCAAACTCAACGGTCGGCGATGAAGAAGCTGCGATCCTGGAAATCACTGAAAACGTTTCCGGTCCCGACTAAAAAAACGTCCGGTCAAGAATAATAACCGCTCCCGGCGAAACCGGGAAAGGAGGCAGTAATGATGAAAAGAGCCCTGCCACTGGCGCTCCTCGCGTTGGCGGCCGCAACACTCGGCGCCGGGAGCGCGCCGCGTCCGACGCCTCAAGGCGCGGACGTGAGCCTGCAGAAGATCGAACCCTTCGCCTATTTCTGCATGCCCGTCAGAGGTTCGTACTCTCAAATCCAGGAAGCCATCCCCAAGATGATGATGGAGATGCAGGCACAGAACGCGATGCCGACGGGGCCGCTCATGGGGATCTACTACAACAGCCCTGACCAGGTCGATTCCCAGGACCTCGAGTGGGAGATCGGTTTTCCCGTCTCTCCACGACAGGTGATCCAGCCGCCGCTCGTCCTCAAGGAATGGAAATTCACCCAGGTCGCCGTGGCCGTGCATAAGGGACCTTATGCCGAGGTCGGAAAAACCATCTCCAGGATCTCGGACTGGATGTCCGCCAACGGCTGCATCATGGACGGCCCGGTCCTGGAGCGCTACCTCGACATGGACCCCGCCGGGATGAGGCCGGAGGACCTGAGAACGGAGATCTGGATACCCTGCCGAAAAAAATAGGGGGCGGGCCGGCTCGGGTTACTTGAGAAACTTGTAGCCCGACCAGGGGATCGTCAGAAGATGCCGGGGGCGGGAGGGGTCGTCTTCGATCTTCTGACGCAGGTTGTGGACGAAAGTGTCCACCGTCCGGGTCGTCGGAAACCGCTCGTATCCCCAGACGTCATCGAGGATCATGTTGCGGCTGATCACGTCGCCTTCGTGAGAGACAAATAGCTTGAGCAGGGCGAGTTCCTTGGCCGTCAGGCTAAGTTCGCGCTCCCCCTTCCTGACGATCTGCTTCTTGAAATTGACATAGACATCGCCAAAGCTGAACTCCTCGAGCCCGACGTCGGGCTTGGGTTCGCTCCGGCGCAGCACGGCCCTGATCCGGGCCAGCAGCTCGCGGGTGCCGAAGGGCTTGGTGAGGTAGTCATCGGCGCCGAGCTCGAGGCCCAGGACCTTGTCGATCTCGTCCTTCTTTTTCCCGGAGATCATGATGATCGGTGTGCCGACCCTCTGTTCGCGGACCTGCCGGCAAATCTCCAGACCCGCCGACGCCCGGCAGGACCATGTCCAGGGCGATCAGGTCGAACCCGCCCTGCAGCGCCAGCTTGAGGCCTTCCTGGCCGTCTCCCGTGGCGAACACCTCAAACTCCTCGGCTTGCATGGCGAGGGCCAGGGTCTGCCGCAGGACCCGATCATCCTCGATCAGCAGGACTTTTTTCATGACGCCTGTCTCCTCGGTAGAATCACCCGGAATGTGCTCCCCGCGGAGGGCCGGCTCTCGACCAGGATCTCGCCGCCGTGTGCCTCGACGATATGCCGGACGATCTTGAGGCCGAGGCCCACGCCATGGGGATTGACCTGGGCGGCGCCGGTCCCGCGGTAGAAGCTGCCGAATATCCTCTCAATATCCTCAGGGGCAATACCGATGCCCTGGTCGCGAACACGGACCTCGACCTTGTCAGGCCCCTCGATCAGGTCGATGCCGATCCGCCTTAACGAGGTGGAGTACTTCATGGCGTTATCGATCAGGTTAACCATGAGCTGCCCGATGGCGTCCCGGTCGACGTCCGCCAGGACCGGCCCGAGCGGAAGGCCGAGTTCGACGGCGAAGCCGCCCTCTTCGAGTTGGGGTCGGAAGACCTTGACCAGGTCACGGATGAGCAGCCCGATGTCCTCCGGCCGGAGATCATAGGCCTTGGCCTGTTTCTCAATCTTGCCGAAATACAGGATGTTGTGCAGAAGGCGGGAGAGCCGGGCGCTCTCCGCGGCGAGTGCGTGGTGGATCTCCTCCCGGGCTCCCCGGTCGGTGACCTTGCCGGCTTCCAGGATCTCGCTCAGGCCTTGGATGGAGGTCAGGGGCGTCCTGAGCTCATGAGAGACCGTCGCGACGAACTCTGTCTTCAGGCGGTTCAACTCATCCAGCTTCTCCTTGGCGGCCCGCTCGTAAATAACTTCCTCTTGGAGCCGAAGCCGCTCGAGATTGAGCGACAGGTCCATGGCCAGCGCCTGGAGAAGCTCGATATCCTCCGCGGCGAACCTCTGCCCAGACCGCTTTTTCCCAAGGAGCACATATCCCGTCAGTCTGTCCGCCCTGAACGGGACCGGCAGGGCGATTTCCCAGCGGCGGGCTCTCAGGGCTTCCTCTTGAGAGAAGTCGATCCCTTCCTCGGTGCCGACGGACTCGCGGCGGGCGCAGATCCGGCCCGGCGGTAGCAGTGAAAGCAGACCAACACAACCTTCCGGCTCGCCGACCTCCGGATAGAGCAAACGGCACTGACCCGAGGACCGCGCGCCGATCATCACGCTCAGCCTCTCGGCAGGGAGGACGGCCTGGATGTGGGCGGCCAGGAAATCGACGAGCCCGGCTGGGGAGGGTACGGCCCGAGCGGCTTCGTTGAACTCGAGGATCGCCCGTTTGTAGTCATAGCTTTTTCGAAAGAACGATTTATCGACCAGCCCCTGGATCCAGCCCCGGGCGGGCTGGAAAACGATCGCAGCCAGGAGCGCGCTGCCGAGGGAAACGGCGGTCTCCGTCGAGGCGAAAAGCTTGACGGGAAGGTCGCGGAAAAGCGCCACCGAAAACAGGTAGATGCCGGCCGTGAGAGCGGTCAATAACGAATAGACCAGGCTGCGATTGATGACGATCTCGACGTTCAGGAACCGGAACCGCAAGATCGCCAACGCCAGCCCCAGCGGGGCAAATATGAAAAAGACCGCCACGGCGTCCTCCGTCAGCAGTGGGCGGAACCCGAGGGCCCGTGGGAGTTGATATAAGAAGATAAACGGCCCCAAGCCCAGGACGACGCCGAGGAAGATCCATTTGATCTGGGCCCGGCTCTCCTTAAGGATCGCACGCCGATAGGCCCGGATAAAAGTGAATATGGCCAGCAAAAGGAGGGCCACGAGATATCCGCGAAAGACGGTGAATAGGGCCGCGTAACCCCTGAAGATGCCGGCCGACAGCCTCTCTACGGAGAGGATGATCAATGCGGTGAACGCGCCGCCGAACAGCAGCGAAATCGCGTAGACGATGGCCAGCACCAGACTTCGGCTTTCGTTCAGGAAGGCGAAAGAGAAATGGACAAGCAGGGCGGCGGACAACGGATAGAACAGATAGAAAAGCACCATCGGCACGTAGGTCGTCCAGCCGCTCCTTAGGCAATACGTGCCTCCGTTGACGATCACGCACAGCGAGAACACGGCCGCCAGCCAGTAGAGGATCCTCGCTTTCTTATCTTCCCACCGGAACAGGAGCACGAGAAATCCGACAAGAAAGCTCAGGAGGCCGATGACAAGGTAGATTGTCGGGAATGGGACCTTGCTGTAGTAGGCGATGATTTGAACCCGGAGCGTCTCCGTGCCCGCCCCGCGCCGGACTTGGATGGTCGTCCGCTCCCCGATCGCCTTCCCGGCCAGCACGAGCTCCAGGTCGCTCGGTGCGCCGATCTCGTAGCCGTCGATTCGGACGATGTCGGCGTTCCTGATCCCATCGGGCAGTCCCGGCCGGCTGCGAAGAAGCTGGAACCCGTAAAGGCTCGCCAAGACGATGAGGAGGCCCGAAATCAACGAGAGATAAAACGGCACCCTTCTGGTTCTGGGCATGTCCCCGACCCGCTTCGACTATATCACCAGAAAAAAAGTCGAGTCAATGGCGAGGTCAGGCCTTGAAGCGTCCCCGGCAATTCTTGACGCAGACGCCGCAGATAAACTGGCCGACAAGGCCGCGGCGCCTGAACTCTTTGAGCTTTTCGAAGCAGGCCCGGTGATCGAACGCCTCGCTTGTCTCCTTGATGGCCAGCGCGGGGCAGCTCGAAATGCATCTTTGACATTCCCCGCAATCCATGGCCAGCGGCGCGCCGCCCTCGAGAGGCACATCGGTCAGGATGGTCACCAGCCGGAACCGAGAACCAAATTCCGGATTGACCAGCAGGTTATTGCGGCCCAGCCAGCCAAGCCCCGCCAGTTCGCCCACCTTCTTGTGCGATACATGAGCCTTCTGGTTATCCCAGTCGATGATCTGAGAGGCAGCGACGGGCAGGGCGTGGAAGCCGCGGTCCTCGATGAGGCCGGCGGTGAGCAGGGCGGCGCGGTCGAGCAGAAAGTTGACCTGACGGTAGTGATGCATGTAGAGCGCCGTGGGGCTGTCCTGGAGTTCGTCAAGGACGGCCGATAGAAGCCGCTTGCCGAGCGCGATCGCCCGATTGAACCGGCTCTTTAGCCCCGGCTCCAGCAAGAACTGGTCCCTGACCGAGGAGATGTCCGCCACCCCGAAAAGGTCGATGCCTTGCCCCCGGACGAAGGCCCGCAGGCCCTGAGCGATATCGACATCTTCGGGCACGGCTCCATTGTAGTAACCCCCCGGAGGAGTGTCAACGCGGTTGACTCGAAGCGTCGAATAGGTTATATCAAACCAAAAAATGTCGATGGAATACGAGGAGCGCTGATGAACGAAAAAACGTTGGCCATCATAAAGCCCGACGCAGTCAAGAAGAGAGTTATCGGCAAGGTCATCTCGAGAATCGAGGACGAAGGCTTCGAGATACATGAAATGAAGATGCTCCGCCTCTCCAAGAAAGGGGCGCAGAGCTTTTACGTCGTTCACAAAGACAAGCCGTTCTACGACAGCCTGACAGATTTCATGTCCTCGGGCGAGATCGTAGCGCTGCTCCTCGGGCGCGAGAACGCGATCGCCCACTGGCGGGGTGTCATGGGGGCGACCGATCCGGCCCTGGCCAAACCCGGAACCATCCGGCGTGAGCTCGGGTTTTCGGTGGAGCGGAACGCGGTTCACGGCTCTGATAGCCCGTCCACCGCCGAGTTCGAGATCCGCTATTTTTTCAAATAGGGCTATTTCGGCCTCGGTTCGCGTGATCCAAGCGGAACAGCGCCCGGGCGGCAGACCGATATATAGGGCCTTTTTTCGCTGGTCCACGACATGATGCGGCCCCCTCCCTGCAGCCTCCTGCCGGCCTGGAAAATCACCTTTTTTCGGAAAATAGTCCTTGACATTCTGCTTACAGTCATCTAAATTTGGGCTACGCCTTGGATGAGAATGATTCGGTTTCCGCGAGTCTTCTTTTATTAGCCCTATCATTCTGCAAGGCGCGCCTAAACTAGTGAGGAGGCAGCCATGCAAAAGACAACGATCAGCAAGACAATCGCGATCCTAGTGCTTATTGGATTTATAGGGCTTCTCGCGCCGGGCCTATCCAGCGCCGAAAAGAAAGCATCCAGGTTCGATTTCAGATCGATCTTCAGCAAATCGGTTTCATGGGTTTCGTCGGTCTGGAGTTGGATTTCGCCCGTGTTCGACCCCGGGGTCGCGGCAGTTGCCAAGAGCCCGCTCCCGACCAATTCGACCTTGAAGGCGCGGCCGACGGGCGGTTTGCCAGCCCCTCGTCCGGGACGGGGAGACTAGGCTCGGCGTCTGTCTTTCAATCATAGTCGTTTTTGCCTCCGTTTTTTTCTCCAAAGAGTATTTCTGTCTGTTCACCAGATTAGATCGGCGCTAAGGACCGATCCAGGATCTGTGTTGGGTCCCCTTTAGGGGGGAGGCAAATAGATGGGACTCACCCCCTGCATCACCCTCTCCGAGGATTGACAGAAATACATCCGTGACGGAAAATCCTGTCTATGAGAGATTCTCTGAATTTTCGCCGTTTATTGATTTATCGATAGATGAAACCGCATATGGAGTCTATCCGTCTTAAAAGGATCCGCATAGTTCTTGTCTGTTTATTGATACCCCCCTGTCTAAGCCTAAGAGCCCGGGATATCATGAAGACGAGTGCACCGCTTTCGCGAGAAATCAATACAAGCTTCCAACTTGGCACGGGCTATAAGGGTAAAGGTTACTTTGAGCTCGCCTTTGCTTCGTTTGGGAAAGCTCTTTCTATCGCCCAAAAAAATGGAATCCAAGCGGAGATACTAAGCTGTAGGATGGAGCGAGCACTCCTATACTGGAATCTTGGCAAAATTCAAGAATCTTCAGCCGAGTATGCGAAAGCACTAGAACTTGCAAATCAGTTGAGGGAACGGTCTGTTTCAGAGACATGCAAAGATATGATTCTGATAACAGAGCTCTATTTAAAGGCAAAAGAATCCCGTTCTGCAGCCAACTATCAGAACTCCATCAGCGAGTTTAATTTGGCAATTCAGAAGTCAAAAGAGATCGGTAGCGAAGAGCATGAACTTAAATGCCTCAGGCAGTTGAGTCTTACTTACTGGGAGCTTGAGAATCTTCAGGAATTCCTCTCTCTGAATATTAAAGGGCTGGCCTTAGCAGAAGCCTTGAACCACAGATTAGAACAAAGCAAGTGTTTGAATAACATCGGGTTATCCTACTGGAAACTGGATAATTATTCAGGCGCCCTGAGATACCTTCACAAAGCATATGAACTGGCCCGGACGCTCGATAACAGAGAAAGCGAGGCAGAGTGCTTGAACAATTTGGGCATAGTCTATTTTGACTTAGGTGATTATGACAGTGCCATGGGAAATCTTCTCAAAGCGTTGACCATAGATAAAGAGCTTGGAGATCAAGAAAGCATATCAAAGGACTTGGTAAATATCGGGGAAAGTTACAGACGAAAAGGGCTGCTGACGGGCAGTACGGAAAACTTATCGCAAGCCCTTTTGAACTTCGAAGAAGCCCTGAAGTTAGCCCAAGGCGCCAAAGATAGCGGGACTGAGATTATAATACTGAACAATCTGGGCGCGACCTATTCGCATTTAGGGGATAATCAAAGAGCTCTCGAATATTTTTTTTCCGGTCTCAAGAATTCCGCTGAGGTACATAACGTTGAAGCGATGGGAATGCTTCTAAACAATATCGGGATCGTCTATTCTCAGCTCGGCAATTATGAAGAATCTACGAAATACTATCAAAGAGCGATAGATCTGGCCCTGGGCATTTCAGGCGGCAAAATCCTCTGGGAAGCGTACCTGGAAATTGCCGACTCATATAAGAAGCAGGACAAGTGGGATGCCGCGCTGGAAAACTACAGGAAATCTATCTCGGTCATCGAGAATATCCGATCGGGCATCGATACCGAAGAGCTGAAAGCCACCTATCTCGGCACGGATAAGCGCATCGACGCTTATTACAATATCATCGATTTGTATATTCGTCTGTACCAGATGAAGGGGGGCAAGGCATATGAAGCCGAGGCCTTCGAATTCCTCGAAAAAGCCAAGGCGCGGTCCTTTCTGGACAGCATCGAGGTGTCGAAGCTCAATCTGACTGCGGGGATCGATCAAAAACTCCTGAACAAGGAAACGGAGCTCATGAACGATATCTCCCGCCTCCATACGAGACTCCTGGCTCCCCAGCTCTCGCCGGAACAGCGGGATTCGGTCACGGCAGACCTGAATCGCTACGAGAATGAGTTGGATTCGCTTAAACGGGAGATCCGGGAGGCCAGCCCCGGCTATGCCAACCTGAATTATCCTTCGACCGTGACACTCGCGGAGGCCCAACGGGACCTTATCGATAAGGATACAGTCTGTTTCGCTTACCTGCTCGGCAAGGAGAAATCCTATGCCTTTGCCGTTACCCAAGACGACCTGAAGATCTTCCCCCTCCCCAAAAAAGATCGGATCCGGGAGCTCGTGAAGGATCATCTCAAGTCTGTGACGGATCCGGCCAACGGGGTTTTCCCGGCGGGGCATGAATTGTTTGAACTCCTCGTCAGTCCCGGCCTCAAAAAGGACACACGAAAGCTGCTTTTCGTTCCGGACGACGTCCTCTATCTTTTTCCCTTTGAGACACTGATGACCGAAGTCACGGGTCGGAGATGGCTGATCGAAGATTATGACATTGCCTACGCACCCTCACTCTCTTCGATAAGGGAGCTGCTCGATCGAAGCCGCTCGGGTCGCATCCGGGAACCGCAAAAGGACATCCTGGCCATCGGTGACCCCGATTACGGCGTCAACGAGATCGACGGACCGGCCGCGGCGGGTCCGTCCTCCGGGCAGGCAGCATCGCCGGGCTACGATTCACAATTCCAAAGGTTAAAGTACAGCGGGCAGGAAGTCCAGGGGATCGCCGCTCTCTTCAAACCCAGAAAAACTGAAGTCCTGGTTCGCGAGCGGGCAACCGAAGAGAACTTCAAGGGTGAGAATCTCTCGGATTACAAGATCCTTCATTTCGCCACACACGCGGTGATTGACGACAAGAAGCCGGGCCGATCGGCGATTGTCCTGAACCTCGACCAGGACCCGGCCGAGGACGGCTTTATCCAGATGAGGGAAATCTTCAACCTGAGACTCCAGGCCGATCTCGTCGTGCTCTCCGCCTGCGAAACCGGTTTGGGCCGGATGCTCCGGGGCGAAGGCATCGAGGGCCTCAACCGGGCGTTCTTTTACGCGGGTGCCTCTTCGGTGCTGCTGAGCCTCTGGGCGATCAATGACGAAGCGAGCTACCAGCTCCTGGAACGATTCTATGTTCACCTGCGTTCCTCGAGCTCAATCGGGGGGGCGCTCCGGAAAGCTAAACTGGAAATGATAAATTCCGGCGTCCTGGACCATCCCTACTATTGGGCAGGGTTTATCGTCACTGGAGAAGCCGATAAAGTCATATTCCCCCGTGATTTTAAAAGATGGATTATCGCGACCCTGTCCATCGTCGCGGGAGTAGCGATCCTGTTGATCTTTGTTAACAGAGACAGGACAATGTCATTTATGGCGAAAATCTAGAAGCCGGCGCTGTCATCATATCAGCCAAGGCCATCGTTCATCGTCGGCGGCGAAGAATGAGAAAAAACGCGGAAAGAGTTCGTCTATATTATTGTCAATGATGTCAGGATATTATTCCTGGAGGGATAGCCATCGGCGACCCGGAAGAGAGACAAACGGCCGAACTCGAGGCGCTCCTGAACCGGTTCAGCGGCCTGATGAAGGTCCAAATCTACAAATTCAATCCCGGCCGGTTCGGGCTCGATCCCGACGACATCTGTCAGGAAATCAAGATCAAGCTCTGGAGGGTGTTGAGCCGTGAGAGGCAAATCGCCAATTTCCCGTCTTATATCAGGAAGGTCGTGAATTCTTCGGTGATCGACATGCTCCGAAAGTTCAAGCGCGATGAGAATGTCTTCCTGCATGAGAAGCAAAAACGGATCTCCGAGATGAAGGCCGATTATCTTTCGGAACTCTCCGCGCGTGAACGCCTCAGCGACCTGCTGGCCGAGGCCGTCGGTTCTCTTATCGAATCGCGACGCCGGGCGGTCAAACTCTTCCTTTTGGATATGACGATCGAAGAGATCGCCGCGTTCTATGGCTGGAGCAAAGACAAGACAAGAAATCTGCTCTATCGCGGCCTGGCTGATCTCAAGAAGCTCCTCAGGGAGAAGGAGATCGACTATGAAGACGAATGACCGGGAACTCAAGCGGGTTTATCGGGAAAGTGTCCAGAAGGCCTCCGTGCCAACAAAGGATTGCCCCTCGCCGCAGGCGATTTGGGAGCTCTTTGCGGGGAAGGCCTCAGAGAGGCGGAAGGCCAGGCTGGTAGACCACATCACCGCCTGCCCGTCGTGTTTCCGAGAATTCGAAGCCTTTCTCGAGATATCCCGCGCCGAGGGAAATCTGGCGAATCAAGTCCAGGCCCGCCTCGGAAGCCGGCCCGGCCGGGCCCCGCTGCCGATGGCCTGGAGATACGTGGCGGCGCTCTTGATGCTCATGGTCATCCTGGCCACGGCGATTCTCTCGACAAAATGGTTGGGACCGGCCGGGCCACCCGAAGAAAGGGGAAGGGTGTCGGGCCAGGTTCGACTTCTGTCTCCCAGCCGGGAGCCGAACCTGCGGGCCCCATTGATCTTCAGCTGGGAAGAGATCGCCCGGTCCGAATACTTCATCATCGAGATCTTTGATGATTCACTCCGCCCATTCTGGAAGAGCTCCCGGCTCACCGGCAGAAGCTATGAGCTGCCCTCGCCCGTCAAAGAAAAGCTGAAGGGCAACCAGAGCTATTTCTGGATGCTCACGGCGTTTTTGCAGGACGGAGGCAGGACGGAGTCCGCCCTCGAGGAATTCAAGCTGGCAGATTGACCGACGCGGCCGCTTACGGAGAGCGATGGTCGCCGTGGAGGATGAACCCGGCCCAATAAAAGGGGTGCGCCAGCCTGGATTTCAACATTTTGAGCTTGGCCTCCCGCAGGGCTCGAGCCTTGCCTTCGCCGGCTGCCAACAGTCGGTAGAAATCCCGCATTAAGGAAGACGTGCTGCGGTCGCTGATTCTCCAGAGGGAAGAGATGGTCGAGCGGGCGCCGGCATAAAAGAACATGCGCGGCAATCCCAGGATCCCCTCCCCATTCTCCAAGCGGCCACGCCCAGTCTGGCAGGCCGAGAGAACAACCAGGTCGGCATTAAGTCGAAGTTCGCAAATCTCCCGCGCTTGGAGGAATCCGTCTTCTTCCAGGTCATCATCGAGGCTTAAAACCAGGGCCGAACGCTGCGGGGCGTTCTCGTCGAGAAAGCCGTGACAGGCAAAATGAATGACCCGGTAATTCGGGAGTGAGATTGTCTTTACGATCTCTTCTCTGGCCTCGAGCCCCGTATAGGAGTCCACGGTATCGTTGGGAAAAGCCGCCGCTATTTGAAGGATCTCCTTCCCGCTAAAGGGGAGGGGTGAGAAATCAAACCCGTTTTCTTGATAGATCTCCCTCAAGACATCGCCATATGTTTTTCGACGGGAAACTCGCGACCTCTTGTCGGGAGCGTAGACCGGATTCCCCAGGGCCAGGATCCTGCCGGGGGCGCCTCGCGCGGGCTGACGGCGGCGCAAGAGCGCCAAAGAAGACGCTGAAGGCGCGTAAGAAACCTGGAAGCTCTCGATTAAGAAGCTTCCCTTTTCGCCGTTTCTCCCACCCCGAACGAGGGTTTCGAACGGCAGATAGCAGAGGACCCCATCGGGGACGATGATCAGGTTCCGCCTTCGAGGTCCGAGCCGCCCGTCCACGGCGGAAAATAACTCTTCATAGATTCGTCGCCCCGCCTTGAGTCCCTGAAACTCTTGGCTTGGCGGAGTTGCCAGGATCTTGAGGTAGGCCCTCAGGGAGTCTTCGATCTGGGAGCGCCCAGGCAGAGATTCAACGGCGACCTGCTCATCGGTGATGAGAATCACTGCGGAACGTGTTTTCCCCAGGAAGAACTCGACGATAGCCGTGTCCGCGTCAAGGAGACCCTCCTGGACGTTTTCGATCGAGATGATACCGGGGGGTGATGCCGGCCCGGCGAAATATCCAGCTTCGGAACGGTTCGTCAAGGCAGAGTATTGATCCTCTTCTCTCTCGAGGTCCGCCAGCAGGCTCTTCCTGCTTTCGCGCGAGAGCCCACGCCGGGCAAGCTGGGACATCGTAAGTGAGATCTGACGCGTCAAACGCTTTCGGGCACGCAACAACTCGGGATCAATGGGCTGCGGCCGGGACGTCTCACCCCGGGAAAGGCCCTCGGATAGGGCCCGCGCTTTCGCCCTCTCGACGACCATCCAGATTTGCCGGTCGGAATTACGATCCAGCCCCGCCTGCCTTTTCTTAAGCAGCAGATCCACCCAAGCATCGTAGACTTTCCATTTGTCCCGGGCGAACCCCGTCTTTTGGTCGTCCCACGAGAGTCGTTGCCTGATAGTGTCGATGATGTCCGCGGCTTTTTCATAACAGCTCAACGCAGAAACGCTCTCTCCCTCGCTCTCGAAGCAGTGGCCTAGTCCAAGATAAGCCTCCCAGAGGATCTCTTCCCTGTTCAGGCTGACAGCCAATTCGATAGCCCGAACAAAGTAGGTCTTGGCTTCAGGGAAATTCCTCATCTGCAGGTAGGCCTGGCCAATATTGCAGGAGACGGCCGCGCTATCCCCGGCCCGACCGGAAGAAGTCGCTCCGTCGAGGGCGGAACGAAAGTAGCCCAACGCCTTCGAGTAGTCAGATAATGAGGAATAAGTTAAGCCGATATTGTTGAGCAACTTTACTTGAGGGCTTTCTTGCCCATCTATAGAAGAGAGTCTTAGACACTCAAGATAGTATTTTAAAGATTTACTAATGTCGGCTTCGCTCCGGCTATTTTCTCCCTTGTTTCGAAGGATGGCACCCATATTCCCAAGATCAAGTGCCACCGCGCTTATATCGTTCATCCCTAAGTCGATAGTCATCGCCTCTTGGATGTACCTAAGCGCTTTGTCATAATTGCCCAGGCTCAGGTAAATCAGGGCAATGTTGTTCAGGCAATCTGCCTTATCCTCTTCATCGTAGGACGTTTCCCGGAGAATCGTTAGCGCATCTTCATAAAGGGTCAAAGCCCTCGAATAGCGGTTGGCCTTGAAGAAGTACAGCCCAATATTGTTAAGGCACCGCGCCTCCTCGCAACGGTGCTTCAAGGCCCGCGCGATCCCCAGCGCTCTCTCATTCAGCTCGAGAAAGCGGTCCATTTTATCAAGATCGAAGTAGTTGAGGCTTAGCTGACGCAGACATTTGAGCGCGAATTCTGGCTGGGCCGCCTCATCCGCCAGGGAGATGGCGGCCTCGAACTGCCGAATGGATTGCCCAAAGCGTTTCAGGCCGAGGGCCTTCTTGCCCCTGGCATAGAGGTCATGGATCTGAAGCAATTTCGAAGAGGCCGAGGGCCGCGTTTCCCCGGGCAAGTCCCTCCAGAGCAGCTGCGCCGAGGCGAGGCGCGCCTTGGATTCGCTCATCTGCCCCATGTTCCACTTCAAGACCCCGAGGTTCAGAAGACAGTCCCGCTGCCTCCCCGCATCTTTCTCTGCCGCGGCCAGGGCAAGCGCTTTTTCGAAAGACGCGATCGCGCTTGGGAAATCTCCCGCCCGTCTCGAGGCTTCCCCGTGTTCGAATAGCAGACGGTACCCCGTCTCTTGGATCTCTCCCCCGGCCGTTTGAACCGAACAGACGAGCGTCAGCCAGATTGAGGCAACAATGCCGGCGACCGTTCGCGTTCGTTTCATTACCAAACCCCGCAACTCAGGCGGCGGAAAATATATTCTCAAGTCGCCCCTGTGTCAATCATCGGGTCCGGCGCCGGACGTCCCGAAAGCCTATGGAATCCGGACTTGACTCTCTGGCCATACAACGCCAAAGCGCAAAAATCAGCATGCAAGAATATAGACGTCGGCCGGACGTGCGCTTTTCTCACGGAAAGGGGGAGCGCGGCGCGCCGGCCCAGCGGGCCGTGTCAGTCGCTCTTGGACATGGATTCGAGGATGAAATCGCGATAACGGGCGATCACGGCCACAATCAGGTCCTCTTTGGCGATCTTCATCATTCTTGTCGGGCGGCGTTCCGGGCAGGAACGGCTCCGTCGTCGCCTCGAGGGGCCCGTTCGGCTCCCGGCGGCCCCGGACCTGGGCCTGAAGCTTGAGCTCCACGGAATTTTTCGGCAGGACGATCGCATAGTGAAAGTGGTCCGTCTTGGACCGCCGGAAATCCAGCTGGAGGCTGATGGACCTCCCCTTCCGGATCGCATGCTTGGCCCTGATTTCGTAGGCTCTTCAGCTCCTCTTCCAGGGCCTCGAACGCCGGTTCGGCAATGAATTCGCAAAACTGCCGAAAGTTCTCGGCGGTTTCCTTCCGGCATCTTTCCAGGATGGCGATGTCTTCGAAGCAACCCCTCAGCTGGTCTTTCCAGTCCGTGTCGGTCATCTCAAGTTACCCGATCCTTTTGATTCTGCGCCGATGTTATCACATTTGCGGGCGAATTGAAACGCGAGCGGGCGGGTCGACACCCCGGCAGCGGACTTTTCCACGGCCAGGAAAACACCTGCACGACCGCAAACAGTTTATTTTTAACGAACTAGACGCCGTCTCGAACAGGGCTGTGGAAATCTCCGCAGCCCGCCTGTGAGTATCTCCGCTAACTCGCTGTAAGGTTGCGAGATGTGACTATCTGCACAGCAATTCGGCAGCCGCTCGCCAGACAGATTCGAGCTCGATGCGCGTCGACTCGAGTCCGCGCTCAGAGTACGCGAGTCACCGAAAGGCCGCCACGTAGTCGAGGAGGTCATTCCGGAAAAGTGCCAGGACTCTGGCACCGCAGGCGGCGGCCAGATGGGTGATTCCCGAATCGTTGCCAAGATAAAGGTCGACCTTCCCGAGAAGCCTGGCCAGCGACGGCAGCGACGGGCGACCTGAGCCACGCTCCAGCCCAGCGATCGCGCCGCCGCCTCGAGTCTTCGGTCGAGGGCCTCCTCGGCTTCCCCGGAGACGAAGGCTCCATCCACGTTCCTTTCGCGCAGGCGCCCCGCGATCTCCAGGAAACAGTCAAGCGGCCATCGCTTCGTCTCTCCCCCGCTTCCGGGATGGATCACGGCCGACGGCCCGGAGTGCCCCGGACGCCGCGGCTGAATCTCTCCGGGATCGTCGGGCATCGAGTTCAGAGGGAAGCCTGGCGCATTCCTGGAAGTCAGGCCGCCGAGAGAGATCCTCTCCCATGGCTTCCAGGGTCTTGCGAAAGAAATATGCACTCATCACTTCCCGCCCGTCCGCGTCGAAATAAATCGTTTGCCGATTTCCCTCGTCGTCCCGCCGGGAGCGTCCGGTCTCAGGAACGCCGCCCCGTGCCCGGTTCATCCAGCTTACCACCAGGTCAAACCGATCAAGCCAGTCGGCGCGTTCGTCGCCGGCGGACGCGGCTTCGAGAAAATACAGGCCAGGGCCCTGGGATCATCCTGCTCGATAATCTCATCGACGACTCCGGCTCTGGAGAAGAAGCGAAACATATTCCCGTCGGCCGAGGAGCGTGAGGGAGGCCGAGGGAAGGCCCAATCGAAGGAGCCGGATGGCGGGCAAAGCCACCAGCAGGTCGCCCAACCCTCCCCACCGGACCAGGAGCATTCTTTTCATGCGCGTTTCGCTCCGGAAAATCTCACCCCGCCCGGGGGGAGTTTAGGCCGGCTGTTTTAGCAGAAAAGGGAAAAATGATGAGTTTAGGTGGGCAGAAGTTTTCTCCAGCCGGCCAAAGAAAACTTAGACTCATTATAACAAAACAATCCGGAAAATCAAGGACCCGCGCTCCCGGCTCAGAGCTTTTTCAGCGACTCCGCGAACCGGCGGCCCAGCTCTTCTCCCCTCTTGAGGTCTTCGTGAGTCGGGACTCCCGATGAACTCCAGCGTCTCTTGAATGGCCCACTTGGCCGGCTCGACGATCTGCCTCAGGTCCTTGAGCCCTCCCCCGCTCCAGCCATGGCTCCCGAAATAGGCGACGGGACGGGAGACGATCCGTTTGTGCACCGCCATCGCCAGCGCCTCCGCGACCGGCGGGAAGAGCTTGACCTCATACGTCGGGGCGCCAACGATGATTCCCTTTCTCGACCAGAGCGAAGGGAGGATATAGCTCACATGAGTCCTGGCGGCGTCGAAGATCTCCAGCCGGACGCCCGCCTCGGCGACCCCCCGGGCGACGCTGTTCATCAGCCGCTCGGTATGGCCGTACATCGATCCGTAGACGAGGGTGATCTCCGGCTCGGTCTTCCCCGCGCCGTATTCCGCCCATTTTTGGTAGTGGCCGATGATGTGCTCGGGTTGATGCCGCCAGATGAGTCCGTGCGACGGAGCCACCATGCCGACCGGGACGTCCTTCAATTTGGCGATCGCCTCCAGGACCCGGGGGCTGTAGTTGGCCACGATGTTGGAATAGTAACGGAGCGACTCTCTTTCGTAGAATCCGAGGTCCGGGCATTCGTCGTCGAATATCCCGCCGCGCAGCGCCCCGTATCCGCCGAAGGCATCGCACGAGAACAGGATCTTGTGCTCTGTCTCATAAGTCATGATCGTTTCGGGCCAGTGGAGGAACGGGGTGGAAAAGAACTTGAGCGTGTGCCGCCCCAGACAAAGCGTCTCGCCGTCGGCGACGACGCGGACGCGGTCACCGAGCGAGTAGAACCCGTTCAGCATTTCCCGCGTCCTGGCCGAGCCGATGATCTCCACCTGGGGCGAGAGCCTCCGGAAAGCCTGGAGCAGGCCCGTGTGGTCGGGCTCCATGTGGTTGATGACGAGGTAATCGATCCCCGCGACACCGCCCAGCTCATCGAGTTGCGAGAAGTACTGGTCGGACTTGGATGATGGGCCGAGGTCGATGACCGCCCGTTTCTCGTCCGCGATCAGATAGGAATTGTAGGAAACGCCCTCCTGGGTGATCGGCCAGAGGCCCTCGAACAGGTCGGTCGTCCGGTCATTGACGCCGATCCAGTAAATGCTCGGACTTATCTCCCGCGCCCTCATGGTCATCTCTCCTCTTTCGGGTCAGGTTCCGGGTCGAGCATCATAGTCAAAACGCTCCGCGGACTCAAGGATGCCGCCGGAACGGCCAGCAGGATCCGCAGGTCCATGACATTCGTCCGTGTCGGCCCCGTGACGATCAGGCCTCCCGCCTGCTGGAAGAAGGTGAACGAGTCATTGTCCGCCAGGTAGCGTCCGGGGTCGAGGCCCAGGCGCGCCGCGCGGCCGAGAGTCGAGCCTGTTATCCACGCGCCGGCGGCGTCGCCCGTCCCGTCGCGGCCGTCGGTTCCCAGGCTGGCGATCAGGAATTTGAAATCCAGGTCGCGCCGGCGGGCGGTCTCAACGAGCGCTGCCAGGGCGAACTCGGTGTTCCGGCCGCCGCGGCCACGGCCCCGGACTTGGACGGTGAGCTCCCCGCCGGCAAGAAGACAAACGCCGCTCAGGGCGCGCCTCCGGGAGCGCATCGCCCGGGCCAGGAGGTCGACATACCGGCGGGCCGCCAGCCGGGCCTCCCCGGAATCCCCCGACGTCAGGATGACGGGCCGCCAACCCCACTCCCTCGCCCGGCGCTCCGCGGCGCCAAGCGCCATCCGGTTGTCGCCGACGATCACGGTCGTGACGCGCCCGAAGGCGCTGTCCTCCCGTCTCAGCGTCTCCGGCCTCAGGCCGCGCACGCCCGACCGGAGGACGGTCTTTATCGAGGCCGGAGCGCCTTTCCAGAGGCGATACTTCGTGAGGATGGCGACGGCGTCGGCGTACGTCGACGAATCCCAATAGGTGGGCCCGGAGGCGATGCTTTCGAGGTCGTTGCCGATGACATCCGAAACCACCAGGTTGACGACCCGGGCCGGGTAGGCGGCTTCCGCCAGGCGGCCCCCCTTGATGGCGGACAGGTGCTTGCGGAGGCAGTTGATCTCGGTGATCGCGGCGCCGGCCCGGAGGAGGGCCCGGGTGATCGCGCTCTTCTCGGCCAACGTGACCGGCGGCGCGGGCAGGCACACCTGGGCCGAGCCGCCCCCCGAGATGAGCACAAAAAGGAGATCCCGGGGGCCGGCGGCGCGGGCAAGATCCAGGATCGCCCGGCCGCTCCTTACGCTGTCCCGGTCCGGCAGCGGATGAGCGGCGCTCAGGAATCGAATGCCGTCGGCGGTGAACCTGGCTTCCGGACGCGCGACCACCAGGCCGCCGTCCAAGCGTCGTCCCAGTATTTTTGCCAGCCTCGCGGCCATGAACGGCGCGGCCTTGCCGAAGGCCACCAGCTGGATCCTGTCGAAGTCGGCGAGCCGAAGCGTCTTCGAAGCCACCGACAGGGCATTCCCCCGCCGCCGGACGGCGCGGCCGATCAGCCGGCCGGCGTCCACCTCCCGGAGGGCAGCCTTCAAAATGCTCATGGCCTGCTCCGGAAGAGCCGCCGACCTCGCCCGCGTGGGTTCCATACGATTCACTATAAGCGACTCCCCTGGATTTGGAAAGCCGAGCCGGCCGCCGCATCCTCCACCCCGTTTTTACAACTCCCGACATTTGTGGTAATAAAGCGGGGACACGATGGCCGGACGTAGACGACTGCCCCTTCTCCTCCTCAAACTCCTGATCAGTCTTTCTATTCTGGCCTTCATCCTGCTGAAGCAGACATCCCTCGCGGAAATCGGCGGCGTGCTCCGGACGGCGGATTGGCGCTGGCTGGCCCTCGCCTTTTCGCTCCATGCCTTCGGCCTGTTTTCGAGCGCCTACCGCTGGCAGATCCTGGCGCGGGCGCAGGGAGACGAGATCCCGCTCGGATTCCTGGCCAAGTCCTATCTTGTCGGCCAGTTTTTCAATCACTTCCTGCCCACGAATTTCGGCGGGGACATCGTGCGCATCTGGGACGGCTCGCGCTATTCCAAGTCGCTCGTCAAGTCGTCGGCCATTGTCCTGGTCGAGCGCTTCACGGGCATCAGCGTCCTCTTCCTGATGGCGGTCGTGGGCTCTCTGTTCAGGCTGGAAATGGCCAGGGAGATCCCGGTCATCCTGGCCGCCCTGCTGCTGGGCCTGCTGGGCTTCGGGTTGACCGCCGCGTTTTTCACGGGCTTCGCCGCCCGGCGGCTCGCCTCGATCCGGCTCCACGGATTTCTCGACAGGCTCCGGGACAAGACGCTCCTCTTCCGGGAGACGATCCTTTATTACAGAACCCAAAAGAGGCTGTTCGCCTGGGCGATCATCTGGGCCTTGCTCCTCCAGCTCAACGTCGTCGTCTACTATTTCCTGATCGGCAAAGCCCTCCACCTGAACATCCACTTCATCGATTACTTCATATTCATCCCCCTGGTCCTGATCATCCTGACCATCCCCATAACGATCAGCGGGCTGGGACTCCGGGAGGAGTCCTACATTGAGATCTTCCGGTTTTACGGGATCACCGCCCAGGCGGCCGTATCTTTTTCGCTGATCGGCGTCGCTTTCAATCTGATCATCGGGCTGATCGGGGGGATCATCTATGTCACCCGGAGGTAGCCTGGGTTGAGGCTCTTCGCCCGCGCCGCCGCCGCCGGCGCCCTCGCCATCTGGCTCCTACCCGCGGCCGCGCTCCCTCAGCAGGACCTTTCGGAGCTCGAAAAACGCCTTTCGGGCATCCAGGCCCAGGTGCAGGCGCTCCGCGACAAGATCGCCCAGGAGGGCCAGAGGGAATCGACGCTGCTGTCCGAGCTCGAGATGATCTCCCTCACCAAGAGGCTCATCCGGAAGGAGATCGACGCCCGGAACCTCGAGCTCGAGAAGGTGGGCCGCGAGACCGCCGTCATCCGAGGGAATATCGAGGAGCTTCGGCTCAGGCTTCAGCGCGGCCGGCGGTCCGTAGAAAAAACCCTGGTCACACTCTACAAGTACGGCCGGTTCGATTTCCTCCAGTTTTTGCTCGACGCCGGGAACATCAGCGCCCTGTTCTCCGAAAGCCGGCATCTGGGCCAGCTCGCCAACTACCAGCAGGGCATCCTGGAGGCCCACCTCAAGACCATGGCCGACCTGCGGTCGGCCGAAGCCGGCCTGGAAGCCAAGCGCGAGGAGTGGCGCCGCCTGGTCGCGGACTCGACTCAGAAGAAGCGTGAGCTCGAAGAGCAGGAGGCGGCCTCCCGGGCGCTCGTCCAGCAGGTCCGGAACAACAAGAAGACATTCGAGCGCGCCCTCGACGAGCAGAAGGAGAGGGCGGAGCAGCTCCAGAACATGATGAGCAAGCTGGCCAACCAGGAGATCGTCCTCCCCTTCAGGTTCGTGCCGTTTTACGAGAGGAAGGGAAAGCTGGCCTGGCCGCTCGCCGGCAAGATCATCACCCGCTTCGGGCTGGAACGGCACCGCCAGTTCAACACCATCGTCATGAACAACGGGATCGAGATCGCGCCGGCCGGCGAGCCGGCGGTGGTCCGGGCGGTCCACGCCGGCAAGGTCGTCTTCTGCGACTCCTTCCAGGGGTACGGCAATCTGGTCATCATCGATCACGGAATGAACTATTACACGCTCTACGGTCACTGCGCTGATTTCCTGGTCGCTAAAGGAGATTTCGTCCGGGAGGAACAGCCGGTCGCCTCGGCCGGAGATACGGGGTCGCTCAAGGGCCGGTGCCTGTACCTGGAGATCCGCTACCGGACAAAGCCCCTCGATCCCTTGCAATGGCTCAAGAAGAGATGATAGAATGGGCGTTCATCACCCGAGACATTTCGCATGCGAAAAACCCGGATCGCCCTCCTCGCCCTCCTGAGCGCCGTCCTCCTTTTCTTTTTCCTCGATAAGGCCGCCGTGCATGCGGTGTCCGCGGGCTCGACGATGCCCAAGAACCTCGATCTCTTGGAGCGCGTGATCAACCTCATCCGGAACGACTACCTCGAAGAAAAAGACCCCGTTCCGACCATGGACGGCTCGTTCCGGGGCCTGGTCAATTCGCTCGACACCGGCTGCAGCTACCTGAATGCGGAGAGCACCGCCCGATATCAGGCCCAAAGGAACCTGCCCCTCCTGGAAACCGGCCTGATCCTCAACAAGCGCTATGGCAGCTTTCCGCAGGTCGTCGGCCTGGTCGAGAACTCCCCGGCCGCCAAGGCCGGCATCGAGGTCGGCGACTCCATCGCCGAGATCAACAACCAGGGGACGGCGAATATGAGCTTGGCTGAGGCCAATCTCTACCTGGTCGACACCGAAGCCAAGCCCGTCGACCTCAAGATGCTCCGGGACGAGAAGACGCTGGAGTTCAAGCTCGACAGGGCCGCCTTGTTTTCCGAGCCGTTCGCCTATAAGGCCCACGAGGGAACCGGCGGCATCCTCAAGATCTTCCGGCTGACACCGGCCACGGCTCTCCAGGTCAAGGCGAAGGTCGCGCCCTCGGCCAGGAAACAAAAGAAGGCGTTGGTCCTCGACCTCAGGGACTGCAGCGGCGGGGACTTCACGGGAGCCCAGCAACTCGTCAACCTCTTCCTGAGCTCCGAGAGCGTCGGCTATTTCGCGGGCCGCGGCGAAACGAAAGAAACCGTCCCGGCCACGGCGGCCTCCGTCATCGAAAAGACTCCCATCGTCGTCTGGGTGAACGCGGGGACGATCGGTCCCGCTGAGGCCGTCGCAGGTATCCTCAAAGACTTCAACAGGGCGAAGATCGTCGGCCAGAGCACGCCCGGACTCGTCGCCAGGGAAGAATACGCGCCGCTCGGGGACGGAACTTCTGTCCTTCTCACCAACGGCATTTTCTGCCTGCGATCGGGCGTCAAGCTGTGGGGCCAGGGGGTCGAGCCCGACGTCAAGGTCGACGTCGAGAACCCCGGCCTGGACGCCTATCTCAAAAAATCCCAGGATTTCCTGTCGACCTCTGATTGATGAACCCTGTGGACAGCCCGAAGAATGACCCGGGCCGCCGATATTTCCACCGACTTACCCTGGCACTAGCGACATTAGCCTTTCTGTCCTGTCTCGGCCTGGACTTCCTGGCCGCCCGCCGCGGGGAACGGGCCTATTTATTCCCGCGCCGGACGGGCCGGCAAGCCGAAACACCCGCCCCGGTTTCCCTTTCCGACCTGGCCGGGCGCCTGTTCACGGAGAGCGGTCTGGCCGAGGGGACTGTCCTGGCAGACCGGGATGAGAACGGGCAGCCCCGGTATTCCATAGAACTGGCTCCTGAAGCCTATTCCTCTCTCGCTTCGGCGCTCCGGTCTTTGTTCCGGGACAACGATGCCGCGGCCGAGGTGGAAGAGGGCGAGAGCGAAGGGAAGACGACCTATTCCTGGCGCATCCGACGAGGAGCCAGTGAGAAGCTCAGCATTCTTTTCTCCTGCCTGCCCGCTTCCGCTCCCAAAGTCGGCGAGCTCCCGCCGCCGGTCCCGCCCGCGCCGTCGGACCGGCCAGCCGCCCGCTCGCCCGAGAAGCTCGCCGCCATCATCATCGACGATATGGGGAGCAGCCTGGAGACGCTTCAGGAGATCATCGACCTCGGCCTTCCGCTCACCGTGTCGGTGCTGCCGGAGAGCCCTTACGCCCAGGAGACGGCGCAGGCCGCCCACGACCGCGGGCTCGAGGTCATGCTCCATCTGCCGGGCGAGTCCCTGAATCATCTGGAGGGCGAATCGCCGTTTTCGCGCGTCGTCCGGGCGGACATGAGCCCCGAGGAAATTCGGGCCCTGGTCGTGGATTCGCTGGGCCGCGTTCCCTATGCGAGCGGCGTCAATAACCACATGGGTTCCAGGCTCACCCGGGAGAGGGCCGCCATGATGCCCCTCCTCGACGTGGTCAAAGAGAGGGGCCTGTTCTTCGTCGACAGCCTGACGGGCAGCCGGTCGATCGCCTATGACTTGGCGCGCCGGATGGGGCTCCGCTCGACCTATCGCAACGTTTTTCTGGACTCGGAAATCGGCGTGGACTATTCCCGGCGAAAGCTCGTCGAACTGTTCGAATTGGCCAAAAAAAAGGGGCGGGCCCTCGCCATCGGCCATCCCTTCCCCGAAACCATCCAGGCGCTCCGAGAGGGTCTGTCCCTGATGAGCAAGTACGGGGTCCAGCTCGTCCCGGCCTCCCGGGTCATCCCGGACTGACCGCCGCGGGTGGCCCGGCCGGAATAATATCCGTCCACCACGCTATAAGGGATGATGAAGTCGCCCGGACGGTCGGGCCCGCCATTTGCATAAATCAGGGCCATCCCTTATATTTAGCTTTTGAGAAGGAGGAACAGATGAGAAAATACGCGCTCGCCGCGGGCCTCGTGATCTCGGTTCTGGTCCTTTCCCTTATCCCCGCCTGCGTGAAATCCATGTCCCCGGAAGAGCTCAAGGCCTCCATCGAAATCGTCGATGTCCAGACCAAGTGGGTGGCCAAGACCTATCAGCCCTGGCCGCCGAAGCTGACCATCGTGCCGTCCATCTCCTTCAGGCTCAAGAACGCGTCGGCCAAGCCGCTCAATTACATCAACTTCAACGCCATCTTCAAGTTCAGGGACGACCAGGAGAACCTCGGCGACAACTTCCTGGCGGCCATCCGCAAGACGCCGGTGGCCCCCGGCGAGATGAGCCCGGTGATCACCCTCACGAGCAATTTCGGCGTCGAGGGGAAGAGCCTCGCCTCCTTCAAAGATAATTTCAGGTGGCGGACCGTCGTCTGCAAGCTCTTCGTCCAGTCCAAGGGCTCGATTCATGTTCCCCTCGGGGAGTATGAGATCTCCCGGACGATCGATTTCAAGGAACCGGAACCCGTCGGCACCGCGCCGAAACAGGAGAACAAGTGAGCGCGATCATACCCTCGCGGCTTTTCCTGACCAAGGGCCGCGGCCAGCACAAGGAAAAGCTGGCCAGCCTGGAGCAGGCTCTGCGTGACGCCGGCATCGCCCCGTTCAACCTGGTCAAGGTATCGAGCATCTTCCCGCCGGGCTGCAAGCTGGTTTCCCGTGAGGAAGGCCTGAAAACGCTGCGTCCGGGCCAGATCGTCTTCCTGGTGATGAGTGAAAATTCCACTAACGAGGCGCACCGGCTGATCTCCGCCTCGGTCGGCCTCGCCATACCCAGCCGTCCCGTCCACTACGGCTATCTCTCGGAGCACCACAGCTTCGGTCAGAACGAGAAGGAAGCCGGCCTGTACGCGGAACAGCTCGCCACCGAGATGCTGGCCACCACCCTCGGCCGCGATTTCGACACCGGACAGATCTGGAATGGCCAGGACAAGAAGGTTTTCAGGATCTCCGACGAGCTCCTGGTCAGGACGCGCAGCATCACCCAGACGACGAAGGGGAAGAAAGGTCTCTGGACGACGGCCCTGTCGGCCGCCGTCTTCCTCCCGACCCGCTAGTGGTGCGTCTCGTAAATAACTTGGCATTCTCAAAGTGCGACGAAGACGCACCACCGCGGGGGAGTTTTGAGGGGGACGGCGTCGTTCCCCTCAGGGGGTCAGTGGAGTGAAACGAAACGCCGAGGGGGGAGCTTGACTCCCCCCTGGAAGTGTCCCGTCTATACACAAGACTCTGGAAAGGAACTCACGAGACGGGATACTAGGGATTGATCGGGTTCGGGACGAGGATCTTGACGTAGCTCTTGTTTTTGATCTGCTTCAAGTAATCATCGAGCTTCTTGCCGCGCTGCTCCAGGAAGAGCTTCTGCTCGACGTCCTTTTTGACTTCTTCGAACGCCTTGGGACGGCTCTCCCGCTTCTCCTCGAGCTTCAACAGGTACCAGCCGTTCTTGGCCTGGACCCACGAGGAGATTTCGCCCGGCTTGAGCTTCTCCACCGCCTGCGCCAACGTCTTGTCGAGGTGCCCTTTCTCGATCAAGCCCAAGTCTCCCTGGTTCTCTTTGAGCGGGCTGTCGCTCAGCTCGCCGGCCAGGGCCGCGAAATCGCCGCCGGCCTTGGCCCTGTCCAGGATCGCCTGCCGCCGGGCCTCGAGATCCTCCCGGCCCGTACCCTCTGAAGCGAGGTAGATCCCCCTCAGCTTGAAGGCCTCGGGCTCGACGAATTCCTGCGGATGCTCCCGGTAGTACCGGACGACTTCAGCCTCGTCGATGACGATCGAGCGGTCCACCTCGTTCAGGATCACGGCCTGCCGCATCAGGTTATCCTCGATCTGTTTAACGAACTGGTCGTAGTCCATACCTTGTCTCTGAAGCTCCGCCCGGAGCTGCTCGTCCGAATCGATGTTGTTCTCTTTTTTGATGTTGGCGATCGCGCCCTTCACCTGCTCGTTGACGTTGAATTCCTTGGCCTTGGCGGACTGGAGCAGCAGGAGGTCCGTGACCATCGTGTTCAGGAGCTCGCCTTTCGTCTTTTCGTACTGTTTTTCGAACTCCTCCCCCTGGAATTGCTGGCGCAGCATGTTGTACACGGAATCATGGTACTGCCGGAATTGGGACAGCGTGATGATATCGTCGTTGACGACGGCGACGATCTCCTCGACGACCTGGGCGGCGGCGAATCCCGGTCCGCCGGCCAGCGCCAGGATCAATATCATAACGGCAATTCTCTTGTTCATCTTTCCACCTTTTGATAAACGAACGGCAGTCCTTCGGGAAACGCCGTCCACTCCAGGCTTTCCCTCAGGTCCAGGAGACGCCGGGCCACGACCTCCCTAACCTTCTGGTCGAGGAGGGTGGTCCGGATCGAACCCGAGGCGTCTTCAAGGGAAGTCTGTTCGGCGCTATGCTTTTCGTCCAGCCGGAAGATGTGGAAGCCATAGGACGATTCCACGACCGGGCTGATGTCCCCCGGCTGGAGAGAAAAGACTGAAGCCTCCATGTCCGGCGGCAGCTGTCCTTTTTGGAACACGCCCATCGCTCCGCCCTCGGCGGCTTCCGGACCGATGGACTCGGCTTTGGCCACGGACCGGAAATCGTCCTCCGAGGCGCCCCTCAGCCGTTCCCAGATCTCGACGGCCGCCGCCTCGGTCGGGAGCAGGATCTGGCTGACCTTCACCCTTTCCGGCAGGAAAAACTGGTCCTTATGACTCTCGTAATAGGCGTTGACCTCATCGTCGCTGATGCTCAGGTCTTTGACGAGTCCGGAAACGTATTTTTCCACCTTCATCCGCTCGGCCAAAGGACCGGAATCGGAAGTCACGGCGGCGTTCTCCTCCTCGGGCGTCCAGCCCTCCTCCTTGAGCTTCTGGACCCAATCCAGCTTCTCTTCGGGAGTCAAGGATATGCCCTCGTCGAGCGCAGCCTGGAGAAGGAGCTTGTCGTCCACGAACTTGTCGAAAAACTGGCTGAGGGTGGCCGCCCCCAGCTTCTGCCAGCTGCCGCCGACCGAAGCGGCCGCGTACCTGGCGAAATCCGCGGCCCGGTAAGTCGAGCCAGAGACCTGCAAGACAACACTCCCCGGGTCAGACGCCGAGCCCGTCGACGAGGCCGGGCCCGCCGGCGATTTTCTGGAGCCGCAGGCCAGCCCCCCGCCCGCCAAAACCGCGAGCGCCGCCACGAGAACCAACCGCCGAAAGCCGCCGTCCCGGAAGGCCTGCATAGTCATTATCTCTTGGAATTTCAACTCATTATATTATAATCCGATAACTCCTTCAAGGCGGCCAGCGTTTCATTCATGACCTCCCGGTCAGAGTCGCGCCGGAGGGACAGGCTCATGATCCCCTGGGGTGTCAGCGAGCCCGAATGGCGCTTCAGGACCGAGGTGATCCGGCCCAGATCGGCCAGGCTGGAGGGCAGGAATTTCAGCACCAGCCGGTTCCCCACCCGGTCGATGGCCTGGATTTGCAGGCTGCGGGCGAGGCAGCGGACCGCGCCGTAGTCCAGGAGCCGCTCGACACCCGCTGGCAGCGGCCCGAACCGGTCCCGGACCTCGATCCGGATCCTGGCCAGCTCCTCCAGGCTTTCCGCGGCCGAGACCCGCTTGTAGAGGTTCAGCCTCAGGTTGATCTGCGGGAGGTACTCCTCCGGGATCCGGATATCCGTCCTGAGGTTGATCTCGGTCTTCGTCTCCTCGATCTTCTCGCCCTTGAGCTCGCGCACGGCCTCGTCGAGGAGCTCCATGAAATAATCGAACCCGACCGCGTCCAGGTTGCCGCTCTGCTCCGAGCCGAGCAGGTTTCCGGCCCCGCGGATCTCCAGGTCGCGGGCGGCCAGCCGGAATCCCGAGCCCAGCTCGCTGAACTCCTTGAGGGCCTTGAGACGCTCCTTGGCCTGGGTGGTCAGCTCCGAAAACGGCGGCACGAGAAAGTAGGCGTAGGCCTGACGCGAGGACCGGCCGACGCGACCACGCAGCTGGTAGAGCTGCGACAGTCCGAAATGGTCGGCCCTGTCCACGAGCAGGGTGTTGACCAGGGGGATATCGATCCCGTTCTCGATGATCGTGGTCGAGATCAGGACGTTGCCGCCGCCGCCGGTAAATTCGAGCATCTTTTTTTCGATGACCGCGCCCGGCATGCGCCCGTGGATGGCGATGATCTTCGCCTGGGGGACGAGCTTTTCCAGCAGCCGGGAAACATCGTCGATGTCCTCGATCGTGTTGTGGATGTAGTAGACCTGCCCGTCCCGGCTGAGCTCCTGCCGGATGGTCGACCCGATCAGCTTGGGGTCGAACGGCGCAACCACCGTGTGAACCGCGAGGCGGTCCTTAGGCGGCGTCTCGATCAGGCTGATATCCCGGAGTCCGGACAGCGACAAGTTGAGCGTCCGGGGTATCGGCGTGGCCGTCAGCGTCAGGACGTCGATGTTCGCCCTCAGCTGCTTGATTTTCTCCTTATGGTGAACGCCGAACCGCTGCTCCTCGTCGACGATCAGCAGGCCGAGGTCGTGAAACTCCACGTCCTTGGAGAGAAGGCGGTGAGTGCCGATGACGATGTCGACCAGGCCGCGCTTGAGGTCCTCCAGGATCTTGGTCTGCTGGCTCCGGGACTGGAGTCGGGTCAGGCCCTCGGCCTTCACCGGGAAAAGGACCAGGCGGTTACGAAAAGTCTTGAGGTGCTGGCTGGCCAGGACGGTGGTCGGGCAGAGGACCGCCACCTGCTTGCCGTCCATGGCGGCCTTGAAGGCGGCCCGGATGGCCACCTCGGTCTTGCCGTAGCCGACATCTCCGCAGACCAGCCGGTCCATGGGAGACTCGGATTCCATGTCTCTCTGGACTTCCTGGATGGCCCTGAGCTGATCCTCCGTCTCCTCGTACTCGAAAGTCTTCTCGAACTCGGATTCCCAGACGCTCGAGGCGCTGAAGGCGAACCCTTTCAGGGCCTTCCGCTGGGCATAGAGATCGAGGAGCTCCTTGGCCATCTTCTCGATCGCTTTCTTGGTCCGCTCCTTGGTCTTCTGCCAGCCCAACGTCCCGAGCTTGTCGAGAACCGGGACCACGGCCCCGGCCTGGGAATACTTCTGGACGAGGCTCAGGTCTTCGACGGGCACGTAGAGCCTGTCGTCGTCGCGAAAGGCGATCTCGATGAACTCGCGGTTGACGCCGTCGACCGGGAGCTTGACCAGGCCGCGAAAGATGCCGATGCCGTAGTCGGCGTGGACGACATAGTCATTCGACTGGAGGTCCTGGAAATGGGAAACAAAGGGCCTCCGGGAGGGACGGCTGACCAGGACTTTTTCTTCGGTGAAGATATCGCGCTCGGAGAAGTAAACGACCTTCTCGGGCGCGTAGCTGAAGCCCTGCTCCAGCCCGCCCAGGAGGAGCAGGACCTCGCCCGAGCGCGGAGAGGCGAACGGGCTGATCTCCTCTTTGGCGGGAACCTTGTTCTGGGCGAGAAGCGCCGCCACCTTCTGCCTGACCGTGGCGTTCGAGAGGAAGATGTAGGTCCTGTCCCGGGTGCGCAGCAGCCTCTTTATGTACTGGATAAAGAAGGGGATCTTATTGTCGAACCGGGAGACCGGCTGGAACGGGAAGTGAAACCCCCGGCCCGTCTCGACGGGTTGAAAAGTCCCCAGGCGGACGGCCTTTTCGGACGTTTCCCGCCAGGCGTCATCAGGATAGACCTCCTCGGGCGGAAGGCAAAATATCTTTCCCTCCGTCAGAACGTCCGCCTGTTTCCGCCAGCCATCCATGGCATCCTGCCACTCGGCTTCGACTTCCTCGGCGCCGGACAGCACGAACAGGGCATCACGAAGGTAGGAAATGAGCGGGACGAAATGGCCCTGAACGGCCAGCGACCAATAGAAAAAGGTCGGGAAAACCTCGCCGCTCTCCAGAGACTCGATCTTTTTCCGGACGTCCGCCGCGGCCTGTTTCCCCCTCTCGAGGGCGAGCCGGCCCCACTCCTCGAGGAACGCGGGCGCGGCCGGGAACTCTCGCAGAGATGGAATCCGGACCCGGGACTGCCGCGACAGCGAGCGCTGGGTGGAAGGGTCGAATTCGCGGGTCGAAACGACTTCGTCGCCGCTGAACTCCACCCGGAAGGGGGAGGCATTCCAGGGCGAAAAGACGTCGACGATGCCGCCGCGCCAGGCGAACTCCCCGGTCGATGCGATCAGGTCTTCCCTGCCGTAGCCGAATTCCGCGAGGGTCTGCAGCAGGCGGTCCCTCTCGAACTTCTGCCCGGGCGCGAGCTCGAGGAAGAGAAGGTCGAGGTCGGCCGGCGCGGGGACGGGCTTCAGCAGCCCGGGGAGGTTCGTCAGGATGAGCGCCGGCGGCCGCTGCCGGATCCGCGAGAGGATCGTCATCCTGGCCGAGACGGCTTCGAGAGACGGGAAGATCTCCTGATAGGGATTGTCCGATAGGGCGGGCAGGCTGAGGGCGTCGGGCGCCTCGGAAAACTGGGTCAGGAAAAAGCGGCAGTGCTCTTCGAGGCGGGCGAGCGGCCGGGAGTGAGGCTGGACGTAGACAACGGGCCGCTTCAGGCCGCGGCTCAGGACGGCGAGAAAGTACGGTATGGCCGGCTCGGCCAGGCCGCTGACATCCAGCCCCCGCTGCCCAAGCCGGATGGCCTCGAGGAGCTCGCGGAAGCTCTCTGTTTTCTCCAGAAAATCAAGGCTCATTGACGATAGCTACTTATTACACGACAGCGCGGAACCCGCCTGGCTCCGCCCGGCCGTCCTGTCAGCCGGCCGGCTCCAGAAAGGAGAGGTCGCTCCCAGGGAGAATTTCGGACCGGCCCGATTCCGCTTTCCTGACGACGACCTTTTTCCCCGCGACCTGAATTCGAAAGATATCAAACGATCTCCCGGTTTCCGCGTCGAGGGTGCGCTCTCTCGACAGGACCCTTTCCACACGATACTCCCGGCCGGCCGCGATCAGCGCCCGGGGCGTCTCCCCCGAGCGGTAACCGGAATAATAGCGAACCTCGATGGCCCGCCCGGAACCGCTGTCCTTCATTTTTTTCCCGGTGCCGCGGGGTCCGGGACGACCCATCCCCGCCGGCCGGCCGATTGTGTTGTCAAACCATCCGGGCCTCATTATAATTAAAAAGCGAAGCCTGTTCAAAAACCGTCGTACTCTTCGAGGAGGGGAGCATGTCCTCAAAACCTTTTCCAAAATGGGTTCCTCAAGTCGTCATCCTGGGAGCGGTCTGGGGCCTCTCGGAAGCCGCCCTCGGATTCGGACTTCAAAAATGCGCGTCGCTGGCCTCGGGTTCCATCATGACCGGTGTCGCTCTGTTCTTCGCAGCCGCCGCCTGGGTGGTCAGCCAGAGCGCGGCCGGAGTTGCGCTGGCGGTGGCGCTGGTCTCCTTGATCAAGCTGTTCGACGCGCTGCTTCTCTCCCTTCCCCCGGGAGGCGGCGCGGTGGCCAACCCCATCTTCGCCTTCTGGACCGAAGGGCTCGCCTTCCTGGCCGTCTTCGCCCTTGTCCAGGGGTCGTTGTCGACCAAGCCGGCTGGCCGGGCGGCCGGGGGGGCGCTCGCCGGACTGGCGGCGGTCAACCTCTTCCCGCTCGTGAAGTTCGCGACGGGAAATCCCGCCTGCGTTTTTCCGGGGACTCAAACCCCGCTGGCGATCCACTATCTGCCGATCGCGGTCGTGCTTTCCGCAGCGACCGTGCCGCTCGGCTTGTGGGCCGGCGCCAGGCTGGGCCAGGCTGCCGAGAGGGCAGCCGCGCTCGGTCCGTTGTCAACGGCCCGCCGGCTCGCCTCGCCGGCGGCGGTGGTCCTGGCGCTCCTTCTGATCACGGTCATCCGGTTCATCGGCTGAGCCGGCCTTTTCCAGAGGAGCACGTTCATGGAAAAGACCCCAAAGAAAAAAGCCAGGCCCTTCACCCGAAGGGCTTTCCTTAAGGGGATGGGCGGTGGGGCCGCCGGCGCCGCGCTGACCGCCCGTATGCTTGCCGGACGCCTTGAGTCCTCCCCTCCCCAGGCGGACGGCGCCGAAGCGATGGCGAAGAAGGCGATCGCGTTCACCCTTAACGGGCGGCGGGTTGCCCTCGAAGTCGAGCCCAGGGAAACGCTTCTCGATGTGCTCCGGCTGCGCCTGAGGCTCACCGGCGCCAAGAAGGGCTGCGACCGGGGTGAGTGCGGCGGCTGCACGGTCCTCCTCGACGGCCGGCCCGTCTACTCGTGCGCGTACCTTGCAGTCCGGGCCGACGGCAAGTCGGTGGCGACGATCGAGGGGCTGGCCGACGGCGAGTCTCTTCATCCCATCCAGCGAGCCTTCATCGACAAAGACGGCTTCCAGTGCGGCTACTGCTCGCCGGGGTTCATCATGGCCTCGGCGGCCCTGCTCAGCCGGAATCCCGCGCCCACGCGCGCCGAGATCAAGTCCGGGCTCTCCGGCAACCTCTGCCGCTGCGGGAACTACGTCAAGATCTACGAGTCGGTCGACGAGGCTGCGCGAAAAATGAGGAAGGCCTGAGATGAAAACGGACGACATCATCGAAGATGGAAACCTGGAGTACCTCGAGGCCGCCGAGGGCCCGGAGCCGCAGGGGAAAGAGCCGGCACCGGCGCCGCCGGCCGAATTCCAGTGGGTCGGCCGGAGCGTCCCGCGCATCAACGGCGCGGCTCATCGTCACGGGACGGGCCAAGTTCATTCATGACCTCTCCTTTGAGGGGATGCTCCACGCCAGGATCCTCCGCTCGCCTCACGCCTCCGCCGAGATCGTCAGCTTGGACACGACCGCGGCCGAAAGCCTGCCCGGAGTCAGCGGCGTCCTCAAGCTGAAGGAGGGCCGGGTCCGTTACGAGGGGGAACAGGTCGCCGCGGTCGCCGCGGTGGATGAAGCCACGGCGGAAAAGGCCGTCGCGCTCATCAAGGTTGAATACAAAACCCTCCCCCACGTCATCTCGGCGGAAGCCGGCCTGGCCGAGGGCGCGCCCCGAGTCCACGATACGCCGAACATCCAGAAATTCAGTGAATACAGCCGGGGCGACGTCGAGCAGGGGTTCGCGGCGGCCGACCTGACGCTCGAGCGCACCTACCGCACGTCGTTCGAGATCCATCAGCCGCTCGAGACTCATGCCAGTGTCGCCTGGTGGAAGGACGGCGAGCTGACCGTCTGGGACTCCACGCAGGCTGTGCACAACACGCACGACCAGCTCGCCCAGATGCTGAACATCCCGGCCGGCAAGCTGCGCGTGATCTGCCAGTACATGGGGGGCGGCTTCGGCAGCAAGCTCGGGGCGAACGAACACACCGCGGCGGCCGCGCGGCTCTCCCAACAGACCGGCCGGCCCGTCAAGGTCGTGCTGTCCAGGAGAGAGAACTCGCTCTGCGTCGGAAACCGGCCCTCGACGATCATCACCATCAAGGGAGGGGCCAAGAAGGACGGCACGCTGACGGCCCTGCATATGAAGAACATCACGAGCGGCGGCGTCGGCCGGGGGGACCGAAGCTCCACGCCGCTGATAGATATCTACAAGTGCCCTAACGTCAAGGTCGAAGAGCAGACCGTCTTTATCAATGCGGGCGGCTCCCGTCCGACGAGGGCCCCGGGCCACGTCCAGGGGACATTCGCTCTGGAGGGGTTCATGGAGGAGCTGGCCGCCGAGCTCGGGATCGACCCCCTCGAGCTGCGCCGGAAAAACTATACGACCTCGAACCAGGGGCAAACGGGCATCCCCTACTCATCGAAAGGCCTGGAAAAATGCTACGCCCTGGGCGCCGAGAAGATCGGCTGGGCGAAGAGGAACGCCAAGCCCGGGTCGGCGCCCGGCACCAAAAGGCGCGGGCTGGGCGTGGCCACGCAGATCTGGGCGGGCGCGGGCACGCCCGGCACTATCGCCCAAGTCAAGGTCCACCCCGACGGAAGCGTCGAGGCCATCTGCGGGACACAAGACATCGGCGGCGGGACGCGGACCTTCATGGCCATGGTCACCGCGGATACGCTCGGCCTCGAGCCGAGCGACATCACCGTGAAGCTCGGAGACACGACCTATCCCTGGGCCCCCAACTCCGGAGGGAGCCAGACCGCGCCATCCGTCGCCCCCGCGATCCGGGATGCGGCGCTCAAGGCGGCGGACTGGCTGAAGGAGATCGCCGCGAAGAAGCTCGGGGTCCCCGCGGCCGGGCTCGTCCTGGCCGGCAAAAAGCTCTTCGACAAGTCCGCGCCCGAAAAATCCATTACGCTGGCCGACTGCCTGCGCGACCAGCGCCGGGAAGCCGTATTCCAGGGTCTGCGCGGCGACCTGCCGGCGGGGTTCGCCTACAACAGCTTCGGCGCCCAGTTCGCCGAGGTCGAGGTCGACACCCAGACCGGCCAGATCAAAGTGCTCCGGGTGGCGGCGGCGCACGAGATCGGCCGAGTGCTCAACCGGCTGACCGCCGAGAGCCAGGTCGCTGGCGGCGTCACCCAGGGGCTGTCGGCGGGCCTCTTCGAGGAGCGGGTCACGGACGAACACACGGGCAAGATGCTCAACGCCAACCTCGAGGCCTACAAGATCGCGACTTCCATGGACATGCCCGAGATGGACTTCCTGTTCGTCGACATCCCGGACCCGCGGATCAACAACTTGGGGGACAAGGGGCTGGGTGAGCCTCCCCGCATCCCGAGCTCGGCGGCCATTGCCAATGCCGTCTTTAACGCGATCGGCGTCCATCCCGCGGAGATCCCGATGACGCCGGACAGGGTGCTCAAGGCCCTGGCGAAGAAGGAGGCCGGCCGATGAAGAGCTTCCGATGGGCGGAACCCAAGACTCTCGAACAGGCGGCGGCGCTGCTGGCGGCCGGGGGCGGAAGGACGTATCCGATGTCGGGCGGCACCGACCTCTTGGGTCAGATCAAGGAGGGGATCATCGACGCTGACATCGTTATCGATCTGGCGGCCATCCCCGGGCTGTCGTATATCAGGCAGGAAAAGGACGGGCTGAAGATCGGGGCGATGACGACAATCGCCGAGCTGGCCGCCGACCCCACCGTCCAGCAAGATTATCCCGGCTTGCGGCAGGCCGCCTCGCTGATCGCCTCGCCGCAGCTCCGCAATGTCGGGACCGTCGGCGGCAATCTCTGCCAGAGGCCCCGGTGCTGGTATTTTCGGAACGCCGGGATCGTCTGCTTCAAGAAGGGCGGCGAGACGTGCTATGCCTTCGAGGGGCGGAACAAGTATCACGCCATCTTCGGCGGCTCGCCTTGCTATATCGTCTATCCCTCGGACCTGGCGCCGATGCTGGCCGCCCTCGACGCGGTCGTGACGATCGCCTCTTCCAAGGGAGAGAGGGCCCTGCCTTTGGCCCAGTTCTACGCGCTCCCCGATGCGGACGTGCTGCGCGAGAATGTGCTGGTGCCCGGTGAACTCATGCGCGAGGTCCGCCTGCCCCCGGCCGGCAAGGGAGACCGCTCCGGCTATCTCAAGCTCGAAGAGAGGGGGGCCTGGGACTTTGCGCTTGTGTCCTGCGCCGTCAAGGTCTCCGGGCCGGCCCGGAGCCCGAGCGCTCTCAGGATCGTGCTGGGCGGCGTCGCTCCCGTTCCGTGGCGCCTGGAAAAAGTCGAAGCGGCGCTCAAGGGAAAGAGCCTGGGCGACACTCAGATACGGAGCGCCGTGCGCGAGGCGCTCAAGGACGCCGAGCCGCTCGCCGAGAACCGCTATAAGACCGCGCTCGTCGAGACGGCCGTTTACAGGGCCCTGCTGAACATCGCCTAGTAGCATCACCCGGAAAGACGGCGGGGCGAAGACCGGCGTCTTGAAGAGGGCCGCATGTAAGCCGGAGCGGGCCGAACGAGATTTTGCGAATGGCGAATATGAATCGCGTTGACTTGGTCCTAGTATTACTATAAAATTACTAAGGATTGACCGCAGAAAGGAGCCCGAGATGACAAGATATATGGTTCCCCGCGTTTCGCACTGCAAGAGCGGCTGCCCACGCGCATCCTGAGCAGGATGTAAAAAGGCTCACCGGCTGAAAAGGCCCGCCTCTCCGGCGGCTTTCGTGACGGAGAGGCGGGCTTTTTCTTTTGGGGGCGTTCCGCGCGGAACCGGCCGGCGCCGGCTAATTCCGGGCTCTTGGACCCGGATGTCGGCCCGCGCCGGCCGACTGCCGGATGATCGACGACGTTGACCGGCCCTCGAGGTAGGGAACGATGACCACCCGCCCGCCGGCCGCCTCGACCTCCTCGCGCCCGACGACCTGGTCGGGCTGCCAGTCCCCTCCCTTGACCAGCACGTCGGGGAGCAGCGCGGCGATGATCTTCCGGGGAGTGTCTTCGGAGAACGAGGTCACGAAATCAATGTCCTCGACGGCAGCCAGGATCTCCAGCCTCTCCCGCAACGGGAAGATCGGCCGGGAGGGGCCCTTGAGCCGCCGGATCGAGGCGTCGCTGTTCAGCGCCACGATCAGGACGTCGCCGAGCTTGGCGGCCTCCCGGAACAGCCGGATGTGGCCGGTGTGGATCAGGTCGAAGCAGCCGTTCGTGAAGACAACGGTCCGCCCCGCCTTCCGCAGCCGGTTCCTGATCCCGGCGAGCGCGCCGGCCGTGGCGATCTTGCGGGGGGCCTTCATCGGCCCGTCTCCGGCGGTTTGACCTCGATGCCGGGCGAAAAGCTCCAGCTGTGCGGCGGCCGGCTGATGCCGACGTCCCGGTGGGTCGACGATACGAGGAACGAATACAGGTTCCTGTGATAATCGAACGGGGTGCCGTCCCGCTTGTGGACCGCCACGTCGAGGTAGTAGGTCCCGTTGACGAGGCCGAGCCGCTCGATCCGGAAGACGACCTTGCCCTCGCCGCTCAGCGACACGGGCTCGTAATCCTCGAGGTTCGTATTCGTCCCGTAGCAGGAGATGCCCTGGGAGTTGAACAGTCCGATACCGAAGGCGAAATCGTCGACCGGCGCGGCGGCCGAGACCTCCATCTCGATCTGCAGCCCGTCTTCGGGGGAGAAGACGTGCTTCTCCTGCCCCTGGAGGTTCCTCAAGGTCACCCGGGTGATCTCGACCTCGCGCTTGCCCCAGCGGCCCTCCCGCCGGTCCTCTTCGGCCGGGACCGACGGCGCCTCCTCCCGGTGACGCTCGAAATCCTTCTCCTGCTTGTCGGCAACGTCCTGGAGATAGGCGTCGATGATCCGCTTGGGGTCGCCGATGGTCAGCAGCCGGCCGTTCTTGAGCCAGGCCACCCGGTCGCAGATTTTCTCGACCGTCGACAGGTCATGGCTGACAAAGAGGATGGTCTTCTGGCGGCGGCGGAAGTCGTCGATCCGGTCGAGGCACTTGGGTACGAAGGAGGCATCCCCGACCGCCAGCACCTCGTCGATCAGGAGGATGTCCGGGTTGACGTTGATGGCGATGGCAAAACCCAGGCGCATGTACATTCCCGACGAGTACGTCTTGACCGGCGCATCGATGAAGTCCTCAAGCTCGGCAAAGGCCACGATCTCGTCGAACTTGGCGGTGATCTCCTTCTTCGTCAGCCCGAGCATGATACCGTTGATGAAGACGTTCTCCCGCCCGGTGATCTCCGGGTGGAACCCGGCGCCGAGCTCGATGAGGGCCGACACCTTGCCCGCCGTGGTGACCCGGCCGCGGCTCGGCTTGGCGATGCCGGCCACGAGCTTGAGCAGCGTGCTCTTGCCCGAACCATTCTCGCCGATGACGCCGAAGGTCTGGCCCTTCTCGATCCGGATGGTGACGTCGTCGATGGCCGACACCAGCTCATCCGGCTTGAGCGCCTTGAACAGGTCGCCCCTGACCAGGGCGCTCTTGAAGGTCTGGAAGCGGTGACGGGAAGAGTATTTCTGGTAGATGCGGGAGACGTGGTCGACGTCGATGGCGTACACCTAGACCTCCTCCGGGAAGGAGTCCCGCAGCCGGTCGAACAGGAGGTAGCTCAGGAAAAACAGCACCAGCCCCGCGAGCAGGGTGATCCCCAGCCGTTTCCAGTGGAAGAGCTCGCCGTAGAACAGGCAAAACTGGTAGCCCTGGACGATATGGGTCATCGGGTTGATGTTCAGGAAGCTCCGGAGGAGCGAGGATTCCTGGATCGAGCCGAAGCTCATCGCGTAGACGATGGGCGTCGCGAAAAACCAGAAGGTCAGCAGGTTAGCCAGGATGTCCTTGATGTCGCGGAAATGGACGGTGAGCGCCGAGATGAGCAGGCAGAAGCCCAGCGTGAATACGTACTGCACGATGATGACGACCGGGAGAAGCAGGACGTACGGTGTGACGGGCCGGCCCACGATCGGGATGAACAGCAGGAGGATGGGGAGCCCGAAGCTGAAATGGACGAAGTTGCTGCTGACGACGACGATCGGCAGGACCTCGGCCGGGAACAGGATCTTCTTGATCAGGTTGCCGTGGGTCATCAGGACGTTCGCCGCTTCCATGGTCGACGAGGCGAACCACTGCCAGGGCAGGATGCCGCAGAAAAGGTAGAGGGCGTAGACGAGCGGCTTGGACTCGAAGGCCGGGTCGCGAGGCCGGATGATCAGCCCGAAGACGACCGTATAGACGATCATCAGCAGGAGCGGGTTGAAGAACGACCAGAGGAAACCCAGCACGGTGCCGCGGTAGCGCGCCTTGAGCTCGCGGACGATGAGGTTCTGGATAAGGACCCGGTATCTGTACAGTTCCTTCAGATTATTCAGGAAGCGCCTCACGGCTGTCTCCTCGAAAAATTCGTTCCATCTCCGGGGTGTAGCGTCCGTCGCGGCCGTAGACGAAGAGCGGCGGGGCGATGGACGGTTCCGGGGCGGAGAAGTCGCATTCGACGAGCATCCACCTCGCCGCTGCCCCCGGCCGCGAGTGCACGAGCCGCAGCCTTCGGATCTTCAGCCCGTGTTTCTCGCGGGCCGCGTCGAAATCCGCGCGTCTCGCCGCGGGATAGACGAAATCGGCCCGGCCGTCCTGCTTCATGGCCCCGGCGGCGGCCTGCATTATATCAGAAATGTCACAGCGAATCTCATGCTTGGCGATGGCCTTCTCGCCCGACCGGCTCAGGTGTCCGCCCTCCCTCCGGATATAAGGCGGGTTGGAGAAGACGATGTCGAATTCTTCCGCGGGCGGGAAGGTCCGGAGGTCCGCCTCCAGGACGGCGATCCTCGCCTCGAGCCGGTTGAGGGCGACGTTCCGCCGCGCCAGCTCGGCGAGTCCGGGCTGGAGCTCAAGGGCGACGATCCGGGAGAACGGCTTGACGCTGAGGAGAAGCGAGATGACGCCGTTGCCGGTGCCCAGCTCGAGCAGCGTGTCTCCCGGGCGCGGCCGGATGAAGTCCGCCAGGAGCGGTGCGTCCACGGAGAACCGGTAGCCGGTTTTTTTCTGGAACAGCCGGACGCGGCCGTGGTAGAACGAATCCAGGGTCTCGTCGTCGCCCGGCTCAGGCGCGATCTTCCTCATCTCCGGCCAGATCGGTGAAGACCAGGACGCTCCCGGGACGGATCTCGGCGTGCCCGCCGCGGACGCTCCAGGCCTCTTCCCGGCCCTCCAGTCGATAGGTCAGCTCGCCGCGGCCGAGCGCCGCGACCAGCGGCCGGTGTCCGGGCAGGATGCCCAGCTCCCCGTCGAGCCCGGGCAGGTTGACGCCGGCGACGTCGGCCTCGACGAGCAGGCGGTGCGGCGTCACCACCTTGAGCGCCAGCGTCGCGGGGCCGTTGCCGCTCATGTGGCGTGCAGCTCCTCGGCCCGCTGAGCCACCTCCTCGATTCCCCCGACCATGTAGAAGGCCTGCTCCGGCTTGTCATCGTGCCGGCCGTCGCAGATCTCCTTGAAACCGCGGATCGTATCGGCGATGGGGACGTACGCTCCCGGCCGTCCGGTGAACTCTTCGGCCACGTGGAACGGCTGCGACAGGAAGCGCTGGATCTTCCTCGCCCGGGCGACGATGAGCTTGTCCTCGTCCGAGAGCTCCTCGATACCGAGAATGGCGATGATGTCCTGGAGGTCTTTGTAGCGCTGAAGGATCTCCTTGACCCTGCGGGCCGCCGCGTAGTGTTCCTCGCCGATGACGCGCGGGTCCAGGATCCGGGAAAAGGAGTTGAGGGGGTCGACGGCGGGGTAAATCCCGATATCGGTCAGCGCCCGGGAGAGGTTGGTCGAGGCGTCGAGGTGGGAGAAGGTGGTCGCCGGCGCCGGGTCGGTGAAGTCGTCGGCCGGGACGTAGATGGCTTGGACGGAGGTGATGGAGCCTCTCTTCGTCGACGTGATCCTTTCCTCGAGCTCGCCCAGTTCGGTGGCCAGGTTGGGCTGGTAGCCGACCGCGGAGGGCATCCGGCCCAGCAAGGCCGAGACCTCGGAACCCGCCTGGGTGAAACGGAAGATATTGTCGATGAACAGGAGGAGGTCCTGGTTCATTTCGTCCCGGAAGTACTCGGCGACCGACAGTGCTGTCAGACCCACCCGGAGCCGGGCGCCCGGCGGCTCGGTCATCTGCCCGTAGATGAGCGAAGTCTTGCCGATGACTCCCGAGCCCTTCATCTCCAGCCAGAGGTCGTTGCCCTCCCGGGTGCGCTCGCCCACCCCGGCGAAGACCGAGTAGCCGCCGTGCTTGACGGCGACGTTGTGGATGAGCTCCTGGATGATGACGGTCTTGCCGACGCCCGCCCCGCCGAACAGCCCGATCTTACCGCCCTTGAGGAACGGCTGGATGAGGTCGATGACCTTGATCCCGGTCTCGAACATCTCCATCTTGGTGCTCTGTTCCTCGAGCGGCGGCGGCACCCGGTGGATCGGGTATTTCTTTTCGAACTGGACCGGCCCCATGTGGTCGACGGGCTCGCCGATGACGTTGAGCACCCGGCCCAGCGTCCCCACGCCGACCGGGACCTGGATCGGCCCCTCGAGGTCCTGGGCCTTCATGCCCCGGGCCAGGCCGTCGGTGGGGTGCATCGAGATGCAGCGAACCTTGTCCTCGCCGATGTGCTGCTCGACCTCGACGATGATATCGACGGGCATGGCGGTCTCCAGCCCCTCGCTCGTGATCCGCAGGGCGTTGTAGATGCCCGGCAGCTCCATGTCCTTGAACTCGACGTCGACAACGGGTCCGATGACCTGGACGACGCGCCCGATTCTGACTTTGGCTTGGTCATTCGTCATGGGTATCTCCGCAGGTTGGTCACTTGGCCATGGCCTCGACGGCCGACATGATCTCCAGCAGCTCCTTGGTGATCGAGGCCTGACGGATCTTGTTCAGGCCGAGGACGAGGTCGCCGATGAGTTCCTCGGCGTTCTTGGTCGCGTTCTCCATGGCCATCATCCGGGCCGCCTGTTCGGCCGCCGCCGACTCGAAGAAGGCATGATAGACCTGGGTTTCCAGGTAGAGCGCGAGCAGGGACTGGAGGACGGAGCCCCTGGCGGGCTCCCAGTCCGGCGGGAGCTCGCCGGCGACGGACTCCTCGTCCGGGGCCGGGACCGGCAGGATGCGGGCGATGGTCACTCTCGGGGCCAGGATCGATTTGAACTCGTTGTAGATGACATAAACGCTGTCTGTCCTGGCAAAGACGTATTCGCCCCTCAGCAGGTGGGCGATCTCCTTGAGCTCGGCGAAGGACAGCTTGTCCGTCTTCTCGCCGTAGGCGCGGCGCACGGGGTAGGCTTTCTTCCGGAAGTGGTTGACCGCCTTTTTGCCCACCAGGATCAGGCCGGCCTCCGCCGGGGATTTTTCCTCAAGAAAGGCCTCTGCCCGGGACAGGAGGTTGGAGTTGAAAGCGCCGCAGAGCCCCTTGTCCGAGGTGATGATTACGGCCAGGAACTTCTTTTCGTCCCGGACGTCGAGGAGCGGCGACACCTGCCTCCCCGCCCAGGCGGCCACCCGTTCGAGCAGGCCGGGCAGGTTATGCCAGAGCGGCCGGGCATCGAGGACGGTCCGCTGCGCCTTCTTGAACTTGGCCGTCGAGACGGTCTTCATCGCCTGAGTGATCTGCTGCGTGTTCCGGACGCTCCGGATCCGCCGTCTCAGGTCGATGAGGGCCGGCACGTCAGGCCTCGCTCTTGAACTGCCGGCCGTAAGCTCTCAGCGCCGAGGCCACGGCCTCGTCGAGCGTGGCGTCGATGGATTTCCGCTCGGCGATCTGCTCCAGGATGTCCGGCTGCTCCTTCTCCAGGAACTTGTAGAGCCCGTTCTCGTAGTCCCGGATCCGGCTCACCGGGAATTCGTCCAGGAAGCCCCGGGTCCCCGCATAGATGATAACGATCTGCCGTTCCACGGGGAGCGGGTCGTACTGTCCCTGCTTCAGGATCTCGGTCAGCCGGGCGCCCCGGTCGAGCTGGGCCTGGGAGATCCGGTCGAGCTCGGTCCCGAACTGGGCAAAGGTCTGGAGCTCGCGGTATTGCTGGAGGTCGCCGCGCAGCTTGCCGGCGACCTGTTTCATCGCCTTGATCTGGGCGTGGCCGCCCACCCGGGAGACCGAGATCCCCACGTTGATGGCCGGCCGGATGCCGGCGTTGAACAGCTCCTGCTCGAGGTAGATCTGCCCGTCGGTGATCGAGATGACGTTGGTGGGGATATAGCCCGAGACATCGCCGGCCTGCGTCTCGATGATCGGCAGCGCCGTCAGCGATCCGCCGCCTTTCTCTTCGTTGAGCTTGGCCGCCCGCTCGAGAAGGCGGGAGTGGAGGTAGAAGACATCGCCCGGGTAGGCCTCGCGTCCCGGCGGCCGCCGGAGCAGAAGCGAGATCTCGCGGTAGGCGGCGGCGTGCTTGGAGAGGTCATCGTACACGAGAAGGGCGTGCCGGCCCCGGTCGCGGAAGAACTCGCCCATGGCGCAGCCGCTGTAAGGCGCGAGATATTGCAGCGGCGACGGGTCGCTGGCCGAGGCGGCCACGACGATGGTGTAATCCATCGCGCCGGCCTCTTCCAGCGTCTTGATGCTGTAGGCGACGGTCGAGTTCTTCTGGCCAATCGCCACGTAGATGCAGACGACGTCGGCGTCCTTCTGATTGATGATGGTGTCGATGGCGATGGCCGTCTTGCCCGTCTGGCGATCGCCGATGATGAGCTCGCGCTGGCCGCGGCCGATCGGGATCATGGCGTCGATCGCCTTGAGCCCGGTTTGCAGGGGCTCGCGCACGGGCAGGCGGTCGACGACGCCGGGGGCCAGGCGCTCCACCACCATGAAGTCGGAAGTCCGGATCGGGCCTTTGCCGTCGAGCGGCTGGCCCAGCGGATCGACGACGCGGCCGATGAGGGACTCGCCGGCCGGGACCTGCATGATGCGATGAGTCCGCCGGACGAGGTCGCCCTCCTTGACCAAGTGCGGCTCGCCGAGCAGCACCGCGCCCACGCTGTCTTCCTCGAGGTTCAGCGCGATGCCGGAGACATTCCTGGGGAATTCGAGGAGCTCGTTGGCCATGGCGCGGTCGAGGCCGTGGATGCGGGCGATGCCGTCACCCACGGAAGTCACGATCCCGACCTCGCGGACGTCGACCTCGGTTTCGTAGCCCTCGATCTGGTGCTGGATGATCTTGCTGATTTCGTCGGCTTTGATGTCCATGGATTCAATCACCCTTCAATCATTTTTTCTTTCAGTTTCGCCAGGCGGCCCTCGACGGAGACGTCATAGATGATATTCCCTTTCCTGAGGGACAGGCCGCCGACCAGCCCGGGATCGACCCGGTATTCAAGGAAGACCGGCCCGCCCTCCAAGCGCTCCAGCTCTGTCTTGAGCCTCTCTTGCTGCTGCGGCGTTACAGGGACGGCCGAGCTGACCTCGAAGGTCGGCACGCCGTGCCCCTCCCTCCACAGCGCGGGCACCGCCAGCAGGATGTCCTCCAGGACATCGAGCCGGTTGTGCTCGAGGAGCAGGCCCAGGAAGCGCGATGACTTGGGCCCCGGGGGAGATGCCGCCAGGATATCCTTGATGATCCGGTCTTTTTTCTTTTTGGGGACGAAGGGACTTTTCAGGACCGCCGCCAGCTCGAGGTTCGTCCGGACAAGGCGGCTGACCGCGGACAACTCGCGATGAACGGCCTCGAGCTCGGACTCTTCCCGGAGGGCGCCGACCAACCCGCGGGCGTACCGCCTAACGAGAACCGGGTTCTGCATGCTGTCGGCCTAGGGTGTCGATCGATTCATCGATGAGCCGGCTCTGCAGCTCCGGCGTGAGACGGCGCTCGATCCGGGACCGGGCCAGTGATACGGCCAGCTCCGCGGCATACCGGCGCAGCTCGCGGCGGGAAGCCAGGGCCCGCGCCTCGATCTCGTCGCGCGCCATCGCCTTGATCTTTTCGGCCTCGCGCGCGGCCAGGCCGGCGATCTTGGCCTTGTCTTTCAGGCCCAGGGATTCCCCGGCTTCCTTGATGCCCCGAGCCTCTTCGCTGAGGCCCGCCAGCCGCACCCGGACCGCTTCCAGCTGCCTTTCCGCCCCCGCCCTCGAGGACGAGGCCTCAGCCAGCGTTTTCTTGACACTTTCCGTTCGGGCTGCCAGGAACGCCCGGACAGGCTTCACCAACACGAAGGCGAGCCCGCCGAAGAGGAGCAGGAAATTCAGGGTTTTTCCGAGGAGATCCATGAGCACTGACGGACCGGACCCCTCCTCCGCCGACGCACAGACAAAAAGGGGCAGCAGGGCGAGAACGAACAGGGCTTCTCTTTTTTGCCGCATCAGTTCAGAAACTTCTTCTCGATCCGCTCCGCCAGGCTGGAAGCGTCTTGCGCCAGTCCGTTCTGGAGTTCCCGGGTCGTTCGCTCCAGGTCGGCCCGGGCCTGTTCGACTTGTCGGCGGCACTCCGCGGAAACCTCGGCGAGGAGCTTGTTCTTCTCCGCGAGGGCTTCCTGTTCCAGGCGACTCCTGGCGGATTCCGCCTCCGTTTTGGCCTCTTTGATGCCGGCCTCTATGTCGGCCAGGCTCCTTTCATAGCTCTCGATGGCCTGCTGGCGCGCCTGCCGGTCGGCCGCTATGCCGAGCTCCCGCCGGTCCCGGACCCGCCTGACTGGGTTAAAGAACAGCTTCGACAGGACGAACACCAGGATCCAAATGATGATGAAGACAACGACGAAATTGGCATCAAGGGACAGCATCAGCGGTCGGCTCGGTCAAAAAATCAGGCCTGAATTTACCATTATTCCCCCCAAAAATCAATGCGCTTCTTCGCTTCACCGACGAGGAACAGGGAGCCGGTGACGAGGATGGAACCGCTTCGCGGGGTGATCTGCCGCGCTTTGCGAAGCGCCTGCGCCGGGTCGGGCTCGACGAGAGCCGGCTGGCCCGGGTGAGAGGCCAGCCGGAGGACCTCGTCGGGGGTGGCGGCCCGGGGCATCGGCAGGCGGGTGAGGATAACGGACTGCGCCAGGGGGAACAGGATCCGCGTGAGCTTCGGGATGTCCTTGTCCTTCATGGCCGCGAATACCAGCGTCAGCGGCCGGGGCAGGAAGGCCTTTGCGTAGGCGGCAACGGCCCGGGCTCCCTCTTCGTTATGGGCACCGTCGAGGACGAGGCGCGGCCGCCGGCCGACAGTCTCCAGCCGGCCCGGCCAATCGGCGCGGGCGATCCCCCGCAGGATCGTCTTCTTCGGGAGAGGGCCCCACCCCCCCTCCAGGCTGAGCGCCGCGACGATGGCCACGGCGGCATTTCTCCCCTGGTGCTCTCCCGGCAGCCGGGGCGAATAGCCGAAGACCTCCCCCTGCCGACGGAACCGGAACCGGTAGCCCCGGGGGGCCTTCTCAATCTCCAGGGCGCGGGGTTCTTCGAACACCTCGACGAACGGAGCCCGCTCTTCGCGGGCCTTTCTCCTGATGACGTCGCGGGCGGTCCGGCCGGCCACCCCGCAGACGACGGGGATTCCAGGCTTGATGATGCCCGCCTTCTCCACGGCGACCTGGCCCAGGGTGTTTCCAAGATACTCCTGGTGGTCCCGGGAGATGGTGGTGATCACCGAAACGAGGGGGGTGACGACGTTGGTGGCATCCAGCCGGCCGCCCATGCCCACTTCGAGGATGGCCGCATCCACGCGCTCTTCCCGAAAATGGATAAAGGCCAGGCAGGTCAGCGTTTCGAAGTAGGTCGGCGGCGCGGCCAGCTTTCCTGCCCGGACCAGCGCGTCGACCGTCGTCTTGAGGACGGTCAGCAGACGGCAGAAGGCCCGGCCGCCGATAGGCCGGCCGGCGACCCGGACCCGCTCCTCCACCCGGACAAGATGTGGAGACGTGTACAAACCGACCCGCAATCCATGGACGGTCAGGATCTCGGCCAGCATGGCGCAGACGGAGCCCTTGCCGTTTGTTCCGGCGACGAGGATCGATGGATAGGCCTGCTGGGGCTCGCCCAGGGCCGTGAGAACCGTCCGGACGTTATCCAGTCCGAACTTGACGCCGGACTGGAGGGTTCGCTGAAGGTAGTCCCGGCACTGGCCGCGGTTCATATCACGGATGGCGGTTGAGGAGCAGTCTCAGGACCCGGATGAGATAGGCGCGCAGCGCCTTGCGTTCCACAACGTCATCCAACAATCCATGCTCCAGGAGAAACTCGGCCCGCTGAAAGCCCTTGGGAAGTTTCTCCCTGATCGTCTGCTCGATGACGCGGGGTCCCGCGAACCCCACGTAGGCGTGGGGTTCGGCGATGTTGAAGTCGCCGAGCATGCTGTAGCTGGCCGTTGTCCCGCCGGCCGTCGGGTCGGTCATGACCGAGATGAAGGGGATCCGCGCCTCGTCGAGGCGGGCCAGGGCGGCGGTCGTCTTGGCCATCTGCATCAAGGAGAGCGCGCCCTCCTGCATCCGGGCCCCGCCGGAGCACGAGATGATGATCATCGGCAGTCTTTCGGCCGTCGCCCTCTCGATCGCCCGGGTGATCTTTTCGCCCACCACCGACCCCATGCTGCCGCCCATGAACGAAAACTCCATCGCCGAGACGATGACCTCGATCCCGCCGATCGTTCCCTTGGCGTTGATCACGGCATCGTTGAGCTGGGTCTTCCGCCGGTTCTCCTCGAGGCGGTCGGAGTATTTCCGGCTGTCCTCGAAGTTCAGGGCGTCCACGGGTAGGATGTTGTCGTCGAAACTCTCGTACTTCCCCTCGTCGAACAGGATGCTCAGGCGCTGCCCGGAAGAGATCCGGAAGTGAAAGCGGCAGGAGGGACAGACATACTGATTGTCCAGGATGTCCTGCTTGTACAGGATCTTCTGGCAGTTGTTGCAGCGCGTCCAGAGGTTGGTCATCGGCGCCTATTTTTTCACGGCCTCGGGCCCGGGCGCCTTGAGCCTTTCGGAGAGCGCCTTGATGACCTGGTCGGGGTCGGGAAGATCTTCTTCGATCTCCTCGTCCTCGTTGAGGAGGCTCATCACGGACCTGAGGAGCTTTTCCTTGTCCACCGGCTTTTCAAAATAATCGGCCGCGCCGAAGGTCGAGAGGGCCTCCATCCGGTACTGGGGTCCCCGGTAAAGCCCGGTTACGATGATCACGGGCACCCGGCCGTGCGTCTCCTCCGAGATGCGCTTGGTCAGGTCGAAACCGTGGATCTTGGGCAGGATGGCCTCGAGGATGACGAGGTCGGGCTTTTCTTCGATGAATTTCTCGTAGGCGGCCTGGCCGTCGGAGGCCTTGACGACTTGAAACTTATAGGGCTCGAGCATGGCGGCCAACGCCGCCAGGCTCGTGTTGTCATAATCAACGATCAGGATCTTCTTGTCGGTCATCGGGAATGAGTAAATTTTAGCCCAATCTCCCTCGGGGAGTCAAATGGAAGCCAGGCTCAGACCGGGTCACTCGAGGGCACGCCACGATTTCCCACAACGACTTTTTGGAGGGAGAAAGCTTCGCTTTCCCCCTTCCAACGCTCGCTCCGCTCATTGCCTCCCCTTCGCGGACTTCGTCCTCCGACCAAAGGGGCTTTCCCCTTTGGGATCCCCGCGCCTTTGCTTCGCCAATCGCGCGAAATCTCGCTCGATTCGAGCCTTCGCTCCCTCGCTCCGCTCAGGGAACCGTGCCCGCTCCGGCTCTCATACGGCCCTCTTCATGACGCCAGTCCTCGCCTGTTCCTCATTCTTTGTCAGAGCGCCGTTCCGGCGGAGGGGAGTGAACCGCGACAAAATCTATGATAGGTTGATTCGGGCGAAGCGGCCTTAACATTGGATTTCCGATTTAATCGGTTTATAATAATTGAGAGGGTCCAAAGATGAAAAAAAGGTTGATTTTCGGGGTTTTGTCTCTCCTGACGGCGTCCCTGTTGATCTCCCAGAGCCTGGCGGACGCCTCCAAGAAGGAGCAGGAGCGCCGCGAAAAGAATAAAGGGAAGAGCGTCATAGTGGTCACGAACGCCGATCTCAAGGCGAAAGCCAAGACCCCGGTGGCCGTCGTGGGCGCTCCGGAGGCAGCCAAGGCTCGGCCTCAGGATCAAGCTGAACCCGAGCCTGAGGAAGGCGCGGCCGCCGAGGCCGAAGCCCAGCCGGAGCCCCGCGGCAAAACCTGGAGTATTCCCCGAGCTACGCCGCATCGGTCTACCCGGAGTGGTTTCTGGTAGAAAATCCCGACTTGCCCTGGGACCACCGGACGGGCGCTGCGCCGAAATATCCGTGCGGCGGCGTGATGGATCTCGATATTGACGTGAACAACGGGCCGGGAGACGACTTGGCCATTTATGCCAGCGCCCCACCAAGATGGTACCCGAGAGAGGAGGAGGCGAAGGGAACCAGTTCGAAATTATCGATGACCCATGTGGAGGAGGAGATTTCCGCTACGTCAGTCCTCGGCCTGGATTCCCGCGGGGAGAGTGGCAGGAGATCGGCACTGGGATCGGGGCAAAACCCCGACAAGTTCGACCTCGGCGCCCTGGACTCGACTCGGAGAATCCGGATCATGTTCAGAGCCTATTCGCAACCCCTCAACCAAGGGGACAGACCGTTAGGCAGGCGGGCTGGGGATTGACGTTCGGCGTGGATGCCGTCGGCGCCCTCCACTGAGATCGCAGAAACCCGATCCGAGCGGGCCGCCGGATCCCGTACCGATAGACCCCTCAGAGCTCGAGAATCGTGCGTTCCCGACCGGGAAGACGCCGGCTAACGGTCCTGACGGAGGGTCCGGTTCTGTTCTCCGTCGGACCCGCCCGAGGTTGATGAGTCGGCCTGCCGGACCGTCAGGCGGACGATCACTTCTTCCGGCGGCGTGGGGGAATCATCGCTCGTCACGGTGATCCGGCCGAGGTAGTCGCCCGCGGACAGCCTGTTCGAGCGGGCGTACACTTTGACCTCGTCCCACTCGCCCCAGCTTTCCTCACTCGTCCGGAAAACCCGGAGCCAGGGTGCGTCAGTCTTCAACTCATAGCGCAGGCGGCCGCCTCCCGAGTTCTTGATGCGCAGGACCCCGGGAGGAGGAGCTTTTCGGCCCTCGACCGCCTGGAAACCAAGCTCGCGCGTTTCCAGAAGCAGCCTCGGCGGCGGGTTGGTCAGCGTGTGGGTCGAGAGGATGGCGCCGATGGCGGAATCGGCGGGGTGGTTGGAATACCAGGTGAAGGCGGTGTGGAGGTACTCGAAGACCGCCTGGTCCTTGCGGATCGTCAGCCGGGTGATGCCCGGAGGCCCCCAGAACCGCGGCGAAGTCCCCAGGTAAGAGCCGTAGTCTCTTGCCCAGTAGGGCTCCTTCCACCAGCCCGCCTCTCCCATGTATTTGGTGGAGCCGCAGCAGACAGCCAGCATGTCGGCGTTCGGCGCGGACTGCCCGATCTTCTTGCTGAAGAAGATATGGTCGTGCCCGTAGAGGAAGGCCCGGAGCCCGTTTTCCTTGCCGAGGTCCGTGAGCTTCACCTGTTCGACCAGGTCGGGGTTGGCATAAGGCTGGTAATCTTCGCGGGTGAACAGCGGCCCCCGGCCGTAGGCCATGCTCTTGTCCTGCTCGTTGGAACCGGACGGCCAGCCTCCCAGGGCGTGGTGGGCGCAGGAAAAAACCCAATGCTTCTCGCCCAGCCGGACCGTCTTCTCGAACCATTGCCGCTGCGCTTCCCCGAGCGTCCAGCCCTCCGGGGTCTTGGGGTAGGCCTCACCCGTGAAGCCGGTCGTGTGGAGGATGATGAACCGCGCGCCGCCGCGGTAGGACCGGTCGCTCCCCCAGGAAAAAGCGAAGTACCGGCCGTCCGGGTGCCCTCCCTCCGGGTACGTCCGGTCATCGGGCATGGCGAACAGCCGGCTCCGCCACTCGCGCGCCCGGAACTGCAGCGGGTTCCACTGCTCTTCGCCGTCGTGGTTGCCCTGGGCGAGGAACATCGGCATGTGGGGCGTGATCGCCGAGTACATCTTCCGCATCCTCAACCAGAGGACATGGGAAATGTCATCATATTCCCTGTCGGTCAATCCCTCCGTCGGCAAGCCGAGCCCCGGCCACTTGTAGCCGGCGCCGATGCCGTTCGTATCCCCGAGGTTGATGAGCAGGTCGGGGTCCTCGTGGGCCATGATATAGCGGAGGGACTGGGCCAGGCACAGCCCGTTCCGGAGCGAATCGGCGTCAGACCGCGAGGGGTTCTCCGGGTTGAAACGGACATTGCGCAGGATCTCGTTGACATAATCGCCGCTCAGCTTGGCTGCCTTCAGGCTGTCGGGGACGATATAGTCGCCGTCATCGAACGTGTGGTCGTCGCCGAACAGGATGACCTTGATCTCCCCTCCCTCCTCGAGGCTGACCGTCGGCAGCTTGACGCTCTTCGGAAACAGAGCCTGCCAGGCGCCGCTGCCCTCCCGGTAGAGAACCTGATAATAAAGGCGGGGGATGTCGCCGGCGGTCAGCTCCACGTCCAGGATGTCTCCGACGCCGTAAAACGTGAAAACGTCCTTGGAGCCGGGGAGACCCTCGAGGGTGTCGGCGGTCAGGACCTTGATATCGAGCTTCTTCCCGGGCACGGGCACGAGGTTGAGGCTCGCCCGGGCGCCGGGGACGCCGACGCCGGCGGGTCGGACGTTGTAGACCCTCTCGGCGCAGGCGAAAAACCGGTCGTCGTAGGGGAACGGATAATCCCTATTCAGGAGCTGGGCATTGAGGAGTGTCGACGCAGAAGGCGCCGCCGCTCCCGGGGTCGACGGCATGAGCGAGCGGGGGGACAGGCCGGCGGCCGCCAGACTGAAACTCCCGTACTTCAGGAATTGACGGCGATCAAGCCTCATTAAACCCCACGCCCGGCCGGCAGAACCGCTGCCGTCCCAAAAAAAAGTCTGCGTAAAACTATAAGAAAAGAGGGCAAAAGTCAAGGCCTTGGCGCGGAGGCCCGCTGGCCGGCCCGCCGGAAGAGGAAATTGCCCCGACGGGACTCTGTCGCCGCCGGCAGGCGGGCGCGTTGCCGGCCGGGTTTCTTTTGTGCTATATTGACCCGGATGAAAACACCCGGAAGGGACAGCGTTTCCTTCGTCATTCCTGTCTATAACGAGGCCGAGAACCTGGAGGAACTCCACCGGGAACTGGCCGCCGCCGCTGGCCGCCTGGGGAGGCCGTACGAGATCATCTTCATCGATGACGGCAGCTCGGACGCCTCCTGGAGCACCCTCCTCGGCATCCAGAAAAAAGACCCGCAGGCCAAGATCATCAGGCTCCGGAAAAACTTCGGCCAGACAGCGGCCTTGGTCGCGGGCTTCGATTACGCGAGCGGGGAGATCATCATCAGCCTGGATGCCGATCTCCAAAACGACCCCGGCGACGTCGCCCTCCTGATCGACAAGATCGAAGAGGGCTATGACCTCGTCAGCGGCTGGCGGAAGAACCGCAAGGACCGCTTCCTGACCCGCCGGATCCCTTCGTCGGTCGCCAACTGGCTGATCTCGCGGGTGACCGGCGTCAAGCTCCACGACTACGGCTGCACGCTCAAGGCCTTCCGGCGCGATGTCGTCAAGAACATCCGGCTCTACGGCGAGCTCCACCGGTTCATCCCGGCCATCGCCAGCAATATGGGCGTGACTATCGCCGAAGTGCCGGTCCACCACCGCGCCCGCCGGCACGGCAAGTCCAAGTACAATATCATGAAGTTCACCCGGGTCATCCTCGACACCCTGACGGTCAAGTTCCTGCTCAGCTATTCCACCCGGCCGCTGCAGATCTTCGGGCTGGTGGGCATGGGCAGCACCCTGCTGGGGTTCCTGGTCGCGCTATGGCTGTCTTACCAGCGGCTCGTACTCAGGCTGAGCGTCGCCAACCGTCCTTTGCTCCTGCTCGCGGTGCTGCTCATCGTCATCGGCTTTCAGTTCATCACCCTCGGCCTGCTGGCGGAGATCATGGTCCGGGCCTACCACGAATCGTCGGGCAAGGCGATCTACTACGTCAGGGAAATCGTCGACGCCGGGGCCGACGGAGGGGCCGCCAGCGAAGATCAATGAAGATCCTGATGCTCGCCCCCGAGCCGTTCTTCCAGCCTCGGGGGACCCCGATCAGCACCTATTTCCGGGTTTACGCGCTGCGCAAGCTGGGCCACGAAGTCACTCTCATCACCTACCCTCTCGGCGCCGATCCCGGACTGCCCGGCCTGCGGATCGTCCGCCTGCCGAACCTGTTCGGCTTCCGGAAAGTGAAAATCGGGCCGTCGCTGGCCAAGCTGCCCCTGGATTCGCTGCTCCTCGGCGCCGCCGTCATAGAGCTCACCCAGCGCAGATACGATCTCATCTATTCCCACGAGGAGGCGGCCGCTATCGGCATCCGGCTGGCCCGGGCCTGGAGGATGCCCCACGTCTATGATATGCACTCCAGCCTGCCCCAGCAGCTCCGGAATTTCGAGTTCACCCGATCCGCGTTCCTGGTGACCTTGTTCCAATCCATCGAGCGCTCCATACTCAAGAACTCCGACGCGGTCATCGTCATCTGCCGGGACCTGCTCGACCAGGTGGAGGCGGCCGGTTACGGCTCGAAGGCCGTGCTTCTCGAAAACTTTCTCGATTTCCCAGCCGATCCCTACTCGCCCGCCGACGCCGCCCGGAAAAAAAGAGAGGTCGCCCCGCGGGGCGAGAAGATCGTCGTCTACACGGGCAACTTTGAGCCGTACCAGGGGATCCCCCTGCTTCTGCGGGCCGCCCAAAAATGCAGTAAGGGCGCGGTCTTCCTGCTCGTCGGTGGCACGGGGCGGTCTCTCGCCGAGATGAAGTCGCTGGCCGCGGAGCTCGGCATCCAGGACCGGGTCGTTTTCGTGGACAAGGTCCCGCCGTCCCGGGTCCCTTTCTACATTTCTCTGGCCGACGTCCTGGTCTCGCCCCGCGCCTCGGGCACAAACACCCCGCTCAAGATTTACTCCTACCTGAAAACGGGAACGCCCCTCGTGGCCACCAACCTCACCACGCACACCCAGATCCTGGCCCCGGACCAGGCCGTCCTCGCCGACCCCGACCCGGACGCGTTCGCGGCGGGGATCTCGTTCGCCCTGGCGGGCGGCGAAGCCAAAGCCCGGGCCGCGGCCGCCAAGAAACGGGCGGATGCGGATTATACCGAGCCAGCCTACCTCGCAAAACTGAGCAGGGTCCTGGACCTGGCCCGGCGGAATTTCGCGGGTTGAGGCCGGGGGAACACATGCGGGCCTTCCTCACCGGCGGGTCGGGATTCATCGGCAGCCACCTCATCGACGCGCTGCTCACCGACGGCTGGCAGGTAGCGGCCCTGGCCCACCGCACGCCGATCCGCCAGGCCGCGAGCGTGGAGGTCATCGCCGCGGACATCGCCGACCGCGGCGCCCTGGCGTCCGGGATGAAAAACGCAGACGTCGTCTTCCATCTCGCCGCGGCCCTGGGCTCATCTCTCATCGGCCGGGAGGAGTTCTTCAGGATCAACGCCGCGGGCACCGAGGCCGTCCTGGAGTGCGCCCGGCGGGCGGGCGTGTCCCGGGTTGTCCACTTCAGCAGCGCGGGAATCTTCGGGTCCGTCAAAGACGGCGACGTGGCCGATGAGGATTATCCGGCGAGCCCGATCCTCGCCTATGACCACGCGAAATACGCGGGCGAGCAGGCCGCCCGGCGGTTCGCCGCCCAGGCGATGGATGTTGTCATCGTCCGCCCGGGGTGGGCCTACGGCCCGGGCGACCGCCGGACGTTCAAGCTGATCCGGCTGGTCGCGGCGGGCCCTCCCATCATGGCCACCAAGGCGGCCGCGCGGCAGACTCCCGTTTATATCGGAGACCTGGTCGAGGGCGTCCGGCTGGCGGCCAGGCGCGGCCGGCGGGGTGAAGTCTATCATCTCGCCGGCGCCGAGATCCTCACGGCCGACGAGATCATCCGGGCCGTGGCCGCGGCCGCCGGGCGGCGGCCGCCCCGGTTCCGCCTGCCGACCGGCCCGGCTCGGCTGGCGGCCTATCTCCTGGAAAAGGCCTACGGACCGCTCCACAAGGAGCCGCCCCTGAGCCGGTCGAAGCTGAGCTTTTTCCTCCACTCCAAGCCTCTGTCGATCGCCAAAGCCAGGCGCGAGCTCGGTTTTTCGCCGTCGGTCGATTTCGCCGGCGGCATCCGACTGACGCTCGATTGGTACAGGCAAAACCGCTGGCTCTGATCCAAAGCCGCCGGCTGCCGGCAAACGCCGGGGTGATCCCATCGTTCGGGGAAAAGGCTGGAAAGTGGTCGGGCCCGGGGATCAGACCTGCCGGTCGCCGCGCCGCTCACGCCGGTCCCTGAGCTTCCGCGCCGGGCTCCCCACCGCCACGGTGTATTCGGGAAGAGGCCCGGTCACCACGGCGCCGGCGCCGATAACGCAGCCGCGCCCGATCGTCACTCCGTCGAGGACGATCACCCCCGCCGCGAGCCAGACATCGTCGGCGATCCGGATCCCCCCCTTGGAGAAAGAGGGCTGGAACATGATCGGCGTGTCGAGGTCGTCGAAGCTGTGATTGCCGCCGGCGACGAGATAGCAGTTGCCGGCCAGAAAGCAGTACTTTCCCAGCCGGATCTCAGTTTCCGAAAGCAGGCTGCAGTTGGCCGAGATGTTGCTATGATCGCCGACGGCGATATCGCCCTCTTTGCAGCTGAGGATGGCGTTCCGGCCGACGTAGACATTGTTGCCGAGCGCGAGCCCCGTGTTGGCCTCGCCCTTGGCGTCGAGGACGACGTTGTCGTCGACGAAGCAATCGGCGCCGAGCGAGATCTTATGCGGATGCCGGAAGGTAATGTTCCGGCCGAAAACCACCCCTCGGCCGACGCTCCGGAAAAGCGGCGGATAGAAGATCTTCCGCGCCCAGAGGCCGAGCGCGCCGGGGACCCAGGAAAACAGCAGGTTGACGAGCTCGAACCGGAGAAGCTTCCAGGCGCCGCCCTCGCCCACGAAGAGCGATTTGTATTTCGAAAAGAGGGACTTCCCCGGCGCCAAGAGCTCTTTCTGGGTGCTGCCGCGAAACTCGGGGTTCATCGAGGTTCCCTTATATCACAAAACGCCCCGCGGTTCACTACGGGAGCCGTCCTTGCCAGATATCATTTCTTGTGGCATAAATAGATGACGAACCGCCCACGAGAAAGGGAGCATCCGAGATTGCCTCTCAAGCCTGATTGCCGCTTTTTCCGGGGGGACAAGCCCTGTCCGTCCGGACGCCGCTGCGACCCCTGCGCCGAGTACCGGCCGATCCCCGAGCGGGTCCTGATCATCAAGTGCCGGGCCCAGGGCGACGTCCTGAGGACGACGGCCCTCCTGCCCGCGCTCAAGAGAGCGCGCCCGGAGAGCTTTGTCGCCTGGGTCAGCGACGCGGAGAACCTGCCCTTGTTGGAAGGCAACCCCCTGGTCGATCGCCTCTACAGCTTCGACTTCGAAAGCTCCCTGTCGCTTCTCGCGCAAGAATTCGACCTCCTGATCTCGCTCGACAAGGAACCCGGTCCGGCCGCGCTGGCGGCCGGCGTCCACGCCGACCGGAAGCTCGGGTTCGGGATGAACGATTACGGCAACCTTACGATTTTCAACCCGGCCGCGGACTACGCCTTCCGGCTGGGCGTCGACGATGACCTCAAGTTCTTTCGCAACAAGAAAACTTACCAGGAGATCATCCACGAGGCGGCCGAGCTCGACTACGCCCGGGACGAATATGCTTTTGTCCTCCCCGACGGCGCCGGCGGAAAAGCCGATCGGTTTTTCAGGCGGCACCGGATCCCCGGCACCCGGACCGCCATCGGTCTCAACACGGGCGCCGGGGCCAAGTTCGCGACCAAGCAATGGCCGCTCGAAAGCTGCGTCCGACTGGCCAGGCTCCTGACCCGGCGGCTCGGGGCGAGCGTCTTTCTCCTGGGCGGTCCGCGGGAGCGGGAGTTCAACCGGGCCGTGGCGCGCCGCGTGCGGTCCCGGGTCTACGACACCGGCGCCGACAACACCCTCCCCGAATTCGCCGGCTTTCTGGACCGGATGGACGCCGTCGTTTCCTCCGATTCCCTGGGCATGCATCTCGCTATCGCCCTGAAAAAAAAGGTCGTCGCCCTCTTCGGGCCGACCTGTCCCCAGGAGATCGACCTCTACGGACGGGGAGTGAAGCTGTTTGCCGGGGTCGACTGCGCCCCCTGCTACAGGCCGGCCTGCCCGGACGTCCGCTGCCTGAAAGCGATCACCCCGGAAGGCGTTTTCGAGGAATTGAGGAAGCTCATCTGACCCGATGATGACCGGACCCAGGCCGAAGATCGTCGTCATGGTCCCCACATATGACGAGCGGGAGAACATCGGACCTCTCCTCCGCGAGATCCTGGCGCAGCCCATCGACGGGGACGTGTCCGTGCTCGTGGTCGACGACGATTCGCCCGACGGCACGGCCGCCGAGGCGGCGCGGCTGGCCGGCGGGGACGCGCGCGTCCGGCTCCTCCTCCGCCGGAAACGGCGGGGGCGGGGGGCGGCCGGGATCGACGGGTTTTCGGAGGCGCTGCGGCTGGGGGCGGATTACGTCGTCGAGATGGATGCCGACGGGTCCCACCGGCCCTCGGACATCGCCGCGCTCCTGGAGACGGCCCGGACGGCCGACCTCGTCCTGGGCTCGAGGTTCGTCCCCGGCGGCAAAGACGCCGACCGGGCCTGGCACCGGCGGCTGGTCACCCTCTGCGTGCGGGCTTTTGTGAGGCGTTATTACGGGCTCAAGGTCCGCGATGTCTCATCGGGATTTCGCTGCTTCCGCCGCCGCACGCTCGAGAGGGTCGACCTCGAGGACCTCATCTCCGTCGGGCCGTCGATCGTCCTCGAGACCCTCTATCGGGCCCACCGGCTGGGCTGCTCCATCGTCGAGGTTCCGATCGTCTTCGTCGACAGGAAGCTGGGGCGGACGAAGCTCAGCGCCCTCACGCTCCTCGAAACGCTCATCATGGTCGTCACGTTCAAGAAAAGGCGCGTCGCGCTGGGCCGATGACGAAAAGGAAGGAGCTCGGCCAGCACTTCCTGGCCAGCGGCGACATCCTCAGGAAGATCATCGCCGTCATCGACCCTCAGCCGGACGACCTGATCATCGAGGTCGGTCCCGGGAAGGGCGCCCTGACTCTCCCCCTCGCCGGCGGGTGCGGCCGGCTGATCGCCATCGAAAAAGACCCCGGCCTCATCCCGTGGCTCCTCGAGAATAAGCCGGCGAACGTCGTCATCCTCGAGCAGGATGTGCTCGAGACGGACCTCGGCGCCCTTGTCCGGCCGGGACCCGGCCCCGGGGGGGCGGTCAAGGTCGTGGGCAATCTGCCTTACTCCATCTCGACGCCGTTCCTGTTCAAGTTCCTCGACGAGCAGGGCCCCGTCACGAGGGGCGTCTTCCTCCTGCAGAAGGAGGTGGCCGAGCGGGTCGCGGCCGGGCCCGGCTCCAAGAAGCGCGCCTCCATGTCGATCCTCTTCGAGCTCGATTTCGAGGTCCGCCTTCGTTTTACCGTGCCTCCCGGCGCCTTCTCCCCCCCACCCCGGGTCCTGTCGGCGCTCGTCTCCCTCGAAAAAAGGCAGACGCCCTCTGTTCGACGTCGTGGACCGCGCGGGCTTCCGACGATTCCTCCGGGAATCGTTCGCCGAGCGCCGCAAAACGCTCGCCAATAACCTGAAAAGGCTCGGGCTCCCGGCCGAGGCCGTCAAGCGCGCGCTGGCTGCCGTGTCACTCCAGGAAACCGTCCGCGCGGAGCAGATCGACACCGGCCGCTTCGTCGAGCTGTTCAAGATCCTCCGCTGACCCGCGGCGTTGTCAGAATCGCATCCCGGTGGTATAACACAGTGGACATGAGCCGAAGAGATTATTATCGCCGGCTGCTCCAGGTTTTCCTGGGCTACAGCCGAAAGAAGACGCGCCTGCCCTACCTCCCCGTCCGGCTCTGGGTCGAGACGACGAGCGTCTGCAATCTGCGCTGCGTCATGTGCCCCAACAAGGACCTGAAAAAGGAGGAGAAGGGGTTCATGGATTTCCCCCTTTTCCGCAAGATCATCGATGAGGCCCGCCGGTACGTCTTCGATGTCAACCTGATCCATCGGGGCGAGGGCCTCCTCCACCCCGAGTTTCCGCGGATGGTCAAGTATTCCCATGAGGCGGGGCTCCACACGAAATTCCACACCAACGCCACGCTCCTCGACGAGACCCGCTGCCGGGCGCTCATCGCCGCCGGTCTCGACCAGATCTCGTTTTCCTTCGACGGCTACGACCGGAAGACCTATGAGAGCATCCGGGTCAACGCCGATTTCGAAAAGACTCTGGCCAACGTGATCCGGTTCCTGGAGATCAAGCGCGAGCTGGGGTCGAAGACCCCCTACGCCACCCTCGAGCTGATCAATTTCCCCGACGCCGATAAGTCCGCGGGCCCGGGCGGGAAGCGCGCTTTCCTGGACCGTTTTCGGGGCCTGCCGCTCGACCGCGTCGAGGTCAAAGAAATGCACAATTGGGCCGGCGAGATCCCGGCCCGAGAGGCCCGGAAAAAATATGCCCCCTGCACCTTCCTGTGGCAGGCGCTGGTGATCTTCTGGGATGGCTCGGTCCTCCCCTGCACCCAGGATTTCCACGGAGGCAATAAGCTGGGCAGCGTCCGGGAGTCAACGCTCGAACAGATCTGGAACGGTGACCGGCTGGTCCGCTTGCGGGAACGGATCCTCCGGAGGGACATCGCCGGCCTGGAGACCTGCTCCCGGTGCGATCGGCTGTGGCGCGACCAGATCCTGGGCGTCCCGAGGGAATACCTCCTCAAGTTCCTTCTCAAGCGGATGCCCTGAAAATGTCGGCCTGACCCCTAAACGGGAGCCCAGGGGCCTCAGCGCCAATCGGGAAAAACGTCGCGGCCGGGCGTATCCAACAGGCGGACGGCGCGCCGGTCGGCGAGGCCGATAAGATACAGCCCCCAATCCCCCCGGTCGGCGTACTTGTCGCGTGCGTTCGAGCAGAAAACGATCCGAGTCCCGTCCGGGGACCACGATGGAAAATAATCGTAGGTGTCACCTCGCGACGTGATCCTATCCTTGGCGCCGCCGTCGGCATTCATGACCCAAATGTCGCCCTTGCCGTCCGCCTCCCCGGAGACGTAGACGATCTTCCGCCCGTCCCGGGAAAACCGCGGCCGGCAGGCGCCTCCCGCTTTGGCCAACTCCCGGACGGCTCCGGCCCCCGGGTCGAAAAGGAATATCCCCCAGCCGCCGAGCAGGAGCTTCCCCGTGAACGCGATGCCGCGGGAGATTGGGGAGATGTCGGGGAAGCCGTTCGAGCGCCGGAAGCCCCGGACGGCTTCGACAGCTTTTCGGGTGCCAAGGTCGACGGCCCAGGTGGCCTCGTCCCCGCCCGGCATCCGCCGCGCGTCCCGGGTGTACGCCAGGGCGCGCCCGTCCGGCAGCCAGGCGACGTCCAATTCGTCTTCCGGCGTGTCGGTGATCGCCTCCAAGCTGCCGCCGCCGGCGTCCATCACATAAAGGTCGAAAGAACCCCGGGGATTCGCCGAAAAGGCGATCTTCTGTCCATCCGGCGACCACCGCGGGTAGCGGTCGTCCCACGAGTTGTCCGTAAGCCGGGTCAGCCCATCGGGCGTCAGAACATAGATGTCGTTGTCGCCATCCAGGTCGGATTGGAAGAGGATCCTTCCCGTAAACTCCGCTTCGGGCCGGAAGGCCTTGAGGTCCAGGACTGATTGTGAGGGGCCGGCCGGAGCCGGATCTTTCGGCCGGGAGCAGGAGATCAGGAGGCCGATGACCGCAGCACATATGATAAACTTTCGTATCGGCATGACAAACTCATTATACCCGATTGGCCCCCCCGTTTCAGTATGGAGACATCGCTTTTAAGGTTAATAAATACGGCCATCCAGAAAATGTTGCTGATCTTCAGGCTGGGTGATTTGCTCGGGCAAAATGAGTCATGATATGATGCCTTTGACGATGGACAAGAACATGAAGGCGGGCGGCGCCGTCCTGGCGGCGTTCCTGGCGCTCGCCGCTCATCCCCTCGCCGCCCAGGACCGGCCGATCCGGCAGGGCTCGGTCGAGGTCATCCTCGGCGGCTACTCCATGAACGAGCCCCGGTTCGATGCCGTTTATCCGAAGGGCGGCCTGCTCGCCGGACTGGGGGCTTCGGCCGCCATCATCGCCAACGTCAACCTCTATCTCGAGGCCAAGTACTGGCAGCGCGAAGGCGAGCTGACCTTTTCCCGGGAACAGACGAAGCTGCGCCTGTTTCCCATCTCGCTGGGCGCGCGTTATGTCGTCCCCCTGGGCATCTTCAACCCCTACGCCGGCGCCGGCGGCGATATCTATTTTTACTATGAAGATAACGCCATCGGAACGACGGTCAACCACGCGTCGGGGTTCCACCTGCTCGGCGGGACCTACCTCCGCTTCGCCGATGCTGTCCCGCTGATGATCAACCTGAGGGCCAAGTATACCTGGGCCAGGGCCACCGAGGGCGACTTCCGGATCCAGCTCGGCGGCCTCGAGTACTCGGTCGGGCTGGCCCTCGCCTTTTAGCCGCCGCGCCGCCCCTCTCTTACGCCGGCCTTTCGGCAGGCCTTGGTCCGTCTGGAAATGGGACGCGAATGTGCTATAATTTCGGCCGATGAAGTCCAAGAAAAAGAAGCGGGGCGCGCCGGCCAGGAAAGAATCCAAGCGCCGGAGCTTCCGGTCGGTCGAGATCTTCAGCCTCCTCGTTCTCGTCGCCGCGCTCTTCGGCGCCCTCAGCCTGATCACCTATAACGCCCAAGACCCGTCCTGGGCCAGCAGCAAGGCCGTTCCGGGGGCCGGGGTCGGCAATTACGGCGGCCGCGTCGGCGCGTCCCTGGCGGAGGGCCTGCTCCAGTTCCTGGGGCTCGGCGCCTTCCTGGTCCCGATCCTGCTCGGCTATCTCGGCATCCGGACACTTCTTCCTCGCGGCGAGGAGCGCCTGCTGCGGAGGGTCGGCTCCGGGCTCTGGCTGATGCTCCTGCTCTGTTCGCTGTTGGGCGGTCGTTCAGGAAGGGGGATTTGTCTGGAAGGGCGCCGGGTTCGACCTCGCCGGCGGGCTTCCCGGCCGACTTTTCGGCAACCTTCTCACCAGGTATCTCAACCACATCGGCTCGGTCATCCTGCTGTCCGCCCTTCTGCTCCTGTTCGTCCTGTTCAAGACGGAGTTCTCGCTCAGCCGGCTGGTCACCTTCCTGGCCCACTTCCTGAGATTCGCCGTCAAGGAAGTGCGCATCAAGGTCACCCACTACCAGAAATCCAAGGCGAAAGAGAAGATGCGGAAAAAGGTCGTCGAGAAGTACACCCAGACGCCGGAAAAGGTCCAGGCCGGCGACCGCCGCGAAGCCAGGAAAAAGGACAAGCGCGCCGAAACCGAGGAGGAACCGGAGGAAGAGGAAAAGCCGAAGCCCAGGCGGGAGGAGAAAAAGGAGATCCGGAGGGCCGAACCGGTCGTCATGCATCCGCCCGCGCCGCCGCGGCCGGACAAGCTGCTGTTCCCGGAGATGGAGCAGAAGGGCGACTACAAGTTCCCGCCGTTCACGCTTCTCGACGCCGGCGCGCCGTCCGAGCAGATCGACAAGGCCGAGCTCTACGAGAAAAAGACGAGCATCGAGGAGAAGCTCCGCGAATTCAAGGTCGAGGGCGAGGTCAAGGAGTACCACCCGGGCCCGGTCATCACCACCTACGAGTTCTACCCGAGCCCGGGGGTCAAGGTCAGCCAGGTGGCCAACCTGTCGGAAGATCTGTCGCTGGCCCTCAAGGCGGAATCGGTCCGGATCCAGCGGATCCCGGGCAGGTCGTCGCTCGGCGTCGAGATCCCGAACAACAAGCGCGAGATCATCAAGCTCCGGGACATCATCCAGTCGGAGAAGTTCCTCAAGTCGAACTCCAAGCTGACCATTGCCTTGGGGAAGACGGTCCACGGCGAGGTCTACGTCACCGACCTGGCCATCATGCCCCACCTGCTGATCGCCGGCGCCACCGGCACGGGCAAGAGCGTGGCCCTCAACGCGCTGATCGCGAGCATCCTCTACAAGGCCACACCGGACGAGGTCAAGCTGGTCCTGATCGACCCCAAGCGCCTCGAGTTCACGCTCTACGACGGCATCCCGCATCTGTTGAGCCCGGTCATCAACGACCCCAAAAAAGCCGGCGGCGTGCTGATGGACGCCATCAAGAAGATGGAGCACCGCTACCACCAGCTGAGCCTGGTCAAGGTCCGGGATATCGAGCAGTACAACAGCCAGGTCCGGAAGATCCTGGCCGAAAAAAAGGACACGCTGAGCGACGAGGAGAAGCAGAAGCTCAAGCCCCTCCCCTACATCGTGATCATCATCGACGAGCTGGCCGAGCTGATGATGGTGGGGGCCCAGGAGGTTGAGTACTGCATCGCCCGCCTGGCCCAGCTCGCCCGGGCGGTCGGCATCCACCTCGTGATGGCCACCCAGCGGCCGTCGATCGACGTCATCACCGGGACGATCAAGAACAACTTCTCCTGCCGGATCGCCTTCCGCGTGCCCTCGAAGGTGGATTCCCGGATCATCATCGACACGATCGGGGCGGACAAGCTCCTCGGCCTGGGCGACATGCTGTTCATGCCCCCCAACTACCCGCGGGCCATCCGCCTCCACTGCGCCTATATCTCCATCCCCGAGGTCACCCGGCTGGTCAAGTTCGTCAAGGAGCAGCGCGCCCCCGAGTTCGACACCAAGCTCGTCCGGTTCGTCAAATCCGAGACGGAGGCCGAGTGGGAGGGGTCGGAGGAGAAAGACGAGCTGTTCGAGGAGGCCGTCCGGATGGTCCTGGCCACGGGACAGGCGTCCGCCTCCTGGCTCCAGCGGAAGCTCAAGCTGGGCTACGCCCGCGCCGCCCGGATCATCGACCAGATGGAGCAGGAGGGCCTCCTGGGTCCGTCGGAGGGAAGCAAGCCTCGCGAGATCCTGGTCGACTCCGAGGCCTATTTCGCCGAAAAGAAAAAGGAAAAGGACAAGGCCAAGGAGCCCTGATTGCTGCCTCGGCGGTCGCAGAAGAAAAAGATCCGGCGCGCTCTCCAGGACGTCCATCTCCAGACAGCCCTGGACCGCGCCTCGACCCTCCACAACAGCAAGTACCTCGAGACGTCAAAGGAAGTCCCCTGGGAGGAGTACAAAAAAAGGGCGCGTGAGATCCGGGAGAAAAACGTCGGCCGGCTGCCCGAGCTGATCGAGCGGTTCACCCGGGAGGCGGAAAAGGTCGGAGCGGCGGTCCACAGGGCTGCGACGCCCGCGGCAGCCCGCGAAACGGTCCTGCCGCATCGCCCGGGAAAGGGGGGCCCGGCTGATCGTCAAATCCAAGTCGATGGTGACCGAGGAGATCGCCCTCAACGATTTCCTCGAAAAAGCCGGCCTGGAGGTCGTCGAGACCGACCTGGGCGAGTGGATCATCCAGCTCGCCGGCGATCGGCCGTCGCACATCACGGCACCGGCCATCCACCTGACCAAGGAGAGGGTCGCCGAGATCATCAGCCGGAAGCTCGGCCGGCCTGTTCCGCCGGACATCCCGGAGATCGTCCGGACCGCCCGGGAATACCTGCGCGAGTATTTCATCCGCGCCGACATCGGGATTTCCGGGGCCAACTTCGCCGTCGCCGAGTCCGGGACGCTGGTCATCGTCAGCAACGAGGGGAACGCCCGCCTGGTGACCGGCCCTGCCGCCTGTCCATATCGCCATCGTGACCGCCGAAAAGTTTGTCGAGACCATGGAGGAGGCGACGACGCTCGTCAAGGCCCTGACGCTCGCCTCGGCGGGGCGACGGCTGACCTCATACGTGTCCTTCATCACGGGTCCGAGCGGGACGAGCGATGTCGAGAAGGAGCACGTCGTCGGCGCCCACGGGCCCGCCGAGGTCCATATCATCATCCTCGACAACGGCCGACTGGCCCTGGCCGAAAACGACGAATTCCGGGAGACGCTGTACTGTCTGAAGTGCGGCGGCTGCATGCTGGTCTGCCCCGTATTCCAGGCGGTGGGCGGCCACGTTTTCGGCGGCCCCGTCTATCCCGGGGGGATCGGGACCCTGCTGACGGCCATGACCGAATCCGTGACCGAATCGGGGCGGACGATCTTCCTGTGCGCGGACTGCCGCAAGTGCCAGGATTTCTGCCCGGTGGGGATCCCGACCGGCGAGTTCCTGGTGAAGCTCAAGGCAGCGCAAGGGGCCGAGCCTCCGCGGAAAAGATCCTCTCGCTGGCCTTCGGGAAAAGGCGGGCCGCCGAGACGGGCGCGGGCATCCTGGGAAAGCTCCAAAGACTCTGGCAAAAGGACGAGCACCTGCGGGCGCTCCCCTTTTCCATGACGAAAGGGAAAAGATACCCGGTCTTCAAATACAGGAAAGGCGGCCTCGACACGGGCGGGCCCGGCAAAAAGATCTATCTTTTCCAGGGGTGCCTGGTCAAGTATTTTTTCCCCGAAGTCCGGGACAGCGTCGTCCGGTCGCTCGCGCATTTCGGATTCCGGGTGGTGGTCCCGGCCGACCAGGACTGTTGCGGCGCGCCCAGCCTCCATCTCGGGGACGCCAAGACGGTCCGCGGCCTGGCGGCGGCCAACATCGATTCGTTCGAGCGGGAGAACCCGGATTATATCCTGACCGTCTGTCCGACCGGGAATTCGGTCCTGAAGAACGATTATCCCGAGATCGACGGCCGGGCGGCCCGGTGGCGGGACAGGATCTTCGATTTCACCGATTTTGTGGCCTCGCGGGATGACCTGCCGCGGGCGGCGAAGGACAGGCGGCGTGTCTACTACCACTCTCCCTGCCATTACGTCTCCGAACTTAAGCTCGGGGACAGGCCGAGAAAGCTCCTGGAGACGATCGGCTGCGAGCTGGCGCCGGCCAAAGAGCCTTCCACCTGCTGCGGCTTCTGCGGCGTTTTTTCAGTCAAGAACCCGGAGATCTCCGCCCATCTCTGGAACCGCAAGAAGAAAGAGATCCTGGAGAGTGGCGCGGGGTTGGTGGCGACGGACTGTCCCGGATGCCTGCTGCAGCTTCGCGCGGGGCTCAAGAAAGGGAAAACGCCCGTCCTCGCGCGTCACACCGCCGAGCTGCTGGCGGAAGCGCTGGCCCCGGCCGGGGAAGACAAGGACGCCTGACCGGCCGCGCCGAACGGTCGGAGATCCCCCTCTCTTGTGAACCCTATTTCTGAAGGCCGAAGATCTTGCCGCGGGCAAGGGCCCGGAGCCGGCAAGCCTGTCGTTTCGAACTCAGATGGGAAGCGGAGAGCTGTTGGGAGCGGGGCCGCCCGCGGCGGACGCGGCGCCTCAGTGGGACGTCGGCAGCCTGAGGTTTCTCAGGGTGTCCAGCTTGGCCTTCTGCCAGCGCTCCTCGGAGATGGTCAGGAAAACCTCGACCAGCTGGGGGTCGAACTGGCTGCCGCCGTACTTTTCAATCTCGCGGCGGGCGACCTCGAAGCTCTGGCCCAGGCGATAGGGCCGGTCGGAGGTGATCGCGTCCACGGTGTCGGCCAGCGAAAAGATCCTGGCCTCGAGGGGGATTTCGTCTCCCGCCAGGCCGTAGGGATATCCCCTGCCGTCAAACTGCTCGTGGTGGCAGAGCACGACCAGCGCGGCCTGCTTCAGGAAGCAGAATTCTTCGATCAGCTTGTAGCCGAGGAGCGGATGGTCCTTGATGATCTCCCGCTCGATGGTCGTGAGCGGGCCGTTTTTCATCAAGATGGACTCCGGGATGCCGATCTTCCCGATGTCGTGGAGCAACGCCCCCCGCTCGATGTCGACCTGGAACCTCCGGTCGGTGACGCCCAGCTCGCGCGTCAGGAGCAGGGAATAATTGGCCACGTACTGGGAGTGGCCGACCGTGTCCTCGTTGGCGTCGGTGGCAGCGATGAAATGGATGAGGTTGGAGTTGAAAAAGAGCTGCTTTTCGGCCACGGCGTCCTCGTCCATCTCCTCGTGGTCGCGGAACAGGCGTTCGTACCAGCGATTGAGGTCCTTCATCGCCTCTCTTGCCTGGAAGATCTTCCCGGCCCGCGTATCCCCGCCGCTCCAGGGAAACAGCCCGGCGCTGCCCTCGGGAGCGCCCAGAAAGTCCTCGTTGCCGCGAAGGGCAACCAGGTATTCATGTTCGTTCTGAGTGTCGAACCAGGGGAGCGAGGACCGGGCGCCGCTGCCGTCTTCGATCAGGAGATGTCTCTCCGTTTGCAGGGGAGACTTGGCGGTGACGGCGGCTTTTTTCATGATAACTGGGCCTCGCATTTTTTAATAGCAAGAGGTTAGTCGCGCAGCGGCCGGGAAAATTGAAAGAAATCTCACCCTGCCATCCTCTTTGGGGGGGAGAATTTACCCCTAAATCCACCCTTGTCATGCTTTTCCCCTATCCTTATAATGTTCTCATGAACGGCCACGCCCAGGAAGTCGACCTCAATGACATGGTGGCGAAGTACCGCCCCGTGGTCAGCTTCAAGGTCCGCAAGTCTCTGGGCTCCCAGACCCCCGACTGGGAAGATGTCGTCAACGAGATCATCACCCAGGTCATCGAAAAGGTCAGGAAGGGCGAATTCCGGGGCGAATCGTCGATCGGGACGTTCATCTACACCGTGACGAGCCGGCGGATAGTGGACTTCATCCGTCAGAAGACGAAGGTGCTGAAGGGCGGCCCCGAGCCCTCACCCTGGCCCGACCCCTCGGAGGACGCGGAGACCCGGGAGCGGGCGAAGATCGTGGCCGGCGCGGTCAATCAGCTCAAGCCCAAGTTCCAGGAGGTCCTGAACCTCTATTATTATCAAGAGCTTAGCCGCGATGAGGTGGCGACGCGCCTGGGGATCTCCCCGCGGCGGGTGAGCGAGCGGCTGAACTATGCCCAGAAGCTTTTACGGAAGATGGTCAAGCCGTGAAGAATTTCCACATTTCGTCCGGCGCCCCGACTAAACTGTTGAAACCGGATGAAAGGTGAAATGCCATGAAACAGTGTCTGTTTGAAGGCCAGATCGACGATTACCTCCTGAATAGACTGGAGGGTGACGCGAAAGAAAGGTTCGAGGAGCACTATTTCAACTGCACGGGTTGTTTCGCGCAGCTCCAGGAGCGGGACGAACTCGTTTCCGCCATCAAGGCCAAGGGCGCCTGGCTCTTCGCCAGGGAGCGGCAGCCCGAAGTCAAGGGCTGGGCGGCGGCGCTCGGAAAAATGACGGACTGGCTGACCCCGCGACAGTGGGCGACGGCGGCCATCTCGGCGGCGGTCATCCTGTTCACCGTGTTCGGCGCGCTCCCGCTGCTCCGGCACCAGACCCCTCAATTCACGCTCAGCGACAGCGAGGTGGTGAGGGGCCGGTCGCTGTCCTTGATCACTCCGCTCATCGACGTCAAGGCCGTGCCCCCTTATTTCGAATGGGCGAAGCTGGCCAACGCGGCCGAATACAAGATTTCCATCTATAACGGCGCGCTCCTCTGGTCGGCGTCCACCGCCGACACGCGGATCGCCGTCCCCGAAGAGGTGAAGCTGAAGATAGTGGCCGGACGCGCGTACGCCTGGCAGGTCAAGGCCTTCTCGGCCAACGGGACGCTCGTCGCCGTCTCCAGCCGCGTCCGGTTCCAGGTCGTGACCGAGAACTGACGCCCGGAAACTCTTCCTAATCTTCGATCAGGCTCTCGTCCTCGGCGTACATCCGGCCGCGGGTCTGCTCCTCGAAGGCCAGGCAGCACATCAGCCGTCCGCAGAGGCCGGAGATCTTCGTCGGGTTGATGACGATCTGCTGCCGACGGGCCTTCTGGATAGTCACCGGCTCGAACTCCTGCATGAAGCTGAAGCAGCAGAGCGGCCGGCCGCAGACGCCCAGTCCGCCGAGCATCTTGGCCTCGTCCCGGACGCCGATCTGCCGCATCTCGATCCGCATTTTCAGCTCTTTGGCCAGGTCCTTGACCAGCTGCCGGAAATCGATCCGGCCGTCGGCGGTATAGAAGAAGATCCCCTTCTTTTCGGTGAAAAAATACCTGACCGAGACGAGCTTCATGGAGAGCTTGTGGGCCTTGATCCGCTGGGCGCAGAACTCGAAGGCCCGCCGCTCCTTCTCCCACAGCCACTCGAATTTCCGGACGTCCTCGTCGGTCGCCTTGCGGATGATCTTGATGGCGCCCAGGGCCGCCTTGGGCACGCAGCAGACACCGCTCGAGACCTCGACCGACTTGGCCAGGTCTCCGCCCAGTTCGGATTCGACCACGTAGAGCTCACCGCTCTGGATATTTTCCTCCCCCTTGAGGGCACGGAGCATCTTCCCCGAGGTCTGGGATATCAGGCAGACTATATCAGCCATGGCTCTCTTCTCCCATGAGTGGATAAAATGACATTACGAGTAGGCTCATGTTCAGGCTTTTCTTGAGCCCGGCGCGCGCCCGCTCGATCGTGTTCAGACATTTGGCGCATTCTTCCGGCCCCCAGCCGGTTTCCAGGCTCCTGAGGGCGTCGGCATAGTCGGGGTTGAGAAGGAGGGCGGCGTCGCCCCCGGTTTTCAGGAGGTTCGCGTCCCGGCAGAACGAAGCCAGGATGCTCAGGACGTTCTCAAAATCATCGCGCACCAGCTCTCTTTTGGAATACGCGTACGAGCGCAGGAACGCCGATGCCTCGCCCCGGCCCTGGAGCGCCCCGAACAAGTTCCACGCCTCCAGCCGACTGGCCTGGACCTTGTCCCAATCCAGCTGCATCGCCTCCTCGAGGTTGCCGTTGACCAGCAGGGCGATGATCCCGGCCCGGTCCTCAGGGCAGCCGCTCTCCAGGAGCGCCCTCCGGATCTCTTCCCTGCCGATGGGGCCGAAGCCGAGGACCTGGCAGCGGGACTTGATGGTCGGCAGGATGAGGTGGGCCATCGAGGTCACAAGGATGATGTGGGAATAGGCCGGCGGCTCCTCCAGGATCTTGAGCATGCAGTTGGCGGCGTCGGCCGTCATCTTGTCCGCCTCGCTGATGATGAACACCCGCCGGCGCGCGGACAGGGGCTTCACGTAGGCCGCCTGACGGACCCCCTGCATCTGCTCGATCTTGATCGACTGGCCGTCCGGTTCGACCTCCCAGACGTCCGGCAGCTTGCCGCTCGCGATTTTCTCGCAGGCCGGGCACTCGCCGCACGGACCGGCCGTCCCCCGCTCGCAGTTGACAGCCTGGGCGAGGATGACGGCCAGCCGCCGCTTGCCGACGCCCCGTGGCCCGCTGAAGATGAGCGAGTTCGGGACGCGGCCTTTCTCGAGCGCCAGCCGGAGGATCTTCTTGATGCGGTCGTTCCCCAGGACCGCCGCGAACCCGGCGCCGGTCTTCGCCCGTGAGGTCCGCTTCATGTCGTCCCCAGCACGCCCCGCAAAAATCGCCCCGTGTGCGACCCGGCCGCGGCCGCGATGTCCTCCGGCGTGCCCTCGGCGACGATCCGGCCGCCGTCCGCGCCGCCCTCGGGCCCGAGGTCGATCACGTGGTCGCAGTACTTGATGACGTCCAGGTTGTGCTCGATCACGACCACCGTGTTGCCGCGGTTGACGAGCTCGGCCAGGAGCTCGAGGAGCTTGCGCACATCATCGAAGTGAAGGCCGGTCGTCGGCTCATCGAGAAGGAAGAGCGTCCGGCCCGTGTTCCGCCGGCCCAGCTCCTTGGTCAGCTTGATGCGCTGCGCCTCCCCTCCCGAGAGCGTCGGCGCCGGCTGGCCGAGCCGGATGTAGCCCAGCCCGACCGAGCGGAGAGCGGAGAGCTTCCTTTTCAGCATGCGGATGCGCCTTGAGGTATTCGTAGGACTCGTCCACGGTCATGGCCAGGTAGTCCGCGATGTTTCTTCCTTTGTACATGACGGCCAGCGTCTCTTTATTATACCGCTTCCCGGAGCACCGGTCGCAGGTCACGAGGACATCGGGCAGGAAGTGCATCTCGATCTTCTTCGACCCCGCCCCCTCGCACTCTTCGCAGCGGCCGCCCGCCAGGTTGAAGCTGAACCGGCTGGGCGAGTAGCCGCGGGTACGTGCTTCCTGGGTCCGCGCGAAAAGCTCCCGGAGCGGCGCGAGCAGCCCGGTATAGGTCGCGGGGTTCGACCGGGGCGTCCGGCCGATGGGCTTCTGGTCGACGGCGATCACCTTGTCGATCTCCTCAATGCCCAGGATGGCCTGGTGGCTCCCGGCTTTCTGCTTGGCGTTATGGAAGAGGTTGAGAAGCGTTTTGTACAGGATATCGTAGACCAGGGTGCTCTTCCCGGAGCCGGAGACGCCGGTGACGGCCGTCATCGCCCCCAGGGGGATCCTGACGTCGAGGTCCTTCAGGTTGTGCTCGTTCGCCTTGACGACGGTCAGCCAGTCCTTGGGCGCGCGGCGGCAGGCGGGCACCGGGACGCAGCGGGCGCCCCTGAGGTATTGGGAGGTCAAGGAATCGGGCGAGGCCAGGATCTCGTCGAGGGTCCCTTCGGCGACCTTGTAACCGCCGTCTTCGCCCGCGGCCGGGCCGAGGTCAAGGATGTGGTCGGCGGCGCGGATCGTCTGTTCGTCGTGCTCGACGACGACGACGGTGTTGCCCTCGTCGCGGATCTCCCTGAGGAGGCGGATCAGACGGCCGTTGTCGCGCTGGTGGAGACCGACCGTCGGCTCATCAAGGACATAAAGAACACCGCGAAGGCGCGCCCCCACTTGGGCGGCCAGGCGGACCCGCTGGGCTTCCCCGCCCGAAAGCGAGAGCGTCGTCCGGCCGAGCTGGAGGTAGGGCATCCCCAGCTCGACCATGATCTCGAGGCGCGTCAAAAGCTCCTTCCGGATCTTGGAGGCGACCGCCTCGGCCGCGCGGTCGAACTTGAAGCCGCGCATTTCGGTGATCAATCGATCGACCGGCAGCGCGCTCAGCTCGGAGATGTTCTGGCCGCCGATCCTGACGGACAGGCTGACTCTCTTCAGGCGCGCGCCCGCGCAGGCCGGGCAGACCTCGTCGGTCAGCTCGACCTCGCCCCACTCGTTGAGCGTCGTCTCGTAGCCGAGGCCGTGGCAGCGCGCGCAGGCGCCGTAGGGGCTGTTGAAAGAGAAGCTCCGGGGCTCGAGCTCTGGCAGGCTGACCTCGCAGGCCGGGCAGAGGAGCTTGAGGGAGAAAAGAACCTCCTGGCCGTTCTCCCTGAGGACGAGAACTTCGGCCCCGGATATCTCGAGCGCCTTCTCTACCGACTCGCGGACCCGGGCGGCGTTTCTTTCGTGAACATCGACCTCGTCGACCAACACCTCGATGTTGTGCTTTTTCGTCTTGGCCAGCCGGACGGCCTTTTCCAACTCCCGGAATGCACCGTCGAGCCGGAACCTGAGGTAACCTTTCTTCAGGTATTTCTCGAGGAGGCGGGAGTACTCGCCCTTGCGGCCCCGGACAATCGGCGCCAGGATCCTGATTTTCTCGCCGCCCAGGGTGTCGAGGATGCGGCGGATGATCTGCTCGGGCGTCTGCGTGCTCACCGGCCGGCCGCATTCCGGGCAGTGCGGCGTCCCGACACGGGCGTAGAGAAGCCGCATCAGGTCGTAGATTTCCGTTACGGTGCCCACCGTCGACCGCGGGTTCGAGGAGATCGTCTTCTGGTCGATGGAGATGGAGGGGGAAATCCCCTCGATCGATTCGATCTCGGGCTTTTCCATCTGTTCGATATACTGCCGCGCGTAGGCGGACAGGCACTCTATGTAGCGGCGCTGTCCCTCGGCATACAGCGTGTCGAAGGCCAGCGAGCTCTTGCCCGAGCCGCTCGGCCCGGTGACGACGATCAGACGGTTGCGCGGGCAGGTCGACGTCGATCCTCTTCAGGTTGTGCTGGGCCGCCTTCTTGACGCGGATCTCTTCGAGCATGCCTCTATTCTAGCTTGCGAACCCCGTATTCACAAGGAACCGCGCGGCTATCGCAGGGTCGGACGGGGATGCCCGTAGCCCCCCGGCCCCCGGGTGGACTGATGGTCAAAGAGCTCTTTCCAGAGATTTCCCAGAATAGCGGCCGAGGCGCCCGTCGCTTTCCGAGGGCGAACCGAGGACTCCGGTTCCCGCGGGTCCCCTTCCGACCTCTCCTGAGACACTGACCTTTATCCTTCCCTGTATAGGGAAGGTGTAGGTTGGGTACTATCTAGGATGAGAGTCTGGGAAAGTGTCTCAGGCGAACAGGGGGGCTTCGGGGCGTCATCCCCGTCCGACCCTGTTTGGACCGCACGCGTTAAAATGGGTAATCACCGCGTAAATTGACCCGGCGTTTTCAATGTTGTAGCATGGGCGAAGGTCATCCGATGTCGTCCAGCCGCGAAGAAAAACTCCTCAAATCGCTCGAAACCCTCCAGGAGATGGGCTTCCGGGACGAGGCGATCACCGCCATCAAACACATCCCCGCCCAGGAAGGCCGCTACGACGACTACCCGCCCGAGGTCCACCCGGCCTTGCGCGAGGCGTTCGAGAAGAAGGGCTACAAGAAGCTTTACTCACACCAGCGCCAGGCATGGGATGCCATTCGGGGCGGCCACCACGCCGTCGTCGTCACCCCCACGGCCTCCGGCAAGACGCTCTGCTACAACCTCCCCGTCCTCGACTCGATCGTCAACGACCCCTCGACCCGGGCCATCTACCTTTTCCCGACCAAGGCCCTCTCCCAGGACCAGCGGGCGGAGCTCGACGAGGTCATCGCCCTCCTCCCCGGGGACGTCCGGATCCACACCTACGACGGCGACACGCCGCAGGACGCCCGCAAGGCCATCCGGAGCGTCGGCCAGATCATCCTCACCAACCCCGACATGCTCCACGCCGGCATCCTGCCGCACCACACCAAGTGGGCGAACCTCTTCCGGAACCTGCAAGTACATCGTCATCGACGAGGTCCACAACTACCGCGGCGTCTTCGGCAGCCACGTCGACCAACGTCCTGCGGCGCCTGAAGCGGATCGCCGCCTTCTACGGCTCGTCGCCCCGGTTCATCCTCTGCACGGCGACGATCGCGAATCCCGTCGAGGTGGCCGAGAAGATGATCGAGGAGCCGGTGGCGCTCATCGACGACAACGGCGCGCCCCGGGGAGAGAAGTTCTTCATTTTCTACACGCCGCCGGTCGTCAACAAGTTCTTGGGCATCCGCCGCTCCTACATCAACGAATCGCGCCGGGTCGCTTCGATCTTCCTCAAGAACAACCTCCAGACGATCGTCTTCGCCCAGAGCCGCCTCAACACCGAGATCCTCCTCACCTACCTCAAGGAGGACATCGAGAAGACGATCAAGGACGAGGGCCTGATCCGGGGCTACCGCGGCGGCTACCTGCCGCTCAAGCGGCGCGAGATCGAGAAGGGGCTGCGCGAGGGCCACATCCTGGGGGTCGTCTCGACGAACGCCCTGGAGCTCGGGATCGACATCGGCAGCCTGGACGTCGCCGTCCTCGCCGGCTACCCCGGAACCATCGCCAGCACCTGGCAGCGGGCGGGCCGCGCCGGCCGCAAGACCGGGAAATCGGCCGCCGTGCTCGTCGCCTCGAGCTCGCCCCTCGATCAGTTCATCGTCAACCATCCGGACTACTTCTTCACCCGGAGCCCGGAGAAAGCGCTCATCAACCCCGACAACCTCTCCATCGTGGTGAGCCATATCGAGTGCTCCGCCTTCGAGCTGCCGTTCGCCGACGGCGAGAAATTCGGGAAGCTCGAGATCCCCGATATCCTGAAGTTCCTGGAGGAAGAGAAGTATCTCCACCATTCGCAGGAGAAGTGGTACTGGACGTCCGAAGCCTACCCCGCCGACGGGGTCAGCCTCCGGAGCATCAGCTCGGACAACTTCGTCGTCGTCGACGCCACTGACGCGAGCCGGGTCATCGCCGAGGTCGATTTCACCTCGGCGCTCAGCACCCTGCACGAGAAGGCCATCTACATGTGCGAGGGCGAGCAGTACTTCGTCGAGAAGCTCGACTTCGTGCAGCGCAAGGCCTACGTCAAGAAGACCGACGTCGACTACTTCACCGACGCCATCGATTACACCAAGATCAAGGTCCTGGACGTCTTCGACCAGAAGAAGCTCGACCGCTGCCGGCTGTCCCACGGCGAGGTCCACGTCGAGACGCAGGTCGTCGGTTTCAAGAAGATCAAGTTCTTCACCATGGAGAACGTCGGCGCCGGGAACCTCAGCCTGCAGCCGAACGAGATGCACACCACGGCCTATTGGGTGACCATCCCGGCGGCGCTCCTCCAGTCCTTGCCCTTCTCGTCCGACGAGAAGATCAACGGCCTGTTCGGCCTGGCCTACCTCCTCCACCACGTCTCGCCGCTCTTCATGATGTGCGACCTCCACGACGTCGGCGTCTCGATCGGCGACAACCTGACGGGGGAGACCGTGCCCCCGCGGAACATCCCGCTCCGGATCGCGACCTTCGACGAGAACCCGAGCTTCCTCGAGCCGGACTTCGAGCCGAATATCTTCATCTACGACAACTACCCCCACGGCATCGGCCTCAGCCCGGCGCTCTTCGGGCTGGAGAAGCAGCTGCTCCAGCACTGCCTGAAGACGATCGCCATCTGCCCCTGCCAGGAAGGCTGCCCGTCATGCGTCGGCGCCGCCCGCGAGACGGGGAAGCAGGCCAAGCAGGTCGCCCAGGAGATCCTCCGCGGCCTTCTCGAATAGAGTTCTTTGTTCCTGCTTTTTGCCCAAGTGAAGGTTTGGACGCGACAGCCTGTATCATTTGTCCGGAGGGCCGCCAGATAGGCTGTCGACTCCGAACCCGAGCGTCGTTTGACTAAAACCCACCCGTGTGCTAATTTTGACAGAGAAAAAATGAACGTCATCAGACTGGTCACCGAAGCGAGTCTTGTCGTCCAGCTGGTGCTGCTCGTGCTCGTCTTTTTCTCGGTTTTCTCCTGGGCCATCATCTTTTTCAAGAGGCGGACGATCAAGACGGCGTCCTCCCAATCCCAGAGATTCCTCAAGGCCTTCCGCCGGAGCAAGAACCTGTCCGAGGTCAACGACGCCGCCAAGAAGTACCAGGGCAGCCCGCTGGCCTCCCTGTTCGTCTCGGGGTTCAAAGAGCTGTCGCACGTGTCCAAGGCCAACCCGCCCAACTCGGAGGCGCCGCCCCGCCTGGAAAGCCTCAGCCGGATCCTGACCCGGGCCTCAAACGCCGAGATCACGCGGATGGAGAAGATGATGAGCTTCCTGGCGACAACGGGCAGCGTGACGCCGTTCATCGGGCTGTTCGGCACCGTCTGGGGCATCATGGACGCTTTCAACAGGATCAGCATCCTCCGCTCGGCCAGCCTGCAGACCGTCGCGCCCGGCATCGCCGAGGCGCTGATCGCCACCGCCGTCGGGCTGTTCGCCGCCATCCCCGCCGTCATCGCCTACAACCACTTCCTGCACAAGATCAAGGACATCATCACCGAGATGGAGGACTTCTCGCTGGAATTCCTCAACATCGCGGACAGGCTCTATGGCCCTTAAAGTCGAGCCCATCACTCCCTCGAAGCGGGGACACGTGGGCACCTCCCTCTCCGAGATCAACGTGACGCCGTTCATCGACGTCATGCTCGTCCTGCTCGTGATCTTCATGGTCACCGCTCCCCTGATGCAGTCGGGCATCGGCGTGAACCTCCCCCAGGCCGAGACGACCTCGGCGCCGGCGGACGAGGGCCTGACCCTGACCATCACCAAGGACCGGTTCATTCACCTTGGGAGCAACGTGATCAACATCAACCTGCTGGAGAGAAGCCTGCAGAACTATTTCGCCGGCAAGCCCAAGAAGATCGTCTTCATCCAGGCCGACGAGGGCTTGTCCTACGGCTTCTTCATCGACACGCTCGACATCATCAAGAAAGCGGGCGTCGAGGCGGTCGGCCTGATCACGGAGCCGAAAGAGATCAAGCCGGCACCCCAGAAGAAATGACCGCCTCCGTCATGAACTGGACCTTCAAAAAGTCCGTTTACGTGTCCCTGGGCGCCCATGCCCTGGTTCTGCTGCTTATCGTGCTTTCCCCGCACTTCCCCAAGTCGGCCAAGAAGGGGTTCATCCAGTACATCCCCCTGAACATGGTCGGGCCGGGAGGGGACGGCTCGGGGGGAGGCGTGGGCATCCGACCCCAGGCGCGCCTGGGGAACACGCCCGTCGCCAAGCGCCCAACCCTCAAGGAGCTGACGACGCCCCAGAAAGCCAAGGTCGAGCCGAAGTCCGTCATGAGGTATCCTGCGGACAAGCCCAAGAAGGACCCCAAGACGAAGACCGAGAAAAAGGCCGCCATCACCAAGCCGGAGCCCCCGCCGGCCGGCGCGCGGACCCAGGCCGGCTCGCCCCAGGGATCGCCCGAAGGGACCGCCACCCAGGCCGCGTTCGGCACCGGGCTGCGCATCGGAACGGGAAACGGCAGCGGCGGAGGTTTCGGACCGGGCGGTCCCGGGCTCGGCGGCGGCCTGGGGAATTTCCCTTACACTTATTACCTCAACATCATCACCGAGAAAGTCTCGGCTAATTGGTTCACCTCGCTCGTCGACCCCGGCGTCTCCGGCAGCTTCCAGACCGTCGTCTATTTCCGCATCCAGCGCGACGGACAGATCGCCGAGCTGAAGGTCGAGCAGGCCAGCGGCGTCACGGCCCTCGACCTGTCGGCCATGAGGGCCATCAGGGCCTCGGCGCCCTTCCCCCCTCTTCCCCGGGACTATCAGGACAACTATCTGGTCATCCATCTCATGTTCGAGCACTCCAAATGAAACACAAAAACATACTTTTCGCCGTCGTTTTGCTGCTGGCCCTGGCCTCCGGGCTGACGGCCCAGCAGGAATTCTACATCACCCTGAAGGAGGGCGTCCCGGCCACCAGCCTGGCGGTCCCCAGCTTTGCCGCGCGGTCAAGCTCGGTCAAGGTCAAGACCGCGGCCGCGGAGATCCGCCAGGTGCTGTCGGCGGACCTGAACTACAGCCGCATCTTCCAGCTCCTGCCGGAGAAGTACTACGACTACATCCGGCCGATCGACCCGAACAACATCTTTTTCAAGGACTGGGAGTCGATCCAGGCCGCCATCCTGTTTGTCGGCGAGATCTCCGAGGCGGCCGGGGACGACGTCGTCTTCGAAGGCAAGCTCTACGACGTCAAGGGCGGGCGGTTCATCTTCGGCAAGCGCTATCAGACCTCCAGCAAGCTCCATCGGCTGGCCGCCCACAGGATGGCCGACGAGATCGTCAGGAACCTGTCCGGCGGCAAGCCGATCTTCACCTCGAAGATCGCCTACGTCTCCGACCGGGATGGTAACGACGAGCTCTACATGATGGACTACGACGGCCAGGGCCAGACCCGGCTGACCTTCAACAAGATCAGGGATTACATGCCGGCCTGGGCGCCCGACGCCAAGAGGCTCGCCTACACTTCCTACAAGAACATGAATGCCGGGCTCTACATCCTCGACCTCGAGGCGGGCAAGGTGTCGCCCGTCTCCGTGCGCGCCACAAACTTCTCGCCGTCGTTCTCGCCCGACGGCCGGAAGATCGCCTTCTGTTCGACGATGGACGGCAATAGCGAGATCTACGTTGCCGACAGCGGCGGCCAGAACATCAAGCGGCTGACCTTCAACAAGGCCATCGATACGGCGCCCTCCTGGTCGCCCACCAGCCGGGAGATCGCCTTCGCCTCCGACCGGAGCGGCACGCCGCAGATCTACATCATGGACGCGGAGGGGTCGAACGTCCGGCGGGTGAGCTTCGGCGGCAACTACTGCGACGCCCCCGCCTGGTCGCCGGTCGGCGACCGGATCGTCTACGTTTCCCGGGTCGAGAACATCTTCGACCTCTATGCCCTGAACCTCCGCAACAATCAGATCATCAAGCTGACCGAGAGCAACGCCCGGAACGAGACGCCCAGCTGGTCCCCCGACGGCCTCCACATCGTCTTCGCCTCGAACCTGAGCGGCCCCAGCCAGATCTACCAGATCGACTACGACGGCGCCAACCTGCGCAAGCTGACTGCCCAGGGCAACAACAAGCTGGCCGACTGGTCGAATTGAACCTTTTCTCTCAACCAAGGCGAGAGTTCGCGCGAAGTTCCGCGGACACTCCCAAGACTCATCTTTTCTATATTTACCCCTCCTACCTCCCCTGGCAAACAGGTGAGGACTCGAATCCGGTCAGTGTCCGCAGTAAATGCCGGTCATCCGGAGGCGAGCGGGCATGGTTCCTCGAAGAGGAGAGCGAGCCGAGGACTAAGCAAATTTCCGCGCTGGGGAAATTCGCGGGCCCTCGAGCACACCTCCCAAGTTCTTTGGTATTGACAGGCGGGTGGCAGTCTGATAAATATGTGGCCGGCGCCATAGCGCCCGAATCATACACGCTTAGGATTCAAGGAGGAGCAAACCGCATGCTCAAAAAAATCGCCGTTTTCACTTCAATCTGTGCCCTGCTCGTGGCCTTTTCCATCAGCTGTAAGCCCAAGGCCAAGACCACCCCTCCCCCTCCTCCGGCTCAGGAACAGCCCAAGGTCGAAAAAGTCGATGACGCGGCCGCCGTCAAGAAGCCGGCCATGACCGAGGAAGAGATCTTCATGTCCAAGTCGCTCGAGCAAATCAACCTCGAGGCCCCGCTGAAGATGATCCACTTCGACTACGACCAGTACACGATCCGCGAAGACGCCAAAGCGACGCTCGAAGGCGACGCCGCCTGGATGAAGAAGTTCTCCAGCGCCAAGATCCTCATCGAGGGACACTGCGACGAGCGCGGGACCGAGGAATACAACTTGGCCCTGGGCGAGAAGCGCGCCAAGTCCGCCTATGACTATTTGGCTTCGATGGGCGTTTCGCCGGACCGGATGAAGGTCATCTCCTACGGCAAGAGCCAGCCCATGGACAGCGGCAACAACGAGACTTCCTGGCAGAAGAACCGCCGCGCGCAATTCCTGATCATCGAAAAATAGACTGTTTCGGGTCTTGATGACGAAAGGGCGAACGGGAGCACTGGTCGTATCTCTGATTTTGCTCCCCGGTCTGCTCGCCGCCCAGGACAGAAGCAAGAAAACCTATGAGCTGATCTACGAGGATATCCAGGCGCTCAAGAAGCAGGTCGCCGTCCTCGAGGAACAAACCGGCCAGGCGGCGGCCGGGGTCGAGACCCTGAGGTCCGAGCTGGTCGAGCTCAGGGCCATGATCAAATCGCTGCAGGCCGACCAGGCCTCCCTGAGCGAGAACGTCAGGAATGTCCCCGCTCAGTACAACTACCTTCTGGACCGGATCAGCCAGATCAACCAGGCGCTCGACAAGATCGCCCAGGACATCCTGATCATCAAGGGCGGTTCGCCCCCGGCCCCGGGCGCCGGACCGGAAACCGAGCCCGGGCCGCCCGCGCCGGGCAAGAAGTCGGCCGAGGCCGGGAAGGAAGCCGCGGCCAAGCCGGCGCCGCCGTCCGCCCCCCAGCCCCCGCCCACGAACCTGTCGCCGCAGGAAGTGTACAACACGTCTTACGCCGATTATCTCAAGGGGAACTTCGAGCTGGCGGTCGACGGCTTCAAGCTGTACCGGGAGAGCTTTCCCGACAGCCCCCTCGCCGACAACGCGCTCTACTGGGTCGGCGAATGCCATTACAGCCTGGGGAAATTCCAGGAGGCGATCGACGAGTTCAACGACCTGATCCTCAATTATCCCCAGAGCGACAAGGTCGCGGCTTCGTATCTCAAGAAAGGCCTGGCCCTGGCGGAGCTCAAGAAGAAGGACGAGGCCCTGGTGGTCTTCCGGCTGCTCGTCAGCAAGTTCCCTCTCGATGAGGAGGCCAAGATCGCCCAGGAAAAAATCAAGGAGCTGGCGGGAAAATGAGAGACATCAACAGTATGAATAAGGTCATCCTCATCGGCAGGCTGGGCGGTAAGCCGGAGCTCCGGTTCCTCCCTCAGTCGGAGCGCGCCATCGCCCGTTTCACCCTGGCCACCAATGAGCGCAGCTTCAACCCCAAGACGAATGAAAGCTCCATCAAGGCCGAATGGCACCGCATCATCGCTTGGGGAAAGCTGGGCGAATTCTGCGAGAAATACCTGACCCAGGGGAAGCAGGTCTATATCGAGGGGAAGCTGAGGACGAGAAGCTGGCAGGACCGGGACGGGAACAAGCGGTCGACCACCGAGATCGAGGCCCAGACCATCATTCTCTTGGGCAAGCGCGAAGAGATCGCCGAGGTCGAGCCCTTCCCCTCCGAGCCCGCCGGGCCCGAACCCGGTGCCGCGGAGGAGCCCGACTTCGCGGGCGGCGAGGGCGAAGGGAACGACGAAGTCCCCTTCTGAGCGGACGTGCCCGAAAACCGGCCCTCGCGAGCGGAACAGGCGTACCGGGGGAAGATCGTCGAAGACATCCGCCCCTGGGGGCGGTTCCGTTCCTACCCGCTGCGCTCGGTCGCCAGCGTCAAGATCATCACCGTCAACCCCGGCGCCGCCAACTCTCTCCAGTATCACGACCGGCGGGATGAATACTGGATCATCCTTGACAGGGGGCTGGAGGTCACGGTCGGCGCCAGGACCTGGCGTCCCCGGCCCGGCGAGGAGCTGTTCGTCCCGCGGCGGACGCCCCACCGCCTGCGCTGCCAGGGACGGCGGCCGGGACGGGTGATGGAGCTCTGGCTCGGGAAATCCAGCGAGGGCGACATTGTCCGCCTGGCGGACGACTATGGGCGCGTAGCCTGATCTATTCACGAGTCGAGGCGGCCCCCAGATGCGAGGCCCGGGGGGGTGAAGCTGTACTTTTCAGTACTGCAAACCCCGAGAACGAAGCAGATGGGGCCAGATCGGCTCGCCCGGAGGGTAAAAACGCCCTATAAGAAGACAGATAGAGGGAAAAAGGGCGTTTTTATGAATAGGTCAGGCTAGATGACCTGGCCGGTGAGGAACGCCTTGGGATGCTTGATCAGGATCTGCTCGATGATGTGCTCCTCGACGTCCTGAGCCGTCTTCAAGTTCAAGGCCTCTTCGACCACCTTTTCGACGGTCCTCAAGTCCACCGAGCGCAATACCTGTTTGATCCTGGGGATGAAGATCGGGTTCATGCTGAACTTCCGGAGCCCGAACCCCAGGAGCACCATGGCCGCGACCGGGTCCGCCGCCATCTCGCCGCAGACCGTCACGTCCTTGCCTTCCCGGAGCGCGGTCGAGATGACGAACTTGATCAGCCGCAGCACCGACGGATGCAGCGGCTTGTACAGGTAGGAGACGAGCTCGTTCGACCGGTCGACCGCGAGGTAGTACTGGATCAGGTCGTTCGTGCCGATGCTTAAGTAGTCGACCTCTTTCACCAGGACATCCGTGATGGCGGCCGCCGCCGGCACCTCGATCATGATGCCCAGGGGCATCTGGCGGTCGTACTTGACGCGCTCGCGGTCCAGCTCTTCCTTCACTTCCTGGAACATCAGCTTCACCTCGCCGATCTCTTCGAGCTCGGTGATCATCGGGATGAGGACGCGGACGTTGCCCTGGGTGCTTGCTTTCAGGATGGCCCGGAGCTGGGTCTTGAACAGGGTGCGGTTCCACAGCGAGAACCGGATGGCCCTCAGCCCGAGCGCCGGGTTCGGCTCCTTTTCGATGTTCATCTGCGGCAGGCTCTTCTCGCCTCCGATATCCACGGTCCGGATATAGACCGGAGCGGGGAAGGCGGCCCGGGCGATCCGCGAGTAGGCGGATAAATGCTCCTCCTCGGTCGGCAGGGACGCGCTCTGGAGATAGATGAACTCGGACCGGAACAGACCGATCCCCTCGGCGCCGAAGGAAAAGGCCATCTCGACCTCTTCGGGCAGCTCGATGTTGGCCAGGGGGTAGAACCGAGTGCCGTCGAGCGTGGCGGACTTGAGGCGCGCTGTTTTCTTGAGATCGCGAAAGTACTTGTCGTACTTTTCCTTTTTCCCCTGAAAATCCTTCCGAACCGCCGGCGGCGGGTTGATGATGACCTCCCCGTCGGTCCCGTCGACGATGATGTAGTCCCCGGTCTTCACCTGCTGGGTGATGTTGCGCAGGCCCACGACCGCCGGGATGTTCATCGACCTCGCCAGGATGGCGGTGTGCGAGGTGGCCCCGCCCATGTCCATGGCCACGGCCAGGACGCCCTGGCCGCTGAGCTTGACGGCCGCCTCGGACGGCAGCAGGTCGTGGGCGACGAGGACGGCCTTCTTGGGCTCCTCCTTCCTGGGCGATTTTTTCTTCCGGGCCTCCAGGTTGGCGTAGGCCCGGGCCAGGACGTCGGAGACATCCGACTTCCGCTGGCGGAAATAGGCGTCCTGGATCGAGTCGAAAAGCTCCTGGAACTTCTGGTTGACTTGGGTCAGGGCCCACTCCGCACGGCACTTCTCTTCGCGGATGACCCGCTCGACGGCTCCGAACAGCGTCCGGTCCTCCAGGATCAGGAGGTGGGCCTCGAAGATGAAGGCGTGCTCCTGACCCATCCTCTCGCTGACCTCGCTCTGGAGCGTCAGGAGCTCGCTCCGCGTCCGGGCCACCGCTCTTTTCAGCCGTTTCAGCTCGGCGCCGATCCGGGATTCGGGCAGTGGCTCCTTCCGGGATGTGAAAAGGGCCCTCTCTTCGAGAGAGCTCTCGCCCATGCCGATCCCGGGCGAAACGCCCACCCCCCGGAGCCTGATGAACGGCATTCCGCTACTCTTTCTCGCCGAATTTTTCGTTGATCAGGGACGCCAGCGCCTCGCTGGCGTCCCACTCGTCCTTGCCGGAGATGCGGAGCAGAATCGGCGTCCCCTGCGTGGCCGCCAGGGTGAGGATCCCGAGGATGCTCTTGCCGTCGATGGCGGTGTTGTCCTTGATGACCTTGACGTCGGCCGAATAGCGGTTGGCCATGTTGACGAACTTGACGGCCGCCCGGGCGTGCAGGCCCAGTTTATTCTTGATCAGGATCTTCTTCTCGACCATTCCCGGGAGGGCCCTACTGCTTGGAACTCAGGAGGGCGCTGGCCAGATGGATGTTCTTTTTCCCCTGGTCAACCACCTTCCTGGAAACATCCTTCAGGTTGTTGCTCCGCTGGAGCGAGACGAACTTGATCAGCATCGGCAGGTTGACGCCGGTGATGATCTCGACCTGATTGTCCTTCAGGAAGCTGAAGCTCAGGTTGGACGGCGTGCCGCCGAACATATCGGTGAAGATGATAACGCCGTTCTTCTGGTCGACGCGCTTGAGGCTCTGGTTGATCTTCTTCTTGGAATCCTCGACGTCGTCGTACCAGCCGATGGAAATGGCCTCGATGTTGGGCGCCTCGCCCAGAATGATGGTCAAGGCGTTCAACAGCTCTTCGGCCAGCCGGCCGTGGGAAACGATAATTCCGCCGATCACGTCAGCCCTGATTTGATCATGTCGCGATGAAAAACCTTTATATCATATCTCGCCTTGCGAAGATAGTCCCTCAGCTCCTCCGCCAGGACCACCGAGCGGTGGCGCCCGCCCGTGCAGCCGATGGCGATGGTCAGGTAGCTCTTCCCCTCGGCGATGAACTTGGGGAGAAGGTATTCGATGAAATCGTAGAGCCGGGCCTGGAACTCCTGAGTCTCGGGAGAATGGAGGACGTATTCCCGCACCTGGCGGCTCTTGCCCGTGCGGTTGCGGAGGACGTCGACATAGAACGGGTTCGGCAGGAACCGGGTGTCGAAGATGAGGTCGGCGTCGAGGGGCACCCCGTATTTGTAGCCGAAGCTCACGGCGACGATCTGGAGGGTCGGCTTGCGGCCCTTGACCAGCCGCCGCGTGAGCAGCTCCTTCAGCTGGGAGATGTTGCTCGAGGAGGTATCGAAGACCTCGTCGGCCATGTTCTTGATCGGCCCGAGGCGCCGCCTTTCCAGCCGGATGGCCTCGATGACGGACCGCCGCCGCGTCACCGGATGCGGCCGTCGGCTCTCGCTGAACCGCTTCAGCAGGGTCTCGTCGGAGGCGTCGAGGAAGATGAGGTGGGGGGCGATCTTCTTCTTCACCTGCTCCAGGGCGGCGGGCAGGTCCGTCAGGAAGCCCGGCTCCCGCATGTCCACGACCAGCGCGACCCGCTGGTTCTCGACCTGCCGCCTCAGCCAGATGTCGACGAAGCTGGGGATGAGCTTGGCCGGGAGGTTGTCGACGCAGTAATACCCCAGGTCCTCCAAGAAGTGGCTGACCGCCGTCTTTCCCGAACCGGAGATGCCGGTGATGATCAGGAAGCGGTCGCCTTCGCGGTCGATTCTCATGTCAGGCCTCTAGGACAGCGCGCGGTCCAGCTTCTTGACGATCTCCTGGGAAGCGTGATAGCCCTTCTTCCTCAGGAGATGGACCTTGCAGGCCACCTCGATTAGGAGCGCGATCGTCCGCCCGGGCGCCACGGGCAGGATGAGCTGGGGGATCTTGACGCCCAGGATTTCGAAGTCTTCGGGGAACTCGAGGCCCAGCCGGTCATACTCGTCTCCCCGGTGCCACTTCTTAAGACGGATGACCAGGTCGACCTGGGACTGCCGGCAGATCGCCCGGGTGCCGTAGATCTCGCGGATATTGATGATCCCCAGGCCGCGGATCTCCATAAAATAGCGGCTGAGCTCGGGCGCCTTCCCGACCAGGCGGCCGGCGGGCGACCGGACGACGTCGACGACATCGTCGGAGATAAACCGGTGCCCCCGCGAGACGAGCTCGAGGGCGCTCTCGCTCTTGCCGATGCCGCTGTCGCCGATGATGATCACGCCCAGGCCGAAGATCTGGAGGAATCCCCCCGAGAGGATGACGCGGACCGACTCCGGCGCGGGCGCTTGCGTTTTCAACCTGGGGACCACCCGGCGTTCACTCCGGCTCGACCAGGGCGAGGTTGCCGTCCTTTCGCCGGTAGATCAGGGCCCACTTCTCCGAGCCGGACTTCCGGAAGAGAAAAACGTCCCTCTTCTCGAGGTCGAACTGGAGGAGCGCCTCATCGAGGAGCATGGGCTTCAGCGAGTAGTCATCGCTCCGAACGACCCTCGGCTCCTGGGCCTCGGGCTCGGCGGCGGCCGCCGGGAACTGCTTCCTCTCCCGCCCCCGGCGCCTCTTTTTCTCCCGCCATTTCTCCCTCTCCTTCTTCACCTTCTTTTCCAGGCTCTCAAAGGCCAGGTTCAGCGAGCTCATCAGGTCGCTCGTCTCCTCGGCGACCTTCAGACTGGCCCCCTTGGCCTTGACATGGATCTCCGCCTTGTGACGGTACTTCGCCGCGGACAGGATCACGTCGACTTCGATCACGGACCCCATCAGCTTCTCGAGCGCCTTGAGCCGCTTTTCGCAGTACGCCCGGGCCTCCGGCGCGAGCTCCGTCTGCCGCGCGGTGAAGTGGACGATCATGAGGCACCCTCCATGACGAACCTCCTTTTCCGGATGTGGGACGGCGGAATCTTGAGCTGCTTGCGGTACTTGGCCACGGTCCGGCGCGCGATCTTGAGGTTGTTCCTGGCGAGGACATCACCGATCTCGATATCGCTCAGCGGCCGGCTCCGGTCCTCGTTCTCGACGAGCTTGCGGATCTTTTCCTTGATCTTGAGCGAAGAGACTTCCTCGCCGAAGTCGCCGGTCAGGGACTTATGGAAGAAATATTTGAGCGGGAAGACGCCCCAGGGGGTGGTCATATACTTGTTGGCCACCACCCGGCCGACCGTGGATTCGTGGACGCCGATCTCGCGGGCGATCTCCATCAGCGTCAGCGGCTTGATGTAATCCAGCCCCTTTTCGAAGAAATCGCGCTGCCGGTCGACGATGAACTTGGCGACCCGGTAGATCGTCTGGTCCCGCTGGTCCAGGCTGCGCAGGAACCAGAGGGCCTTCTTCAGCTTGTCCTTAAGGAAGGCATGGGCCTCGGCATTCTCCTTGGCCGCCTTGGCCAGGAGCTTCCGGTAATAGCCGCTGATCCTCAGGCGGGGGACGCCCTCGTCGTTGAGCCCGACGATGAGCTCGTCCTCCTCCTTGGTGACCGTGATATCGGGGACCACGTATGACGTCCCCTCCCGGCTGAACTTCTGGCCGGGAGCGGGGTCCAGCCGCTTGATCACCTCGAGGTGGCTCTTGACGTCGTGGAGGGTACTCCCCAGGACTTTGGCGAGCTGGGCGAAATCCGATTTCTGGACCAGGTCGAGATGGTCCTGAACGATCCGGCGGGTGGTCGGGTCGTCGATCCCCAGATAATCCATCTGCGCCAGCAGCGCTTCCTTGAGGTCGAGGCTGGCGACGCCGACCGGGTCGAAGGTCTTGATCTTCTCCCGGATCTCGTGGATCCTGTCGACGGAAACGCCGGCTTGGCGGCTCAGCTCCTCCTCGGTCGCCCGGAGATAGCCGTCCTCGTCGATGTTGCCGATGATCAGCTGGGCGGCCTCTTTATCGGCCTTATCGGAAAAGGTCACGTTCGCCTGAACGTTGAGAAGGTCCATGAGCGACGGGCTCGTGGACAGGGTATTCTCCAGGGCGGGGACGTCCCGCCGGTCGGAAAAATGGGGCCGGAAGCCGTCGTCAAGGTAGTCCTGGAAATGGGATTCGAATTCCAGGTCCAGGGCCTCCGCCGTGCCCCCCCCGGGCTCCTGGGCGTTCGCCGCATCCTCCGCTTGGGACTCGGCGCGCTCAGCTTTTTGCTCCGCGGACCCGTCTTTCGCCGCCGGTTCGGGAACGGTCCCTTCGACCGTTTCTTCCTCGAGGAGGGGGTTCTGGGTGAGCTCGGTGTCGATGATCTCGATCAGCTCCAGGTTGGTCAAGGGGAGCAGCTTGATCGCCTGCTGGAGCGCGGGCGCCAGGATCAGCTTCTGGACCTGCCGCTGGTCGAGTCTCTGTTTCAGCACCATGTGTGCCCGTCTCCGCTCACATCCTTAGAGCGTAAAATCTTCTCCCAGATAGCTTTTCTTGACACTCTCGCTCTCTACCAGCTCCCGGGGCCGCCCCTCCATCAGGATACGGCCTTTATCGATGATATACGCACGGTCGGTAATTTTCAACGTTTCGCGGACGCTGTGATCGGTGATCACCAGCCCGAGGCCCCTGTCCCTCAGGGTCCGGATGATCCGCTGCAGGTCCTGGATGGCCAGAGGATCGATGCCCGTGAACGGCTCGTCGAGAAGGATGAACTCGGGCCGCGTGAGCATGGCCCGGGCGATCTCCAGCCGGCGGCGCTCCCCCCCGGACAGGGTGTAGGCCCGCGCCCTGGCCAGGCGCTCCAGCCCGAATTCCCTCAAGACTTCCTCGATCTCTCCGTCGCCGTGGGAAGCGGTATCGGGGAGGACCTGGAGGATGGCGCGGAGATTATCCTCGACGCTCAGCCTCCGGAAGGCCGAAGGCTCCTGAGGGAGAAGACTGAGCCCCTTCTGGGCCCGCCGGTACATGGGCGTGTCCGTGATGTCTTCCTCGCCGAGGTAGATGCGGCCTCCGTCCAAGGGCACGAGCCCGATGATCATGGAAAACGTCGTCGTTTTGCCGGCGCCGTTCGGGCCCAGCAGGCCGACGATCTCTCCCCTTTCGATATCCACCGAAACCCCGTCGACGACCTTCTTCCCGCGGTAGCATTTTTCCAGACCGATGGCTCTGAGGCGAGGATTCATTTTTCAGGACTTGATGATGGTGACAGAGCGCTCTCTGCCCCTGTTCTCGACGTGGATTCTACCATCGCCCAGGTTGAAGGTCAATTTGTCGCCCTCGATGACGCCCTTCTCCTTGTCGGTCAGCGACGGGTTCCCGGTGAGGTCGATCGTCTCTTTCTCCGGGTCGTAGAGCGCGCTGTTGCCCCGGCCCTCGCGGAACCCGCTGAGGATGACGACCCGGCCGCCGGCCTCGATGGTCCGGATCGCGTTGGTCTCGCCGGACATGGACACGTCGATTCGGTCCGAGGTCAGGCTGGCGCTCTCCATCTTGAGCCAGCAGCCGGACTGGTACTTCAGGAGATGGTCCTTGGGGTTGAAAGTCAGGCTTTCCCCCCCGACCTCCAGCCTGTCCTCCTTCCCGGCCTCCTTCTTCGAGGCCCGGGGGAAAACCGCCTGGACGCCGCCCGAGGCCCGGAGCTCGCCCGTGTCCCTCTGCGCGGAGATTTCCCTGCCCGATAGCATCTGCTTTCCCTGCCACATCCGCGCGCCCTCACTCAAGATAAGACGATCGGCGCCTCGCTCGTAGCTCAGAGATCCGGCAACGGCCATCACGGGCTGCTCGCCGGAAAAGAAACCGACGGACTCACTGTCCCCCAGCCGGGCCTTGAGCAGGAGCTTGACGCTGCCCGAAGCAAAGATATCTTCGGTCTTGGGCGCCAGGCTGATCTCCTTCCCGGTGATCTCGCTGTCCGGAGAGTCGATCAGCGCTTCGCCCCCCGCCGGCGCGGCCAGCCGGAGCATCTCCCCGGCGCCCTCGAGGAGGATGCTCGTCGCCCGACATCGTCCTCGCCACCCGGCCGTCCGCGCCGGTCTCGACCAGATTGGCCTGGCCGACGGCGCGGAACTCCCGCAGGCCGCCCCACCTGTCGAAGACAAACAGCATCTCGCCGGACCGGACCCGGGCGGGCTGCCCCCCCGAGGTCAGCGTCCGCAGGGCACAGCCGCCCCGGGCCTCGACCGAATGGATCCTGTTCATGTTCAAGAAGGCCCGGCCGTCCACCTCGTCCGCCTGGATTTCCCGGCTCCTACCCAGCACCGACCGGCCGGCCGCGGATTCGTCGCTTTCGACCAGGTTGATCTGCGCCGCGCCCCTGAGCGAGAAATCCACGAGATACAGTTCATCGTCCGTCACCCGGAAATCGATGGCCTCGGCCCGGCCGCGGCTCTCCCCGAGAGCAAACCCGGCCCCTCCCTCGCCCCTCCCCTTCCGTTCCAGGCGCCGGTAGGTCAACACATTCCCGTTGACGATGAACGGCTCGGCATCGGCGGTTTCCCCCCGGGCCCGAAGGCTCACCGCCCCCTCCAGCCGGATGATCTCATCCTTGAAGGAGTAAGTCATCCGCGCGGCGGAGCCGTTGAGCTTGGGCGAGGAGATGACAACGCCGTGATCGGTGGAGAGGACGTCGGCGGCCTTCCGGTAATCGAAGCCCGACGATTCGAACTGCAGGTCCCCGAACCTGACCTTGGCGTTTCCCTCGAGCCGGGCCGCAGACCAGTCCTTGTCATAAACGACCTTGTCCCCGGCAATGTAAACCTCGCGGCCGCCCTTTTTGGCCAGGTCGCGGACTTCGACGTCCTTCTCGAGGTAGAAGAGGCCGTCTTCGCCCTTGCGCCAGGACCCCGCCTTGACATGGATGGTCCTCTCCCCCCGAAAGTCGAGGTGCTCGATTCCCTCTTGCTGCTCAACCTGCTTGGCCGGGATCTCCGCAGCGTTGGAAGGGACGACTGTCGGCGGCCGCCGGTGAGATACGAAATAGGCGATGATGATTGCCAGGACCAAGATAAGGATAACCGCCAGGACCGCCCTCAGGGCTCGGGGCCAAGCCAACCTCTTCATGGCCGATGCTCTATTGTCCGATGTCTTCTATCGACAGGTTGTATCTCTCTTCACCCAGGTAGGTCGAGGATTGGAGCGAATAGACAAGGCTGAGCTTCGAGCCCCGCCGGACATCCTGGAGCCGGTCGGCCTTGTCCCAGCCGATGGCCTCGAACGACCGGCCGTCCTGCCGGGCGATGAACTTGAGGTGCTTGTTCTGGATGAGCTGGGGCGCGCTCCAGACTTCGACCTGGGAGGACAGGAAGACCGGCTTGGGATTGCCCACGCCGAAGGGCGAGAGCAGGAGATAGGAGTTGAGGAAGGACCGGTCGATCTCGGCGAGGCTGACCGTCGCGTCGATCCTGACCTTGCGGCGAAGGTCGTCGGCGCTGAGCCGGGCCTGGGCGAAAGCGTTCGCCCGGTCCCTGAATTCGGGGACGCGCTCCCGCGGGAGGCTGCAGCCCACGGCCAGCGTGTGCCCGCCGTAATCCAGGAACACGTCGCGGCAGGCGTCGAGGCATTCGATGAGCGAAAACTCGCTGATGCTCCGGCCGGAACCGGAGGCCTTGCCGTCTTCGTAGGTCAGGAGCACAACCGGCCGGTAGAAATGCTCCTTGAGCTTGGAGGCCACGATCCCGATCACGCCCCGGTGCCAGGACTCGGAGCCCAGCACAAGGATACTGTACCGGCTGTCCAGGGAGCCCTCCTGGACCTGGCGGAGGGCCTCGCCGAAGATGCGTTCCTCCTCCTCCTGCCGCGTCTCGTTGAAATCGCTCAGCTGGGCGGCGAGGCCGGCGGATTCCTCCAGGGAATCCGTAAAAAAGAGCTTCACCGCCGAGTCGGCGGCGCCCATTCGGCCGGCGGCGTTGATCCGAGGCCCGAGCCGGAAGCCGATGTCGCCTTCGGTGATCTTCTTGCCGGTCAGCCGGCACTCGCCGATGAGACTCTTGAGGCCCCGGTTCGTGACATTCCCGAGCCCGCGGAGCCCTTCCTTGACGATGAGCCGGTTTTCGCCGCGCAACTCGGCCACGTCGGCGATCGTCCCGATCGCGACCAGCTTCGCGTAGTGTGGCAGCGTCGCCGCCTTTCCCGCCTTCGTCAGGAGGGCTTGGAGGAGCTTGAAGACCACGCCGATACCGGCCAACCCCCTGTAGGGATAGCCGGAGTCGCCCAGCACGGGGTTGAGGATCGCTGCGGCCGGGGGAAGCTCATCCCCCGGACGGTGATGGTCCGTAATGATAACCTCGATGCCGCCGGCCCGGGCTTTTCGCGTGAACGAGACGGCTTTGATGCCGCAATCGACGCTGATGACCAGCCGGGCCCCCCGTTCCTCGACCACCTGGAGGTGCTCATCCTTGATCCCGTAGCCTTCCTTGAGCCGCTCCGGGATGTAGTAATCAACTTCGGCTCCCAAGCTCCTGAGCGCCCGCATCAGGATGACAACCGAAAGCACGCCGTCCACATCGTAGTCTCCGAATATCAGCACCTTTTCCCGGCGCTCGATCGCACCCTGGAGGAGCTCGACCGCCTTGGCCATGTCTTTGAAAAGGTATGGGTCGGGCACGCTGTCCAGGGTGCCGTAGAGGAAGGTCCGCGCCTCATCGAGGGTGGAGATCCCCCGGTTCATCAGGACCTGGGCCAGCGCCGGCGGGATCCCCAGCTCAGAAGCCAGGTCCCCGGCCTCGGGCCGGGCGGAAGCGGTTAACCAAAGGGCAGTTTCCATGGGCTAAGCGCCAATTTAACACATTGCGTGATTATGGACAAACAGGCTCGGCCAACAAAAGGAAGCCCTCCTTGACGGTCCGAGGTGAGGAAAATATAATTGAGGCATCGTGCTGGGAAACCTCAGGCAAAAACTCACCGGAGCCGGCCGGTCGCTGCGCGAGCGGCTGGATAACCTCCTCAGGAGCGGTAAGTCCAGGGATGAGATCCTGGATGAGCTCGAAGAGGTCCTGATCCTGTCGGACGTGGGCGTCCCCGCCGACGGAGAAGATCGTCCAGGCGCTCCGGGAGAAGACTAAGAAGGACGACTCGGCCCCCGTCCTCCGCGAGGCCCTGAGGGAAGAGCTCGTCCGCATCCTCAGCCGGTACTCGGCCGGCCTGGCGGTCGACGCCGGGCCCGCCGTGATCATGATGGTGGGCGTAAACGGCGGGGGCAAGACGACGTCGGTGGCCAAGCTCGCCCGTCACTTCAAGGACCGGGGAAAGAAGATCCAGCTCGTCGCCGCCGACACCTTCAGGGCGGCCGCCCAGGAGCAGCTCTCCATCTGGGGAAAGCGGCTGGGCCTGCCCGTTATCCGCGGCCAGTACGGGGCTGACCCGGCGGCGGTCGTGTTCGACGCCGTCCAGTCCTTCAAGGCTCACGGCAGCGATATCCTGCTCGTTGACACGGCGGGCCGGGTCCATACGAATGCCAACCTGATGAACGAGCTGGAGAAGGTCAAGCGCGTCATCGCCCGCGAGATCCCTGGCGCTCCCCAGGAGATCCTGCTGGTCCTCGACGCGACCATCGGACAGAACGCCATCGTCCAGGCCCGGGAGTTCAGCAAGTTCACGGGCATCACCGGGATATTCCTGACCAAGCTCGACGGCACGGCCCGGGGCGGAAGCGTGATCGGCATCGCCGACGAGCTCGGTCTGCCGATCAAGTTCGTCGGCGTCGGCGAGCAGGACGAAGACTTGGCGGTTTTCTCGCCCGATCAGTTCGCCGCGGCGCTCATTTCATGAACAAATCGAGAAGACCTGTCCTATCTCGAGATGGCCTACGGCCTGGCGGAAAAAGCCCGGGGCTGGGCCAGCCCCAACCCGTACGTGGGGGCCGTGCTGGTCAACAACTCCAAGATCGTCGGCTGGGGCTACCATGCGAAGCCTGGAGCGCCGCACGCCGAGATCAACGCCCTGCGCCTGGCCGGCCGGCGCTCGCGGGGGGCCACGCTCTACCTGACGCTCGAACCCTGCGTCCACTGGGGAAGGACGCCGCCCTGCATCGACTCGGTGATCGGGGCGTCGCCCGGCCGGGTCGTGATTTCTTCGTACGATGACAACCCCTTGGTCTTCAAGAAAGGGGTCCGCGCGGCTTCGGCAGGCGGGGATCGCGGTCGAGGTGGGATTGCTCCAGGAACGGCACCGTGAGCTGAACGCGGCCTACATCAGGCACATCACGAGCGGATTTCCGCTGGTCACGCTTAAGGCCGCCGCCTGCCTCGACGGCCGGATCGCCACCCGGCTGGGGGACTCGCAGTGGATATCCTCCCCCGGGGCCAGGGAATATAGCCACCTCCTCCGGGGCGAGCACGACGCCATCATGGTCGGCGTCAACACCATCCTCCGGGACGACCCTCAGCTGACAGTCCGGCATCCCCAATGGAAAAGGAAGCGCGATCCTCCGCGCCGTGGTCGACTCCACGCTGCGCTTCCCGCTCCGGGCCAGGCTCCTATCGACTCTCGACCGGGGGAAGATCGCCATCATCACGACTGTCGGGGCGCCCCTCGAAAGAGAAAAGGCCCTCAGGAAAAAAGGGGTGGAGGTGGTCCGTCTTCCCGGCGGGTCGGGCAGCGTTGACCTCTCCCGGGCGCTGGCTTGGCTCGGAGAGAGGGGGACCGCCAGCCTGCTCGTGGAAGGCGGCAGCCGTCTGCTCACGGCCATGATCGAGGGACGGCTCGCCGACCGGCTGTTCCTCATCATCGCGCCCAAGCTCGTGGGGGGAGTCGAGGCACCGTCCTTTCTGGAAGGCCCCGGCATCGGCAGGATGAGCGAAGCCTTAGCGCTCAAATCCCTCTCCTCCTTTTCCATCGGACAGGACATCATCCTGGAAGGAAGATTTTGATGTTTACCGGAATCATCCAACACCTGGGGACGTTTAGAGCGTACGGCCGGGGAAAACAGGAGCTGATACTCGAGGCGCCCGCCGGATTCCCGGCCCTGCCGCCGGGCGAGAGCGTGGCCGTCAATGGGGTTTGCCTCACCCTGACGCGGCAAGAAGGCCGGCGCCTGGTCTTCGACCTCTCCCAAGAGACCCTCCTGAAAACCCACCTCGGCTCGCTCAGGTCGGGAGACCGGCTGAACCTGGAGGTCCCCCTGACTCTCCAATCGCTCCTCAGCGGCCACCTGCTGACTGGGCATATTGACGGGCAGGGACGCGTCCTGAGCTTGACTGATAAAAGGCCGGGAAAACGCCTCAGGATCGCCTTCCCCAGGGAGCTCAAACCCTACCTCGTCCCCAAAGGGTCCGTGGCCGTAAACGGGGTCAGCCTGACGGTAGCTCAGGCTCTCCCCCGCCGCCTTTGACATTGAGCTCGTGCCGACGACCATCGGCAAATCCAACCTGGCTGACCTCAAAAGAGGTCAGGCAATCAACCTCGAGTGTGACATCCTGGGAAAATATGTGTATAATTGGGTTTGCCAATTCAAAAAGTGAGGAAATAGGCGCAATTTGATGGACACAGACTCCCGGGTCGTCACGGTTGAGCAGGCGCTGGAGGAGGTCCGCGCCGGACGCCTGATCATCATCGTCGACGATGAGGACCGCGAAAACGAAGGCGACTTGATGGTCGCCGCCGAGAAGATCACACCCGAGATCGTCAATTTCATGAGCCGCTACGGGCGCGGGCTCGTCTGCCTCCCCCTGACAGCGCAGAGGCTGGCCGAGCTCCAGCTGCCGCTCATGGTCCACGAAAACACGTCCCGGTTCGAAACCGCGTTCACCGTATCCATCGACGCCAAGGAAGGCATTACGCACCGGCATCTCGGCCTTCGACAGGGCCTGGACAGTCAAGGCCGCCATCGATCCCGCGACCGGGCCTTTAGACCTGGTCCGACCGGGGCACATCTTCCCGCTGCAAGCCAAGGAGGGGGGGACCCTGGCCAGGGCGGGACAGACCGAGGCCGCCGTCGACCTCGCCCGGCTCGCCGGCCTGATCCCGGCGGGCGTCATCTGCGAGATCATGAACGAAGACGGGACGATGGCGCGGCTTCCCCAGCTCGAGCAGTTCGGCGCCGAGCACGGCATCCCCATCCTGACCGTCGCCGACTTGATCAAGTACCGGATGAAAACGGAGAGTCAGGTCCGGAAGATCGAGGAGGCCGACCTCCCGACGCGGTTCGGTCACTTCCGGGTCTTCGTTTTTGAAGACGCCATCCGCCGGGACCAGCACATCGCGCTCGTTAAAGGGATCATCGACGCCGAGACGCCCATCCTCGTCAGGGCCCACTCGCAGTGCCTCACCGGGGACACCTTCGGGTCCAGCCGCTGCGACTGCGGCGACCAGCTCCACCGCTCCATGGAGCTGATCGAAAAAGAGGGCCGCGGCATCGTTCTCTACATCCTGAACCATGAGGGGCGGGGCATCGGATTGCTCAACAAGATCAAGGCTTACGCCATCCAGGACCAGGGGGCCGACACGGTCGAGGCGAACCGCCGGCTGGGCTTCAAGCCCGACCACAGGGACTACGGAACCGGCGCCCAGATCCTCGTGGCGCTCGGCGTGAGGAAACTCCGCCTGCTCACCAACAATCCCCGCAAGTACATCGGCCTGTCGGGCTACGGGCTGGAGATCGTGGAGAGGGTGCCGCTCGAGATCGCCCCCAACGGGGACAACCTGAAATACCTGAAGACCAAGAAAGAAAAGCTGGGCCATATCCTCGATATGGTCTGACAATATCCCGGGTTTCGGCGAAAGAGGCGCGGAAGAGGCGATGACGCTTCAGGAATTCTCGGAAAAGTTCGTACCCCTGCCGGCCCAGGAAAAGATCCGATTCATCTATACGAACATCGACAGCCTGGGCCAGGAAGACAAAACCCTGTTTCTCCTCTCGATCCTCAAGGAGGAGTATTCGTCCCCGCTCGTCAAGGCGACGGCGCTCAAGTTCCTGCGGGAAACGTCCTACCAGGAATCCGGGCTCTATCAAAACTTCATCGACGACCAGTTCCGGGCGATCGCCAACGCCGCCAAGGCAGCCGTCAAGGAGCTCGGCGAGAAGAAGAGGGACAACGACTATTACGCCGGGGCGGTCCTCCGCAAGCTGCGCTCGCTCCCGGACAAGGACAGGCGGCTCAAGATCCTCAAGGCGGTCGCCAGGCTCAAAGCGCCCTGGGTGACGAAGGTTCTGGTCGAGGCCCTGGACGACCCCGCCCAGATGAACCGCGATTTTCTGGTGAGTGAGCTGGCCGGCGCGGGAAAACTGGGATCCGTCGACCCTCTACGAAAAGCTGACCCAGCCCCCGTGGTATGCGCGGAGCGCGGCCCTCAGGATCCTCGGCTTGAGGACCGATTGCGGGGCACTCGAGGCGATCCAGAAAACCCTGACCGACCCCAATGTCGACGTGCGCCGGAGCGCCGCCGAAGCGCTGGGACGAGATCGGGGGCCAGGATGCGCTCGGGATGCTGGTGCGGCTCACCAAGGACGGGAACGTCTATGTGAGGCAGGCCGCCGCCGGCGCCCTGAGCAAGGTCAGCAGCGTCCGGTTCAGCGGCTGACGGCGGGCCGCCGGCTCTCCAGGATAAAGGTCACCGGCCCTTCGTTGACCAGCCGGACGTCCATCACCGCCTGGAACACCCCGGTCGCTACCCGGAAACCACGCCCGCGGATCGCGTCGACAACGTGCCGGTAGAGCTCCTCCGCCCTCGTCGGCTCCTCGGCCTCGTCGAACCCGGGGCGCCTCCCCTTCCGGGTCGAGCCCGCCAGGGTGAATTGGGAGATCGCCAGGACCTCGCCGCCGGCCTCGGCCAGGGAGAGATTCATCCGGCCCTGGACATCCGGGAAGATCCGGAGCTCGACGGCCTTCCGCGCCAGAAACTCGGCATCCTCCTCGGTGTCGCCCTTCTCGACGCCGATTAGAAGACAGAGGCCGCGGCCGATCCTCCCCTCGAGCCGGCCGGCCGCCTCGACCGAGGCCTCCCTGACCCGCTGGAGCACGATCTTCATCCGCCTTTCCCCGCCCGGGCCCGGGTTGACTTTGATCGCCCTGCTGGTCTATCATATGGGGCGAACACGAGGAGAAAGATATGGCCACTCATGATTCCGCAGTCCGGCAGCAACGCCACTCCCTGCGTCGCAACGCGTTGAACCGGAAGAATAAATCCACGCTCCGCAGACAGGTCAAGAAGCTGCGCGATGCCATCGAGAGCAAAGACAAGGAAACCGCCGAGAAGCTCCTGCCGCAGACGGTCTCGTTGATCGATATATCGGTCAAGAAGGGAACGATCCACGAAAACAAGGGCGCCCGGTTCAAGTCCCGGCTGGGACGCCAGATCAAGTCCCTCAACCCCGCGTCCCCGAAATAGCTTTACGTCCTGGCTTCGGCCGGCGGCGCCGTCGGCAGTAATCGACCACAAACCCCGAGATCATGGCTTCGGCCGGAACGTCGGACGTTTTGATCAGGGTGTCGATCCTCTGGAGGTCGGCGATCGCCCAGCTGAGCACATCGTTCGTGGTATCTTCGGCGAGCTCAAAGAATCCCCGGAAGATCTTCTCGTAATCATCAAAGAATTCCCGGACCTTGGGCCTCAGCGTCTGGAAGATCTCCTGCCTGTTCTGGCCCTGCCCGAGCCACAGCCGGGCCAGCAGCGCGTCGCGAAAGAAGCTGGCGAGGGTGCCGAGCACATACTCGGGCGCCGCCCCGTCCCGAAAGAGATGGGTCAGGACCTCCAGCGACTCACCAAGATCGATCTTCTCCAGCGTGCTGACGAGCTCCCAGGCGGCGAACTCTTTTCCCCAGTCGCAAACCGCGACGACGTCGTCGACATCGATCACCCGGCGGTCGGCCGCATAGGTGAGCAGCTTCTTGATCTCATTGTCCAGGAGCCTGAGGTCGTTGCCGACGATCTCGACCAGCTTCCGCTGCGCCTCGGCGGTCACCGTTTTTCTCGAAGGCCGTAAGGCCGCCTCGACCCAACGGGCGAGATCCTTCCTCTTCAGGGGCCTCATCTCCGCCAGGACCACGGCGCCGGCCGGGAGCGAGGCGAAGGGCTTAAGCTGCGGGCTCCCCTTCTTGGCAGCGCCCGGGATGACCACGATGAGGACCGTCCTTTCGGCCGGCGACTTGCAGTATTCCCGGATCATGGTCTCTTCGGCGCCCGCCGATTTCTTCTTCGCGTCCTTCTTTTGTTCGGACGTGTCCGGCTTCTTCTTCGATTCCTCTCTGCCCGTCACCAGCAGGATCCGCCAGGGAGCGAAAAAGAAAGGCACGGTCCTGGCCACATCCAGGATCTCCGCCCAGCGGAACTCCTCGAGGTCGAACCTCTCCAGGTCGAGCGGCTCCCCCTCGGGGCTGAGGAGGACGCTCCTGACCTGATCGACGAACTGGTCGGCGAGGTACGTTTCCTCGCCGTAGAGCACATAACAAGGAGAAAGGCTATCTTCCCGGATCTCCTTTTCGAGGAGATAGCTGTAAGCCATCTAGAATCCCTCGAGGAGGGTGCTGATGAGGCTCCGGGCGAACTTTTCCGCAATCTTGCCCAGGGCCTCGGTTTCCCAGGTCTCATAGCTCGTTCCCTGCGGGACCTCATATTCTTCCTGGTAGACGTAGGACGGGTTGGAGAAAATGATCTTCTCGTCCTTGAGGTCGCGCAGCACGATCTTGGCGACGACCATGACGTTATAGCGGTCGGCGGTGTTCTGGTCGGAGAAGCCGATCGGGTTGACGCTGAAAGAGGAGATCTCCCCCACCAGGATGGCGTCCGCGTCCTCCGAGTCCCGGGTGATCTCGACCTTGCCCCGGGCCACGAGCTCGTCGATCACGCCCTGGGTCAGGGTGACGTCGAGGTCGTACCGCGTGCTGAAGTTCTTGAACATCGGGACGCTGACGCGCTTGATGCCCGGCGGCAGGAAGGTCCCCGTCCCCCGCAGGTGGTAGCCGCACTGGACCGCCAGGAAGCAGACCGCGGTCAGGCCCAGGATCCTCTGTCGGGTCGCGCTCATGAGACGACGATATTCACCAGCCTGTTCCCGATGCAAATGACCTTGCGGACGGTTTTCCCGGCCATGGCGGCCGAGACGCGCTCAAGTCCCAGGGCCGTCGCCCGGATCTCGTCCTCCGCCGCCCCGGCGTTCACCTCGAACCTGTCCTTGAGCTTGCCGTTGATCTGAACGACCACGGTCACCGTTTCCTCTTTGGCCAGTTCGGGGTCGAAGGCCGGCCAGGCCTGCCTGGCCAGGACGCCCCGGTGCCCGGTCATCTCCCACAGCTCCTCGCAGATGTGGGGCGTGAAGGGACTGAGGAGGACGACCATGGCCTCCAAGGTCAGCTTCAGGACCGCCCTCCCCTCGGCGGTTTGCCTGAGCCCGTCCTTTTCTTTCTTCGCAAGGTTATAGAGCTCCATCAAGGCGCTGATGGCGGTGTTGAGATGGAAGCGCTTGCCGATGTCCTCGGTGACCTTGCGGATGGTCTGGTGGGTTCTTTTCAGCAGCCCGGCCCCGGCCCCCGCCGTCGCGGCCGTCAGGACAGCTTCCGGCGATCCGGGCGCCTGGAAAAGGTCCAGGTTCTCCTGGACCAGCGCCCAGATCCTGTTCAGGAACCGCGAGCAGCCCTCGATCCCGTCCTCGTTCCAGGCGAACTCCTTCTCCGGCGGGGAGGCAAACAGGATGAACAGCCGCAGGGCATCCGCGCCGTATTCCTTGAGCATGTCGTCGGGGTCGACGACATTCCCCTTGGACTTGGACATGGCCGACCCGTCTTTAGTGACCATCCCCTGCGCCAGGTAATGAGGAAAAGGCTCGCTGACGGAAGAATAGCCGAGGTCTCTCAGGACCCTCGTAAAGAACCGCGCATAGATCAAATGCAGGATGGCGTGCTCGACGCCGCCGATATAGAGGTCGACCGGGAGCCAGTAGGAGGCGGCGGCCGGGTCGAACGGGCCGTCGTCCTTGTGCGGGGACGTGTAGCGGAAGAAATACCAGGACGAATCGAAGAAGGTGTCCATGGTATCCGTCTCGCGCCGCGCCGGGCCGCCGCATTTCGGACAGGTCGTTTCCACGAAGCTCGGGACTTTCTCGAGCGGCGACCCTTCCTCGCCGGTAAAAGCGACATCATGCGGCAGCTCGACCGGCAGGTCCTCGTAGGGGACGCCCACGATGCCGCAGCGGTCGCAGAAGATCACCGGAATGGGCGTTCCCCAGTAACGCTGGCGGGAGATGCCCCAGTCCCGGAGCCTGTAGGTGATGCTCTTCCGGCCGAACCCCCGCTGTTCCGCCAGGTCCGACATCTTATCCATCGCCTCGGCCGACTTCAGACCGGAAAACGGCCCCGAATCGACCAGGACCCCGTATTCGGCGGCGGCGGCCTCCTGGAGGCTCCTGCGGGGGAGCTCCGCCTTCGGGCGCGATCACGACCCGGATCGGAAGAGAATACTTCCGGGCGAACTCGAAGTCCCTCTGGTCATGGGCGGGGACGGCCATGACGGCGCCCGTCCCGTAATCCATCAGGACATAGTTGGCGATCCAGACCGGGATGCTCTCTCCCGAGAAGGGGTTGATCACCTTCTTGCCGGTGTCCAGGCCTTCCTTCTCCTCCTCGCCGGGGAGCTTCCTCATCCGGGCTTCGCGGCTGCGACGCGCCATCTCGGCCCTCAGGCTCTCTTTCTCCGGAGAATCGGCCAGGAGCTCACGGCTCAGGGGGTGGTCGGGAGAGAGGAGCATGAACGTGGCGCCGAAGATCGTATCGACCCGGGTCGTGAAGACCTCGATGCCCGGCCCGCCGCCTTCGAGGGCGAACGTGATCAGCGCCCCTTCGCTCGGACCGATCCAGTTCCGCTGCATCTGGAGGACATGCTCGGGCCATTTCTCGAGCTCTTGGTGGCCGTCGAGGAGCTCCTGGGCGTAGGCTGTGATCTTCAGAAACCAGTGCTCCATTTCCTTCTGCTCGACGGGCGCCTCGCATCTCCAGCAGCCGCCGCTGGCCGCCTGCTCGTTGGCCAGGACCGTCTGGCATTGCGGGCACCAGTTGACCCAGCTCTTCTTCCGGAAGGCCAGGCCCCGCTCGAGCATCTTCAGGAAGATCCACTGGTTCCACCGGTAGTAGTCGGGGAGACAGGTGTTGACCTCCCGGGACCAATCGTAGCTGAACCCCAGCCGCTTGAGCTGGCTCTTCATGTTCGCGATGTTGTCCAGGGTCCACTTCTGGGGATGAATCCCGTGCTTGATGGCGGCGTTTTCGGCCGGCATCCCCAGCGCGTCCCAGCCGATCGGGTGGAGGACGTTGTAGCCCCTCATCAGCCGGTAACGGGAAAGGACGTCGCCGATGGAGTAGTTCCGGACGTGCCCCATGTGGATCCGGCCCGAGGGGTAGGGATACATTTCGAGGCAGTAGTACTTCGCGAGGCCGGGGTCGTCGCTGGCCTGGAACACGCCCTGCGCGCTCCAGGCGCCCTGCCACTTGGCCTCGATCTCGCGGAACGGATAGGAGTCTTTCATCGCTTGAACCTGCCGATAATTTCTTGGATGATCCTAAATTTGCGAGTGAGTGTTCAATATTAGAGTCAACTCGGGGCGATGTCAACCCCGGTCCATTCTTGATTTTTCGGCGGCAAAAAGGTTACATACACTACGCCATGCCCATCCTGGAAACACGAGGCCTGTACGCCGGTTACGGCGGCAGCCCGGTCGTCCGGGGGGTCGAATTGGCCGTGAGCGAGGGCGAATTCGTCTCCATCCTGGGCCCGAACGGCTCGGGCAAGAGCACGCTGATCCGGGCGCTCCAGGGGCTGCTCAAGGACACGCGCGGCGAGGTCCGGCTCGGGGGCCGGAGCCTGGCCGGCATGAGCCGCCGCGAGATCGCCCGCCTGGTTGCCTTCGTCCCGCAGTTTTTCGACCTGGCCTTCGAGTTCGACGTCGTCGAGATCCTGACCATGGGTCGATACGCCCGCCAGCAGCGCCTGGCCGGCCTGTCGGCCGCCGACCGCGAGGTCGTGGAAGACGTTCTGGACATGCTCGAGATCCGCCCCTTGGCCGAAAAGAAGGTCGCCCACCTGAGCGGCGGCGAGCGCCAGCGCGTGTTCATCGGCCGGGCACTGGCCCAGGACACCCCCCTGCTGTTTCTGGACGAGCCCAGTTCCCACCTGGACATCAACTACGGCCTGGAGATCTTCCAGCTCCTGGAGAGGCTCCAGAAGGAGCGGGGGAAAACCATCCTCTGCGCCGAGCACAACATCAACCTCGTCGTGCCGTTCTCCCAGAAGCTCGTCTTCCTCAAGGACGGACGGATCGTGTCCCAGGGAGCCCCCCAAGAGATGGTCACCCGGGACAGGATCAGGGACGTATTCCGGGCGGATGTCGATATCCGGGAGAATCTCCACTCGAGGCTCCCCGAGGTCTCGCTCGTCCCGAGGCCAAGGCCCGCCCCGTAGGTCACAGGATGCCGGCCCTCCTCATCTGGCTCGCGCTGCTGTGCGCCGGCGCCTGCCCGGCCGCGTGGGGACAGGGCCGGATCCTCGAGGATGATCTCGGCCATCCCTTCCAACTGAGCGCGCCGCCGCAGCGGATCGTCTCGCTCGCACCCGACATTACCGAAACCCTCTTCGCCCTGGGCCTGGGGCCTCAGGTCGTCGGCGTCACCCGCTTCTGCGACTATCCGCCGCCGGCCCTGAAGATAGAAAAGGTGGGCGGGCTGGTCGACCCGAGTCTCGAAAAAATCCAGGTCCTCCATCCCGACCTGGTCGTCGCCTTCCGGGGAAACCCGATCGGGATCGTGAACAAGCTCAGGAGCCTGGACCTGCCCGTGTTTGTTTTTAATTCCGGCCCCACGCTCGCCGGCGTTCTTGAAATGATCACCAAGATGGGGAAGCTGACGTTCCGGATCGGGGCCGCCGAGAAGCTCCGCCGCGTGCTCGAGGACAGCCGCCTCCGGGTGGCGTCCGCCCTGGAAAACGTCGCGAACACTCCCCGGACGTTCCTCTCGATCCCCGGCCAGGGGCTTTGGACCTGCGGGTCCGAGGGTTATCTCAACGACCTCATCGTCCGGGCCAAAGGCGTCAATATCGCCGGCGGGATCCGCCGCCGTTGGCTGAACATCACCCGGGAACAGCTTGTCCACGATAACCCGGAGGTCATCATCGTCATGGCCAAGGACCTCGAGGCGTTCCAATCGTCAAGGGACAAGCTCCTGGCGGATTCGCGCCTGAAGACGGTCGAAGCCGTCCGGACGCAGAACGTCAGGTTCCTGGATGAAAACATCGCCAGCCGGTTCGGGCCGCGGCTTTTCCTGGCGCTGGGCGACATCGCCCGTATCCTCCACCCGGACCGGTTTCCCTCAGAACCATGAAAAACCGAATGACACGGCCGGCGCTTCTGGCGATGCTCCTTGTCCTGCTGGCCCTGGCGCTCGGTGTGTCCTTGCTCAGCGGACCCGCCCCCACGAGTGTCCGCGACCTCTGGAAATTCCTCTTCCGCGGGGACCAAAGCTACGCGACGATCTTCCTCGATCTCCGCCTCTGCCGCGCCCTCCTGGCCTTCCTGGTCGGCGCCTGCCTGTCGTTGTCGGGGGCCATCCTCCAGGGTTATTTTCAGAATCCGCTGGCCGACCCGTTCGTCGTGGGCGTCTCCTCGGGCGCCTCGTTCGGGGCGGTCCTGTGCCTGGCGCTCGGGCTTCAGTCGGTCGTCGCCGGCATACCCATCCAGAGCCTGTTCGCCTTCGCCACGGGCTTTGCGCTGGTCATCGTCGTTTATCTTCTCTCCCAAAGGAAGACGGTTTTCAAGGTGGAAACGCTCCTCCTGACCGGGATATCGGCGGGGGCGCTGGCGTCGTCGCTCACCTCATTTCTGCTGTTTCTCCGGGCAGATTCGTTCGAACAGGCGATCTTCTGGCTTCTCGGCAGCGTTCAGCTCGCGGATTGGCGGCAGGTGATCACCGTGGCGCCCCAGTTCCTGGTCTGCCTGTTCCTCGCCCAATGGCTGGCCAAGGATATGAATCTCCTGGTTCTCGGCGACGAGGCGGCCCGGTCGCTCGGCAGTCCGGTCGAGCGTGTGCGCAAAGCTTATCTGGCTGTCGCCACCCTGCTGGCGGCGGTATCGGTCTCGGTAGCGGGGATCATCGGGTTCGTCGGCCTGGTCGTGCCCCACGGCGTTCGGATCCTGATCGGCCCCGACCACAGGTACCTTTTCCCTCTCTCGGCCCTGGCGGGAGGGGTCTTCCTGGTCGCCTGCGACCTGCTGGCCCGCACCCTCCTCTCCCCGACCGAGCTTCCCATCGGCATCATCACCGCCGCCCTGGGCGCCCCGATTTTTATCTACCTCCTCCATAAGCGGACCTAGTGGTGCGTCTCGTAAGTAACTTGACATTCTCAAAGTGCGATGAAGACGCACCACCGCGGGGGAGTTTGAGGGGGACGGCGTCGTTCCCCTCAGGGGGTCAGTGGAGTGAAACGAAACGCCGAGGGGGGAGCTTGACTCCCCCCTGGAAGTATCCCGTCTATACACAGGACTTTGGAAAGGAACTTACGAGACGGGATACTCGTGGTGCGTCTATCAATGCGGCGCGGATTGACAAACACCCTTGAATTGGTTTATTAATTAATTAGAATGGCACTAACCTTCAATCAAGTCCTTTTTCTCATTCTGACCATCGCGGTCGTCGTCGTCGCGGTCTTTCTCGTCCGGTTTCTCATCCAGATGAAACGGACGGCGGACGAGGGCGCCAAGACGTTGGTCGAGCTGAGGAGGTTGACCGAGAGCCTTAACGAATTGGACCAGGTGGTCAAGGCCAAGGTCGAGGACTTGGGCCAGCTCGTGGAGGCGTCCAAGAACACCGCGCTGAACCTGTCCGAGGCCTCCATGTTCGTCACCACCAGGCTTCTGAGGCCGGCCGCCAGCTACTGGCCGCTGGCCTATCCTCTGTTGACGTTTTTCTGGAAAAGAATGAGGAAGAGAAAGGAGAAAAAAGATGGCGGATAACAAAGGCTCGGGCGGGCTGGAAGTCGGCCTTTCATTTTTGATCGGGGCGGCGACGGGGTTCGTGCTGGGCATATTGTTCGCGCCGGCCAGCGGCAAGGAGACCCGGCAGAAGATCAAGGTGCAGGCGGCCAAGACCGGGGAAAAGGCCAAGGAAAGCTACGAAAAGATCAGCCGCGAGGCCGAAAAAGGCATCCAAGTCGTCAAAGAGAAAGCCCAGGAAGGCATCGACGCCATCAAGGACTTCATCGAAAAGAAAAAAGAGGAATTCGCAACCAAGCCCCCCGAAGGCTACAGCGAAAAGGAAAGCAAGGAATAGGGAATAAGAAAACCCAAGTTCCTAACCTCTTCCGGGATCGAAATTCGATCCGTTTATACCCCCGCTGATCTCTCCGCTTTCAACCCGGAGCGGGAGCTGGGGGCCCCGGGCGGCTATCCCTTCACCCGCGGCATCTACCCCGGAATGTACCGTGACCGTTTCTGGACCATGCGCCAGTACGCCGGTTTCGGCACGGCCGAAGAATCGAACGCCCGCTACCGCTTTCTCCAGGCCCAGGGGCAGACGGGCCTGAGCGTCGCCTTCGACCTTCCCACCCAGCTCGGCCTGGATTCCGACCATCCCCAATCCCGGGGAGAGGTCGGCAAGGTGGGCGTGGCCATCGACTCGGTCCATGACATGGACAGGTTGTTCAAGAACATCCCGCTCGACAGGGTCAGCGTCTCGATGACCATCAACGCGACGGCCGCCGCAATCCTGGCCATGTACCTGGCCGTCGCCCGCCGCCGGGGCATCCCCTGGGGGAAGCTGGCCGGGACCGTTCAAAACGACATCCTGAAGGAATACATTGCGCGCGGGACGTACGTCTATCCGCCCGAGCCGTCGCTTCGGATCATCACCGATATCTTTTCGTTCTGCCGGGCGAAAGTCCCCCGCTGGAACACCATCAGCATCAGCGGCTACCACATCCGCGAAGCCGGGGCCACGGCAGTCCAGGAACTGGCCTTCACGCTGGCCGACGCCGTGGCCTACGTCGAAGCCGCCCTGCGGACCGGGCTGGAGGTCGACGATTTCGCTCCCCGGCTCTCGTTTTTCATGGCCTCGCACAACCAGTTCTTCGAGGAGATCGCCAAGTTCCGGGCGGCCCGCCGCATCTGGGCCCGGCTGATGCAGGAGAGGTTCAAGGCGGCGCGGCCCGAATCCTGGGCCTTCCGGTTCCACACCCAGACAAGCGGCGTGACGCTCGTGGCCCAGGAGCCCGACAACAACGTCATCCGGGTCTCGATCCAGGCGCTGGCCGCGGTCCTGGGCGGCACGCAGTCTCTCCACGCGGATTCCCGGGACGAGGCGCTGGCCCTGCCCAGCGAGGAATCGGCCCGGATCGCCCTCCGCACCCAGCAGATCATCGCCCACGAGAGCGGCGCGGCCGATACCGTCGACCCGGTCGGCGGGTCCTATTACCTCGAATCACTGACCTCCGCGATCGAGGAACGGGTCTGGGCCTATCTCCGGAAGATCGAGGACATGGGCGGCATGCTCAAAGCCATCGGGGAAGGCTTCATCCAGAAAGAGATCCAGGAGAGCGCCTTCGCGGCGCAAAAGATGCTGGAGAGCCGGGAGCAGGTTGTCGTCGGCCAGAACGAATTCGGCGAACCCGGGGCCCGGCCGACATTCCGGCTGTACTATCCTCCCCGGCGGCTGGAAAAGGCGCAGGTCGAAAAGCTCAGGCGGTTGAGGAGATCCCGGTCGGGGCGAAAGGTCAGAAGGAGCCTCGCCGACCTGGAGCGCGCGGCGGCATCGGCGGAAAACCTTCTTCCGTTCATGATCGCCGCCGCAGCCAATCAAGCCACGCTGGGCGAGATCTCCGATGCCTTGCGGACCGTCTTCGGCACGCATCAGGAAACGATCGTCATCTGAATGGCCACCCCGTTTCCCTTTCTCTTTGTGTCCGTGGCCCTGGCCGCGGGCATCCTGCTGGCCTCCCTCCTGCCCCTGGCGCCGGGCATCGTCGCCGGGGGGGTCGCGGCCGCCCTGGCCGCGGCCTGGGCGGCCTACCTGTCACGGCGGGACCGGGCGGCCTTCGCCGCCATCCTTCTGACGGCCCTGTTTATCGGGTCCGGGCTCTATTCAAAGGAAAACAGCGATTATGAGCGGAACCCGGTTAAGCGGTTTTCGTCCGGCGACTATGCGGACTTCACCGGACGCCTCTTCCGGTCGCCCGGGCTTGCCGTCGGCAGGACCTACCTCTACCTGAGCGTCGAGAGGATCGCCTATTCGAAGAAAGAGATCGAAGCCCGGGGGAACCTCCGCGTCACGGTGCTCCATCCCGGCCAGTATCCCTCCCCGATCCGGCTGAGGGCCGGCGACCGGGTCAAGGTCTCGGCACGCATCCTGCCCCAGCGCGACTTCCGGAACTTCGGCGAGTCGGCCTTCTCCGACCTCAGAAAGAACCAGAAGATCCATAATCACGCCGTCACGAAAAGCGCCCTGCTCGTAGAGAAGCTCCCCGAAGGGCACGGGAACCCGGCGCTCCGCTGGATCTCGTCGGTCAGGATGACTTGGCAGAAGAAGATCGAAGGATTTTTCTCCGCCGCGGACGGGACCGCCCTGACCCAGGAGGGGGCCGTCCTCGAGGCCCTCCTTCTCGGGGAACGGGGCCGGCTCGCCCCCGCCACGACGGCCGCGCTCCAGAGGTCAGGGCTGTATCACATCATCGCCATCTCCGGGGCCCACATTGCCGTGATCGCCTTTCTCCTGCTCTCGGCGCTCAACCTGCTTCGCCTGCCCCGGCGCCTCGCCTACGCCGCGCTCATCGTGGTGCTCGCGCTCTATGCCATTCTCGTCGAGGGCCGGGCCTCGGTTTTCCGGGCCGTGATCATGACCGTCGTCTTCCTCTCGGGAAAGCTGCTCTCGAAAAACAGCCACGTCCTCAACACGATCTCCTTCAGCGCCTGCCTGCTCCTGGCCATCAACCCCTTCTATCTCTTTGACATGGGTTTCGAGCTGACGTTCGCGGCCACCCTGGCCATCATCCTCTTCTATCCCAAGGTGGTCCACCGCCTGCCCCGTCTTCCCCTGAAGGTCAGCGAGCTGTTCGCGCTTTCCCTGACGGCCCAGCTCGGCGTCATGCCCTTCCTGGCGCGGTCGTTCCACAGGGTGACATTCTCGGGCCTCATCCTGAATTTCCTGGCGATCCCGCTGACCGGCCTGATCATGGCGGCCGGTTTCGTCTTCCTGGGCGCCTCCCTGGTCAGCCCGCTCATCGGGCATCTTCTGGCCCGGGCCCTGGCCCTGCTTGTCCGCATTTTTCTCTGGACGACCGGCCTCGCCGACCCGCTGCCCTTTCTCTCCTACAGGATCCCCACCCCCCATCTCCTGACGGTCGTCGGCTACTTCGCTTTTTTGCTGATTTTTCTCGTCCGCCCCAGGTTCCCGGGACAAAGGCTCGTCAGCCTGGGCCTTTTTGCCGCCTTCGCAACGGTCCTCGCCACTTATCCTTTTCCGCCCCGAACTTCGCCCGGACTCGAGGTGACGTTCCTGGACGTCGGACAGGGGGATTCGATCCTGGTCGAGTTCCCGGGCCGGAAAAAGATGCTGATCGACGGCGGCGGGGTCGCCGACGACACGCTCGACATCGGCGAGCTCGTCGTCTCACCTTACCTCTGGGACCTGGGCGTGAAGAAGCTCGACTATCTCGTCCTCAGCCATGCCCATCCGGACCATCTCAACGGGCTGAAATCGGTCGCCCGCAATTTCCGGATCGTCGAATTCTGGGAGGCGGTGCGTCCCGCCGACAACCCGGCCTACGTTGAGCTGATGCGAAACCTCGGACCGTCCGCCGTCCGGACGTCCGTCCGCCGCGGGTTCAGCCGAGAAGAGGGCGCGGTCAGGGTCGAGGCCCTCCACCCGGAAGCCGAGACCTCAGCCGGAAAGGATATTTCCAACGATCAATCGCTCGTCCTCAGGGTTTCCCTCGGGACGCTGGCCTTTTTGCTTCCGGGCGATATCGGGGCCGAGGCCGAGGCCGCGCTCGTCAAGGGGGGCTCGGAGCTGAGGGCCGACATCCTCAAGTCTCCCCATCACGGCAGCCGGACGTCGAGCTCGCCGCTCTTCCTCGACGCGGTCAGGCCGAAGATCGTGGTCGTCACGGCCGGCCGGGGCAATTTCTACGGACTCCCCCATCCCGACATACTCGGGCGCTATCGCGAGCGCGGCGCCCGGGTCTTCCGGACGGATGATGACGGCGCCGTCCGCATCGCGACGGACGGCTCATCCCTTCAGGCTTTCACCTCGCAGGGCGGCCGCCGCGTTCCCCAGTTCCCGTAGGGCTCGGGCGTCCGTCCATTTTCAGGGCGTGCGGCGCGGGCCGCCGTCACAGGCGCAAGCGCCTGAACTCGTCCAGGAGCTTGAAATCCTGTCGCACGGAGGCGATCGGCTCGCCCATCAGCTCGATGTCCTTCGTGTTTCCGAGCGGCGGGAGCCTGTCGCCGAGGGGGCGCGCCGCGAGCTTCAGGTAATCGACCTTCGCGGGATTGATGCCCATGATGCGGGCGGCGACCGTGTCGGCGGCCAGGATATCGTCGCTCATGACCAGGACGCCCGCAAACTTGTTGTCGCCGAACAGCGGCCCGTTGCCCTCGATCCCGTAAATCCCGTCGATGATCGCGAAGTCCGGCCGCACGGTATAGCCGACATCGACGATGGCCTCGAATAGGCCGACCGTATGCAGGCGGTTTTTCGGCCAGCCGTACTTGATCCCCGGCAGAACGCCCAGCATGTTCTTGAGGGAGAGCGTCACGCCGGCCCAGTGGTGCGTTTTGAGCTTCGGCATCGAGACCACGAAGTCGGAACTCAGCACGGCCCGGGGGATATAGAGATCCCCGAGCCCGCTGAGGTTCGACGGAATGGGCACTTTCTCCACCTCGTCGAGGTTGAGGTCGACGAACTCGACGCCGTATTTCCCGAGGATCGATTTATACCCGGAATCGAAAAGGATCGTGTTGGTGTCACGCCGCAGGCCCGAGGCCTCGGCCACCCTGACGGTGGCGCCCAGCTCCCCGAACAGCTCGATGGCGGCCGCCAGGACGGTCGGGTGGGTGAAGATGTGATGCTCGCCGCCGTGGCAGTCCACGATGTTGGGCTTGAGAAGAACGGACTTGCCGCGCAGGGAGAGCCCGAACCGGCGGAAATGCGGCGCCAGAAGGGCCTTGATCTCCAGGGAGTACCTGGGGGCCTTGACGACCGCCACGCGCGCGCGGGCCTGGGGAGAGGGGCCCGATCCGCAGCCGAAAATGGCCGACCCGGCCAGGCCGGCCGAAAGCCCCATGAACTTCCGGCGTGATATCGTTTTGAGCATGGCCGCGTTCACCCGCCAAGCCGCAGCGGGTTTTTGCCCTCCCGGGTGAGATTGGCGAGCGCCGCCAGGGCATGATAAAACGCCAGGCCGCGCACCTGGGCGTCCTCGGCCATGAGCCCGTTCAGGCGGTCGAGGAGGCCGCGGTTGTCCCCACCGTAACAATCGACGGCGAGAGCGCTCAAGGACAATGAGAGCGGGCAGTGGGAACCCGGGGACGTCCGTTCGATGACCTCGAGCCCGTCCCGGAAGGCGTCCTTTTTGTCCTGCATGGCCAGCATGACGAGCGCCGTGACGTGGAGCTGGGGCGGGAGCACCGTGCAGACCGGCGATGGGCTCTCGGGGTCGTTCTTGTCCGTGGGGGCGCCGTAGCTCCAGCCCCCGAGGTCGCACTTCGTATGGGAGAAGAATTGTGAAGCCTGCTGCAGGCGGCCCTCCGGGGGCGACGCGAGGTGCTTGAGGGCGAGGACGGCCATGGCCGTGGGCTCGGCGCCCATGAAAGTGTAATCGCTCCAACCCCAGACGTCCTCGTCCAGGTCCGGATGTTTGGCGAACCTATGGTTGTTGCGAAGGTAGAAGGCGGCCTCCTCGAGCCGCGAGGCGTGCCCTGCGCCATCCGCCGTCTTGAGCGCCAGGGCGGCAAGCCCTGTCCCGTAGGCCGAACTCAGGTTGTCGCCGGGGAAAAGGAAGAACCCGCCGTCCTTGTTCTGGAGTGAGGTCAGGAAGGCGGCGGCCTTTTTCCGGGCCTCGTTTTGGTCGCGCCCCCCGATGGCCAGCAGGCTGAAAGCCGTCGCCTCGAGGACCGACCCGCCGGCGGACGCGTAGGGGAATCCGCCGTCGGCTTGTTGATGCCCGAGGAGAAAATCGATCGAATCTTCCGGCTTCATGGCGGTGTGGCCTATCCGGCCCCTCATTTAAACAGGATTCCGGCCCGTTTGGCAAGAGCAGCGTCTATCCTTCACGGAGCGGCGCGCGGCGTTTGATTCTTCGGGGAGAGTGCGCTAACATGAATTCGCAATGCCGGCAAAACGATGGGTTGCTGTCGCCGTTTCCTCCCTGCTCCTGAGCTCGGTCCTTCTCTCGCAAAGCCTGGTCGAGATCGCCCAGAAGGAGCGAGAGCGCCGGGCCGCGCTCAAGGGGAAAAAGACCGTCGTGGTCACGAACGCCGCGCTGGCCAAGATCAAGAGAAAGGCCGCCGTCGAAGTCGCGGCTCCGCTTCCCGCCGAGGGGGCCCGGGAATCTCCTCCCGCCCCGGCGGTCGTGGAACCCGCGCCGGCCGTGTCTGTCGGGTCCGCAGGACCCAAGCCTCCGGAGCCGGCCGCACCGACCGTTGCCCCGTCCGCCGCCCCGCCCGTTCCGGCAGCCCGCCGGGAGCTTCAGGAGAAGTGGGACAAGGCCAAGGAGTACGTCGAGCTTCTGACCATGAAAATGGGGGCCTTGTACCAGGAGTTCAACGCCCTGCGCGACCCGCATGCCATCGAGGCGGTGCGCAAGACGATCAGCGAGACCTACGCCAGGCTGCAGACGGCCCAGGAGGAAGAGACCAAGGCCCGCCTGGAATTCGAGAGATCGCTGGGCGAGGAGAAGAAAGGGTCCACCCCGCCGCTCTGGATCAGATAATCGCCCGTCCGCCGCTCAGCGGAAATAGATGAAGGAGATCTGGAACGCGAGCTCCCGCTCGTCCTTGGACTGGGGATCGATCTTCGCGGGGACGAAGGTCTGATCGCTCGTGATGGTCAGGTTGAATTCGTCCTTGTCCCCGAGCATTTCCTTCTTGATGTTATAGCTCTTCTCAAAGACCGTTTCCGCCGGGACGAACTCGTCCAGGACGAGGTCGTTGATCTTGAAGATGACCTTCTGGTTGGGCAGCGCGTCCTTGTTGACGCCGCCCCGAATGACGAGGAGGGCGTCGCGCCCCGGGTTGTCGATCACGCACCTGGCCTCGGGCCCCAGCCACCGCCACTGCTTGAGTGGGGACTGCGGGTCGACCTCGAGGTCGTACCACCCCTTCTCGTAGACGATCTCGGGCACGTCGGGGGGCGGCGGCAGGACGCGGAGCTTCCGGCTGAGGATCTCCCGCTTGGCTTCGCCGGTCCTGTCGTAGGGGTTATAGAAGCCGACGACGAGCTTCAGCTCCTCCTCGCCCTTGAAGGAGGGGTCGAACTCGTCTATGAAGGAGGGGATATAGATCCGGCGCTGATAGGTGTATTCCTTGCCCGGCTCCCACTTGGACGTCTGGATCTGGGGCATGTGGTCGTCCTGGAAAAGCAGGTTGCTGCCGTGCCAGAAATGGACATAGATCGTGTAGTCCTTGGGGAGTTTCACGAACTCGCCCGTTGTTTTCCAGTCATATTTCATCTCGGTGATTAGGTTATCGGTGAGCGTCCTGTCGGAAAACCCGACCGTGAGGTCGATGCCTTTGACCTGGGCCTTCTTCTGACAGGACGCCAGGCCGCCGATGACCAGAACCGCCAGGAGGATTACTGTCGTTTTTCTCTTGAGCATCACCCTTCTCCTCGTTAGGAAATCAGCGATATTATAAGGAAACGGTGGAGCCAAGTAAAGCTGGGTGCCATTGCCTAAAAAGTGTCCCCGGGGACAGGCCCCGGCCTTTACCTGTCCCCGGGCTGTACCTGGTAACGAACGGGGCCTGTCCCCAAATTGAAAGATGGGGGGGGATGTTATATAGTCCGAGCGCATGGACTTCCTTCTGCGGCTGTATTCCCTGGTCTCCCGGCTCGTCTCCGGCCTAAAAAATCTCCTCTATGACAGGGGCATCTTCAAGCCCGAGATCGCCCCCCTCCCGGTCATCAGCGTGGGCAATATCAGCCTGGGCGGGACGGGCAAAACGCCGCTGGCCATCGAGGTCAGCGCCTGGCTGGCCGCCAGTGGCCGCCGACCCGCGCTCGTTTCCCGGGGCTACCGGGGCCGGTGGGAAAAGGGAGGCGGGGTGATCTCGGATGGGACCCGGACGAACGGCACCTGGCAGGACGGCGGCGACGAGCCGCTCATGGCGGCCGGGGCGCTCCCGGGAGCGGGCGTATTCGTCGGGAAAAACCGCCTGGCGTCGTGCCTCAAAGCGCGGGAGATGGGATTCGACGTGGCCGTCCTCGACGACGGTTTCCAGCACAGGCGGCTCGGCCGCGACCTGGATATCGTGCTCTACTCGCCATCCGGGAAAGCGGCGCTCCGCGAATCCGCCGCGGGCTTGAAGCGGGCCGGCGTCATCCTGGTCGAAAAAGAGGAGCTCGCAGACGCCCGGGACATCGGGCTCCCCTCGGGTTCCGTCGCCCCCCTCCCCTACGAGGTCGAGGCCCGCGGTTTTCACCTCGCGGGCAGCAAAGAACCGGTTCCGGCCGAGGCGCTTCGCGGCGGGCCTTTGCTCGCTTTTTGCGGAATCGCCAGGCCCGGGCGGTTTCTCAGGCTGCTCGGGAGCCAGGGCCTCGAGCCCGCCAATTTCCTGACATTCCCCGATCATCACACCTATCCCCGGGCCTCGATCGAGAAGATCGGGCGGGCCGCCCGCGCGGCCGGCGCCTCCGCGGCCGTGACAACCGCCAAGGACGCCGTCAAGCTCGCCGCCTGGTCCTCGATCTTTGCCGGCTGTCCGCTATATGTTCTCGAGATCGGGCTGGCGCTCGACCCCCGGTTTTTCGAACGTCTCGAGTCGGCCCTCCGGAGACTTCCGAGGGCCTGATGCCTAAAAAAACCGGCGGCGCCGTCGACCTGCTGATCTTCTGGATATTCGGGGCCCTCCAGGCGCTCTTCTTCCTTCTCCCCAGGAAAGTCTGCCTCGGATTGGGCCGGCGGCTGGGATCATTCCTGTTTCACGCCGACAGGCGGCACCGGGAGCTTGTCCTGGCCAACCTGCAGACCGCCTTCGGCGCCGGACTCCCGGCCGAGGAGCGCCGGCGGATCGCCCAGGATTCCTTCAGGACTTTCGGCCAGGTCATGGCCGACACCATCAAATGGACCCATCTCAGCCACCGGAAAAGGCTGAGGCTCCTGTCCCTCGAGGGCGGGGAGCATCTCCGGCGGGCGCTCGAGGAGGGCCGGGGCGCCATCCTCTTCTCCGCCCACTTCGGGAACTGGGAAGCGGCTTCGCTCGCCGTGTCTCGCTTCGTCCGCCTGAACGTCGTCGCCCGGCCGCTCGACAGCCCGGTGCTCGAGCGGTGGCTTCTCCGATTCAGGAGGTCGCTCGGCGCCCGCGTCATCTCGAAGTTCCAGGCTGCGAAACCCGTCCTCCAGGCTCTTCGCCGGAACGAGGCCGTCGCCATCCTGATGGACCAGAACGTTCTCCGCAGCCAGGCCGTGTTCGTCGACTTCTTCGGCCGGCCAGCGGCCACGACGCCCGCCGTTGGCTCGTTTTTCGCGCGCGCCCGCTCTCCCCTGCTCCCCATCTTCTGCCACCCGACGGCCGCGTTCTCGTACGTTGTAAAGATCGGGCCGCCGGTCGAAATCGAGCTCTCCGGCAGCCTAGATGAGGACGTGTTGAAAATCACCCGGCATTGCACTAAGATGATCGAGTCAGAAATCCGGCAAAACCCGAGCCTCTGGTTCTGGTTCCACAACCGCTGGAAAACCCGGCCGCCCGGCGCTCCGAGCTCCGCCGCGGCCGGAAGCCACAACGCCGCCTGAGGTAAACGCCGATGAGGGAAAAACGCGCCTTCGACGAATTGAGGCCGGTCAAGATCCAGACGGACTATTTCGATTATGCCGACGGTTCGGCCTTCATCGAGGTCGGCAAGACCCGGGTGGCCGCCGCGGCCACCGTGGAAGAAAAGGCCCCGCCGTTTCTCAAGGGCAGCGGGACGGGCTGGGTCACGGCCGAGTATGCGATGCTGCCCTGCGCTACAGAGCGAAGGAGCCAGCGGGAAAGGATCCAGGGCAAGATTTCCGGACGGACCCAGGAGATCCAGCGTCTGATCGGCCGCTCCCTGAGAGCGGTCGTCGACATGGACGCCCTGGGCGAACGGACGATCACCGTGGACTGCGACGTGATCCAAGCGGACGGCGGGACGCGGACGGCCTCGGTAACGGTCGGCTGCGTGGCCCTGGCGCTGGCCCTGAAGAAGCTTCTCGACCGCCGGATCATCGATAAGATGCCGCTCCGCCACCTCGTCGCCGGCGCGAGCGTCGGCGTCGTCCGCGGCGAGCTCCTCCTCGACCTCGATTATTCCGAGGACTCCCAGGCCGAGATCGACATGAACGTCGTCGAGACCGACAACGGCCAACTCGTCGAGGTCCAAGCGACCGCGGAACGGGAGACGTTCTCCCGGAAAGACCTGGGCGACCTGCTGAAGCTCGCGGGCAAGGGCACCAAGGAGCTCATCCAGCTCCAGAAGACGGTGCTCAAGAAAGAGAGCATGATGTTCATGGCCTACGGGCAGAGGAGCGACCTGTGAAAAGGATCCTGATAACGGGAGGCGCCGGGTTTCTCGGCAGCCATCTGGCCGAGTTCCTTCTCGGCCAGGGCAACGACGTCGTCTGCATCGACAATTTCTTCTCGGGGAACAAGGACAACATCCGGCACCTGCTGGACCACTCCTATTTCGAGCTGATCCGCCACGATGTCATCCACCCGCTGTTCATCGAGGTGGACCAGATCTATCATTTGGCCTGCCCGGCGTCGCCCATCCACTACCAGCAGAACCCCATCAAGACCGTCAAGACCAACGTCATGGGCACGATCAACATGCTCGGGCTGGCCAAGCGCATCAAGGCGCGGATCCTGCTGGCCTCGTCGTCCGAAGTCTACGGCGACGCCAAGGTCCACCCCCAGAACGAGTCTTACTGGGGCAACGTGAATCCCATCGGCGTGAGGAGCTGCTACGACGAGGGGAAGCGCGTGGCCGAGACGCTGATGAAGGATTATTCCCGGCAGAACCGGGTGGACATCCGGATCGCCAGGATCTTCAACACCTACGGGCCGCGGATGGCCATTGATGACGGCCGCGTCGTCAGCAACTTCATCGTCCAGGCGCTGCGCGGGGAGAGCCTGACCGTCTACGGCGACGGCACCCAGACGCGCTCTTTTTGTTTCTACGCCGACCTGGTCGACGCCCTGGTCCGGCTGATGAATGCGGAGGGCATTCAGGGCCCCGTCAACCTGGGCAACCCGGGCGAGTTCACCGTGCTCGAGCTCGCCGAGAAGGTGCAGCGGCTCACGGGCAGCCCCTCCCGTGCCGAGTTCCGGCCGCTGCCCTCCGACGACCCGGTCAAGCGCTGCCCGGACATCTCGCTGGCCAGGGAGAAGCTGGGCTGGGAGCCGCGCGTCGCGCTCGAAGAGGGGCTGCAGAAGACGATCCCCTATTTCCGCGACAAGCTGAGAACCGCCTGAGTCGATAAAGGGGGAGGCCGCCATGTTGCTCTCCGTTGTGATCCCCGTTTACAACGAGAAGTCCACCCTCGAGGAGATCATCCGCCGGGTCCAGGCCGTCGAGCTGGGCATGGACAAGGAGATCGTGGCGGTCGACGACGGCTCGACCGACGGGACCCGCGACATCCTCGGGCGGCTGGCCTCGGACAAGGTCCGCGTCTTTCTCCACGAAAAGAACAGGGGTAAGGGCGGGGCCCTGAGGACCGGCTTTTCTGAGGCCCGGGGAGATATCGTGCTCGTCCAGGACGCTGACCTCGAGTATGACCCGCAGGAGTACCCGAAGCTCCTGGAGCCCATCCTGGACGGCCGGGCGGACGTCGTTTACGGGAGCCGTTTCCTGGGCGGCGCGCACCGGGTGCTCTATTTCTGGCACTCCGTCGGCAACCGGCTGCTCACGATGTTCTCCAACATGGCGTCCAACCTGAACCTGACCGACATGGAGACCTGCTACAAGGTCTTCCGGGGGGAGGTCCTCCAGCAGCTCCGCCTGAAGTCCGGCCGGTTCGGGATCGAGCCCGAGATCACGATCAAGGTCGCCAAGCTGAACTGCCGCGTCTACGAGGTGCCGATCTCCTACGCGGGCCGGGATTACTCGGAGGGCAAGAAGATCGGCTGGAAGGACGGCGTCGCGGCGCTCTTCCACATCGTGCAGGTTCAGGTTTTTTGATTAGCGCTGCTGGCCTCAGCATCAAAGCTCGTTTCAGGAATTGACTTTTCGGGACCTCTGCAATATCTTCTTGACCGTGTCAAAAAGGATGCGCGGATGCCCAACTTACGGAACCTCTTGCCCGGTTATCAGGCCGAGGGGAATCCTGATCCGCTGAAGAAGCGGGCGCCTCTTCCCGCCGCCGCTCCTTATTTCATCTTGGGCGGAATGCTGGTGGGGATCTATTTTGTGGTCGCGGCCAAGTTAGGCTATTTTTTTATCACTGACCTCAATTATCTCGGCAACCCCTATCTGAATTTCTTTTTTTCGTCCAGCCAGCTCGCCTCGCTGGTCGTTAAATTCGTGCTCCTGGTTCCCGCGACTTTTCTGCTGGCGACGGGCCTCACTTTCTCCAAGTCGAGCCTGGACAACATCTCGCTCATTCTGAGCCAGAAGCATCTCCTCGTTGTTCTCATGGCTGTCGCTCTGGTCGTGTTCATCCTGACGACTAATTTTGTCCTGCAAAAGACCGAGGTCACCGACGACGAACTGGCGATGAGTCTTCAAGCGAAAATCTTTCTGAAGGGCAAGCTGTTTGTCTCCCCGCCTGTCAAAGATTCCTTTAATAATATCTTCATACTTCGCGGCGACAAGTTCACCGGGCAGTACGAGTTCGGCCACCCCCTGGTCCTGGCCTTGGGTTTCGCTTTGGGGAGCCCCTATATCTTCACGATCCTGTTTGCCGTGCTCCAGATTTTCCTTGTTTACAGGATCGGTGCTCCTTCTGTACAGGGATCGGCGGCTCGCCGCCCTGGGGTCGATGCTGATGGTCTTGTCTCCCTTCTTTTTTCTCACCGGATCGACCAGGTTGTCCCATACCACGGCGGCCTTCTTTCTCTATCTGTTTATATACTTGTTCCTGAAGACCTCCGAGACGACGCATGGCGCCATCGATATTCTGTGGGCGGTTGTGGCGGGGATCGCCGCAGGCGTAGCCTTCAACGTTCGTCCGTGGACGGCCATGGCCTTCATCGCACCATTCGGCGCAATGGGCATTGTCAATATTCTAAAATTCAGAAAGCCCGTTTTTTTGAAGTACTGCCTGATGAGCCTCGGCTTCTTCCTCGTCGTCGGTTTGACGCTGCTCTACAACAAGGCGATCACCGGCAGCTACCTGCGAGTCCCCTATCTGGCCTACAACCCCCTGGAGAGCCCCGGCTTTCACGCCTTGGCAGGTGGCGGCCGCCACACCCCAGCGATGGGTTTCTATAACACAGGGATCAACATTATCAAGGCGAACATCGCTCTCTTCGGATTCCCTTACAGCTTGGCTTTTCTATTTTTGGCCTTTGTCGGCAGGCCTAAGCTTATCCAGGACAGGCTGCTCATCTCCGTTGTCGCTACTTTCGGCTTTCTCTATCTCTTTTATCACGGGATGGGCGTCTCCGATACGGGCCCGGTGTATTGCTTCGAATTGATCGGCGTACTGGTCATTCTCTCTTCGCGAACGATGCATAAGCTGAATCACGTTATCCGGGAAAATTGGCCGGCGGGCAGGAACTTCCTTTCCGCTTTTCTCCTGCTTTCGTTCGTCTTTGCCGCGTTGACTTATGATCTTGAAAAATTCGTCCAGGTTCGGACGCTGACAACGGCCATCCGGGAGCCGTACGTCACGATCGCGTCCACCGGCATTCATAACGCCGTCATCTTCATCCAATCCTTACCGAACAAGGGATTCGTCTACGGCTACCGCAACAACTCTCCCGATTTCAACGACGACATCCTCCTCTGCCGTCTTCTGGATTCGGACAAGAACGCAGCCGTTATGGATCGTTACCCGGACCGATCCTACTATGTCCTGCGCTACGATAACGTGATAGAAGAAAGCCAGGTGCTCCCCGTGAGCCGGCAGGAGCTGCTCCAGTTAAGCCAAAAGAAGACCTAGGGAGTTCGCTGTCGGGTCCGGGGGAACCGGAGCCGGCCGGAGACGATTCAGGCCTTTACCTTGGAAAAGACCCTCGTCATCAGGGCGACTAATCCATTCCATAGGCGCCTGATGTTCCCGGGGTACTTGATCAGCAGCAACATGTAGGCGGCGATGATTCTCGGCCGGAAGTAGAATCGAGAGTAGGCCCTTTGGGAGAATCGTTCGAGCTCGTCTGCTGTCAATCCTTCCGGCAGAAAGACCGGAATCTGCATGCTCGTCTTATTCCAGGCCCTATCAAAGCTCCCGTACCGGTCGGCGATCGCATAGGCGGGCGTGCCGGGCAGCGGCGTAAAATACGTAAAGTGGAAATCGTCGAGAGGAATGCCGTTCATGAACCGGACGGTCTCGTCGATGGTCTCCCGGGTTTCCAGAAAGTGCCCTATCATAAAGAAGCCCCTCGCCCGGATCCCGGCCTTTTTGGTTTCCACGACGGTCCGGCGGATCTGCTCCAGGGAGATGTCCTTCTTGATGAAATCGAGAATTCTCTGCGATCCACTCTCGATGCCGAAACTGAGCTGCCAACAGCCGGCCCTCTTCATGAGGGCGAAGAGCTCGGCGTCGCCCTGGTCCGCCCGGGAGTAGCACGACCAGGTCAGGTCCAGCCGCGAATCGATGAGCGCACGACAGATCCGCTCGATCCTCGGGCGGTCCTGGATGAAGTTGTCATCGTAAACGCTGATATCCCGAATGCCGTACCTGGTCGTCAGATGACGGATCATGGCGATCACATAGTCGGCGCCAAAGCACCGTAGCCGGCCGAACAGAGCCTTGCTGTTGCAGAAGAGGCAGTTCCCGTGGCATCCTCTGGAGGTGACGATGGTGGTGGAGGGCAGCCGGATATACGAGGGCGCCGACGGCCGATAGAACTTGGGCATTCCCGGAAGGAGATCCCAGGCCGGCAGGGGCAGCACGTCCAGGTCCATAATAAGCGGCCGCCGCTTGTTTCTCACAACGGCGGCACCTTTCCGGAAGACTATTCCCGGGACGCCATCCAGGGGCATCCCTTCATCGAGGAGGGAGAGCAGCTCGACAATCGTCTCCTCGCCCTCGCCGATGACACCGACGTCGAACGCGCCCAGCCGGGTCATAGTCTCGACCGGGGCAGAACTCAGATGCGCCCCGCCGGCCAGGACCACGGTACGCGGGAGCCGCTCCTTGAGCCGCGCCGCGACCTCGGCGGCGCTTTCCACCGAAAGCGTCACAGTCGTGATTCCCACGTAGTCCGGCCTTTCCGCGGCGACAGTGCGGACCGTCTCGTCGACATCGAGTTCGAGGTTCGTCGCGTCCAGGATGAAAACGGCGTAGCCTTCTTGCCGAAGGACCGCGGCGAGGCTCAGCAACCCGTACGGGATGGACTTCGCCAGAGCGGCCTTCAGGGTCCCCCCCCGGAGTATTGACGACAGCGGCGGGTTCAGCAGGAGGATCTTCTTCTTCAAGCTCCGTCCCTCTCTCCAGTCTCCGGCAAGGGCGATTGAGCTGCGCCGGGAAAGCCCGTGGGGCGAGCCTTTCCGGCGGGCAGGGATTCCCTTCGCATTCTAGGGCCTCTTGCGTTTGACATAGATCGAAACGGTGTGAAGAAGCAGGGTGAAGGTGAAGAGCATGAACGCGGTGATGATGAACAAGAGACCTGTCACGGCGAGGTAGTACTGGTTTTTCATGCCGTAGGGAAGGGTCAAGCCATAGTGGATATAATCGCTGATCAGGAAGGTCGTCATCAACGCACCCGAGACAAACAGCGCTGCGCTCAGCAGGGTCGTGCGGGTATATTCGAACACTTTGAGCCAGCGCGCGGTCTTTTCGCCGGTATGGTCGTAGATGGCCTTGGCGACGATCCCCATCAGGAACGATTGAATCCCCAGGATGGCGATTACCAACCCGAAGAGCATCCCATAGATAGATAGCTTGATCGGCCCGATGGAGACAGGCCCCAGAGACATGGGGAGGATCAACGCGAGTCCCAGGATAGCGAGGATGATCCCCGGGACGAACAAGAAGAAATCGGCCTTGTAGATGAAGATGGCCCTCAAGTTGATCCAGCCGGAATACCACGGCGTGTACCAGTGTCGGGTGAGGTGGCTCCGGCGGCCCTCCCGGTCCTTCCAGAAGGTGATGGGAATCTCTGTTGTCTTCAGCCCCATATGGATGGACTTGATGATCATCTCCGAGGCGTACTCCCAAGACTGGGAATGGAGGTCCATCCTGATCAGGGCCTCCCTGGTGATGCCGCGCATGCCGCAATGGATATCTGAGAATTTCGACTTATAGATAAAATTCAGGATCCACGTCGTGAGAGGTGTTCCGAAGTAACGATGAAGGGGCGGCATCGCACCGTCCTCGATCTTGCCTTTGAAACGCGTGCCCATAATGTATTCGTAGCCCTGGCGGAAGCTCTCCACGAAAAGGCTGATATCTCTGAAATCGTAAGTGCAGTCGCAATCTCCGAGAAGGACATACTTGCCGCGGATGTAGGGGAGCGCGTCAATATAGGCCCGCCCCAGTCCGCGCTTGGCCGTTTTCAAGACGCGGGCGCCCTTTTCCAGGGCGATGCGCGGCGTCTCGTCGCTAGAGCTGTCGATGATCAAAACCTCTCCTTGAACATCAGCCTTTCTGAGCCCCTCCCGGCACCAATCGACGAAGTCCCCGATGGTGATCCTTTCATTGAGGGCAGGGATGACGATCGATACCTCGGGATTATCCGTGTCGTCGGTGGGAATCCACAGCTCATCGCCTTCCTCATTAACCGGGATGGCTTCTCTTAAGTTCTTCATGTCCACTCGTCTTCCTTTCGTTACGGCTCCGGGCGGCGCAGTCCGCAGACGGGGCGATTTTCACGGGGGCTTCCCTTCCCGGCGAGACGGAGCGACTCGGCTCCCCGCGTCCCCCCCGGTCCGAATGAGCGACTTTCATGCCTTGCGACAGACGCTAAACAGGTTGAAACCAAACTTGAGGTAGCCGAGCTTGATTCGGCTCGGCCTGAACCGGACTTCACCAGGGCGGGCCAGAGGTCTCGCTTGTCATAGTACATCCGGTGGTCATCCATCTCGGCCGTGGACTGAGGCCGGTCCGGAAAGCCAGGAACTCAAGAAATTTCTTGCCTCTCCAGGTGGGAACATTGACGAGCAGACGGCCCCCGGCCTCAACAGACGGTGGGCATGAGCAAGGATCTCCTCGGGAACCGTCAGGTGCTCAAGCACCGAGATCAACAGAATCACATCGAAGCTCTCCGCGGCCAGCCCGGGCAAGGCGTTTTCTAGAGTGCTTTCGATAAACTCCAGGCCGCCCTCGGATTTAAGCGCCGGGTCTATGCTGATGTCGATCCCGACTCCCCGGCGGATGCCGGGTTCAGGAGTCGATAACATCTCAGCGTGATAGCCGCACCCGCAGTCGAGGATCATGAGGCTGGGGACCATGGGAATGGACTTCATGATTTTCCGGCGCGAAAGCCAGACGCCGAAGCGATCCACGGGCGTCAGCCCTCTTTGGCCATAGGATTCGGATCGGGAGGTTGGGGCGCTCATGGGATGAGCCTCCGACGGCTCGACGCGGCGGCGTTATTCGCGTCGATCTCCTGTCCCTCTGGCCGAGAGAACGCCCGGCTTCGCCGGCTCTTGCCTCCGGGCCAATATCAACAGCTGGGTTCCCCAGGGGAAAGCATCGTTCGCATAAAAGGCGATATTGATCACCTGGGATAGGAGTCTCTTCCAGAACCCGTATCCCTGCTCTCCAAAAGAGCGGTACACCTGTTCGGGCATGATCCCATTGATCGCGCGTTTATAAATGGAGTGCATCGGCCAGGCCCAGCGGCGGAGTTTGACCGCATCCATGCCATGATTCCGGAGAGCCGTGACGAGCTTCCCTGCCCTCGAAATGCCGCAGATGACCGATGTGCCGGTCGATGGGCCTGATTTTGCCGCCCGGGACCGTAATCAGGAGATGCCGCCGGCTCATCCTGGTCAGGTTCGCCAGCGCCGCCACCCAGTCCTCCACATGTTCCAGAACCTCCGAACAGACAACCAAATCAAACTGGCGGTCTTCCGGCCAGGCTTGCCGGACAAGGTCGAATTGCTCGAAGCGGGCCTCCGGAAAGCGGATTCTGTTTCGCCGGATCACTCCCCCGGAGATGTCGCAGACCGAAGGCCGCGATCCGGTGTCGTTGGAGCTTCTCCAAGAGATAGGGTTGGGCGCGACCGGCGTCGAGGCAATCCGTGAATCGGAGCCCTCGGATCGACGACGCGATGAGACGACGGCGGTGGCGGGGCGCGGGCGAGTAGCGGTGGGCATCATCCCAGCTCGCCACATAGTTCTCCGGGCTCACGGCACTATTTCTCCACGATCACGATATTAGCTTCGGCACCCCGAAAATCAGGCCTGCGCGTCCTTCAGGAACATCTGGACGGTCTCCTTACTAAAGGGGTGGACGATCATGCCTTCCAGGAGGCCGGGGGTCGCGGTGACGACGTGGGCGCCGCTTCCAACCACTCGATGACGTTAAGGACCTCGCGGGTGGAGCCCACAATGATCTTGCTCTTCAATTCGAACTGGTCCAGCAGAGCCCGGAGCTTCTGGATCTCCAAGACGCAATTATAGCCCATATTGTTGACGCGGCCTCCGAAGAGGGAGACATATGTCGCCCCGGATAATGCGGCTAGAAAGCACTGCTGGGCGCTCATCATGGCCGTGACGTTAACCCGGATATTCAGGTCCTTTTCCAGATGGTGCGCTAGCTCGAGATAGTGGAGCTCTCCGTTAGGGCCGTGGATGGGGATTTTGACGTTGATGTTCGCCGCCCAGCCGGCAAACTCCCGGGCCTGACCGAGCATGACCCCGGCATCATTGGACGTCACCTCGACGGAGAGCGGATATGGGGAGATCAGCTTGGCGATCTCGACGGAACATTTCTTGATAGCCTCTTTCCCCCCCGAGACCCCGCACTTGGCCAGGATCGTCGGATTTGTCGTCACCCCGCGGATCACCCCCATCTTCAGGTATTTCTCGATCTCCTCGATCTTTCCCGTATCCAAAAATATGGCCATGAGCGGATCTCCTTTTCTTAGGATAAGATCAGGTCGACAGCTTCGTGGACATCCTTAACCCTCTGGGAAACAGTCGAGCCCTTGGTTATAGGCGGCGTCGATCAGGATGCCCCTGCAGCCGACGCCCCGGGCCAACTCCATGTCTTTCCGACTGTCTCCGATCAGGAAGGATCTTCGTATGTCCACGGCATACTTCTCCAGGGCCCGTTCGATCATCCCGGGTTTGGGTTTCCGGCAGCCGCAGTGATCATCATCGTCATGGGGACAGACCCAGACCTCATCCACGGAGAGGCAGGCGTGTATGGCGGCCGACATTCTCACGAGCTCTCCGAGCGGCAGGGTGCCCCTGGCAACATCCGGCTGATTGGTGATGACAAAAACCAGGTATCCCGCATCTTTTATTCTCTGGACCTCATCGATGATCCCCGGGGTCCAGACAAACTCCTCGAAGCTTCGGGGCGCAGACACCGTCCCGTGGCGGATGACAACTTTGTTGATGACTCCGTCGCGGTCCAAGAACACGGCTCTCGTCATTTCGCGGATTCCCATTTCATCGGATTCAGCTTAACTCGGGGGTGAGTGACGATGAGATGCCAGATCACGGACTGAAAGGACTCGGTGTGTGGCGTGACCGTGTCGGGATTGACGCGGGGCACGATGACCACAGCATCCGCGACCTTGGCGGTGTACCCGCCATCTCTCCCCACAATGCCCATGAGCTTGGCGTTCACACTCTTCGCGTAATCCAGCGCCCCGACGATGTTCGCGCTGATGTTCCGGTCCTTGTCTCCGCCGCCGACGCTCAGGACGAAAACACCGTCCTTGTCTCCCAGCCGGCTGGTGGCCAACCAGTGGACCAAAGACTTTTCCCACCCGTGATCGTTGACCTGAGCCGTCAACTCCGAGACATTATCCATGGGCGAGTAGCATTCCAACCCCGCGATTTTTCTAAAGTCGTTCACGGCGTGGCTGGCGTTGGCGGCGCCACCGCCGACGCCCAGGAAAAACAGCCTGCCTCCCTGCCCGCGGACTTCGACGATCAAGTCGATGATCGCCTGGATCGCACCGGTGTCCAGCGCTTTGATGATCTCGCCGGCCTCGCCAAGGTAATCGCGAACGTAAGGATCCGTCAATCGAGTCCTCCCCGAGGAATTCAGGCTCTCCGCATGTTGACTAGGATCTTCGCTCCCTCAAAATCGAATCGAAAGGGAGTATAGGACAATCCCAGTTTGTGGAGCGCCTCGATCAGTCTCCCCTTTCGGTTCTGAGAATAGAACATGAAAAACCCCCCTCCTCCGGCACCCATGATCTTCCCGCCCAGCGCTCCGCTCCGGCGGGCCGTCTCATAGATTTCGTCGAACCGAGGGTTGGAGATCTTCTCGAGACAGGTTCTTCTTGACCTGCCAGTGGAAGTCCATGAGCGCCCCGAATTCGTCCAGGTCTCCCCGCTCCAAAGCGCGGCGGCTGTCCAGTCCGATCTCCTTGATCCGGTGAAGCGTCGTTATGACGACGCCGTCATCGGTCTTCGTCCTCTCGTTCTGGGACGACAATATATCCGAGGCCTGCCTCTCGACTCCGGTATAGAAGAGGGAAAGGTTGGTTTCGAGGTCCATCAGCTTGTCGGCGGGCAATTGGATGGGCTCGACGATCACTTTCCCGCCCTTCTCAAAAGTCAGCGAGCAGATCCCACCGAGCGCACTTACATACTGATCCTGCTTGCCGATCGGTTCGCCCAGGATGTCAATCTCCAGACGGCACGCTTCTTCGGCGAGCCCCTCGAGCGAGACAAACTCTCGTTTGTAGGCATGGAGGCCGTTGAGAAGGGATACGGTGAAGGAGCTCGACGAACCCAGCCCGCAGTTGGAGGGAACATCGGCGATCGAAACGATCTCGACCTGGCTCGAGATCCCCAAGAGCTTCAGCGCTTCTCGGAAAATCCTGTGTTTGATCTGGTCCACCGAGCCGACGATCTCGGTCTCGGAATAGCTGAGGCGGATGGTCGAAAAGAAGCGTTTATTGATGGAAATGAAGATGTACTTATCGATGGCCGCGGCGACAAGAAAGCCTCCGAATTTCGTGGAGTAGGAGGGCAGGTCCGTGCCGCCTCCCCCGAGGGAAATCCTGACAGGGGCTCTCGAGATGATCATATCATGACTCCTTAGATCGGCGAGAGCCGCGCAGAAGTCTTCGCAGTTCAAGGAGGCCGGAAACCGATCCGATTTCGTAGAACCTTTGTTCCGTCTCGTAGGCAGCGACCTCGCCGCGCCTCGACAGGCGCCGGAACAGTCTCCCGATTTCGAGGGGTTTTCCGGCCGGAATCATGCCCAGAATCTCCTTGTTCCACGCCGAAAGACCATTATCTATATATAGCATAGACGGCTGAGTCTTCCATTTATCGTAGAGGGCGACCCGGCCATCTCTGACAGCCACGTTGCTCGGGATCCGCTCGTTGGCGTTTTTGTAGACGACCATCATCCCCAGGCCATGAGCCCTGAGAAACGCGCTCCAGATCTTGCGATAATCCAGCAAGAGATAGGAATCTCCCCAGAGGATAAAGAACCGCTCGTCCAGGAGAGGCTCGGCTCGCTTGAGCGCTCCGCCGGTGCCCAGCAGGTCCTCGCCTTCCTCGCTGTACTGGATCTGCACTCCGAGCCGGCGGCCCGTGCCGAAGCGTTCCTTGATCTGCTCCCCCAGATGGCCGACGCAGAGCAACACCTTATGCACGCCGCCCTCTCTCAAGAGACGGATCTGATATTCGAGAAAAGGCCGGCCGTGGATGTTCACCAGCGACTTGGGACGCCGGGCCGTCAACCGGCCGAGCCGGGTGCCCAGGCCACCGGCCATGATCACTGTCTGCGGCATCGTCCTTTATCTTCCGAGCAGCTCCCGAACGGATTTTGTGATCGCCTGTCCAGAGGCGTGCCTGGCTGTCCAACCGAGTCTGTGGATCTTCCTGAGGTCGAACCTCACGACAGGGACATCACCCTTCCATCCCCTGTCCCCTCCCGTGTAGATAAACTCCACATTGTCCAGCCTCATTTCACGGACGACAGACTTGGCGATCGCCGTGACGTCGATATAATCGTCGGTCGCAACGTTAAATACATTCAGGCTCTCAGGACTGTGGGTGATCACGAAGAACATTGCGGCGATGACATCATCGACATGAATATACGACTTGCTCTGGGTGCCGTCGCCGAGGATCTCGAGGGACGCGGGCTTCGCCTTCAATTTCTTAATGAAGTCGAAGGTGACGCCGTGGGTCTGCCGCGCGCCGACGACATTGGCTAGGCGGAAAACATGCGCGCTTATGTCAAACATATTGCAGAACGCGCTGATCAAACCTTCACTGGCAAGTTTGTTCGCGCCGTAAAGAGATACCGGGAGAAGCGGACCGAAGTCCTCGGCGACCGGCTGGGAGCCCTGATCGCCGTAGATACCGCTCCCTGACGTAAAGGCGATGGTTTTGACGCCGTTGATCCTCATTGCCTCCAGAACATTGTATGTCAGCAGCGTCCCCTCTTTGAGGTCAAGGTCGGTCTCGAGCAGGCCCCTGGCGATGTCCGGGTTCGAGGCAAAATGGAAGACGAAATCATGGCCCTTTAGGGCCTCGGTCAGAATCCTGACATCCTTGAGGTCGCCCGGGATGAACCGGAAGTTCTTCCTCTCCAAATGATGGACGAAATGTGCCCTATTCCCCGATGAGAGGTTATCAAAAACCGTGACCTCATGCTCTTGGATCAGGGCGTCTGTCAGGTGGCTGCCGATGAACCCGGCGCCGCCCGAAATAAAGTACTTCATGCTTTTAACCTTTGAAGCTCCAACGCTCTACGTCGGCCGTATTGTGATTTATTCCCGGCCGTTGGTCAATCGCCCCGCCCGGTGAACGGCGGGGTGAGGTTTTGCCGCTTATCCCGCCTTTAGGGGTGAGACGCGTGCCTGGCTCACCACCGCCGGAGTGAGCTCGATTTGGGCCTCCGAGAATACCCTGGGCAGAGAGCGGGGGAAGGGGCGCCGGGCCCGGAATGCTTGACTTGATAATCCCACAAATATATCATTTTCATTTCATTCAGGCCGAATGCGGCCGCCCATCGGCGCGCGCCGCGCCCCGCTGTCCGGGGCTGATGCACAGGAGGTTATGATGATACCTACTTCCACGCTGATCCTCATCGGCGTCATCGTCGCCGTCATCGCTCTCATTCTATTCGTCTTCGCCAAGCAGTACCGCAAAGTCGGGCCCAACGAGGTCCTGATCATCGCCGGCGGCAGAAAGAGGGCGGTCATCAGCCCCGACGGTACCAAGGTTAAGGTCGGGTACCGCTACCGGCTCGGCGGCGGCACGTTCGTCCTGCCGTTCGCCGAGACGGTCTACCGGCTGCCGATGGACGTCATCAGCCTGAACATCAAGACCCCCGAAGTGCTCACCAACAGCGGCGTACCGATCATGGCCGAGGCCACCGCCCAAGTCAAGGTCGACTCCTCGGACTTCGCTATCCGTCTCGCCGCCGAGCAATTCCTCGGGGTTGGCAAGGACGGCATCCGGGACGTCGCCTTGAACGTCCTCGAAGGCCACATGAGAGAGGTCATGGGAACGATGACGGTCGAGCAGATCGTCCGCGGCCGCCAGGAATTCTCTGCCCGGGTGTCGGAGGCCGTCAAGCCGGACCTGTCGCGGATGGGCCTGGTCATGCTGTCGTTCGCCCTCAAGGACATCAGCGACGCCCAGGGCTTCCTCGATTCGCTGAGCAAGCCCCAGATCGCCGCCGCCAAGCGGGACGCCTTGATCGCCGAGGCCGAGACCGAGAAGGAATCCATCGTCAAGTCCTCCCAGGCGAGGAAAGAGGGAGAGGTCGCCCGCCTGGCCGCCGACGCCCTGATCGCCAAGGCGCAATGGGAAAACGAGGCCAAGAAGGCCGAATCCCAGGTCATGGTCAATCAGCGAAAGGCCCAGGCCGACTTTTCCTATGAGCTCGAGCGCTACCGCCTGAGCCAGCAGATCAAGAAAGAAGAGGCCACCATGAAGGCCATCGAGAAGACCGAGGCCATCAAGCTCGAGGAGCTCGAGATCGCCCGCCGCGAGAAAGAGCTGGAGTCCTCCGTGATCAAGCCGGCCGACGCCCGCAAGTACCAGATCAAGTCCGAGGCCGAGGCCGAGGAGTTCCGGATCCAGGCCGAGGCCAAGGGCAAGGCCGAAGCTCTCAGGGCCGAGGGCGAGGTCGAGGCCGAGATCATGAAAAAGAAGGGTCTGGCCGAGGCCGAAGCGATGACCAAAAAAGCCCAGGCCTGGGAAAAATACAATCAGGCCGCGGTCCTCGAGATGTACCTCAAGACGCTCCCCGACCTGGCCAAGGCCGTCGCCGAGCCCCTGTCCAAAGTCGATAAGATCGTCATCATCGGCGGCGGCGAAAAGAGCCTGGGGACGACGAAGATCACCGCCCAGGTCGCCGAAGTGCTGGCCCAGATGCCGGATGTCGTCGCCTCCCTCACCGGGGTGGACATCAAAAAGTATCTCCAGGCCAAGTTCTCGGCTGAAGATAAGAAAGAAGAATAGCCCCGCCCGGCAGAGAGGGCCAGCATGATCTCAGATAAAGTGAACCAGATCGGCGCCTCGCCGACGATGAAGATCTCGGCCAAGGCCAAGGCCATGAAGGCCGAGGGGATCGACATCGTCGACCTGAGCGTGGGCGAGCCCGACTTCCCGACTCCCGAAAACATCAAGGCGGCCGGCATCCGCGCCATCGAGCAGAATTTCACGAAGTACACGGAGAACGAGGGGACGCCCGCCCTGAAGAAGGCCATCATCGCCAGGACGAAAGAGGACTGCGGGATCAGTTACGAGCTCAACGAGGTCATCGTCTCGAGCGGCGCCAAGAACTCCCTCTTCAACCTCGTCCAAGCCCTCATCAACGAGGGCGAAGAGGTGATCGTCCCGGCCCCCTACTGGGTCACCTATCCCCAGGCCGTCGCGATCGCCGGCGGCAAGCCCGTTTTCATCCCCACCAAGGAAGAGAACGGGTTCCTCCTCTCGCCCGAGGACCTCAAGGCCTCGATCAACCCTTCCACCAAGGCGGTCATCCTCAACAATCCCTGCAACCCGACGGGCGCGGCCTATACCCGGGCCCAGCTCGAGGCGCTGGCCGACGTCCTCCGGGGAGAAGACCTGTATATCGTCGCCGACGAGATCTATGGCAAGCTCGTCTATGATGATTTCCCTTACGTGAGCTTTCCCTCCCTGGGCGAAGACCTCAAGAAAAAAACCATCCTGATCAACGGCGTCTCCAAGTCCTACTCCATGACGGGCTGGAGGATCGGTTACGCGCTCGGCCCGGCCGAGGTCATCAGCGGGATGGGCAAGATCCAGAGCCACACGACCTCGAACCCCTGCTCGATCTCGCAGCAGGCGAGCCTCGAGGCCCTGAGCGGCCCGCAGCACGAGATCTCCCGGATGATCTCCGAGTTCCAGCGCCGCCGGAACTATTGTTTGATGCGCCTGAACGCCATCCCGAACATTTCCTGCTTCAAACCCCAGGGGGCTTTCTACCTCTTCCCCAATGTCTCGCAATACTATGACAAAGAGGCCAACGGCACCCTGATCCGGAATTCCTACGGCATGGCCTACTACCTCCTGAAAGAGGCCCGGGTGGCCATCGTCCCGGGAGATTCCTTCGGGGCGGACTCCCACATCCGGATCTCGACCGCGACGTCAATGGCCAACCTGGAAAAAGGCATGGACCGGATCATCGAGGCCGTCTCCCGGCTGAAGACGCCGAAGCGGGTGAAGCGCATCGCGCTGCAGAACGCCGTCACCCGGGTCAAGAAGTCCGTGCCGGTGGATTCGGCGGTCACCGTCAAGATGAGGGATGCGCTCGTCGCCGAAATGGACAGCCACCTCACCCACGAGAACTATTACGAGTGGAACGCCAACATCTCCGGCGTCATCGTCCAGCTCCGGACGAACGTCCCCCACCTCTACGACTTCTGGGTGGAGAACTGGTATCCGGCGCAGCTCGAGGCCGACCTGGAACCGCACGGCATCATCTTCGCCGTCGACGGGATCCCGGGCCGGGAACCCCGGGCCTTCTACAACTCGGAGACCAAGACCGGCGTCATCGTCAACGCCGATAACTACGGCCCTCTCCGGAGCCTCGCGCTGGGCCTGGTCATGGACGCGGGCGAGCGCCTGTTCGGGGTCCACGCCGTCCGGGGGATGTCGGCGGACACTGGGCGGCAAGGGTGTCGTCCTCGTCGGCCCTCCCGGGAACAAAGAAGACCGAGCTCTTCTTCGCGCTGCTGGGCGACCGCCGGTTCCGGCTCCAGAGCAACGACGTCGTCCTGGTCAGACTCTCGGGAAAACGGGCCCTGGCGGACTGCGTCGAGCGGAAGCTCTATCTGCCGACGAACACCGTCGAATCGTTCCCGCAGCTGGCCCCCCTGTTCGATGCCAGCCGGTGCGAGAACATCATCACGCACAAGGAGGACTGCCAGGACGCCGACTGCCTGCGGCTCGACGACTGCCGGCTCGACAGGGGGTCGCCTTTCTGCTACCGCGCTTCCAAGGACGCCCACGCCATGCTCGATCCGGCGTGGATCGGCGGCAAGGCGGCCTATGCCAAGCGGACCGAGCTCGCCTGGGTATTCATCCTGAGGAACGATGCGATCTCGCCGGCCGCGGTCCGGCTGACGAAAGACGAGGCCCTGCGGGTCTTGGAGACCGGTGAAGCCGCCGGCGCCAGAAAGAGCCTCAGTCCGGCCAAGCCCCAGCCTTACTACAATCCTCATCTTCTATTTACGAGCGAGGAGCGGCTCGAGCTTCAGAGGGCCTTTTTCGGCCGGCTGCTGGACTCGACGGCCTGTTATCTCTTCAACAGCGGGACGGCGGGCGCGGCCGAGATCAAGAAGATCGTCCTCGGCGAAGAATAGCGGAATTCACCCCGAAGCGGCGTCCCCCGGGCGGGCCGACTGGGCCTCCCTCCTCCGGCGGCAAACCCGACTCGATCGCGGCCTTGACCTCGGCCATCAGCCCGGCCATGGCCTCCCGGCTGTACCTCTCGGTCGCCACCGGCGGATGAAACCGCACGCGGACCCGGCCCGATCTCGCGAACATCGACCCTTTGGGCATGAGCGCAAAGGTCCCGCTGATGCTGATCGGAACGATGGGGGCGCCGGCGTCGAGAGCGAGGAAAAATCCGCCCCGCCTGAAGGGCTGGATCCGGCCGTCACGGCTCCTCGTGCCTTCGGGAAAGATGAGGTAGGAATAGCCCCGTTCCCGCATCAGCCGTCCGGCCGTCTCGATGCTGTTTCGGCCGCCCCGCATCCCCTTCCTGTCCACGGGGACAAACCCGACGAAGCTCATGCCCTGGCCGACGATGGGGATCCGGAAGACCGATTTCTTGAGGATGACGCGCACGTGCTGGGGGATCAGCCGGAAGAGCAGGGGCCCGTCGATGAAGCTGAGATGGTTGGCCATGAAGACATACCGGGCGTTCTTATCGACCGCCTCGCGTCCCGAGACTTCGACCCGGATGGCCAGGATCCTCAGCCCCAGTTCCATGGCCCACTTGACGAGCGTGAAGAGCGGCTCGCGGATGCCGAACGGCCAGAAAACGAGGAGAACGACGGACATGAACAAGAGAAGGATGAGATAGACAAGGGTCAGGAGGATCGTCCTCACGGCAGGGGATTATAGCATAATCCCGGGCCGCGGGTTGCCTCGCGGGCGGCCTTTTTCTATAATGGGCCGTGCCTTTCGATAGCCCATCCATTAACGGGATCCGGTGCCGCCGCCGCGCGGGAGAGTGAGGGGAGTCGCAGCATGCTGAAGAAAGACCTGGTTTTTTTGCTGGCCCTGGTCGTCATCCTTTTCGGGATCTACTGGAAGACGTTCAACTATGACCTGATCTGGGATGATGAGATGTATTTCAAGCACAACGTCCTCTTTATCGAGAATCATCCGATCAGCTCGGCCTTCAAGTTCGGCTATTTCAGCGAACAGCTCGGCGTCCAGGGACAGGACCACTATTACCGGCCCCTCCTGACGGCGTCGTTTCTTCTGGAAAACAAAGTCTGGGGAATCCAGAATGTCACCCTCCGCCTGACGAATCTGTTGATCTACCTCTTCGGGCTGATATTCCTTTATTCCTTCCTGAAGAGGCAGTCGGAGTATCCATACTTCCCCGAGATCGTCACGCTGCTCTTTGCGCTCTACCCCCTGAACATGGACAACATCGTCTGGGTGGTCGGCCGGGGCGACCTGCTGATGTTTCTTTGGGCGATGCTCTGTTTTCTCTTTCTCGACCTCTCCCTAAAGAAACACCGGACATTCTATCTCTGGCTTTCATCCGCGAGCTTTTTCCTGGGAATTCTCTCCAAGGAAACTTTCCTTTTTTTCTTCCCGGTTCTCATCATTTATGAGGCGCTCAAGCGAAGGAGGATCTCCCCGCTCTATCACCTGGCCAACCTCGGCCTGCTGGGAGTCTTCTTCTTTCTGAAAATCTTTGTCCTCGACCTCAAGAGCATCAAGTTCGTCCTGCGCGCCGACATCGGCGAGGATATCAAGGCCACGGTCGGGACGCTGGGCTATTACTTCAGGACCATGGTTTTCCCGCTGCGGTACGACGAATTTGCATCGGTCCAGGAGGCCATGAAGCCTGTCTATGTAGGATTCGGGATCGCCGCGGGATTGCTCCTGGTTTTCCTGCTCCTCCGCTCAATCAAGGCCAAAAGATACCTGATCCCCACGGTCCTCCTGGCGGTTTTTACGGGGGCTCATGTTCTGCTGGTCTTCACCAATATCTTCCCCTACCAAATATACGCCCGCTACATGCTGGTTTCCGGGCTCGCGCTCGTCTGGCTTCTGGCTGCCGCGCTCAAGGGAATCCGGGAGAGGCCGCGGTTCGTGGTCACCTTCCTCCTCCTCGTCCTGTTCATCCCCGCCATTGTCTTAAACGGAGGCGCGTATAAAAACAAGACGCTTTTCTGGGAGAGGGCGCGCCAGTCCTGGCCCCGGGACGCGTATGTCCTCTTCCAATCGGGGAAGACGGCCTTCGAAAACAAGGATTATCTCTCGGCCGAGCTCTGCCTGAACCGCACCCTGTCTCTGGACATGAAACGGGAGACGGCCATCCTGGTGAGCTCGCTCTACACTGATATCGAGATCGCCCGGGCGGATTACGCGAGCGCCTCCCGCTGGCTCAACAGCATCGAGGAATTCGAGAACGATCCGAAGGTCAAGATCGCGCCCTTCATTCGCTATCAGATCAACGAGAAGAAAGCGGAGATCCAGACATCCAGAGGAGAGATCCAGGCCGCCGAGGTCTCGCTCAAGGACAATCTCGCCCGCTTCAGCACGGTCAAGGAATCCTACAGCCGGCTCTACGACCTGTACCTGAGTCGTGAGCTCTGGGACAAGGCGGCCGCCCTGGAAATGACGATGAAGGCGGTCTACCCGGCCTATTTTGCCAGGACCGATACGGCCGGAGCCCGGGCGGAGTTTGAGAAGCTGCCATTCGAGAAGAAGATGACCTTCTACATCCAGTACCGGAACTTCGACGCCGCCCTGGCGCTTGTCCAGACGCTCCCCAGCCTGGATGTCGATCACCAGCTTCTCGTGGCCAGGCTCTATTATTATAAGGGGGCTCCCGAAGAGGGGGAGAAAATCGTCGCCGGCGTCTACCAGGCCCACGCCGGAGACACGGAAGTCCTCAATAAGATCGGCTATTTCTATCTGAGCAATCTGCTCCGGGCGAAGCCCGCCCTGAGCTATTTCGACCGCTCGTTGGGCCTCAAGCCGTCCCAACCGGAGATCATCTATCTTACGAACCGGGTCAAGACCCAATACCTCGATCAGTTGAAGCCCGTCTGGCAGTAGGCGAATTGCCTAGCGAATACTCTCCCGGAGCCGGCCCGCTTCTTCGGCCAACAGCCGGGACTGACGGGTTCGAAAAAGCCTGAAGTCTGCGGCATAGAGGTCCGCCGCTTTCCCGTAATCTTGGACGATCACATAGAATTTCGCGGCCTGGGTCAAAGCAAAGTGGCTCTGGGGGAACTCGCGCAGCGTCTCCCCGACAACTTTTTCGCCCTCCTCCCGTCTTCCGGCAAAGGCGAGATAGTAAGCGTAATTGAAACGGAGCCGAAGCGAGGGCCGGGACTCCATGCCGAAAAGCTCATGGAAGTAGGACTCGGCCTTGGTGAAGTCCCTGCGGAAGGCATAATACACCCCCAGCTCTTCAAAGATCGAAGTCTTCCAGTACTGATAGGAGGGGCGTCCCGTCTGGCTCAGGATAGCATCAAACAAGCGCAAGGCCTCTGGCTCATCCGTGGGAAGCCTTTTGACTGCGATATTGAACCGGGCGATGACATCCTCATGATCCGGGTTCTTGATGCTGAGCCAGAAGCGGGTCTCTTCTTTTCCAAAGAGGGCGTTTTTCGGGTAAATCTCTGCGGCGTAGAGGACCGCGAGAATAACAACCCCACCGACGGCCGGCGCTTTGAGCTTGAGGTGGTCTCCCAGGAGATAGACGAGCGCACCGATCAACACGGCCGAGGGAAGATAAAGGAACCGCCAAGCGAGAAGAGAAAGCACGGACGGCGAGAAAATGACAGCGGCCGACGGCAGGAGCAGGAGAGCCCAGGACAAGAACGCCCAGTAGGCCCAGCCTCCGGCGGAACTCTTTCGGATAGCCTGCCATGCGGAAAAACAGAAGCCGGCGGCCAGCAGGGCACCCAAGATCCGGAAAACCACGTTCCTGAATACCGGCAGGGAGTCAACGGTCAGGCTCAGGCCGAAAGGATAGATCATCTTCCAGCTGTAAAACCCCAGCACGGCCAGAAAATCGGGGATGCTTCTTCCGGACTGCCCGATCGATGCGGGACCCAGGGCATTCCACCTGAGGAAGAACCAGCCGAGAAAACCCACCGCGTACGGCCAGAGAGGAGAAAAGACGCGCCCGGTCTTCCCCTCCCGCCGGTAAAGAATAAGCAGGAATATCAGAGGAAGCAAGATGACGTTTTCCTTGCACAGGAGCCCCAGGAAATAGGCCGCCCCGGAACCCATTGCACTCAGCGGAGCCCGCTTCTTGAGAAAACGGATGAAGGATAGGACAGACAGACCGGCGAACAGGAAAGCCAGCAGGTCGGTTCGCCCCGAGATCCAGGACACGTTTTCGAAGTGAAGAGGATAGACGGAAAAGAGGAACGCCCCGAAGAAAGCCGAGCCCGGGCCGAACGACAGCCCGATCAGGATATAAAAGAGCACCATCACATTGATGGTCTGGATCAGGATGTTCGTGAGGTGAAAGGCCGCCGGGTTCAGCCCCCAAGCCCTGAAGTCCAGCCAGTAGGAGAGGGAGACAAGAGGGCGGTAAAACAGCATGTTCCTGTCCTGCCGCACGCTGCTCTCGTCCGTACCGGAGAACCCGCCGAACGGGCTGAAAAGAAAACTCCGCAGGAAACCGCCCCCCTGGATATTCGGATTTTCGCTGATGAAGTACTTGTCGTCCCACAGGAAATCGCCGCTCATCGAGGGCAGGAAGAGCGGCGAGGTTGACCGCGACCAGAAGCAGCAAGATGATCGCCATGCCGTCTCCGGGTCTTTGCGGAGTCGAGGCAGCCTCAAGCTCAAGAGGCGGTGGAGAGGAGTTGGGATCATGGATCAAACCGCCGCCGGGTCTGCCCGGGAAGGCCATCATAGCGTCACGGGTGATGGGATGTCAAAGCGGAAAGGTCAGGTCGAATCTCCAAGCTGAGCGCTCTTCGGGACATGGATCCAGGAGCCGTTCCAACTGATAAGGTCTTCGTCGAAACTGGCCAAGCCGGTGATCTCGAAGTAAGCCGTCGTCGGCTGCATCGGGTTGAAGGCGACCGCATCGACACTCTTGTTGCGGCCCCACGAAGAGATCACAAAATCGTCGATGCCATTCCCCGTAACGTTGGCATAGCCGCAGGAATCGGCGGCCGTCCCGCACCAGATATTGAACGGCGTTCCCCACTGGTCGTTCGGGGGCAGGACCTTGAGGTAGAATCCGCTGACGGCTGTGTACAGGGCGCTGCCGGCCACGACCGGCCCGCTGACGCCGACGGGCGCGGTTCCGTGATCGGTGACGAAATCCGTGAGCGCGACGGCGATGGAATTGATGTCCCTCATCGTGCCTTTTTGCTTGGATTTCTGAATAGATGTCATGACCTGAGGGATAAAGAGGGCGGCGAGGATGCCGATGATCACGATCACCACCAAAATTTCGATCATTGTAAAACCGCGTTTCGTGCTGGTCATGGCAACTCCCAATTCAGCGAGGGTTCGATCTCACGGGGTAAAAGGAGGGCGGCCGGCCCTTCGACCAGCCGCCCTCTTCGAGGCTTTCTCTCTTGCTCTGATCAGGTGCTCGCCGAGCTGAGCGCTCTTGGGGGCATGGACCCAGGAGCCGTCCCAGTTCACGAGGTCCTGGTTGAAGCTGGCCATGCCGGTGATGTCGAAATAGGCGGTCGTGGGCTGCAGGGGGTTAAAGGCGATCGCGGTCTGGGATCTTGTCCCTCCCGATGGAGGCGACGACAAAGTCATCGGCGGCGTTGCCCGTGATTCCGGAGTACGAGCTGTCGGCCGCTGAACCGCACCAGACCTTGAAGGGCGAGCCCCACTGATCGTTCTGCGGGAGAACCTTGAGGTAGAACCCGCTCAGGTCCGTGTAAATTTGGCTGCCGCCGACCAGGTCACCGGTCTGAGACCGGTGCCGTCCCCTTGTCCGTCACGAAATCCGTGATGGCGGTGGCGATCGAGTTGATGTCCTTCATCGTGCCTTTCTGTTTGGCTTTCTGGATGGCCGACAGGGCGTTCGGAATGAGCAGGGCCGCCAGAATGCCGATGATGGCGACGACGATGAGGAGCTCGATCAGAGTGAAACCTCTCATCTTCTTAAGCATTAAGTGCCTCCTTTTCCTTGGTGACTTTCATGTCCACAAGGTAATGCTTTCATGATGGATTACACATCTATCTTTAGCAATTTCCGTGCCAGCTTCTTTATTTTATAACTAACTCAAAATAAATAATTTATAACTAATACAGGCAACAGCTCGATGCAAAAAGTGACACTTTTTGTCATATTATCACAAAATACGTCGTGTTTAGACCAGGGGTTTGGATTCCGCCCTGGCCTCGATTCTCTCTATCCTGTCAGCTTCCCTGAGCCCGAACTTATCGATAAGGTGCCTCAGGGAACGATAGCTGACGCCCAGGATGCCGGCCGTCTTCCGGAGGTTGCCGCCCGCCAGCTGTCGCGCCTCGAAGATATAGCTCTTGGAAACATCGTCGATGTGGGACATCAGGTTGAACCCCGGCGGGATCGTGGCCCGCGTCGCTTCCCTCTTGGGCGGCGTGGTGATCTCGTGGGGGAGACTGGCGGCGGTGATCGTCTCCCTGTCCTCGATGGCCACTACCCGCTCGATCACGTTCTCGAGCTCCCGCACGTTCCCCGGCCAGGGATAGAGCTCGAAATAGCCGATCACGTCGGGCGCCAGCCGCTTCATCTTCTTGCTCATGCTCTGGCAATACTTTTGCATGAAATGATTGACCAGGAGCGGAATGTCCTCCGTCCGCTTTCGGAGCGGCGGCATCTCGAAGGCGATCACATTCAACCGGTAGTACAGATCTTCCCGGAACTTGCCCTCTTCGATCCGTTTCTTGAGGTCCTGGTTGGTGGCGGCGATGATCCTCACGTCGACGGGGATCTCGTCCGTCCCGCCGACCCGCCGGACCTTCCTCTCCTGGAGCGCCCGCAGCAGCTTGACCTGGGTCCAGGGCGAGGTCTCGCCGACCTCGTCGAGGAAGAGCGTCCCGCGCTGGGCGACCTCGAACATGCCCTTCTTTTCGGCCACCGCGCCCGTGAACGCCCCCCGGACGTGACCGAAGAGCTCGCTCTCGAGCAGGCTCTCGGGAAGCGCCGCGCAGTTGATCGAGACGAACGGGGTGTCCGCCCGGCGGCTCAAAAGATGGAGGGCCCGGGCCGCCATCTCCTTGCCCGTCCCGCTCTCCCCACTGACCAGGACCGTCGAATCCGTCCCCGAGGTCTTCTCGATCAGGCTATAGACCTCCTGCATGGCCTTGCTCTTGCCGATCATGTTCTCGAAAGAGTACTTGTCGCGCAGGTTGCGCTTGAGCAGGATGTTCTCTTCCTTGAGCCGCCGCTTCTCGAGCTCCTTGGCGATGATGATCTTGAGCTCCTCGACGTCAAACGGCTTGAGGATATAGTCGATGGCGCCGGCCTTGAGGGCCTCCACCGCCTGCTTGAGGTTGCCGTAGGCCGTGATCATGATGACGGGCATCTCGGGACGGCTCTCCCGCGCGTACCGCAGGACCTCCATCCCGCTGACCTCGGGCAGCTTGATATCGCAGATCAGCAGGTCGAACGCTTCCTTCTCCAGAAGCTCGAACACTTTGGAGGGCGCCAGGCAGGTTTTGACCCTGTACCCTTCTTTTTTCAGGATGACCGTCAGGAGGTCGAGCAGGCTCTTTTCGTCATCGACGATCAGGATGCTGTCCATGGTTTTCCGCCTAGTTGGGGGAGACGGAACGGCCGGCCGCGCTGGCCCGCGCCTCGCGGGGAGGGAAAGTCAGGATGAATTCCGTGCCCTTCCCCGTCTCCGACCGGACCTCGATCCGTCCCTCGTAGTCGTCGACGATCCGGCGGACGACGACCAGGCCGAGGCCGCGGCCGTCCTCGAACCGGGTGAAAAATGGCTCAAAAAGGTGCTCACGCTCTTCGGTCGTCAGACCCCGGCCGGTGTCGGCGAGACGGACCCTGACGCCCCGCTTTTTGTCGAGCGACAGGTCGACGGTGAGCGCCCCGCCTCCCGGCATGGCTTTCAGGGCGTTCTTGGCCAGGTTCCAGAAGAGCTGCTTGAATTGCCCGGCATTCCCGTAGTAGCCGACCCGGACCTCGCGGAAATTTCCGTCGATCCGGTATCGCCCGTCGAGCTCGCCGCCCGCCGCAAGCATCGTCAGCGTCTCGTCGAGGACCTCGGACAGGTTCAGCCAGTTGAAATCGTGCTTGCCCGGAGAAGCCAGGTCCAGGAATTGCTCGATTGACTGGGAGACACGCGCGGACTCCCGGACGACAATGTCCATGAGCTTCCGTTGGTCGTCGTCGAGGACGATATCGCCCCTCAGGACCTGGACCGACCCCGAGATCGCCGCCAGCGGATTTCGGATCTCGTGCGCCAGCTGGGCCGAGATCCGGCCGGCGTTCGCCAGCCGGTCGCTGATCGCCAGCTCCTTTTCGGCCCGGCGGAGCTCCTCCCTGGTCTTCCGGAGGCTGCCCGTGAGGTAGTTGGCCAGGGCCGCCATCAGAAAACACAGGCCCCAGGCCATGAACATCGTGAAGATGATCAGCCCCAGGGAGTCCTCGCGGTACTGGACGTCGCTGAAATAGGGGATGATGCCGAGATAGAGGCCGTCGACGAGCAGCCCGAAGAGAACGGCCGAAACCCCCGCCGTCACATAGGCCGCCCGGTTGGACAGCACGATGCTGGCCGCGACGATCGAAATGATGTACAGCACATAGAGCGATCCCGACAGGCCGCCCGAGATGTAGACCAGGGCTGTGATGAGCATGAGGTCGAACCCGGTCTGCAGGCGGGCCTGGATATCGTAGCGCTTGCCAAACCGGTAGAGCCCCAGATAAACGAACGACAGGAGATATGTCAGGAGGACGAGGAAATAAAAGGGGATGAGCGGGATGAAATCCGTCGTCGAGTGCTGGATGATCACCACCGCCACCAGGATCGAGGTGACCGCGATCAGGCGGATCAGGATCAGCCAGAGTATATGGCCCTTCTGGGTCTTCATCCGGCCTCAGAACTGCTGCATCAGGCTGAAGATCGGGAGATACATGGAGATGACGAGCGACCCGACCAGCCCACCCACGAAGATCATCAGGATAGGCTCCATGATTGACAGGAGGGCGCTGACCTGGGCGTCGACTTCCTCGTCATAGAAATCCGCGAGCTTGGACAGCATCTCGTCCAGGGTGCCGGTCGCCTCGCCCACGCTCACCATCTGGGTCAGCATGAACGGGAACTGGCCGGTCGCCTTGAAGGCGTCGGTCAGGGTTTTGCCCTCGGCCACGTCCTGCCGGGCCTTCATGATGGCGGACTCGAGAATCACGTTCCCGGCCGTCGAGGACGTGATCCGCAGGGCCTCCAGCATGGGCACGCCGCCCGCCACCAGGGTGGCCAGGGTCCGAGTGATCCGGGAGATCCCCACTTTCCTCAGGAGATCGCCGAACAGCGGTATCTTGAGCATCCAGCGGTCGGTGGCCCAGCGCCCCTGTTCGGTCTTTCGGAAATACCTGAACCCGATGACCAGACCGATGAGCCCCAGGAAAATGAGGATGATGTATTTCTGGACGAAGCGGCTCAGGCCGATGACGACGGCCGTCAGCATGGGCAGCTCGGCGCCCAGCTCGATGAAGATGGAGGCGAAGACGGGGATGACCTTCCAGAGCAGGAAGATCGCCACCACGACGGCGAAGATCAGGATGGCGCTCGGATAGACCATCGCCTGCTTCACCTTGGCCCGCAGCCTGACGGTTTTCTCGATGTACTCGGACAGCCGGCGGAGCATGATGTCCAGCGAGCCGCTCTGCTCGCCCGAGGCGACCAGGTTGCAATAGAGGTCGTCGAAGACCTTGGGAAATTTTCTCTTGGCCTGGTTCAGGGTCGACCCGGCCTCGACGTCCTCACGGACGGTCATGATGACGCGCTTGAAGTACTTGTTCCTGGTCTGCTCGGCCAGGATACCCAGGCTCTGCATCAGCGGCAGCTCGGCGTCGATGAGGACGGAGAGCTGCCGGCTGTAGACAGCCAGCTCCTTGAGGCGCACCTTTTCTCTCTTGAGGAAAGGGATGGAGAACGCGCTGCGCTTGGCGCTGATGGAGCTGGCGACGATCTGCTCTTTCTGCAGGACCGCCTTCACTTCTTCGATCGACGAGGCGACCCGCTCGCCCCCCACCGCGTCGCCGTAACGATTCTTGCCTTTCCAGACAAAAGTGGCCATGCTGCTCTCCTTTTATCTCCGGTTGTTGTCCTGGGAAGCCGAACCCGCCCCCTGCTTCAGTCCCTCGCGCCGCTGGAGGATGTCGGTCAGCTCCTCGGGGAAGGACGACACGCTCATGGCCGTTTCCAGCGTGATCAGCTTCCGCAAGTACAGGTTGGCCAGCGACTGGTTGAAGGTCTGCATGCCGTACTTTTCCTGGCCCATCTGCATCGTCGAGTAGATCTGGTGGACCTTGTTCTCCCGGATGAGGTTCCGGATGGCGGAGTTCGGGATGAGGATCTCCATGGCCAGCACCCGGCCCTTGCCGTCCGCCCTCGGCAGCAGCGCCTGGGTCAGCACGCCCTCGAGCGACATCGAGAGCATGATCCTGATCTGGGACTGGTACTGGGCGGGGAAGATGTCGATGATCCGGGAAATGGACTCGGCCGCCGAATTCGTGTGCAGGGTGGAGAAGGTCAGGTGGCCCGTCTCGGCGACCCGCAGGCAGGCCTCGACCGTTTCGTAGTCCCGCATCTCGCCGACGAAGACGACATCCGGGTCCTCCCGGAGGACCGAGCGGAGCGCGTTCGCGTAGGACAGCGTGTCGACGAACAGCTCGCGCTGGTTGATGATGGATTTTTTGGGAACGAAGTAGTACTCGATCGGGTCCTCGATGGTCACGATGTGAACGCCCCGCTCGACGTTGATGTGGTCGATCATGCAGGCGATCGAGGTCGACTTGCCGCAGCCCGTCGGCCCCGTCACCAGCACCAGGCCCCGGGGCAGGTAGCAGAGCTGGGCGATCCGCTGCGGGATCCCCAGCTGGGCGAAGCTCCACATGTTGGGGAGGAACCGCCGGAAGGCGCCCGCCACGGCCCCCTTCTGCAAAAAGACGTTCGCCCGGAACCGGCCCAGGTCCTTGAGGCCGAACGAGAAGTCGAGCTCGAGCTTCTCCTCGAACTGCCGCTTCTGCCGGTCGGTCAGGACGCTGTAGATGATCTGCTTGGTCTCCGACGGCGTCAGCGGGGGATGCTCGATGTTCTTGAGGATGCCGTGGACGCGGAGCCGCGGCGGGATGTGGGTCGTGATGTGCAGGTCGCTCGCGTCTTCCCTGACGGCGATCTCCAGGAATTCCTGAATTGTCTTGGCCATGAAAGGTGTCTCCTTATTGGTCCCTTACACTCTCGCGGAGCACTTCCTCGACCGAGGTGACCCCGTTTTTGATCTTGATTAGCCCGCTCCGCCGAAGGGTGAACATCCCCTTACTGACGGCTTTCTTCTTCATGTCCCGGGATTGGGCCCGCGTCAGGATCATCTCCCGGATCTCGTCGTCGACGGCCATAACCTCGTAGAGCCCAGTCCGGCCCTTGTAGCCGGAGTTGTGGCAGGAATCGCAGCCCGCGGCCTTGAAGATGTTCGCGGACTTGGCCTCCTCGGGAGTGAACCCGATGTCGAGGAGCGCCCTTTCGGGAAGCTTGTGAGGCACCCGGCACTTCTCGCAGAGCTTCCGGACCAGCCGCTGGGCGGCGATCAGGATCACCGAGTCGGCGATCAGGAACGGCTCGACGTTCATGTTGACCATCCGCATGATGCTGCTGGGGGCGTCGTTGGTGTGCAGCGTCGAGAACACGAGATGACCCGTCAAGGCGGCCTTGATGGCGATGTCCGCCGTCTCGAGGTCGCGCATTTCTCCGATGAGCATGATGTCCGGGTCCTGGCGGAGGAAGGACCGCAGCGTCCTGGGAAAATCCAGCCCGATCTCTTCCTTGATGTGGACCTGGTTGATGCCCCGGATGTTGAACTCGACCGGGTCCTCGGCCGTCATGATGTTCTTCTCCATGGAGTTCAGCGTCGAGACCGCCGAATACAGGGTGTTCGTCTTGCCGCTCCCGGTCGGACCGGTCACCAGGATGATGCCCCAGGGCCGGTGGATGGCTTCCTTGAAGGTGTCGAGCGACTCCGGCTCGAACCCCAGCTCGGTCAGGTCGAGCTTCAGCATCTGCTTGTCCAGGATCCGGGCGACGATCTTCTCGCCGAAGATCGTCGGCAGGGCCGAGAGGCGCATGTCCACCTCTTTCCGGCCGCCGTTATCCAGCTTGATCTTCATCTTGATGCGGCCGTCCTGCGGCAGGCGCTTCTCGGCGATGTCCATGTTCGAGAGGATCTTGACGCGGGACAGGACGGGGCTCTTGAACTTCATCGGCAGGTTCATCATCTCGTGGAGCACGCCGTCCATCCGGAAGCGGACCCGGAAGGTCTCCTCGTAGGGCTCGAAGTGGACGTCGCTGGCGCCCTTCTTGATGGCATCGACGAAGATCTCGTTGACGAGCTTGATGATCGGGGCCTCTTCGGTGGCGTGGACCAGCTCCTCGACGTCGCTGGTCTCCTTCTCCTCCTCGATGATGTTCACCCGGGTGTCTTCGGCGAGCTCGATGTCCTCGATGATCCGCTTCACCCGGAGGGCGCTCGACGAGCCGTAATACTTGTTGATGGCGTTCATGATCCCCGATTCGGAGGAGATCACCGGCTGGATGCTCAGGCCCGTCCGGAAACGAACGTCCTCGAGCACTTCGAGGTCGGTCGGGTCGACCATCGCCAGGGTCAGGAAGGAGCGGATCCGGTGGATGGGCATGATCATGTACTTCTTGACGATCTCCACCGGGATCAGGCCGACGACATCGGGATAGACCTCGAACTGGTCGAGATCGATGTAGGGATAGCCCAGCTGCCGGCTCAAGGCCTGCGCCATGTCCTCCTCGGAGATCAGACCGAGCGAAACGATGGCCGTCTGCAGAGGAACGTTCTTTTCCTTCTGGGTCTCGAGGGCAGACTTCAGCTGGTCGGGAGTGAGGACTTTTTCACGCAGGAGGAGTTCGCCGAGATTTGAGCCCATCTTATGAAACCCCTTGTAAAATAGAGGAACTGACAAAAGTTGTCAATAATTTCTTGACAAAATTCGTCAACATTGGCCTGCCATGTAAATTAGACGACATTTCATGCCACGAGTTCTCTCTTCGGATCCAGTTTCTTATTTGCGTCACAAGCACTCTTTCCGACGGGCCTAATGATGCCCTCAGCCCATGGGAGGGTCAATCACCCCCTCCGAGCATTCGGAAGGTGAAATTGCCCCCGGCCCCCTCACCTCAAGGGGTTATGGCGGTCGCCGACGGCGGCTCACCGCGAGCACGGGTCGGGGCGGCCAAATTGACAACCGGAAGACCTATTTGCTAATATGACGCCGCCCAAAAGCCAGGATTCACCGCATTTCATATCGCTCGCAAGAGTTCTGCGTTTTCGGTTGGCCGGCGGGGAGTGGCGCAGCCTGGTTAGCGCGCCTGCCTTGGGAGCAGGAGGTCGTCGGTTCAAATCCGATCTCCCCGATCCTCCTCCCAGGCAGGCCGAAGACATACGCGCCTGTAGCTCAGGTGGACAGAGCAGCTGCCTTCTAAGCAGCGGGTCGGGGGTTCGAGTCCCTCCAGGCGCGCCAGATTATCTCCTGATTTCTCTGGTTTTCCTCTGGATGGCAGTTCAACGAGCCTTATCAATTTTCGGTTCGCAGCCCGTGAGCATGGGCTTGCCCTAGTGGTGCGTCTCGTAAATAACTTGGCATTCTCATAGTGCGACGAAGACGCACCACCGCGGGGGAGTTTTGAGGGGGACGGCGTCGTTCCCCTCAGGGGGTCAGTGGAGTGAAACGAAACGCCGAGGGGGGAGCTTGACTCCCCCCTGGAAGTGTCCCGTCTAGACACAGGACTTTGGAAAGGAACTTACGAGACGGGATACTAGGAGGCCATGGTCTGAGTAGGGTCTCCGTCCGGGACGATCCCGGCGATCTACTTGACGGTGACTGAGGCGGTTTTGGTTACGCTCCCGGCTCCGTTAATGGCGGTCAGGGTGTAGGTGGTGCTTACGGTCGGGCTGACTTGGCGTTCTCCATCGGCGCTGATGGGGCCGACTTCATGGTCGATGTTGGCCGAGATAACGTCCTTGATTGACCAGTGGAGCATGACGGATTCACCCTTCGCAATTGTGTCCGGGACGGCCGTAAACGAGCTTATCGTCGGGAGCTTTTGGGCGTCCGACCCCAGATTGCTCTTGCAGGTGGTGGCGGCAAGGCAGACCAAGACCAGGAAACCGAAATATCTGAGTTTCATGGCGAACTCCTTGTTGGGTTCATTCTCGGACGGTTGGGGATGCCAAGTCAAGGGGCAAGTTAAGATATCCGCTTCAGCCCTTTCTCGATCTGGGCCCGCTCGATTTTAACCAGGACGGGGCGGCCGTGCGGGCAGACCGCGGGATTGGCGGTCCTGAAGAGCCGTTCGACCAGGAATTCCATCTGCTCCCGCGGCAGGACCTGATGCGCCTTGACGGCTGTCTGGCAGGCGAGTGTGGCCAGCAGCCGGTCGGCCCTGCGACCCGGCTCCTTCTCCTCTTCCAAGGCGCCGAGGATCTCCAGGAAGACGCCTTCCGCCTCCGCGGCGCTGAAGATATCGGGGAACGCCGTCAGGGCGAAGGTCCTCTCCCCCATCGGTTCGACCCTGAAGCCGGCCCCCTCGACTTCCGTCCGGCAGCTCTCCAGGTTCACCGCCTGCGACGGTGAGAGCTCGAGCAGGATCGGCAGGAGAGCGTTCTTCTGGGGCCAGCGCTTCTCTTGGTTGAGCTCCCGGTACTGCTCGTACAGGATGCGCTCATGGGCATTGTGCTGGTCGATGACCAGGAGCCCGTCCTCGCCGGCCGCCACAACATAGGTGTCGAGATACTGTCCGAGAACGAGCGGCGCCGCCGAGCCCTCCCCGGTGCGCATCATTCCCGGGAATAGCGGAGCCTGCGGCGGCGGCGCTTCGACGGCGGCCTGTCCGAACGGCCGGCCGGCCGGTTCCTGGACGCCGGTCTTCTCCGCCTCTCCGCCCGGCGTGGGGTAAATCTCCTTGACGCCCCGGACGTCGAGGGCGGCTTTCTCGACAGCTTTGAGCAGAAGATAGAAAACAAGCTGCGCGTCGCGAAACCTGACCTCGGCTTTGGCCGGATGGACGTTGACATCGACGTCGCCATAGGGGAGGCTCAGGAAAATGAAGGCTTCGGGAAAGCGGTCCTTTTCGAGGAAAGCCCGGTACGCCTGATTGACCGCGGCCTGGAGCGTCCGGTCCTTGACCGGCCGGCGGTTCACGAAAAAGAACTGCCTCGTCTTCTCGCGGAGGCCGAACGGCGGCAGCGAGCCAAAGCCATAGACCCGGCTTTCTCCCTCGGTCAGGTCGATCTCCATGAGCCTTCCGAGGATCTCCCGGCCGTAGAGCTGATAGATCCTGTCCTTGAGGCCGTCCGCCGCCGGACAGTTCAGGATCTCGCGTTGAAAATGGCTGAGGGAAAAGCGGACCCGGGGATAGGCCAGCGCGACCCCGCCCAGATAGCGGGTCACGACGCCGAGCTCCGTCTGGTCCGACCGCAGGAACTTCCGCCGCCCGGGGAGGTTGAAGAAAAGGTTGGCGACCTCGACGCTCGTCCCTCTGGGAAAGGCGGTCGCCCGGACCGAGACGAGCTCGCCGCCCCGGCGCTCGATCCGTATCCCCGACTCCGGCCCGCCGTCCGATGTCCGCAGGATGAGCTCGGAGACGGCGGCGATGCTGGCCAGGGCTTCCCCCCTGAACCCGAGCGTGCCGATCCTCTCCAGGTCGGATTCGGCTGCGATCTTGCTCGTCGCGTGACGCCCGAAGCACAGCCCGGCGTCCTCGGGGCTCATCCCCTCTCCGTTGTCCAGGACCCTGATCAGCCTCTTCCCCCCCGCCTGGAGTTCGACCCTGATGTCGCCGGCAGCCGCGTCCAGAGCGTTCTCGACGAGCTCTTTGACCACCGAGACCGGCCGCTCGATCACCTCGCCCGCGGCGATCTTCTGGGCTACCTCGGGAGGAAGCATCCGGATCTTGGCCATCGGTCCTTCACTCCACGACCGCGCCGCGGACCTTGCCCCGGCCGGCCTCGTCGAGCCTGACCCTGACGGCGCCGCCGGGCCGGGCGCCGCCCGCGGGGACCCGGACATTGATGTAGTTCCCGGTCAAGACGACGTCCGTATCGCCCCCGGTCTTGACCATGACGCCGTCGAGCTCGGCCCCGATGAAGCTTCGCTCGAACGCCAGCCGTTTCCGCGCCGACAGCTGCCTGAGGACCGTCGACCGCCGCCGCTTGTCGGCTTCCTGGACTTGGGGCCAGGCGGCCGCCGGCGTGCCCGGTCTCGGAGAATAGGAGAAGACATGAAAATAGGTCAGCGGCGAGGCCTCAAGAAAATCCCGAAGCTCGAGGAATTCGGTTTCGGTCTCACCGGGAAAGCCCACGATGATGTCCGCTCCCAAGGCCGCTTCCGGCCGGCCCGCCCTTAGCTTCCCGAGGACGCGGGCATACTCGGCGGCCGACGAATTCCTCCCCATCCGCCTGAGGACACTCGCCGACGCGTGCTGGAGGGAGATGTGGAAATGCGGGCAGATCCGGGGCTCGCCGGTGACGAATTGGATCACCGCCTCGTCCAGGCAGCGCGGGTCCAGCGAGCTCAGCCGGATCCCGCCGATGCCCGGGACGCCCGCCAGCTCGCGCAGGAGCCCGCCGAGCGAGCCTCGGGGATCGAGGTCCCGCCCGTAAGAGGAAAGGTGGATCCCGCAGAGCACGATCTCCCGGAAGCCGCGGACGGTCAGCTCCCGGGCCCGGTCGAGGACCTCGCCCAGGTCGACGCTCCTGCTCCGCCCCCTGACGCCCGGGATGACGCAGAACGAGCAACGGTGGTCGCAGCCGTCCTGGACTTTAAGCAGGGCGCGCGAGCGCAGCGGGTTCGCCGCCGCCGCCGGCCCGGCCGGCATGTTCGCCGCGACCCTCTCGGGCAGGTCGATCTTCTCTTCGTTCGACAGCACCATCCAGGCCAGCGGCATCGCTGCCAGCGCTTCGCGGTCCCGCTCCACCGAGCAGCCCGCGATCACCAGCTTGGCCGCCGGGTTCAGCCGGGCGACCCGCCGGATGAACTTGCGCACGTCCCGGTCGGCCCGGCTCGTCAGCGTGCAGGAGTTGATGACGACGAAGTCGGCCCGGGAGGCGTCCGGCTCGCGCACCAGCCCGCGGCGCTCGAGCGCCTCGGCCCAGGCGAACGATTCGGCCTGGTTGACGCGGCAGCCGAAGTTCTGGATGGAAAACGAACCTGACTTATTCATAAAAAGCGCCTCATTTTTCTTCTCCTTCTCTCTTTATGCGGCGCTCTTTACCCTTCGGGCGAGCCGATTCGGCCCCAGCTGCTTCGTTCTCGGGGTTCGCAGTACCAAAGAGTACAGCTTCACCCCTCGGGCCTCGCATCTGGGGCCGCCTCGATTCGTGAATAATTCAGGAGAGATCATTTCGGCGAGCGGAGCTTGCGCGAAGCGTCCTCCACCTGGGCGGCCATGGACTTCCGGTAGTCCTCGAGCTTCTTTTTCAGCCGCGGGCTCTTCAGGCAGAGGATCTCGACGGCCAGCAGGGCCGCGTTCGAGCCGCCGGCGCGGCCCAGGCCCATCGTCGCGACCGGGACGCCCTTGGGCATCTGGACCGTGGACAGAAGCGCGTCCAGACCACCGAGCCCGGGGCTCTCGACCGGGACGCCGATGACCGGCGCCACGGTGTGAGCGGCCACGAAGCCCGCCAGGTGGGCCGCCTTGCCGGCCACGGCGATGAAAACGCGCGCGCCCTTCTCCTCGGCGGACTGGATCAGCCGGCGGGTCCGTTCCGGCGAGCGGTGCGCCGAAGTCACCTCGAGCTCGTGCGAAACGCCGAACCTGTCGAGCAGGGCCAGGGCATCCTTCACGATCTCGTGATCGGATTCGCTCCCGATGAAGATGGCTACGTCCATCGCGTCCTCCTACCGCACCGCGCCGATATCGCGCCGGAAGTGCATACCTTCGAATGAGATCGCTGAAATCGCACTGTAGATATTTTCCATGGTCCCGGCCAGGGTGGGCTCGCTGGCACAGACATCGAGGACCCGGCCGCCGTTGGTATAGTATTCGCCGTTTTCGAGCCTCGTCCCCGCGTGGAAGATGGTGATGCCGGGAATGGCGGAGACCTCCCTCAGCCCGGTAATCAGCTTGCCCTTCTCGTAGCCCAGGGGGTAGCCGCCCGACGCCAGGACGACGCAGCCGCCGGCCCGGGCGCTCCACTGGACGCCGGCCTTGAGGACGTTTTCGTTGATGGCGTTCAGCATCAGCTCGACCAGGTCGGATTCGAGCCTGATCATCTGGACCTGGGTCTCGGGGTCGCCGAACCGGCAGTTGTACTCGAGAACCTTCGGGCCGGACTCGGTCAGCATCACCCCGACATAAAGCACACCCTTGAACGGCCGCCCCTCCTCGCGCATCCGGGTGATCGTCGGAAAGACGATCGCGCCGACGATGTCGGAGAAAAGCGCCGGGGTGACGAACGGTGAAGGGGAGATGACGCCCATGCCCCCCGTGTTCGGCCCCCGGTCCCCCTCGTAGACGGCCTTGTGGTCCATGGTGGTCACCAGGGGCTGCATCTTGGAGCCGTCGGAGATCACGATAAAAGACAGTTCCTTGCCCTTGAGGTGCTCCTCGATCAGGATGCGCTTGCCCGCCGCCCCGAACTGCATGTTCACCATGATCGCTTCCGCGGCCTCTTCGGCCTGACGCTGGCCCGGACAGACGATGACGCCCTTGCCGGCGGCCAGCCCGTCGGCCTTGATGACCAGGGGATAGGAGAACTCGCCGGACTTCAGGATGCGGAAGGCCTGCGACGGAGACTCGGCGACTTTGAAGCGGGCGGTGGGGATGCGGTGCCGGTCCATGAACTGTTTAGCGAACACCTTGCTGCCCTCGAGCTCGGCGGCCTTCTTGTTGGGCCCGAAGATCCGCAGACCGCGGCGCTCGAATTCGTCCACGATGCCCATCGTCAGGGGGAGCTCCGGCCCCACGACGGTGAGGTCGATGCCCCGCTCCGAGGCGAACGCGGCCAGCCGGGAGATGTCCGAATCCGGGATGGGCACGCTTTCGGCCACGGCCTGCGTGCCCGGGTTCCCCGGGGCGCAATAGAGCTTCGACAGGAGGGGACTTTGGGAGATCTTCCAGGCCAGGGCGTGCTCGCGCCCGCCCGAGCCCACCAGCAGGATCTTCATCAGCGTTTCCCCGCCTTCACTTCGAGAGATTCTCGGCCAGGTCGTCGATCAGGCCCGGCCGGGGGAAGGCGCTCTTCAGGATCTTCGCCGCCAGCGGCACCGCCTCCTCCGGCGGCAGGCAGAACTTCATCTCCAGAAAACCCCGGCGGTACTTGGCGACCTCGTCCTTGACGTTCTTGTTCCGGACGACGACATCGGCCACGTAACCGGCCAGGACGTCGAAATCCTTCTCGATCATCCCGAACCGGGTCATCTCCTGGACTCCCAGCCGGATGCCGCTCGATTCGAGGAACGTCTCGTCGTCGGGCAGCGCCTGGTAGTTGGCGACAATATTGTTCTCCTCGAGCCGGCGGGCGATGGCCTGACCCGGGCCATGGTCCCTGACCCGGATGAGGACCTGGTGGGTCTCCGTGAAACCGTCCCGCTCGTCCCCCTCGACCCGGATCCCCTGCGCCTTGAGGCTGCGGGCGAAGGCCTTGGCATTGGCCCGGACCTGCGCTTGGTAGGGCTCCTTAAACGCGTTCATCTCGTATGTCGCTAGGAGGAGGCCGACGAGCGTCGCCAGATGGTGGTTGCTGGTCGAGCCGGGGAAGGCCCGGCCCTTGATGTCCAGCCAGAGGTTCCGGAGGGGGCTGCCGGCCGGGAAGCTACCGGCGATGACGCCCCGCTGGGGCCCGAAAAACGTCTTGTGAGTGCTCCCGGTGATGAGATCGGCGCCCTCGGCCAAGGGCTTCTGGAAGGCGCCGTAAAGCCCCAGCACATGGGCCATGTCGTACATGAGCACGGGCGGCTGCGGCCAGGCCTTCACCCTTTGGGCCACGAACTCCACCGGCTCGGGGTAGATGAACATGCTTTTGCCGAAGATGATGAGCTCCGGCCGCTCGTCCTCTAGGAGCTCGCCCAGCTTCTTGAGGTCCGGACGGTAGGGATTTTCGGCCAGGACCGGGAGGTGGAGGACGTTCTCTTTCCCCGTCTTCGGGTCCTCAGTCACGAAGTTGAACAGGGCCCCCATCGGCTGGGAGCTGAGATGGCCGCCCTTGGTCAGGTCGTTGTTCATCACCAGCCGCATCTTGCGGGTGGGCTGTCCCCCGGCGCGGGCCCGGTTCAGGAACTTGACCATGCCCTTGAATACGACTTCGTTCGCCATCTGGCCGCTGATCGGGCGGAGCTCGACGTCCGTGCAGCCGAAATAATCGCCCAGCTCCCGGCGGGTCTCGGACTCGACGTCCCGGATGAAGTCCGTGCCCTGGTAAAAATAGACTTCCTCTCCCTTCATCGTCCGGTGCTCGGCGTACCGTCCCGAGGAGTCGGCAAGCTCGCACATCTTGACCAGGAGCGAGGGCGTCATCTCGGAGGGAATCAGGTTGAAGCAGCCCTCCTGCCGCCAGCGGTTGTTTTGTTCGATGCGTTCAGTCAGAGACTGAACCTTATCCCTCAGTGAGGGCATGGCGTGTTCTCCTGTTCTTGTTCTTAAAATTCGCGTTCTCCAATGCGGCGATCTTCCCCACCCGGCGCTCGTGGCGGCCTCCTTCAAACGGCGCCTCGAGCCAGGCCTCGACGATCGCCACGGCCTCTTCATGCGTCAGCACCCGGCCGCCCAGGGCCAGGCAGTTGGAGTCGTTGTGCCGCCGGCTGATCGAGGCCGTGAAGACGTTCCAACAGGGCGCCGCCCGGATTCCCCGGAACTTGTTGGCGGCCACCGCCATCCCGATCCCGGTGCCGCAGAAGAGGATCGCCCGGTCGCAGGCCCCCGCGACGACGCTCTCCGCCGCCCGGGCAGCGTAATCCACGTAGTCGACGCTTTCCCCCGGGCCGCAGCCGAAATCCTCGAAGTCGACGCCCCGCCTGTCGAGGTACTCGGCGATGGCCGATTTGAGCTCGAACCCCGCGTGATCGGAAGCCAGGGCGAGTTTCATTCCCGCTCCCTCCGTCTATGATCTTCCGGAAACCGGAAGCCGCATCTCCCCTCAGGGAGTCTTCATGGCTTCGACGAACTGGGCCGCGTCGGGCATGATTTCGAGGGCCTTGAGGACGACCGGGTCCATTCTGCAGGCCGCCTTGACTCCCTCCTCCACGCTCCAGAGAGAGGTGAAGATGCCGCGCTGGAGCTCCCGGCGGATCTCGTCATGGGCGGCCTTGAACTTGTCCTCTTCGACGGAGATCTTATTCGCCAGGAGATAGGCCTGGAAATCGGCGATGACCGCGTCGTCGACGACGAAATCCTTGGTGACGGCGGTCCTCCCGGACACCGCTTGGCCGTTCGCGCCCTCCTCTTTGGGGAGGGCGAGGTTCTTGGACAGCGGCGTCTGGTGCGCGGCGAACTTTCTCGCATAGCCGAAGAAGGCGCCCTTGATCATCAGCTCGGCGGTCTGGGTGGAGAGGGTCTGCGGTAAGGAAAAGTCCGGCGAGATCCCGCCTTGGCCGAGGACCTTGCGGCCCCGCACGGTATACCGGACCTCGCGCTTGTCCTCAGGGGCCTGCTTGTGCAGGAGGTAGTCTTCGATGTGCTGGTAGTCCCGCTGGATCGACCGGCCGCTCGGCGTGAAATACCTGGCCGTGGTCAGGGCGACGGCCAAGTTGTCGCCCAGCGGAAAGACCGTCTGGACGAGCCCCTTGCCCCACGAGTCCTCGCCGACGAGATAACCCCGGTCGTTGTCCATGACCGCCCCGGCGACGATCTCGGAGGCGCTGGCGCTCCCCCGGTTGATGAGGATCACCAGGGGGACGCTCTCGTACTGGCCGTTCTGGTCGGCGCGGTATTCCCGGTTGTAGACCCTGTTCCTGCCCTTGATCGAGACGATGACCGAGCCGGAAGGCAGGAACTCATCGGACAGGTCGATGGACTGGAAGAATGGCCCGCCGGTGTTCCCGCGGAGGTCGAGGATCAGGCTTTTCGCACCCTGGGCCGTCAGGGACTTCATCTTTTCCTCGAACTCCTGGGTGGTGGTCTCGGCGAAATTTCGGATGAAGATATAGCCGGTGTCGTTGTCGAGGAGGAAGGCGTAGGGCACGCTGCGGAGAGGTATCTCTTCGCGCTCGATGGTCAGCTCGAGCGGCGCCTCCAGCCCCTCCCGGACGATGGTGATGGTGACCTTGGTCCCCTTGGGGCCGCGGAGCTTGTGCATGGCCTCGAAGCTCGTGATCGGCTTGGTGCTCTCGCCGTTGATCGTGGCGATGATGTCGCCGGGCTGGATCCCCAGCCGGCTGGCGGGCGTGCCCTCGATCGGAGAGACGACGACCAGGTTCTCGTCCTCTTTCTGGATCTGGATGCCCAAGCCGTAATATTTCCCGGTATATTCCTCCCGCATCCGGGAGAAGCTGTCCGGGTCGAGGAAATAGGAGTGGGGGTCGAGGGTGTCGAGCATGCCCCGGATCGAGGCATAGACGAGCTTTTCGGGCTCCACGTCCTTGTAGTAGCTCTTTTCGATCAGGCCGAGGATGGAGGAGAACTTGTCCACCTCCTGGTTCCAGAGGTCCTCGTCTTTGGCCAGGAGATTGGCCAGGAGAAGGACTACCAAGACAGCCAGCGCGACGTTCTTTTTCATGGGTTTTTTCAGATGCCTAATCTTAACAGACCCCCCCGGACTTGTAAAGCTGGAACGCCGGTAACCACTCATATATATTAATATTAGGCGGTTGAGATGTATATATGGGGACGTTCCCCGACGGCAACACCATGATCCTCACTTCGGGGCTGACCGCCCTCAGCCCCCTGCTCGATTTCGCCGAGCTCGAGGGGCTGAGCCGCTGGGTGGAGACGCAGGCGGAGCTGGACAGCCTTCTCCCCCCCTTGGGGGCATCGGGCGCCTGCTGGCGCGCTGGGAGAAGCTCGTCCTGTAGGGGCGGAGTTGTCTTGACTAAACCCGGGAGAGGGGCTATATTCGATCGTGGTGCCTGATGTTTGGAAATATCGGTTTTCCGGAGCTCCTGATCATCCTGGTGATCGCCCTGCTCGTCTTCGGACCGAAGAAGCTCCCCGAGGTTGGGAAGTCGATCGGCAAGGCGGTCCGCGAGTTCCGGCGGACCTCCGACGAGATCAAGGACAGGATCGAGGAGGAGATCCGCGTCAGCGAGTTCAAGGACATCAAAGAGGACCTGAAAAAGGACTTCACGCTCGATACCAAAGACTTCGCTCACGACGCAAAGGAGGCCGTCCCGGAAGGCTCCGGTGACGCCGCTGGGGGAAACGAGGTCAAGAAGAATGGGGAAGGCCAAGAAATCCCCTGACGAGATGACCTTCCTCGAGCATCTGGAGGACCTCCGGAAGCGGCTCTTCTATTCGCTCGTTGCCATCTTCGTCGTTCTCATCCCCGCCTGGTTTTTCAGCAAGCAGATCTTCGAGGTGCTGGCGCGGCCGGTCACCCGGTTCCTCCCCCCGGGGTCAAGATGGCCTACACGGGCCTGTCCGACCCGTTCATGCTCTATATCAAGGTCTCATTCCTGGCGGCGATCTTCATCACCTCGCCTTTCATCTTCCTCCAGCTCTGGTACTTCATCGCCCCGGGGCTCTACCAGAAAGAGAAGAAGTACGTCGTCCCCTTCGTGACCTTCACGACTGTTTTCTTCCTGATGGGCGCGGCCTTCGGCTACTTCGTCATGTTTCCCTGGGCCTGCCGCTTCTTCCTGCAAATGGGCTCGGACTTCGCCCCGGTCATCACCGTCAACACTTATTTCAGCTTTTCCCTCAAGCTCCTGCTGGGCATCGCCCTTGTCTTCGAGCTGCCGACGCTCATCTTTTTCCTGTCCAAGATCGGCCTCGTCACTTCCCGCTGGATGGTCAAGAACTTCAAGTACGCCGTGCTGGGCGTTTTCGTCATCGCGGCCGTGATCACGCCGACGCCGGACATGGTGACCCAGAGCATCCTGGCCGTCCCCATGCTGGCCCTCTATGGGCTGGGCATCCTGATCGCCTTTTTCTTCGGCAAGGAGAGCAAAACGCGCAGGGAGAAGAAGGCCGAGGCGAGCGGCGAGACGCCTTCGGACGGTATCGCCGGTTAAGCCTGATATGAGCGCCGGGCGCAGGCCACCTGTCGGAGCCGGGGCCCGGTCACGGACCCGGCGGCCAGAGGGCGGGTCTTCGGGACGCCGCCTGATAGGGCTGACCGGCACCAACGCCGCCGGCAAGGGGGAAGTCGCACTTTACCTCAAGTCCAAGGGTTTCGAGGTCTTTTCGCTCTCGGACGTCATCCGGGAGCATCTGCGGAAGCGCGGCCTCGACGCCACCCGCGACAACCTGATCGCGGCGGGCAACAGCCTGCGGCGGCGGTTCGGCCCGGACATCCTGGCCCGCCGGGTGATGAGGAAGGTCCGGGGGAACGCGATCATCGACAGCATCCGGAACAGCCGGGAGGTCGCGTTTTTGAGGAAGCAGCCGGGGTTCATCCTCGCCGCCGTGGACGCTCCGGTCGAGCTCAGGTTCAAGCGGGCCCGGAAACGCGGCCGGCAGGAGTCGGCCGCGACGCTCGACGAGTTCATCGTCAAGGAACAGCAGGAGATGACCGGCGGCCGGGCCGGACAGCAGCTCCGGCGGTGCCTGGAGTCGGCCGACGTTATGATCATCAATGACGGCCCGCTGGCCGAACTGCGAAGGAGGGTGGACCGATGCCTGATCTGAAGACCGAGCGGATCTCCAAGGACCAGTACTACCTGGGCATCGCCAAAGAAGTCGCCAAGCGGAGCACCTGCTGGCGGCGGTCGATCGGCGCGCTCATCGTCCGGGACGACCAGATCATCTCCACCGGCTATGTCGGCTCCCCGCGCAAGACCCGGGACAGCTTCGAGCACGGCTTTTGCCTGCGCGACCGCCTGGGCATCCCCCACGGCCAGCGCTACGAGCTCTGCCGGAGCGTTCACGCCGAGCAGAACGCCATCATCAACGCGGCCCGGGCGGGCGTCAGCCTGCTGGGCGGCAATATCTATATTTTCGGGACAACATATGGCGAAGAGAAACCGATCGACGCCTTCCCCTGTTTTATCTGCAAAAAGATGATCATCAACGCCGGGCTCGACCGCGTGGTCTGCTCGACCAGGACGGGCGGGAAGAAGGTTTTCAGGGTCGAGAAGTGGGCCAGGGACTGGGAGAAAGGTGACATCCTGGACGATACGCACCAGTACGGATGAATCCAAAGATGCAGGACGGCAAGTCTGTCTTGGGAATGTACGGGTCTCGACGTGTTGCGTCCCCGCCCGTAGCGCAATCCTGCGGGGTCGGACGGAGATGCGCCCCTATCCCCCCGGCCCCCGGGAACCAGTCCCGTCGGTTCCCCCGTCGCCGAAAGCGACGGTTTCCCTTCCGCTACGGGGGGCTTCGGGGCGTCATCCCGTCCGACCCCGCAGGATTGCAGCTACGAATGCCGGACCCCAACGTTAAGTATCGAAGACTCGGGGGCATCCGTCGGATCGCCCCCCTTGTTCTTGTCTTACTCGTCGGGATTGCGTCCCCCAGCACGACGGGGCCGCAGGAGCAGACGCCTCCCGCGCAGGTCGGCCTCCTCCGCCTCCTCGACCTCACGCCCTCCGCGGAATCCATCGATTACGTGCAGAACAAGACCCAGTTCCAGCTCCACACCCTACTCACCGAGCAGCGGCATCCCAAGACCTGGAACCTGAGCGAGCGCGTCCAGGAGGATGCGGCGGACGGCCTGAGGATGCTGTTCTCGGTCGACGATGACATTACGGCCCGGCTGAAAGCGCTGGCCGGTGATACGGCGACTCTCGAGGGGCTGGTCTCGGCCATCGAACGGGCCATCCTCGACAAGAGGGTGATCTATATCTACGGCTGCGGCGCCACCGGGCGCCTGGCCAAGCAGATGGAGAGCTCTTTCTGGAGGCCATTCTGGCGGGGGATTAAGGCGGACGCGAAAATCTGGAAGAAGATCCAGCCGCTCGTTTCGCCCGCCGTCGAGGAGGACCTCATCGGCGAGATGACGGGCGCAGACCGGGCCTTGATCAGCTCGCTGGAGGGGTTCGAGGACCTCCAGCTTATCGGCCGCCTCCAGCTCGCCGACCGAAAAGTCCGCCGCGGCGACGTTGTCATCTGCGTCACCGAGGGCGGTGAGACCTCGTCGGTCATCGGCACGGTCCTCGGGGCGCTCGACCAGTGGAAATCCGACGGCGTTTACGACCCCGCCGAGACGCGCCGCCGGCTGTTCTTCGTCTACAACAACCCCGACGACCGGCTGCTGCCGTTTGCCCGGAGCCGCGCGGTCATCGAGGAGCCGGGCATCACCAAGATCAACCTGACCACGGGACCGCAGGCGATCACCGGCTCGACCCGGATGCAGGCCACGACCATCGAGACCTTCGTCGTCGCCAGCGCCATCGAGACGGCCGTCGAGCGCGTGTTCGCCGGGGCCCTGTCCAAGAAGGAGATGGCCCGGGCCGGCTTCGGGGAACCGTCGTCGATCGGGGCGCGGCTGGCGGGCTTCTCCCTCATCCTCGACGAGGTCAAAAAGAGCATCCCCGCGCTCGCCGGGCTGACGACGCTCGAGGCCGGGACCTACGCCGCCGGACATTTTTCGACCTATTTCGCCGGGCGGTCGCTCATCACCGTGTTCATCGACAGCACCGAGCGGAGCCCGACCTTCCGCCTCTTCCCCCTCGACACGACGGCGGAGACGGGGCGGAAGTGCTGGATCCAGGTCTGGACGACGGCGGCCGACGCCCGGTCGGCCTGGCGCGCCTTCCTGGGACGGCCTTTCCGCGGCCTCGCCCCGGACATCTATAGGGGACCCTTTGAAAAAGAGATCGAGGATCCGTATCTCAGGTCGGCGGCGCTCGAGAGCCTGAAGAAGGCCGGCGACGACCAGCAGTCTCTCTATGATTTCTCTTTTTCCGAAAACAACATCAGAGGACGCGGCCCGAAAAAGGACGACCTCGGGGTCGCGGTCCTGGCCGGCCGTGAGGCGGGGGAGGCGGCGAAAACGGGTTCGGGGCCGGGCCGGTTCGCCGGGCTCTTCCGGCAAAGCGGCGCGCGCGTCGCTTTCATCGCGGCGAGTGACGAACCCCTTTCCCAGGGTATATCCGAGGCCGCGGGCGCCGGCGCGCCCCTTATTCATCTTCGCCTGGCGGCCGAGAGCGGTCCCTTCGGCATCCGACAGCAAACCGGGCTCAAGATGCTCCTCAACGCCCACTCGACGGCCGTCATGGCGCGCCTGGGCAAGGTCATCGGGAACACGATGACCAACGTCAGCCCAAGCAACCTCAAGCTCATCGGCCGGGCCACCTTTCTCATCCAGTCGCACGTCAACGACGTCCTGGCCCGGCCCGCCTGGGTCAAGGAGAGGGGCCACCGGCCGCCCATCGCCTATGGAGAGGCGAACGCCGTCCTGTTCGACGCCGTCGCCTTTCTCAAGGATAAGAAAGAGGCCGCCGGCCAGACCGCCGAGGTGGCGCTGTCCATCATCCGCATTATCGAATCGCTCCGCGGGGGGCGAGGCCTGACGAATAACGAGGCGCTGGACATCGTTCAATCCAAGGGGCTCGCAGCTTACCTCGCCAACGTCGCGCGCAGCGCCTCATGATCGCCGCTCAGCGCCGCGCTCCGATTGCCGGATCGTTCCTTCTCATCATCTCCCTGCTCCCGGTCGCCGCGGCACCGACGGCCGGACGGGTCAGGCTGGGGAACGAGGCCTTCTGCGGCTCGTACCCGCCGGAGCTTATCGGCAAGAGGCTGGGGCTCGTCATGAACCAGACCTCGGTCCTGCCGGGCGGCCCGTCGCTCCTGGCCAGGCTGCTGGCCGACGGCCGGACGATCACGGCCGTCTTCGCGCCCGAGCACGGGCTCGAAGGGATCGTGGCGGGCGGCGAAACCATCGCCAATGGAAGACTGAAGAACATCCCCGTTTACAGCCTCTACGGGGGGCAGACCAAGCCGACCCGCGCCCAGCTCAAGACCGTCGATGCCCTTGTCTATGATATCCAGGACATCGGCACCCGGTTCTATACGTACATCACGACTCTGAAATACGTCATCGAGGCGGCGGCCGGGGCCGGGCTGCCGGTTTATGTCCTCGACCGACCGAACCCTCTCGGCGGCCGGATTGTCGAGGGCCCGATCCTCGATCGGAAATTCGAGTCCTTCATCTCCCCCCTCCCCGTCCCGACGCGCTACGGCCTGACCGCGGGGGAACTCTCGCTGATGATGAGGGGGGAAGGCTGGGTCGCGGCCGGCGCCGACATTCACGTCATTTTGGCCGCCAACTGGACACGCGGCCGGACCTGGGCGGGCACCGGGCTGCCGTGGATCCCGCCCTCTCCCAACATTCCGACGGCCGAGTCCGCCCTCGCCTACCCCGGCCTGGGGCTCCTGGGCGGGGTTAAAGTCAACCAGGGGCTGGGCACGAACCTGCCATTTCTCCAGTTCGGCGCGCCCTGGATGGATCCCGGGGAGGTCCTGCGCGCCTGGCCGCTGCTAAAGGAATTCCCGCTCCGGCTGGAGCCCGTGGACTATACGCCGCGCGCCCTGCCCGGAAAAACCCAAACCCCGCCCTACAAGGACCGGGCCTGCCGCGGCCTGCGCTTGTTCGTGGCCCAGCCGGAGAATTTCCGGGCGCTCGGGTTCGCCCTCGAGCTCTTCGACGTCCTCAAACGGCTGTATCCCGACAAGATCGTCGTCGCCGGCACCACCATGGACCGGATGTTCGGCAATGACTGGCTGGCCGGCTTCGTCAGGGGCAAGATCGCCTTCCCCGAGCTCGTCCGGCGGGTGGAAGCCGACGAGGCCAGGTTCCTGGAGAGCCGGAAGAAATATCTCCTCTACGCCGATGGTCCCCGCGGGGATTAGCGGAGGGGAATCCTCATCGTCCGCCCGGGAGCTGCGGGATCAGCAGGGTCATTTCGGAAGACAAGCGCAGGTCTCCGGGTAGTCCGACATTTTGCGGATGAGGTCCGCCGAAGGGCTATCCGGTGCAGTGCCCATGTTACTGAGTTTAAGAAAAACCGTTTCCAAAAGACCCCGATTTTTCCGCGGGTCGTACGGTTCGAAGGCCCCGTTCACGACCCGGTCGGCCTCGGTATCGACGGGCAGCATCATGGCGGGAGTTGCGCAGGAAAAATCGAACCCCTCGAGCCTGATCATCTTCAGGCGCCGGTGGGCCCGGGTCTTGAAAAAGACCAGGCCGCGCGGAATGTTGTAGACGATGTTCCACCGGGTGTCCGTCTGCTCGGCCGACCGCAGCACGCCGAAGGCGTGGTCCGACAGGATCCCGCCCACGGACCACAGGAGGTCCTGAAGCCAGGCCGCCGTCCGCACAAATCTCTCCTTCGGCCCCGGTCCGTTCGGCACCGCCAGGTCGCCGCCAAACCCCTGGTGCCGATTCAGGAAATTCACCGAATCTCCGTATCCAGCTCCGGAAAGGACGGGCACCGGCAGATCGCCTCCCGTGAAAGCGGCCAGCCGGCCCTTCACGAATTCGATGACGGCCGTCTTCCCGGACCGATCGGCAGCGAGGAAGTGAAGGTCGAGAAAGAGCTTGGCGATCCGGACCCGGCTTTCGGTCTTGACAATGTCCTTGACCGACCGGCAGCTGTCGAGCTGGTGCTGGAGCCACTGGAGTTCGTTGAGGGACGGCCGCTCATCGGCGGCCGCGTAGTCTGCGGGGCCGCTCAACGCCTCGATCGACAGGCCCTCCTCGTTAATGCCGCCCATGGGGAATTCCCGCCCGAACTGGTTAAAGGTCACGCTCCCGTATCTCGATGTCCAGCGGAGCCGGGCGGTACCCGTTCTTCCGAAAGCCTCTTTGGCGACCCCTCTTTTGTTGACGAAGACATACCCGTCGCCCGCGGGCGAGTCCAGGTTCCTCGCCAGGACGATGCTCCCGCCGTTCTTAATGACGAAGGCCGTGCCGTCCGCTCCCAGCCGCGGCGCCAGGCCGAGAAGGATGCCGGCGATGGTCAAGCCGAGTCGGCAGAACGTCCGGAAAAAGGAAGGGACGGCCGCCCGCGCGGCCGTCCCGAGGATTGTCTTCAGGGGGGTCAGGGGTGTGTCGGCAGGGAATCGCAGGGCGCGATCCGCGGCCGCCGCGCCGGCTTCTTCGGCCGCACCTGCGGATAGACGTAGAGGTCGCCCGCATAGTTCCTCAGCACGACCTGCTCGTCGGAAATCGACTGGATGTAGTTCGGCACGATCGGGATCTTGCCGCCGCCCCCCGGCGCGTCGATGACGAAGTACGGCACCGCCATCCCCGACGTCCAGCCGCGCAGGGCCTGCATGACCTCGATCCCCTTCTCGACCGTCGTCCGGAGGTGGGCCGTGCCCGTGACGTAATCGGCCTGATAGATGTAGTAGGGCCGCACCCGGGCCGCCAACAGCTTCTGCATCAGGCGCTTCATCACCGCCGGGTCGTCATTCACGCCCTTGAGGAGGACGGTCTGGTTGCCGAGCGGGATGCCGGCGTCGGCCAGCAGGCCGAGCGCCCGCCTCGATTCGTCGGTCAGCTCATCGGGGTGGTTGAAGTGGACGTTGACGTAGAGCGGGTGGTACTTCTTGAGCATGGCCACAAGTTCAGGGGTGACGCGCTGGGGCAGGGTGCAGGGCAGGCGCGTGCCGATCCGCAGGATCTCGATGTGGGGGATCTCCCGCAGCGGCTTCAGGATGGCCTCGAGCTTCCGGTCGCTCAGCATCAGCGGGTCGCCGCCCGAGACGATGACGTCACGGATCTCGGTGTGGCTGCGGATGTACTCGATGCCGTCCTCGATATACCGCGGGTGGATCTTGCTCGGGTCGCCCACCTTGCGCTTCCGCGTGCAGAAGCGGCAGTACGAGGCGCAGAGGTGGGAAACGAGGAACAGGACCCGGTCGGGGTACCGGTGGATGATGCTGGGGACGGGCGAGTCGTCGTCCTCGCTCAGCGGATCGTCCGCGCCGCCGGCCGACTCGAGCTCGGCCTCGTCCGGCACAATCTGCCGGTAGATGGGATCGCCTTTTTGCTTAATCAGGCTCGCATAGTATGGCGTGATCTGAACCCGGAAATGCCGGGCCACTTTCCTGACCTGGTCGACGTCCAGATTGAAGAAGCGGGCAATCTCTTCGGGAGACTTGAGACTGCGCTTGAGGAGCTGCTGCCAGCTGTCTTCTTCCATTTTCCCGTAGACTCCTTTACCCGAAATACTTGGTATATGTGATCCGGCTGTCCCCGGCCCTGTAAAAATCGGGGATCCGGGACGCTTCCGCATAGCCGAGTCCGAGGTAGAACCCCTGGGTCTTCTCGTACTTCGGCTGGGACGAGGTCTCGATGAGGATGAGCCGGCCGCCGGCCCCGGCCACCAGCTTCTCGAGCCAGAGGACGAGCTCCCGGCCGTAACCGCGACCCTGCGCTTCCGGGGCCACGGCCATCCAGTACAGATCGTAGGTCCCGACGGTGAGCGGGGTCGGGCCGTAGGACAGGTAGCCGGCCACCCGGCCCTGCCCGTCCTCGACGACGACCAGAAAGTAATCGCGCTGCTCCGGCTGGTCGAGGAAGATATCGACCTGCTCGCGGGCGATCAGGATCTCGTCGGTGGTGAACATCTTCGTCGCCTGGACGATCTCAAGCACCCGTTGGCGGTCTTGGCGCTTCAGCGGTCTTACCATCGGGCGCCTTTCTTGCTGCGCATCGCCCGCTCGATCACGTGGTGCCAGAAAAACGGGTACTCGATCCGCACGTCGTCCGAGCTGAACCAGGGCTCCTCTTTCCGCCGGAGCGCGTTATCGATCATCTGATTCCAAAACTGGGAGTACTCGATGCCGGCGGCCCGCAGGGCCCGGCAGTAGCCGGCGTCGAGGCTGGTGTCGGGGTTGGGGTTGACCTCGAGGATTCCCAGCCGGCCGTCCTGTCCCATGCGGAAATCGACCCGGGCGTAGTCACGGCAGCCCATCGCCTGGAAGGCGGCCAAGGCGTACTGCTGCAACTTCTCGCGCAGCGGCTCGTCGATGGGGGCGGGGCAGATCGCCGGCGTGGCCGCGTAGAGCGCGTGGTCCTCGAACCATTTCGCCTCGTAGCTGCAAATATGGGGCGCCATCTCGGGCATCGCCGAAAAGTCGATCTCGGAAACAGGCAGGGCCTGGAGCTTGTCGGTCTCGAGGACGGCGACGTTGAACTCCCGGCCCTCGATGAACTCCTCGACCAGGGCGGGCTGCTTGTAGCCGTCGATGATGTTGGTCACCCTCTCCTGCAGGGCCGGCTGGTCGTGGACGACCGAACCCGGATAGATGCCCAGGCTGGCGTCCTCGGAGTTGGGCTTGACGATCGCCGGGAAGGGCACCTCCACCTTCTGGTCGGTCGAGGTCACTAGCCGCCCCTTGGGCGTGGGCAGGCCGAAGGCGTTGAGGATGGCCTTGGACTTGAACTTGTCCTGGCAGATCGCCAGGGCCTTGGAGGCGCTGCCGGTGTACGGGAGGCCGAACGCCTCGAACATGGCGGCGACGTTGGCCTCGAGCTGGGGACGGCCGAGGAAGCCCTCGCAGAGGTTGATGAGGACGTCGACCTTGAGCTCCTTGATGCGCCGGAAGAGCATCATCAGGCTCTCCCGCAGGGGCAAGACAACGGCCGTGGTGCCGGAGTCGGAAATCGCCGTGAACACCGACTCGGCCACCTCGGCCACCGAGGCCTCCGACAGCCGTTCTTCCGGCCGGTTGATCACGGGATCGTAGGCGTTGTACGCGATCCCCACGAGCAGGTTGTCTCTATCCATGGTTCAATCCGTACCTTGCGGCGGCCTCATCAACGACGCGATGGATGAGCGCCGAGTAGGAATAGCCCGCGGTCCGGGCCGCTTTGGGCAGGCACGAGTTGTCCTCGGGTTTGGGCAGGACCCCCGGGAGCGGGTTCACCTCCAGGACGTTGGGCTCGCCCCTTTCGTCGAGCCGGAGGTCGATCCGGCACCAGTCGCGGATGCGCAGGACCTCGACGGTCCGGCTGACGACTTCGCGGATGCGGGCCTCGAGCGCCGGCGTGAGCTCGGCGGGGCAGCGGAAGATCTGGAGCGGGTTTTCGGGCCGGTCCCAGAGCCACTTGGCCTCATAGGAATAGATCGGGTTGGCGCCGCCGGGGAGCTGGCTGTGGTCGATCTCGACCACGGGCAGGATGTCAAGGTGCGGGGGATTGCCCAGCACGCCGACCGTGAACTCACGGCCGGTCAGGAACCGCTCGACGATGACGGGCTCCTGATAGAGGCCCCGCAGCTCCTTAACGCGGACCTCGAGCTCGGCGGGCGTGCGCACCACGCAGTTGTCCTTGATCCCCTTGCTCGAGCCTTCGTAGAGCGGCTTCACGATGACCGGCAACCTGGGCCGCGGCCGGAGCGGCTGGCCGTTCTCGACGACCCAGAAGCCGGGCGTCGGGATCCTATGGTAGGAGAGAATCTCCTTGGCGCGCGACTTGTCTAGGCAGACGCTGAGCGTCAGCGGGTCCGAGCCCGTGTACGGGATATCCAGGATCTCGCAGATGGTGGGGATATGCGATTCGCGGTTCGGGCCGACCAGCCGCTCGGCGATGTTGAAGACGAGGTCGGGCCGGAGATCGCGGAGTCTGTTGTAGGCGTCTTGATCGGCTTCGATCGGGAAAACTTCATTTCTCTCGCCGAGCGCCGTGCCGATCGCCTCGATGGTCTCGTCTGAGTCGCACTCGGCGAGCCAGTCAAGTGGGGGGTCGTCTTCCTCCCGCTTGTCCAACACGCGCCGGCGGTGGAGCGAGGAAGCCATGCCGTCCTTGGAACTGAAAAGGAGGGCGATTTTCATCGCTAGGCCCTTCGGCGGCGCAACAAGCTAATGGAAGTTCCCCTTGCCGTGATCATTTTGCTGCTCTATGCGGGACGAATTATTTTCTCACAATCAAATTTCATAATTCACTATAAGGTAAATATGTCAAATGTCAATACTTTTCCTGCACTTTTTTTGGCGTGTCACCGAAAGGTGACTCAACAAATTGTGGGGATTGCCCCCTAAACGGCCGGCAAGCAATATTCGTGCCACCGGCACCGGTTTTTTGGCCCGCGGGCCGCGGCCGGAGGCGTAAGAGAAAGAGCGTCCGGACGCTACGGCAGGAAATCCGCGGTGAGGTAGTAGGCGCGAATATCGAGCCGGCGGCCGGCCGCCCGCTGCTCCAGCCCGCGAAGGGGCGAACGGAAGTCGTGCGGGTCTCGGAAGATCACGAAGGCGCCAGCCCTCATCAGGTCCTCGATCGCGGCCGCGTCGAGCCCGTCGTCGAGGTGGAGGACGATGCCCGAGCCGGCCGCCGCGGCGTCCCGCGCGGCATCCAGGAAGACGGCGAGCCCCTCGCCGCGCGGCACGGATTCACCCGGAAGATGGACCCAGCCGCCGTTCTCGGCCACGCTCCCGAACCCCGCGGCAGCCGGGCCATGATGATAATAGACGAGCCGGCCGCCCGCCCGGCGGCAGGCGTGGGCGAGACCCGCCAGCGCGGCCGGGTCGCGCGGCTGCTCGCGGTTGCTCAGGTGGAGGTAAAGGCCCGTCCGCGCGGCCTCGGTCAGGGCCCCGCTCTCCGGTCCATACTGGAAATAGGCGACGAAGGCGCCGGCCCGGGCCGCGGACTTGACGAGCAGGCTCAGCTCGGCCGGGGTCCGGCCCGATTCGTCCGAGGTGTAGATATCGGCGCCGGCCTGGGCCAGCCACTCGAGCTCGGCCGAGACGAACCGGCCGGTGTCGACGAGCCGCAGCCGTCCGCCCCGGCGACGGTCGAGCGCGGCCACATCCGAAAGGGCGCCGAGCTCGCACCGGTCGTCGCGGACCGTGATCTCCTCGCCGGCCGCGGCGCGAGACAGGAGCTCGAAGATGCCCCGGCTGTTCAGGTCCGGTTTCGATTCGTTCATGGTCATGCGCCGGCTTATTATATCCTCTCGGCCGGACGGATTCTAGATGTTGATCCGAATGGGCAGGATGATCGTCATGATCCCCTTCCAGCGGAGCTCCTGCTGGATGGCAAACCCGGTTTCGTTGTGCAGGAGCTTCTGGAGGACGCCGGCGTTGCGGAAGACGGCCTGGCCGGCAAAGACCGCCGATTTCGGGAACTCCTTGGCCACGGTTTCGCAGAGGTTGCAGGCGGTCTCGACGATGTCCGTCCCCATGTCGAAGCGGTAATCCGCGGCCAGCCCGAACTTGCGGGCCAGGCTGACGTACTTCTGGAGGGCCTGGGAGGTCTGGGCCTTCAGCGCGGCCATGGCGTCGGAGCTCTTGAACGAGCCGACGTCCACTTCGGCCACCGAGACGAAAATGAAGTTCCGGTAAAGCCCGTGGAAGTTCTGGAGGATCGTCAGCATCGTGTGAACGCCGAACCCGTTATAGCCGTTGACGAGCTGGATGGCCGTCATCTGGCCCGGGTCGACGGGTTCCGAATTGACCGGGCCGCTCACCGGCAGATTGGTCAGCAGCTCGTCCATCTCCCGGACGCCCTGCCGCACCTTCTGGTAATGCGCGCGCGTCAGGAGGCAGAGGCCGATGACCGTGGCGGTGATCAGGAGGGTCAGCCAGCCGCCGGCATGGAACTTCTCGAGGGCCATGACGACCAGGATGGTCAGGCAGAGGATCAGGCCGACGAGATGCACGGCCAGGTTCTTCTTCCATTTTATTTCGCGGCGGCGGTTCCTGAAAGAGTACCGGGACATACCAAGCTGGGCCAGCGAAAAATCCAGGAAGACGTTGATCGAATACATCACGACCAGCGTCGTGATCGACCCGCGGGAATACAGGATCAACAGGACGGCGGCGCCGCCCATGAGCAGCACCCCGTTCTGGATCGTGAACCGGTCCGAAAGCGAGGCGAACCGGCGGGGGAACCAGTAATCGGCGGCCATGTTGGCCATGATCTGCGGTCCGCCGACAAAGCCGGTCTGGGCCGCCACGAAGAGCAGCGCCCCTTCGGAGAAGATCGTGATCAGGGCCAGGACGGAGCCGAACGCCCAGCCGCCGAAGACCCCGTCGGCGAGGACGGCGTTCAGGGTTTTTCCCAGAACGGGCTGGACGTTCAGCAGGAGATAGCAGAGGAGGATGCCGCCCGCGGTGAGGGCCAGGCTGGATGACATGTAGACCATCGTCCGCTTCCCGTTCTGGACCCGCGGTTCCCGCAGGCCTTGGATCCCGTTGGCGACGGCCTCGATCCCCGTATATGTGCCGGCGCCCATGGAAAAGGCCCGGAGGAAGATGAGGAGCAGGCCGCCCGCCCCCAGCGTGGCGAGGCCCGCCGTGTAGTCCGCATGGAGCCTCTGCGCCACCGGGACGATGTCCGGGACGTGGCGGAGGATCCCGTAGCCGATCATCAGCGCATGCGTCAGGACAAAGACGATGAAGATCGGCGCCAGGAACGTCACCGACTCCTTGACGCCCCTGAGGTTCAGGATAATAAGGAGGATGACGGCGGCGATCTCGAACGGGATCTTGTACTGCGCATAGCCCACGGGGAAGAAGCTGAAAACGGCATCGCCGCAGGCGACGATCGAGACCGTGATCGTCAGCACGTAATCGACAAGGAGGGCGCTCCCGGAAACGACGCCCGCTTTCTCGCCGAGCGTCTTGGTGGAGACGATGTAGCCGCCCCCTCCTGAGGGAAAGTGCTCGATGATCCTCGAATAGGCGTACGAAATAACGAAGACCGTCAGGGCCGTGGCGAGCGCGAGCCAGACGGCGAGGTAGGTGTGCTCACCCAGGGCCCGGAACGCCGCCTCGGGGCCGTAGGAGGATGAGGAGATCCCGTCGGCGCCCAGCCCGATCCAGGCCAGGAGCGGTATCAAGGCGATCTTACGAAAAAGCCTGGGGTCCCGGATGTTCCGCGGCTTGCCCAGGATCGTGCGAAGAATCTTGTCCGGTAACGGCTCTTCGTTGCTCACGGGGTTCGTTTATAGGGCCGAGATCATCATGACTTCAGGTGGAGCGCACAATGATATCATAGGACCGGGCGGCTTGCAAAAACGGGGGCTGTCTCCTAATATCAAGGGGGAGAGAGACTTCCGTGAAGAAGTGCGTCGTGCTGTTTTCGGGCGGGATCGATTCGACGACCGCGCTATACTGGGCGCGGAGCCGATACGATGGCGTCTCGGCCCTGAGCTTCGATTACGGCCAGCGCCACAGGGTCGAGCTGAGGCTGGCCCGCCGGCTGACCCGGCGCCTCCGCCTCCCGCATAATCTATTAAAGGTCGACCTCCGCCAGATCGGCGGGTCGGCCCTGACCGACCGGGACGTCGCCCTGCCGGAGTTCCGGCGCGCCGACGAGATCGACGCGGGCATCCCGCCAAGCTACGTCCCCTTCCGGAACGGCATCTTCCTCGCCCTGGCCGCGGCCTGGGCCGAAACCAACGCCGTCCCGGATATCGTCTGCGGGTTCAACATCGTCGATTCCCCGAACTATCCCGATACCCGGGGCCCGTTCGTCAAAGCCATGGAGCGGGCCGTCCGCCTGGGGACCGGGGCCGCCTCCCGCGGCCTGGAGCTGCGCATCCTGGCGCCGTTCGTCCGCCTCAAGAAATCCGCGATCATCAAGAAAGGCCTGGCCCTGGGCGCCGATTACTCGTATTCGGTTTCCTGCTACGCCGGAAACGAGGCTCCCTGCGAAAAATGTACCGCCTGCCTCCTCCGCGCGCGCGCCTGGCGGGAGGCGGGAACCCGCGACCATCTTGTCGAGAGGCTGAGCAAGGAGGGTCGAAGATGAGCTGGCAGCTGCGGGTCCGCGACAGGTTTTCGGCGGCTCACTATCTCAAGGAGTACCGCGGCAAGTGCGAAAAGGTCCACGGCCACACCTTCCAGGTCGAGGTTGTGGTCGAGGCCCGGGAGCTCGACGCGGCCGGCATCGGCGTTGATTTCACCAGGATCAAGGCCGCGCTCGCCGCCGTTCTCCCCGACCATACGCTCCTTAACGAGGTCCTCCCGTTCAACCCTTCCGCCGAGAACCTGGCGCGGCACTTTTTCGACACCCTCGCCGGGGACTTTCCCGTCATCGCCGTGACCGTCTGGGAATCCGAGGATGCCTCCGCGACCTACACTCGAGATCGCTGAGATCTTCCCCTCCCTCCAGGGCGAGGGACTGCGCCAGGGCGAACCGACGATCTTCGTCCGGCTGGCCGGCTGCAACCTGCGCTGCGGGTTCTGCGATACCAAGCGCGCCTGGCGGGGCGGCCGGGAGGTCTCCGTCGAAGAGATCGCCGCCAGAATCGGGGCGATCCGCCGCGGCTTCACGGCGTCCTGGGTGGCCCTTACGGGCGGCGAGCCATTCCTCCAGGACCTGAGGCCCCTGGCGCGGCGGCTCAGGAAAGAAGGCTGGAAGGTCCAGGTGGAGACCAACGGCACGCGCTATTATCCGCTGGCGGTGGACTGGCTGACCGTCTCCCCCAAACCCAAGGCGTATCGGGTCGCCCGGGAGATCAAGCCGCGCGCCCGCGAAGTCAAGCTCGTCGCCTGCCGCGGCCTCGACCTCAAAACCGTGGTCAAGGTGCGGCGGTCCTTCCCCGCCGAAACCCCGCTCCTCCTTCAGCCGGAATCGAACAGGCTCTGGAGCTTGAGATTGGCGTTCCGCCTTCTGGACGGGACGCTGGCCGCGGGCCTCACGAATATCCGGATCTCCCTTCAGCTCCACAAGATCCTGGGCTTGCGCTGACAGCCGTGCCAGCGGCCCGCGCCGGGGGTGGCGAGTGGTGCCCGCCGAACCGCGTCAGGTAGAAGCCGGCGAAAATCACCAGGACGCCGGCGGCCTGGGCGAGATGCACTTCTTCGCCCAGAAAGACGTGGGCGATGATCACGGCGAACACGGGCGTGATGTAGCCGAAGATCCCGGTCTTCGTGCTGCCGACGCGTTTCACCGATGAGTACCAGATAACGTAGCCCACGGCGAACGAGAAGACCGCCGAATACAAGAGTATGGCCCAGCCGCGGATCGACAGCGACGACCACGGCGTGGCGGCCAGCTCGCGCGCGCCGGCGGGGAAATAGAACAGCGCCCCCAGGGCGAAGGTCAGGGTCGTCAGCTTCAAGGGGGACATGCGCGCCAGGAGTGGCCGGGAGAAGACGGTATAGACCGCCCAGCAGAGGTTGGCGCCCAGGATGAAAAGGTCGCCGGTCAGGCTCTCGCCGCCGAGCGCGGGCGACCCGGCCTGCCCGAAGACAACGAGATAAAGTCCGGAAAAAGCCACGATGATCCCCGCCCAGCCGGCCCACGGGATCCGTTCCACGCCGAACAGCGAGCCCAGCAGGGCGATGAGGATCGGCGACATCGTCATGATCAAGGAGGTGCTGGAAGCGGTCGTCCGCCGGAGGCCGTTGATGAAGAGCAGCTGGTAGATGGTGTTGCCGGCGATCCCGAGCGCCGCGAGCTTCAGGAGATCGGCCCAGCCGACCGCGATGCCGCCCTCTTTTTTCCAGAGATAGGCCAGCAACAGGACCGAAGCCAGGGCCAGCCGCGAGGCGTTGAAGGCGTGCGGAGGGAACTCGCGCAGGGCGATCTTGACCACGGTGAAATTCAGCGCCCAGAAGAGACAGGTCAGGAGCATCAGGAGGTCGGTGGCGCCCAGCCGGGTGGAGTTGTTAAAGTTCATGCGCGATGTCGGGGCCTCGGGAAGGGGCGAGGAGGGAGGGTTACGGGCGCCCGGCCTCCGGGCTCGGCCGCGGGTAACGGGCTTCGACGATGGTCTTGATCCCTCCTCTCGGGTTGAACTCGCCGACCACGGTCGCCCGCTCCGGCCGGCAGGCCCGGACCACATCGTCCAGGATCCGGTTGACGGCGTTTTCATTAAATATTCCCAGGTTGCGGTAGCCGTTGACGTAGGCTTTCAAGGACTTGAGCTCGATGCAGGAATCCTCGGGGACGTAGGTGAGGACGATCGCGCCGAAGTCCGGGAGCCCGGTCTTCGGGCAGATGGAAGTGAACTCGGGCACCTCGATCCGGACCTCGTAGCCGCGGAACTGGTTCGGGAACGTCTCGAGGCGCGGCAACCGGTCCTTCAGCCCGGCCCGGGCCTCCCGTTCGCCGTACCCGCCCGATCGATCGGTCTTCATGATGTGATCTCCAAAAACGCAATCAGTATAGCGGATACCCCAGACCGTGACAATCGTGTCTGCCCGGAAGGGGTCAGAGCCAGAGGCCTAGCTCCCGTTCGGGTCTATAACGCCGTTCGCTCAACGCTCTTCTCGGCGGCTGCGTAACTCGCGCGTCAATCCGACCGCCGCCAATGATTCGTGTTTACTGTTGGGCACCCCCCCTTTATCCTATGGAGCTCAATACATACTCGCCGCTCCGAAGCCAGAGTTCCCTCAAGAGCGTTTCGCGAAGGCTAGACCCTCTCATGGTCGCCGCGGCCTCTGGCTCTAACCCCGTCATCGCTATTCAGGCCGCTTGCGTTTTGGGGCGGCCCTTCGTATCCTAGAGTCTTGCCTCTTTTGAGGAGAACAACCCATGGACAAATGCCGCAGCGACAAGAACCTGACCCGGTGCAACTGCTCCTACGAGCCGTGCAGCCGGAAGGGAATCTGCTGCGAGTGCCTGGCCTACCACTGGAGCATGCAGGAGCTGCCCGCCTGCCTCTTCCCCGACCCGGTGGAAAGGACCTACGACAGGTCGCTCCGCCGCTTCATCGCGATCACCAAGGACAAGTGCTGAGCCGGGAGCCAAACCTGACAAAGCCCCGGACAAGCGAGGTCTCACATTGAGCGGGAAACCCTCCCAGCCCGGAGCCGCGGGAAAGCCGGCGGCGGTCCACGTCTACGGCCCCGTCCCCTCCCGCCGGCTGGGCTTCTCGCTGGGCGTCGACATCCTGCCGTACAAGACCTGTTCCTTCGATTGCGTTTATTGCCAGCTCGGGAGGAGCGGGAAAAAGACCGTCCGCCGGGCCCGCTATTTCTCCTGTCCGGAGATCCTCGGCCAGATCCGGCGCGTCCTGGGCGAGGGCCGGCGCGTCGACCATATCACGTTCTCCGGGTCGGGCGAACCGACGCTCAACACGCTGATCGGCCCGCTCATCCGGGAGATCAAGAAGATCACTTCCGTGCCGGTCGCCGTCCTGACCAACGCGTCGCACCTCGGACGGGCATCGGTCCGCCGGGCGCTCCGTCCCGCCGATGTCGTCGTCCCCTCGCTCGACGCCGCCACGGCGGCCGGCTTCCGCAAGGTCAACCGTCCGGAGCCGTCGGTCCGGGTCGAAGATGTCCTCGCCGGCCTGGAAAAGTTCCGGAGCGAATTCCGGGGCCGGATCTGGCTCGAGGTGATGCTCGTCAGGGGACTGAACGATTCTCCCGGAGATATCGCCGCCCTCAAGCGGGCGATCGCCCGGGTCTGGCCGGACAGGGTCCAGCTCAATACGGTCGTCCGGCCTCCCGCCGAAAGCTGGGCCCGGCCGCTCAGCCGGCGGGCGCTCGAGAAGATCCGGAGAGAACTGGGCGGGGCCGCCGAGGTGGTGGCCGATTTCCGGAAAAAGCAAAGCGCCTCGGGGGCCGGCGACCTCGGGCAGAAGATCCTGGCGATGGTGGAGCGACGCCCGGTCACCGTCAAAGACATGGCGTCCAGCCTGGGTTCGGCTGCCGACCGGATCCGGCGGCAGCTCCAGCCTCTCCTTCGACGGGGCCGGGTCCGCCGCGTCCGGCACCGGGGGACGATCTATTACGAGCCCGGGCTGGAGGCCCCCGGAAGGGGCGAGGATGAAGAATGACCGATATCGACGATATCCAGGAATGGGGACCCGCTGAGCTCTGCGGCCGCCGCGTTCAGGAAGCGAGACAGCGCCAGGGGCTCGCTGACTTCCCCTGCCGGAGCGTGGGCATCGTCGAATACGGAGGCTGCCGATAGCTGGTGCGCCTGGGAGTTTACAATCCCCGAAAAGGTATGATAATCTATCGGCTAAGTTAAAGAGGGTCGCCTTCAAGAACCAACGGAATTCTCTTCGTCTCTCTTTCGATCGAACCCGCAATCGCAACTGCCGACCGGCACGACCTCGGCAATTCTCCGTCAAGGAGCCCGGCATGTACGATATCACGCACTTTCCTATGGCCAGGAAATACTGGCACGATGGCAAGTTCCATGACTGGTCCGAAGCCCATCTCCACCCCATGGTCCACGCCCTCCACTACGGGAGCTCGGTGTTCGAGGGCATCCGCGCCTATCCCACGTCCAAGGGACCGGCCATCTTCCGACTCAAAGAGCATGTCGACAGGTTCCTCTATTCCGCGGGGGTCGCCGTGATGAAGGTGCCCTATTCCCGCCGGCAGATCACCGACCTGATCAAGCTGACCTTGAAGGAAAACGGCCTGGAATCGGCCTACATCCGCCCCCTGATGTTCTTCGCCTACGGGAACCTCGGGCTCGTTCCCAAGTTCTGTCCCGTCGAGATGGTCATCGGCACCTGGGAGTGGGGCGCCTATCTGGGCGAGAAGGCTGCCAACGGCGTCTGCGTCTACCTCGTCCCCTGGCGGCGGGTCCACCGCAGCCAGCTGGATATGCGGGCCAAGCTGGGCGGGGTTTATGTCCAGTCCACGATCTGCGGCCAGCTGGCCAGGTCGAACGCCTGCGATGAGGCGGTCTTCCTAAACCTCGAGGGCCGCGTCGCCGAGGGGCCCGGCGAAAACATTTTCATATTTAAAGACGGCGTCCTGAAGACCAACGACATCACCGAATCCATCCTCGAGGGCATCACCCGGACGACGCTCCTCGAGCTCGCCCGGGAGGCCGGGATCAAGACCAAGGTCGGGCCCATCGGGAAAGACGAGATGCTCGGCGCCGACGAGGTCTTCTTCTCGGGCACGGCCGTCGAGGTCGTGGCCATCACCGAGATCGTCGATGGCTCGGACCGGGACGTCAAGCCCAAGAAATACACGATCGGGACGGGCCTGCCGGGGACGGTCACCACCCGCCTGAAAAATCTTTTTATGAAGACCGTGAGCGGCCAGGTCAAAAAACACGAGAGCTGGCTGACCTACGTCCGCTGACGGCGGACCGGGACGGTCCTCGGAGCCGCCCCGAAACCGGAGCCCGGAGGAGGTTTCCCATGACCAGGTGCCTGGCTGCCCTGCTGGCGCTCGCGCTGGCGCCCGCCCTGCCGCAGCCCGCCGCAGGCTCGGATGTCTTTCCCTACGGTTACAGGATCGAGACGCTCGGGAACGGGCTCAAGATAGTCTCCATCCCTCTCCCCAACCCGAACATCATCTCATACTATACCATCGTCCGTTCGGGGTCGCGCAACGAGGTCGAGCCCGGCAAATCGGGGTTCGCCCACTTTTTCGAGCACATGATGTTCAAGGGGACGAAGACCGTCCCCCGGCCGGCCTACGACGATTTCCTGACGCGGCTCGGCGCCGGCACAAACGGCTACACCACGGATGACTTCACCTGCTACTTCGTCGTCTTCGCCGGCCGCGACAACCTGGAGAAGGTCGTCCGGACCGAATCCGACCGGTTCATCAACCTCTATTACGACGAGGAGATGCTCAAGACCGAGGCGCCGGTGATCGAAGGGGAATACTATGCGAGCTTGACGAGCCCCGGCCGGCGGCTGGACGAGCTGCTCCGTGAGACCGCCTTCGTCAGCCATTCCTACAGGCACTCGACCCTGGGCTATCTCCAGGATATCCTGGACATGCCCAACCAGTTCGAATACAGCCAGCTCTATAAAAAGAGATACTACGCCCCGGACAACTGCATCCTCCTCGTCGCCGGCGACTTCGACCACGGCCAGCTCATGGAGCTCGTCAATAAATACTATGGCCCCTGGGAGGAATCCGGGTACGCCCTGATCACGCCCGAAGAGCCGCCGCAGACGGAGCCCAGGCGGGCCCACTTCGCCTGGCCGTCGAAAACGCTCGCGCGCCTCGCCGCGGGCTTTCACGGACCGGCCTATTCGGACGAGCAGGTCGACACGGCAGCCCTGGACCTGCTGGCCGAGATCGCCTTTTCCCCCTCGTCGCGGCTTCACCAGAAGCTCGTCATCCAGGAGCAGAAATGCCAGTCACTGGGCGCCGATTTCGAGAGCCACCGCGACCCTTACCTCCTGACGGTGACCGCCGTGGTCAAAGATGATGCGGACCTTCCCTATGTCGAAGAGCAGATCTTCGCGGAGCTCGACCGGCTCAAAACCCAGCCCGTGGCGGGCCCGCTCCTGGCCGATGTCAAATCCAACCTGAAATACTCACTGGCCGGCCGGCTGGGCACGACCGACGGCGTGGCCGGCGCCCTCGTCTTCCCCATTAACCTGGCCGGCGACCCGGCCACCCTCAACAGGCTCCACGCGCGCTATGACTCCGTCACGCCGGGGGACATCATGGCCGTCGCCGGGAGATATTTCGTCAAGACCAACAGCACCGTGGTCACGCTGAGCGGAGGTCAAGCCCAATGAACAAGCTCACGACCTGGGCGCTCACGGGGGCCTTCACACTGGGGGTGATGATGACCATGTCCTGCCGGGCCAAGAACCCGAATGAGCTCGCCGCCGAGCTCCTGCCCCTCGAGGGCAATCCGCTCGTCGAGCTGAAGGTGCAGCTCGATGTCGGCTCCGCCAACGACCCGGCCGGCAAGGAAGGCCTGGCCTATCTGACCCTCAACCTGCTCGCCAACGGCGGTTCGAGGACCAGGACCTATGAGGAGATCACCAAGGCCTTCTATCCGATGGCGGCCGAGGTCTCCGTGCGCATCGACAAAGAGATGTCGGTCTTCGCGGGCCTGGTCCACCGCGATAACCTGGATAAGTATTACGGCATCTTCAAGGAGATGCTCCTCGACCCGGGCTTCCGGGAGGCCGATTTCGGCCGCCTCAAGACCGACCAGCTCAATTTCCTGGGAAAGACCCTCGTCAACAATATGGACGAGCAATTCGGCAAGGAGATCCTGGGCCTGATGCTCTACGACGGGCATCCCTACCGTCACCATCCCGCCGGCACGGTCGAAACCGTCAGCGGTATCACTCTGGACGACGCCAAGGCCTTCTGCAAGGACCAGCTGGTCCGCGGCAACCTCACGATCGGGCTGGCCGGCGGCTACCCCGCGGACTTCCCGGCCCGGGTGGCGGCGGACTTCGGAAAGCTGCCGGCGGGGTTCACGCCCCGGCTCCGCCTGCCGGCACAGCGGCCGCCGGCGGGGCTCGAGTTCGTCATCGCCGAAAAGCCCACGCCGGCGACGGCCGTCTCGATGGGTTTTCCCGTGGCGCTCAATAGATCGAGCGACGACTTTTTTGCTCTCTGGATCGCCGGCTCGCATTTCGGCGAGCACCGGCAGCACGTCTCCCTCCTCTTCCAGAAGATCCGGGAGGAGCGGGGCCAGAACTACGGCGATTACGCCTATATCGAGCATTTCGTCCAGGGCCGGGACAAGTTTCCCGTCACCAACGTCTGCCGCCAGCAGCAGTATTTCTCGATCTGGATCCGGCCGCTGGCCAACGCCAACCGCCACTTCGTCATCCGCCAGGCGCTCCGGGAGCTCCGGCGGCTCGTCGACGAGGGGATATCCGAGGAGCGGTTCGAGCTCGTCCGGACGTACCTTCTGAATTACACCAGGCTCTACGCCCAGACGCTCGACGAACGCCTCGGCTGGCAGATGGATTCCCATTACTACGGCACCGCCGATTTCCTGGCCGAGGCCCAGGCCCGGCTGCCCAAGCTGTCCCGCAAGGACGTCAACCGGGTGATCAAAAAGTATCTGAACTCTGATCATGTCCTGATCGCCGTCATCACCGAGGACGGCGCAGGGCTCAAGAAGGCACTGGTCGAAAACGCCCCCTCGCCTATCTCCTATGCCAATCCGGACATGCCCCGGGCGGTGCTCGATGAGGACAAGATCATCCAGGAATATCGCCTGGAGGTGAAGCCAGAAAACGTGAAGGTCATCCCGGCGGGCGAGTTCTTCCAGAAGCCGGGGCTCCCCGGACGGCCCTCTTCGTGACGCCGGTCCCCGCCCATCACGGATTTAGGCTATAATGGCGGGCGACTATGTGGAATAAAGCGGAGCTCGCGCTCTTCAGGAAGCTCGACCGGCCGATCGCCGTCCAGCGCTGGCTCAACCGGATTGCCTACGACCCGGAGTACGCGACCAGCTCGCCGCGCCTGGTGATAAGGGACAGGAAGGCGAACTGCTTCGAGGGGGCCCTGTTCGCCGCCGCCGCGCTCCGCGAGCTCGGCCACCGGGCGCTCCTCGTGGACATCCGCTCCTGGAACGATGACGACCACGTGATCGCCGTCTTCAAGGAGCGCGGCCACTGGGGCGCCGTGGCCAAGTCGAACTTCACCGTCCTCAGGTTCCGCGAGCCCGTCTACAGGTCCATCCGCGAGCTCGTCATATCCTATTTTGACGTCTACTTCAACGCCATCGGCCAAAAAACGATGCGCAGCTTCTCCCGGCCGCTGGACCTCGCCCGGTTCGACCGGCGCGGCTGGACGACCACCGACGGGGACCTGGGATATATCGGGGACAGCCTGGACGACGCCCCTCACCACCGGGTGCTGACGCCGGCCATGGTCCGGGCGCTCAACCCGGCCGACCCCGACCTCGTCCGGGCCGGGCTTCTGGGCGCGAAAAAGCGCGGCCTGTTCAGGCCGAAGCGATAGCCTTCAGCGGGCCAGCAGCTCTTCGGCCTTCTTCTGGATGAGCTGCCAGGCGGCGGCGACGTGCCGTTCCTCGGTCGTCCGGGAGGCTACGACCAGCCTCAGGACGCACCGGCCCCGGAGCGTCGTATGGGAGAGGAAAGCCCGGCCGGAGCCGTTGACGGCATCGAGAAGCGACATGTTCAGGCCGTTGAGCTCGTCGTCGGGACGGCCGTCGTTCAGGCGGAAGCAGACCAGGCTGAAGGGCGTCGGCGCCATCACCTCAAATCGGGGATTCGCTTCCACCCAGCCGCGGAAGACCTGGGCCAGCCGGATGTGCTCGCGCAGGATCGCCCGCAGACCCTCGACGCCGTAGGACCGGATGACAAACCACAGCTTGAGCGCCCGGAACCGGCGGCCGAGCTGGATCCCCCAATCCCGGTAGTTCTTGACCCGGGCGTCCATCCCGGTCTTGAGATACTCGGGATGGATCTCGAAGGCCCGGATGAGGTCTCCCGGATCCCTGACAAAATAGGCTGAGCAGTCGAAGTTGGTGAACAGCCACTTGTGGGGGTTGAAGACGAACGAATCCACGAGCTCCGTGCCCCGGACGATCCATCGGAGCTCCGGCAGGATGGCGGCCGAGCCGGCGTAGGCGGCGTCCACGTGGAACCAGGCCCCGCGGCGCCGGCAGATCTCGCCGATCTCGGCGATCGGATCGACCGCCGTCGAGGAGGTCGTCCCGATGGTCGCGACCACGCAGGCGGGCCTCAAGCCGGCCTGGGCGTCCCTCGCCATGGCCCGATCGAGCTCCCCGGGGATCATCGCGTAGTCCTCGTCGGTCGGCACGCACCTCAGGTTCTGCCGACCGTAGCCGGCGATCTTGGCGCCCTTCTCGACGCTCGAGTGGGCCTGGTCCGAAGCGTAGACCGCCAGCTTCGGGTTCAGCCCTGTCTCGTTCGTTTCGAAACCGGTGGCCTTTTCCCTGGCCGAGAGGAGGGCGCAGAGAGTCGCCGTCGAGGCCGTATCCTGGATGACCCCGGCCATCCCCTCGGGCAGCCCGACCATTTGTCGCAGCCATTCGAGCACCCTCTCCTCGAGCTCCGCGGCGGCCGGCGAGGTCTGCCAGACCATGCACTGGGCGCCCAAGCCCGCCGTCAGGAGCTCGGCCAGGACCGAGGCCGGGCTGTTGTTGGCGGGGAAGTAGCCGAACCAGGAGGGGTGCTGCCAATGGGTGACACCGGGAAGGATGATCTCCTGGAAGTCCTGGAAGATCCTGTCCATGGGCTCGCCGTGGTCGGGAGGCGCGGCGGGCAGCCGCGCCTTTGATATCGCCCGGGCCGACCTTCGAAAGCACGGGATATTTTTCGACGCCTTCGAAATAATCGGCAACCCAGTCCACAAGCTCATGGCCCGCCCGCCGGAACTCATCCTTGTCCATGGTCATGGGCGTTCTCCTTGGCCCAATTCTATATAAAAGGTGGGAAGCCCGTCAAAATACGCGTAAAATCCCTTCCCCGGCCGCAAGAAAACCCCCGAATGATGTCGAAACGCCCGCTTTTCAGATGAAAATCCGCGATTTCCCCTGCCCTTGGGGCGTTTTCAAATTAAATGCAAAAAAAGCTTGCATTGAATTCACTTTTCGTGCTATAATAAATAATGTCGTCAAGGGGAAATTAAGCCTTCAGATCGGAAAGATGTCTTTTTCTGCCCGATTTCGGCGAATCTACTTTTTTGCAACCTATTCTCCGATACCCGTGTACAAACCTATGAGATGATTAGAACGCGCCTCCTTTTTCATCCTCCTTTTTTCCTGAAGTTACAGCCGGACCTGTAACTTATCCCTCCATTCCTTCGAACAGGTCGCCCTCCCGTCAGCCGACGGGAGGGCGGCTTGGCGTATAGTCCCAAACCCAGACAATAGAAGCGCTCCCATATAGAAGACATCAATTCCATAAGAAAACGGAACGGGTGGCACGGCTTTGACCCAACGATGGAAGCATCTCCAAACGTGTGATGGCAATAATCAAAGTGAGGGGTGGCGCGGCGTGGGGGCCCCCCGCCGACCGAACGTTTGAGGCCAAGAGCTTGGCTGAACCCGATGAGCGCGACTGACCGTCTCGGCGCGCCGGGGGATCGTCGTGCCAGGACCCCAATTCCCAATTAACTGATCACACGGATGGAGATGCAAACCCCAACGATGCCAAATTTGACAAGGACGCCTCTCCCCCCTATATTATCCTTGTTCTTTGAAAGTCAATTCCAGGGTTTGGAGCGCCGGGAAGTCCGTGAGAAACGGACACAGCCCCCGCTACTGTAACCGGGGACGAATCCCAGAGGACGCCACTTTCCCCCCGCGGCGGAAAGGAAGGCCTGGGGTGAGGAAGATCCGGGAGTCAGGAGACCGGCTCCAGGCCTTGCCAGCCCATCTTCGGGTGGAAGGTCGGGTTGATTTTTTATTTTCCGGCGGACGGGCGCACACCGAAGACGAGCGCCCCAGGCGGGAGCGGGGGCCGGGAGACTTCGATGCGCAAACCGTGGTTGTATCTGTTTTCTCTGATCCTGCTGGCCATTCCCCCCGGGCTCTGGTCTGAGGACGACCCCCAGCAAAAAACGCCGCCCCTTGAGCGTCACGAGATCGTCGTCACCGCGACCCGGCTGGAGACGCCGGCCCGGGAGTTGGGGAGCTCTGTAAGCGTCATCTCCGGGGAATCCCTGGAGAGATACAAGAGGGAGTTCATCCTGGAGGCGTTGCGCGAGAGCGTAGGGGTGTCCGTGACGCAGAACGGCGGCCCCGGCGAGGCGGCCTCGGTCTTTCTCCGCGGGGCGAACTCCGAGCACACGCTCGTCCTCCTCGACGGCGTCGCCCTCAACGACCCGATCAACCCCTCCCGGTCCGCCGACCTCGCCCACATCTATTTCAACAACATCGACCGGGTCGAGATCCTGCGGGGGCCCCAGAGCCCGCTCTACGGGTCGGACGCGCTGGCGGGCATCGTGAACATCATCACCAAGCGCGGCCAGGGTCCCGCCCGCTGGACGCTGGGCATGAGCGGCGGCAGCTACGGCACCTACTCCGGCCAGGCCGGCGTGAGCGGTTCGACCGAGCGGGTCGATTATTCCCTGGGCGCCTCCGGCTTCACCAGCCGCGGCATCTCCGCCGCCTCCGCTCGGAGGCCCGGGAATTCCGAAAAGGACGGCTACCGGAACCTGACCTTGTCCGGAAGATTCGGGGTCTCGCTGAGGAAAAACCTCGGGCTCGAGGTTGTCGGCCGGGCGGTCGGCGCCCGGACGGACATCGACAACTTCGGCGGCGCCTATGGGGACGACCCCAACAACCGGCAGGACTACCGGTCGCTTTTCCTCAAGACCCAGGTCCGCGGGCTCTTCCTCGAGAACCGCTGGGAGCAGAAGCTGGCGCTGGCCGTCACGGATTCCCGGAGGACCCACGACAACCCCACCGATACCCTGCATCCGCTCGAATCGGAAACCGGCGACTTCCGGGGACGCCTGCTGTCACTCGATTGGCAGAACAATTTCTTTGTCGGCGCCTCGAACACCCTAACCGCCGGCCTCGAGCTCAGGCAGGAGCGGGGGAAATCGCGCTACGATTACGTTTATGCCGGGATGTCCTCACCCAGCCCTTTCCCCCTCCAGAAGGCGGAGACGGCCGGGTTCTACGTCCAGGACTCGCTCCGCCTGGCCGACCGCCTTTTCGCCACGGCAGGGGTCCGTTATGACCATCACAGCCGAGCGGGCGACGCCCTCACCTACCGCCTCGCCCCGGCTTTCATCATCCGCGAGACGGGCACCAAGCTCCGGGCGAGCCTGGCCACGGGCTTCAAGGCGCCGTCACTCTATCAGCTCTATGCGCCCTCCACGATCTACGGCCCAATCGGCAACCGCGAGCTGCGGCCGGAAAAGGTGACGGGCTGGGACGCCGGCATCGACCAGTCCTGGGACGACGGCCGCTGGCGCGCCTCTCTCACTTACTTCCGGAACGATTTCAGGAACCTGATCGACTTCTCGTTCGTCGAGGGATACGTCAATATCGGCCGGGCGCTGTCGCGGGGAGTCGAAGCCGAGGTCGAGGTGAGCCCGCTCGAAGGCCTGTCTTTGAGCGCCCGCCTGACCCATCTCGACGCCAGGGATACCGACACGGGCGAACGGCTCCTCCGGCGCCCCCGGAATACAATGAGCCTCCTGGCTCACTGTGATCTTCTCGGTCGCTGGCGCGCCTCGCTCGTCTATGACTATGCGGGGAACCGCCGCGACTTCGACTATACGGCGTTTTCGTCCGTGCCGGTCGTTCTCTCCCCCTACTCGCTCCTCAACGGCGTCCTGAGCTATCTCGCCGCTCCGGGGCTCCAGGTTTTCGCCCGTGTGGACAACGCCCTGAACGCGAGATACGAGATGGTCTCCGGCTACGGAACGCCCGGCCTGTCACTCCAAATGGGGGTGAGGCTGTCGAACTAGTGTGCGCTTCGTTGCACTCAGCTGACCCCCTGAGGGGAACGACGCCGTCAGTCTCCGAACTGCGAGCGGACGGCCCAGAGCCCCTGGCCGGGGTTGGAGATGTAAAAGACGGTCTCGCCGTCGTTCATCATGTTGAATCCGTCCTTCATCAGGTCGGGGTCATACCGCTCGAGGGCGGACGGTAAGGGAGAGAACCGGTAGCCGACGCCCTCGACCTCGCTCCGGGTGAGGCCCTTGCCGCCGCCCCGGCCGTTCGTGCAGTAGGTGATCGAGAAACGGCCGTTGCCCGAGCCGTTGATCAGGGCGGCGACGGCACCCAGGTTCGACCGCAGGTCTTCTCGCCGCTCGACCGCCTCCATCAGCTTCGTCTTGCCGCGATAACCGTACGTCCGGATCAGGGCATCGATCGCCGGGTCCTCGCCGAATTCGACGACGCCGGGCGCGATGACGAACAGCTCGGCGCCCTCCGCGAGCGCCATGCAGGTACGATAGACGGCCTTGTTCCCGAGCCAGGTGGACTTGTATTCGTCGGGGGGGAGGTAGACGACGATCTTCGGCAGCGGCTCGTCCAGGAAATTGACGTTCAGCCGCCGGCACAGCCGCGCCAGCTTGGGGAAGGATTCGTATCCGTCGCAGGCGGCGATGCCTCTGGTGGACAGCCGCCCGCTCTCGTCACGCCCGAGGACGGTCAGCACATAGGTGATCGGCAGGCCGGCGAGGTACTTCTCCGCCACATAGTTGAAAATATTCCTGACGGGTGACTCGACACGGCCCATGATCCTCTCGCGGCCGTAGACGGCGGAGAAGTAGTGGGTTTTGTGGATGGCGTCGGGGCCGCCCAGCCCGACGACGATGTTCTTGCTGTGACCAGAGACCCCGGACACCTCGTGGGGCAGGAGCTGCCCGATGGAGATGATCCTGTCCCACGGCGTGTCGAGCAGGCGTTTGTTGATCTCCCAGCGGATGGGAAAGCGCAGTTCCCCGCCGGACTCCTTCTCGACCAGCTCGGAAGGCACATCCCCGAGGTGCGCCAGCGGCTCGCGCCAGCGGTGCTCGATGAAGGCGTCAGGCGGTATGCCGGGGAACATCGTCGACAGCTCGCAAGCGGTCATGGAACGGTGCGTGCCCAGCGCCGGAGCAACCGTGACCTCAGCCGCCGGGACGAGCTTTTGGTACAGTCGGCTGGCGATCGCGCCCGCGCCCGATGCGAATCTTGTAAAATCGGGAGGGACGAGCAGGACGCGGCGGGGTCGCCCCAGCTTCGCGAGCATCCCATTCAGGAGCGCCTCGACGCGCTCGGGCGGGATCCCGGCCTTGGCCGATTCCTCAGCGAAGTATTCCATCCGATCCCTCCAAGCCCGGCCCGGGCGCGGTGCGCCGCGAATCAGGCCAACAGAGTTATGATACCATACACCCCGATGGAGCCGATCGCCAGGATGCTGATCCAGAGCCAGATATCGAAGAGCCGCCCGGGAGCCAGCTCGCCGGAAAGCCGCCGGTACCGGAAATCGATCGCCGCGGCCACCACGAGCAGAAGCAGAACGGAAGTGGCGATGCCGCCCACCGTGACCATGAAGACCGGAGCCTTGATCAAGAGGAAAAGGAGGGTGTAGAGGGCGGGGACGATAAAGGCGATCGTGGCGATGACCCTGGCGCGGGTCTTGGGGTTCTGGAAATCGTACAGCCCGGTCTGACCTACGGCGTCCCCGGCGATCCGGCTCAACGCCGCCGTTCCGGCGAACAAGACCGAGTAGAGAACGACAAAGGCCCCGAGCAGGAAGATTCCCTTGGCCCACGGTCCGAGCGTTTCGGTGTACATCCGGGACAGGGCGTTGACCATCTCGAAACCTTCGGGAACCGCTCCCCGGCCGTGCAGGATGGCGGCGCCCAAAAAGTAGAAAGCCGCCGTGACCAGCGTGTAGATGACCATGGACAGTAGCGCATCCAGCTGCATGACCTTGATCCAGCCCCGGGCGCGCCTCGCCCAGTCCGCCGTGCCGTTCCGGGGACCGGTAAAAGCGGCATAGCCCTTCTCCAGGCACCAATAGTTGTAGAACATGATCTCGTCGCCGCCCACGCCGGTCAGGCCGAAAGCGGCGATGGCGATCCCCACGGCCGCCTTGGGGAGCTTGAAGCGCAGGCCTTCGAAGAGGTCCGCCCAGGATACGGCATAGGGAGTGAACTGAAGGAATACCACGCACGCCAGGGTCGTCAGGACGAACAGCACGATCATGATCATGGATGCCTTCTCGATCGTCTTGTAGTACCCTTTGAAGACGATCAAGGAGACGCTCAGGGCGACGATCATCATCCAGACAAGCACGCCGACTCCCGGGAAGGCGATGCTGAGGACCAGGGCGACGCCGCCCATGATCCCGCCGCCTTGGATCAGCTTGAGCGAAAGGATGGCCAGCCAGGCCCAGATGGACCAGTTCGCCCGGCCGAGCTTGGGGCCGGGGAGAAGATTGAGCGACCTCATCGAGGTCTCGCCGCTCTGAATGGCGTGCCGGCCGAATTCGATTTGCAGGGCGACTTTGATCAGGCAACTGACGATGATGACCCAGAGGGTCACGAATCCCGCCTTGGCGCCGAGGGCGGTTGTGGCGATGAGCTCCCCGGAGCCGATGATATTCGCGGTGAGGATGATCCCCGGCCCCAGGTAGCGCAAGCGGCCCCACCAGGTCTGCGGCGGCTCACGGACAGCCGCCTCGGTCAGGATGTACGGATCGTTGTCAGTCATGGTTTTGCACTGGGATGTTCGCGTCGCCGGTCGTAGGATATTAGCCATGATCGGCGGAAAAATCAAATCCGCGTCTGGATATCTTCATCTCCCGTTCGGGTTCTTAACGCCTTAAGGGCTCGGGGGGTGGGCGAAGGCCGGTCATCCCCCCGTTGAATTGCGGGGCGGGGCGGGAGTATGATGGCGTACCGATAAGGTGAGATACGCATGAAACAACTGGCAGTCGTGAATTACGGACCGGAGCGGCACAGCGTGGAGGTCCGCGAGGTAGCGGTGCCCGCGATCGGGCCCGAAGATGTTCTCCTGGAGGTCGCGGCGGTGGGCGTCTGCGGGAGCGACCTGCACCAATGGCTGGGCGACCAGAGCTGGAAGGTGAATTATCCCGTCGTCCTCGGACACGAGTTCGCCGGCGTGGTGCGCGAATGCGGCGAGCGGGTGACCGGCTGGGAGAACGGGGACCGGGCCGCCAGCGAGACCGCGGCGGTCATCGACCCCGACAGCCCGATGACCCGCCAGGGCCTCTACAACCTCGACCCGGGCCGCCGCGGTTTCGGCTACGGCGTGGACGGCGCCATGACCAAGTACGTCCGCGTGCCCGCGAGATGCCTTCACCGCCTGCCGGACGGCCTGCCGTTCGAAAAGGCGGCCCTGGCCGAGCCGTGCTGCGTCGCTTACAGCGCCACGGTCGTCGGGGTGAGGATCAACCCGGGCGACCGGGTCGTTGTCCTGGGACCGGGCACGATCGGGATCCTGTGCGGCCTGATGGCCCAGCTCTGCGGCGCCACGGTGGCCGTCACCGGGCTTGAGCAGGACGCCCCGCGGCTCGAGATCGCCCGGCACTGCGGCTGCCTCACCTTCACGCAGGGCATCAGGGAGTGGGCCCGCGAGGCCGACGGGCTCGGGGCGGACGGCGTGATCGACGCCGCCGGCGTTTCCGCCTCCCTGAAAGCCGGTCTCGAAATCGTCCGCCCGAACGGCTGGATCGCCAAAGTGGGCTGGGGACCCCAGCCGATGGATTTTTCGCTCGACCCGCTCGTCCAGAAGAACATCCGGCTCCAGGGGAGCTTCAGCCATAACTGGAGCACGTGGGAGCGCGTGCTGCGCCTGCTGGCCACCGGAAAGCTGGATGTGGGCCCGGTCGTCGGGGGAGTCTGGCCCCTGGACGAGTGGCGCGAAGCGTTCGCGGCCATGCACAGCGGGCGGATCCTCAAGGCGCTGATCAGGCCCTGAGGACCGCGCCATTTTCCGCCGGAGGTTGACCGATGCCGAAGATCGCCGCCTTTCCCAAGGCGTTTATCGACGACCTGTGCGTGACCGGGGCCATGTCCATCCGGCAATGGATCGAGCTGGCCGCGACGCTGGATATCGCCGGCCTCGAATTCTACTCGGGCTTCCTGGGATTGAAGGATCCGGCCGACTGGCCGGAGGCGCGCCGCCTCGCCGGCGACAACGGCCTGACCATCCCGATGTTCTGCTGCTCGCCGGATTTCACCCATCCCGACCCCGCCTTCCGCCGGCGGGAGATCGATGCGGAGAAGCACTGGATCGACGCCACGGCCGCGCTCGGCGGGCAGTACTGCCGCGTGCTCTCGGGCCAGTATCGCCCGGAGCTGTCGCGCGAGGCGGGTCTCGGTTACGCCGCGGAGTGCATCAACGCCTGCCTCGAACACGCCGACCCGCTGGGCATAACGCTGACGATCGAGAACCACTATAAAGACAATTATTGGAAGTTCCCGGAGTTCGCCCAGAAGATGGACCTTTTCTGCGAGCTCGTCGGCCGGATCAGCTCGCCGCACTTCGGCGTGAACTATGACCCGAGCAACGCCTACCTGGCGGGCGACGACCCCCTCGAGCTCCTGGAGCGCGTCAAGCACCGCGTCGTCACGATGCACGCCAGCGACCGCTACCTTGCCGAGGGCACCCTCGAAGACCTCAGGAAAGCCGACGGCGTCGAGGGCTATGCCCGCCAGCTCAAGCACGGCGTTATCGGCGACGGCCTGAATGATTACGACAGGATCTTCGGGTTACTTAAGGGCGCCGGGTTCGACGGCTGGATCAGCATCGAGGACGGGCTCGAGGGGATGGACCAGCTCCGGCGGAGCGTTGCCTTCCTCAAAGAGAAGGTCCGGCAGTACTGGCCGTGAGCTAAAACCGGGGGACGAAGCATGGGAAGCATGGGGACGTTCCCCAGCGTGGGGAACGTCCCCATGCTTCCTTCGGCGCGGCTCGATCAATGTCCCTACCGCGTTATTTGAGGATCTTCCTGAGCACCGGCTCGATGCCGTCCGCCATCCGCAGGAAACCCAGGTCCGTCGCGTGCCCGCCGTCGACCGTCGCCTCCCCGTCGCCACCGAGTAACCCGTCTCCGCGTAGGTAATGCAGGTTCTTCACTCCGGCACTCTTAAGACGCGCATACGCCGCGTGCAGGGCGTCGTTCTTGTCCTTGATGGCTTTCGCCTGTTTCGCGATGAACCAGCAGTATTCATAGATCGTACTTTCGACCAGGAGGATGGGGGTGTCCCGATGGGCCGCGCGCAGGGCGTGCACGAGGGGCTCGGTCCGCTCCTTGACGAGGTCGGGCGTCATGTTGGGCAGGCAATCGATCACGAAGATCGAAACGTCGAGCGGCGCGACGAGCGCGGTCACTTCCGGGTCCATCCTGCCGGCCCCGGAAAAACCCAGGTTGATCACCGGCCGGTGCATTCGCCGCCCGATAATGGAAGGATAGGCCATGCCGGGGCGCGAGGCGCAGCCGCCCTGGAGAATGGACGTGCCCCAGAACAGCATCGGCTTGGCCAATTCCCTGGGATAGGCGGACGCCTTCACCAGCGTGCTTCCCGGCCGGACGCCGATCTGGATGGAATCCGCGGCGTTATAGAGCGGCAGGTACAGCCGGTATTCGTGACGGCCGGCCGGGGCGCCGTCAACCAGCACCTTTTCATTGCCCTTCACTTTCTCGGGTCGCCCGGTCGCCACCCAGCGCCAGGTCTCGCCCCGTTTCGCGTACAGGTCGACGCCGCTCACGCCCGTGGCCGCCATGTGGTTCATGGCCAACTCCTCCAGGCGCAAGGACCAGCGGACCGAAATGACGGGGGAATCGGTGACAAAAGCCACCGACAATCCTGCGGAGTGGCGTGACAGAATCCATACCTTCTCGGGCACCTTGCCTTCGGCTTCGGCCGGCAGCCGGTCATAGGGATGCTTCATCCCCGCCCAGCCCTGGCCTTCGAGGCCTATGTCCAAGCCGTCGAACCAGGCGGTTTTGCCGTCTTCGCTGAGCCTGGCCCGGTCCAGGTCCCCGCTCACAGGTTTACCATTCACGGCGAGCGGTCGAGTGGCGCAACCTCCGCCAAGAAACAGGACGAAGCCAAGCCACAGAAAGAGAGCGTAAGGCCCGCTCGATTTTTTCATGGTCTTCTCCTTGACAGGATTCCCACGATATCACAACTGGCCCGGATGCTGCACTCAACCTGGGCTGGGTTGGAAAAGGGGTCGGTCCGATTTATTTCCAACGGAGCCGATAAATAGGTCCTCCCCTTTTCCCATCCCCTTTTCCCCGTCCCTTTTCCGGCAGCCTGGCGCCCTCCGGGCTTCACAAGAACACCCGGATCGTGAAGAGCCCCGCCGCCCAGTTGTTCTTGTTGATTTTCCCCTGCCGTTGCGATAAAGGAATAGGGTATCCGGAATTGGAGGTAGGACATGAGAAGAAGGGACTTCCTGGCCGGCAGCCTGGCCGCCGGCGCCGCCGCCGGGTTGAGCCCGGCGGCCTCCGGGCGGACCGCGCAGGAGAGCCGCCGGCCGGCCGCGGGGCAATTCAAGCTGAAATACGCGCCCAGCCTGGGTCAGTTCAAAAATTTGGCGGGCAATGATCTCAAGACCCAGATCGGGTTTGCCGCCGACCAGGGGTTCGGCGCGATGTTCGACAACGGCCTTATGGGGCGCCCGCCCGCCGACCAGGAGGTGATCAGCCGGGAGCTGGCTAAACGGAGCATGACCCTCGGGCCGTTCGTCCTCTACGCCGACTTCGGGGTCAAGAGCTTCGTCACCCGGGACAAGGACACTCGGGAGATGCTCCTCAAGAAGATGCGGCAGGGAGTGGAGGCCTCTAAACGGACCAACTGCCCCTGGGCTCTCGTCGTCCCGGGGCGGTTTGACGAGAGCCTGGACTGGGGGTATCAGACCGCCAACGTCATCGATAACCTCGAGGCCTGTGTCGAGGTCTGCGCGCCCGCCGGTCTCATCCTGGTGCTCGAGCCGCTTAACCCCAAGGATCATCCGGGGCTTTTCCTGACCCGGATCCCCCAGGCCTACGAGATCTGCCGGGCGGTCGGCAACCCGTCTTGCAAGATACTCGACGATCTGTACCACCAGCAGATCACCGAGGGCAATCTCATCCCCAATATCGACATGGCCTGGGAGATGATCGCCGCCTTCCACTGCGGCGATTCGCCCGGCCGGAAGGAGCCGACGACGGGTGAGATCAACTATCGGAACGTCTTCAAGCACCTCCACGCCAAGGGCTACCAGGGCGTGATCTGCATGGAGCACGGCCAGAGCCTGCCCGGCAAGGAGGGCGAGCGGGCCGTCATCGAAGCCTACCGGACCTGTGACAGCTTCTAAAATGAGTGAGCGAAGATCAAAGGAGTAAAAGAATGAACCGAAGAGAATTCGTCAAGACGACGGCGGCGGTGTCGCTGGCGGCGGCGCTGCCGCGCGTGCCCGGCGCCTTCGCCCAGGGCTCGGACGCGATCCGGGTCGGGGTCATCGGCTGCGGCGGCCGGGGGACGGGCGCGGCCATCGACGCCCTGAACGGCGCGGCCGGGGTCGAGGTCGTCGCCCTGTGCGACCTTGTCCAGGACCGGATCGACTCGTCGCTCAAAAAGCTCAAGGAGGCCCACCCCGACAAGATCAAGGTAACGCCCGACCGCACGTTCACGGGCTTCGACGGCTACCTCAAGCTCGCGGCCCTTCCCGAGGTGAACTATGTCATCCTGGCGACGCCGCCGGGGTTCCGGCCCAGCCATCTCAAGGCGGTCGTCGGGGCGGGGAAGAACATCTTCATGGAGAAGCCGGTGGCGGTCGACCCGGTCGGCATCCGCTCGGTCATCTCCTCCTCGGCCCTCGCCCAGCAGAAAGGCCTGAGCATCGTCGCCGGCACCCAGCGCCGCCATCAGGCCCGCTATCTCGAGCTGATGAAGCGGGTCCGCGCCGGCGCCATCGGCGAGCTGGTGGGCGGCCAGTGCTACTGGAACATGGGCGCCCTTTGGGTGATCAAGAGAACTCCCGAGATGTCCGAGATGGAGTGGCAGTGCCGGAACTGGCTCTATTTCAGCTGGCTCTCGGGCGACCACATCGTCGAGCAGCACGTCCACAACATCGACGTCATCAACTGGGCGTTCGGGGCGCTGCCCGTCAAGGCCATGGGGATGGGCGGGCGGGCGGCCCGGACCGCTCCCGAGTACGGCAATATCTTCGACCACTTCGCCGTCGAGTTAGAATACCCGAACGGCGCCCGGGTCATGAGCATGTGCCGGCAGACCGAGGGGGCGGCCGAGCGGGTCGAGGAGCGGCTGGCCGGCACCAAAGGGTCGGCCTTCGGCTATGGCGAGATCAAGAGCGCCGCGCCCTGGAAGTTCGAGGGCGATGAGATCAACCCCTACGTCCAGGAGCACACGGACAACATCGCCGCCATCCGCGCCGGCCGGCCCCTGAACGAGGGGCGGCAGGTGGCCGAGAGCACGATGTGCGCCATCATGGGCCGGATGAGCGCCTATACCGGCCGGGCGCTGAGCTGGGATTGGGTGATGAACAGCTCGAAGCTCGACCTCACGCCCAAGCGGTTCGAGTTCGGGCCCAACCCGGTCGACCCGGTGGCCGTCCCCGGGTCCACCCAGCTCATTTAGTGGTGCGTCTCGCAAATATCTGGACGTTGACATGATCAATGAAGACGCGCCACCGCGGGGGAGTTTGAGGGGGACGGCGTCGTTCCCCTCAGGGGGTCAGCTGAGTGCAACGAAGCGCCGAGGGGAGAGCTTAACTCCCCCCTGGAAGTGTCCCGTCCCTGCGGATGACTTTGGTAAGAGATTTGCGAGACGGCACACTCGATGAAGTGGTTTCTCGGCGCGGTATTTCTGGGTTTGGAGGTCGCCAACTTTATTCGGCTCGATTCCGGATCTCATTCCGTCAGCGATACCGTACGGCCGTTCGTGATCCAGAGCGTTCTGCTGGGGATCATCTTCCTGGCCGTCTATTCTCTGATAAACCGGGTGCGCCGGCCCAAGTAGTCCCGCGTAATAGGTGCCACGCAATTGGTGCCAGGTTATCAATTCCCCAATTTCCGGGGAGCTGCGATGATCGATTCGCGAAGAAGATGAGCAGGAAATCCTGAAGGAGACAAGAATGGCCAGAACAAGAAGAAGCCTCAGCCGTCGGAAATTCCTGAGCGACATCGCGAAAACCTCCGCCGGCGTAGCCGGCGCCTTCGGGTTTCCGACGATCGTCCGCGCCTCGGCGCTCGGGCGCTCGGGCGCCGTCGCGCCCTCGAACCGGATCGTCATGGCGGGGGTCGGGTTCGGCATGATGGGCTTTCCCAACATGGAATCGTTCCTGGGCAAGGACGAAGTCCAGTGGGTCGGGGTCTGCGACCTGGACAAGAACCACCTGAGCGAGGCCAAGGGCATCGTCGACAGGAAATACGGGAACGCGGATTGCGCCACCTACCATGATTTCCGGGAGCTTCTTCTCCGCCGCGACCTCGACGCCATTTCGATCGCCGTCCCCGACCACTGGCATGCCATCCTGGCCATCTCCTCCGCCCGGGCCGGGCTGGACATCTACGCCGAGAAACCTCTCTTCCATGAGCTCCGCGAAGGCCGCGCCATGTGCGAGGCCGTCCGGCGTTACGGCCGGGTCTGGCAGACCGGCTCCTGGCAGCGCTCCGTCGAGAACTTCCACCGGGCCTGCGAACTCGTCCGGAACGGCCGGATCGGCAAGGTCCGGCGCATCGAGGTCGGGCTGCCCTCCGGCCACTTCGATTTCGCCAAGACCTTCGGCCAGGAAGCCATCGCGCCGCCGCCGCCCGAGCTCGACTACGATTTCTGGGTCGGCCCCTCACCCTACGTTCCATACTGCAAGGCCCGCGTCCACATGAACTGGCGCTGGAACACGGACTTCGGCGGCGGCCAGCTCATGGATTGGATCGGCCACCACGGCGATATCGCCCACTGGGGGATGGGCTGGGACACCGCCGGCCCGGTCGAGGTCGAAGGCCGGGGCGAGTTCCCCACGCAGGGGATCTACAACAGCGCCCTCCGCTACTACGTCACCGCCGTCTACGCCGACGGCACGCCCATGGTCATCGCCGGCGGCCACCCGGAGATCCGGAGCGGCACGAAATGGATCGGCGACTACGGCTGGGTCTGGGTGGACCGGGGCGGGTTCGAGGCGTCCCCCGCCAGCCTGGTCCAGGAAGTCATCGGCCCGAACGAGATCAAGCTCATCGAAAGCCGCGATCACCACCAGAATTTCCTCGACTCCGTCCGGAGCCGCGGGCTGACCATCGCGCCCTGCGAGGTCGCCCACCGGTCGGCGAGCGTGGGCTTCCTGGGCACGATCGCCATCGAGCTCGGACGCAAGATCCGCTGGGATCCGGCCATGGAGACCATCCTCGAGGACCCCGAAGCCGACCGGCTGCTCGGGCGAGCCTACCGCAAGCCGTGGGTCCTGCCCGCCTGAAAAGGAAACCAAGATGAATACCTGCCAGAGCTTATTATCAAAGACAGGAAGTGCGGCCCGGGCTCTCCGGACTGCCCGGCCGGCGCTCGCGGCGGCCTGGCTCCTCCTGGGGCTCCTCTCCCTTTTGGCCGCCGCCCAGGCCCCCGCTCCTCCCCTCAAGGCCCTGATCGTCACCGGTCAAAACGCCGGCCACGACTGGCAGATCTCGACGACGGCCCTCGAGCAGATGCTCGAGGATACCGGCCTCTTCCAAGTGGACATCGCCGAGAGCCCGGCTCCCGGAGCCAAAATGGACGGTTTCGCGCCGCCGTTTGCCTCCTATAAGCTCGTCGTCCTCAACTATTACGGCGATATGTGGGCGCCCTCCACCCGCAGGGCCTTTTCCTCTTACGTCAAGAACGGCGGCGGCGTTGTCGTCTTTCACGCCGCGTCGATCGCCTTCGCCGGCTGGCCCGAGTACAACGAGATCACCGGCCTGGGCGGCTGGGCGAACCGCAACGAATCGTTCGGGCCCTACGTCTTCTGGAAAGACGGCGCGATCGTCCGCGACGCGGGCGCCGGCGTTGCGGGCTACCACCCTCGGCCCTTCGTCTATCCTGTTGTCCATCGCGACACGTCCCACCCGATAACGGCCGGGCTGCCCGTGAAATGGATGCACGCCGAGGACGAGCTCTATAGCCTGCTCCGCGGTCCCGCCAAGAACCTCACGGTCCTGGCCACCGCCCGGAGCGGTTTTGAGCACGGCGGCACGGGCCGGGACGAACCCGTCCTCTTCACCGTTTCCTACGGCGCCGGCCGCATCTTCCACACCGCCCTCGGGCATGCCGCCGCCGCCCATCCGCCGGCCCTCGAATGCGCCGGGTTCATCGTCACCTTTCAGCGCGGCGCCGAGTGGGCGGCCACCGGGAAAGTGACCCAGAAGATCCCTCCCGATTTTCCCGTCACGAACAGGGACATGGCGACACCCGAGGACGTCCGCCTTTGGCCGGGCTACCGCCCGCCATCGCTCGAGGCCGTTCTCAAAGACCTTCAGGCATTCGAATACAGCCGGGACGAGGCCGTTCTCTATCGCCTGAGAGATTATGTTCTCGCCCACAATAAATCCGAGGAGGCCCGGGCCGGTTGCGAGAAAGATCTCCTGGCCGTCCTCGAATCGGCCGCTCAACCATACGCCGTGATGGCCCTGTGCCGCTCCCTTCGCCTGGTCGGAAGCGAGAGGTCCGTGCCCGCCCTGGAAAAGCTCCTCGTCCGAGAAGAGACGACCGACGCCGCCCGCTACGCCCTCGAGAAGATCCCGGGCGCCGCGGCCGACGCCGCCCTGCTCAGGGCGCTCGACGCGACTGAGGGGAACACTAAGATGGGCGTCGCCTCCTCGCTCGGCAACAGGAGATCCGCCGAGGCGGTCAGACCGCTGGCCTCCCTGGTCTCCAGACCGGAGGCGCCGCTTGCCCTCGCCGCGGTCGTCTCGCTTGGGAGGATCGGGGGCGCCGGTGCGGACGCCGCCCTCGCCGAGGCCTACGGCAACGCCTCGGGCGAAATCAAGTCCGGGATCGCCCAAGCTCTCCTGGGGTCGATCGACGAACGCCTGGCGGCCCGCGACTTTCCGGCGGCGCTGATTATTGCCGATAGGCTCCTGGCCTCCCCGGCGGCCGACCTGCCCGTCGCGGTCCGGCAAGCCGCTTTCAAAGCCAAGCTCCTAGGCTTTGAAAAGCCCGAGGCGGCCCGGCTCGCCCTCGATGCCCTCAGCCGCGGCCCTGAAGAGATGCGCCAGCCCGCGATCGGCCAGGTGACAAAGCTCTTTTCGGAGGCCGAGATCGGCCCCGTGGCCGCTCTCCTCCCCAAGCTTCCGGAGTCAAGCCAGGTCCAGCTGATCTCCGCACTCGGCGATTACCCGAAGGCCGTGGCGCTCGCCCCGGTCATCGGCTGTCTAAAAAGCGAATCCCGACCCGTCCGGCTGGCCGCGCTCAGGGCCGTCGCTAAGCTCGCTGATACCTCCAATGTCGCTATTCTCGCGCAGTCCGCGGCGGCCGCGAAGGGTGAGGAACAGGCGGCGGCCCGCGCCGGCCTCGCCGTGATGCCCGGACAGGACATCGACCAGGCCATTCTCTTTCAGCTCCTCGCCTCGCCGAAAGATGAAGTGAAAAACGAACTCATCCGGGCGATCGGCGAGCGCCGGATCCTGACGGGACAAGGCCTTCTGGTCGCCGCCTCCAGGTCGGGCGCGCCCGCGAACTGCGCTCAGGCCGCCAGGGCCCTGCGAACGATCGCCGGGCCCGTCGATATCCCGGTCCTGCTTGACGTCCTCCTCGAAACGGGCGACGAATCCGTGCAGGATGAAATTCGGACGACGATCGGCGTCGCCGCCCAGAAGATCCCGAACCCGGAGGCGCGGGCCGCCGCGGTCAACCGCCTGCTCGTAGCCGAGACCGGCTCCGGGAAAACGCCCGAGCTTGATAGCCGGAAGCGATCGCTCCTCTATCTTGCGCTCGGCAACATCGGCGACAACAGCTCGCTGCCTCTTCTTCGAACCGCGCTCGCCGGCGGCGCCCCGGAGATCCAGGACGGGGCCGTTCGCGCTCTCTCGTCCTGGCCGAACGCTGCGGCGAAGGAGGACTGCCTGGGCATCGCTCAGAGCAGCCAAAGCCTGAACCACAAGGTGCTCGCGCTCCGGGGGTATGTGCGGATGGTCACCCTGGAGAAGTATCGGTCGCCCCAGACGGCCGTGCGGTCCCTGAAGACGGCGCTCGACCTGGCGGCGCGTCCGGACGAAAAGAAGCTGGTCCTGGGCGCGCTCCAGGATTTCCCGTGCCCCGAAGCACTGGCCCTCGCCGAGTCGCTCCTGACCACGGAAGGCATCCAGGCCGAGGCCCAGGCCGCCGTGAACGGGATCAAAGAAAAGCTGGATAAGAAGATCTAGGGCAGCGGGCTCGGAAGGGACGTCTCGTCCTTTCTGATGAAAGCCGCGGGCAATTGTAATAGAATATCCGGGAAGTGGATGACTATGGAGAATCAAGCGCCTCCCTCCTCGCCGCCGCGACCGCCGGAGAAAAAGCGTCCGGGCGCGCCGGAGCTTCTCCATAGGATTCGATCGCTCGTCCCGCAGGCGATGCTCCGGGACCGGGCCCTGGCCGCGCGGCGGCTCCGCGAGCTCGGCGACCGGTTCGGCCTGGCCGGCCGCCGTCAGGGCGGCAGAGGCGACCGGAAGAGCGCGCTCGCGCCAGGCTCACCCAAGGCCCAAGCGCTTCTCGAACAGCTCGCGGCTCTCGAGGAGCGTCTTCGGCAGTCGGCCGCCGAGCACGAGGCCCGCCGCCGGAACCGCCCGCACGTCCGCGTCCCGCGGGCCCTCCCCATCGCCGCCAAAGGCCAGGAGATCGTCCAGGCCATCCGCCGGCAGCCGGTGCTGATCATCTCCGGCGAGACGGGCTGCGGCAAGAGCACCCAGATCCCCAAGCTGTGCCTCGAGGCCGGCCGCGGCGTGGCCGGGACGGTCGCCTGCACCCAGCCGCGGCGGATCGCCGCCGTGACCATCGCCAACCGAATCGCCGAGGAGCTCCGGGAGCCCCTCGGGCGCTCGGTCGGCTACAAGATCCGCTTTCAGGACCGGGCGCCGCGGGAAGCCTACATCAAGATCATGACGGACGGCATGCTCCTGGCCGAAACTCAGTCCGACCACAACCTTCTCGAATACGACACCCTGATCATCGACGAGGCCCACGAGCGCAGCCTGAACATCGACTTTCTCCTGGGTCTCGCCCGAACGATCCTGCCGGCGCGCCCCGAGCTCAAGGTCATCATCACCTCGGCGACCCTCGACATCGAAAAGTTCGTCGAGGCCTTCAACCATCCCCCGGTCATCCACGTCGGAGGGCGCCTGTATCCCGTGGACGTCGAATACATGCCGCCCGAATCGTTCTCCAAGGACATGGACGAGTCGGACTACGTCGAGATGGCGGTCCGGGCCGCCGACCGCCTCAAGTCCCGGCGCCCGGCCGGCGATATCCTCATCTTCATGCCCACCGAGCAGGACATCCTCGAGACCTGCGAACGGCTCGAAGGCAAACACTACGCCGGGACGGCCATCCTGCCGCTCTACGCGCGCCTGCCCGCCCACGAACAGGGCCGGGTGTATTCTGTGACCGGGCCCAAGATCGTCGTCGCCACGAACGTCGCCGAGACGTCGCTCACCATCCCGGGCATCCGCTATGTCATCGACACCGGGCTCGCCCGGATCTCCCAGTACCAGCCCGGCACGCGGATCCATTCGCTTCCCATCAGCCCGATCTCCCAGGCGAGCGCCGACCAGCGCAAGGGGCGGTGCGGTCGCGTCCAGGAGGGGCTGTGCGTCCGCCTCTATACCCGGGAGGATTATGAAGCCCGGCCCCGGTTCACGCCACCCGAGATCCTCCGGTCCAACCTGGCCGAAGTCATCCTGCGCATGATCTACCTGAGGCTCGGCGACCCGAACGCCTTCCCGTTCGTCGAGCGGCCGAACCCCAAAAACGTCAAGGACGGTTACGAGGCCCTCCAGGAGCTCGGCGCCGCCACGGGCAGCGGCCGGGAGGCCGAGCTCACCCCGCTCGGCCGGCGGATGGCCCCCATCCCGCTCGATCCCCGCATCTCCCGGATGCTCCTCGAGGCGCACCGCGAACAGTGCCTCGAGGAGGTCGCCGTCATCGCCTCGGCCCTGAGCATCCGAGACCCGAGGGAGCGCCCGCCGGACAAAGCCGGACAGGCCGACCAGGCGCAGGCCGGGTTCCGGCATCCGGATTCGGATTTCCTGACCCTGCTTAATGTTTGGCACGAGTACCACGGGGCGCCCGGGAGCCCGCTCTCGGCAAGCCGCCAGCGCAGGTTTTGCCACGAACGCTTCCTCTCCCCCGGCAGGATGCGGGAATGGGGCTTTGTCCACGACCAGATCCTGTCCATTCTCGAAGAGCAAGGGGTCCCCGCCGGGCCGGCACGGCGACGGGAGATATCGCCCCCGGTCTACGCCGCCATCCACCGGTCCGTGCTCACGGGCTTTTTGTCGAATATTGCGGTCCACAAAGAGAAGAGCATCTACCAGGCGGCCAAGGGCCGGGAGGTCATGCTCTTCCCGGGCTCGACGCTCTTCGGCAAGGCGCGCCCCTGGATCGTGGCCGCCGAGATCGTCAAGACGGCCCGCCTTTACGCCCGGATGGCCGCCCGGATCGACCCAATCTGGCTCGAGGAGCTGGGCGGGGAGCAGTGCCTCTATTCTTATTCCGAGCCGCGCTGGGACATGGACCACGGCGAAGTCCGGGCCAAGGAAAGGGTGACACTCTATGGGCTCGAGATCGTCAAAGACCGCGACGTGGCTTACGGCCCCAAGAACCCCGACGAGGCGCACAAAGTCTTCATCGCCCGGGCGCTCGTCGAGGGCCGGGTCAAGGACCCGCCCGAGTTCCACCGGCATAACCTGGCGCTCCAAAACAGGGTCGCCGCCATGGAGGAGAAGTTGCGGCGCCGAAATATCATGGTTGACGAGCGGGCGATCGCCGACTTCTACTCCCGCCGGCTGGCCGGGGTGTTCAGCCTCCGCGGCCTCGAAGAAAGGATCCAGAAGATGCGAAGCGACGGGTTCCTGAGGATGGCCGAAAAAGATGTCTGGCTCGCCCCGCCCGACCCGGCGGAGCTCGCCCTCTATCCCGATTCCTTCGCCTTGGGCGACAAGCGCTTCCGGGCGGTCTACCGGTTTTCGCCCGGGGCGGAGGACGACGGCCTGAGCATCCGCATCCCCTCGCCCGAGTTCGCCGCGATCCCCGACACGGCGTTCGAATGGGGGGCACCCGGCTATTTCCGGGACAAAATCGAGGCTCTCGTTAAGGGGCTTCCCAAGGCCTGCCGCAAGCAGCTCCAGCCGGTCGCCAATACCGTCGACGTCATCGTCCGCGAGATGCGGCCGGTCGGTCTGTCCCTGTTTGAATCGCTGGCGGTCCTTGTCCGCGGCCGGTTTGGAATGGATATCCCCGCGAAGGAGTGGGCACGGGCCGAGATCCCTCCCTACCTCAAGACGCGCATCGTCCTGACAGACCACGCGGGAAAAGAGATCGCCTCCGGCCGCGACCCGGCGGCGCTGCGGCGCGCCGCCGCCCCGTCCGCCATGCCGGAGGATTCGCCCGAGTGGCGGGCCGCCCGCCGCCAATGGGAGCGGTCGGGGATCGCGACTTGGGAATTCGAGGAGCTCCCGGAGACCGTTCAGGTCGGCCACTTTCTCGTCGGCTACCTCGGGCTCGAGCCCAAGGAGGGGGGCGCGGCGGTCCGCCTCTTCAGGGACCAGGAGGAGGCGCGAGCGTCCCACGAGCGGGGCGTCGAGGCGCTCCTGGCGGCGAAGTTCGCCAGGGACACCGACTTCCTCCGCCGGTATCTCGTCATCCCCGAAGAGTACACGAAGGCGGCCCTGTTCTTCGGGGGCAAGCCCGTCCTCGAAATAAAGATGCAGGAGAAGGTCCGCGCCGAGCTCTTCCGGCGGAACATCCGGAACCGGCAGGACTATGAGGCATATGCCGCCTCGCTCAACCGGGCCATGCCCGAAGCCGCGACCGTCCTTCAAGAAACGACGGCCGGTATCCTCGACGCCTACCGGCAGACCCGGGACGTCCTCCAGACCGTCAAGAGGCCTGCCGGCTCGAGCCGGGCGCTGGCCGCTCTCGTCCAGGAAGTTCGGGCCGAGCTGGATGAGCTTGTCCCTGCGGACTTCATGGATATCTACCCTCTGGAAAGGCTGCGAGAGCTCTCCCGCTATATCAGCTCGCTCTGGGTCAGGGTCCAGCGGGGCAAGAACGACCCCGAAAAGGACAAAAAAAAGGGCGAGGACGTTCAGCCTTTTGCCCAGGCCCTGGCCAAGCTCGAGAAAGAGGCGGCCAAGGCCCCGCCCGCCAAAAGGCAGGCGGTCGAGGAGCTCCGCTGGATGATCGAGGAATTCAAGGTCTCGGTCTTCGCCCCGGAGCTCAAGACCGCCTACCCGGTTTCGGCCAAACGCCTCGCCGGCAAGCTCAAGGAAATCGGCGAATTACGCGCGGCGCGCCCGACTACTTGAGCGTGACCTCAACCTCGCTGGCGATCTCCGGGTTCTTCTTGTCCCGGACCTTGATCGTGAGCACGTCTCCCTTTTGGAACCCCGGGTTCTTGAAATAGCACTTGGTCCTGAACCCGATGAACCCGGTCATCGACCCCTCGTCCACCGGCAGGGCGGCGCCGGGACGGAAGACGGGGAAAAAGTCGGTCCGCGCCGTGAACTTATAGAAGCGGATCCACGAAGAGACCAGGCCTCCGGCCGCCAGGCGGCTGTAAAAATCGGCATCGCGGATATCGCCCGCATATTTCTTCCGGACTTCCTCGAGGCTCGGCATCTTGTACTCCTGGCCTTTATAGACCAGGGTCACGTCGTTCCTGGCAACGACGATGCTCTTGTTTTCGCTCTTGGCGCCCAGGTAAAGGATGAAGAGGCTGTAAGGGCTCTCCATGCTCTGGATGACCTGGGTGGCGTCGACGGCGATCATGATGGGGCCTCTTTCGTTGGCGAACGCCCCATTCCCAAGGTCCACCGTCTGCGGATAAGCCACAGCGCAGAGAATAACCAACAGGAATACGGATCTTAGAATTTTCATCGTAACCTCCTGCCAAAGCTTAAAGCATAATTCATGCCAAGATCGGGATTGCAGCGGCGTCCCCCATCGTTGTGGATGACAGACGAGAGGGCAGGAATAGGCGATCGCTCTCCGGCCCGGCATGTATCAGGAAAGGACAGGTGTCCACCTGATATATCAGAGAAACGGCTTCTCCCCAAAGGGGATTAATAAATTCCGGGCAGTCGATCTCAGGGTCGAAACCAAACCGGTCCGTACCCTGTTAGGCCTGGTTGTCTTCTCGGACAGGACTCGGCGCTTATGCCCGGCCGGAGGGATTTATGGGCGGTGCCGTGGGTCCCTCGGGAGTCGCAGTCGGAGGGGCCGGCGCCTGGGGAGCCGGCGAGGCCGGCTTCGGGGCGCGCCTTGACGTCTTCCGCGCGGAATACGACAGGGCAAAAAGGACGACACCCGCCACGCAGACCAGCGCCGCCACCAGGACAACCGGGGAGAAGAGCTGGTTGATGAGGGTCTCCGGGACATTCCTCAGCCTGTCGAACACGAGGTCGGCCAGCTCGGACGTTCGTTCTCCGTGCCAGGCAAAGCCCCCGCCCGCCAGCCCCCACAGCGAAAAGTACTTGACGGCCAGGGCCAGGAGGAGCGCTGGGATCCCGCCGGCGAGGATCGAAGCTCCGGACCACTTCAGGAACCCCGACGGCGTCGAATCGGCGATCACCGCGCCCAGGAAAATAAACGCGGCGGGGATGAGAAAGAGGAGATAGGAGAGCATCGTGATCGACCGGGAGAGTCCGAGCGGGAAGGCCGGGAAATTATGAACATTGCGGAAGATCTCGATATCGTCGGGCATGTCGCCCACGGCCTTTGTCCGGGCCGCCGCCAGGGCCGCCTTCGAGGATTCGGGGTCGGGCCGGCAGGCGGGGATCGTCCGGCGCCCGGGACCGAACGCGGCGACCTCGCTCCAGCCATTGGTCCCTTGTTCATCGCAGGGCGGCAGGTTGTTGAGCGTCGCCTCCAGGAAGCCCTCCACTTCCGGACTGAGGAGCGCCTGTTTGAGGGGCTTCAGGTCGATGGCGATGGGCCGCGGCCGCACTTCGCCCCGGAGAACCCGGCCGACCTGCCGGAGCGACCCGGAAAGCTCGCCGGTCAGCCAGTCGTTAAGGCCGGTCTTGGCCATGAGCTGGCTCGGCGTTGTCCCGCTCTTGGCCGCCGCCTGAAACCAGGCGCGCGTGTTGGCGTCGGCGATATATTCCTCGCTCTGGGCGTCCCGGAAGATCTCGTCCGCTTTGGCCGGGACCTCGGCGATGACCTGCCGGGGCAGGTCGGTGAGGAACTCCGGCGAGACCGTCGCCTTGATCAGCCCGACAGCCCAGATCATGCCGAACAGGATGGGCAGTCCGCAGAAAACGATGAGAACCAGACCGATGATTTTCCTGACCGCGTCCATTGCGCCCTCCTATGGGATAGTCTTCGCCTCTCCATATTATTATACGCAGAGAATCCGGGAAAGTTCAGGCGTAGGCGTCCCAGCCGCTGTGATCGTTGATTTCGGAATTGGGGTCCTGTCACGGCGGTCCCCCGTCAGTCCTCCCTCCTTCCCAAGAAAAACCAGTCGGTCCGGGCTGGCGGGGGGGCCCCCTCGCCGCGCCACCCCTCAGTTCGCTCCCCGCCCTCACCGCTGCGAAGACGCCTCCCTTCAGCGCTGGTTTTCGTCTAAGGCTCCCTCAGCAGCTTTTCGGGGACATTCAGGGGACCGGTCAGCGTGCCGATGAACGCCTCGAGCTGGGCCAGCTCGCGCGCGGAAAGGCCCAGGGGCTTGAGCTCGCTTTTCCCGGCCGGGGCCGGGGGCGCGACGCTATAGTGCGCCAGCACCGCGGCCAGCGTGGCGAACTGGCCGGCGTGCATATAAGGCGCCCTGCCGGCGGCATTCCGCAGCGAAGGCGTCTTGAACGCATGGACCAGGGTCGGACCGGCGGTCTTCGCATGCCGGAGCTCCCCGCAGTCCCGGCCGGCGGCATCGCTGTAGGGACTAAGGCAGTTGAACTCATCGGCCAGGGCTTTTTTGATACCTGAAGCGCGGCCGTCATCGGGCGGAAGTCCGGGAACATCGGGCACGCCCGTGTTGTGGAAATCGAGGTCGCTGAGGAGCGGCCCGTTGTGGCACCGGACGCAATCTCCTTTCCCGATGAAGAGCCTCAGACCGGCGATCTCGTCCGGCCGGAGCGCGGACGCGACGGCCCTCGTGTCGCCGGCCTCGAGCGCCTCGAGATAACGGTCGAAACGCGACGGGCCCGGCACGATCCTGCGGGCGTAGGCGGCGAGCGCCTTCCCCATGTTGGCGAAGATGCGGCAGACGGAACCTCTGTCCGCCGGGGCCATCTTATCCCAGGCCGCCCGGGCCGCCGGGTCCGGGACCGGCCCCGCGTTCGCCGGGAAACGGACGGGGTCGGAGATCTCGGACATGGTCTCGAAGATCCGTTCATATTCGGCGGCATAATGGCGGGCCAGCAACTGGACATAGAAGCCGCGGCTCGCGCCGTGCTCGACGGGGTTCTCGAGCGGCCCCAGCGCCTGGGACCATTGGCTATCCTTACGGCCGTCCCAAAAATACCAGGCGTTGTACGAGGCCCCGACGATGGTCATGGTTCTTCTGTTCGCCTGCCGACGCCCCTGGCTAACGGCAGCCCGTCTTGAAACCCGAGCTCGGGCTTGTGGCAGGAGGCGCAGGAAACCTCGCCGTTGGCGCTGAAGCGTTTATCGAAAAAGAGCTTTTGGCCGAGGGCGACGGCCCGTGGGTCGTCGGCGAAGGCGTTCGAGGGGTCAGGAGGGATGGGGCCCAGGCCGGTTATCGAAAGGTCGCGCAGGACGGTGCGCTCCGCCGGGGTCCATTCTCCCTTTGGGCTTGGAGGCCCGACGGCTGCGCCGGCCAGGCACACCAGAAGCCAAAGAGCCCCGCTCACTTTCGGCATGGCCGTTCCGTCAAAGCGCCGAAGCCGTCATGCCACCATTCGCCAGGCCCGGTCATGGACACGTTCGTCAGAGGATCAGGTTAAAGACGACGCCATCGGTTCCGCCGGCAGTCTCGATGGAGAACCTGACCTCCCACCAGCCCTTCATCTGGAACTTCAGCCCCTCAACAAGGTAATCGCCGTCCCCGAGGTTTTTCGTCACATCCGGCTCCGTCGGCAGGCCGTGCCCGTGCTCCGGCATGCCGCCGTCGACGGTGATGGAAGCCGCCGTCACCGGGCGACCGACGGCGTCCTCCACGTGGATCGTCCAGGAGTGGAGCCGGCGGAGCGGGATGGGGTCGGTTTCGGGCTTTATGGCGACCTTAAAGTGGCCGTTCTCCGATATCCTAACGCGGGAGAGGTCGAGGTCGGATGGTCGGGCGCGGACCTGGGAGAAGGCGGCGAGGGGAAACAGGCCGAGGGCGATCAGGCTTATCGTGAGCAGGATCGCCGGAGTGCTTCTTCGCATCTTTCCTCCCCGCCGCTCCGCCGCCGGCTACTCCGGGCGGGCCACCGTCCAGTCGCGGCCGCCGGACCGTACGTGGATGAACTCCTTCTGCCCGCTCGGGTCGAAAGCGACACTCACCTCGGGCTGCGACGGGGTGGCGACGGTGACGCTCAGCCCGCCGGCGGTGCGCTCGACCCGGACCGGGGTCGAAGGCTGCGCGCCCCGCTTGATAGGGCCGGAGCACGGTGAGCGTGAACGAGCCGTCGGCCGGGGCGGCGGTCGCCGCTTCCACGTGCCATTGCATCGGGATGCCCGGGCTCTTGATCGAGGCGAGATACGAGTGGTCGGGCTGCGGCTCGTAGCCCTCCCACTGGCGCATCTTGAGCGGCTGCTCGGAGACGTAATCGACGACGACGCCCGCCTCTCCCCTGTCGAGGATCAGGCGCTGGTCGGCTTCGCTTAACTACGAACGGGCCCTGGCCGTGGAGCATCAGCTGGTAGGTGCTCGGCTTCGGCGCCTCGACCTCGTCGGCCAGGACGATCAGGTCCGGCTTGACGAAGACGACGTGGCGGAGCGCCTTCTTCAGGCGGCCCTCGTAGGCGGCCGCGGCGTCGCCCACCAGGTATTCCAGTCCGTCCTGGAAATCCCATTTCACGATCCGGCCGCCCAGGTCGGCGGAGTGCGGCTTCTGCCCGAAGCCGTCGACGAGCAGCGCGTTCTGGGCGCGCGAGGTCCAGACCCAGTCCTTATGGAACGGCGTGCCGTAGAGGTCGCGGTAGACGTTGTTGACGAGGAGGGCGACCCCGTAGGCGTCGAGGGTGAAGGAGTTGTGCGGCTCGTGGCCGTGGCTCCACCGCCCCATCGGGCTGGCCTTGAACCGGAGCTCGACGTTATCGGCGGCGTCGACCAGGGTCGTGTTGAGCACGGCCACCCCGGTGCCGCGGAAGACCTTGGACGGCGGGAGGTCGAGCGGGCGACTTGGGCGCGACGGGCGGCGCCTCGCTCCAGAGGAACGACAGCACCGGCTCGCCGGAATCGAAGGGGATCTTCCAGGCGTCGAGCCACCAGGACCAATAAGGGTTGCCGGTGCGCCGCACGAAAAAGTGCATCCACGACAGCCCGCCCGACACCGGGCGCCAAGCGAGGTCACCCAGGCCCATCTCGGGGGTCCCGGGCGGCGTGGAATAGAGGTAATAATCGCCGAAATGAGCGAAGAACGGCTTTTTGAAACCGTCGATCCCCAAGGCGACGCGGGCGACGTCGAGCCACCAGGTGACCTTGGACATGTAGCCCGAGAAATAGGAGAGCCCCTCGTGCCAGCCGCCGTCGTCGTCCGACCAGACGGGATAGGCCGCGAAGAAGTTGGTCACGGCATAGTCGAGGTAGCGCTCGGCCTCGGGCATTTCGCCCAGGGTCGCGATGGCGAACTCGCCCAGCTTGTGCCAGGTGCGGTTGCCGTGGCTGTCGTAGGGCTGGTTGAGGTGGCCGACGCCCTGCTTGACCTCGCTGCTTTTCCAGGCGTCCTCGGCGCGGCGGAGCATGACGGCCCGGATCTTCGCCCGCTCATCGGGCGTGAACAGCGGCCAGGCCCAGTCGTAGGCGCGCGCCAGCCGGTGGAGCATCGGCTTGGCGGCTTCGCAGTTGAGGTCCCAGTTCGTGGGGCCATCGGGATCCCAGGCGGCGAGGCGCAGCGTGAAGTCGCGCGCCCGCTCGCCGTAACGCTGATCGCCGGTGAGCAGCCAGGCAAAAGACAGGATCTCGGCTTCCTGGAGGGCCTTGACGGTCTGAACACGGTTCGACCACCAGAACTTCTGTGTCTCGGGGTCGTAGGGGGCGGCGCGGACGGTCGGCTCGGGCGTCGGGTCGGCGGTGAGAAGCGCGTCGGCCGCGGACGATGATCTTCTCGAAATAGGCCTTTCCCGCCGCTTGCGCGTAGGCTTTGAGGCGCGGCAAGTCTTCCGGGCGCGCGAACAGCCGCGGGTGGTTCTTGGGGACGCGGCGGCGGAGCTCGTCCATCGTCGGCTGCGGAAAATCGGTCGCCCCGGCGGGAATGGTGAACTTGCGGGCGCGGCTCCAGGCCGAGGCGCGCTTGTCCTTGGAGACGATGCGGTAGCGCCAGAAATATGTGCCCGGTTTCAGCGGCTTGGAGTGCGTATAAACGCACCAGTGGAGATTCCGGGCCGAGGCGGCGCCTGAGAAGGCGGCGTTGTCAGCCCACTCGACGGCGTAGCCCGCGGCGTCTTTTTCGTGGACCCAAGTCAGAGAGGGCGGGTTCAGGGGCACGGTTGAGCCGTCGGCGGGACGGTAGCCCCATTCGTCGGCCAGGGGTTCGCGGTCCGGCGTCTGGGAAAACAGGGCCGGGGCCGCAAGGAGAAGAATGCAGAAGCCGAGGGTTGTTCGCAGGTTCATTTTCCGCCTTTCGAAAGGATGCATTTTTCGGCCAGGCCGAGGAACCGTCCGACGTCGATGCCCACGCCCAGCACCGCATCCACCCGGCTTAGGACTTTCCCCTTCTCGAAGAAGATCACGGTCGGATAGACGTTGATGCCGTACTCTTCGCAGAGATCGTCGTCGTCGTCGACCTTGACGCAGGTAAAGTGATCGTTGTTGGCTTGGGCGGCGGCGTCGAAATCGGGCAGGAACCTCCGGGAAAACGGGCACCAGGAAGCAAAGAACAGGGCGCAGACCCGCTCGCTTGCCCCCAGGGCGTCCTGAAACTGAAGCTGGTTCTTTATATCTTGGCTCATGGTCTCGACCTCCACGATCGACAGGTGACAGTATATCATTTTCCCATTTCCAATTCGGGACACAATACCAATTTACCTAATTGATGGGCAAGCGGACCCAAAACCAGCGGTTAGATCAACCAATGTCGGTTTCGCAAAGTGACTGAGCGGAGGGGGCCATCAGAAATAGCCAGCTATGGGCCCGTCGACAAATCGGATAATTGGCATTGTGTCCCGAATTCAATTGATAATCTTGGGGACGGTCCCCGCTTCGGGGCCTGTCCCCATGTTCAAAGCTCCTCCAGGAAACGAGCGGCGGCGCGGGCGATGGCGGCGCCCCGTTTCTTCCCGGCTTCCCAACGATAGCGCGCGAGGTCGATCTTGCCGGCGGGGCTTACCGGCGACTCCTTCGGCGATGAGCTTGGCGCGCTGCTCTTCGAACCCCCGGCCAGGCGGGAGTGAAATCGCTCCCCGGCTGTTGATCACGCGGTGCCAGGGGAGCTTCGCCGCTTCCGATGACGAATGGAGGATCCAGACGACACCCCGGACGGCGCGAGGGTTCCCGGCGAGCGCCGCCACCTGGGCATACGTGGCCACGCGGCCGCGCGGTATCGACCGGATGACCTTCCGGACATTACGCGTGAACGGCGATTCAGGCATTATATCGGCAGCTAACTGATCGGTGGCAACATATCATTTTCCGGCTTAACTCATCAAACGAGAGCGCGTCCAGGCCCCGGCATTGGATATTCGGTTGCGAACTGACCGTTCAAGAGGGGCCGGCATGCTTTGATCCTGCAGAAATCGAGACGGTCCTCCCTGACAAGGCGAACGATGTGGCAATCGACGCCAAGCGGGTCGAGACCGAACGGACGCCGGGATATTTCAGATCAGAGCCGGGGCCGCAAATTGGGAAATTGATATTGTGTCCTGAATTTAAATATTATATAGGCGGGCATGGGGCCGGCCGGCGGCGCGGCCGCGCCTGCAGAGGAGGTCCGGAAATGATCGAAGGCCAGGAATCTTTCGGCAAGGCGACACGACTGACCTACGGCATGATCGGCGGCGGCCTGGGCGCGTTCATCGGCGATGTCCACCGCAAGGCGATCGCCATGGACGGCATGGCCCGGCTCACGGCCGGCTGCTTCTCGCAGTCCTACGAGAATACCCTGAAGACCGGCGAGGCCTGGGGCGTTGACAGCTCGCGCCTCTATAAAACCCCCGCGGAGATGCTCATCGCCGAAGCCCAGCGCTCGGACAAGCTCGACTTTGTCCTCATCGTTGCGCCGAACGATATCCACTACCCGGTCGCCCGGCAGGCCGTCGAGAGCGGCTTCCATGTCGTCTGCGATAAGCCGCTCACCACGAGCGGCGGCGACGCCGAGGAGCTTGGCCGCCTGGTCAAGGCCAAAGGCAACCTTTTCTGCGTCACCTACACGTACACCGGCTACCCGATCGTCAAGCACATGCGGGACATGGTGAAAAACGGCGAGATCGGCGACGTCCGGTTCGTCACCGGGGAATACGCCCAGGAGTGGCTGGCGACTCTCCTCGAAAAGACCGGGCAGAAGCAGGCCGCCTGGCGCACCGACCCCAAGCGCGCCGGCGTCTCGAACTGCGTCGGCGACATCGGAAGCCACATCGAGAACATGATCTCGTATGTGACCGGACTCGAGATCGAGTCGCTCCTCGCCCGCCTCGACCACTTCGGCGCGGGACGGGTCCTCGACGACAACGCCTCGATCCTCCTCAACTACAAGGACGGCGCCCGCGGCATGTACTGGAGCTCGCAGATCGCCGTCGGCCAGGACAACGGGTTCAAGATCCGCGTCTACGGCACCAAGGCGGGACTCGAGTGGCGCGAGGAGGATCCCAACTATGTCCGCGTCTCCTATCTCGACAAGCCGACCGAAACGATTTCCCGGGGACGCGACAAGCTCTCCCCCCGCGCCCAGTCGCTGAGCCGCGTTCCCGCCGGCCACCCCGAGGGCTATTTCGAGGCCTTCGCCAACATCTACACGACGTTCCTGACGACGCTCAGCAAGGTGAAGAATAAGGAGCCCCTGACGGCCGACGATGCGGATTACCCCGGCGTCGAGGACGGCATCCGGGGCGTGCGGTTCATCGAAAAGTGCGTCGAGAGCTCAAACAAGGGAGCGGTATGGGTCAACTTTTGATTCCGGGGGCACTCACCTTAACTCGCGATTGGGGACATGTACCGAATTCGGCGTTCGGAACGTGTCCCCAAATCACAAGATCGCGGCGGCGCTTCGCGCCTCGCAATGACTTGAGGAGGGAAACAATATGGCAAGACCGGTAACACTCTGCACGGGACAATGGGCGGACCTGCCGTTCGAGGAGGTCTGCCAGAAGGCCAGCGCCTGGGGCTACGACGGGCTCGAGATCGCCTGCTGGGGCGACCACCTGAATGTCCGCAAGGCGGCCGCGAACCCTGACTACGTCAAGGAGAAATGGCAGGTTCTCGAAAAATACAACCTGAAATGCTGGTCGATCAGCGCGCACCTGGCCGGGCAGTGCGTCGGCGACCTGTATGACGGGCGCCTGAACGCCTTCGTTCCCGCCGCCGTCAAAGGGAAACCCGAAAAACTCCGCAAATGGGCCATCAACGAGATGATGGCGACCGCGCGCGCGGCCAAAGCCATGGGCGTCGGCGTCGTCAACGGGTTCATGGGCTCGCCCATCTGGAAGGCCTGGTACTCTTTTCCGCCGACACCCGAAGAGATGATCGAGGCCGGGTTCACCAAGATCTTCAAGCTCTGGACGCCCATCTTCGACGAGTTCGACCGCCGGGGCGTGAAGTTCGCCCTGGAGGTCCATCCGACGGAGATCGCCTTCGACCTCTACACCGCGGACCGCCTGCTCACCAAATTCAACCGGCGGGCGACGCTCGGGTTCAATTTCGACCCCAGCCATCTCGTCTGGCAGGGCATCGAGCCGCACCTGTTCATCCGCGAGTTCGCCGACCGGATATACCACGTCCACATGAAGGATGCCGCGTTGACGCTCGACGGCAAGGCGGGCATCCTGGGATCCCATCTCCCCTTCGGCGACCTGCGGCGGGGCTGGAATTTCCGCTCCTTGGGCCACGGCGACGTCTCGTTCGAGGAGATCATCCGCGAGCTCAACGCCGCCGGCTACCAGGGGCCGCTTTCGGTCGAGTGGGAGGACATGGGCATGGACCGGGAATACGGCGCCAAGGAAGCCTGCGATTTCGTGCGGTCGATCAATTTCGCCCCCTCGACTACCGCCTTCGATAAAGATTTCAAGGGATAGGAAGGTACGGGTGTCATGGCGCCAGTCCCTGTGCGCCCGGAGCGACGGGGACCCTTCTCCCCTTGGAGTGCGCGAACCATCGTTGACGGGTGAGGCGCGAGGACGCACAGGGACGCGCCATGACAGGACCCGTTCCTTGAGCGTTATTCTGGCTACCGAACTCGCAGCTATTCTGGTATTCTAATGGCCCGGCGCCGACGGAGGCGCGGCGGCGCCGCTATTCTCATTTAAAGGAACAGGCGAAGATGGCCGACAACGACAAATCCAAGACGAAAAAGACATTGACCCGTCGCAATTTCCTGATGGCCTCGGCCGCGGCCGGGTTCAGCGCGGCTGCGGCCGGCAAGGCACTCGCGCAGGAACAACCGAAGTCCGGGGCTCCCGCCGAAACGAGCCAGGCGCCCGCGCCGCCCCCGCAGCAGGCCCCCGTTTCGCCGGCCGAGGAGCTCCGCATCGGCCTGATCGGCTGCGGCGAGCAGGGCCGCGTCCTAATGGAATCGTGCCTGCGCATCCCCGGCATCCGGATCGCCGCGGTCTGCGACATCTGGGAGTACAGCCGCCAGTACGCGAGCGGCTACCTCAACAAGTACGCCCAGAAGCCGAACGTCTACGAGGATTATCGCGACCTCCTGGCCAAGGAAAAGGACCTCGACGCAGCCATCGTGGCCACCCCCGACTGGGTCCACGCCGAGCACGCCAACGCCTGCCTGGAGCGCGGCCTCAACGTTTACTGCGAAAAAGAGATGTCCAATTCCCTGGAGAAGGCCCGGAGCATGGTGCTCACCGCCCGCCGGACGAAGAAGCTCCTCCAGATCGGTCATCAGCGGCGGAGCAACCCGCGCTACGTCCACGCCATCGACCGCCTGATCCGGGGGAAACAGCTCCTGGGCCGGACCAACCTTGCCTATGCCCAGTGGAACCGGTCCAAGAACGACATGCTCGGCTGGCCCAAAAAATACACGATCCCGGCCGACAGGCTGGAAAGATACGGCTACGACTCGATGGTCGAGCTGCGCAACTGGCGCTGGTTCAAGAAGTTCGGCGGCGGGCCGATCGTCGACCTCGGCTCCCACCAGATCGACCTCTTCAGCTGGGTGTTCGGCGTGAACCCCAGCACCGCGGTCGCGAGCGGCGGCGTCGACTACTACAAGGACCGGCAGTGGTACGACAACGTCATGGTCATCTACGAGTTCGCGACGCCCGAGGGCGAGGCCCGCGCTTTCTACCAGGTCCAGACGACGACCAAGCACGGCGGGTTCTATGAGACGTTCATGGGCGACAACGGCTCGCTCGTTATCTCCGAGGTTCCCCAGCGCGGGGACTGGGCGATGCGCGAGGCGCACGCGCCGGAATGGGATTCGCTGGTCGCCGACGGGTTGCTGCGCTCGGAAGCCCAGGCCATCCAGAAAGTCGACACGCGCAACGTCTTCGTCGACGTGCGGGTGACGGCGGAGGCCGGCCGCTGGCCGTTGCCCGTCGACCTGGCCAAGCCGCCCCACCAGCCGCACCTCGAGAACTTCTTCTCGGCAGTCCGCCACGGGACGCCCCTGAGCTGCCCGGCCGAGCTGGCCTACGAGAGCGCGGTCGCGGTCCTCAGAGTCAACGACGCCGTGAAATCCAAGAGCCTGATCACCTTCCGGCCCGAGCAGTTCACGGTATAAGGACAAATGAGGATGGCGCCCAATCCGACAGTCTCGTCATCGCGATTGTCTCGCCAGGCTCGCAGTAAGTCACTCGAGGGCACGCCACGATTTCCCGCACCGCCTCTTTGGAGGGAGAAAGCTGCGCTTTCCCCCTTCCAACGCTCGCTTCGCTCACTGCCTCCCCATCGTGGACTTCGTGTTGCGACCAAGGGGGCTTCCCCCCTTGGATCCCCCGCGCCTCGGCTTCGCCAAGGCGCGAAATCTCGCTCGGGCCGCTCCGGCGCTCATACGGCCCCCTTCGCGACCCACTGCTCGCCTGGCGCCGCGAGCGCATCCGTTGATTACCGCGCCTTTCATAGACCATACGCCATCCTGCATTTATCGGGAGGGATGGTCAAGCAGGTCGCAGCGATAATTTGTTTATCTCTTAGTTTAGCGGCGGGGCAGACGCCGCAGAAGCCGAAGGCGCAGTGGGACGGGAGCCGGACGACGCCCGTTCATCTCATTCCTCTCAAGGACGCGTTCGACCAGCCGATCGTCCCGAACGAAACCAACCCCCTGCCGTTCTCGGCCCGGTTTTCGTGCGCTCCCTGCCACGAGTATGCGGCCATCAAAGACGGCCTGCACTTCAACGCCGCGACGGCCGCCAACCCGGGCCGCCCGGGGGAGCCCTGGGTCTGGGTGGAGGAAAAATCCGGGACGCTCCTGCCCCTCTCCTACCGGAAGTGGGAAGGCGCTTGGAACCCCGCGGCGATCGGCCTCACTCCTTGGGATTTCACGCTGCTTTTCGGGCGGCACATGGCCGGCGGAGGGGTGGGCGAGCCCGCTGAGTCGGAGATGACGCCCGGCTCGCGCTGGGAGGTGTCGGGAAAAGTCGAGATCAACTGTCTGGGTTGCCATAACGGGTCAAACGCCCAGGACCCCGGCGAGTGGGCTAAACAGATCCTCCGCGAGAACTTCGGCTGGGCGGCCACGGCGTCCGCCAGGCTCGGAGAGGTCGGGGGCATGGCCTCGCGGGTCACCGGCACCTGGGACATCTATGACGGCCCCAACCCCGACGACACCGAATGGGCCGTGCCGCCTTATGTCAACTACGACCGGAAGCTTTTCGACAGCAAGCACCGGGCGCTTCTTAATATCGTTCACCAGCCTTCCGACGACCGCTGCCTGGCCTGCCACGCCGCGGCGCCGGTCGGCAGGCCCAAGTATGAATTCGACGAGGACGTCCATTCGGCGGCGGGCCTCGGCTGCGTGAGCTGCCACCGGAACGACTTGAGTCATGCGATGATCCGGGGCTACGAAGGCGAGGCGAGAGACAATCCGGCTCTCGCCGGAGACGATTTCACCTGCGCCGGCTGCCACCTGGGCGATGCGTCGGCCAAGGACGGGCAGGCCCTGTCCGGCCGCCTGGGCGCGCCCTATCCCAAGCACAACGGCTTCCCGGCGGTCCATTTCAAACGGTTGGCCTGCACGGTCTGTCATTCGGGGCCGTGGCCGGAGAAGACGCTAAGCCGCGTCCGGACCTCACGGGCCAACCGCCTGGGCATCTTCGGCGTCGCCCGCTGGTGGACCGACCTGCCGGCGATCGTCGAGCCGGTCTACATCCGCGACCGGAACGGCAAGCTTGCGCCGAACCGCCTGCTCTGGCCCGCTTTCTGGGCCGAGAAAAAGGGCAAGACGGTCACGCCCCTCAAGCCGGAGGCCGTCATCGCGGCCGCCGGAGATATCCTCAACCCTCAGCAGCGCATCGTGAACATCCTGACGACCCTGACGCTTCAGCTCGAGGCGGACCAGACGGCCGTCCTGGTCAATCGCGGGAAAGTCTTCGAGGTCAACGCCGACCTCGGTCTGAACGCTTCTCCCTACGCCGGGGATAAGGCCGGCGCGGAGCCTGTCTGGGCGGTAAAGCAGCTGGATAAGGTCAGCCCGCTCGTGCCCGCCTTCGACCCCGCGGCCGAGGAGATCGATACCGCCGTCCAGGACAAACTGCAAAAGCTCCTCGACGCCCTGGCCGGCCTGCAGGGTGCGCCGGGGAAGCCCGTCCTGATCTATCAGAAGGCTCTGTTCAAGGTCACCGAGACTTACCTCGAAAAGACCGACGGCCCCGAACCGCCGGCCGAGACCCCCAGGTTCGCCTGGGTTGTCGAGGACAAAATCCAGCCGCTGGTCCCGGATTTCGAGATGCGGACGACCACCTCCCTCGCCGGGCTCGAGCAGACGCTCACCGAAGAGCAGGTGACTCTCGTGATCAAGGCTCTCCGGGCGCGCGCCCCGTCGACGCCGGCCGAAGACGGCGCCGAGTATATCTACGTTTCGGGCGGGAAGCTTTTCCACATCAACCGCGACGGCCAGCTCGACGCCGACAATGACGACTCGGCCGCGCCCGTGACCTGGCCGCTCGCCCACGAGGTGCGCCCGGCGCGCCAGTCGCTGGGCGTCAACGGCTGCACGGACTGTCACCGGCTCGGCTCGGCGTTCCTCTTCCGCAGGGCGGAGGGGACGGGCCCGCTCCTGACCCGCCGGGTCAAGACGATATCGGCCAACTCCTTCATGGGACTGGATCAACCTTACCAGAGGCTGTTCGGGCTGTCGTTCGCCGTCCGGCCGCTGTTCAAGTGGGCGCTTTTCTTCTTCATCCTGATCATCGCGTCGATCGTCGCCCTCGTCCTGCTCTTCGGCGTCGGCCGGCTCACCGGCCTGATCGAAAAAAGGAAATAGGTCAGATGTTTTTCCGGATCATCGCCTTCCTCGCTCTCGTCGGTTACGCCTTCTGGCTGCAGCTACCGGCGGTTCCAGAGGTCGCCGGCGTTCTGCCAAACGAAAGCCGGCCGGCTGTCGCTCGGCTGCTACGCGGCGTGGGCCGGACGCGGGCTGGCGTCCGTGTTCGCCTCCGGCGGCCGCCCGGCGTTCGAATCAGCGGAGAGACGCCTCGCCTTGCTCTATCCGGACCGGCTCCTCCGCTGGACGGCGGTGGGGCTGGCGGCAAGCTTCGTCTACCTCGCGGTGAGCGGGCTGTTCTTCGCCGTCTTCACGACCAGGGGCATGTTCGGCGTCACGCTCCTCTTTCATGTCGTCGCCGGCGGGCTGTTCGCGGCCTGCCTGGCGGCCTTCGCTATCTTCCGCGCCAAGGACAATATCGCGGGACCCGAGAGCTTCGTCATCGACCGCTTCACGCTCAGGAAATTCCCCAGCTCGGTGCCGCCCGAGCTCTTCCGGCCCGTCCTCTTCTGGATATTCGTAGCGGCGGGGCTAATGCTGGCGATAACGGCCCTCGGCTCGATGCTCCGGTTCTTCAGTTTCGACTCCCAGACCGGGATGATCGACGTTCACCGGTACAGCGCCCTGGCTTCGACGCTGGCCGCCATGGCGTTTTTCGATTCGGTTTTTCTGGCCAAGGATTGATGGACCTTCCGGCCCGGGGCGCCGTTCATCGTTTTCCCCATCAGGCCATGGGGACCTTCTACGAGGCGCTGATCTCGGGCGGCGATGAAGCCTACGCCCGGCAGGCGGCGCAGGCGGCCTTCCGCGAGGTCGATCACCTCGAGTCCCTGTTCAGCCGTTTCAACCCCGCGAGCGAGATCGGCCAGATCAACAGGCTCGGCCCGGGCGCGGTGCTGAAGATCGGCTGGGAAACCTACGACTGCCTGGCCGTCGCCGAGCGGGTCAGGATCGAGACGGACGGCGCGTTCAATATCAACTTCCGCGCGGAGAAGGCCCGGCAGGAGCGCGGTTCCGGGGCCCAGGCTGAGGGCGGCGCCGGCCCCCGGCCCGCATTCAAGGTCTTTCCCTCGACCGACGGCTTCGCCGTCCGCATCAACCACCGGCCGTTCGAGGACCATGGCCACGGCGTCGACCTCGACCTCGGGGGGATCGGCAAAGGGTTCGCGCTCGACCGGGCGGCGACGGTGCTCGCCGACTGGAGCGTCGACCATTTCCTGATCCACGCTGGGACGAGCACGGCGCTTGCGGCCGGGTCGGCGGCGGGCGCTCCGCCCGACGAACCGGGCTGGCCGGTGGGAGTGGGGGGCGTTGGGGACCTCCCGGGGCTGGACAAGCGCGCCCGCCTCTTGAATCGGGCCATCAGCGGCTCGGGCACCGAGGTCAAAGGGCCCCATATCAAAGACCCGGGGACGGGCGCGGCCGGCCGCCGCGCACCTTGCGGCCTGGGCGTCGCACCCCCAGGCAGCCATCGCCGACGCCCTGTCCACGGCCTTCATGGTGATGCCGACCGGTCGACGTCGAGCGCTACTGCCTGGAGCATCACAACGTCTGGGCGCTCGTCATCACTCCCGACGGCCAAGGACGCCTCTTCAACCCCCATATCCTCACGCCCTGATTAGGGAGATTAATGAGACGCCGTACTCAATTAACTAATAGAGTGGTCTTCCATGTTGAGGACGTGGCCCCGGTCTATTGGCTTTGTGCATGACTTCGTCAGATAGGGTGGTCGCCGATCGTCACATGATCACGGCGAGTCCCTGAGAAATAGTCTATAGCGGTCGATTCTTCTCTTCTTCGAAAAACGTGACTCCCGAAAGCCTTGCGATACCAGGCGACTTTCGTATCCAAGGCGCTCAACATGTTCGGCCCTCAACCCCACGGCCTGAATTCCGTCTCTAAAGATCTCCTGGAGAACCCGCTGCTGATCTTGGATAAGTGCGACATCAATGTCCACGACCTTCTGCTTCCGCCAAAGATAAAGCCGCCCACCCGCTTTCCACAGTTGCTCTATAGCAACGCTCTTGATCTCGGGTTGCTGCGCCAGAAAACGGGCCATTTCCACGGCGGACTCTGACCGTCTCAGGCGAAAGCCGTCGATTTCCAGGGCCGCCATAAAGCCGACGATCAAAATCATGATTAGCCCCAGTCGGATGGGCCATCATGCCCGGTTTTCTCGGCGACATTAACCGCCTTTGACTCGGATTTGAGGCGCGTATAGGCCACCCCAAGCAGAAATAAGAGAGGGATGGCTATCGCGGCGTAGCGATAATCTTTGGACGATAGCAGAATGGCTCCGAAAGTCACGAGAGAAAGCGCGAGCAAGCAGACGCGCTGGTTTTTTCGGGATACCGTCCACGGTGGCTCCCCTTTGGAACTTTTCCAGGAGACGCCACGCCGAAAGGGCAGCCATCATCGAGATGAACGGGAGGACGGGCAGTAGATATCGAGGCTCTTTGTGCGGAAGGAAGCTAAGGATGAGTATGGGCGATGAAGACCCAGAGATAGACCTTTCGGTTTCTGAGCTTCAGGGCAAAGCAAGAGAGGCCGACGGTGAGAAAGTCGCTCCAGATTCCTATGCTCAACGCATAATAATAGGGTGGCTCATATCCCCTGGAGGATTGCTTATTCACGAGTGTATAATCGAAGATATTCCTCAGGCTATACCACGGGGATTTCCAGTGGAGGGCGTCGCTTACCCCGATGACGGCGAGGAACGTCGATGTCGAAATGAAGCCCAATATCAGACCCTGACGCCAGCGCTTGTTGAAAACAAGAAAGAGAACAGCGGGGATGAAGAAAATAACCTCACTAAATCGCAGCGCGGCGCCGATCCCCAACAAGACGCCGGACAAGATAAGATAGACGACATGCGCTTTCTCCGAGAGGAGAAGCCAGAAGCTTAGCAGGATGAAGGACGAAGCTACGGTGCGGGGAAGCTCGGTCGAGGCGAAGGCCGTGTGGAGCTTGCTCATCGCCAGAAAGCCCATTGTCAAGAGTCCAATCGGTACGCTCGAAAATATCCGGCTCGCGATCTTATAAACGAGCCAAAGATTAAGGATGGAAAAGGCTACGACAACCAGGCGCCCCGCAAATATCAGAGTCGAAGGATTCTGGACTCCGGCTGCGGACAGGAGAAACTGAACGGGGTAGATGAAAACCATCGGATACAAGGGGCTTCTCAGTCCCGAGGCTTGCCAATCCCAATGGAAAAGGCGAGCGAACGACATTTCCTGAATCTCGACATCGTCTCCGCTGAAAAAACCAAAGCCAAAATAAGCATGGAGTACTTTGACCAGTGCGGAGATACAGATAACTCCCAGGGCTACCTTCATCGCCTTGGATGGCGGCAACGCGCTGAGCCGATCAAAAAGGCTACGCCATAGAGCGTGAGCGCGATCAATTAACTTGGCCCCTTCCAGGGATCGCAGGCCAAGAAACGGGGCTCCCTGCGCGGCCCCAAAGCGGATCACGAGTAAGAGATATAATGCCATTAACGGGTTGATGACTTGCCGAGCACTGATATGGAGGCGAGTCCCGAAATTGTAGGTCCCGCCGCCGGTCATCAAAATGAAAAGAATGCCGACGAAAAGCAGCGCAAGCAGCGTGTCCAAAAGGATGGTGAAAAAACGTCCCAGGGGTGTTTTCATTGAATGCCGGCCCCCACGAAGAACAGATCGAATAATTACTCAATGGGGGAAAAAATACAAGGATTCCGAGGACAGGTATTCCTCGCCGAAAAGGCCCGAATGTTATAAAATAGAGGTCCGATCGACGTTGATAGTTATTCAAAGGAGCGAAACCGATGAAGAAACTCCTGTATATCGTGATCGCCGCGGGGTTTGTGGCCGGCGTGGCCGCGACGGCCGCCGCCCAGACGCCCGCGCCCGAGCAGGGGAAAGAAGAGCTCAAGCTCCAGCTTCCCAAGCCGATGTTCGTCGGCACCCCGCGGAACATCAACAGCCCCAACCTGGAAAAGGTCACGGGCAAGTCCCGCCCGCCGTTCTTCGTGCCAGCCGGGACCAAGCTCGTCTCCCTGAACAAACCGGTCACCTCGAGCGACACGCAGCCGGTCATCGGTGACGTGGCCTATGTCACCGACGGCGAAAAGTCGGGCGAGGACGGCTACTTCGTCGAGCTCGGCCCCGGCAAGCAGTACGCCCAGATCGACCTCAAGGCCCCCTACCAGCTCAACGCCATCCTGGTCTGGCACTATCACGCCCAGGCCCGCGTCTACCGCGACGTCGTCGTCCAGGTCTCGGATGACAAGGACTTCGTGAGCGGCGTCACCACGGTCTTCAATAACGACCACGACAACTCCTCCGGGCTGGGGATCGGCAAGGACAAGGAGTACATCGAGACCGCCGAGGGCAAGCTCATCGACCCCCGCGGCGTTCGCGGGCGGTACGTCCGGCTCTGGTCGAGCGGCAACACCTCGAACGACATGAACCATTACGTCGAAGTGGAGATTTTCGGCACGCCGGCCAAATGAGCAAGCGGGCTTTCGCCTCGCTCTTCATCGCCGCTTTCCTCCTGGGCGCTTTTCTACGGCTGCCCCGGCTCGGCCTCCGGCCGATGCACCATGACGAAGCCAACCAGGCCCTCAAGTTCGGGCTCCTCCTCGAAGCCGGCGAGTACCATTACGACCGCTCCGACCATCACGGCCCGAGCCTTTACTATCTGTCGCTCCCGTTCGCCCTGGCCGGCTCGGGACGATCGCTGGCGGCCCTGACCGAAACCACCCTCCGGCTGGTGACGGTCGCCTTCGGTCTGGGGTCGATCCTCCTGCTTTTGCTGTTTATCCCGATGATGGGGCGGGCCGCCGTGGCCTGGGCCTCCCTCGCGCTGGCCGTTTCTCCGGCGATGGGCTATTTCAGCCGGTTCTACATCCAGGAGACGATCCTGGTCTTTTTCCTGGTCGGGCTGGCGGCGGCGGTCGGGCGGTACAGGCGCCGGCCGGGCTGGGGCTGGGCGGCGGCCGCCGGCCTCTGCGCGGGCATGATGTACGCAACCAAGGAGACGTCCGTCATCGTCTTCGGCGCCGCCGCCGCGGCTTTCGTCCTGGCGCGGCTTGGCCGGAGAGAACCGGCCGAGAAGAAAGTCTCGAGTCCCGCCGCCGGCAGCCCGCCCCCCGTCACCGGGCAAACGCGCAGGGTTCCGGGAATCGGAAGCCATGGGCTGCACCTCGCCCTGGCGGCCGTCGTCGCCCTGGCCGTCGCGTTTCTTTTTTTCAGCTCGTTCCTCCAAAACCCACGGGGGTTCGCGGATTCGATCCTCTCTTTCAAGGTCTATTTCACGCGCGCCGGCGAGGCGGGGTTCCACGCCCAGCCGTGGCATTACTATCTCGGCAAGCTGGCCTTCGCTCCGGGAAACGGCGGTCCGTTTTGGAGCGAGGGGCTCATCCTCGCTCTGGCGCTCATCGGCGGCGTCGCCGCCTTCACCGTCAAGCCGACCGGCCGGGAAGACGCGCCGTTCCCGAGGTTTCTGGCCTTCTACTCGGTCCTGGCCGCGATCATCTACTCGGCCATCCCGTACAAGACACCTTGGAACTTGCTGCCGTTCATGATCGGGTTCACCATGCTGGCCGGCAGGGGGGCCGCCGTTCTGACCGCCCCCCCCAAGCGCAATTCGGCGAAGCTCGGCCTGGGCCTGGCGCTCGCGGCCGGGTTCCTGCAGCTCGGATTTCAGAGCTGGCGGGCGAGCTTCGTCTATCCCGCCGACACCCGCAACCCCTATGTCTATGCTCAGACCGCCACCGATTTCACGAGGCTCGTCCGCCGGGTCGAGGACATCGCCGGCCTGGCACCGGACGGCCGGAACATGCTGATCAAAGTGATCGCCGGTCCCTACGAGACCTGGCCCCTCCCCTGGAGCCTGCGGCGGTTCGGAAGGGTCGGCTACTGGCCGAATGCCGCCTCGGCCGGGGACATCGACCGCCCGCCGGTTATCATCTCGTCAGCCGATGAGACAGGCAAGATCGATGCGGTCCTCGGGCCGGATTACCAATCGGAGTACTACGGATTGAGACCGGGCCTCCTGCTCACCCTCTCCGTCCGGAACGACCTCTGGGAATCCTTTCTCAGGAGTCGGGCGCGGTAGCCGGATCCTCATGGACATCTCGGTCATCATCCCGGCTTTCAACGAAGCGCATAAGATCGGCCGCGACATAACGGCGGCGGCGGCGTTTTTCGCCGCCAACGGCCTGACCGGCGAGGTCATAGTGGTCGACGACGGGAGTACCGACGGCACGGCCGAGGCCGCCTGGCGCGCCGACCCGGGCCCGGCTGTCCGCCGGCTCATCCTGCGCTTCGATAAAAACGCCGGCAAGGGCGCCGCCGTAAGACGCGGCGTACTCGAGAGCCGTGGCGAGCTCGTCATATACGCCGACAGCGGCGCCTGCGTCCCGTACGCGAACGCCCTGCCGGTGATCCGCGAGGATCCGCGAGGGAAGCCTGGACGTCGGGCTCGCCTCGCGCCGCCTCGAGGGGACCGTGATCGTCCGCGGCCAGCCCGCGGAGCCGGACGGCTCGTCTCCCGCCTTTTCCATTGGGCGGCGGTCCGGTTCGCCGGCCTCCCCCGCCGGATCACGGACTCGCAGTGCGGCTTCAAGGTCTGGCGCGGGGACGCCGCCCGCGCGGTTTTCGCCGGGCTCGTGACGCCGGGTTTCCTGTTCGAGCTCGAGGTCATCCTCCGGGCCCTGCGCCGCGGACTCAGGGTCGAGGAGTTCCCGGTCGAGTGGACATGCGACCTGGACACGCGCCTCCGCGCGTCCTCCCACGGCGCGGGCGTCATTCGGGAGCTCCTCCGCGTCCGAGCGCTCGCCAAAAAGCCGTCGGACCGGTGAGGCCGCGGCCGCCGGGTCCTGCTCCGATCTACTCCCGGCGTTCGAACGGGTTCGGCTGGCGATGACGCCTCTAAGACCCCCGTAGCGGAGGGGGACCCGTCGGCTGGACCGACGGGGGAACCGACGGGACTGGTTCCCGGGGGCCGGGGGGATTGGGGCGCATCGCCAGCCGAACCTGCCATGCCCCACCAGGCGGGCCGGCTTTTATTTAGCGCCGCGACTTGCTAAACTCGAGGAAACCCACTTGCGGGAGGCCCACAATGATACGCACCAGAACGACCCGGACGGCGTTGGCGCTGCTCGCCGCCGTCCTCCTGTCCGCAGCCGCGGCTTCGGCGGCGCTCCTTTTCGACAAGTCCGAGTACGCCGCCCGCCGGGCCAGGCTCATGGAAAAGATCCCGGACGGCATCGCCGTCATCCTGGGCGCGCAGCCGCTCACGAGTTACTATGATTATCACCAGAACAACGACTTCTTCTATCTCTGCGGCGTCGAGGCCCCCAACGCTGCGCTCATCATCGACGGCCTCCGGAAAGAGACCTTGCTCGTCTTCACGGCGACCGAGCAGGGGCTCCGGAACGAGGGCCTGAGTGTCGATCTCCTCAAGGACCCGCAGGGGGTGACGGGCATCACGGCGATCGCCCCCGCCCAGGACCTGACGCACATCCTGGGCAGGCTGGCGGCCCGGACGAAGATCATCTACGCCGAGTTCAAGCCCGAGGAGCTGATGCGCGAGGCCGCTTTCGAAAAATTCCTGGCGCTTCAGAAGAACATGGTGCTCAACCCCTGGGACGGCCGCCAGACGCGCGAGGGGCAGTTCGTCAGGCTCCTCAGGGACAAGTTCCCGGGCGTCGAGGTCAAGGACTGCTCGCCCCTGATCTGGGAGCTCCGGACGATCAAGTCCCCGGCCGAGGTCGAGGTCATGCGGAAAGCCGCCCGCATCGGGGTCAAAGCCTCGAACGCCATGATGCGGGCGACGCGCCCCGGGATGTACGAATACGAGCTCGCCGCCGTCTGGGAATACGTTGCCAAGAAAGAGGGCGCCGAAGAGCTCGCCTACAACATCATCATCTCGAGCGGCGAGAATCACCCGTACGTCCACTACTACAAGCATGACCGCCTGCTCAAGGACGGAGACTTTCTGGTCGTTGACGCCGGCCCGGTCGTCAACCAGTATGTCACGGACATCAGCATCTCCTACCCGGCGAACGGCCGGTTCACGGCCCGGCAGAAGGAGGTCTATGAGGCGGCCAAGGCGGTCCACGAGGCCAACATGAAGGTCTATCGGCCGGGGCTGACGATGGACGACTGCCGGAAGCAGGTCGACGAGATCCTCCGGAAAGAGGGATACGACCTGGGCAAGGATTACTTCAAGAGGATCCGGCCGGGGTTCGGCCATTATGTCGGCCTGACCGTCCATGATGTGGGCGGCATGCCCATGACCCTCAGGCCGGGTATGGTCTTCGCCAACGAGCCGATGATCATCTACCCGGAGGAGAACCTGGGCGTGCGGGTCGAGGACACGGTCCTTATCACGGAGACCGGCTGCGAGATCCTGACCGCCGGCATCGCCCGGGAGGTCAAGGACATCGAGGATCTGATGAAGAAAGACGGCATTCCCCAGGTCCTGAAAAAAGCCGGCCAATATTAATTTGGTGACAGGATATCAATTCCCCAATTTCCGGGGCTGCCGGGTGCATCTTTTCAGACTGGAGGCTGTGTGATATGAGTCAGCATTCGTGGGTCGAGGATTTTCCGGCGGCGGTGACGGTCTGCGATGACAGCGGAAAGATCATCGAGATGAACGCCAGGGCGGTGGAGGCATTCGCCGCCGACGGCGGGTCGAGCCTGATCGGCACCAACGCCCTGTCCTGTCATCCCGAACCGGCACGGACAAAGTTCAAGGCGATCATGGAGGCCGGGGCGACGAACGCCTATACGATCGAGAAGCGCGGGGTCAGGAAGCTCATCTACCAAGCCCCCTGGTTCCGGGACGGTCGATATGGCGGCCACGTCGAGCTGTCGTTCGAGATCCCCAAGGACCTCCCCCATCACAAGCGCGACTGAGCCGCGCCGCCGCCCGTTCCCCCCCGACCGTCCTTGTGCGGCCCCCGGATTTATGCGACGATGGCCCTGATGCTCAAGAGAATTCTGGCGCTGGTCCTTCTCGTCGGACTCGTCGCCGTCGGCGCCCCGGCCCAGAAAAGAAAGGCCAAGGGCCCTTCCAAAGGTGCCCAGTACGAGTACGAAAAGGCCGTCATCTCGTTGAACTACGGGCTCGAGGACGAGTGCGTCAAGTACCTCAACCAGGCCATCGCCTTGGACCCCAAGCACAAAGATTCCTACAGGCTCCTGGGGGTCGTCCAGTTCCGGAAGAAGAACTACGCCGAGGCGGCGGCGACCTTCGAAAAATACCTCCAGCTCAACCCGGCCGACTCCGAAGCCCTGGCCAATGCCGGGTTCGCCTATGAGTCCCTCGGCCAGCCGGAAAAAGCCGAGGAGACCTACAAAAAGGCGGTCGCCATCGACGGGAACCCTAACGCCTGTTTCGGGCTGGGCAAGCTCTACCTGGCTCAGAAGATGCTCCCGGAGGCGGAGGATTATGCCCGGCGGACCGTCGCCGGGAACGCCAAGTCGGCCGCCGCCCACAACCTGCTGGGAGTCGTCCTGAACCAGATGCGCCGGTATCCCGAGGCGGCCGCCAGCTTTGAGGAGGCGCTCAAGCTGACGCCCGACGACGTCAATGTCAGCGTCAACCTGAGCATCGCTTACATCAACAGCCAGCAATTTCGCCAAGGCCCGGGAAATCTTCGAAAAAGTCCTTCCCCAAATCGAGGACCCGGAGCTCAAGAGCAAAGTCGAGGGCTATCTCAAGCTGATCGACGAGCGGTCCGAGCCGACCGGCCAAGAGCCGATAAAATAACCCGCCCCATCCGGGCGCTTGCCGTACCTTAACGGCCGGGTGTTCCCAATCGGCTCCTGACAAGGCTTGACCACCGGCGCTCTCTGATCTATCCTCAGCGGCGTTCGGCCGTGGCCGAGTCGAAGAAGGAAGGATTTCATGAAGAAACTGCCCCTGAAACGGTTATACGTATGGGCGGCGCTTCCCGTCGCGCTATTCTTCTGGCCCGGCTGCCGCGCGCCAGCGAGCCGTCGACGGCCGGTTCCTGCTGGCCGAGAACGGCGCGCCCCGGGCCTGCATCGTGGCCGGCGCCGAAGACCGCATCGCGGCCCGATCGCTGCAAAGCTATCTCAAACAGGAAAGCGGGGCATTGCTGGAGATCGTCGCCCCGGGAGAGGACGGCCGCCGGCGGGAGAGGTGCCGGATTCTCGTCGGAACGCCCCGATCGAATTCCGCGGTGGCCCGGGCGGCCGAGCGGCACGGACTGAGCCTTGACGAAGCCGCGCTGGGGGACGAGGGCTATATCCTCAAGACACTGGCCGAGCCGAAGGACCGTCTCGTCGTCGTCGCGGGGACGGAAAAAAGGGGTGTTTTTTATGCCGTCGGCGAGCTGAAAAGGTATTATCTTAGAAAAGAGGGAGAGCGGGTCTATGCCCTGGCCGCCGATGTCCGGGAAGCGCCCGCCTTCAAGTACCGCTGGCTGTGGACCTGGGACTGGCGCATGGAATGGGGCGGGACCGAGGCCGGCGGGATAACCATGGGCGAAGGCGATTATAAAAAGAGGCCGGAGTCCTTCGCCAAAGACTACAAGGCCTGCCTCGATTTCATGTCGGAGAACGGGCTCAACGGATTGATCATCTGGGGCTTCCTTCGCGACGCGCACGGCGGCATCGAAGCCTCCCGGGAGATTTGCCGTTACGCCGCCGAGCGCGGGGTCCGGATCCTGCCCGGGATCGGGACGAGCGGCTACCGGGGCTACTATTTCGAGGGGGACCACGAGTATAACGCCCCGACCTGGGTCCGCCGGCATCCGGAGCTCGAATCGCGCGTGCTGTACGAGGGGAAGTTCGTCCCGGGCTGCCCCTGCCCCTCGAAGCCCGAAAACAAAAAATGGCTGGCGGACGGCGCGCGGTGGCTGTTCGAGAATTTCGAGATCGGCGGGGTCAACCTGGAGATGGGCGATTTCTTCGTCTGTCCCTGTCCGGACTGCCGGAAGGCCCGGGCGGCCATCCCTTCGGACGAGCCCGATTATTACAAGGACATGGCCATCTGTCTCAAGGAGCTCGTCCCCGTGATGCGGACCGCCGCGCCCGACGCCTGGATCTCCTACGCGACTTACACCGGGTTCAACAGGGAGATGATGGTCCGGCCGCCCAGGTTCATCGGGCTCATCCCGGAGGATGCGATCTGCCAATGGACGGTCACGGGGATGATGGGGGACAAGGACATCCCCGACCCGATGAGGACGCTCGCCGGCTGGCCGGCCGACCTCAAGCCGATGGCCAAGCACAATATCGGCTATCTCCACTGGGCCAACAAGAGCACCGCGACCGAGAACGATTTCTTCGTCAGGCGGTTCCAGGCCGCGGCCGCCAACAGCGCGCGTTCCGGACTGGAAGGGCTGGCCTTCTACGGCGAGCTCGACGCCGGGGCGCCCAACATGCTCCTCAACTACCTGGCTTTCAGGGAATTCTGCTTCCATCCGGCGATGACGGTCGACGAATTCACGGCCAAGCGGCTGGCCCCGCTCTACGGCGATAGGGACGCGGCGGACTTGTGGAAGATCATCGACAGCCTATCGGGATCGCCGAAAGGGAAAGGCGGCGCGGCCGCTCAGGCCGCCCTGGCGGTCGTCGATGCGGCGATACCCGATGCTCCGCCTTACACGCAAGGCAACTGGAGGGATCTCCGCGACTTTCTGGGCGGGCTTCAATAGCCTGGGGGCCGCCCCGGCGAGCCGCCGTGCGGCTTACGCCCGGTAAGCCCTGACCTTGTCCATCAGCTTGTTCGCTGTGTCGACGTCCGGGACCCCCTTCACCTTATAGAAAACGCCGCCCGTCAGGCGGTGCTCCCGCAGGGCGAGCTCGAACGCCCCGAAATCGGCGTTCAAGACCAGCGGCAGATCGCCGGCGACGGGCTTGAGGCCGGGCAGCGCCTCGAAAGCCGGGGGTGAACCCGCGGTCGTCGGCCAGGAAGACGGCCTTCAGCCCCCGGACGGTCCGCACCGCGGGCAAGAGGTGCCGGCCGTTGGCGTGGAGGTGGAGGACGCCGCCGTCGAACCGGGAGATGATCCGCTCGACCGGCTCCCTCCCCCACTTCCTCGAAGGTAGTCGACCGAAGTCATGTGGAAGGGGTCGACGCTCTCCGAAACGACTCGGCCGGGGATCCACTCGACCATGTTGCTGAACGTTCCGCCCGCCAGGCGAGGCGCCCTGTCGAAGAACGTCTCGTGCACCTTGAGGTTCAGGGCGAAGGCGAAGTCGACGGCCTGCCGGACGCGCTCGGGATGGTCGAAGAGCTCGAGATAGGTCCGGGTGGCGCCGAACAGCTCGAAAACGAAGTTGAGGCTGTCGACCAGGATGAAGTGGCTGAGGCCGAACCTGTCCCCCGCTCCCTCGACGTAGATCTCGAGCTGCTCAAGATAGCGTCTGAACCAGGGGTGGTCTTCGTCCAGGCGGAGGTTATCGAACTCGGCCCAGTCGTTGATGAGGGGCGGCACCATCGAGGAGATCCAGCCCGTCTCGGGATCGCACAGGAACCGGACCTCTCCCCCGACCAGCCCTCCGTAGAGCCCCTGGTCGAGCTCGCTCAGGTAGGCGCTCGGGATCGAATCGTCTTCGACCGGCCGCGTGCTCCCGAAGGAAGCCGTCCCAGAAGGCGATCCGCTCCTGGAGGTCCGGGGCGGCGCAAAAGCCCTCGGGATGAACGCCCCGGAACGCCGCCAGCGCCCGGCTCGGCACGTCCATCTCGGCGAAAACCCGGTCACCCGCGCGCCTCTCATAGAGGTCGCGCAAGCCGGCCAGGACCGCCTCCGCGTTCGGCTTGTAGGCGATCCGCTTTAGTCCGTTGTTCGTCATCATCTTGCCTCAGCTTGACCTTAGAGATCCGCGCCTTCACGGTTTCTTAAACCGGTTGTCTTAAATAACACAGGGCCGGGAATCGGTCAAGCCATCGCGTATCTCCGCGTTAATCAGGCTCTTGGCGGCCGAAGCCGTACCGGACTAGTTCTTAATCCTGACTGACTCGTGGCAACGTCGCCAGTGCCTTGATAGTGTATACATGTTCGGAGTGAGTCTCCTTACGACGGAGAAGGGGTTACAGGACCGAACAAGTTACGGTGTCACTTTTCAGATGAGATAAATCGCCACTGCGACTATAATTAGGTCAACCAACTTACTTGGAGGGAATCCGATGCCAGGTCCTGAAAAGTCTCGAATCGGCAAATTCGTCCCCCTGTTCCTGGCCTTAATGTTCATCACCGTGTGCAGCTCCGAAAAGCCCACTGCCGCCCGTGGCGGGGCCGACCGTGTCCTTGCCGGCCCTGGAGCTGGAGGCCTTTGGCGTCCTGCCGGCCTCGCAGCCCGCCGCCGTCACCCCCGCCTTACAGGAGCAGGCCGTGACCCTGGACCGGGCCCTGAACTATAAGCAGGTCATGGCCTTTTTGGGGGTCCGGCTCACCCCGGGGCAGAAAAAATTTTTGAATGAGCATCGGTTCTTGCTCATTCCCAAAAGCGCCACCCGTTTCAAAGGGCAAGGTGGACCTTGGCGGGGAGGGAGATTCGTTATGATGAGATGCTCGGGCTGTTTGACCATCTGAGCGGAGATGACGACCCTATGCAGCGCCAGCCGGAGAACTGCCGCTTCGTCAATCCGGATGTGATGTTGCACGCCTTCCACAAGTATCTGGAAAATTCCCTGGAATATCTGGAAAAGACGGAGCTGGCCGGGACGCTGCGCCGTTTTCTGACCAATCTCCAGGCCAAGGCCCTGGAGGACAAGGCCGCGGCCTCCGGCCCGCTGGCGGAGCATTATGAACTCATCGCCGCCCAGCTCACCGTGCCCCTGGTCATCCTGGAGAACGCCCACTGGCCCAGCGCCCAAGGAACTGGAAGAAATCGCCTCGGGGCCGCCCGAGGTGCCCCTGACGGATGACGGCGACACCCTGGAAAACGCCCTCAAGCTTCTGGACCGGTTCAAGGGCAAGTTCTCCGAGCCCATGTTCAACCGCATGGCCGCCGAGTTGCGGCTGATCTACGCGGCCCGGGAGCTGACGCCCTCTCCCCTTTACGGCCAGTACGCCAAAGATGAGGCGGTCAAGGCCGATTACACCCAATTCACCCCCCGGAGCCATTATGTCAAGAGCTCCGGCCTGCGGAGTTATTTCCGGGCCATGATGTACCTGGGGAGAAACAGCTATCTCCTGGGGAAAAATGAGGGCGTCAGCGACGCCCTGCTGGTGACCCTCCTCCTGGCCAGCCCGGGCCCCGATGGCCAGCCGCTCCTGAAGGACTGGCAGCGAATCATGGAGATCACCGGCTTTTTCGCCGGCAAGCCGGATGATATCAGTTACCCGGAGTGGCGCAATTTCCTGGTCAAGGTCCTGGGCACGCGAGAAGCTCGCCGCCGGAGAGGCCCTGAACCCCGCCACCCTGGCGAAAATTACCCAGCGGTTGGGGGAACTCCAGGGCCCCCGGATTCTCTCCGAGGTGATCATTGACCCCAGCGTCTTTACCTCGACCAAGGAGCAGTTGCTGGAGGCGACCAAGGGCTTCCGCATCTTCGGACAACGCTTCACCTTCGACGCCTGGATCTTGAGCCGCCTGACCGCCGGCCAGGAGAAGACGCCGCTGCGCCTGCCCTCCATGCCCTCGGCCCTCTTTGTCCCGGCGGCCCTGGGGGATAAGACCGCCCGGGACTTTGCGGACCAGTACCTGCAGCACCTCTCTCCCCCTTCTCTCCGGAAGAGACGGCCCGCTTCAACGGCCGGCTGACAGGAGGTGGCCGCGGACCTGAGGAAGGTCAAAGACCCGGAATGGTTCAGCTCCGTGGGCGGCAGCCTGGCTGAAGCTGCTCGGCACCCTGACCTCCTCCTACGGCCCCGGCTACCCGCTCTACATGCAGGACCGACTCTTTCCGGTCAAACAGGTGGAAAGCTTCCTGGGTTCGTACACCGAACTCAAGCATGACACCCTGCTGTACGCCAAGCAAAATTACGCCGAAATGGGCGGCGGCGGGGATGAAGGCACCCCGCCCCCGGTGCCCAAAGGGTTTGTGGAGCCCAACCTGCCCTTCTGGGAAAACCTGGCGCGGCTGGTGGCCTACGTCGAAGCCGGCTATAGCAAGTACGGGCTTTTTAAAGATGAATTGGAGGAGTACGGCCACCTTAACCGTTTTAAGGAGGATGTAGCCTTCTACGCCTCTCTGGCCGCCAAGGAGCTCCAGGGCGTCCCCCTCACCGAGGAAGAATATGAAAGACTGCGGACCAAGCCGCTGTCATGTACATGGCCGAGCCTCGCGACAACGAACGTGATTTTGGAGGAAAAGGACATGCGCTCCGGCCTGATCGCCGACCTGCACACCGACGCCGTTGACGGGAGCAGATCCACTATGAAGCCACCGGCGAGCCCTATGTCATGCTGGTCCTGATGGGCAATGAGGGCACGGTGCGCCTGGCCGTGGGCGTGGCCTTCAACCATTACGAGTTTACCGGGCCTTTGGCTACCCGTTACACCGACGCCGACTGGCAGGGCCGGGTTTACGAACACCGCGCCGCCCTGCCGGAGAAGAACTTTTGGTATCGAAGCTCTGCTACCAAATAGATGCGGCAGCTCGCTCTTATCGCGCCTCATCCTGCTGCTGGTCGCCGCTTGTTCCGGCCCAGACCAGCCCCCGGGGAAAGGGGCCTTCCCGCCTCTTTTCCCCGACCGGGAGCTGTTTCTGGCCGCCATCAGGCCATGCCGGGCAAGCCGTTACCCCAGAAAATCAGCGGCCTCACCGTCCCCCATCATCTCCTGGCCGCGGACCTCCTGGCCGCGGCCTTCGCCCGGGTTCAGGGCCAGGATTACCGTCGAATCATCATCCTCAGTCCGGACCATTTCTCCCGCAGCCGGAGCCCCTTTGCCGTTACCCGTAGGGACTTTGAGACCGCCTTGGGGCGCCTCACCACCGACCGCCAGGCGGTGGACCGCCTGCTAAACCAACCCCCTGGTGACCGAGTCTTCCCTCTTTTCCCATGAGCATGGGGTCCAGGCCCTCCTGCCCTTTATCGCCCATTATTGTCCCCGGGCGCTGATTGTCCCCATTGCCATCCGCCACTCCAGCCAGCCGGCGGATTGGGAGGCCCTGGCCCAGACCCTGACTCCCCTTCTCGCCCCGGACACCCTTCTGGTGCAGAGCACCGATTTTTCCCATTACCTCTCCGCACCCGGAGGCCCGGCGCCGGGACCAGGAGACCCTGCGGGTCTTGAGCGGCGGCGACCCCCGGGAGGTCCTGAGCCTCACCGAACCGGACCATCTCGACTCCCGGGGCTGCCAGTACCTGCAACTTCGCCTGCAACGGCAGGTCTTTGGGGCCGGAGCCCACGGTCATCGCCAACCGCAATTCCCAGGAGTACACCACCGAGCCGGTAAACCAAGACCACCAGCTATATCGTCCAGCTTTACAGTGCCGAGCCACTGCCCGTGGCAGGGGCACAGTCCTACTTCTTTGGGGGAGACACCTTTTTCGGCCGTTAGGTGGCGAAAAGGCTGGCCACCCCGGAAAGCCGGGAGGCCCTGAAGCGGCAAGTTCTGGGGATTACCGGGGGACAGACCCTTGATCCTCAACCTGGAAGGGGTGCTGCAAGAGCAGTGTCCGGAGTCGCCCGGTCCTTATACCCTGTGCATGGACAGCGGCCCTGACCCTGCCCCTGTTAAAGGGGCTCAACGTCCGGGCGGTGAGCCTGGCCAACAACCACAGCCGGGATCTGGGCGAGGACTCCTACCGGGAAATGCGCCGGCGCCTGACCGAGGAAGGCATTGCCTGCCTGGAAAACCGGCGGGTCTTGGACCTGGGCTCATTTTACCTGGCCGGTTTTACCGATGTGGATAATCAGAGCGCCGAAAAAATCGCCCTGCTCACCCGGCAAGACCTGGATGGCCTGGCGGGCCTGAAAAAAGACAAACCTCTATTCGCGATGATGCACTGGGGCCGGGAATTCGCCGATCAAGCCGGCCCTCGGGAGCAGGCCCTCGCCGCCCTCTTGGAGGACCAAGGGCGTGGAGGTCATCATCGGCTGCCATTCTCATCGCGCCGGCCATTTAGAGGGGACACGGACAGTCCTGCCGGGTCTTTTCCTTGGGGAATTTCCTTTTCGACCAGGACATCCCCCGGGTGTCCGGGATGCTGCTGGAAGCCGTCTTTTTCCCTCAGGGCACGTACTTCCTTAAGGTTCACCCCCTTGAGAACCTGCTCCGCGTCACCCGAGCCGCCGCGAAGCGAGCTGCCGGCGTTAGCCCGGTATTTGATTCACTCCTCGCCGTATGTCAAGAATCTTTTTCTTAAAGTATTTTTCTTGACGCGGCCTTGGTCGATCCGCTTAAGATGCGATGGCTTTCCGGCGGCGACTATGGTATACATACCTGCGGAAAATCTCTCCCGGCAGGGAAGAGAGCGTTCCCGGGGGACGCCGCGCTGCCGGAAACGGCAGCCGTATCTGAGGAGGAAGAAATGAGCTTGAAATGGAAGCCGAAGCAAATGCGGCAGAAGGAATATTACGAACACCAGCTGCAAGAACGGCTGACCTTACTGGCCGTGAAGGGGATAAAGGGCGCCGCGGTCGATAAAGACCCGCTCGTCAAAAAATTGAAGGCGGACCTCCGAGCCGTAAACAAGAGGCTCAGGCTGATCGCCGCGACCGAAAAGCGGACGGCGGAAATGGCGAAGATCAAAGCGGAAAAAGCGGCCGCTCCCAAGGAAGAAAAGGCAGGCGCCAAAGCCGAGAAGCCCAAGAAGGCGCCGGAAGAGGGCAAAGCCAAGAAGCCGAAGGCGGAGAAGAAAGCCGGCCCGCCCAAAGAAAAAGGCGCAGGCAAAGCGCCGAAGCCCGCTGAACCGGCGGAGCCGTCTCAGGCCGAACCCCCTCAGGAAAAGAAGCCCGAATAAGGATCCGGGTCGGTCCGGCTCAGAACGCCAGCGGCCACCTTTTCTTGATCGCGGCCAGATCCTTCTCTTTGGCGATGTAGCTTTCGACGTACCCGCACTGGCCGCAGACATAATTATCCAAGACGGCCTCCCGGAAAGTCGTCACCGGGATCGTGTTGCTGTGGTGGAGACCCGACTTCGACTTGACGGACGCGCCGCTGTAGACCTCTTTCGACTGGCACTTGGGACACACGCCTTTTTTCATGCTTCCTCCTCGGCCGGGACGTCGTCCGCCGGCGTCTTCGGGCCGGCGAGTTTCCTTCTCCGCCGCTGCCGGATCGCCTCGCTCAGGATGAATTCGATCTGACCGTTGACGCTCCGGAAATCGTCCGCGGCCCAGCGCTCGAGCTCCTTCCAGACCTCCGGGTTGAGCCGGAGAAGGAAGGATTTCTTGTCCGCCATGGGCCCGTTCGCTCAGGTCACCTATACAAGGTCCCGGTATTGATCACTGGCTGGGCTTCGGCTTCTCCGCAGAGCACGACGAGCAGGTTGCTGACCATGGCCGCCTTGCGCTCTTCGTCGAGCTCAACCACCTTTTTCGACTGCAGATCTTCCAGGGCCATCTCCACCATCGAGCAGGCGCCGTGGACGATCTTCCGCCGGGCGGCGATGATGGCCTCGGCCTGCTGGCGGCGGAGCATGGCGCTCGCGATCTCGGGGGCGTAAGCCAGATGCGTGAGGCGGGTCTCATCGACCATGACTCCCGCTTTGCCCAGCCGCTCCTGGAGTTCCACTCTCAGCACGGAGGACACTTCGTCGATGCCGCTTCGGAGAGTCACCTCCTCCTCTTCGCCGTGGTCGTAGGGATAGCAGTTTGCCAGGTGGCGAAGCGCGGCGTCACTCTGGATCTTGACGTAGTGCTCGTAGCGGTCGACGTCGAACAGCGCGTGGGCGGAGTCGTTGACGCGCCAAACAACCACCGCGGCGATCTCGATCGGGTTGCCCCGCTTGTCGTTCACCTTGAGCTTTTCCACTTCGAAGTTGCGGATCCGGAAGGAGAGCGTGTACTTAGAACGCGGCACCGCCAGCTTGAGGGGGTTCGTCCAATGGAAACCGTCCTCGCGGATCGTCCCCTTGTACTTCCCGAAGAGTATCAACACCTTGGCTTCGTTCGGCTGCAGGGTGAAATATCCCCACGGAAGAATAATCGAGGCGGCGAACAGGAGACAGATCAGGATGATCCGGGACGCGGGCCACTGCTGACTGGAAATCGAGGCAGCGAGCTGCCAGACCATCACAGCGATCAACAGCGCGTGGACTGCCAGGACGGTCCAGCCGCTGAAGGACTGCCCGGGTTTCTCGTTTGTCATGATAAGACCTCCCCAATAATATCATTAGGATATCATTTCAATATCATCCCGAATTTCCTTTGTCAAGTGTTTTTTTAGGTTCGTATCCGGCCCGGGAAAACAGGAGCCGGCTCGGGCTCAGGAACTTTGGTGAAGGTTGCCAGGCGCTGAGTTTGTGGAAAAACCGGCCCAACTCGGGGACCCGGCTGTCATCCGGGGCGACTGATCGCCGAGTGAACTCGCGGGTTATCGGCGCGGCGCAGGCGCCTTGGCGTCCTCGCCGGTGACGCGCGCCGCCCAGAGCAGGCCGCGATTGACGATCTCCCGGGCCTCGGGCACTTCGAAATCCTTGGCCACGTGGCCGAGCGAGCTGTAGAAAACGCGGCCCCGGCCATACATCTTTTTCCAGACGACCGGCACGACGGCGCCCTTGATCCAGGAGGCGTGCTCCCCGGAAAAGGTCGTGGTGGCCAGGACCTCGTTGATCGGGTCGACCTGCATATAGTATTGCTCGGAGTTCATCTTGAAGTCGGCCAGCCCCTTGGTGATCGGGTCGGCATGGTCGATGATATTGACCGCATAGGGAATGACGCCGCCGGGATGCGCCACCCACTGGCCGCCGACCATGAACTCGTATTCGACGTTGCTCCGGAAGGAGTCGGCCAGGCCGCCATGCCAGCCGGCCAGCCCGACACCGCCCTTCACCGCCTCCTCCAGGCCCTTCTCTTGCTCGGGAGTTATCGCGGCCATGGTGAACGCCTGGACAACGAGGTCGAGCGCCTTCATCTTGGCGGAGTCGAGATAGGAGTCAAGCGAGTGGGAGATCTCGACCTCAAAGCCTTGCTTTTCGAGGAACGGAGCGAAGACATCCACGCACTGCTTCGGCTCGTGACCTTCCCAGCCGCCCCAGACGAACAGCGCTTTCTTTTTCGGGGCCTGCCGGGCCGTCCCCGGCGCGGCCCCCGCGGTGAACAAAAACACGGCCGCCGCCGCTATCGCGAATACTGGACCAAGGACTCTGAATTGTCGGGCGCCTGTTCTCATGAGATGCTCCTCATTCTCGTCGACTCATTTCATCTATTATCGATTCTGAAGTCTTATGTCAAATTCGCGTTGCCCACAATCCCACTCATCACACCAACCCCCTCCCCAAATCGGGGAGGCATCGGCTTCTGATCTTCGCAGTGGAGTCTGAAAATTCATCAAAAAGCGAACGGGATGAGGTTAAGGCATTTGGCGTGCCCGAAATGCCAATGGCTCCGGGCAGTTAAGCGCGTCATGGATGGCATCCCCAGAACTGCAAGCTGCCGGTTGCCCGGGTCATTTAGTCCATTACGTAGGCTGTCCCCCGAATTATTCGAGGGGGCGGAGCCAGATGTTCCGGAAGCGCACGGGGTTGCCGTGGTCCTGGAGCGACAGCGGCAGCTTGTCGGCGTGGGCCTTGTACGGCGGCCGGGCCTTGTGGGCGGTCGGCCCCGTCAGCTCGACGTTGTCCTGGACGAGCACGCCGTTGTGGAGGACCGTGAACCTCGCCGGGCTCACCGTCTTCCCCGCCGCGTCGAACCTCGGCCGGTGGAAGATGATGTCATAGGTCTGCCATTCGCCCGGCTTCCGGCAGGCGTTGACGAGCGGCGGATACTGGCCGTAGAGCGAGGCGGTCGAACCGTCGGCATAGGTCTTGTTATTGTAGCAATCGAGGACTTGGACCTCGTAGATGTCCATCAGAAAAACGCCGCTGTTGCCCCGCTCCTGGCTGACGCCGACGACCATGGCCGGGCTCGCCCACTCGACGTGGAGCTGGCAGTCGCCGAACTCCTGACGCGTCCGGATCGCCCCCGTCTTGGCCACCACTTCCAGATAGCCGCCCTCGATCTTCCACTTGGCCGATCCGCCCTTGGCATCCTGCCAGCCGGAGAGGTCCCGGCCGTCAAAGAGCACGACGGCATCGGACGGTACCGGGGTGGGCGGTCCGGCCGGGCCCGGGTCAACAACGGGCGGCAACGGCCGGGTCAGGTCGTGGATCGTCCATTTCTGGAGGTCCGCCTTCTGCGCCGGCGTCTGGGTTGCCGGCCCGCCAGCCGCCGCTGCCAGCAGCCCGGGGAAAACGGACAATACCGCTACCGCCAACAGGATGTTTCTCATGACGTCCCCCTATCCGCTACAGCGACCAGCCCTTGCGGTATTCGAAATGCAAGTACTGGTTGGCTTCGGGATAGTTCGGGAACTGCATCTTGACCGGGTCCCACTCGAGGACGATCTTCTGCTCCTGAACCTTGATGGCGGCGTTCCCCAACAGCATCATCTCGGTGAGCGGCCCGGAATAGGAGAAGTCGGTCGTCGATTTCTGGCCGGCCTTGATGGCGGCGATCCACTCCTCGTGGATGCCCGGCGAGCGCGGGATGCTCTTGGCCGGCCGCTTGTAGTCCTGCATCAGCTTCTCGGGCAGGAGGCGCGGGTTCTGGCCGTAGGTCCCGCATAGGAGGCTCCCCTTGGGTCCGATGAACAGGCAGCCGCCGCCGTCATCGCCCATCATCCGGCCGCTGTCGAGCCCCATCGGCCGGGCCGGCGTCAGCCCGCCGTCGTACCAGATGAGCCGGCAGGGAGGCATGTCGCCCCGGGCGCCGAATTCATAGGTGATGATCTCGGCCAGGGGGTAGCTGTCCTTGTTGAGCGGCGTCGAGCTTGCCTGGATGGTCTTGGGCGCACCCAGGTTGAGGGCCCAGAACGGCTGGTCGATGAGATGAGCCCCCATGTCGCCCACGGCGCCCGTCCCGAAGTCCCACCAGCCCCGCCAGGCGAACGGGAGATAGGCCGGGTGATAGGGCCGCCAGGCCGCGGGGCCGAGCCAGACGTCCCAGTCGAGCGACCGCGGACAGGACGGACGGTCGGTGGGGGCGTCGATGCCCTGCGGCCAGATCGGCCGGTTGGTCCAGACGTGGACCTCGGTCACGGGGCCGATGGCGCCGTCCCAGATCCACTCGTTGAGGATCCGGGCGCCTTCCTTGGCATGACCCTGGTTGCCCATCTGGGTGACGACGTTCATCTTCTTCGCGGTCTCGGCCATGGCCCTGGCTTCACGGACGGTGTGGGTCAGCGGTTTCTCGCAGTAGACATGCTTGCCGAGCTTCATGGCGCTGATCGCGATCACGGCGTGGTTGTGATCGGGCGTGGCCACGGTGATCGCGTCCAGGCTCTTCTCTTTGTCCAGCATCTCGCGGAAGTCGCGGTACTTGGCGGCCTTCTCATATTTGGCCTGCTGCTCGGGGGTGTTCTCCGCCCTCTTCAGAAGCTTGGCCAGCAGCTCGTCATCGACCTCGCAGATGGCGCCGATGTTTTCGGAACTGACGCCGGCGATGTCATCGGCGCCGCGGCCCCAGGCGCCGACGCAGCCGATGTTGACGGTGTCGCTGGGGGCCTGGTAGCCCCGGCCGAGGACATGCCTCGGGACGATCATCAGCCCGGCCGCCGCCACGGCCGAGCGCTCCATGAATTCACGCCGGCTTATGGATTTAGGATCTGTCATGATGCCTCCTGGGGGATCGAGAATAGATACGAAAGCACACGCATGCTCAAATCAAGGTTTTACTTTGACTGGAACCGTTTGTCAACACCCTCAGGGCTCTATGACGAAAAGTTTGGTTAAGGCAGTATGTGGGAGGATGATCGGGCCGGCGGCCTGGCTCCGGTTCGGGTTCTTAACGCCGTGCCCGAAACGCTCTTCTCGGCGGCTGCGTAACTCGCGTTCCCGATTCACTCGCCTTGAATTTAATGGTTGTTTCTCAGACAGGTTGCCCGGAGATCGTGTTGAGCTCAATACATACTCGCCGCTTCCAAGGCAAAGTGCCCTCGAAGAGCGTTCCGGCCAGGCTGAACCCTCTCATGTCGCTGCGTCCACCGGCGCCGATCATCCTCCTTCCCGGCTTGTTACCACACTTTTCGTCACAGAGCCCACCCTCAGCCCGCCCGCAGGTGGTCGACCAGGATCTTGATGCCGATGGCGATCATGACCAGCCCGCCGAACAGCTCGGCCCGCCGGCCGATCACCTTGCCCAGGGCGGGCCCGAGCTTCATGCCGACCACGGTCATGACGAAGGCCACGACGCCGATGACCGCCGCGGGATAAAGGATCGCCGTGTGGAGCGCCGCCAGGCTCAACCCCACGGCCAGCGAGTCCAGGCTGGTGGCGACGCCGAGGACAAGGAGCGGGACGCCGGTGGTCGGGTCGCGCCGTTCGAATGCCTCGGCCTTCTCCTGCTCGAACGACTCGGTGATCATCCGGCCGCCCACGATAAGGAGAAGAATGAAGGCCAGCCAGTGATCGTACCGTCCGATGTGCTTGACGACGGTCTCGCCCGCCGCCCAGCCCGCGGTGCACATCACGAACTGAAACAGGCCGAAAGTGAGGGCCAGCCGGACGGTCTGCCGCCCCGTGACGGGATGATGCGCCATTCCGATTCCCAGGGAAACGGCGAAAGCGTCCATCGCCAGGGCGAGGGCGATCCCGATGATGTAAAGGAAGCTCATAATTGCGTATCCGGAGGTCAGAAGCAGCCATTCTAATCCAATTGAGCCGGTCTCTCAACGGGACAGCCTGCCCGGAAGGCCAGAAGTGGGATTCATGGCCAGTGAACTTAGAACTGCCGGCTTTGTGGGTTTGCCCGAATCCTCTATAATGGGTGCTTATCTCATGCGCAACGTCGACGAAAAAATCACGCTCCGGGGCGTCCGGGTCCACAACCTGAAAAACATCGACCTGGACATTCCGCTCTATCGCCTGGTCATCGTGACCGGCCTGAGCGGGTCGGGCAAATCGTCGCTGGCCTTCGATACCCTGTACGCGGAGGGCCAGCGCCGGTATATCGAGTCGCTCTCGGCCTACGCGCGCCAGTTCCTGGAGCGGATGGACAAGCCGGACGCCGACCTGATCGAGGGCATCACCCCGGCCATCGCCATCCAGCAGAAGGCCGCCACCAAGAACCCGCGCTCGACCGTGGCCACGGTCACCGAGATCCACGATTTCCTGCGCGTCCTGTTCGCCCGGATCGGCGTCGTCCATTGCCTGAAGTGCGGCCGGCCCGTTCGCCGGGACACGATCGACGCCATCGTCGAAACGCTGCTCGGCCTGCCCGACCGACCCGTCGTCCGGATCACCTTCTCCTGGCCGCTCGATAAAGGGACCGCCGTCCTGCGCAAGGAAGGCTTTTTCAGGATCATCCAGGACGGCGGGGTGGTCGAGCTCGAGGCGGCTCGCCTCCCCAAGAAGGGCGACGGTCGAGGTCTTCGTCGACGAGCTGCGCCTCGACCCGTCGGACCGGGAAAGGCTGGTGGATTCCCTGGAGATGGGCTTCAAGAAGGGCGGCGGCCGGATCAAGGTGCGCGCGGCCGACGGCCGGGAATTCCTGTTCTCGGACAAGCTCGAGTGCAAGTACGACAACATCGTGTACGAAGAGCCCTTCCCCAACCTGTTCTCCTTCAACAGCCCCCAGGGCGCCTGCCCGGAGTGCCACGGGTTCGGCGACCTGGGCGTCCTGGACGAGGACAAGATCATCCCCGACAAGAGTCTCAGCCTGGAGGAGGGCGCGGTCGACCCCTGGACCCGGCGGGTCGCCCGCTGGTGGCGCCGGGAGCTCCTGAAGGAGGCGCCGCGCCACGGCGTCCCGACCAACGTGCCGTACGAGCGGCTGACCGCCGAGCAGCAGAAATTCGTCCGGGAGGGGGGCGGAAAGTACGAGGGCACGGTGGGCTTTTTCGACTGGCTCCAGACCAAAAAATACAAGATCCAGGTTCGGGTCTTCCTGAGCCGTTACCGGAAGTACGTATCCTGCCCGGCCTGCGGCGGGACACGCCTCAATCCCGGCGCCCTGAGCGTCAAGGTTCAGGGCCGCTCGGTCGGGGACATCGCCAGGTTGACGGTCGGGGAGGCGTCCGCGTTTTTCCGGGACCTCGAGCTCCAGCCGTTCGAACGCCAGGTGGCGGAGAAGCTGATCGCCGAGATCCAGGGCCGGCTCCGTTTCCTGCTCGAAGTGGGGCTCGACTACATTACGCTCGACCGGATGACCTTCACCCTGAGCGGCGGCGAGGCCCAGCGGATCAACCTGGCGGCCGCGCTCAGCGCCTCGCTCGTGGGGACGCTGTTCGTACTGGACGAGCCGTCGGTGGGCCTTCACGCCCGGGACAACCACCGCCTTGTGGAGATCCTTAAATCCCTCAAGGAGATCGGCAACACCGTGCTCGTCGTCGAGCACGACCCGGAGATCATCCGGGCGGGAGAATACATCGTCGACCTTGGCCCCGGCGCCGGCGAGGCCGGCGGCCAAGTGCTGTTCGCCGGCCCGATGGACGAGTTCCTGCGCCGGCCGGACTCGCTGACCGCCGGCTATCTCCGGGGCGACAAGGAGATCGAGATCCCCGCGCGGCGGCGGAAGGGCGCCGGTTACATCGAGGTCCGGGGCGCCGCCAAGCACAACCTCAAAGGCATCAACGTCAAGATCCCGCTCCGCACCCTGACGTGCATCACCGGCGTCTCGGGCTCGGGCAAGAGCACGCTCCTCCATGACGTCCTCTACCTCGGCTGGGACGGCAAGACCGCCAACGGGTTCAAGGAGATCCGCGGCCGGGAGCTCATCGACAAGCTGATCATGGTCGATCAATCGCCGCTCAGCACTTCGCCCCGGTCGATACCCGCGACCTACACCAAGGCCATGGACGGCATCCGCGACCTCTTCAGCAAGACGCGCGAGGCCAGGGCGCTGGGGTTCAAGCCCGGGTTCTTCTCGTTCAACACGCCGGGCGGCCGGTGCGAGGCCTGCAAGGGCGCCGGCCAGCAGATCGTCGAGATGCAGTTCCTGTCCGACGTCGTCCTGACCTGCGACGCCTGTAACGGCAAGCGGTTCAGGAGCGACGTCCTCGAGGTCAGGTACAAGGACAAGAATATCGACGAGGTGCTCGGCCTGAGCGTCACCGAGGCCATGGCCTTTTTCGCCGACCGGCCCGACATCCTGAAGAAGCTCACCCCGCTCCAGGAGGTCGGGCTGGGCTACCTGAGGCTCGGGCAGCCGACGACGACCCTCAGCGGCGGCGAGCTCCAGCGCATCAAGCTCGCCTACCACCTCGTCCACGAACGCGAAAAGCGAATCCTCTACCTCTTCGACGAGCCGACGATCGGACTCCATCTCGCCGACGTCTCGGTCCTCCTCGGCTGCTTTCAGAAGCTGGTCAAGGAGGGCCACAGCGTGGTGGTCATCGAGCATAACCTGGACGTCATCAAGTGCGCCGACCACGTGATCGACCTCGGCCCGGAGGGGGGCGACGCGGGCGGGCGGCTGGTGGCCGCCGGGACGCCCGAAGCCGTGGCCGCGGCGGAAGGCTCGATCACGGGGCGCTATCTCAAGCCGTATCTCAAAGTTAGCACCAGCAAGGGACTATAATCTCTTAATTCGGGGACACTAATCAGAACTGGTCTATTTTCCCCAAGGGGAGACCATGCAAATGCGGGCCCGGCCGGACGGGGACGCGCCCCTAGCCCCCCGGCACCCCGGGAACCAGTCCCGTCGGTTCCCCCATCGGCTAAGGCCGACGGGCCCCCTTCCGACCTTTTCTGAGACACTGACCTTTTTCCCTACCTGTATAGGGAGGGCATAGGGTGGGTACTATCTAAGATAAAAGTCTGGGGAAGTGTCTCAGGCAATATATACGGGGGTCTTAGGGGCGTCATCCCCGTCCGGCCGGGAAGCCTCTCGCAAGGCTGTTCCTTGGGGGAACGCCCCATAGCCTTCCCCTAGAGGCGCTGGCAAGTTTCGCAATAATAAACGCTGCCGCCCAGATAGGCTTCTTTTTTAATGATCGTTCTGCAGGCGGGGCATGGCTTTCCGGCCGTATTCCGGCTGAGTATTGTCTTATAGGCTCCCGGCCGGCCGAAGAGGTCCGTCTCCGTGTCCCTGCCCCCCTGCGCCGCCATCGCGGCCAGGATCTTTTTCACCGCGCTGAACAGGACAGCATTGTCTTTGCCGGCCAGCGTACCGACCTTCTTCTTCGGGTGCATTCCGGCCTGGAACAGGATGTCCTGCAAAACGCCGTTGCCGAGCCCGGGGATCCTCTGTTCGGTCGCCAGCAAAGCTTTCAAACTCAGCTTCTGGAACTCCGGCGCGGAAACGATGCCATCGAAGTAGCTCCGGTCGAAGGCCGGCGAGAACGGTGACGGTTTCTCTTTGGCAACCTTGTAATAAGGATTGTCCAGCTCACCCTTGAGGAAGGCTCCCATCCCGCCATACATCTGGACGGCGGCGGTCAGCGCGGACCCGTCGGCGAATTCGATCAAGAGCTGGTGCCGGGGAGGACGCGGCTCGCTCTTGGCGTGGAAACGAATCGTCACTCCTTCGCCCAACAGGATATTCGCGCCATCGACGGCGATCTCGACCAGGCCGCCGAAGGCGCCGGCTTGGCCGATCGCCCTGCCGATAAGGAGTGAGGGATATTTCGCCCTGTCCCCGTAATACCAGGCGAGCTTGTGGGGGGTGTGCGCCGCCGTCACCCCGGCGATCCGCTTCACGGATATCGTCTTATTGAGCTGACCCGCGATGTTTTTAGCTTCCGGCAATTCAATCATGGCCATCCCTCACTTTTGAATAATCGGGACGTAACTTACGAGACCTGTTGTCTCCCTCACGGGCCCAAGGGGCATCTGGGACGGCGACCCCGCGCGGGTTAGGTTTTCCACAATCGTTTTTCGTAGTCCGCGACCTGATATTTCCGGCCCCGCGGCAGGACCTTATGGCCTTCATTCTCCAGCAACTGTCTATGCCGTTCCAACCCGCCCGGGAACTTCTCGTTGAGAAAGCCGTCCGCTTTGAGCGTCCGCCAGTATGGGATTGCCAGCTTTTTCCCGGCGGCCGCCGCCTCTTCGACGGCGTTGGCCGCGGTCATGATGAAGATCCCGGTCGTCAGCGAGCAGCAGCCTCGGACGCGATGTTTCGCCGCCAGGTTTTTGCAGACTTCGACGATCGTGACCACCCGGCCCTTTGGAACTTTCGCCATGACCGCCACGATTTCACTGGGGTTGGCGAGGACGACAGGCTCGCCGGCCTCGACGCCCATCTTGTGGAGGGCGTTATAGCACGGGAATCCTTTTTCGAGCCGGAGGACCTTCGGCAGATTCGGCTTGTCGGCCAGCTTTTCGGCCCACGTCTTTTTCATGAGCGCGTCTCCACCCGTCCATCAATGACGGTCCGCGAGGGATGGGTTGAGCATACATAGAAAAAAGGGGGCATGTCAAAGGCGGCGCATCCTCCCAGAGTCCCGAGGAGGCGGAAGCCCGCCGTCATGGGTTGATCGGCGGACCGGCCCGCCCGTGGGTATTTCGTCTGCAGGCGACAGGGGCGTGAGGCCCCGGCCCGACTTGTTCCGCTCCCTGCGGAATAATACAATAGCGTCCGCGGCGGCCGGGCATCCGCCGCGGGGCATCGGCGTGGGCCTGAACGTCATCGGGAGGTATTCGGATGCACAGCAAGCCTGCTTTTCGGTTGACGGCCCTCTTTTCTCTAGTGGCCTTGGCTCTCGCCGTCGTCGGCTTTCCCGGCTGCCGCGGCGGAGCGGCGCCCATAGCGGGAGAACCGGAGGAGGCAATCGATATCGGTTCGCGGCTCGAGCTGTTCGTCGATGATTTCCTGATCGAGAGGATGGCCGGGACGAGGCTCTGCCTCCAGCATCCGGTTTCGCGGGATGTCGCCGTCGTCTTCGACGCGCCCTGGGAGGGGAACACGAGCACCTACGTCACGGTGTTCAGGGACGGGGACATCGTCCGCATGTATTACCGCGGGTCGGACTACGACCCCGCCACGGAAAAGCACAGCGGCCAGAACGTCTGCTACGCCGAGAGCCGGGACGGGCTCCGGTTCCAGAAGCCCGCGCTCGGCCTGTTCGACTTCGGCGGATCGAAACGGAACAACATCGTCTGGCAGGGCATCGGGGCCCATAACTTCTCCCCGTTCAAGGACGGCAATCCCGCCTGTCCGCCCGGCGAACGGTACAAGGCGGTGGCCAGCGAGGGCGATAAGCTCTACGCCTTCAAGTCGGCGGACGGCCTCCGCTGGGCGCAGCTCCGCCCGGAGCCGATCCTGGCGGGTTATCCGTTCGACAGCCAGAACCTGGCGTTCTGGGACGCGGACCGGGGGAAATACCTGGAATTCCACCGCGATTTCAAGAACAAGCAGGTCCGCGACATCATGTTCGGGTCGTCGGCGGATTTCCTCAATTGGACGAAACCCGAGTGGCTGGATTACGGCGACGCGACGGCGGAGCATCTCTACACGAACGCCGTCACGCCCTATTTCCGGGCGCCCCAAATCCTCGTCGGCTTCCCCAAGCGGTTCGTACCGGACCGGAAGGTCGGCGGCCACAAGCTGCCGGGGGTATCAGACGGCGTCTTCATGTCCAGCCGGGACGGCCTCCACTGGAAAAGATGGCCGGAGGCGTTCCTCCGGCCGGGGCTGCAGCAGGAGCGCTGGGTGAACCGCAACAACATGATCGCCTGGGGCCTGGTTCAGACGGCGTCGTTCTTCCCGGGCGCCCCCGACGAGATCTCGCTCTATTCGAGCGAGGGCTATTACGTCAAGGGCGCCAGGATGCGGCGCCACACGCTGAGGATGGACGGTTTCGTTTCCGTCCATGCCGACAGCCGCGGCGGGGAGATGGTGACAAAGCCCCTGGTTTTTTCGGGAAGCAGTCTCGTCATCAACTTTTCCACCTCGGCGGCCGGATCGGTGCGCGTCGAGGTCCAGGACGCGGCGGGGAATCCGGTCCCGGGGTTCGCGCTGGCGGACGCTCCCGAGATCTACGGCGACGATATCGAGCTCGTCGTGCCGTGGAAGGACGGCGCATCGCTCAAGAGCCTGGAGGGCAAACCGGTGCGCCTCCGCTTCGCTATGAAAGACGCCGACCTTTATTCCGTCAAGTTCAGATAGAATAAACACGGGGACGTTCCCCGCGGTGGGGAACGTCCCCAAGGGTGGCGGGCCGCGGGACCTGACCGAAGGAGCGTAGATATGGCAACCGGGATCGGTGAACGCTTTCAGGAGGAGACCAAGTATGTCCGCGGAAAGCTGGGGAGCGGGTATCATCTCCGGCGGACGCGGCCTGAGCCTGTCAAAACCTATCCCGAGGCGCCTCAGGTCAGCCTCGAACCGCCCGCCCTGGAGAACGGGATGCCCATCTGGGAGGCGGTGAGCGTGAGGCGGAGCGTCAGGGATTTCGCGCGCGAGCCGATTGATCTGGCCGAGCTATCGCAGCTCCTCTGGGCGGCGCAGGGCGTCACCCGTGAGGCGGTGAGCTGGGGGTTCAGGGCGGCGCCGTCGGCGGGCGCGCTGTACCCTGTCGAGACCTACCTATCGGTGCAGAATGTCGACGGGCTCGAATCGGGGATCTATCACTACTCATCCCGCGACCACACCGTCGAGCTTCTGAAAGAGGGCGCTTTCGGCGCCCGTCTGGCCGAGGCCGCCCTGGACCAGGACTTCCTGGCCAGTGCGGGGATCGTTTTCTGCTGGACGGCGGTCTTCGCCCGTGCGGCCTGGAAGTATGCGGAGCGCGCCTACCGGTACGTCTATCTCGACGCCGGCCACATCGCCCAGAATGTCGCGCTCGCGGCGGTGGCTCTGGGTCTCGGGTCTTGCCAGATCGCGGCGCTCTACGACGACGAAGTCAACTCGCTTCTCGGAGTCGACGGCGAAGAAGAAAGCGCCCTCTACCTGACGGCCGTCGGCCGTCCGCTCTAAATGGGGACGCTTCTGGGGCTGGGGAACGTCCCCGTTAAGCGCCTGTTTTGCGCTTCCGGTCGCTCCGGCCCAGGAAGTAGCCCAAGAAAAAACCCAGCACGACGGCCAGGGGCACGAAGACGATCTGGGGCATGGCGATCCGCCAGAAGAGGACCCGGAAGACGGCCTCCTGGGCGTTCTGAATGATCAGGACAAGGAGCAGACCGATGAGGACTATGAGCGCGATGATCTTGGGCTTCATGCTTGCCGCCTCCCTCCTCCCATGAGCTAAATCGAGTTCAAGACTCGCCCGTATCTGTCGAAGGGCCCTCGGGTCCGACTAGATCCACTTCTTCTTTTTAAACAGGATCAGCATGACGATGCCGACAGTAATCATGATGCCCCAGAGGCCGAAGTAAGCGTACCGCCACTGGAGCTCGGGCATGTACTTGAAGTTCATCCCGTAAACGCCCGCGATGAACGTCAACGGAATGAAGATCGTGGCGATGATGGTCAGCACCTTCATCACCTGGTTCATCCGGTTGCTGACGCTCGAAAGGTACATGTCGAGCATGCCCGAGAGCATGTCGCGGTAGGTCTCGACGGTGTCGATGACCTGGATCGTGTGATCGTAGACGTCCCGCAGGAATATCCCGGTCGTCGGCTGGATCAGCGGCGACTCCGCCCGCTGAAGCCCGTTGACGACCTCGCGCAGCGGCCAGACGGATTTGCGCAGATAGATCATCTCGCGCTTCAGGGTGTGGATGTCGTGGAGGGTTTTCTGGCCGGGGTCGGACACGAGTTCCTCCTCCAGCACCTCCACCCGCTCACCCTGCTTCTCGAGGACGACGAAGTAGTTGTCGACGATCGCGTCGACGAGCGAATAGGCCAGGAAATCCGCTCCCATCTTGCGGATCCGGCCCTTGCCCGTCCGGATCCGCTCGCGCACGGGGTCGAAGACATCCCCCGGGCTGGAGCTCTCCTGGAACGAGATGACAAAATTCGGGCCGACGATCAGGCTCACCTGCTCCGATTGCACCTCGTCGCTCCCCTTCGCGCAGCTCAGCATCCGCAGGACGATGTAGATATAGGCGTCCATGTCCTCCATCTTGGGACGCTGGGCCGTGGTCATGATGTCTTCGAGGATGAGGGAATGGATGCCGTAGCACTCGCCCAGGCGCCCGATGATCTCGGGGTCGTGGACGCCGTCGATGTTGATCCAGGTGACGGTGGCCTTTTCCTTGAAGACGAAACACTCCTCGACGTTCTCGACGTCCTTCTGCTGGAAACTGTGCTCGTCGTAATCGATGACGCTGATCTTCGTCGTGTCGGATTTCTTTTCGCCCACGTGGATCAGCGTCCCGGGCGGGAGCCCGGCCTTCCGGGAGCGTCGGTTAGAGTATCTCGCCATGATTGACCTCGTGCTTGCGGACGTAAGCGTCGATGGCGAAGCGCACGCCGCGCCCTTCGAGCGACCGGGCCGTTTCCGCCAGGCCCTCGAGCATAAAGGCGTAGTGGCGGGCGTTGGCCTCGGGAAAGCTCTCGGTCAGCCCGAAAAACGCGACCAGCGGTTGTCCCCGGTCGTTCGCCAGGTCGACGGCATACTCCAGGGCGTGGTTGTCCTCGGCCCGCTGCGCCGCCTGCATCCAGTAAAGAACGAAATCCCGGCGGCGCTCGATTTCATTGTTGAGGGGCCGGACCCGTTCCCGCTGGATCAAGAAGCGACGCCCTACTTCAGTCTGGCTTCGGCGGCCTGCCAGTCGATGTTCTTGAAGAAGGCCTCGATGTAATCGGCCCGTTTCAGGCCGTAGTCGATCATGAAGGCGTGCTCGAAGACATCCATGATCAGGATGGGCCGGCAGCCGGCCGGGTGGCCGGTGTCGTGCTCGTTGATCCAGAAATTGATGAGCTGGCCATTCGCGACATCTTCGTAGAGGACCGCCCAGCCGATGCCGCGCATCGCGCCGACGGCCTTGAAGTCCTTCTCCCAGGCCTCGGTGCTGCCGAAGCTGGCGATCATCTTCTTGGCCAGCGGGCCGTTCGCGTCGAGTGCCGCCTTGCCCCCCAGGTTTTCGAAGTAGTACTCGTGGAGGCGCATGCCGTTGAATTCCCAGCCGAGCCGTCTCTTGAGCTCGGCGAATTCCGGGGTCGCGGTTTTGCCGTCTTTGAGAAGGGCGGCCAGCGCGTCCAGGACCTTGTTCGTGTTGGTCACATAGCCCTGGTAGAGCGTGAAGTGATTCTTGAGCAGCGTGTCGCTGAATCCCGCCATGCCAAGGAGCTTGGCATAGTCTTTTGCTGTGTACGCCATATCGGTTCCCTCCCTTATGAGATTAGGGTCCCGCTGTCGCGGCACCCTATTTCTTAGCGTCTTTAGGCTCTTTGCCCTCTTTGCCTCTCTTTGTCTTCCTTCGCGTCGTGGCTCAGCCCGGCCTTCCTGCGGATATCGGCCTCGAGACCCGTCGCCAAGCTCCGGGTTCTCCTTGAGGAGCTTCTTGACGTTGTCCCTCCCCTGCCCGATCCGCTCGCCCTTAAAGGAGTACCAGGTGCCGGACTTTTCGATCAGGCCGAAGTTCACGCCGCAGTCGACGAGGTCGCCCTCTTTCGAGATGCCGTGGCCGAAGATGATGTCGAACTCGGCGTCGCGGAAGGGCGGGGCCATCTTGTTCTTGACGATCTTGACCTTGACCCGGTTGCCGATGACGGCGTCGCCGTCCTTGAGCGAGGTGATGCGCCGGATGTCGACCCGCAGCGACGAATAGAACTTGAGGGCCCGGCCGCCCGTCGTCGTCTCGGGGTTGCCGATGAAGATGCCGATCTTCTCGCGCAGCTGATTGACGAAGATGAAGCAGGTCTTCGACCGGGCGACGATGGCCGTGAGCTTGCGCAGGGCCTGGGACATCAGGCGCGCCTGCAGACCCATGTGGGCATCGCCCATCTCGCCCTCGAGCTCGGCCTTGGGCACGAGCGCCGCCACCGAATCCACGACGATGACGTCCACCGCGCCGCTGCGGACCAGGACCTCGGCGATCTCCAGCCCCTGCTCGCCGTAGTCGGGCTGCGAAATGAGGAGGTTGTCCACGTCCACGCCGATCGAGCTCGCGTAGATCGGGTCGAGGGCGTGCTCGGCGTCGATGAAGGCCGCCTGGCCCCCCAGCCGCTGGGCCTCGGCGATGACATGAAGGGCCAGGGTGGTCTTGCCGGTCGCCTCCGGGCCGTAGACTTCGACCACGCGGCCGCGCGGGAACCCGCCGATGCCGAGCGCCAGGTCGAAGGCGATCGAGCCGGTGGGGATCGTCCCTATTCTGACAGCCGCCTCCTTCTGCCCGAGCTTCATAACGGAGCCCTTGCCGAACTGCTTTTCGATCTGGGAAACGGCGGCCTCGATGGCGCGGCTCCGGGACGCCTGTCTTACTTCTGCTTCTTCGATTTTCACCTTGTCCATCCTTTCCTCCTCATCATAGAAGACGTCTGCCGGGAGGAATCAATATCATTTTATCATGAATCGGCTATAAATCAGAATACTTGAACGGACGGGGAAAATCCACCGCGCTCCGCGCTCGGAAGTTCGGGGAAGTGGACTCGAAGGCCCGTGCGCGAGACCGGCGAGAACGCGCCGTGCTCAGGCCTGCGGGTAGGAGTAAAACCCCCGCCCCGACTTCCTCCCCAGGTAGCCGGCCGCCACGTACTTCTTGAGGAGCGGGCAGGGCCGGTACTTCGGGTCCCCGTACCCGTCGTAAATAACCCCCATGATATACAGGCAGACGTCCAGCCCGATCAGGTCGGCGAGCGCGAGCGGCCCCATGGGGTGGTTCATCCCGAGCTTCATCACCGTGTCGATCGCCTCGGCCGTGCCCACGCCCTCCATCAGGCAGAAGATGGCCTCGTTGATAAGGGGCATGAGGACGCGGTTGGCGATAAAGCCCGGGAAGTCGTTCGCCTCGGCGGTGACCTTGCCCATCTTTTCGGACAGCTCCTTGACCGCGGCGAAGGTCTCGGGCGTCGTCGCGATTCCCTTGATCAGCTCCACCAGGGTCATGAGCGGGACCGGGTTCATGAAGTGCATGCCCATGAACCGGCCGGGCCGGGACGTGACCGCTCCCAGTCTGGTGATCGAGATCGACGAGGTATTCGTCGTGATGATGAGCTCGGGCGCCATGATCTTGTCCAGCTCCTGGAGAACGCCTTTCTTGACCTCGAAATCCTCGAACACGGCTTCGATCGCGTAGTCGACACCTTTGAAGTCGCCGAGTGCGGTCGTCGGCTTGATCCGGCCCAGGATCGCGGCCTTGTCCTCCTTGATCTTGCCCTTTTCGGCGAGCTTGGACAGGCTCTTGTCCATGATCTTCAGGGACCTGTCCAGAAGCTGCGGAGACACATCGCGGAGAAGGACGTCAAACCCTGCGGTGGCGGCCACCTGGGCGATGCCGCCGCCCATCGTGCCGGCGCCCACCACGCCGAATGTCTTGATATCCATATTCCCCTCCTTGACTGATGCGGAATTCGATCAGACCAGTTCGACAGCCATGGCCACCGCGTCTCCCCCGCCCAGGCAGAGAGAGGCGATGCCCTTCTTGAGGCCGCGATGCCTCAGGGCATAGATGAGCGTCGTGAGGATCCGGGCGCCGCTGGCACCGATCGGATGCCCCAGGGCGACGGCCCCTCCGTGGACGTTCACCCTGGCCGGGTCGAGCCCCAGCTCCTTGATGAGGACGATGAGCTGCGACGAGAAGGCCTCGTTGATCTCGAAGAGGTCGACGTCCGCGGTCTTCCAGCCCAGGTTGGCCAGGAGCTTCTCGATGGCGCCCTTGGGCGCGTACATGACCATCGCCGGCTCGACGCCGTGGGTCGTCCAACCGAGGATCCGGGCGAACGGCTGGGAGAGACCCTGGGCCTTGATCCCGTCCATCGAGGCCACGACGACCGCGGCGCCGCCGTCGTTCAGGCTGGAGGCGTTGCCGGCCGTCACCGTCCCGTCCTTCTTGAAGGCCGGCCGCAGCCGGGCCAGCTTCTCGGCGGTCGTGTCCCGGCGGGGCCCTTCGTCGACCGCGAAGATGACCGGGTCGCCTTTCCGTTGGGGGACGGCGACGGGCGCTATCTCATCCTTGAAGTAGCCATGGTCGATGGCGTGGACGGCTTTCTGGTGGCTGGCGGCGGCATACCGGTCCTGCTCTTCTCGGCCGGCGCCGAATTTCTCGGCGACGACCTCGCCCGTCAGCCCCATATGGATGTTGTCGAAAGCGCACCACAGCCCGTCGAGGATCATCGAGTCCTTGATGGTCACGTCGCCGAACTTGACCCCCTCCCGCAGGCCCCAGGCCAGGTGCGGCGCCCGGCTCATGCTCTCCATGCCACCCGCGACGACAACGTCCTTTTCCTCGAGCTGGATCGCCTGGGCGGCCAGGGCTACCGCCTTGAGCGCCGACCCGCAGACTTTGTTGACCGTGAAGCAGGAGACGTTATACGGGATGCCGCCCTTGACCGCCGCCTGGCCGGCGGGGGTCTGGCCGACCCCAGCCGAGACGACATTCCCCATGATCACTTCTTCGACCTGCTCGGGTTGGAGGTTGGCCCGCTTCAGCGCCTCTTTGATGGCGACCCCGCCGAGCTCGGGCGCGGTCAGGTCCTTGAGAGCTCCCAGGAAGCTCCCTATCGGGGTACGCGCCGCGCTGACGACGAAGACGTCCCTTTTTTCACACATTGGTCCTCCTTCTGAGGGTGGTGGTGACCTTTGTTTTGTATCATAAGCCTGGCCGGGGTGTAAATCGCCCGGGGAAATCGCCGTCGAAGGCGGCCAGGGTTTGGGCGGCCTTCGCCTTAGGGGCCGCCGAGCGGGTCATGGAGAAGGGAAAGGTCAGGCCGCCCTGGGTGAACTGACCTGCGATTTTTAGAGCATCATCGCTGAGCTCGCCCTTGAAGGCCGGGGTTCCCGGGATCCCGGCGATCTCGAACGAGACGTCCTTGCCCGCGACGGCGATCTTGTCCAGGAGCAGGTCCGTGGCGTTCTGGGCCGGGATGGAGATATCGCCCGACCAGGTCCCATCGGCCTTGGCGGCGAAATCGATGTCGAAGGCGAGCGGCGTGCCGGGGATCTCGATCGCCCCCTCCCAGTGTCCGGCGATCGTGGTCTCGCCGGCAAATCCGGGCGGTTCAAGGCTCGAGGCCGCTCCCGTCGAGGGCATGGCCGCCGGCGGACAAACCGCCGTGGCGATCCATAACATCAGGCAGGACAATAAGATGCGATTTTTCATGGTGACTCCTTTCAAGGTGGCCTTCCCTGTCTAATTGTGGAGGGATTCGGCAGCGAAATCAAGGGGCCGCGGACCCGCCCGGGGGGAATTGTCTCGGGCGAAGAGTCCGGATAGAATAACGACGGCCGCGGGTCGATTCGCGAAGGACGAGGGCGAGTCCAGAGGAGATGTCACCTATGGTTGAAAGCCGAGGGACTTCCAAGCCTTCTGCCGGGAAAACACGAGCGGCAAGAGAAGCGGAGCCTCTTCATTTCATGCGACTGGCCGCGGTGGAGGCCTCGGCGGAGTGAGGAAGAACGATGGCGGGCCGTTCGGCGCGGTCCTCGTCCGGGAAGGAAAACTGGTCGCCCGGGCGCACAACGAGGTCATCAAGACCTTCGACCCGACGGCTCACGCCGAGATCACGGCCATCCGTAAGGCTTCGGCAAAGCTTAAGACATTCGACCTTGACCGGCTGCGAACTCTATACGACCTGCGAGCCCTGCCCGATGTGCCTGGCGGCGATCCTCTGGGCGAGGATCGGGCGCGTCTATTACGGCTGCACCCGGCGGGACGCGGAGAAGATCGGGTTCAGGGACAACGTGTTTTATGACCAGATGCGGGTCAGGCTGGGCGCGGGCGGCGTCAAGCTGCGCCCTCTCGGCCGTCGGGAGTGCCTCGAGGTTTTCCGCGAGTGGCGGGACAAACAAGATAAGGTAAAGTACTGATCCAATTAACTTCGCTACCGCGGAGGGGCGAAGATGGGAAGCGCGCCGCACTCAGGGCCGGCTCACGAGAGCCCGGTGATCTCTCCCGTGTCCGCAATATCCACGGACTCGGCGGCCGGAGAGGCCGGCAGCCCCGGCATGGTGATGATGTTCCCGCAGTAAACGACGACGAACCCGGCGCCGGCGCTCACGGAAACGTCGGTGACGATCAGCGTGAACCCGGACGGTCGGCCGATCGCTTTGGCGTCATCGGACAGCGAATATTGCGTCTTGGCGATGCAAACGGGCAGCCCGCCGAACCCGTCGGCCTCCAGCTGCTTGAGCTTGCGCCGCGTCTTTCCCTCCATGGCGATGCCGGCTGCGCCGTAGATCTTCGTGGCGACGGCCTCGATCTTCTCGACGAGCCGCATATCCAGCGCATACAGGAACTGAAAATTGTGCGGCTCACTCTCGATCGACTCGATGACGGCCCGGGCCAGGTCCACCCCTCCGGCGCCGCCCCGGCCGTAGACGTCGCTGAGCGCGGCGCGCGTGCCGTCGGCCCGGCAGAGCTCGAAGAACCTCCGGATTTCCGGCTCGGAGTCCTGGGGAAACCTGTTGAGGGCGACGACGAACGGGACCCCGTAGAGCCGGATGTTCTCCATGTGCTTTCTCAGGTTGTCGAAACCCAGCTCCAGGGCGGAGATGTTTTCAGCGGCGGCGTCCTTGAGCTTCACCCCGCCGTGGAGCTTGAGCGCCCGGAGCGTGGCCACCAGGACGCAGGCGGCGGGCGGCGGCAGGTGGTCGGTGCGGAGGACGATATCGAAGAATTTCTCGGCGCCGAGGTCGGAACCGAACCCGGCCTCGGTGACGACGTAATCGGCCAGGCTCAGCCCCAGCCGGGTGGCGATGACCGAGTTCGCGCCGTGGGCGATGTTGGCGAACGGGCCGCCGTGGATGAGCGCGGGCGTTCCCTCCAGAGTCTGGACGAGGTTCGGCTTCAAAGCGTTCTTGAGCAGGGCGGCCATCGCCCCGTCCGCTTTGAGATGGGCGGCGCGGACCGGCGCGCCTCCGGTCCCGTAGCCGATCACGATCCGCCCGAGCCTCTCCTTGAGCTCCTTCAGGTCGGCGGAGAGGCACAGGATGGCCATGACCTCCGAGGCGGCCGTGATGTCGAACCCGGTTTCGCGGGCGATCCCGCGCAAAGGGCCGCCGATTCCCACCACGATGTCGCGGAGGACGCGGTCGTTCATGTCCATCACCCGCTTCCAGGTGATCGCCCGGAGGTCGATCAGGCCGCAGACGCCCTCGAAATGCAGGCGGTTGTCCACCATGGCCGCCAGCAGGTTGTGGGCCGCCGTGATCGCGTGCATGTCGCCGGTGAAATGGAGGTTGATGTCTTCGCTGGGGATGACCCGGGCGCGGCCGCCGCCGGTCGCCCCGCCCTTCATTCCGAAGACCGGGCCCAGCGAGGGCTGGCGCAGGGCGGCGATGGAGCGCTTGCCCAGGAGGCTGAAGGCGTCCGCCAGCCCGATGGCGGTCGTCGTCTTGCCCTCGCCCGCGGGGGTGGGGGTCATGGCCGTGACCATGATCAGCTTGCCTTTGATCGGCAGGTCCCTGACGGGCTGGGGCCACAGGATCTTGGCCTTATATTCGCCGTATTTCTCCAGGCGCCCCTGGGAGATCCCGGCGCGGGCGGCGATTTCCTCGATCGGCTTCGGCTTGGGGCCGGCCGTACTTTTGTTAGTGTCGGGCATCTCCACCTCCGTTGCCATAAGTCTATCCTCAATGCCGCCCGGGCACAATCCTCATTCGGGACATAACGGGAGGGATCAGCCGGCGTGGGAACACTGGAATTCGTACTCCTCGATCAATCCCTGGTCGGCGAAGCTGAAATAGCAGTTGTTGCCGATGACGATGTGGTCGAGGACCTTGAGCTGCATCACCCGGGCGGCAAAGACCAGGTCCTTGGTGATTTCCTTATCGCAAAGCGACGGTTCCGGATCGCCCGAGGGGTGGTTGTGGACGAAAACGAGCGACGAGGCCTCGTACCTCAGCGCGTCCCGGATGATCTCCCGCGGATAAACCGCGCTCGAGTCCACCGTACCCTCGAACAACGTCTTTTCTTCCAGGATCTGGTTCTTGGCGTCGAGGAAAAGCACCTTGAATTTCTCCTTCTTCAGGTCGCGCAGGGAATGATAGAGATAGTCGAAGACCTCGCGCGAGGAGCGGCAGAAGGCCCGGCTCATCATCTTCTCGCGGAGGAAACGCCGGGACACCTCCTGGACGAAGCGCAGGCCGAACACGTTGTGGGGCCCGATCCCCCGGATGCGCTGGAGGTCGTGCGGGCTGGCCTCGAGCACCCCGCCCAGGGTCCTGAATTCGCGCAGCGCCTGTTTGGCCTGCTCTTTGCAATCCCGGCGCGGCGTCCCCAGGGTCGAGTAGGAGCTCGACGATCTCGTAATCCAGGAAGCCGTCCAGGCCGGCCTTCAGGAATTTCTGGCGCAGGCGGCTCCGGTGGCCGATGAGGCCGTCGTCCTGGGCGGGAAATTCGGGTTTTGACATGGGCGCACGCAAGATATTGGACGATGCGGAAGGCGCGTTTATCGCACTTCTTCGAGTGTTTCTCTGACGGCGAGCACCTTCTCCGGCGGGATGTCGTAGGGCAGGATGCCCGTCCCCATCAGGAAGCGCGGGTGCACCCGGCCCGCCGCTACGACCTCGCGAACTTTCGACCGGATGGCCTCGACCGGCTGCGCAACTAGCAGGGCCGGGCTGATATTCGCCCGAAGGAGCACCGGCTCATCCTTGAGTCTCTGGACGAAGATGCCAAGGTCGGCGGTGTAGTCGCAGAGGATGTTGTTTGTCCCCGTCCCGACGATATCCTCCAGCAGCGGGCCCGTGTCGCCGCCCATGATATATGGAACAAGGGGTATGCCGAGGTCGTGACGAAAGTAGCGGATGACCTCGGCCGTCGGCGGCAGGATGATCTTCCGATAGATCTCCGGATAGGTCATGGGGGGCGAGGCGTGGGAATCGAAGAGGATGACGCCCAGCCCGCGGTCGGCGAAGGCCCGGCCATAGGACTTGCAGACGCCGGCGGCAAAGCGCAGGAGCTCCCCCACCCAGGCCGGCCGGTCGAGCAGGGCGATCAGGAGCTCCTCGGGACCGGCGAGCTCGGCGGCCATGGAGAACGGGGCGGTGAGGGCGCCGCGGACGATCCGCTCGTGGCCGAACCGGGCCTGGATGCGCCGCCCGACCTCGAGGTGAAGGGGCATCCGGCCGTCCCTCGACGGGTCCGGCGCCGCAAGGACCGAGATGTCCGCTCCCGCCTCGAGCGCCCTCGTCCGGACGGCCGGCACGCCGGTCGAATCCGGATACAGCACTTCGCAGCCGGCGGCTTCCGCCTCTACGTTATAGACGTCACAGCCCACGACGAGCATATCGGGGTCGTAGACTTCGACCTCGCGGACTGAGCGCCTTCTCGAAGAGGTCCGCGTCGCGGCACATCTCCGAAGGCCGGACGCCGATGAGCGCGGCCTTGTGCTCGTAGACAGCCGGACAGAACGGGACGCGGTCGGCGGTTTTCCCCTCGAGCAGGCGCTCGATCCTCTGGCGGGGCGTAAGCCGGGATGTTGCCATGAGCCGAATTTAGCACAGTCGGCCGGCGGAGTCACACGTTGCGTATGGGCCTGCGATAAGCGGAATAATTAGCGGGTAAATCAGGGGGACAGCATACGTAATAAACTAAATTTAATCGGCAAATTAGGGAATTAAGTAAATTATGATGTGCCGCCCGAACGCTCTGACGGACGCCGGGCTGGTAGCCGTCTCCAGTAAACTATATTTACGCTCGCACCGCGCGCCCGGGCATTCCGATAGGCCACAATAATTTTATGTAATTGATAATATTATCTTTAAATGAAGATCGGCGCCTTGGCATGCAAATTGCTCTAACGTTGATCAGAGTCATCACGGCACAGGCCCAAAAGCGGGCCGGGAATACTTTTCGGCCCAACTTGTATAAAGGATGGGAGCACATGAGGCCGATCGCCGATGCTGCCGATCAGGAAATCATCTCAAGAGCCAAGGGTGGAGACATGACCGCTTTCGAGCTTCTGGTCAGGAAATATCAGAGGCTGATCTACGCCCTTTGTTATCGCCTAACGTGCGCGCACCAGGCCGCCGATGACCTCGCCCAAGAGACCTTCATCAAGGCCTACGTGGCCCTGCCGACCTTCATCGACGGCCGCGAGTTCTATCCCTGGGTGCGGAAGATCGCGCTCAATAACTCCTACAACTTCCTCAGGCGCCGGAACAGGGAATTGCCCCTGGCCGACGAGGAAACCCTGACCCGTCCCAATCATCTGTCCTCCCGGCAGGAATCGCCCCCGGAAATAGCGGAGAGGGAGGAGATGGAGGGGAAGTTCAAGGAGGCGCTCCGGACCCTGCCGGCCGACCAAAAGGTCATTTTCACCCTCCGGGCCGTTGAAAACCTGAGCTATGCGGAGATCGCTCAGACGCTTCACATCCCCACCGGCACCGTGATGTCCCGGCTCAGCCGGGCCAGGAAAAAGCTCAAGACGGAGATGGCCGCTTTCTTGCGGGGTGCTTCATGAGCCACCGGAAGATCCAGAAACTCCTGGGGGCCTTCCTCGACAACGAGCTGGAGGAGAAGGAGAAACTGCTCGTCGGGGGACATCTCAAGGTCTGCCCGGAGTGCCGGCAGGAGCTCGGCCTGCTTAAGAAGCTGGACGAGTTCGCCCGGTCGATGTCTCCTGCGCCCCGGGAAGCGGCCTACTGGGAAACTTTCCCCCGCCGGGTTGGGCAGGCCGTCGGGCCGGGCGGCCCGGCTGTCCGGACCAAGGAGGGCGTCATGTTCAAGGATTCTTTCATCGTGCCCCCGAAAAGCCTTGGGCTCAAGGCCGTCGTGCTGCCGCTCTCGTTCGCCGCCCACGCGATCGTCGCGCTCGTCCTGCTTATCAGCCCCCTCATCAACCCCGGCACCGTGCCCCCGGTCCAAGTCTACAGCGCCTTTCTCGCTCCCCCTCCCCCGCCGCCGCCTCCGCCCCCGCCGCCGGCCAAGAAGCGCTCGAGCTCCCAGACCAAGACCCGGATCAAACCGGTGCAGGCCCAGCAGCCGATCGAAGCGGGCCGCCTGGTCGCCCCCGTCGAGATCCCCGAGGAGATCGCCGAAGAGCGGATCTCCGATTTCGGGGTCGAGGGCGGCGTCGAGGGCGGAGTGGAGGGCGGTGTCGTTGGCGGCGTGCTCGGTGGCGTCGTCGGAGGCGTGCTGGGCGGCGTCGTCGGCGAGGCCGAGGCGCCGGTCCGGGCGGTGGGCGACGTTCGGCCCCCGAAGCTCGTCAAGCGGGTCGAGCCGGTCTATCCCGAGATCGCCGCCGCCGCCAGGGTCCAGGGCATCGTCATCCTCGAAGCGACGACGGACATCTACGGGCGCGTCCTGAACGTCAAGGTGCTGAAATCCATCCCCCTGCTCGACCAGTCGGCCGTCGACGCCGTAAGGCAGTGGGTCTACGAACCGATGATCATCAACGGCCGGCCGCGGGGCGTCATTTTCACGGTGACCGTCACCTTCCAGCTCAAATAGTGGTGCGTCTCGTAAATAACTTGGCATTCTCAAAGTGCGACGGAGACGCATCACCGCGGGGGAGTTTTGAGGGGGACGGCGTCGTTCCCCTCAGGGGGTCAGTGGAGTGAAACGAAACGCCGAGGGGGGAGCTTGACTCCCCCCTGGAAGTGTCCCGTCTATACATAGGACTTCGGAAAGGGACTTACGAGACGGGACACTAGCGCTATCGGGGACCGCCCGCTAATTCTTGTCGGGAGAATAGTATCTTGAAGAGTGCAGGCGGTCCGCCTCTCTGATCTTCAACCGGAGAAGATAGACGATGACGCCGATCGACAGCCACATCCAGCCGATAAAAAAATAGATGGCCGTGCCCTCCCTGATGTTCGCCGGGGCAGGAACGACACTTTCGGGCTGGGCCTTGGCTCCGGTCAGGCTCCAGATGCTCATGGCCACGGCATAGGCGATGAACGCCACCGCCGCCCAGCCGATGACCTTGCCTTTTCTTTCGGTCGGCCGGTTGTCGATGAGCGGCAGGAAAAAGAGCAGCGCGGCCCCGATGGACATCAGGGCGACCGCCACCGTCTCGCCGCTCACGATGAGCATTTTGGCCGGAAATATCTTCAGGGTCTGGAAGAGGAACAGGAAGTACCACTCCGGGGTGATCCCTTCCGGCGCCGGCGCCATCAGGTCCGCCGCCTGGCCGAGCGACGGCGGCAAAATCACGGCCGCGGTCACCAGGACCCCGACGAGCCCGGACCAGACGATCGCCTCCCGGTAGACAAAATTCGGCCAGAAGGGAATCGACCGCTCCGCCTCTTCCTTTTCGTCTGCTCCCAGCGGCAGGCTCATCCCCAGCTTCTGGATCAAGAAGAGGTGGACGCCGATCAGGGCCAGCACCAGGAGGGGCAGCACGGATACGTGGAAGCTGAAAAACCGGCTGAGCGTGTCGCCCGAAATGTCCTCGCCGCCCCGCAGGAACTTCGTCACCCAGGCTCCCACGACGGGGATCGTGCCCGGGATGTCGGTGCCGACCTTGGTCGCGGCCAGCGACAGCGCGTCCCAGGGGAGGAGGTAGCCCGTGAACCCGAAAGCGAGCGTGATCGCCAGCAGGACCGCGCCGCTCATCCAGGTCAGCTCGCGCGGCCGCCGGTAGGACTTGACCATCCACAGGCTGAGCATGTGGACGAACACGGCGGCGATCATGAAGGTCGCCGACCAGGAATGGACCGAACGGATGATCCAGCCCAACGGCACCTTGGTCATGATCTCGCCGACGCTCCGGTTCGCGGCGTCGAGCGTCGGCTTGTAGTAGAAAGCGAGCAGGATGCCGGTAACGACCTGGATGCCCAAAAAGAGGAGGATGACGCTGCCCGTATACATCCAGGCGGTGTGTTTGTTCCGGGGGATCGGCTTGTGCCTCAGGAAATCGACGACCGCGCGGGTCCCCAGGCGCTTCTCGAGCCATGCCCATAGCTTTCGCCCGGCGCCCGGCAGGCTCATGCGGCAGCCTCGGGTCTGATCACCAGGTTCTCTCCCTCCTCTGCGGCCGCCAGCCGCCGGAGCGGCTTGGGCGGCGGGCCGGCGATGTTGACGCCGTCCGCATCGTACCAGCCTTCGTGACAGGCGCAAAAAAACTTGTTCTGGGCTGGAAGCCAGGCGATATTGCAGTCGAGGTGGGTGCAGACGCCGACATAGGCCTGGAAGCCTCCCTCCGCCAGCTTTCTCAGGAACGCGGGTTTTGTCCCCCAGGCAAATTTCCTGATTTCGCCGGCCGCCATGCCCGCGTACTCGGTCAAAGGCAGGAGCACCTGATCGGGCTCCGGCGTCGGCCGGAAGACGAACTTCAGGACCGGATAGAGAAAAGAGAGAGACAGAGCGGCCAGCCAGCCGCCGAGCAGCCTGTCGAGGAACTGCCGGCGGGTGAACAGCGAGTGCTTGAGCCTCATTCCCGTCCCTTGAAAAACCTGGTGATCCTGGCGCCCACGAGCGCCCGCCTGACCCCTTCGATGCCGTCCGCCGGCCGCACGTACCGCGGACAAACCTCGTTGCACCGGAAGACGGTATCGCATCCCCAGGCGCCGGCCTCGGTGTTGACGCGGAACCACCTCTTGTGTCCCCTCTTATCCCTCGGGTCCTTGATGAACCGGTAGAGCTTGGCGAGGGCGGCGGCGCCGATATACCGTTCGTCGCGCGAAACCACCGGGCAGGCGCTGTAGCACAGCCCGCACAGGATGCAGTTGACGTACTGGTCGATCTTTTCCATCACGCGGTCGTCGATCCGGTAACCCTGTTCGGGGCGCTCCCCGGCCGGCTGAAGGTACGGCTCGACGGAATAGAGCGCCCGCCAGAACGGCTCCATGTCCACGATCAGGTCCTTCTGGATCTCGAGGTTGGGCAGGGGCTCGATGACGACGAGCGTCGACCCCAGCGACTCGAGCATCGTCCGGCAGGCCAGGTCGAACTTCCCGTTGATCACCAGGCCGCACGACCCGCAGACGGCCTCGCGGCAGCTGTACCGGAAGGACAGCGAGCAGTCCTGGTCGTTGCGGATGTCCATGAGCGCTTCCAGGATGGATTTCTTCTCGTTGGTCTCGTAAGCGAATTCCTGGAAGTAGGGCCGCCTGTCCCCGAGGGGATCGAACCGCAGGATCCGGAAGGTGTACATCATGTCAGTATTTTCTCGCCTCGGGCTGATACTTGGTGACCCGGACATCGCGATAATCGACGGCCGGCCGGCCGTCGCGGAGCGACACCAGGGTGTGCTTGAGCCAATCCCGGTCATTCCTCTGGGCGAAGTCCAGGCGGTAGTGCGACCCCCGGGTCTCCTCCCGCCGGAGCGCCCCCAGGGTGATGACCTCGGTCAGGTCGACCATGTACCCGAACTCGATGAGGTTGACGATCGCCTGGCTGTACCGGAGGCAGGCGCCGGAGACGAACGCCCGCGCGTAATCCTCCCGGATCTCGCGGATGGCCGCCAGGGCCTCCTCGAGCTGCCGCCGTGTCCGGAACAGGCCGACTTTCTCGGACATGATGACCTTGAGATTATTGAGCAGGTGGTGGGCGCGAAACCCCTGCGAGCGGGCGAGCCAGCCCCCGACCTTGGCCTTCTCGGCCGCCGCCTCGTCCGTGAGCGTCTTTTCGTCGCCGGCCCGCTCCCGGGAACCCTGGACGAACGCGGACGCCGACTGGCCCGCGATCTTCCCGAACACGACCGTGTCCAGGAGGGAATTCCCGCCCAGACGGTTGGCTCCGTGGACGCTCACGCAGGCACATTCGCCCGCCGCGTAGAACCCCGGGAGCGACGTTGCGCCCAGCTCGTCGACGTCGATCCCGCCCATCGAGTAATGCTGCGCCGGCTGGATGGGGATGGGATCACGGATGGGATCGACGCCCGCGAACTTGATGCAGATCTCCCGGATTGAGGGCAGCCGCTTGTTGATCTTCTTCTCGCCCAGATGGCGGAGGTCGAGGTGGACGTACTCGTGCTCGAACCCGTTGCCCTTGTCGATTTCCGTCTGGATGGCCCGGGCGACGATGTCCCGCGGGGCAAGCTCCATGGCCGTCGGCGCGTAGTCCGCCATGAACCGCCGTCCCTGGTTATCGATGAGATAGCCCCCCTCCCCTCGCGCCGCCTCGCTGATCAGGATATTTTTCGGGTAGATGGCCGTCGGATGGAACTGCACGAACTCCAGGTCCTTGACAGGCACGCCGGCCCGGTAGGCCATCCCGATGCCGCTGCCGTGGTTGATGTAGGCATTCGTCGTCCTGAGATAGACCCGGCCGTAGCCGCCCGTGGCGAAGATGACCGCCCGCGCCCGCACCGGCAGGATCTCGCCCGTTGCCAGGTCGAAGAGGGTCAGCCCGGCCAGGCGGCCGTTCTCCGCCACGAGCTTGGTCACCAGGACTTCGTTGTAGAACTTGACCTGGCGCCGCACCGACTGCTCGAAGAGAGTGTGAAGGATGACGAGCCCCGTCCGGTCGGCCGCGTAGCACGTCCGTGGAAAGCCCGCTCCGCCGAACGGCCGCTGGGCGATCACGCCGCCCGGGAACCGGCTGAAGGGAACGCCCAGATGTTCGAGCTCCAGGATAGCGGGAGCCGCCCGCCGGCACATCAGCTCGGCGGCGTCCTGGTCGGCCAGGAAATCGCTGCCCTTGATGGTGTCGTAAGCGTGCTTTTCCCAGCTATCGTCCCGGCCCTTGGGGTTGTTGCCCAGGGCCGCGTTGATCCCCCCCTGGGCGGCCACCGAGTGCGACCGCAGGGGATGGACGCGGGAGACGATGGCCAGGGAAAGCCGCGGGTCGACGGACAGCGCCGCCATCAGGCCGGCCAGGCCGCCGCCGACAATCACGACGTCGTGCGAGAGCATCAATAGTTCCTGGTGTAATAGACGGCGAGCAGGGCGGCGCTCAGGACGACGGCGAGCGCCGTGAAGACCCGGAAGAGAAGCTTCTCGCGCCGGGCGCCCAGGTCCATGATGATCGTCCGCAGGCCGTAGAGGCCGTGGAAAACGGCCAGGACGATGAGCAGCGTATCGCTCAGGGGGTTGGTGTGGAGGACGATCGCCCAATCCGGCTTCTGGTCCTTCGTCATCAAGAAAAAGGAGGTGAAGAACTTGAGGCCGAGGAGGACGATGAGGAGTAGACCCGAAATGCGATGGAAGACCCACACAAACATGGTTTATTCCCTTTCTGAGAGATTACTTTTACTGAATATCCCTGAGGTTGTCAACGGAAAAACGGCCCGACCGTTTCTTGACAGCGCTTCCCCCCCTTTGTTATATGTCGATCGTAATTTCCCGTCCGGGACCGGCCTTCAAGGAGGCGCTTCATGAATAAAGTCGTTGATATCTATATTCCCCTGGACGGCCGCCAGGCCGCGAACCGGGCCGTCTGGCCGGTGGCGTCGCGGCAGCTCAAAGAGCTCATCAAGGTCATCGGGAGATGCGGCTGGCAGGCCCATGTTTTGAACCCGGCCTGGCCTGTCGCCAGCGTGGCCGAGGGCTTGGAGACCATCAAGAAGGCGCGGGGCGAACGCTTCATCGATTTCATGGCCGGCTGGGCCTATCCCGACTTCACGGTCAGCCCGATGTGGCAGCTTCCGGCCGAGGTCCCCAAGCTTCTCCTGGGGAGCGCCATCCGGGATTTTCCGGGGAACGTCGCCCTGTTCGCGGCGGCCGCGGGAACGGCCCATGTCGGGATCGCCACCGACCGGCTGTTCGTCGAGCGGTTCGAGGACCACGACGAGTATGCCGAAGCGGTCGACGCCTTCCTCAACAAGGGCGCTTATCGACCTTCCCGGCCGACGGCGGTCGAAGTCGAGGTCGGCCCGGCGAACCGGGCGAAGGCCGCCAAGGTCAAGGCCCGTCTTAACGGCTCGATCTACGGCGCCGTCGGCCCCAGGTCCATGCAGATGTGGAACAAGGTCTCCGAGGCGGACTTCCTGCGCTATTTCGGCGTCGCCCGGGAGGGGTTCGACGGCCTGCGCCTGGCCGGGCTGGCCGAACAGGTCCCCGACACCCGGGCCGCCAAGGCCGCCGATCTTCTCGTCCGGAACGGCCTGGACCTCCGGTTGGGCCCGGACCCGAAAAAACACCTCACGCGGGAGATGGTCATCTTCCAGATGAAAGTCTACTTCGCCCTGCTCGAGCTCAAGGAGCGCTTCGGCCTGGATTTCGTCGGCGTCCAGGATCAGCTCGATTGGATCGAGCACTATCCGGCAACCGACCTCTCGCTCGGGCTTCTCAACAACCGGCTCCGCCCGGAGTCCGACGGAACGACGGTGGTGGCGGCCACCGAGGCGGATGACGGGGCCGCCGTCACCATGCAGGTCCTCAAGCTCGTGAGCGGCGGACAGCCCGTCGGGTTTAACGACCTCAGGTACTGGGACCCCGGCCGGCGCCTCTACTGGTTCGTCAATTCCGGGGCGTTGGCGCCCTTTTTCGCACGCGGCCGCCATGATTCCCTCGAAGGTTCCTGGTCGGCGCGGCAGCCCGCCATGTATTTCAAGCAGGGCGGCGGAACCTGCTCGGTGGTCGTCCGGAAGCCGGGCGTCGTCACCTGGGCCCGCTTCTCGTACCGGAACCACAGCCTCTATCTGGCGGCCGGCCGCGGCGTCACGGACGTCCCGAGCGAGGTCGAATGGCAGGAGCGGTCGCGGCGCTGCGACCCGCAGTGGCCCCACTGGTACATCAAGCTCTGCGGCTGCATCGAATGGGCGGTGAATTCCAACCACCCCATCACGGTCTGCGGGGATCACCTGGCCGACCTCAAGGCCGTCGCCGAGGCGCTGGGCGTCCCGTTCGAGTGCTACGACGACCTGACCCCGGACCAGATTTAATCTGCGGGGGTAGCCCCACCTTTTATTAGAAGGCGAGGACCGGCGTCATGAAGAGGGCCGTATGAGAGCCGGAGCGGCCACGGATCCCCGAGCGAAGCGAAGGGGAGAGCGCAGGCTCGAATCGAGCGAGATTTCCTCGGAGGGAAAATCGCGGCGTGCCCTCGAGTGACCCGGTCTGAGCTCTCCGATTGAAGCCGGCACGCGTTTCCCCTATAATAACCCCGCCCGATAAGACCAGTGGCAATGAATCTTAAGGAGGAATCCATGAAAAAAGCCCTGACCGTCTTCACTCTTCTTCTCGTCCTGGCCGTCGCCGCCGGCGCCGACGTCTACGTCAAGTCCAAGACGCACTCGGACGCGTTTGCCATGATGGGCAAGAACCAGCCCGCCAAGGACGACACCACCGAGCAGTGGTTCAACGACGACCAGTTCGCCTTCATCAGTCCCGACACCACGATCATCGCCGACCTCAAGAAGAACATCATCGATATCATCAACAACAAGAATAAGACCTACATCGAATCGGGACTGCCGTTCGATTTCGCCAAGATGCTCGACCCCCAGCTGGCCCAGATGATGGGGCAGATGATGAAGATGACGGTGACCGCGGCCGCCAACGGCCAGACCAAGACCATCGGCCAGTGGAAGTGCGCCGGCTACGACGTCACGATCAACATGATGATGATGCCCATGAAGATGGCCGTCTGGGCCTCGCCCGACGTTCCCTTCGACGTCGCGAAATTCCAGAACCTGTACATGAACGTCATGAAAGCCCAGATGCGGCTCGACGACGCCTCCGTCAAGGAGATGATGAAGGTCAAGGGCTATTGGATCGCCAGCGAGACCTCGATGGAGATGATGGGGACGAAGATGCGGACGACCACCGAGGTGATCGAGATTTCCAAGAAGGCCGCCCCGGCCACCGTTTACTCCGTGCCCGCCGGCTACACCAAAAAAGACAAGCTCAGCATGCAGGATATGCAGAACCAGTAGGCTGAACGGCCGAGGGCCGGCGGTCTGAAGGAGCTGGATGGACAGGGTCAGCCGGCTGAACGCCATCATCGAGATCCTGCGCAGCTCCTCCGGCCGCGTCCAGAAGATCTTCATCCAGAAGGAAAAGGGCGACCGGAAGATCGGGGAGATCATCCGCCTGGCCAAGGACCGGGGCATCCCCTTCGTCTTTGTGCCCAAGCCGGGGCTCGACGAGACGGCGCCGGGGCACCAGGGCGCCGTGGCGGTCCTCGCCGCCAGGGAGTTCGTCCCTGTCGAGGACATCCTCGCCCGGACGGACAGGCCGTTTCTCGTCCTGCTGGATGAGATCGAGGACCCGCAGAACCTGGGGGCCATCATCCGGACGGCGGAGGCGGCGGGGGCCGACGGCCTGGTCCTGCCCGAGCGCCACTCGGCCGGCGTGACCGAAACGGTCATGGAGGTCTCGGCCGGCGCCGCGGAGCATATTCCCGTGGCCCGGGTCAAGAACCTCGCCCAGGCCATGTCGGGCCTGAAGGAGCGCGGCCTCTGGCTGGTGGGCGCCGAGGCGGGACGCACGGAAAGCTGGCTCGACTTCGATTACACGGTCCCCGTCGGCATCGTCCTCGGCTCCGAGGGCCGGGGCCTGCGCCGCCTCACCAAAGAGCGATGCGACAAGCTCCTGTCCATCCCCCTTTTCGGCCGGGTCAATTCCCTGAACGTGGCCGCCGCAGCCGCGGTTTTCTTCTACGAGGTCGTCCGCCAGCGGCGCCTCAAATAGCGTTGCGGCTTGAATAAATCCCTGTAAGCCCTTAGAATAGCCCCGTTAGACTGCTGGCAAGAAATCGGGTCCGACATGGCTGAAACCGAAGATTTTTATCAACTCGAAAAAGGCATCCTGGGCATCCGGCGGGAGATCGATGAGCTCGAGCTCTCCGAAGATCCCTTGAGAAAAGAGAAGATCGCTTCTCTGCGCGCGGAAATCGAGATGGAATGGGCCCGGATCAGCCCCCAGTTGACGGCCACCCAGATCGTCCAGATCGCCCGGCACCCCCAGCGTCCCTACACCCTGGATTATATCGCCAACCTGGTCGAGGATTTCACGGAGATGCATGGGGACCGGCGTTTCGCGGACGACCCGGCCATCATCGCCGGCCTCGGATTCTACAGGGGCAGGACGACGGCCTTCATCGGGCATCAGAAGGGCCGGAGCACCCGCGAGCGGATCGCCCGGAATTTCGGCGAGCCCAACCCGGAGGGTTACCGCAAAGCGCTTCGCGTCATGAAGACGGCCGAGAAGTTCGGCGCGCCCATCGTCACCCTGATCGACACCCCCGGAGCCTACCCCGGCGTCGGCGCCGAGGAGCGCGGCCAGGCCGAGGCGATCGCCTACAATCTCCGTGAGCTGTCCCGCATCAAGGTGCCGATCGTCAACGTCATCATCGGCGAGGGCGGCAGCGGCGGCGCGCTGGCCGTGGGCGTGGGCGACGTCGTCCTGATGCTCGAATACGCCTTCTACTCGGTCATCTCCCCGGAAGGCTGCGCCGCCATCCTCTGGAAAGACCAGAGCGCCGTCTCCCAGGCGGCCGAAAACCTGCGGATCCGCTCCCAGGACCTGCTGGGACTGGGGATCATCGACAAGATCATCATAGAGCCGCCCGGGGCCGCCCACATCGACCCCGAGCTGACCTTCAAGAACGTCGACCGGCAGATCAGCCAGGCGCTCAAGAAGCTCGAGGGGAAGCCCACCGCCGAGCTGCTCGAAGAAAGGTACAAAAAGTTCCGCGCCATGGGAGTCTTTACCGAGAAGTGAGCGACGACAAGCCCGGCAAGGCGCCCGTTTCGGCCGTCAAGGGGACCCACGACATCCTGCCCCCGGAGTCCGGCCTCTGGCAAAAGCTCGAAAAGACGGCCAGCACCATCTTCGAGCTCTACGGTTACCGAGAGATCAGAACCCCCGTCTTCGAGGCGACCGAGCTTTTCGAGAAAGGGACCGGTCAGACTTCGGACATCGTCACCAAGGAAATGTACACGTTCACCGACAAGGGCGGCCGGTCGATCACGCTGCGGCCGGAGTATACGCCCTCGATTGCCCGCGCCATCATCGAGCACCGGCTGTACCTCCAGCCCGAGCCGCTGCGGTTTTATTACGCCGGGCCGATGTTCCGGTACGACCGGCCCCAAAAGGGGCGCTACCGCCAGTTCCACCAGATCGACATCGAGGTCTTCGGCGAGAGCGACCCCGCCATCGACGCCGAGATCATCGAGATGGCCGACCGGCTTCTCGGGACGCTCGGCGTCCGGGGGACCGAGATCCTGGTCAATTCGGTGGGGGACCGGAAATGCCGGCCCGCCTATCTGCAGGAGCTCAGGGCGGCGGCGGCGGCCGTCGAGCCCTCGCTCTGCCCCGATTGCCAGCGAAAGGCCGCGACCAACCCGCTCCGGATCTTCGACTGCAAGGTCGAGGCCTGCCGGGAGCTGGCCCGCTCGTTCCCCGAGATCACGGGTTACCTCTGTCCCGAGTGCGAAGACCACTTCCGCCGGTTCAGGGCCCACCTCGACCTCTACGGCATCCCCTATCGGGTGGAACCCCGCCTCGTCAGGGGCATAGACTATTACACGCGCACCACCTTCGAGGTCGCGACGACCGGCCTGGGCGCCCAGAACGCCGTCCTGGGCGGCGGTCGTTACGATGACCTGATGAGGGATTTTGGCGGGCCGGACATGCCCGCCATCGGCTTCGCCATCGGGCTGGAGAGGCTGCTCTCGGTCGCCGGTCTGCGGGCCGAGGCGCACCGGATCGTCTACCTGGCCTATCTCGGTGACGAGGCCAAGAGCCTGGCCATGGGCCTGGCCCGGTTCCTCAGGGAAAACGGCATCGAATGCCTGCTCGAATACAAGGGGCGCGGCCTCAAGAACCAGCTCTCCCGGGCCAGCAAGCTCCTGGCGGCGTGGGCGGTCATCGTGGGCGACGAGGAGGTCCGGAGCGGGCGCTTCCAGGTCAAGAACCTGTCCACGGGCAGCCAACAGGACGCCGGCAAAGAGGAGCTCCTGGGGATTCTCGGGCGCTCGGAATCCTGAAGCGGCCGGCACCGGCCCGCGCCCGAACAACCGGAGGGAAGATATGTCAGACACAACTGCGACCACAGCGCAACCGTGGAAAAGGACCGTCTATGCGGGACTCGTCCGGCCTGACGATGCCGGCCGCGAAATCACGCTCCTGGGCTGGGTCCAACGCCAGCGGGACATGGGCGGGCTCCTGTTCATCGACCTCCGGGACCGCGAGGGGATCGTCCAGGCGATCTTTTCCCCGGAGCATCCCGAGCTCCTCGAGGCCGCCAAAAAGGTGCGCCCCGAGTACGTTATCGGAATAAGGGGGATGGTCCGCCGGCGGGCGTCCGGGGCGGCCAACGCGGAGATGGCGACCGGCGAGGTCGAGATCGAGGCGCGCGAGCTCAAGGTGTTCAACACCTCGAAGGTCCCGCCGTTCCAGGTCGCCGACCCCGCCCAGGCCTCCGAAGACCTCAGGATGAAATATAGGTATATCGACCTCCGCCGGCCGTCGAAGCAAAGGATGCTCCGTCTCCGCCACGAGGCGGCCCAGCATACGAGGAACCATCTGAGCGCCCGCGGATTTCTCGAGATCGAAACCCCCTTTCTCGGCAAGTCGACACCCGAGGGGGCCCGCGACTATCTGGTCCCGAGCCGGATCCACAAGGGCCGGTTCTACGCCCTCCCCCAGTCCCCCCAGCTCTTCAAGCAAACGCTGATGATCTCCGGGGTGGACCGCTATTTTCAGCTGGCGCGGTGTTTCCGGGACGAGGACCTCCGGGCGGACCGCCAGCCCGAATTCACCCAGATCGATATCGAGATGAGCTTCATCGACGGGGAAGATATCTACATGCTCACCGACGGGCTGATGGCCGACATCTTCGGGATCATCGGCGAAAGGCCGGAGACGCCTTTCCCGCGCCTCACTTATGAAGAAAGCATGGACCGCTACGGCACCGACAAGCCCGACCTCAGGATCAAGGCCCGCATCGTCGACCTGACCGCGGAGGGCGCCCAGCTGTCCTCGGAGGTCATCCGGCAGGTCCTGGGGACCGGCGGAGCTTTGAAAGGCCTGAGAGTGGACGGGGGCGCCGGCCTGTCCAGGAGCCAACTCGACAAGATCGGCGAGCGGGCCAAGTGCCTGGGCGCCAAGGGGATCATCTGGCTGAAGAAACAGCCAGAATTCAAGTCATCCCTCAAGCTCGGCGAGCCCGAGGCGGGGCTTCTCTGGGAAAGAATGGAAGCGGGGCAGGGAGACCTGGTCCTGCTCGTCGCCGACAAGCCGGCCGTCGCCCTGCCGGTGCTGGGCGCGCTCCGTCTCGAGCTCCTGCGCGCCGGCGCCGAGAAAGGCTGGGCCTTCACCTGGGTGACGGACTTCCCGCTCTTCGAGTGGAGCGATGAGGAGAGGAAGATCGTCGCCGTCCATCATCCCTTCACCTCGCCCCGCGACGAGGACCTGCCGCTCCTCGAGACCGAGCCGCTGCGCGCCAAGGCCAAGGCCTATGACATCGTCCTCAACGGCTGCGAGATCGGCGGCGGCTCCGTCCGGATCCACGACTTCGCGCTCCAGCGCCGGATCTTCAAGATCCTCGGGCTGTCTGAGAAAGAGACGGACGACAAGTTCGGATACTTCATCGAGGCCCTGGGCTACGGGACGCCGCCGCATGGCGGCATCGCCTTTGGGTTCGATCGGCTCGTCATGCTCCTCGCCGGCGAGGAATCCATCCGGGAGGTCATCCCCTTCCCCAAGACGACAAGCGCCCTCTGCCTGCTCACGGGGTCGCCCTCGGAAGTGAGCGAAAGGCAGCTCGACGAACTGGGGCTCCAGATCAAGAAGTAGCGCTTACTGCGCCTTGAGCTCCTCGCCCGTCATCGGGTCCTTCAGGCTGACGCGGTGGACCTTGCCCAGCTTGTCCAGCGGGCCCGGGAATTGATCACCGCCCAGGTTGCACGGCTCCCAGTCGCCGACGATCATGATCGCCGCCCTCTCGGGATGGACGTATTTTTTAGCCACCTCGAGCACCCTGTCCTTGGTGACGAGCCGGATCCTGTCGCGGTAGGTCTTGTAGGTGTCCATCGGCTTCCCCTGCACGTCCAGCGTGACGAAATTCGACATCGCGGTCATCGGGGAGCTGAAGTTGTCGGAAAAGCTCTCGAGATAGAAATCGACCGCCGTGGCCAGCTCGGCAGCCGAGACGGGCTCGGTCCGGATCCTATCGAATTCCTTGAGGATCAATGAGATGGCATAGCCCACCGTGGCCGATTTCGTCTGGACATAGCCGGACAGCGTGCCCGGAAAGCCCCAGCGGTAGGTGAACCGGCTGCCCGTGTTATAGGCCAGCCCTTCGTCCGACCGGACCTTGGTCGTGATTCGTGAGGTGAAGCTTCCCCCGCCCAGGATGAAGTTCATCACCTGGACGGCGTAGTAGTCGGGGTTCGTATCCTCGATCCCCAGGTGGCCCAGGCTGATGTACCCCTGGTTGATCTTTTTTTGGATGAAATAGACTCCGGGCTCGACCTCGGGGAAGGCCTTCGAAAACGCCGGGAAGCTCGCCTTTCCGTTTTTCCAGGGGCCGATGAGCCGGTTGACCTTCTTCACCAGGTCGGCCTTGGAGAAATCGCCGGCCGCCGCCAGGATGATATTCTTGGGGAAGAAGAACCCGGCATGGACCGCTTTGAGGTCGGCCGCGGTGATCCCCTCGTAGGATTTGCGGGTCGGCTCCCAGGTCAGGGGACCATCGCCGTAAAGGAGCCGTTCGTACTCCCGGGACAGGACGGAGCCGGGCTGGTCGTTCGCCTGCCTCAGCCCCTCGACGAGCCTGGACCGGGCCAGCTTGACGGGGTCCTCGCGGAACTCGGGGCTCATCAGGACGTCAAAGAAAAGTCCCAGCCCTTCATCAAAGTCCTTGACCGGGACAAACAGCGACAGCGTGGAGGTCCGCTCGCCCACCATGAAATTCAGCGACCCTCCCAGAAAGTCGATCCGCTCCTCGATGACGTTCCCGGCTTTCGATTTTGTTCCACCCTTGATCAGGGCCGCCCCCAGGAGCTGGCCCAGCCCGGCCTTTTCCTTGGCGTCGTAAAGCTGTCCGTAGTTGACGGTCGCCGAGAGGTTGACCAGGGGCAGGCTGTGGTCCTCCTGCACATAGCCGCGGAGGCCGTTGGCGAAAGAGGTCCGGAAAGCCTTGGGGTCGGGCGGTTCGTACTTGAGCGCGGGGTACTTCAGGTCCGACGGCTTCTCGACCTGGGCAAAACCCGCGGTCAGGCCCAGGCCGACCATGACGACGATCAGCGCTAGTTTTCTTCTCATCATGGCTCTCCTCGCTTATTCTCCCCTCTGCCGCGTGTAGATGGCCGCCAGGCTGTTGTCCTTGGCGAAATACTTGGCGGCGACCCGCTTGATGTCGTCGTTCGTGACCTTCTTGATGTCCTGGATGTCGGTCAGCATGGCGCGCCAGCCCCGGTTGAGCTCGGCCCGGCCGACGCTCGAGGCCAGGCCCATCGGGCTCTGCAGGCCGCGGAGGAACATGGACTCGCGCTTGTTCTTGGCCATCTGGATCTCGTTGTCCGTCACGCCGTTCTTCTTGATGTCGTCGATGATCGCCCAGATCTCGGTCTCCAGATCTTCCGGCCGGACCTTCTTATCCAGCCGGGGCGTGGCGTTGAACTGAAAGGCGCCGACGTACCACTGGGCGCGGCTCGACGCCGAGGCGTTGACGGCCACCTGTTTCCCCTCGACCAGGATCTTGTTCAGGCGCCCGGTGCCCCCCCCTCCCCCGCCGCGCATGCCGAACCCGAAGCCGCCGGCCGAGCCGAGCGCGCCGGCCAGGACCTGGAGCGCGGGATTATCAGGATCACCGTCCGGGGGAATATGGAACATCAGCTGCAGCCGGGTGGACCCGGGGCCCTGCCCGTAGAGCCTCTTTTCGCTGTACTGGGAAGGCTCCAGAGTCCGGATGGGCTCGAGGTCCGGCCCTTTGGGGATGCGGCCGAAGTATTTCTCGGCCAGGCCGATGATCGTCTCGGGGTTGAAGTCGCCGGCGTAGATCGCCACGGCGTTGTTCGGGACATAGTATGTGTTATGGAAATCGATCATGTCCTGCTTGGTGAACTTGCGCAGGTCGTCCATCCAGCCGATAACGTCCCAGTGATAGGGCGAGGCCGCATAGAAGGCCGCCGTCACCTGCTCGTCGAACAGCGAACCGGGCCGGTTCTCCTCCAGCCGCCGCTCTTCCATGACGACGTCTTTTTCCGAGTAGAACTCGCGGAAATAGGCGTTGATCATCCGGTCGGACTCGAGGAGCATCTGGAGCTCGACCTTGTTCGTCGGCAGGGTCACATAGTATCCCGTCGTCTCGTTCGAGGTGGAGGCGTTGAGGCCCGTGCCCCCGTTCTTCATGTACAGCTCCCAGAGCTCGTCTTTGATAACGTACTTTTTCTCGGCGGCCACCAGCTCATCGACCTGCTTCTGCAGCTGGGCGATCTTTTCTTTATCGCCGCCGTCGGCCTTCCAGAATTTTTCGCGGTAGATCTGGTCCATCAGCCCGTCGATCTGCCGGTCGATGGCCGCGTCGGCCTCGTAGTCGGTCACGCCGAGCATCTTTGTTCCCTTGAACATCATGTGCTCGTGGACATGGGCGATGCCCGTGATGCCCGGGCGCTCGTTGATCGACCCGACCTTGAAGTAGATGTGGCAGACGACCCGCGGCACGCCGGGCTTCTGGATCATCAGGATCTTCATGCCGTTCGAGAGAACGTGCTCCTTGACGTCCAGGCTGACGTCGGCCGCCAGGGCCGAGGACAAGAAGGCCAGCACCATGAAGAATCCGACGAATGCGCGTTTCATTTCATTCGACCTCCTGGGAAGAAGAGGCGATTATACGAAAATTCATGGCATTCGGAAAGCGCCCAGCTTGGCAGCTCTCAGGGCTCGGACCGGGTCACGAGCCACCCGTCGGGGCTCTGTGACGAAAAGTGTGGTCACAATCCAAGAAGGAAGGTGATCGGCGCCGGCGGACGCAGCGACATGAGAGGGTTCAGCCTGCCCGGAACGCTCTTCGAGGGCACCATGTCTTTGGCAGGCGAGGACCGGCGTCACGAAGAGGGCCGTATGAGAGCCGAAGCGGGCACGGTTCCCCGAGCGCAGCGAGGGGAGAGCGAAGGCTCGAATCGAGCAAGATTTCGTCGCTGGCGAAATCGTGGCGTGCCCTCGAGTGACCCGGTCCGAGCCTTGCGAGTTACGCAGCCGCCGAGAAGGGCGTTTCGGGCACGGCGTTAAGAACCCGAACTGGAGCCAGGCCGCCGGCGCCGATCATCTTCCCACATACGGCCTTAACCACGCTATTCGTCATAGAGCCACCCGTCAGTTGACTTCCATCAGCGACCAAGACGACAATGAATTTTCGGGAGGAGACAGTGTTCGGTTTTCAATACGACCGGTGTCCAGGCAGGCGGATGTTCTTAAGGACGGGGATGACCGCCGGGGTGGTGGCGATCTCCTATCCGCTGGCGAAGCAGCTGTCCGCCGCGGAGACCGAGGCCTTCACGGCCGGCGGGGCGGTTGACCCGGCGCCCCTCGATCGCGACAGCCTCAGCCGGCTGCTCGAGGTCTGCCTGGTCCGGGGCGGCGAGTTCGCCGAGGTCTATTACGAGAGGACCATCGTCAACAGCATCTCGCTCGACGAGGACAAGATCTCCTCCGCCACCCGGGGCCTGGACATGGGCGTGGGCTTCCGCGTCGTCGAGGGGGAGAAGACAGGCTACGCTTTTTCGGCCGAGCTCGATCCCGCCCGGCTGAAAGAGGCGGCGACGACGGCGGCGAAGATCGCGTCCGGCGACGTCCGGCAGAAGCCCCGAAAGCTGGTGAGCTTCTCACCTCCCTCGTATGACCTCGTCAAGGTCTCTCCCGAGACGATCGCCGCCAAGGCCAAGGCCGAGCTGCTCACGCGGGGCAACGCCGCCGCCCGCGCCCACGACAAAAGGATCACCCAGGTCGGCGTCTATTTCGCGGACACGACGAAGAAGATCCTGATCGCCAACTCCGAGGGGCTGCTGGTCGAGGACACCCAGACCTCCACCCGGTTCGGGGTGAGCTGCGCGGCCCTGGAGGGCGGCCGCCGGAGCACGGGCTACGAGTCCAGGGCCGGATCCTTGGGCTTCGAGCACTTCAGCCCCGCCCTGGCCGAGGCGTTCGGCCGCGCGGCGGCGGCGATGGCGGTCCGGTTGCTCCCCGCCGAGGACGCGCCGGCCGGGGAATTTCCTGTCGTCGTCGCCGCGGGTTACGGCGGGATCTTTTTCCACGAGGCCATCGGCCACAGCCTGGAGGCCGACGGGATAAGGAAAAAGACCTCGTGCTTCTGGGACCAGCGGGGGAAGACGATCGGCTCGCCCGCCGTATCACTCGTCGACGACGGGACCTATAAGGGCGGCTGGGGGTCGGTCGGCGTGGACGATGAAGGAACGCCCGGCCAGAGCACCCTGCTCATCGACAAGGGCGCGTGCGTCGGGTTTCTCCAGGACCGGCTGAACGCCGGCCTGATGAAGTCCAAGCCGACGGGGAACGGCCGCCGCGAATCCTACCAGTTCTTCCCCATCCCGCGGATGACCAACACCTACCTCCTGCCCGGACAGGCGAAGCGCGAGGACGTCCTCAAGTCGGTGGACAAGGGGCTCTACATCGCCAAGATCGGCGGCGGCAACGTCATGCCCACGACCGGGCGGTTCGTTTTCTCCGTCTCCGAGGGCTACCTGATCGAGGGAGGCAGGATCACCAGGCCCCTCAAAGGGATCATGCTGATGGGGAACGGTCAGGACGTCCTCAAGAACATCTCGCTCGCGGCCGACGACCTCGAGGTCCTGGGCGGGGGCGGCTGCGGCAAGGACGGGCAGTCGAAGCCCGTCGGGTTCGGCAACCCGACGATGAAGGTCGACAGGATCACCGTCGGCGGGCAGAAGGCCTAGGGGAGAAGACACGTGGATTTCCAGAAGACAGGGGAAGACGTCGTCAGGAAGGCGCGGCAGGCCGGCGCCCACGAGGCGGAGGCCTTCATCGAGACCGTGCGGGAATTCAATGTCAGCGTTAGGCGGGGCGAGGTCGAAACTCTTCAGCGGTCGGTTTCCCGGGGGCTGGGCCTGCGGGTCTTCATCGACCGGCAGCTCGGTTTCTCCACCACCTCGGACCTCTCCCCCGAGTCGCTCGAGGACGCGGTGAAAAAGACGGTCGAGCTGGCGAAGATAACGGAAGGCAAGCCCTGGCAGGGGCTGCCGGACCTCGGGCCGCAGCCGGTCCCCGACCTCGACCTCTTCGACCCGGATCTCGCCGCCGTCCCCGACGAGAAGAAGATCGCCCTGGCGCGGGAAGTGGAGAGGATCGCCATCGCCCAGGACGAGCGGATCAAAAACACCGAGGGCGGGTCTTTTTCCGACGCCGAACGCGAGGCCGGCCTATTCAACTCCAAGGGCATCTCCTATATCTATAAGGAAACGAGCTGCTCGTTCGGGGCCTACGTCATCGCCGGCGAGGGCCTGGGCATGCAGGGCGGCGGCTGGTCGAGCGGCAAGCGGTTCTTCAAAGAGCTCGCTCCGGCCGAGGAGGTGGCCAGGACGGCGGCCCGCCGCGCCTTGGAAATGCTGGGGGCGAGGCCCGTCGGGACCAAGAGGGTCCCGGTCGTTTTCGACAGGTACGCGGCGCCCGCGTTCTGGTCGGGGGTGCTCTCGGCCCTGAGCGGCGATTCCGTCTTCCGGAAGACGACGTTCATGACGGAGATGCTCGGCCAGGACATCGCCTCGCCGCTCATCTCCATGGAGGATGACCCCACGCGACCGCGGTTCATCGCCTCGGCGCCGTTCGACGGCGAGGGCGCCATCACCCGGAAAAGAATGATCATCGACCGGGGACGCCTGAAGATGTTTTTCTATGATTCCCAGACGGCCCGTAAGGCCGGGGTCAAGACGGAGACCGCGGCGCGGCGGCTGGGCTACCGGTCCGGGCCGTCGGCGGGGTTCCTGTGCATCGCTGCGGACAACGGCCGGACACCTGCCGCCGGCTTGCTGAAGGATATCCGGGAGGGGCTCCTCGTGACCGGCATGAGAGGGGCCGGCACCGACGTCACGACCGGCGCCTTCTCGGTCGGCTGCAGCGGCTTCTGGATCAGCGGCGGCGAAAGGGCCTTTCCGGTCGACGGGGTGACCCTGGGCGGGACGACGCTCGAGATCCTGGCGAGCATCGACCGCCTGGCCGACGACCTCGACCTTCGCGGCGGGCTGAACAGCCCATCGTTCCGGGTGGCGGAGCTCACCGTGGGCGGCCGGCAGGCCTGAGGCCCGCGCCGCCCGGCGTCCCTAAAACAGCCGTTTGATGACGCCGAACGCCGAGTCGATCTTCTTATCTTCGAGGATGATGGTGAACTCGTTGAGCGTCGAGACGACCTCGACGACGTTGATGCCCTCCCAAACGAGCGCCTTCAGGATATAGCTGTAGACCCCGGGGATGAGGGCCGTCCCCTTGGGCAGCATGACCGTGACCGAGGCCAGGCCGCCGATCTGGGAGATCAGCGTCTCGCCCTTGAAAGCGGCCAGCACCCTCTCCCGGAGCTCCCGGCTGGCGACGGTCGTCGTCTCGTTGATCCCCCGGGTGAAGGTGACGAAAAACGGCGAGCGCGGGCTGACCGACTCGAGAAGCTTCCTCTGTTTCTGGGCGAGCGACTCCGAGTTCGCGGTGGTGACCTCGAACAGGTTGAGCCGAACGATCAGATCGGGGGCCTTCCGGAACAGGCCGCGGGGCCGCGCGTCCCGGCCCCGGAGGGTCTGCGACAGCCGGTTCAGGGCGACGATCAGCGCCCCGTCCTTGACCTTCTTCATGACCTCGCGCTCGACATCCTTCTTCAGATGGCGGGCCAGCGCGGAGTGGTTCAGCAGGCCCAGGCCCATGGCCTCTTCGAGATAGGGCGACCGGCGGAGGATATCGGCCAGCGCCTCGGCGATGGTGCGCATGTTAAATATTTAACACGAAATACTATTTTTGTAAATTTTTGCTATAAAATTGACCACCGCCGCGAAGCCCCTATAATGACCCACGGACATGACGACCATGACCGACTTCCGAGAAACGGAGGATTGTTAACCATGTCAACCGAACAGCTCGCTTATTCCCTCCGCGGCGAATGCCCCATCTGCGCCGCCGGCATCACGCCGCCCGGCGGCGTCGAAGAGACGGAGATCCTGACCTGCCCGGACTGCCAGTCGCCGCTCGTCGTCGACGGCTTCGACGGGCAGCACCTCCGGCTGAGCGAAGCCCCCCTGATCGAGGAGGATTGGGGAGAATAACGCATCCATCCCAGCCTCCCGCGGTCCCCGCCATGCCGACCATCGCCCTGCTTCACTCGACCATCCGCGCCGAAGAGAAACTGCTCATCGAGGCGGCCCGGGCGAGACAGGTCGGCCTGCGGCTCGTCGACATCCGGACCGCCGTCTTCGGGCCGGGGCTGTTCCCCCTGGATTTCGACATCGCCCTGGAACGGTCGGTATCGACGGTCAAGGGGACCTACGCCGCCGCCTTCATCGAGGCCTGCGGACGGCCGGTGGTTAACTCGCTGACCGTCGCCCGCAACTGCCAGGACAAGTTCCTGACCTCGCTCCTTCTCCAGCGCGCCGGCATCCCGACGCCCCGGTTCGCGCTCGTCTTCGAGCCCGAGCAGGCCGTGGAAGCCGTCGCGGCGCTGGGCGGTTTCCCCGTCGTTCTCAAGCCGCCGCTCGGTTCCTGGGGGCGCCTCCTGGCCAAGGTGAATGACCGCGATGCCCTGGAAGCGCTCCTCGAACACAAGGAAGTCCTGGGCACGCCGCCGCAGAAAGCCTACTATCTCCAGGAGTTCGTGGCCAAGCCGGGGCGTGACATCCGGGCCTTCGTGGCGGGCGGCCGGACGATCTGCGCGATCTACCGCGAGTCCGGGCACTGGATCACCAACACCGCCCGCGGCGGCGTCGCCAGGAACTGCACGGTCGACGAGCACCTCAGCTCGCTCTGCGCCCTCGTCTCCGAGGCGGTCGGCGGGGGGCTGCTGGCGGTCGATGTCTTCGAGACCGGCGCCGGCCTGTCGGTGAACGAGGTCAATCACACCATGGAGTTCCGGAACTCGGAGGCGCCCACGGGCGTGAACATCGCCGGCGCGGTCATCGACTACTGCCTGGGCCGGCTCGAGGGACGGACGTCGTGACCGCGCAGCCGCTGGATGTCTCCATCGTCGGGGGCTCGGGTTACGCGGGCGGCGAGCTGCTCCGGATCCTGCTCCTCCACCCGGGCGTCCGGGTCCGGCAGGTGACGAGCCAGCGCCACGCCGGGCAGCCCGTGGCCGTCCTCCACCCCAACCTCAGGGGGCTGACCTCGCTCAGCTTCTGCCGGCCGGAAGAGGTGGAGCCCTGCGACGTCCTTTTCCTCGGCCTGCCGAACGGCGAATCCATGCGGGGCATGGACGGCTGGCTGAAGAGGGCGGAGCGGATCATCGACCTGGGGGCCGACTTCCGGCTGGGCAGCGCCGAGGCCTGGAAAAAGTGGTACGGGACCGAACATGCGGCCCCTCATCTGCTGTCCCAGTTCGTCTACGGCGTGCCCGAGATCTACGCCGACGAGATCCGGCGGGCCCGGTACGTCGCCGGCCCCGGCTGCGAGGCGATCGTCTCGCTGCTGTGCCTCTATCCCCTGATCAAGCATCAGCTGATAGAGACAGGCCCGATCATCATCGACGCCAAGATGGGAAGCTCCCAGGCCGGCCACACGCCGACGGACTCGTCCCATCATCCCGAGCGCGCCGGCGTCGTCCGGTCATACAAGCCCACCGGCCACCGCCACGCCGCCGAGATCGGCCGGGCGCTGGACGTCTTCGGGCAGCCGGTGGGCCTCGAGATCTCGGCCACCGCCATCGAGATCGTGCGCGGCATCCTGGTGACCATCCACACGCACGCCAAGGACGGCGGCCTCAAGGACAAGGACGTCTGGGCGGCGCTCCGGGCCGAGTACACGGGCCGGCCGTTCGTCCGGATCGTCAAGCAGGCCCAGGGACTCTACCGCTATCCCGAGCCCAAGATCCTTCAGGGCACGAACTTCTGCGAAATCGGTTTCGAGAAAGAGCGTGATTCCTCGCGCCTGGTCATGCTGGGCGCCATCGATAACCTCGTCAAGGGGACGTCCGGGAACGCCGTCCAGTGCCTCAACCTGATGTGCGGTTTCCCCGAAACCGCGGGGCTCGAGTTCCCGGGCCTCCACCCGGTGTGATCATGAAAGACCCAACCCGAATGCTGAGCTCCTTCAAGGGCGTGATCGACTCCACGCTGCGCGAGGGGTTCCAGTTCTCGAAGGCCGACTTCACGGCCCGAGAGCAGGCGAAGATCCTGGGGTACCTCGACAAGATCGGCGTCGATTACGTCGAGGTCGGCAACCCGGCCCGGACCGAGGTCCGGGAGATGATCGAGGCCCTGGTCCGGCGGCGGCGCCCCGGGGGACCCAAGATCCTCTCTCACGTCCGGAACCATGACGGAGACATCGGCCGGGCCCTCGACTGCGGCGCCGACGGGGTCAACATCCTGTGCACGGTCGATATCGAGAGGCTGGCGGGGATGGGGCTCACCTTCGAGACGTATCTCGAGAGACTGGGCCGCAGCATCGGGCTCGCCAAGGAGCGTTCGGCGGAGGTCCGGGTGGGGGTCGAGGACTTCTTCGGCCAGGATAAAAAGAGGATCCACGCCATCTACGGATTGGCCGAGTCCTGCGGCGTCGACCGCGTGGCCGCCGCCGACACTCTCGGAAAAACGCTCCCGTGGGAGGCGGCCGCCGGGATCCGCGACCTCCGCCGCCGACTGAGCGTCGACATCGAGGTCCACTTCCACAATGATCTCGGCCATGCCGTGAGCAACGCGCTGGCGGCTGTCCGGGCCGGCGCCAATTACGTGAGCGCCTCCCTCCTGGGAATCGGCGAGCGGACGGGGATCACGGCGCTGAGCAGCATCCTGGCCAACCTCTACGTCATCGACGAGCGGGTCGGCGCACGCTACGACCTCAAGTGGCTGACGCCCGCCGAAAGATACATCTCCCGGATCTGCGGCATGGAGATGCCGCCGCACCTGATCACCAACCCGACCAACGGTTTCGCCCATAAAGCGGGCATCCACCTCGACGCCATCATCCGGTTTGGCCCGCAGAAATACGAGCTCCTCTCCCCCGCCGTCGTCGGGAACCGGCGGAACCTGATCATCGGGACGGTCCTGTCGGGAAAGACGGACGAGGATGACGTCCGGAGGTTCGAGCAGGGGCTGGGCTGGGAGGAAAGATGATCCTGGTCAAAGTGGGCGGCGGCGAGGCCGTCAACTGGGCCGGCCTGGCCGCGGACATCGCCGCGGTCCGGGAGGCCGAGCCGGTCATCGTCGTCCACGGCGCCCACGCCCTGCGGGATGCGCTCGCCGCCCGGCTGGGCATCCCGGTCAGGAAGGTCGTCTCGCCCTCGGGCGTGTCGAGCGTCTATACCGATGAGGAAGCCCTGGAAGTGTTCCTGATGGCCTACCCCGGGGTCGCCAACAAGCGGATCGTCGCCCGGTTCATACGCGGCGGCGTCAATGCCGTCGGCCTGTGCGGCGTGGATGGCCGGCTCTGGCAGGCGACGGCCAAGAAAGACCTGCTGGTGCGCGAGAACGGCAAGACCAAGCTGCTCCGCAACAACCTGACAGGCCGGGTGGACAAGGTCAACGCCGGGCTGCTCCGGTTGCTCATCGACGGCGGCTACGTCCCGGTCGTCTCGGCGCCGGCGATCACTGACGAAGGAGACATCGTCAACACCGACAACGACACGGCGGCCGCGGTCCTGGCCGAGCAGATGGGGATCGAACGCCTGGTCTTTCTGTTCGAGGCGCCGGGGTTGCTCAAGGACCCGGAACGGCCCGAAACGATCATCCACCGGATCCCGCGGGCCTCGCTCGACGAGTTCATGGGCTTCGCCGAGGACCGGATGAAAAAAAAGCTCCTGGGCGTCAAGCGCGCCTTCGAGGGAGGCGCAAAGGAAGTCTACTTCGGGGACGGCCGCCGGGAGCGCCCCCTTAAAGATGCCCTTGACGGCCTGGGAACGGTCATCTGCTGAAGAGAGCCGTGGGCGATGAAAGACTACGGACTTCTTCAGAAAAAATACCTGGTCCAGACCTTCCCTAACAGGGGCATCGCCTTTGCGGAGGGGGACGGAGTTTATCTCAAGGATGTCTTCGGCTCTCGCTACCTCGACGCCATGACCAACTACGGCGTCAATATCTTCGGGTACGGTCATCCGCGGATCACCGAGGCGCTCACCCGGCAGGTCGTGCGGCTGACGACGCTCCACGGAAGCTTCGCCAACGACGAACGGGCCGAGGCCGCGCAGGCGCTCATCGGGCGCTGCGCCGGCGGGCTGGCCCGGGTTTACTTTGCTAACTCGGGGGCCGAGGCCAACGAGGCCGCCCTGAAGTTCGCCGCCCTGGCCACCGGCCGGAAAAAGTTCATCGCCTGCCGCGGCGGCTATCACGGCAAGACGCTGGGCGCCTTGTCGGCGACGGACGGAGAAAAATACAGGAAGCCATTCGAGCCGCTGGTCTGGGATTTCCGGTTCGTCGGCTACGGCGACCTCAAAACCCTCGAGCGGACGCTCGACGGCGAGACCGCCGGCCTGATCGTCGAACCGATCCAGGGAGAAAGCGGCGTCCGCCCGGCGCCGGAGGGGTTCCTCCGGGAGGCGGCCAGCCTCTGTCGCAAAGCCGGGGCGCTCCTCATCCTGGACGAGGTCCAGACGGGCGCCGGCCGGACCGGCCTGTTCCTTCGGTCGCAGGCCGAGGGCCTGACGCATGATATCGTCACCCTGGGCAAGGGCCTGGCCGGCGGGATTCCTGTCGGCGCCGCCCTCGTCTCGGAGGCGGTGGCGCAGAAAATTCCGCGCGGGTCCCACACCTCGACCTTCGGCGGCAACCCGCTGGCTTGCGCCGGCATCAAGGAGACCCTCCGGCTGCTGGATGACGGCCGGCTCGGCCACGTCGCATCCCTGGGCAGCTATTTTCTGGCCGAGCTTCGCCGTCTCTCGTCCCCTCTTATTAAGGAGGCCCGCGGCGTCGGGCTGATGATCGGGCTCGAGGTCGCCGGAAAAAGGGACGACATCCTCAAAGGGCTCCAGCAGGAGAGGATCCTGGCCATTCCGGCCGGTGAAAACGTCGTCAGGTTCCTGCCGTCCTATATCTTCGAAAAAGAACACGTCGACGCCGTCGTCGCCAAGCTCGGGACCGTCCTGGAAGCCCTGACGGCCACGGGGTCGTGACCTATGTGCCGCTTCCTGGTGATCAATTCCGCCGGGCCGCTCGAGCCCCGGAGGTTCCTTGAATCTTTCGCCGACCTGGCCGAGCGCAGTCCCGCCCCCGACGGCGACCCCCAGGCGGACGGCTGGGGGATCTCCTGGCTCGACGCTGAGGACGGCTGGCGGGCCCGTAAGTTCCCGGAGCCCATTTGGGAAGCGGCCGCTCTCTTCGGGGAATTTCCCGAGAGCCGATGTTTCTGCCTCCACGCCAGGAGCGCCTCAGCCCCAGGGCTCAAGAACGACGTAGACTTCAACCAGCCATTCATCGACGGCCGTTATGCCTTTGTTTTCAACGGCTTCCTGGAGGGCATGTCCCTCCCCTACCCCGTGCCGGGGCGCATCGGCTCCCAGAAGATATGGGCGCTACTCCGCGACCGGCTGGCCGGTTCCGGCGGCTCCGAAAGCCTGACCGAGCTCAGGGATCTCCTTAACCGGCATTCCCGGCGCATCCAGGCCCTGAACATCGGCCTGAGCGACGGAGAATACCTTTACGGCTTATGCCAGTATGCCGATCATGAGGATTATTACCGGTGCCATGTCCATGCCGACCCGGAGCTCAAGATGATCTGCTCGGGTCCGCTGCCGGGTTTCGATTTCCGGCCCGCCCCGGTGGACCGGGTCTTTACCCTCTGACCGCCACGGCTCACACGCTCTCGCGTTGGGCTTGGCGCCGGTATCACCCTTTGCCCCCCGGCCCCCGGGAACCAGTCCCGTCGGTTCCCCCGCCTTCGGTGGGTCCCCTTCCGCTACGGGGGTCTTCAGGGTGATATCCGACGCCGCCTCACGCGGGAAAGTGCACGCTTTATGCCCGCATCGACGCGAGGGGGCTTAAAGGTACCTTGTCTTGCGGTTTTTCTTGAGTAGGTCGATTACGTCCTTGACCTTCTGGTCCGACGCCTTGTGGCAGACGAGCAGGGCATCGGGAGTGTCGACGACGATCACATCCTCGAGCCCGACGACCGCGGTCAGCCTTTTCGGGCTGTAAACAAGGCAGCCGCGCGAGTCCACGAAGACGGCCTCGCCGCGGACGGCGTGGCCGCCCTCGTCTTTCGGCCAGATGTCCGCCAGCGCCACCCAGGACCCCACGTCCGACCAGCCGAAGTTTCCCTTGTTCATCAAGACGCCGTCGGCCCGTTCCATCAGGGCATAATCGATCGAGGTCGCCGGGATCTCCCGGAAGACGGCGGCGAGTCCGCTCCGGTCGCGCCCCTCGAGGGCCCGGACGGTCCTCAGCCAGAAAGGATAAAAATCGGGGGCGTGGGCATCGAGCTTCCTGGCGAAGACCTCCGCGCGCCAGAAGAACATCCCGGAATTCCAGAAGTGACGACCCTGCTCAATGAATTCCCGGGCCTGCTCGACCCCCGGCTTCTCCTTGAACCGGAGGACAGGATAGAAGTCCTCCCCGTCGACCCGGCGCCGGCCCCGCTCCGCGAACTGGATATAGCCGAAGCCCGTCGATGGGTAGGCCGGGGGGATGCCGAAGGTCACGATGACGTCGTCCTCCGACGCAGCTCGAGCGGCGGCCGCGAGCTTCTTCAGAAAAAGCTCATCGTCCGCGATCACATGGTCGGCCGGCACGGCGAAGACGACGGCCCCGGGGTCCCGAAGGTAGACCGCCGCCGTGGCCAGGATGAGCGAGGCGGCCGTGTTCCGGCCCGCGGGCTCGACCAGGACGTTCCGCTCCGGCAGTCCGGGAACGAGCCGCCGGATCGTTTTCGCCTGGGCCGCCCCGGAAATCGTCAGTATCCGATTGTTCGTGAGGACCGGCCGCAGCCTCGCCACCGTCTCCTCGATCAGGGTCTTCGCGCCCGCGATCGGCAGGAACTGCTTCGGCCGCCGGCGCCGGCTGAGCGGCCAGAACCGGGCGCCCACTCCTCCCGCCAGGATCACGGCGTGGGTGCGGGGTCCGCGCTTCATGTACTCTGCAGCCCCTTGATAACCCGCTCGAGCTCGCCGCCCACCTCGCGCCGGATGGCCTCGAGGTCCTCGGAGGTCTCGGCCTCATACCTCAGGACCAGGGCGGCCTGGGTGTTCGAGGCGCGGACGAGCGCCCAGCCCCGGGGATAGCTGATCCGGATGCCGTCGATGTCGTTGACGGGATATTTCTGGCCGAGCTTACGGCGGACCTCGTCCACGATCTTGAACTTGACCTCGTCCGAGGCGTAGATCCGGATCTCCGGCGTGGAGAAGGTCATGGGCAGGTCGGAGAGCATCGCCGAGAGCGTCTCGCTGCTCCGGGAGACGATCTCCGCCAGCCGGACCGAGGCGTAGATGGCGTCATCGAACCCGAAGTACCGGTCGGCAAAGAAGATGTGGCCGCTCATCTCGCCCGCCAGCACCGCCTTCTCCTCCTTGATCTTCTGTTTGATCAGGGAGTGTCCGGTCTTCCACATGATCCCCCGGCCCCCCAGCCTCCGGATCTCGTCGTACAGGAGCTTCGACGCCTTGACCTCGGAGATGATCGCCGCGCCGGGGTGCTCCGGCAGGATGTCCCGGGAAAAGACGATCATGAGCTGGTCGCCCCACAAGAGGTTTCCCCGGTCGTCGACCACGCCGATCCGGTCGGCGTCGCCGTCGTAGGCCACGCCGAAATCCGCGCCCGTCAGCCGGACCGTCTCCACCAGCCGCTCCATGGCTTCCGGCAGCGTCGGATCGGGATGATGGTTGGGAAACCGCCCGTCAGGCTCGCAGAACAGCTCGACCACCTCGGCGCCCAGCTTCCGGAAGATCGGGACGGCTACAAACCCGCCGGTGCCGTTGCCCGCGTCGAGCACGAGCTTCAGCTTCTTCACGAGGCGGATGTTCCGCGTCACGTAGTCTTCGTATTCGGCGATGATCACATCCTCGGAGCTCGTCCCTCCCCCGTCCCGGATGAGGGCGTTGTCTCTGAGGAGATGGTAGATATCCTGGATCGCCGCGCCGTAGAGCGTTTCCTCGCCGGCCATCATCTTGAACCCGTTGTACTCGGGCGGGTTGTGCGAGCCGGTGATCATCACCGACGCCTCGCGCTTCTTCTGATAGACGGCGAAGTAGATGAGGGGCGTCGGGACCATGCCGTAGTCGACGACGCTGCACCCCGTCGAGAGCAGGCCGCGGCGGATGGCTTCGGCGTAGGCCGGCGAGCTCAGGCGGGCGTCGCGGCCCAGCGCCACTTCCCTCTTCCCGCGCTGGCGAAAGTACGTCCCGATCCCCCGCCCCAGAAATTCGACAAAATCGTCGGTCAGGTCCTTGCCGACGATCCCGCGGATGTCGTACTCGCGAAAGATCTTGGAGTTGATGTCCACCATGCCCTCCCTTTCCGGATGATGATGCCCGGCGGCGCGCCGGTCAGCCGGCCGGCCGGGGCGATATCTCTTTCACCTTTTTTTCAAGAGTCGTCCACTTGTCCTGGGCGGCCAGGATGAATTCGATAAACTCGCGGACCGCGCCCCGGCCTCCCTTCTGCCGGCAGACGAAATGGGCGTGCCGCTTGACTTCCGGATGGGCATCGGCCACGGCCGCCGCCAACCCCACCATCTTCATCACCTCGAGGTCGCCCAGGTCGTCGCCGATGTAGGCGATGTCGTCGGGTTGCAGCTGGTGGCGGCGGAGGATCTCCTCGAGCGCCGGCCTCTTGTCCAGGATGCCCTGGTGAACCTCGCCCACGCGGAGCTTCTCCGCCCGCTTCTCGAGCGCTTTCGACGTCTTGCCGGTGATGATGCCCGTCTTGAGGCCGGCCAGGTGGGCCAGCAGGATGCCCAGGCCGTCCTTGACGTTATAGGACTTCACCTCTTCCCCGTCGGGCAGGACGAAAACGGAACCATCGGTCAGCGTGCCGTCGACGTCCATGATCAGCATCTTCACCCGCCGCGCCCGCTCAGTCCGGTCCGGCATCAGAACATCTCCGTGCGCCAGAGGTCGTGGAGATGGATGATGCCCTCGACCTTGCCCGTCCGGCCCTTGATGACGAGCGCCGTGATCTTCTTGTCCTCCATCAGGTTCAGGGCTTCGGCCGCCAGGCCATCCTGGCCGACCGTCACCGGGTCGGGGGTCATGCACTCGACCGCCGTCTTCTTGAAAATGTCCTCTTGGTATTTTCTCAGCATCCGCCGGAGGTCGCCGTCGGTGATGATGCCGTAAAGCTTGTCCGCCCTGTCGACGACGCAGGTCACGCCGAGCTTCTTGCCCGTCATTTCTTCGATCACCTGCGACATCGGCGCGTCGGTCTGCACCCGGGGGATCTCGCGTCCGGTGTGCATCAGCATCCCCACCTTGAGCAGCTTCTTTCCCAGCTCGCCCTTGGGGTGGAAGAAGGCATAGTCTTTTTCCCCAAACCCCTTTTTCCTCATCAGGGCGATGGCCAGGGCGTCTCCCAAGGCCAGCGCCGCCGTCGAGCTGGCCGTGGGCACGACGTCGAGCGGCCCGGCCTCGCGCTCGACGTGCGCATCGAGGACGATGTCGCTGTACTTGCCGATCCGCGAATGCCGGGTGCCCGTGATGGCGATCAGCTTGACGCCGATGCGCTTCATGAAATCGAGCAGGTCGACGATCTCCTTCGTCTCGCCGCTATAAGAGATGGCCAGGATCACGTCCTCCTTGAGGATCATCCCCAAGTCCCCGTGGCCGGCCTCGGCGGGGTGGATGAAGACCGCCGGCGTCCCGCAGCTCGCCAAAGTGGCGGCGATTTTGCGGCCAATCAGCCCGGATTTTCCCATGCCGAGGACGATGACCCGGGACTTGATCCCGGCCAAGAGCTCCACGGCCCGGACAAAATCGTCGTCCAGCCGCGGCAGGAGCGAGCGGATCGCCCGGCTTTCGATCTCCAGGACTTCGCGGCCCGTCCGGATGATATCGTTTTTTTTCATGACCGTCATGACTCCGCGGACGCCGCGTCCTCAAGGACGGCGGCCCGGATCCGCCGGGCGGCGCCCAGAATGCTATTTAATTTATTTATATTCAATGAGTTATATCCATCCGAGAGCGCTTTTTCCGGGTGGTCGTGCACTTCCAAAAAAAGGCCGTCGGCGCCGGCGGCGATGCCCGCCCGGACCATCGTCGGGATGAACTCCGCCTCCCCGCCCGAAGCCTCACCCCGCCCGCCGGGGCGCTGCACGAGGTGGGTGGCGTCCACGACGACCGGCCTCCCCCACCGCTTCATAACGGGGATCGACCGGACATCGAACACCAGGTTGTTGTAGCCGAAAAAGGTCCCGCGCTCCGTGAGCAGCACGTCGCCGTTTCCCTGGCTCTCCGCCTTCTCCAGCGCGTTGGCCATCTCCTGCGGCGAAAGGAACTGGCCCTTCTTGAGGTTGAGGGGTTTTTTTGTCCGGGCGGCCTCGACTATCAGGTCGGTCTGACGGCAGAGGAAGGCCGGGATCTGGATGACGTCCAGGACCTCGGCCGCCGGCCCGACTTGGGACGTCTCATGCACGTCAGAAAGCACCGGGACCCCGGCCTCCGCCTTCACCCGACGGAGGATGGCCAGCCCCTTCTCAAGACCCGGCCCGCGGTAGGACCTGACCGAAGAGCGGTTGGCCTTGTCAAAGGACGCCTTGAAGACGTACGGGATGCCCAGCCGGCCGCAGATTTCCTTGACCCGCCGGGCCAGCGAAACGGCCTGCTCTTCGCTCTCGATGACGCAGGGGCCGGCGATCAGGAACAGCGGCCCCCCACCGCCGACCCGGACATCCTCAGTGATTCTTATTTCTCTTGTTTTTGCCGAGTCGGTAGGCATGGCTCGCTCCAATGAAAGACTTGAACAGGGGGTGCGGCGCCAGGGGCTTGGACTTGAATTCCGGATGGAACTGGCAGCCCAGGAACCACGGATGGTCCCGCAACTCGATTATCTCCACGAGGTTATGCTTGGGGTTCTTGCCCGTGAACTCAAGCCCCAGCCCGGCCAGGCGATCCTTGTAGGCCGGATTGAACTCGTACCTGTGCCGATGGCGTTCCAGAATGAGGGTGCGCTTGTACGCATGGTAGGCGAAGGAGTCCTTCTCGAGCTGGCATACGTATTCACCCAGCCGCATCGTCCCGCCGATATCGTGCTCGGCGGTAAGTTCCCGCCATAAAAAGAAGATCTTGTGGGGAGTCTGGGCGTCGAACTCGGAGCTGTTCGCATTCCGGAGCCCGGCCACGTTCCTGGCGAATTCGACCGTCGCACATTGCATGCCGAGGCAGATGCCGAAGTACGGGACTTTGTTTTCTCGGGCAAAGGTGACCGCCCGGATCTTCCCCTCGATGCCGCGGATGCCGAACCCGCCGGGCACCAGGATGCCGTCTTTGTTCGCGAGCGCGTCGGCGAGCTTCCCCGTCTCCAGGTCCTCGGCCTCGATCCAGCCGATATTGACCTTCAGCCCGTGGGCGACGCCGGCGTGGACCAGCGCCTGCTTGAGGCTCAGATAGGCATCCTGGAGTCCGGCATACTTCCCCACGATGGCGATATCCACCTCGCCGGCCAGGCTGCTCATCCGGTTCACCAGGTTCCGCCAGGGACCGAGCACCCGCTTTCTCTGCGGGAGGTTGAGGCACTTGAGGATGATCGTGTCCAGCCCCTCGGCCGCGTAGATGAGGGGAATTTCGTAGATGTTCTGGACGTCTTTGGCGGTGATGACCGCGTCGATCGGGACATTCGTGAACAGCGAGATCTTGGCCTTAATGTCGGGCGTCAGGAACCGGTCCGTCCGGCAGAGAATGATGTCGGGCTGGATACCGATGGTCCGCATCTCCTTGACGCTGTGCTGGGTGGGCTTGGTCTTCACCTCGCCCGAGGTGGGGATATAGGGGACGAGCGTCAGATGGACGAACGCGACGCCTTCCGGCCCGAGGGCGAGCCTCATCTGCCGCGTCGCTTCGAGAAAGGGCAGGCTCTCGATGTCGCCCACCGTACCGCCGATCTCGACGATGACGATGTCGTTGCCCTCGGCGACCGACAGGAACGCGCTTTTGATCTCGTCGGTTACGTGGGGAATGACCTGGACGGTCTTTCCCAGGAACTCGCCCTTTCTCTCTTTCCGGATGATCGATTCGTAGATCTTGCCGGCGGTCCAGTTGTGGGCCCGCGTCGTCCGTGTCGATGTAAATCGTTCATAATGGCCAAGATCCAAGTCGGTTTCGGCCCCGTCATCGGTGACATAGACCTCGCCGTGCTGGTAAGGGCTCATCGTCCCGGGGTCGACGTTGAGATAGGGATCGAACTTCTGGAGCGTGATCTTATAGCCGTGGCTCTCCAAGAGGCGGCCGATCGAGGCCGCCGCGATCCCCTTCCCGAGCGCCGAAATCACCCCGCCGGTAACAAAAATGAATTTGGTTTTGGTCATGTTTTGCTTTTCAGGAAATTTTCGACCTTGATTATATCCTGAGGCGTATCGACACTCAAGGTCGGCCGATCGATCTCGATCATCCGGATTCGGTCGCCGTGCTCGAGCACGCGAAGCTGTTCGAGCTTCTCATGCCGCTCGAGACGGGTGGGACTTTGCCGGGCCAGCGAGAGAAGGAAATTTCTCCTGTAGGCATAAATCCCGATATGCTGATAAAAAAAATCCGGGGCCTGGTAGGGGAGGGGCGCCCGGGAAAAATACAGCGCGTTTCCCGCCTCGTCGGTCACGACCTTGACGACATGAGGGTCCCGCAGGAGGCCGAGGTCGGTAACCTTGGCCATGAGCGACGCCATCAGCATCCCAGAGACGGCAATCCCGGACACCAGGCGGTCGATCACCTGCCCCGTGATCAAGGGTTCGTCGCCCTGGACGTTGATGATGATATCATCCGACAGGGAGGCGGCGACTTCAGCGGCCCGCTCGGTGCCGGAGGCGTGCGATGTCGAGGTCATCGCCGCTTCCGCCCCGAAGCTCACCGCGGCGTCATAGATCCGCCGGTCGTCGGTGGCCACGATGACCCGGTTGAGAAGCCGGGCCTGGCTGACCCCCTCATAAACCCATTGCAGCATCGGTTTTCCCGCGATCAAGGCCAGGGGCTTCCCCGGAAACCGGGTCGACTGAAACCGGGCGGGAATGACCGCCGCCGCGCTCGTCAAGCTCCTGTTCCTCCCTGAGCCGGAGGCGCTGCCGGCTCCGAGCCCAGGACTTCGCCGGCCTGGCACTTGGCCTCGATCAGCGCGCCCTCCTCGACGACGAGCTTGGGGGTGATGACCGTACCGAAAACGCGGGCTCGTCCATGGATCTCCACTTTATCCGCGGCCTGGACGGTCCCCCGAATCTCGCCGTTGATGACCAGGTAGGCCACCTTGACTTCCGCCTCGACCACTCCCTGCTCGCCGATGACGAGCATCGAATCCGAGACAATACTGCCCTTGAACCGGCCGTCAATCCGGAAGGAACCCTTAAAGGTCAGCTCTCCCCGGAATTCGGTGTCCTTGTCGAAGAAACCGGTCATTTTGTGTTCGTCGTGTTCTTTCCTCCTGTCCTTGTCTTTCATTGCGCCGTCCCCTTGAGCTTGTCGTAGATCCGGTTCAGGTCGTCGAGTGAAAAATAGAGGACTTTAATGGTTCCTTTCTTCCGGCTGCCGCTGATCGTCACCTTTGTTCCCAGGATCCTGACCAGATCTTCTTCGACGGACCTGAGGTCCGCGTCGAATTCGGGTTTTCTGATGACGGGCGGCTTTTTCTTGCCGCCGGAGACGATCTTCTCAACGTCCCGCACGGACAGGTTCCGGCTGACAATCCTGCCTGCCAGCTCGACCTGGGCATCGGCGTCCTCGAGCGCAGCCAGGGCCCTGGCGTGGCCCATCGACAGCTTGCCGTCCGAGAGAAATTCCTGGACGGGCAAGGGAAGGTGGAGGAGCCTCAGGAAATTCGTGACCGAAGTCCGATCTTTCCCCACCTTATCGGCAACCTCTTCCTGGGTAAAACCCAGTTCCTGGATCATTCTCTGGAAAACGAAAGCCACTTCGAGCGGGTTGAGCTCCTCCCTGTGGAGGTTCTCGACCAGGGAAACTTCGAGCTGTTTTTCCTTGGGGATGGACCTTACCAGGGCCGGGATCTTCTTGAGCCCCGCTTTCTGGGCGGCCCGCCACCGCCTCTCACCCACGATGATCTTGTAATTTTCCCCCTCGGCCACGACCACGATCGGCTGGATTATTCCCGTCTCCCGGATGGACCGGGCCAGCTCATCGATGGACTCAGGGTTGAATTTCAGCCTGGGCTGGAGCGGGTTGGGGAGAACCTCTTCGATCTCGAGCTCGGCGTAACGCTCATCTTTCAGGATCCCGTAATCATCGGGCAGGAAGACGCCAAGTCCCTTGCCCAGGGCTTTTTTCATCATTTGTTCAATAACTCCTGCGCCAGGCTCAAGTAAGCCTCGGCCCCTTTGGATTTTATATCATAAACGACGATCGGCTTTCCAAAGCTGGGAGCCTCGGCCAGCCTCACACTCCGGGGAATGATCGAATCGAACAGGACCGCCTTAAGGGACCGCCGGATCTCTTCGGCCACCTGTTTGGAAAGGTTCGTTCTTTCGTCGAACATCGTCAGGACGATACCTTCGATGTAGAGCGAGGGGTTAAAATAGGTCCGGACCTCATCGAAGGTAGCCAATAGGTCGGGAATCCCCTCCATGCAGAGAAACTCACACTGGATAGGGATCAGGACGGAGTCAGAGGCGGTCAAGGCGTTGATCGTCAGGAAGCCCAGCGAAGGCGGACAATCGATCAGGAGGAAATGGAAGTTTCTTCTCAACTCCATCCAGCGCCTGCCGGAGCTTTTTCTCCCTTTCGGGCATCGGAAAGAGCTCGATCTCAGCCCCGGAAAGCTCTGGCGAACAGGGGCAGATATACAGATTGTCCATCCCGGCGCCTTCGACGGTATCCATCATGTTCAGGCCATGAAGCAGAGCCTGATAGAGGCCCTTCTGACGCTCTTTTTTCTTGCCCAGGCTCGAGGTGGCCATCCCTTGGGGGTCAAGGTCAACTATCAAGACCCTGTTGCCCTTGGTCGCCAGGGCGGCTGCGAGGTTTACCGTCGTGGTAGTTTTGCCCACTCCGCCTTTTTGATTAGCAACGGAGATGACTTTGGCCATGGTCCCTCAATGTTTCACGTGGAACATTGTTCCTGTTTTTCGCGCCTTTTCTCGACTTTGATAAATATTGCCAGGCTGGTGAGCGCCGCAGGTGTAACGCCGCGAACGACTCTGGCCTGGCCAACCGTCTTCGGCCTCGATTTTTCAAGCATCAGAATGGCTTCCTGCGTAAGCCCGGGGATTCTCCGGAAATCCAGGGAGGCCGGGATCAGGACGTCGTCCATCCGGGCCAGCTCGTCGATATCCCGCTTCTGCCTCAGAAGATAGCCCTCGTACTTGACCTCGGCTTCGATCGCTCTCATCTCTTCTTCGCCAAGCGGTTCGGAGAATTTTCCACATTCTAACACACTTTGAGCTCGAACGCCCGGCTTTTTGAGCCACTCCCGCAATGAAATCCTCTCACCGTTTTCGAGCGACGTCCTCTCTTTCTCGAGGAATCCGATCGCCCTGTCGATCCTGGCCTGTTTTCCGAGGAACCTGGTAAAATCCTCATCATCGACCATGCCGAAGTCGCGGGCATAGCCCGTCAGCCGCCTGTCGGCATTATCGATCCTCAAATTGAGCCGATATTCGGCCCTCGAAGTGAAAAGCCGATACGGCTCTTCGACGCCCCTCGTCACCAGGTCGTCGATAAGGACTCCGATATATGCCTGATCTCGCCTCAGGACGAACGACGGCCTGGAGACGATCTTCAGGGCCGCGTTGATGCCAGCCATGATTCCCTGCCCGGCGGCTTCTTCGTAGCCCGAGGTTCCATTGATCTGCCCGGCGAGGTAGAGTCCGGGGACCTTTCGGACCTCGAGCGTTGGGCTGAGCTCGGTGGGGGAGACGGCATCATACTCAATTCCATATGCCGGCCGCAGGATCTTGGCCTTGTCCAGCCCGGGGATCGTACTCAGGATCTCCGCCTGGACTTCGTAAGGCAGGCTGGAGGAGAGACCATTGACATAGACCTCGGAGGTCTCGATGCCTTCGGGCTCGAGAAAGATCTGATGCCGCGGATGATGGGAGAATTTGACGACCTTATCTTCGATCGACGGACAGTACCGGGGGCCGACGCCGGTTATGATCCCACTGTACAGGGGGGACTTATCCAGGTTTTTCCGGATCACTTCGTGGGTTGCGGCGTTGGTGTAGCCAAGAAAACAAGTCACCTTGTTTTCGAGCGGCCGCTGCGTCCGGAAAGAAAACGGCACTGGCATTGCGTCGCCCGGCTGGGGTATGAAGGCGCCCCAGTCGATGGTGTACCTGTCGAGCCTCATGGGCGTCCCGGTTTTCAGCCTGAGCATCTTTAACCCGAGCTTCCCTAAGCTGGAGCTGAGGGCCGTAGCTGCGGGCTCATTGGCACGTCCTGCCGGATAAGAGTTCAGTCCGATGTGGACGAGCCCGTTGAGGAACGTTCCGGGCGTGACGATTACGGCCTTGGCGCGCGCGGCGCGGCCGTCGATCATCGCGACGCCAGCTGCTTTCCCGTCCCCCTCGGTCAGGATCTCCGGAGACGATCCCCTGAAATAGCGTCAGGTTCGGGGCGTTCTCCAGCCATTTCTTCATGACCAGGCGGTAGCGCGCCTTGTCGCACTGCGCCCGCGGCGCCTGGACCGCGGTGCCGCGGCTCCGGTTAAGAAGGCGGAACTGGATTCCCGTCTGGTCGGCGAGCAACCCCATCAGGCCGCCGAGGGCGTCGATCTCACGGACGAGGTGGCCCTTGGCCAGCCCGCCGATGGCCGGGTTACAGGACATCTGGGCGATGGATTCGAGATGGATCGTGACGAGCAGGGTCCTGAGCCCCATTTTGCCCGCCGCGAAGGCGGCCTCGCAGCCGGCGTGTCCGGCGCCGACCACGATGACGTCATATTCCGCCCGCGGGGGCCTAAGTTCAGTCATTTCCCCACACAGAATCGGCCAAATATTCCCTGGAGGATGTCCTCGGTGGTGACTTCCCCTGTCAATTGACCCATTAATGAGAGGGCTTTGCGGATCTCTTCGGCGCTGAGCTCCTCGGAATGTCCGTCTCGGAGGAGAGCGAGCGCGGCCGTCAGCGTGTCTGAGATCTCCGAGAGCAGGAGCTTCTGTCTCCGATGGAGCACGACTTCCTCGCCATTCTCTCGGTCGGAGACGAAGGCCGTCCGGATCAGCCCCTTGAGAGCTCCGATCATGGTCCCATCGAGCGCCGAAACATCGATCCAGGGAGCTTCCGGCCGGGCGCTGAGGCAAGCGGATGAGTCCAATTCCCTGTTCAAGTCGGATTTATTGAACACCAGGATCGCTTTTCGATCCCGAAACCTGTCGAGGAGCCGGAGGTCGGCTGGGTCGGCCGGCTCCGAAGCGTTGAGGACAAAAAGGATGCCGTCCGCCGAAGCGGCAATGGCTTCGCCGCGCCGGATGCCCTCCTTCTCGACGGGATGGACGGCGTCCTCCAGGCCAGCCATGTCGGTCAGCTGAAATAGCGCCTCGCCGACTTTGAGCCTTTCCGTCAGGTAGTCCCTTGTCGTCCCGGGCTGAGGGCTGATGATCGCCCGGTCCCGGTCGAGGAGGGCGTTAAAGAGGGTGGACTTGCCGACGTTCGCCCGGCCCACGATTGCCAGGGCCAAGCCTTCGGAGATGGCGCGCCCGAACTCATAGGTCGAGGCGAGGGCGTCGACCGCGGCGATCGCCGACCGGAGGCCGTCGCGGACGCGATCCAGGGAGATCCCCGGGTCCTCTTCCGGGAACTCGATGGCCGCTTCGAGAAGCGAGGCCGCCTCGACAATCGTCCGCCGGAACTCGGCCACCTTCCTGGATAGGCCGCCCCGCAGCTGCTTCGTCGATATCCCGGCCTGGGAAATGGTCGCCGCGGTGATCAAGTCGTTGACAGCCTCGGCCTGGAGCGCATCCAGCCGCCCGCTGACATACGCCCTCAAGGTGAATTCCCCGGGACGGGCCAGCCTCGCTCCTGCCCTGATGCCCAGCCGCAGCGCCTCCTCGAGGACGACCGGGCTCCCGTGGCAGCTCAGTTCGACTACGTTCTCCCTCGTGTAAGAGCGGGGCGCCGTGAAGTAGGTCAGGAATCCTTCGTCCAAGGGTTCGTCTTTTTCGGCATCGTAGATCTCGCCAAAGACGAGAGACCGCGGAGGAGGGGAGTCTTGCCGGCCGCGCCGGGAACGGAAGATCTTCAGGGCGATGGGCAGAGCCTGTTCGCCGCTCAGCCGGATGATCCCCAGCCCGCCCCAACCCGGAGGCGTGGAGATCGCGATGATCGTGTCCTCCAGTGCGTTCATGGCCATCCCACATTCTAGAGAATGCCGCCAAAATAGTAAACCGCACCGATTATCTTATTGATTATAAATAAATTAAATGGCAGGCAGGGCCGGTCAGTCAGCGGGCGGCTGGACGGGGAAAACCTTGACCCGCTTGAGGAAACCATCGCCCAGGCTTTCGCTCGTGATCCCGGGCACCTGGTTGACGACGATATGGACGATCCGGCGCTCATAGGGATTCATCGGGTCGAGCACCTCGTCGCGGCGGGTCTGGCTGACCTGTTGGGCGACCTGTTGGGCGTATTCCCGGAGCTGCTTCTCTTTCCGGCGGCGGAAAAACTCGCAGTCCACCTGTACCTTGTGGGGAGAGACCTTGTTCAGTATGTGCTGCAGGGCCAGGAGGAGCGCGCCGTCCTTGCGGAGGAGCAGGCTCCTGTCCTCGCCGTCAAAAATGATGTAGAGCGTCTCATCCCGCTTCTTGATCTGATAGCTCAACTCGAGGGGAAAGTGGGGGAGGAATTCTTCCAGGAAGTCCCGGACGGGGTTGGCGTCGACCTCCACTTTCGGCCAGGCGTGGATGACGATCTCCTTGCCCCGGATGCCGAACAGCTTGGTCTTTTCGGTGACGATCTCGTAGTTGAAATTCTCCCGGGGTATCTTGAGGACGTGCTCGGCATGCCCCAGGGCCTCGTCGAGGTTCTTGCCCTTGAATTCCTGAAGCTCCTCACTTTTTTCGTTGTCCATATGTCTCTCTCTTTTTCTTGGCCATCATGCGGTTGATGATGTATTGCTGGCCGATCTGAAGGACGTTGTTGGTCAGCCAGTAAAGGACCAGTCCGCTCTGGAAGTTCATGAAAAAGACCGTCATGACGACGGGCATGATAAGCATCATCTTCGCCTGGGCCGGGTCGGCGGTCGTGGGCGTCATCTTCTGGCTGATGAACTGCGTCGCGCCCATCAGGAGCGGCGTGACGTAATAGGGGTCCTTGACCGACAGGTCCTTGATCCAGAGCATGAAGGGGCTCTGTCGGAACTCGATCGCCACCACGAGCGCCCTGAAAAACCCCCAGAAGACGGGGATCTGGATCAGCATGGGCAGGCAGCCGCCGGCCGGGTTGATGCCGTGCTCCTTGTAGAGCTTCATCATCTCCTCGTTCATCTGCCGGCGCTGGTTGATGTCCTGCTTGGCTTTCTTGTATTTCGCGCGGAGCGCCTTGACCTTCGGCTGGAGCTCCTGCATCTTGGCCATCGACTTCGTGCTGCTGTAGGTCAGGGGGAAGAAGATGACCTTGATGATGAAGGTGATGATGATGATGGCCAGACCCCAGTTCGGGATGAACCCGTGGATCCACTTCATGGCGATCAGCAGCGCCTCGGCGATCGCCCCGAAAAACCCGAAGTTGAGGAGCTTCTTCGTCCCCTGGCCCAAGGTCCTGAGCCGGTCGAATTCTTTCGGGCCGAGGTAGCCCTTCTGGGGCGGGCTGACCGAGAGAAAGTAGACGGCGTCCTTCTCGCCGACGGGCTGGCGCTCGAAGACGGCGCTTCCGGGTGCTCCCGTGAACAGGAACATGGCCGTCATATAATTATCTTCATACGCGGCCCAAACCGCGAAATTGTAGGCGCTCGTTTCGGGGGCATACTTTCTCTCGGCGACCCGATAGACCTTGTCACCCGCCAGGACCGCAACCCCGTTCCCGCCGCCGAACTGCTGTTTCTTCTCGACGAGGGCGGGCTCGCTCAGCCCCGGGCCCCAGATGAGGCGGGGCTCGACCTTCTTGCCGTCCACCCAGAGGTCGGTCCGGATGTCGAAATCGTATCTCCCGCCGGTAAAAACAAAGCTTTTCTCGACTTTCAGGCCGCTGCCGTCGGCATACTCGAACTTGACCTCGCCCTTCTCACCATCCTTGAGGTCGAGCTTCGTCACGGACGGCCGGAACAGCCGGTCGTTGACCGCCGTGACCGCGTCGCTGTCCTTGAGCTCCAGGGAAAACGGGTAGCGCCGGAGCTCCGCGGCGCGGGGCGAGACGAGCTCGAGCGGTTCGCGCTTCTCACTGAGGTGCTTCAGGAGCGTCCAGCTCCTCAGCGTGCCGCCCCTGTTGCTCCAGACGGCCTTGTAGAGGGTGGTTCCGACCGAGACCGTTTCCTCGGCGGCGGCGCTCACTCCCTCCTCGACCTGGGCGGCGGCCGGGGCCGGTTCCTGCCGGAGTTCGCCGGCGGGGGGCGCCGGCTTTTCGGCCGGGGCGGGGGCGGCCGCGACAGGCCCTTGCGCCGGCGCCTGGACCGGCGGCCGGACGGAGGGAGGATTCTTCATAAATATCATCTGATAGAGCGCCAGGACCACAAAACAGAGCACGATAGCCAGGATATATCTTTTTGTTTCCATGTCGGCTTACCTTTTAGGGAACGTAATCTATGCCGCCCGGATGAAACGGATGGCACTTGAGGAGGCGCTTCCCGCCCAGGCCGATCCCCTTCCAGAGGCCGTGCTTATCGATCGCCTGCCGGGTGTAATCCGAGCAGCTCGGGTAGAAACGGCACTGGCGCCCGAAGATGGGGGAGAGCGTCAGCTGATAAAGGCGAATCGCCAGCCCGGCGGCTTTCTTCATCATCGTCGGCGCATCCTCCGTCCCACCTCCCGGACGCCCCGGAGGAACTCCTCCCGGAGCTCGGCCCAGGTAACGCCTGCCATGTCCGGCATGGCCACGATCAGGACATCGACGGGCGTCCCGAGCAAGTCTCTATTCCTGCGGAAAAGATCCCTCATCCGCCGCTTGGCCTTGTTCCGGACGACGGCGCCGCCGACCTTGCGGCTGGCCACGACGCCCACCCGGGAATAGGGCAAAGCGCTGGTTGAATAGATGAGGCTGAAATACCTGCTTTTGTATCTGTGGCCCTTTTTATAAAGAACCAAAAAATCTTTCTTTTTTCGAATCCTCTGGCGAGCAGCGAGGCCTTCGGTCATTCAACGGCAAGCCGTCGTCTATCCTTCTGTCGCCGATGCTTGAGGACTTTCCGGCCGCCCGCGGTCTTCATCCGGACGCGGAAGCCGTGGGCTTTCTTCCGTCTGCGGTTGTTGGGCTGAAATGTGCGCTTCATCGTCTGTTCTCGTGTAAGAGCCCATATGTTAATGGACAGCGATCCATATGTCAAGGCAACGGACGGAACGATTCCCGGGGAGGCCTCCCCCCGGCGCGTATTGACTCCCCGGCCCCCCGGGAGTATAATTGGGCCGTGAATTCCTTCAAGATTGGGGATAGGATCGTCTATCCCAATCAGGGCCTGGCCGTCATCGAAGACATCCACGATGAAAACCTCTACGGCGAACAGTTCCAGATCTACTACATCCGCATCCTCGCCAACAAGACCCTTGTGCTCGTTCCCAGCGCCAACACCGATGAGATGGGCATCCGCCGTCCGCTGCCGGAGGACTCCGTGGAAGAGATCTTCAGATTCCTGAAGACAGGGCACGTGGATGTCTCCGCCGACTGGAAAGGGCGCTACAAGGAGCACGTCAACCTGATGCGCTCCGGGACGATCTTCGACATGGCCTCGGTGCTGAAGAGCCTCTACTCGCTCAGTCTCACCAAACCGCTCTCCTTCAGGGAAAAGAAGATGCTGGAGAAAGCCCGGGAGCTGCTGGCGGCCGAGATCTCCGAGGTGTCGGACCTCCCCCTGTCGAAGATCGAGCGCCGGATCGCCGAGACGCTGGCCGGTTCTTTCAAGAGCGTCAAGGCGAACGTCGAGCTCTGATTCCTGACGATGGCGTTGACCTATCTCCTGATCTTTGTCCTTTTTCTGATCCTGGGGGCCTTTTTTTCGGCGTCGGAAACGGCCTTCATCTCCGCCAACCCCTACACCCTGGACTCCCTCGACCAGCGGGGCTCCCGGCGGGCGCGGCTGATCAAGCGCTTCACGGCGCAGCTCGACCAGTTCCTGGCGGCCATCCTCATCGGCAGCACGCTCGTCAATATGGCGGCCGCTTCGGTGGCCACGATCTTCTTTCTGTCGGTCATCCCCAAGCCGCGCGAGGCCGCCCTCTATGCCACGCTGGCGACGACCCTCCTCATCTTGTTCTTCGGCGAGATCAACCCCAAGACCTACGCCGCCTACCACCCCGTCAAGGTCTCGATGTGGCTGGTCCAGCCCCTGCGCCTGTTCGTCGCCCTCTTTTATCCGCTGGCCAAGGTGCTCACCTTCGTCTCGCGCGTGTTCGTCCGCGAATCAGTCAAGGCCGAGCGGGAGAGCCGGCAGGCGCTCAACGAGGAGGAGATCCGGTTTCTGCTGGCCAGGGGGGTCAAGGGAATGTCGGCGCTCCGCAAGCGGATGATCGGCGGCGTCCTGGACATCGGGTCGCGGCCCGTCCGCGAGATCATCGTCCCCCGGAGCGAGGTCCGGGCCGTCGAGATCAACGCGCCGTTCGACCAGCTCATGGAGACCGTCCTGTCGACGGAGTACTCGCGCCTGCCGGTTTTCAGGGGGCGGATGGACAACGTCGAGGGCCTCATCCACACCAAAGACATTATCCCTTATCTTGTTGATAAAAAAGAGTTTAATATCGCGGCCCTGCTCCGGCGGCCGTTTTTCGTTCCGGAATCCGCCTCGATCGAGAAGGTCCTGATCCAGATGCAGGAAAGCGCGGTGCAGATGGCCTTCGTCGTCGACGAGTTCGGCACGCTGGAGGGGCTCGTCACGCTCGAGGACATCATCGAGGAGATCGTGGGCGACATCCGGGACGAATACGACGAGAAAGCGGAGGACTGGTTCCAGACGCTCGATAAGAACATCTCCATCGTCAAGGGCAACGCCTCCCTCAAGGAGCTCTGTCAGCGCCTGCCTCTCTGCCTGCCTCAGAAAGCGGGCTTCTCGACGCTGGCCGGGTTTCTGCTGCATGAGTTCGGCCGGATCCCCCGGGAAAAAGACGAGCTGGAGTACCAAGGCCACAAGTTCGTAGTCGAGCGACTGACCCGCCGACACATCAGCCTGGTGCGCGTTATCCTCAAAGAGCGTGGTCAGGAGGGCGCCGTTGAGAACCGTCGCCTCGAATAAGTCCGCCTTTTTCAATTACGAGATCATCGAGAGCCTCGAGACGGGGATCGCCCTGCTGGGGAGCGAGGTCAAGTCGGTGCGCGACGGCCGCGTCAGCCTCAAGGAAAGCTACGCCGAGATCCGGAACGGCGAGGTCTTCCTGGTGCACGCGAACATCAGCCCCTACGAGCCGGCCAACCGCTTCAATCACGAGCCGATGCGCGACCGCAAGCTGCTGCTCCATCGCCGGGAGATCAAGCGGCTGATCGGCAAGATCCGGGAGAAGGGCTGGACCCTGATCCCGACCAAAGTGATTCTCAACGAAAAAGGCAAAGTCAAAGTGGAGCTCGCCCTGGGCAAGGGCAAGCGCACCTATGAGAAGAGGCAGGTCATCAGGGAGCGGGAGGTCGCCCGCGAGGTCCGGGCCGAGCTCAAGCGGCGGATGCGCTAGCGAGCGCCCGGCTCAGGTATTCTTTTCCCCTGCCGTAGGGGTTCAGGGTTTCGACGATGGACAGATCCGTGCGCTCGAGCAGGTCGAGGTTTTCGCCGCCGCCGGGCGGCGAGAGGATCTCGACGAGCGGCCGGCGGATGTCCTGCTCGTGGACCTCCCGGACGACACAGACCCGGCCGTCATTAAGGCCGACGATCGCCCCCACCGGCCAGACCCCCATGTGCCGGAAGAACTTGTCCAGGAGCTCGGGGGCGAACATCTTGCCCTTTTCGAGGATCATCAGCTCGTAGATCTTGTCGGGCGGATAGTCCTTTTTATAGCACCTCTTGAGCGCCAGCGCGTCATAGACATCGCAGATCGAGATCATCATGGCCGCCAGGTGGGGCTGCCGGGGATAGGCGACGTTCGGATAGCCCATCAGGTCGTGCCTCAGGTGATGCTCAAAGGCGACCACGACCGGGAGGATCCCGAGACTGTCCTTGTAGCCGTCGAGAATCCTGGCGCCGAGCACCGGATGGTCGCGCATCTTGGTGAACTCGCGTTCATCCAGCTTCGTTTTCTTTTGGATGATCTTCAGGCTGATCCGGAGCTTGCCCACATCGTGATAGAGGGCGGCGATCCCCAAGTCCAGGACGTCATCCTTGGAAAACCCGAGCTTGGAGGCGAAGGACATGGACAGCAGGGCGACGTTGAGCAGGTGCGCAAAGGTCTCCAGGTCCCGGTCCTTCACCGAGATCAGGTTGAGAAGCTCCTGGTGGCGGCCCGTGAAGTCCTCCATGACGCTGAGGATATTGAACCGCAGGTCGAGGTAGTCGACCTCCTCCTCGTTGAGGACCATGTTGAGGCTGTGAGTGGCGGATTGAAGCGAGCTCTGGTACTTCGCCGCCATCTGCGCCGCCGCGTTCTGGTCATCGCTCTTGACTTGGGCGCGGAGGCGGCCGGCCCGGATGTTCTGGATGCCGTGAAGCGTGAAGTACTCCTGCTCGTCGATCTTGTCGAGATTCTTGGTCCTGGCCAGGAAGATGATGAAGTGGCTCAGCTCGTCGAGACGCAAACCCTGCTGGAAGACGATCCGGGCGATCCCGCTCTCTTCAAGGAAGGTGATCAGGGGGGCCAGCCTCTTGCTGAGGCTGAAAAAGATCTCGTCCTCCCAGGCCAGCTCGCCGCTCACGATCCCGACGGTCAGCTCCTTGTGCTCTTCCAGGACCTCCAGGGTTTTCGCGTAGAGGTTGGCGACGAATTCTTTGTATTTAGGGTGCTCGTCCCGGTAGAGCTTGGCGGCCTGGATGGCGTTCATCAAATAGAGGAGAAAAATCTTGACCTTATCCTTCACGCCACTTCTCCAGCACCCGGAGGGCCTCGCGCCGGACCTTTCGGTTCCAGAAGTCCTTGCGCCGCCCCAGGGCCTCCAGGTGCTCCCCGGCTTCCCGGAAGTTCTTGCCCTCGACCATCCGGATGTTCCTGACGAGCCGCCGGTTGCGCGTCCCGTAGGGCGATTGGAGGCCGAAGAGCTTGCTCAGGGCGACGTGCCGGGACCTCGGGCGCCGGCCCAGCAGCACCAGGGCCTCTGCCTTGAGCCGCATGTCCCGGGCGTCAAGCACGCCGAACAGGAATTGCTCATCGTACTCCGTGAGCGCCTGCATGGACTGGAGCGCCCGGACCTTGACGGCGGCATCGCCCGCGGCATAGATATCTTTCAAGGCCTCCAGGGCGAGCGGAGTGTCCATCGACCTCAGCCCCCAGGCGATCTTCTCGAGGAGGTCGCTCGCCGACGCGAACCGCTCGAGCCATGTCCTGAATTCGGCCAGGCCCGACTTGAAGAAGCCCAGGTAAGCCTTCAGTATGGTCGAGGTCACGATTCTTTCCCGGAAGATTGCGTCCAGGTAGAACGGGGGCTGATGGAGGCTCTGGTCGAGGCCCGCGACGAGCGCGTCCAGGCGGGGGGAGGCCTCCCCTTCGAGCACCCAGGTTTCCACGAGGGTCGCAAGCTCGCGCCGGATCTTTTCGTAGCCCGGCTCGGCGGCCAGTTCTTCTCGCCTGCCCCTGAGGACCTCCTGCAAACATGTCAGAAAATCCAGGTCCCTGTCCTGCGCGACGCGCTCCCATTCCTCAAGGATCCTGTCCAGGGGAGGGCCGGCCGGCCCTCCGGCCCGCGCCTTGGCCAGGAGGTTAAGCAGCAGATAACGGTAGTTGACCTCGAGTCCGTGCCTGTCGAACTCCATCTTCTTCTCGAAGCTGATCTCTGAGAGGAGGCCCTTGAGCGTCTGTCCGTAGATCTCGGAGACCGCCTGGCCCGATGTCCCCTTGAGCAAGATCTTGAGCTTTTGCTCGACGTCCGCCCTGCGGTTAGCCGGGTCGTCGGTCTGAAAAAGATCCCGGAGCGACGTCGAGATCTTGAGATGCCGGTCCTTGGACACCAGCTTGGAAAAAATGCTCAAGCTTAGGGAATCGAAACGGTCGTCCCCGATGATCTCCTCCCAAAGGGTCGAAGCCAGGTCCTCGTCGGTCAGGTCGGAGACGAGGAGTTTCAGGTTTTCGAACTTGCTCTCCCGCGAGGTCTTCTTGCTCTTCATGATGCACTTGAGGAGGTCCCGGGCGCAGGAGCGGTGCTTCGCCTCGGAGCTCTCCCTCAGATACCTGAAGAACTTGACGAAGTTTTTCTGGAGCTCCTCGTTCTGGACAAGCTCCTCGGTGTTGAACTTGCCGATGACCTTCTCGAAACTCCCGGCCACCATGTTGAGCTTCTCGGGGTCGTCCTCCTCCACCGCCTCCATCAGCAGGTACGGCCAGATGTCCTTGATCTCCTCTCCCTCGCCGCGGAGGATCTGGGAATAGTCGAGCACTTCGAGCTCGATGTGTTCGATCCGTCCCTGCCGAGCCAGGTTGAGCGCGCCCCCTTGCCTGATGAACTTGGGAAGAGACATCGACAGCCCGCCGGCGAACCGGGTCAGCTCGGCGAGCGTCAGCCCGTGATGCAGCACCAGGCCCTTGATCTTGCGGAGGTGGAAATGCCGGCCCAGCTCGACAAAGGTCGGGTCGTTTTCCCAGAACCGGCCATCCATGAACAGGGAGTTGGGGGAAAACCGGATGGAGAGAGGGCTCAGCAGCTCAAACAGGGAGTCGAGCTTCTCCATGAGCCCGGTGACGGCCTGGTGGAAGGCGGGGTGGTCCGGGTTATAAATTGAGGACGTCTTGAACGCGACCTTGAGATTCTTCAGGAAGTCGTTGATGAGCCTGTCTTTTCCCGAGAGACCGGCATCAGGCGGGTTGGCGGGGGGAGAGCCTTCGCCGGGGATCACTATTCGTCTTTGTTGGCGCTCAGTCGACATATCCGCGCCCGCCGGAGAGAAATCTCCGCTGTCTCATGTACGCTCCCGCCCGGGAAGACCTTCCCCAGCTCATGCGCAGGCTCGTGGGAGCGGTCTTCAGGCCTCCTTATTCTGGTTCTGCGGGCCCCATTACGGAATAGCCCCGGGCGATGATTCCAGGGGTGGAACTTTCTCCCCCTTGATATGCGCCCAAAAGGGGAGGAGGATGAAGGAGAGGGAGCAGGCGGACCCTTGCACTCCGGCGGCCGCTTGTCGTCTAATGAAATCCATGACTTATGACGCATTGGCAGATTTCAATCCAGGATGATCCCGGATCGCTTGAGGACAACATATGACTCTGCATAAGCTGCTTGCTACCCTGGCAACCGGGTTCGCCGCCCTGGCCATTCTTGGCGCGCTCATTTCCTGCACGGGCGGGGGAGGGGGGGCGCTCGTTTTTTGTTGCGCTCCAGGAAATGACCTCTATGCAGCGCTCGCAGCCGGCGGACGCTCTTACCCGCGGTTCGACGCCCCCGGGGAAGCTATCGCTCATGCCAGCAGGAGCTCGGCCGTTCTCATCATGGCCGACGGCTATCCGGACCTGCGGGTCGAGCTCGCGCCCGGGGCGCTCAAGGCGGCGGCGAAGAAGCGCCTCAAGCTCTACATCGAATACCCGGCCGCCCTCGAAGGATTGGAGATCGGCCCGCCGCGCACCGCCGTCTGGGAGAGGGCGGTGGTCGGCGCCGCCGGCATGGGAGACGCGCTCCCCCCGATGCGGATCCTCGCGGTCCACGGCTGCAGGTATCTCCCCGTCCAGGCGACGGCGCCTCGACTCGTGCTGGCCCGGGTGGCCGGCTACGAGACCGCCGTTTACGGGCTTCCGGAACAATCCTCACCGCTTTTGTTCGAATGGCGGGACGGCAGTGTTCTGGTAGCCGCCACCAAGCTGAGCGGCTTTGTCACCGGAAGGTACGCGCCCGAGACGGAATGGCGGGCGCTCTGGCAGTTCATCCTCGACCGGCTCGACCCGCGACACGCTCCGCATCCCCTCGAGTGGACACCGGCTGCGGCCGCCGCGCACGGCGCCATGGTCGAGCTGCCGCCGGATGTCGAAACCCGGGCGTTTGCATCGGCGGTCAACTGGCTGTCGCGGGCCGGGTTGCTCATTCCGCCCGAGCGCCGGGCCGAGGTCGAAGCCGCCCTCGGGAAAAATCAGGAAACGGCGCCGCTCCCAGTTTCCGGCCAGGCATGGGGTGACGGTTCGCTCGGGATCCTGGAAGGCTTTGCCTCCGGAATCCAGCCCGACGGTACCCAGCTCCAGCGCCTGCCGATCCGTGATGACTGCCAGGGAGAGGCCGCCATGCTCTTCGCCCTGGACTCAATGATGAACCCGCAGTCTCAAAGCGGCGGGACGGCCCGCCGGCTGCTCGATTTCGTCTATTTCGACTCGGACCTCTGCAAGGGCCAGCGGGGCGACCCGCGGCATCCCGCCTACGGACTGGTTGCTTGGGGTTCGACCTCGCCGCTCTGGCTCGTGGCGAATTACGGAGACGACAACGCCCGCTCGATGCTGGGGACGCTCCTTGCGGCCGCCTGTCTCGGGACGGACCGCTGGGATGAGCCCCTGGCCAGGGCCGTTCTCGCCAATTTCCGGACGACGGGCCGGCTGGGGTTCCGGGGCGACCGGATCGACATCCCGGACCTCGAGAAAAACGGCTGGCGACACTATTACGACGCGGAGACAGTCAATTACGCTCCTCACTTCGAATCCTACCTCTGGGCCGTCAACCTCCTGGCCTACCGACTTACCGGGTTCAGGCCACTCCTCGACCGCGCCGCGAACGCCATCTCGCTGACGATGAAGGCCTATCCGGGGGACTGGCGGTGGAAAGACAATATCGAACGCGCCCGGATGCTCCTGTGCCTGGCCTGGCTCGTGCGCGTCGAGGACACGCCCGGACATCGCGAGTGGCTGCGGCGTGTCGCTACCGACCTTCTCGAGCGCCAGGGGCCGACGGGCGCTATCCACGAATGGTTCGGGGCCGAGTACAGCGGCTTTTTCCAGATCCCCAGGTCTAACGAAGCCTACGGCACGACCGAAACCCCGCTCATCCAGCAGAACGGCGACCCCGCGACCGACCAGCTCTACACGACCGGGTTCGCCCTGTTCGGCCTCCACGAAGCGGCGGCGGCGACGGGTGACGCCGGCCTGCGGCGCGCCGAGGACCGGTTGGCGGAGTTCCTCTGCCGCATCCAGATCCGGTCGGCCCGCTTTCCCTGGCTCGACGGCTGGTGGTTCCGGGCCTTCGACGACCGGCGATGGGAGGCCTGGGCGAGCTCGGCCGATGCCGGCTGGGGAGCCTGGTCGCTCGAGGCCGGCTGGGCGCCCGCCTGGACGGCGGCGACCCTCGCCCTGCGCGCCAGGAAGACGACGTTCTGGGACCTGGCCGCATCGCGCACCGGATTGTCACGGGCTTTCGCCAGGCAGAAGCCCGAGATGCTTCCGGATTGAATCTGTTCGCCGCCCTGCTGTCCCATCCAGTCCGGAGGGCCGGCGCTTGGCGGCGATCTCGGCCCGGTTTGACTTGCGCCACGCCGGGGGATATTTTCTTGATCGTGAAAACAAAACAGTGGACGCCGTTTCTGGCGGCTCTGGCATTGACCGCGACCGTCGCGGGCCCGGCCGGAGGTTTCCAACAGCCGGACCGGCCGAAGGTCATCACCGTCAGGGGCCTTCGGCAGCCCGTGGAGATCATCCGTGACAGATGGGGGATCGCCCATATCAGCGCCCGAAGCGAGAGCGATCTCTTTTTTGCCCAGGGGTTTAACGCCGCCTCGGACAGGCTCTTCCAGCTGGAACTCTGGAGGCGGCAGGCCACCGGGACGATGGCCGAATGGCTCGGGCCGAAGGCGGTCCGGCGGGACGTCGGCGCGCGGCTCTTCAGGTTCCGGGGCGACCTGGAAAAAGAGCTGGCTCACTACCACCCCCGCGGCAAGGACATCCTCGCTTCTTTTGTCGGGGGCATCAACGCCTATATCGACCTGACGCGAAAGAAGCCCGGCCTTCTGCCCGTGGAACTGCGGCTGCTCAAAGCCGAGCCCGGCTACTGGACGCCGGAGGTCGTCATCTCGCGCCATAACGGGCTCTATCGGAATGCGGCCGCCGAAGTCACCTTGGCACGCGCGGTCCTGACGTTCGGGCCCGACAAGCTAAAGGGCCTTCTCGATCTTCACCCTGGAAATCCCAGCCTCGAGCCCGCCGCCGGGATCGACTTGGAATGGATATCCGAAGCGATGCTCGAGGTCTACCGCGAAGCCAGGACGCCCGTACTGTTCGGTCCCGGGGACCTGCAGGAGAAGAAAACCATCACCCCGCAGGGACCGCTGCCCCTGCACTGGATCAACCCGGCATCTTCGGGCTGCGACCCCGGCGAGCTCGAGGGCAGCAACAACTGGGTGGTGAGCGGCCGCCTGAGCCGGAGCGGCGCGCCACTCCTGGCCAACGACCCGCACCGGGTGCTTCAGGTTCCGTCGCTTCGCTACTGGGTCCATCTCAGCGGTCCCGGCTGGAACGTCATCGGCGCCGGCGAGCCGGCCCTGCCGGGCGTCTCCATCGGCCACAACGAGGACGGCGCCTGGGGACAGACGACATTCTCGGCCGACCAGGAAGATCTCTTCATCTACGATACAAACCCGCAGCGGCCCGACCAATATCGATACCAGGGCGGTTGGGAAGATATGAAAATAGTCCGGGAGCGGATACCGGTAAAAGGCGGGAAACCCTACCCGGCGGTTTTGAAGTTCACCCGGCACGGACCGGTGCTCTTCGAGGATGGAGCGCTTCACAAGGCGGTGGCTCTTCGGGCTGCCTGGCTCGAGCCCGGCTGCGCGCCATATCTCGCGAGCCTCCGCCTGGACCAAGCCCGGAGCTGGGATGATTTCCGCCGGGCGGTTTTCTGCAACCGGACGCCCTCCCTGAATTTCGTCTGGGCGGACCGCTCTGGGGACATCGGCTGGCAGATGGCCGGGCTCACGCCGGTCCGCCGCGACTGGCCGGGCCTCCTGCCCGTGCCCGGCGACGGCCGGTTCGAATGGCAGGGTTTCATCCCTCCGCCCGAGCTCCCCTCGCTCCTCAATCCTGAGTCCGGGTTCATCGGCACGGCGAACGAGGACAACCTGCCGGCCGGCTATCCGCATGCTGTCGGCTATACTTGGGACGCGCCCTTTCGCGCCCTCAGGATAGCCGAGGTCCTTGTTTCAAAGGCCAAAATGGACCTCGCGGACATGACCGCGCTCCAGCAGGATTATCTCTCGATCCCGGCGCGCCGGCTGGTGCCGCTCCTCAAGAACCTGGGCTCGAACGACCCGCCTGTTCAGAGCTGCCTGACCCTTCTCAAGAGCTGGGATTTCGTCCTGTCGCCGGATTCGGCGGCCGCCGCGGTTTACGCCGCCTGGCAGAGAGCTCTCGTCGAGGCTGTGAACGCCCGGCTGTTTCCGCCGCAGTTTAGGGAAGCCCTCCCGGGCAGAACATTGACCAAGCTGATCGGCTGGGTAGAGGCCGCCGACCCCCGGCTGACCCCCGAGGGCCCCGCCTCGAGAGATAGGCTCCTCCTCGAGACCCTCGGACGGGCGGCCGGCCGGCTGGAAAGGGCGTTCGGTCCCGATATGGGGCGATGGCGCTATGGAGACCGGCGGTTTCATCACGTTCTCCTCCGGCATCCCATGGGCTCGGCCGCCGGGGCCGATCAAAGGCCTCCGTTCGATGTGGGCCCCCAGCCGCGGGGCGGCAGCGGCCAGACGGTCAACATGACTTCGGACAGCGACAATCAGATGTCGGGAGCGACGTTCCGGCATGTTGTCGATCTCGCGGATTGGGACCTGGCGCTGGGAACCAATTCCCCCGGCCAGTCGGGAGACCCCGCGAACTCGCACTACTCCGACCTCTTCGGCCCGTGGGTCGAGGGCCGCTATTTCCCGGTTTGCTTCACCCGGGCTAAGGTCATTCAGGAAGCCGAGTCCGCGCTCCTCCTTCAGCCGCTGAAATAGACAATTCTCGGTCCTCTCAAAGCGGACGGGCATATTACCCTTAAGACCCCCGTAGCGGAGGGGGACCCGTCGCTTCTGCGACGGGGGAACCGACGGGACTGGTTCCCGGGGTGCCGGGGGGATAAGGGTGATATGCCCGTCCGCTTTGGATTACTTCTTGAAGAGGCGGGCCGAGGACAGCGCATGGGCCAGCCGGATGGCCGCGACCATGCTCCGGGGATCGGCCCGCTTCTGACCGGCGATGTCGAAGGCGGTGCCATGGTCGGGCGAGGTCCGCACGAACGGCAGGCCCAGGCTGACGTTGACGCCCGTCTCGAAGGCCAGGAGCTTGAAGGGAATGAGCCCCTGGTCGTGGTAGAGAGCGATCACGAACAGGTCTTTCCGGCCGACGGCGTTCCGGAAGACGACGTCCGGAGGGAACGGCCCCGAGATCGTGAGGCCGCGGCGCCTGGCCTCGGCGATCGCCGGACCGACCTCATCGATCTCCTCCCGGCCGAGCAGGCCCCGCTCGCCGGCGTGCGGGTTCAGCCCGGAGACGACGAATTCGAACCGCGTCGTCCCCGCACCTGACAGGCTCCGGTCGAGGGACAGGAAGAAATCGCAAAGCGGCTCCTTCTTGATCCGTTTTAGGGCCGCTCGGAGCGAGACATGGTGGCTGACCAGGGCGACTTTCAGGGGTTCGGACCAGAAGGCCATGATCGCGCCGGGGTAGAATTTACCCAGGTATTGCGTATGGCCCTTCCACCGCGCACCGGCCAGCGACCAGGCCGCCTTGGAGATGGGAGCTGTGACGACGGCGTCGAGCTCTCGCCGCCGGGCTTCCGCCACCGCGGCTTCGAAATAGCCGAAAGACGCCGCGCCGCCGGCCGCGTTGGCGGAGCCTCTCCTGCCCGCTCCGGGCGCGGCCGGTATCTCCCTGACCTCGACCGAGCCCCGGGCTTCGGCGGCGGCGTCGCCCCGGGCGCGGAGGCGGAGAGTGATCCCGAGCTCTTTCTCTTCACGTTCGAGGAAGCGACGGGTCGCAAACAGGATATAATGAGCCCCGGGGAGCCTGGGTTTTCCGGCGAAGGACTTGAGGACGAGCTCCGGGCCGATCCCCCCGGGATCACCGAGCGTAATCCCGATCCGGGGAAGCGGCATCAGGGATTCTTCTTTTCCTCGTCTTCGTCCTTGGTGCTCTCGATTTTATAGAGGTACTTGATGTTGTCTTTATAGACCAGCAGGTTGGGCGCGCCCTCGCGGTTGAGCTTGAAACAGTGCCGGTCATACCACTCCACAAAGCCCTCGACGATCTCTCCGTCCTGGAAGACGACGGCCATCCGCGTCCTCTTGTTCATCTGCTTGAGGTAGTAGTAGTTCTCGGCGTGCGTGTCGTAGGGGGGCTGGATCTTTTTCTTGGCGGCCTCGCGGCTTTCCTTCTCCCTGATCTCGGCCAGGTTGGGCCGGATCAGCCTCCGGTTAATGGTCATGAGACTTCTCCACCCTTGGATTTCAAGAGGTTTCCTTTTGGGGGCCATATTATCATTATCCGGATACCAGTTCAACATTTTTCGCAGGGCCCCGGCGGCCTAGTTTTTAAGCAGCGGGGCGAGCGCGCCGTACCAGCTCCGGGCCAGCCGGCCGTAGCCCTCCCGCGAAGGGTGGACGCCGGGGAGAAGCTCCGGCGACGCCGAAAACAGAGCGTAATTATCGACGAAAACGAGCCTCTCCTCCCGGGCGATATCGCGGAGGGCGGGGTTGATCTCCCGGTTGACCCTCTCCCTCGATGACGGCCCGAAGGGGAAGGCCGCCGAGTCGGGGACCGGCGGGATCGAGGCCAGCAGGATGGAGGCCTTCCCCCCCTTCCGGTCGGTGAACCCGCGGAAGACGGCGATGATCGCCCGCATGTTCCTGGTGAACGTGGGCGTGTCGGTCAGGTCGCCGTCGAGGCGCACGTCGTTCGTCCCCAACTGAAGAAGGACGAAATCGGGATGCCGCTCCGCGAGCCCGGCCCGCCGGCTTTCGAGAAATCGCAGGTATTCTCCTGAGTTGTCACCCTTGCGGCCGAAATTGAGCACCCGGGCGGCGATCCCGTCCCGGGCGAGCAGCCGCTGGAGGTCGCGCGGGTATTCCGAGTCTGTCAGGCTGTCACCCGCACAGAGGATGATGACCGCCCGGCGCGGGGGCGACGAACAGGAACCGAGGGCGAGAACGAGGAGGAGCGACGGCCACCAGCGCCCGAGCGCCGCGCCTACCCCATGAGATCGGGCCGCTCCGTCGGGATTGACAATCACCCCCGTATTCTACAGTTCATGCTTGGAGAGCTGCTCGAGGGTGATGCCGCGGTTCTTCAGGCTGACACCCATCGAGGTCTCCAGGTCGGCTTCCGAGTTGAGGTAGTCGACGATGGCCCGGAGCTCGGAGATGCGCGCGTTGCTCAGGTCGCGCTGGTAGCTCAGGACTGTGAAGTTCGTGCTCAGCCCGACCCGGAGCTTTTCCACCTCCGCCTGGAGCTTTTTGTCCGCCAGCTCGCGGGCCACCGTGTAAGCCTGGACCCGCTCGTAGTTCGTCTCCAGGGCGCGGACGCCGTTCCGGATCTCAAGGTAGATAACCTGCTCCTCGTTCTTGAGCTGCAGCACGGCCTGGTCAAGGTTGAGCCTGGCCTGGGTGACGGCCGCCCCGGAGAAGATCGAGCTCAGCGGAACGTCCAGGCTCAGCCCGATCGACCAGTTGCGGTATTTGAAGCCGAAGGCGTCCTTCACGGCATTCTTGAATCCGCCCGGGACCCGGCCGACGACCACCCCGGTCAGCGGGTTGTCGTCGAGATAAATGATCCTGTCGCCGGAGATCCCCGGGCTGTAGTAGGAGGCGGTCAGAGAGAGGTCCGGCAGCCGCTGGTTCCGGGCGTAGCTCAGGTTGAGGTTCTCGCTCCGGATGCTCACCTTGAGAGACTTGAGCTCGGGGCGGTTTTCCATGGCCGTCCCGAGGGCATCGTCGACGCTGATCTTCCTCTCGACAAACTTGGGGCGTGTCGAGGGGCTTGATCGGGAGGGCCCGCTTCATCTCGGCCTCGGGCAGGTTGATGATCGTCCGGAGCCGGTCCTCGTTGTTCTTGACGTCGGCCTGGGCGGACAGGATGTCGGCCTGCCGGGTCGCGACCTCGGCCTGGGCGCTCAGGATCTCGATCGGGGCGAGCGTCCCGACCTCGACGGCCCGCTGGTTCTTGGCCAGGAGGTCCTGGGCCAGCGCCAGCGCCTGCTGGCCGACCTTGAGGTTCTCGATGCTGTAGGTCAGGTTCCAATAGGCCTGGGTGACGGTATTGATGATCGTCGCGATCGTCGATTCGAGGTCGTTCTTGGACGTCTCGGCCCTGTTCTCGCTCAGCAGGATATTGAACCTCGTCATCTTGGTCCCGAACCCGCGGAGCAGGGGCTGGCGGAAATCGAACCGGAAAGTGCTGCTGTAGCGAGGGTTGATCGTCTGGAAATTGCTGTTGGTGTCGTTCTTGTAGTTAGTCACGGACGCCGATAGCGTGCCGCCGATCGGCAGCAACTGCTGGATGGCGCCGTCGTAGCTGAAGTACTTGGTGATCACGCTCTCGGACGCGTCGAGAAAAGAGAACGAGGCGTTCTTCGTGCTGCGGTTGGCGTAATCGAAAGTAAGCGCGGGATAGAAGATCTCCTTGGCCATGGTCACGGACAGATCCGCGACCTCGGGGTTGAGGATCTGGATGGCCACGCCGTAGTTGTTCCTGAGCGTCCTCATGATGGCGTCGTCCAGGGACAGGGCGAGGACCTCCTCGCTCTGCTGGGATTGTTCCTGGGCCGGCTGCGGTTTTTCCTGGCCCCAGGAAACGACGGGCAGGAACAGGGTGACGATGATCAGGCTGATGAATACTCTGCGCATAGAAAACCTCCCGAGATTATCTCACTACTGATATATACGTTTATTCGTACCTTAAAGCCTCAATCGGGTCGAGCCGGGAAGCTTTCCGGGCCGGATAGAACCCGAAGAAGATGCCCACCGAGGCCGAGAACAGGAAGGCGAGGAGGATGGCGCTCGGGGAGACCTGGGTCTGGAAACTCGAGAAGGTCGGGATGAAATGGAGGACCTTGGATAGAGCCACCCCGAAGAGCACGCCGATCGCCCCTCCCAGGACGCTGAGAACGATGGCCTCGGTCAGGAACTGGAGAAGGATGTCTTTCTGCTTGGCGCCCACGGCCATCCGGATGCCGATCTCCCGGATCCGCTCGGTCACGGACACGAGCATGATGTTCATGATGCCGATCCCGCCGACGAGCAGCGAGATCGAGGCGATGCTGCCCAGGAGGATGGTCATGATCTGGGTCGCCTGGGCCGCGCCCTCGGCGATTTCGGACATGTTCCGCACCGTGAAGTCATCTTCGGAGCCGGGCATGATCTTGTGCCGGATGCGCATCAATTCTTCGACCTGTGTCTGGGCCTCTTTGGTCTGGGTGGCGGATACCGCCGAGATGTCGATCGAATTGATGTGGTCCTCATTGGTCAGCCGCTTGATGACCGTTGTGTAGGGGATGGCGATCATGTCGTCGCGGTTGAACCAGCCGCCGGACTCGCCCTTGGACTTGAAGGTGCCGATGACCCGGAAGGGGATGTTCTTGACGCGCATGATCTTGCCGAGGGGATCTTCACCCTCGAACAGGTTCTTGACGACCTCGCTGCCCAGGACGGCCACCTTGGCGGCCGCCTTCTCCTGGCTCTCGTCGAAGTAGGTGCCCCCGTCGATCTCCCAGTTCCTGACTTCCGGATACCGGTACCCCGTTCCCTGGACCGAGGTGTTCCAGTTCTTGTTGCTGTAAACGACCTGCGCCCGCGTGTTGGCCGACGGCGAGGTGTACTTGACGGCGGAACACTGCTGCTCGATGGCGATCGCATCCTCGGGCTTGAGGTTGGTCCAGCCGCCCGACCCGGTGTGGACGCCGCCCCGGTTTCGGCTGCCGGGCGAGACGAAGAGCAGGTTCGTCCCCATGGAGTTGAATCTGTCCTCGACGCCCTTTCGGGCGCCCTCCCCGATGCTGACCATCGAGATGACGGCCCCGACGCCGATGATGATGCCCAGCGCGGTCAGAAAGGACCGCATCTTATTCCTGCCGAGCGCCCGCAGAGCGACCCGGCTCGTTCGCAGTACGTTCATGATCGTATCTCCTTGTGGGGAGCGCGTTCCTCGCAGCCTTCACGGCCGCGCTCCTCCCGGATGATCTGCCCGTCCCGCATGTAGATCCTCTTCTTCGCGTAACAGGCGATATCCGGCTCGTGGGTGACCATGACGAGTGTGATCCCCTTGGCCTCGTTGAGGTCGGTGAAAATCTCCATGATCTCGTTGCTGGTCCTGGTGTCCAGGTTGCCCGTGGGCTCGTCCGCCAGGATGAGGCTGGGGTGGTTGAGCAGCGCCCGGGCGATGGCGATGCGCTGCTGCTCGCCCCCGGAGAGCTGGTTCGTCTTGTGGTGCGCCCGGCCGGCCAGTCCGACCGTCGCCAGCGCCGCCAGCGCCCTCTCCGTCCTCTCCTTGCCGTGGACGTTCGAGTAGAGAAGGGGAAGCTCCACGTTTTCCAGGGCCGTCGTGCGCGACAGCAGGTTGAACGTCTGGAAGACGAACCCGATCCTCTGGTTCCGGATGGTGGCGAGCTTGTCGCGGCTGAAAGTGGACACCTCGTCGCCCTCGAGAAAGTACTTGCCCGAGGTCGGCCGGTCCAGGCAGCCCAGGATGTTCATCAGGGTGGACTTTCCCGAACCGGAGGCCCCCATGATCGCCAGAAAGTCTCCCTTGTCCACGACATAAGTTACCCCGCGCAGGGCTTGGACCTCGGTCTCGCCGATTTGGTAGGTCTTGACCAGGTTCTCGAACTGTATGATAGGGGTGCCCATATTTTCCTCTTGGTCCGCGCTCGGTCAAGCGCTCAGCGCATGATCATCATGCCGCCCCTCGGCGGACCGCCCTGCGTCGCCGCTGCGGCCGCGGTCTGCGCGGTGGCCAGACCGGTGATGATCTCCTGGCCCTCTTTCAGGTCGCTGCGCAGGAGCTCGGTGAAGCTGCCGTCGGCAACGCCCGGACGGATGAAGGTGACGGTGAGCTTGCCGCCGGCATCGAGATACCAGACCGTCGTCGGCCGACGCCCGCCCCTCTGGCCGCCGCCCGTTCCCCCGGCATTGCCCTGACCGAATATCCTGGGACCGCCGCCCTGGCCGCCCTGCGTGGCCGCCACGGCTGATGCGCCCGACGCGCCCACTTGGGCGGTCCCGCCCGTTCCGGCCGGGACCGCTCCGCCCTCGGCCTGGCGCTTGGCGAACATCTTTTCGCCCGCCTCTTTCATGATCTTGGCAAGCTCTTCGGCCGGGAGGTTGGGCGTGAACCTGAGCGCGGCGTTCGGGATCCGGAGCACGCCCTTCGCCTCGCCGGTGATGATATTGACGGTAGCGGTCATGCCCGGCCTCAGCTTCAGCTCAGGGTTGCTCACATCCACCACGGTCGTGTAAGTCACGACGTTCTGGGTGACGGTCGGGGAAAACCGCACCTGATTCACCGTACCGATGAACGGGGTGTCCGGAAAGGCATCCACGGTGAACCGCACCTTCTGGCCCTCTTTGACCTTGCCCACATCGGCCTCGTCCACGTCGCACTCGACCTGCATCTTGGTCAGGTCATTGGCGATCACGAAGATCTTGGGAGCGGAGAAGCTCGCCTGCACGGTCTGGCCGGCCTCCATGTTCCTTGAGATCACGACGCCGTCCATGGGCGCGCGGATGATCGCGTAGCTCAGGTCGAGCTTGCTCGATTCGAGCTGCGACTTGGCTTGCTCCAGGCTGGCTTCGGCTCTCTGGACGTCGGTCTTGGCGCCCAGGTAATTCGCCTCGGCGGCCTCTTTCTCGTCGGTCGAGATCAGGTTCGTCGCCGCCAGGCTCAGGGACCTCTCGTATTTCGCCTTGAGGTTCTGCAGGGTGACCTTGGCCTTCTCGAGCGAGGCCACGGCGCTCAGATAATTCGCCTGGCTCTGGGAAACACGTGTCTGGAAGGGCAGGCGGTCGAGCTCGGCCAGGATCTGTCCCCCCTTGACCTGGGAATTGTAATCGACGTACATCTTGTCGATCTTGCCCGACACCTGGCTGCCGACTTCAACCTGCTTGATGGGGTTGACCATGCCCGTAGTCGTGACCACGGCTTCGAGGTCGCCCTTGGTGACCTTATCGAACCTGTACTTGGCTACGCTCGTCTTGTTGTTCTTGAGGAGCGACCAGCCGATGAGGGCCCCGGCGGCGACAGCCAAGACGACAATTCCTATGATGACTTTCTTCTTCACTTCGACTCTCCTGTGGGTTTATCTTGAGGCCGCTCCCCGTCGGGGCCCGACCTTCTTCTTTCGGATTCGCGTTTTCTCTTCTGGATGTGCTCCCTGATGCTCGCCTCGAGCTTCGCTCTCTGGTCCGGCGTCAGGACCGCATCCATTTTGGCCTTGAGCTCGGAGCGGATCGTCCCCAGGCGGGAGTTCATGTCCGCCCGCAGCTCCTTGAGCTGCGCGTCATGGTCCTCGAAGATCTTCTTGATCTGCTCCTGCTGGCCGGCGGACAGATCAAGCTCGCGGGCGAGCTGCTCGAGCGACGGAAAGTGCGATCCGCTTCTCTCCGGCCGGGCCAGCTGCGCGTGCCGGCGGCCGTGGAAATAGTACCGCTCGGCGAAGAGGCCCCCCAGCAGCCCGGCGCCGAAGGCGACGACGAGCGAGAGGACCAGCCAGAACTTGTATCGGTTTTGCATACGGTCATCTCCTCGACAGGTCCGCGGACGCGTAGATCAGCATCATGCCCTTATCCTCGGCCCCCTTCTGGTCGAGGACGCTGGCGGCTTCGCTCAGCGGGTTCTCGTTCCTGTAGAAGAGCGTCTCCACCTGGCTCAGCTCCACGGGTTCCTGGGGCTTGAACAGAAGGACGCCGGCGCCGAACAGGATGAAGGCCGCCAGCGAAAAAGCCGCCGCTCGATGAACCCATCGCAGCCACAGGCGGACGGGCGAGACCTCGTCCTGTTCCTTCAGCCTGGCCAGGACGCGCTCCCGGAAATACGGCAACGGCTCGGGAGCCGCGCTCCCCTTGAAGACATCCCGGATCAGGCCGTATTGCGAGGCCTTGGCCCGGCAGGCCGGGCAGACGGCCAGATGTTCGCGGAGGGCGGCCGGCTGTTCTTCCTCGACCGGTCCATCGAATGCGCGAAGGAGAAGCCATTCGGCCTTTTTACAGTCCATAGTCTCCCCCTTGTCCGCCGACGATGGCGGCCAGTTTTTCCCGCAGCCTCTTCCGGGCCCGGTGGAGACGCGAGTCCACCGTCCCCGAAGAAATCGCCAGGATGCGCGAGATCTCCTCGTAAGGGAGCTCCTGCATGTCGCGAAGGACCAGGATGCTCCGGTACTTCTCGGGAAGGCGGCGCAGGGCCGTCTGCACGAGCGTCCGGCGCCTGCCCGCCAGCTGCCGCTCCTCGAAGCTCGAGCCCGAGGCCCCCGGGATGGTCTCGCCCAGCCCGTGAATGGACACCTCATCCAGCCTGTGTTTATTCTTTCTGAGGTAGTCCCGGACATGGTTGACGGCGATGCGGTACAGCCAGGTCCCGAATTCGGACCTGAATTGGAACCTGGGGAGCGCATAAAAGGCCTTGATGAAAACCTCCTGCGCCAGGTCGTCGGCCTCGGACCTGTTCCCGATCATGCCGTAAGCCAGGCTGAACACTTTACTCTTATACCTCTCGATCAGTTGGCCATAAGCCTCCCCGTCGCCCTCCTGAGAGCGCCGGATGAGCTCTTTGTCGTCCATCGTTCGGCACGTCCAAAGGACCTCCGAACAACAGTTAGACGGAGGTCCCTGAGAAAATCTTCCCTGATTTTTCCAGTTTATATGTATAAAGCCGCCATCCCAGGCTATGGTTTCAAAAAAGGATCCCCCGGTTTCCCGAGATCAGCGATCGGGCGGCTATTGTCTGACCGCTTTCCAGGGAGCGTTCCCGCTGCCGCCGATATCCGCCTGTCCCGACATCGTGCCGCCCTGGACCGTGCCTTTATAGACGATGGTGAGCTGGCCGCGCGGCGTGGTCCTGACGACCGACCATTGGATCTCATTGTCCTTGATCGACCCTTCGCCCGTCGTCTCGCGGCCGCGCGGGCCCATCATGCTGACCTTGAGCTTGTCTCCTTCCCGGGCAAATCGGACCGTCGAGGTCATCTCACCGTGCCGGGTCTCGATGACCAGCTCCCAGGAGCCGGTGACGTCGGCCGGCCGGGCCTGGGCGACGACGGCCAGTCCGGCGAGCGCGGCGACGCCCAAGAGAGCCAGCGACACTTTGCGCATATCCGTTCTCCTTGATCCGGAGGCGAGAATCATTATACCCCATTTACGAAGTCGGGCAAACCGCGCCGCAGCTGACAGTATTTCTATTTCTGATGATCATTGCGCCCTCCCTATGCAGGGAGGGATAGATATCGGTACCTTAGGAAAGGGCGGGCGGGGATGCGCCCTTCTCCGGGTCTGGGGAAGTCGACTCAGGGGAGAGAGCTGGAGGCTCGCTAGGATGGGGACTCGGTCTTAAGAAGAATGCGCCTCCGTCGCTTAGCCCGATGGCTTTGCGGTAGTCCTCGGGGGTATCGATGTCGACGAGGATCGCAGGGTCGGGGAGGTCGACTACGAGGAGGTCGTCCGGGTGCGCCGCCAACAGGCTCCGGAGACCTGTTTGCGGGGAAAGGTCGGCGATCTCTCGCCTGTACTTGAGGTCCAGGAGCAGGGGGTGGCCGCGTCTTCCGCCGAAGGCCGGTACAACGATGCCCTTCCGACTGTCCTCCCGGGCTTTGATCAGCGCGTCGATCGCGGCCGGCGAGACCCCCGGCTGGTCGCCCAGGACGATCAGCGCGGCGCGGATGCCGCCCGGCAGGGAGCCGACACCCTTCTGGATCGAGGACAGCATGCCCTCCCGGAAATGCGTGTTGACCGTCACCGAGACGGGGAATCTCCTGATCTTGTCCTTAAGGGCGCGGCGGCCGGAGCCCAGGACGACCAGCGTGGCATCCACCCTGGAGGCGGTCACCGCAGCCAGGACGGCCTCGATGATAGTGGCACCGCCATAACGAAGGAGAAGCTTGGGGACCCCCATGCGCTTGGACTCGCCCGCCGCCAGGACGACCGCGCCGATCATTTCCCGACCTGGCCGGAATTCTCCCGGAGACCGCTTCTGACCTGGATAAGCTCGGCGGCGATGCTGACGGCGATCTCCTCGACCGTCCGGGACCCGATGGGCAGTCCGATGGGCGTGCGGACCCGGTCGAACTCCGCCGGGGACGCCCAGCCTTCGCTCAGGAAGTTCTGCCTCACCAAGGCGACCTTGCTCCGGCTCCCGATCATGCCGATATAGGCGGCGTCGGTCCGGATGCAGGCCCGCAGGGCTTCAGCGTCGTCCCGGTGCCCACGGGTGACGATGACGATATAGGTGTCGCCGCCAACAGCCTGATCCAGCAGCGCGCGCCCGGGCCGGTCGACGACGAGATGGTCGGCGTCGGGAAATCTCTCGCGGTTGGCGAACTCGGCACGGTCGTCGATCACCGTCACCTCAAACCCGAGCGGCCCGGCCAGCCGGGAGACGGCCTGCCCGATGTGCCCGGCCCCGGCGATCAGCAAGCGGGGGAGGGGCGATACGGGCTCGAGGAAATCGAACCCGTCATGCCCCCGGGTCGCGCCGGGCGCAGGCGAGATCATCGGCCTGTTTTCTTTCAAGGCCGTTTCCATGTCTTTGGGCCGGCAGCGGTCGTCGCCCTCCTCCGCCCAGAGGCGCCGGATCTCCGCCTCGCCGGCGGGACCGAACCGCACGCAGGTCATGAGCAGGCCGCGCCGTCCCGAACGGAGGGATTCCCGCATCCCCAGGAAAACGTCAAGGTGGGAGACGGGAGAAGCATCGACCAGGATGGCCGCTTCGCCCCCGCAGACCGGCTCCTCGCCCTCCAGGAGGTCGCCGCGGAGGTCGAACCGGAAGAAAACCGACCGGCCGCTCCTGACGGCGGCCACGGCGCGCCGCTCGGCCTCGGCCTCGAGTGACCCGCCCCCCAGGGTCCCCCGGACCAAGCCGCGCTCTGAAAAAAGCGCCGAGGCGCCGGGGACCTGGGGAGTCGACCCGCCCGTTTCGATAATGGTGGCCAGCGCGAACGGGCCTTCCTTGCCCAGCCGCCCGGCAAGTGCCGGATATATGCTTTTCACCTACTTTTTCTTGTAGCTGACCGAGAGGCCGCCGCTCCCTCCGGGCATGATCTTGGAGTCGAACTCCGGGAGCGACCTCATGAACGCGTAATAACGCGCCGTCCCGCGCCCGTCTTCTCCGGCCTGGGCTTCGTAGACATTGTGGGCCGCGATGCAGCCGCCGGCCTCGAGCTTGGAGAGGACCGCCTTGGCATAGTTCAAGTACCAATCCTTATCGGCGTCGATGAACACGAAATCGAACGGGCCGGGAAGCGATTCGACAAGCTCGTGCGCGTCGGCCAGCCGGGCGTCGATAACGCCCTCGAGCCCCGCCTTCCGAAAATTGAGGACGGCCTCCGAGTGCCGGCCTTCGTCGATCTCGATCGTCACGAGCTTTCCGCCCGTCTTGCTGAGCGCCCAGCCGATGTAGATCCCCGACAGGCCGGTCGAAGTGCCGATCTCCAGGGCCTTCGTGTACTTGTGGCTGAGAACGATGTTGTGGAGCATCGCGCCGTCGTCCTCCGGGACATTCAGGTCCCGCCACCGGTTTTTCATCCCGGAGAGAAAGTCGAGCACGCGGTCATCGATGGAGTCGGGCTTATTTTGCATCGTCGGCCGGCCGTCAAGGGAAGAGACGAGGAAAGCAACCAGGGCAACCCCGAGCCATCGGGCAAATCTTCCGTTCATCGTATCCTCTTTTTACTATAACAGCTTTACTATACCAGAATCCGGCGGTGAAGGCCCCGTTGAGTCGAGTATTGCTATAAATCCGATAGATTCTGTAAAATATATTACGGACCGGCAAAGGAGGCCGTCATGTCGAACTCGGAAAACAGCCTGAAACGAAGGTCCTTCCTGAAATGGGGAGCCGCCGGACTGGCCGGCTTTTGCGTCAAACCGGCGGCGGGGTCGGGCGCCGGCTTGAGGGGATCAGCCTCGCAAGTCCGCGCCCAAGCTCATCCGCAGGGCGCTCGGAAAGACGGGCCTCAAGCTCCCGATCGTCAGCATGGGGGTCATGAACTCCGACAACCCGAACCTCGTCCGGGCGGCGCTGGATAAGGGGATCCTCCTCCTCGACACCGCCCACGGTTATCAGCGCGGCCGGAACGAGGCCATGATCGGCGAGGCCATCAAGGGCCGCCCGCGCGATTCCTATGTCATCGCTACCAAGGTCCCGGCCGAGCCGACGACCGATGCCTATCTCAAGACGGTCGATATCAGCCTCGAGCGTCTCGGCCTTGAATATGTCGATATCCTGAACTGCCACGACGTCACCAGCCGGAGCGAGGTCGTGTTCGAGCCCGTCCTGAGGGCGCTGGAGAAGCTCAAACGGGACGGCCTGGCCCGGTTCGTCGGCGTGACCACGCACAGCCACGAGCCCGAGGTCATCCGGGCGGCGGCCGCGACGGGGCTTCATGATGTCGTGATCACGGCCTACAATTTCCGGCAGACGCATCGCGAAGAGGTCCGCGCGGCGGTCGCCGAGGCCGCCCGGGCGGGTGTCGGCGTCATCGCCATGAAAACGCTCGCCGGCAGGTTTTGGGACAAAGAGAGGAAGCAGCCCATCAACACGACCGCGGCCCTCAAGTGGGTCCTCAGCGACCCGAACGTCACCACGGCCATCCCGGGCATGACCACCTTCGACCAGCTCGAGGCCGACCTGGCCGTGATGGCCGCCCCGGGCCTCACCGAACAGGAGACAAGGGACCTCCGCCTCAACCCGGAGAGCGCCGGCCTCTATTGCCAGCAGTGCGGCCGATGCCTCCAGCACTGCCGCCAGGGCCTGCCCGTGCCATCGCTGATGCGGAGCTATATGTACGCCTACGGCTACGGCAACCTGGACGCCGCCCATGACCTGGTCCGGCGGCTCGACCTTCCCGAGGAACCGTGCGGGAGCTGCGGCGATTGCCCCGTCCGCTGCGTTCGGGGCATCGACGTCGCCGAGCGGGTCAGGGAAGTCGCCCGGCTCCGGAGCCTGCCCGACGGCCTATTCGCCTAAGAGATAGATCAGTTCTCTATATTGATCAGGGGCGGCCGGAGGCCTGCGGCTGAAGCGACCATTGAAGGTTCAGCCTTTCTGAAATGCTCTTCGAGGGAAACCCCGGGTTTCGGGCGGCGAGTATGTATTGAGCTCAAAACGATAAATGGGCTACGTCACTTGGTAAACAGGGATCAAAATTATGGCGGATCAATCTGACACGCGAGTTACGGAGCCGCCGAGAAGAGCGTTGAAGAAACGGCGTTAAGAACCTGAACGGGAGCGAGGCCACGGGCCCCCGGCCGTTCCCATTTCGTTAGGACCAGGGGCCTAGGACCAGCTTTTTCCTGTCCACGCCGCCGCGCGTCGAGAGCACGGCCACCTCGAGCTCCGTCCCCGCCGGGTTGAGTATCCGGACTCTCCAACGGACCTCCTTTTTCTCTCCGGACTTGAGACAGCCGATCTCCACGCCCTTCCCCCCATCGACGATCTCGGCATCCTTCCCGGGGAAGGTGAGCTCGGCCCGGTCGGGCTTGACGATCTTCACCCGCCGGGCCATCTCCAGCGCCGTCGGCAGAAACCCCTCATTGGTGAAGACGGCTTTCACTTCCCACAGGCCCGGCCCCTGCTTAGAGGGACGGGCTTCGGCGGAGGCGATCCTCACCCTGGGCAGGGACTTGGCCAGGAGCAGGTTGAACATCGCTTCTTTGCGCGCCCAGTCCTCGAGAAACTCGACGGGCGGGTTCTGGCTGAAGAACTTGGGATTGAAACCGCCGATCTCCACCTCGCCCAACTGGGGGTGGCTGAACCGGGTCCAGTTCTTGAATCCGCGGCCCCCCAGCGCCTCGTCGTTCCACCGCAGGACTTCGAGCTCGCTGATCTTCCCATCGCGGTCGTAATCGACGACTTTGCCGCCCGACCAGAGCTCATCGCCGTACCAGATCGCCCCGTACGCGAAGTAGCCGAAGTCGGGGGAGTGGCCGAAGAGCGGCTGTCCCTCTTTCTCCGCTTTCGGGTTCTCATCGCGGCGCTCGTTCGGAAGGTTGGCGTAATCCCAGAAGACGTCGCCCGCATGAGGATAGCCGGTGATCTTCTTCCCCTGCTCATCGAAGTGGCGGTAAAGGGCGAGGTCGGCGGGGATCATCGATTCCTCGCTCCTGGAGGTCGAGGGCGGCCGCAGGTGCATCGGCACGGATGTGTCCATGGTTTGGCCGACCGAGACGTTGGGGTGCCGCAGCAGGAAGAGCACCACGGCGCGGGTCTCGGGCTCGGACAAGGGGTAGGCCCCGGCGCCCGGCTGCGTCTGCCCCCGGCCGGTCAGGTCCTGGCCGGGCTCCGGGCGCCAGTTCTCCGGGTAGTTGCGGTGGAGGTCCAGCCCGCCGATGCCGTCCTCGTTGTACTTGCCGTCGCCGTCGCTGTCGAGCCCCTCGCTGTAGACCTCGTAGTTTCCCTTGCCCTCCCCGGCCCTCTTCATCAGCCGGCCGGTCTTGTCGTCGGGATGGATGATGAACTCTCCCTTCCCGTCCCCGACCTTCCGGCGCATCCGGAAGCAGAAACCGTCGGCGTCGAGGTCCTCGGCCGGGTCCTCGTCGAGAAGACCGTCGCCGTCGTCATCGTGCGGCCGGACCGAGCTTCGGTTCGACTGGGCCGTGTTGAGGTAGAGCTCGGACCCGTCCGGGTTGTTTTTCACCTTCACGTAGAGCGCCGACGTGTCGACGAGGCGGGTGATCTCCGGGTCCCGGCCGTAGTTCGTGAGGACATGCCAGGCGAAATAAAGGGCCGACTCGGCGGCCGTCACCTCGCCCGAGTGCCGGTTGCCTTCGAGGAACATGGCCGGCTTGTCCGTATCCTTGCCCGTGGCCTTGTTGGTGATGGTGAGCTGCCAGATATCGCGTCCTTCGTAAGTCTTGCCGACCGAATAGAGGTCGACCAGGTTCGGGTACTCCTTGGCCCAGCCGTTCAGGAACTCCGTGACTTCCGCCAGCTTGTGGTAGTGGCGGAAATCCATCAGGCCGGCGGCCGCGGGCCGCGTTTCCGGATAATCCACGGCCTGAAAATAGCTCAGGCCGTGGCGCTCGCCGGACACGGTGTACGGCCGGGGCGCCGGCTTGTCCTCGCCGGGCGCGGCCGGAGCGATGGCCGCCGCGACGGCCACGACAAAAGCGAACGCGCCGATCAGATACAGGCTTTTTTTCTTGGGCACCGGAGCCTCCTTCAGGACGTTTCGCCCGAGGATATCGGGAACCCAGGGGCGCGTCAACTCGAACTGGCCCCATCGAGGGGCTCTGCTTTGGCAGGCGAGGACCGGCGTCATGAAAGCGATGATTCTCCCATATTCCCATAGAATTTATAGGAACTCGGCCTCTTTTTTTTGCCCGCCGGTTAGCCCTCGCCAACGCTCAGCGCTTCGGTGGCAGCCTGACCAGGGCCACGGCCCAGCAGGCGATCGCCCGCTCGCGGCCGATGAGCCCCAGGCCTTCGTTCGTCTTGGCCTTGATGCCGAGCGACCCTTTCGGGACCCCCAGAACAGGGCACAGGACATCCTTCATGGTCTGCGTGTGGGGCGCGATCTTGGGCGCCTGGGCGACGACCACCGTGTCGAGATTGACGATCGCCATCCCCCTTCGTCTCAGCCGGAGCATCACCCGCCGGAGAAGATCGACGCTCCGCAGGCCGGCATAGGCCGGGTCCGTGTCGGGGAAGAGCCGGCCGATATCGTCCCCGCCCATCGCGCCCAGCAGGGCGTCGATCATCGCGTGGACCAGGGCGTCGCCGTCCGAATGCCCGAGCAGGCCCGCGGGATGCGGGATCTCGCACACCGCCGAGGTAAAGCGCGCGCCCCTTGACCAGGCGATGGATGTCGTAGCCGAAACCGATCTTATCCGCCAAGAAAAGCCTCCACGATCTTCAGGTCCGCGGGGGTCGTCACCTTGATGTTCCGGGGGTCGCCTTCGACCATCCGGACCTCGGCCCCGGCGCGTTCGGCCAGACCCGCTTCGTCCGTCGCCGTCAGCCTCTCCCGGGAGGCCAGGCGCAGGGCTTTTTCCAGCACTGCGTAGGCGAATCCCTGGGGGGTCTGGACGCGAAACAGGTTCGCCCGGTCGACCGTCCGGACGACCTTCCCCCGGACCGCCTCCTTGATCGTGTCGTCGACCGGGACACCGGGAATGGCCGCGCCCCGCCGGCCCGCCTCCCGGATGACGCGGCTGATGACCTGTCGGCTGACCAGCGGCCGGACGCCGTCGTGGACCAGCACGACATCGCCCGCCCCGGGCCGGACCCGGGCGAACCCGCGCCGGACCGAGTCCTGCCGCCGGCGCCCGCCCCGGACGACCGCCGTGATCTTCGGGTGGCGGGCGATGAACCCCGGGCCGTCCTTTTCGTCGGCCAAGACGAGAACGATCTCGGACACATCGGGGTGCGCGTCGAAGGCGTCGAGCGTCCAGTCCAGGAGGGGCTTCCCCTTGAGCGCCGCATACTGCTTGGCCGACCCGAACCGCCGGCCCGCTCCGGCCGCGACGATGATGGCGCAAGCACCCGTCATCGGGAGTCTTCGTTGTACCGGCCGAAGATCATCTTGCCCACGGTCGTCTGGAGCACAGACGTGACGGTAACGTCGATGTTCTGGCCGATCATCCGCCGGGAGTTGTCCACGACCACCATCGTGCCGTCGTCCAGGTAGCCGACGCCCTGGTCCTTTTCCTTGCCCTCCTTGATGACAAACACCTTCATCAGCTCGCCGGGCAGCACGACCGGCCTCAGGGCATTCGCCAGCTCATTGATGTTCATGACGGAGATGCCGCGCAGCTTGGCCACTTTGCTGAGGTTGACGTCGTTGGTGACGAGCTTGCCGTCGAGCTGCTTGGCCAGCTCCATGAGCTTGGAGTCGACGTCGCGGATCTCGGGGAAATCCAGCTCCCAGATGACGACCGAGATCTGGGAGGATTTCTGGAGATGGTTGAGGACGTCCAGGCCGCGCCGGCCCCGCTGCCGCTTCAGCCCGTCCGGCGAGTCGGCGATGAACTGCAGCTCCTTGAGGACGAACTGGGGGATGACCAGCGTGCCCTCGATGAACCCCGTGTCGCAGAGGTCGGTGATCCGGCCGTCGATGATGACGCTCGTGTCCAGGATCTTGTAGCTCCGGCCCAGAGTCTTCTCCTTGAAGAAGCGGAAGAGGTGGGCCGGGTCGAGCCACTCGGACTTCTGCGTCCCGACGAGGAACCCGATGTACGGCAGAATGACGAGGAAAAAGATGCGGATGAACATGCCCGTGGAGGCGTCCGTGCTGATCTTCTGGTAGACCGCCCCCAGTGACCAGCCCAGGAAGACCCCGGCGTAGGTGCCGACGGTCGAGCCCCAGATGATCTTGAACTGGGTCTTGCGGACGATCGTCTCCAGGTAGATGATGACGGCGCTGATCGCCAGAGCCACGGCGGCGCTGCCCGCCCGCGGCAGCCCGAAGATCGGGAAAAAATAGCCGGCGGCTGTGAGGCAGGCGATGATGAGTAGCCGGAAGACTAGGATGCCCATGTGTACCATCCTTATTATTCCTTATTATTCCTTAATCATTGATCATTCAGAAAATTATCGGCAGGGCGTCCCGGATGTTCTGAACGCCCAGGAGCCGCACGCCCGGCAGATTTTCTTTCTCCAGCATCGCCAGGTTGCCCCGCGGCAGGATGACGGCCTCGAACCCCAAGGACAGGGCCTCCTTGACCCGCGCCACGGGCCCGGCCACGGACCGGATCTCGCCGCTCAGCCCCACCTCGCCGAAGGCCACGACCTCCCGGGGGAGGGGCTGGTTCTTGAGGCAGGAGACGACCGCCAGCACGGCGCCCAGGTCGGCCGCCGGCTCGTCGATGGCCAGCCCGCCGGCGACGTTGAGATAGATGTCCTCGCCGCCGAAATGGTAGCCGAGCTTTCTCTCCATGATGGCCAGCAGCATGGCGGTCCGGAAATGGTCGAGCCCGACGGTCATCCGCCGGGGGCTGCCGGCGAACAGGGTGGGCGAGACGAGCGCCTGGATCTCGGCCAGGAGCGGCCGCGTCCCCTTGATGGTGGAGACGACCACGCTACCCGCCGCCCCGGCGGGGCGTTCCTTGAGAAAAAAGGCCGAGGCGTCGGGGATGGCCTTAAGCCCGGCGGCCCCCATCTCGAAGATCGCCAGCTCGGAAACCGGTCCGAACCGGTTCTTGAGGGCGCGCAGCACGCGGTGGCTGTGGTCGCGCTCGCCCTCGAACAGGAGGACGACGTCGACCATGTGCTCGAGCGATTTCGGCCCGGCCAGCGACCCCTCCTTGGTGATGTGCCCGATCAGGAACGAGCAGACCTGGTTTTTCTTGGCGAACCGGAAGATCTCGCTGGCCACCTCCCGGACCTGGCTGATCGTCCCCGGGCTCGAGGACAGCTTGGCCGAGAAAACCGTCTGGACGGAGTCCACGACCAGGACCCTGGGCTTGATCTTGTCCGCCTGGGCGATGATCCGCTCGAGGCTGGTCTCGGCCAGGAGATAGAGTTCGCCGTCACCGACGCCCAGCCGGTCGCCCCGCAGCTTGATCTGTTCGAGCGATTCCTCACCCGAGACATAGAGCACCCGCTCGCCCCGCTCGGCGAAATCCCGGGAGACCTGGAGAAGGAGCGTCGACTTGCCGATGCCGGGCTCCCCGCCTATGAGGACGAGAGACCCCAGGACGACGCCGCCGCCCAGGACCTTGTTGAACTCCTCGACGCCGACCTTGATCCGCGGCTTCTCGAATTCCCGGATGTCCTTGTAGAGAAGCGCCTCGGAGGTCGAAAACGCGTATTCGGCCGGCGCCGCCGGCTCGTCGGGCTCCTCGACCAGGCTGCTCCACTCGCCGCAGCTCGGGCAGCGTCCCAGCCACTTGGGCGAACGGAACCCGCAGGTCTGGCAGGTGAAGACCGTTTTCGCTTTGTCTCTCACCGGACTCCCAGGCCCAGCCCGAAGTAGAACTGCCTGTTCGCCGTCCGGGCGAGGTCGTCGACGCCGGCCACGAGATGCAAATACCGGACGAGGGAGAACTGGGTCATGAACCGGAACCGGGGCCCGATGTCGCGGTAGAAATCGTAACCTTCGAGGCTGAACACGAGCCGGTCGTCGAGCGTGATCAGGTCGAGTCCGGCCCCGAAGGTCGATTCGATGATGCCGGCCCGGGCCGCCACCGCGTTCCAGCGCATCCCGCCCTGGGCGGAATAGGTGAACCTGTCGAGGACCGGGTCCCGGACCACCTGCCCCAGGACGAAATAGCGCGACGAGAGCGACAGACCGAGCGTCGCGACGCTCTTCGTCTGTTCGCTGTCGGCCAGGTAATCCAGGCGGAACAGGCCGATCGGCCGGACCGTACCCAGGGGCTCGATGAGCTTGTCGACGCTCGCCAGGGTCGTCTTGGCCGTCTCATAGAGCTCGGGGTCCTGGACGAGCTTGCCCACCGTCCCCTCGCCCTTGTCGATCTTCTCCAGGGATTGCCGGAGGATCCGGACGGATTCCTTGAGGTCATCGAGGACCACCCCGACCTTCTCGATGTCGGACTTGACGGCACCCCGGTTCTCTTCGGCCAGGCCGCGAATCGCGTCGATCGTCCGGTCGAGGTTCTTGGAGACGGTCCCGATCTGCTCGTCGAGGTCACGGGACGCCCGGGCGACCCCCTCGATGCCGGTCCGCAGGTCCTGCCTGTTCTCGGCCACGAACTCCTTGAGGCTGCCGGTGAGGCCGTTCAGGTTCCGGAGCGTCTCCCGGAGGTCCGCCCGCGATTCCTCGCCCGTGATCTCGTTCAGCGATTTGCTAAGCTCCTTGATGTCGTCGCCGATGGACAGCGCCACGGCCCCGATCTGGTCGAAGCTGACGGGCGCCGTCGTTTCCAGGACCCCGCCGGGTCCAAAAAAATCCGGCTTGTCGCTGGGCGTGATCTCGATGTATTTTTCGCCGATGAACCCCAGGGACGCCAGGGCGGCCCTGGAATCCAAGGGCACCTTGAGGCGGGCGAAGATGGACATCACCACCTGGGCCTTCCGGTCCGCCAGCCGGATGTCCTTGACGTAGCCGATCTTGACCCCCGCCATCCGGACCACGGCCTGCCGCTCGAGCCCGGTGGCGGATTTGAAATAAGCGTTGAGCTCGTAGCCGCCCTTCCGGAACCAGGTGGACATGTCGCCGACGATGAAAAGGAACAGGCCCATGATCAAGAACGTCCCAGCCAGGAAGATGCCGATTTTCAGCTCACGTTTCATGTTGTGTCCTCATTGGCTACCAGGTCTTGATGGGCCCCTGGCTCTCGCCGTGGATGAACTGCTGGACGATCGGGTTCCTGGAGTTCCGGATCTCGTCCGGCGTCCCCACCTCCAGGATCATCCCCTCGTAGAGCATGGCGATCCGGTCCGCGATCTTGAAGGAGCTCGCCATGTCGTGGGTGATGACCACCGACGTCACCCCCATGTCCCTTTTCAGCATGTTGATGAGCTCGTTGATAGCGTCGGCCCGGATGGGGTCGAGCCCGGTCGAGGGCTCGTCGTAGAGCATGATCTCGGGCTCGTAGGCGATGGCCCGGGCCAGCCCGACCCGCTTCTTCATGCCGCCGCTGAGCTCGTAGGGCAGCATATCCTCGACGCCGTGGAGCCCGACCCGGGCCAGGCTCTCCTGGACCATCCGGCGGACCTCTTCGCGCGGGTAGTTGGTGTGCCGCTCCAGGCCGAAAGCCACATTCTCCGAGACCGTCATCGAGTCGAACAGGGCCGCCCCCTGGAAGAGCATGCCGAACTTCCGGGTGAACGCCTGGAGGTCGTCCTCCTCGAGCTTCGTCACTTCAGTGTCATCGACCCAGACCTCGCCCAGGTCCGGCTTGAGGAGCCCGATGATGTGCTTGAGCAGCACGCTCTTGCCCGAGCCGCTCTGTCCGATGACGACCATCGTTTCCCCGGTGTTGACGGTCAGCTCCACCCCGCGGAGGACCTGATTGTCCCCGAAGGCCTTCTGCAGGTTGATGATGCGTATCATTGGACCAGGGTCGCGGGCAGCGCCTTGCTGATGAAAAAATTAAGGATCAGGATGGTGATGCTCGAGATAACGACCGTGCGGGTGGTCGCCCGGCCGACGCCCTCGGCGCCGCCCTCGGTCTGCATGCCCTGCCAGCAGCCGACGACGGCGATGACGATGCCGAAGACCGCCGCCTTGATGAGGCCGGTGATCACGTCCCAGAGCTCGAGGTACTGCATCGTGTAGGTGAGGTAGGTGATCCGGTTCACGCCCATCAGGACGACGGTGTAGAAATAGCCGGCGGCGATGCCGATGATGTCCCCGTAGAGGGTCAAGCAGGGCATCATGAAAAACGCCGCCAGCGTCCGCGGCACGACCAGGAAGCGGACCGGGTTGGCGCCCAGGCTGTGGAGCGCGTCGATCTGCTCGGTGATTTTCATCGTCCCGATCTCGGCCGCCATGGACGAGCCCACCCGGCCGGAGATCATCAGCCCGACCAGGATGGGGATCAGCTCCTTGGCCAGCCCGAGGGTGATAATCGGGCCGCCGAAGGCCTCCGACCCGGCGCCGATGTAGCGGTGGAAACCGATATAGGTCTGGAACCCGAAGACCAGCCCGCCGAAGGCCGCCGTCAAGGAGACCACCGGCATCGACCGGACCCCGATCTCCTCGAGCTGCTGCAGGAGCGTCTCGTGTTCGCGGGGTTTTTTCAGGAGGTTCCGGAGCGTCTTCCAGAAAAGGATCCCGACCTCGCCGAGCTCCGTCAGAGCCCGGTAGGTGAGGGACCTCCGGAATAGGTCTCCGACCATCTCAGGCCTCCGGGTACTGGAAATCCATCTCGGCGTTGGCGAATCGCGCGTACTTGCCGATGAAGGCCAGCTTGAACATGTCGGTCGGGCCGTTCCGCTGCTTGGCGACGTTGATCTCGGCGATCCCGTGCAGGCTCTCGTCGAGGGGCGCGTAGACCTCGGGCCGGTAGATGAAGATGACCACGTCGGCGTCCTGCTCGATGGCGCCCGATTCGCGGAGGTCGGAGAGCTGCGGCCGGGGCTCGCGCCGCCCCTTCTCCGGCGCCCGGCTCAGCTGGGAGATGCCGACGACCGGGATCTGCAGCTCCTTGGCCAGCTCCTTGAGCGACCGCGAGATGTAGGCCATCTCCTGGTTCCGGTTCTCGAACCGGCCCCCCGGGCGCATGAGCTGGATGTAGTCGATGAACAGGATGTCCAGGTTCCGCTCGAGCTTCAGCCGCCGGGCCTTGGCCTTCATTTCCATGACGGTCAGCCCCGGCGTCTCGTCGATGAAGATCCGGGCCTGCGCCAGCGACTCGCCGCTGAGCTTGAGCTTCTCGAATTCCCGCTCGCTCAGCGCCCCGGTCCGCACCCGCCGGATGTCGAGCTGACTGTCGGCCGCCAGCATCCGGATGACGATCTGTTCCTTGGCCATCTCCATCGAGAAGAAGCCGACGGCCCGGTCCGCGTTCATCCCGACGTACTGGGAGATGTTCAGGCAGATGGCGGTCTTGCCCATCGACGGCCGCGCGGCGACGATGATCAGCTCCGATTTCTGGAAACCCGAAGTCAGGTCGTCCAGCAGTCGAAAGCCGGTGGGCACGCCGATGATCGCCTCCCGCCGGTCGACGAACTCGGCGATCATGTCGATGGTCGGCTGCGTCAGCTGGCTGACCGGGATAAAGCCCGCCTTGATCCGCTGCTCGGAGACCTCGATGATCGAGGCCTGCGCCTCGTTGAGCAGCACGTCGGCGTCCTCCTTCTGCTCGTAGCTCGCGGAGATGATCCTGGCCGACGACAGGATGAGCTTCCGCAGCAGCGATTTCTCTTTGATGATCTGGGCGTAGTACTCGATGTTCAGGCTCTTGGGGACGCCGTCCATCAGCGAGCCGATGTAGGACGCCCCGCCCACCTCGTCCAGGACCCCGGCCTTGGTCAGCTCGTCGCTCAGGGTCAGAAGGTCGACGGGCCGGCCCTTGTCGATGAGGGCGATGATCCGCTCGAGGATCCGGCGGTTGGCGTCTTTGTAGAAATCCTCGGGCGTGATGATCGACAGGACGGTGCTGAGGTTGTTGTTGGAGACAAGGACCCCCCCGAGCACCGTCCGCTCCGCCTCGGGGCTGTGGGGCGGAGTCTTCTTCAGATACATGAGGTCGAGTTCCATGGCCAACCTCTCCGCCGGCGCTCGGGCCCCCCGCCCGCGCCTCCTCGGTTATCCCCTAGCTCCGGGTGTCTTCGGGGGCGTCCCCGGGCTTTGCATCTTCTGCCGGGCCTTCCTCTTTCCGGACCTCCACCCGCAGGGAGGCCTTGTCATCGTGGAAGACTTTGACCGGCACTGTATAGTTTCCCAGTCTTTTGATCGGCTCGTCAAGCGCGATCTTCTTTTTTTCGATCTCGAAGCCCAGCTTGTCCAGCGCGTCCTTGATGTCCGAGGCGCTCACCGACCCGAAGATCATGTCCTTCTCGCCCGATTTCCGGGAGAAGGTGAGGGTCATCTCGCTGAGCCGGCGGATCACGTCCTGGTAGGACTGCCGCTCCTTCTCCACCTTCTTTTTCAGGGACTGCCGCTCGATCTCGATCATCTTCAGGTTGGACGGGGTGACCTCGAGGGCCAGCTTCTGGGGCAGGAGAAAGTTCCGGCCGAAGCCCGCCGCGACGTTAACGATGTCCCCCTTGCGGCCGACGTTTTCGACGTCCTGTTTCAGGATGATCTTCATGTCAGTCTTCCGTGTAGGGGAGAAGCGCCATCAGCCGGGCCCGCTTGACGGCCGTGGCCAGCTTCCGCTGATGGTAGGCGCAGGTCCCGGTCACCCGCCGCGGCGAGATCTTGCCCCGCTCGGGCATGTACTTGCGCAGGATGTCCACGTTCTTGTAGTCGATGTCGCGGACATTCCTTTGGCAGAACCGGCAGAACTTCCGCTTGGGCGGGAAATATTTCCTGTAGGACGGTCTCTCGGAGCGTTCTTCTCTGGCCATCTCACTTCACCTCTGGGGATTCCGGGGCGGCCGGTCCGGCGGCGGCGGCGCCGCCGCCGTTCCGGGACTCCGGCGCTTCCGCGGCCGGCGCGGCCTTCTCTTCGGCACCCGGCTCTTTCTTCTTCTTCCGGCGGAGCACTCCCTTGGTGTCCTTCTTCAGCGTGAGGTAGCGGAGCACCAGGTCGGACTGCTTGAACCGCCGCTCCAGCTCGACGGGGATGTCCGGACTCCCCTCGTAGTGGAAAAAGACGAAGAAGGCCTCATTGAACCTCTCGATCGAGTAGGCGAGCCTTCTCTTGCCCCACCGCTCCTGCCGGATCAGCCGTCCCTGTTTCTGGGAGACGACCTCGACCATCTGGTTGATGATCTTGTCGGTGTCCTCTTCGGAGAGGTTGGGCGCGACCAAAAAACCCGTTTCGTAAAGCTGCATGTAGCCTCCTTATGGATATTCAAGCTCCTTCTTCTTGTGAGAAGGAACAAGGAGCGTTATGGCACGGCTAGGCGACGGCCCTCCTGTTAAATTCTCCCATGGCCTCCTCGATCCGGCCGTCGAGAATCATCTCCAGGGCCTCCTCGGCCCGGGCCAGGGCGCCGTCGAGGACGGCCCGCTCGTCCGGGCTGAAGGGCGACAGCACGAACCGGACCGCGTCGGCCCGGTCGGCCAGCGGCCCGATGCCCACCCGGATGCGGGGAAAGGCCGTCGTGCCGGCCTCGGCCACGATCGAGGCCAGGCCCTTGTGGGAACCCGGGCTGCCGGCCATCCGCACCCGGATCTGGCCCAGGATGATGTCCAGATCGTCGTAAACCACGACGGCGCTCTCCGGCGGCGTCTGGAAGCCGGCCAGGAGCTCTCTCACCGCCACGCCGCTCTGGTTCATATAGGTCTGCGGCAGAGCCAGCACCAGTCGCTCGCCGCCCCGCCGGACTTCGGCCACCCGGGCCGAATATTTCTTTTTCTTGATCTCAACGTCCCACCGCCGGGCCAGCCGCTTGACGAACAGGAAGCCGGCGTTGTGCCGCGTCCCGGCGTACTCTCGGCCCGGATTCCCCAGGCCGACGACGATCCACAACGATCACTCCTTCTCTTTCCCCTTCTTTTCTTTCCCTTCTTTCCCCGTTTCCTCTTCCTTCACGGCCCGCTCTTTCTTGATGACTTCGGGCTCGGTGGGTTCGGCCGCCACGACCTCCTCGACCGGCTTGACCGCTTCCTCTTCCTTGTGCGGGACGCCGATGACGACGACGACGGTGGTGGGGTCGGCGACGAACTTGACCCCCTCGGGGGCCGCCACTTCGGAGATCTTCAGCGACTGATGGAGGTGAAGGGCGGCGATGTCCACGGGGATGTGCTCGGGGATGTCTTTGGGGAGACACTCGATCTCGACCTCGCGGCTCATGAAGTCCACGAACCCGCCCTCGGTCTTGACGCCGACCGGCTCGCCCTGGAGCAGGAATGGCACCGCCACGCGGATGACCTTGTCCATGGAGATCTGGATAAGGTCGGCGTGGAAGAGCACGTCCGTGCTGGGCTCGACCTGGACCTCTTTGAACATGGCGTCCTGGAGGCGCTCGTCCAGGGCGATCTTGAAGATCGTGTTCTCGCCCGTCTCGGACTTGAGGATGGCGAAGACGTCCTTCTTCACGAGCGTCAGCGGCAGGCCGGCCGCCCCCTCTCCGTAAAGGACGGCGGGGATCTTGCCGTCCCGCCTCAGTCTCCGGGCGGCGTTCTTCCCGAAAATGTCACGTTTTTCGGCTTTGATCGTAAAACTCATCATGACCTCCTTAGAGAAACAGCGAGCTCACCGAGCTGCCCTCGCTGATCCGGCGGATGGCTTCGCCGAACAGGCCGGCCACGGACAGCCGGGCGATCTTCGGGCTGGCCGCGGCCCGGGCGGCGAGCGGGATCGTATCGGTGACGAACAGTTTTTCTATCGGGGAATTCTCGATCTTGTCGACGGCCTGGCCGGACAGGACCGGGTGGGTGCAGGCCGCCAGGATCCGGCGGGCGCCCTCCTTCTGCAGGGCCGCGGCGCTCAGGACGAGCGTCCCGGCGGTATCGACCATGTCGTCGAACAGCACGACGTCCCGGCCCTTGACGTCACCGATGACATGCAGGATCTGGGCCTCGTTGGGAGCCGGGCGCCGCTTGTCGACGATGGCCAGGTTGACGCCCAGCCGCTTGGCAAAATAGCGGGCCCGGCCCACGCCGCCCGCGTCGGGCGAGACGATGGTCAGGTTCTCCAGGCCCAGGCCGCCGATGTGGCCGGCCAGGACCGGAGTGGACGTGAGGTTGTCGGCGGGGACGGAAAAGAACCCCTGGATCTGCGGCGAGTGGAGGTCCATGGTCAGGATCCGGTCCGCCCCCGAGGTCTCGATGAGGTCGGCCACCAGGCGCGCCGAGATCGGCACCCGCGGCCTGTCCTTCCAGTCCTGCCGGGCGTAGCAATAATACGGGATCACCGCCGTGATGCGCTCCGCCGAGGCGCGCTTGGCCGCGTCGAGCATCAGGAAGAGCTCCATGAGATGGAAGTTGGCATCGTTGGAGCCTGTCTGGATGATGAAGACGTCCTCGCCCCGCACGTTTTCATCGATATAGCAGTGGATCTCGCCGTCGCTGAAGCGGCTCAGGACGCACTTGCCCAGGTCGATCTTCAGGTAACGCGCGATCTCCCCGGCCAGGGGCTTGTTCGACGAACCCGCGAATACTTTCATCAGCCTATCCTTACTTTATGTCTGTTCTACGTAAAACTGGGGCGGGAGGATTCGAACCTCCGGATGACGGATCCAAAGTCCGTTGCCTTACCGCTTGGCTACACCCCAGCCGTCACTCTGAGCCAGTAGCGCTCCCGGGAGAGCGTCTCCAGGAGCCGGGCCTCCTCGGGCCCCGTCCACGCGGCACGAGCCCGGCGGGCTCCCTCGCGGTCTCGATAAAGGCCGAAGACGGCCGACCCGGAGCCGCTCACAAGGGAAAGCACCGCTTCGTTTTGATAAAAGAAGCTCTTGATCGTTTCTAACCGAGGAAACAGGTTAAAGACGGTCTCTTCGAGCCTGTTCTCGAGCAGCCCGAAGTCTTTTCGCTCCAAGAACTTGCTAATTCTACTGTCTTCAGGGAGTGAAGTCAAGGGAAGGCGGCCGTAGACATCGGCCGTAAGCGAGGGAAAGGGCGGCAAAACGAGGACCCCATAGAGGATCGGCAGGTCGGGGAGCGGCGTCAGCACATCTCCGCGGCCCGCGCCCAGGCAGAGGCCGCCCTCCAGGAAAAAGGGTACGTCCGCGCCCAGCGAGGCCGCCAGGGGCTGAAGCTCGGCCCGCCCGAGGTTCAGGCCCCAGAGTTGGGAGAGTGCAACGAGCGCCATGGCGGCGTTGCTGCTCCCGCCGGCCAGCCCCTTTCCCGGCGGGACCCGCTTCGTCACCCGGATCTCCGCCCCCGGCCCGACGTCGAATTCCCGCTTCAGCAGCCGGGCCGCCTTCAGGATGAGGTTTCTCCCATCCCACGGGACCGCCGGGTCCGTCCCGGAAAGGCGGAGCTCTCCGTCGGCGCGAACCCGGAGGTCCAGCGTATCGCCGAAATCGATCGATTGGAAAAGCGTCCGGATCTCGTGATAGTTGTCCGGCCGGCGGCCCAGGACCTCGATGCCCAGGTTGATCTTGGCGAACGACCTAATCTTCATCTCTCAGCCAGGCCTCGATCTCGGTCCAGCCGACGGCCCGGTAGCGGTCATCGTCCAGGAACGACAAGCTGAGCGCCCCTTCACGTGGCGGCTGGTTGAACTGGAGCCGGCTGACCCGCAGGCTGCCCTGGTCGGTCCCATTGGAAAAGTCGATCGTCCGCGGCAGCCGGCCGCCATTAAAAAAATCCCTGACCAGAAACTCCAGGCCGCCGCGGTGCCCGCCGACGATCCGCCCCCGGTCATCCGCCTCCAGGCTCCACCCGCTCAGGCTCTGCTCCCGGCCGCTCAGCAGCGCCGCCAGCTCTGCCGGACTGATATCCAACCCCAGGAGCTTCATCATGATCTCCGAGCGGTCCGCTTGCCAATAGGCGCGCTTGCCCGGCAGCACGAGGTAGGCCGTCTCCCCGTCGAACACGAGCCGGGAGACCGTTCGATGCAGGGGGTCGGTGATCTCGATCAGCCCCCGGTCGGGGAGGGCGATGAGAAAAGTGAAGCTGGACTTGGCTGAGGCGCCGTCCCGCGTGAGCCGCCAGGAGGCGTAGCCCTCGAGCGATTCCACCGCCGCCGGAACGCTCCCCACCCGGGGCTGAACGCGCAGGCAGGCCGCCGCGCTGGCGCCCAAAACGAGGGCGAGAAGGAGCGGCAGAATCCCGCGGCGGGGCATCAGTCCAGGCGGAACCCGTAGTCGTCGGTCTTTTTCTCCGCCTCATCCTTCGTCTTGTCTGCCGGCCGGCGGGATCCCGCCGGGGACGCCGGGTTCTCACTCAGCTTGAACCCATAGTCTTCCGTCGGGACCTTCGCCGCCGCCTTTTTCCGGCGCTTGCGGAGCAGCGGGTAAAACGGAGAGGTGATCCTTTTGCCGAAGCAGCTGAGCTTCGGGTTCAGTATCAGCAACACGATGAACGCCCCGAAGGCGATCAAGATGCCGTAAGGTCCAAGATTCATGGTCTATCCTCGATCTTGCGAAACTTGTTTCTCATTATAACTCTCCTCCTTCCTGGAGGCAATTTGGGGAAGGTTTTGGCATGACATAAAAATGGTGCTTCCCCGATAGATGTTTGATAGCCGATATACTCCCGCCCCGACGAGGCGGAGCGTTCGAAAGACGAGGCCCGCGCTTAAGCGCGGGAGCCCTCAGACGTCTTCCTGAAAATTCGGGATCTTGGCTTTTTCCTTGGATTTGCCGAGTTTGAATCCGGCATAGAATGCCAACATCACCAGCAATATACCGGAGAGCCCCTTGAAGAAATCTTTCATAATGGCAGCCTCACGCTGAGGGATTTATTTTCACCGAACGCAGAAGAAAAGTCAACATGGCAGTGGCTCTATGACGAAAAGTGTGGTTAAGGCAGTATGTGGGAGGATGATCGGGCCGGCGGCCTGGCTCCGGTTCGGGTTCTTAACGCCGTGCCCGAAACGCTCTTCTCGGCGGCTGCGCAACTCGCAGGGCTCAGACCGGGTCACTCGAGGGCACGCCACGATTTCCCACAACGACTTTTTGGAGGGAGAAAGCTTCGCTTTCCCCCTTCCAACGTTCGCTTCGCTCACTGCCTCCCCTTCTCGGACTTCGCCCTCCGACCAAAGGGGCTTTCCCCTTTGGAATCCCACTGCTTCGCTCCGCAAAGCAGGAAATCTCGCTCGATTCGAGCCTTCGCTCTCCCCTCCGCTACGTTCGGGGAACCGTGCCCGCTCCGGCTCTCATACGGCCCTCTTCATGACGCCGGTCTTCGCCTGTTATCCCGAAGGCAGAGTTCCCTCGTTGAGCGTTTCGTCAAGGCTGAACCCTCTCTTGTCGCTGCGTCCACCGGCGCCGATCATCCTCCTTCCCGGCTTGTTACCACACTTTTCGTCACAGAGCCCATGGCAGTCAACTCTTTTTGTGTGATTGTTTGTTTCGATACCAGGGTCCTCACTGCCTCCTTCATTGATTTTTAGATGCGCAGTGCTAACATGGGGAGCGAGGGAAAGACAATGAAAAGACGGCTTTACGTTCTGATGCTTTTAATGTCGACGGCGGCGGGCTTGTCGACCGCGCAGGGGATGCGGCCGGCCGTCTTCGCGGGCGGCTTCTACGACGCCGACCCGGTGAGGCTGGCCGGGCTCGTCGACGGCTATCTCAAGAACGCCGCGGCCCCGCCGGCCTGGGCCAAGGACGTACGTCTCCTGATCTGTCCGCACGCCGGCTACATCTACTCGGGCCAGACCGCCGCCTTTGCCTACCGCATGGTCCAGGGCCGGCCGCCGGCGACGGTCGTCGTGGTGGGCACGTCGCACCAGTATCCTTTGGACGGCGCCTCCATCTATCTCAAGGGCGGGTTCGAGACGCCGCTCGGGACGGTCCCGGTCGACGAGGCTCTGGCTGCCCGGATCGCCCGGGCGTCCGGGTTCTCTTATGTCGCCGCAGCCCATGAGAAGGAACATTCCGTCGAGGTCCAAGTCCCGTTCATCCAGAGAGCGCTCCCGGGCGCTAAGATCGTTCCCATCGTCCTGGGCGATCCGACGCGCGGCAACGTCAATGCCCTCGCCCGGGGGCTGGGCGAAGCCCTGGCCACGCCCGGGGTCCTGATCGTCGCTTCGACCGATCTCTCGCATTACCTGCCCAAAGATAAGGCCAACGCCGCCGACGCCAGGACGATCGACCTCGTCAAGAAAGCGGACGGCGGCGCCCTGGCCGACCGCTGCGCCCGGGGCGAGAACGTGATGTGCGGAGGCGGCGGGGTGGCCGCCGCCCTGATCGCCCTGAAAAAGCTCGGCCCGCCCCGGGTCGAGGTCCTCAGCTATACGGATTCCTCGGCCGTCACGGGCGACACGAGCGGAGTGGTCGGCTATCTGGCGGCGGCCGCCAGCGCGGGCCCGCCGGCCGCCGCCTTCACACTCTCGCCCGACGAAAAAAATGAGCTGCTGCGGCTGGCCCGCCGGGCCGTCCGGACCGCCATCGAGGATAACCGCATCGTCCAGTACGAGACGCAGGACCCCAAACTCCTGGGCGCCCGGGGCGCTTTTGTCACCCTCAAGAAGCGCGGGGACCTGCGCGGCTGCATCGGCTACATCGAGCCGCTCTTTCCCCTTTACGATACGGTCATCCGGACGGCCGTCTACGCCGCCACCCAGGACCGGCGTTTCCCGCCCGTCACGCGCGAGGAGCTCGACGACCTGGAGTACGAGATCTCCGTGCTGACGACACCAGAGAAGGTCGACGGACCGGGGCGGGTCGAGGTCGGAAGACACGGCCTGGTGATCTCCCGGGGCGAAAACCGGGGGCTGCTCCTGCCCCAGGTGGCCGTCGAGTGCGGCTGGGACCGCGACACCTTTCTCAGCCAGGCCTGCGTCAAAGCCGGGCTGCCGCCGGACGCCTGGAAAAAGGGCGCCGAGATCTCGACCTTCGAGGCGATCGTCTTCCGATGAAACGGCGGGGCGCCGGCCCGCTGTGCTATAATGACCCGTGACAACGATAGTGAGCTAAGATGCCTATCTACGAATACAGATGCACCAAGTGCAGCCGGCGGTGCGAAGTTCTCCAGAGGTTGAGCGACCCGCTTCTCAAGGAATGCCAGGTCTGCGGCGGCGCGCTGAAGAAGATCGTCTCGCCCGCCGCCATCCAGTTCAAGGGCACCGGTTGGTACATCACCGATTATGCCCATAAGAACTCTCCCGACAGGTCCGAGCAAAATAAAGAGACGCACACCGAAGGCAAGGCCGACTCCGGCAAGGATACGAGCGAAAAGAAAAAGCCGGCGTCGCAGCCGGCCAAAGATTAGCGCGGCCGCCGGTAACCGGTCTCGGCCGCTCCGCTTCGGGCCGCGCGCATTTTGACACCCGGCGCGGCCTGATTATAAGATGGCTGAAATGAAAATCATCGTCCGGGCCCCCAACTGGGTCGGAGACTGCGTCATGGCGGTCCCCGCCCTCAGGAGCCTGCGGCGCGGGTTTCCGCAGGCCGAGATCTGGGTCGCGGCCAAGGCGGGGACCGGCGGCCTGTTCGCCGTCGACGGGCTGGCCGACGGGACGGTCGAACTCCCCGAAGACAGCGACGTCCGCGGCCTGCGCCTGGCTGCGCGGAAAATCAGGGAGCGCTCCTTCGACGCCGGCCTGCTCCTGACCAATTCCTTCGGCTCGGCGCTCCTTTTCTATCTCGGCGGGGTCCGCGAGCGATGGGGATACGCCGCCGACGGCCGCTCGCTCCTGCTGACGAAGCCCGTCCCCCGTCCCAAGACCGCCGGCCCGCGCCACCACGTCCATTATTATCTCGACCTCGTCGCCGGGCTCGGGCTTAAAACCCTCCCCCCGGACTTGAAGATCAGCCTGCCCCCGGCCGACCGCCAGGCGGCGCGGGCGCGCCTGGACAGCCTGGGCGTCGACCCGGTGCGGCCGCTCGTCGCGCTCTGTCCCGGAGCAGGCTACGGCCCGGCCAAGCGCTGGCCGGCCGATCGCTTCGCCGCCGCGGCGGCCCTGATCCAGGAGCGGCGCGGCACGGAGGTCCTGATCATCGGGTCGGCCGCCGAGGCCGGCATCGCCGAGGCCATCCGCAAGGAGATGGACCGCCCGCCCCGCCTCCTCACCGGTTCGACGAGCCTGCGCGAGCTCATGAGCGTGATCGCCCTATCGACGCTCGTCATCTCCAACGACACGGGGCCGATGCACCTGGCCGGCGCGCTCGGAGTGCCGGTCGTGGGGATCTTCGGCCCGACCGACCCGGCCGTGACGGGCCCGTTCGCGCCCGCCGTCGCGCGTGGTAAAGAAAGAGGTGCCCTGCTGGCCATGCTACTACCGCAAGTGTCCGCTCGACCACCGCTGCCTGACGCTCATCACGCCCGGCGAAGTCGCCGCGGCCGCCGAGTCCATCTGGCCATGACCACGCGGGCGGTCTTCCTCGATCGCGACGGCACGCTCAACGAGGACGCGGGCTATCCCGGGAATTTCGGGAGCATCACGATCTTCCCCGTGAGCTTCGAGGCGGTGCGGCGGCTCAACGAGGCCGGCCTGCTGGCCATCGTCGTCAGCAACCAGTCCGGCGTGGGGCGCGGTTTCTTCGGCGAGGCCGAAGTCGCGGACATCCATGCCCAGATGGCCGCGGCCTTCGCCGCGGCGGGCGCCCGGATTGATGCCTTCTATTTCTGCCCGCACTTCGAGGGCGCCGCGGAGCCTCGCTACGCCGCCGCCTGCGACTGCCGGAAGCCGAAACCCGGCCTGGCCCTGCGGGCGGCGGCCGACTTCGGGATCGACCTCGGCCGCTCCTACATGATCGGGGACAAGCCGGACGACATCGCCTTCGGGCGGAACATCGGGGCCGCGCCCGTCCTCGTCCTGACGGGCCGGGGCGGGACTCGCGGCGGCGGCTGCGCGCCGGCGGGACGCAACCGGCCCACGTCGCCGCCGACGTCCTGACCGCCGTTCGCTGGATCGTCCGCCGAGAGAAGGGGCGCCGATGATCCGGTTCGACGACATCCTGGAAAAAGTCTCGTCGTCTTACGGCGATAAAGAGATCACCCTCCTGAAGAAGGCCTATGTCTTCGCGGCCCGCGCCCACAAGGGCCAGACCCGCCGGTCGGGCGAACCCTACCTCAGCCACCCTCTCGAAGTCGCCAACATGCTCGCCGACCTGAAGCTCGACAACACCGCCCTCGTCGCCGCCCTGCTCCACGACGTCCTCGAAGACACGGAGGTCACGGCGGCCGAGATCCGGGAAAATTTCGGCAACGAGGTCGCCGACCTGGTGGACGGGGTCACCAAGATCAGCCGCGTCCAGGAGGCCTCGCCCGAGGCCCGCCAGGCCGAGACTATCCGGAAGATCATCCTGGCCATGATCGGCGACCTGCGGGTCATCTTCATCAAGCTGGCCGACCGGATCCACAACCTGCAGACCCTCAAGTTCCTGTCCGAGGACAAGCAGAAACGGGTGGCCAAGGAGACGCTCGACATCTACGCCCCGATCGCCAACCGCCTGGGCATGGGCCGGATCAAGGCGGAGCTCGAGGACCTGGCCTTCCGCTACGTCGACCCCGCCGAGTACTTCCGGATCGCCGCCATCGTCACGCCCGAACGCCAGAAGGCGGAGGACGACCTCGCCCGGCTGAAGTCCAAGCTCGAGGGGCTGATGCGGGAGAACGGCATCCCGGCCGAGGTCCAGGGGCGGATCAAGCGGCTCTACAGCGTCCACGACAAGATGAAGAAGCGCGGCATCGACTTCGACCAGGTCTACGATTTCAAGGCGCTGCGGATCATCACCGACACCGTCAAGAACTGCTACGCGGCGCTGGGCATCATCCACCAGAAATGGCCGCCGCTGCCCAACCGGTTCCGCGATTTCATCGCCATGCCCAAGGCCAACCTCTACCGCGCCCTGCACACCACCATCATCACCGAGGACAAGCAGACCTTCGAGATCCAGATCCGGACGCAGGATATGCACAACCTCGCCGAAAACGGGATCGCCGCCCACTGGAAATACAAGGACCAGGACGCGGCCCGGCTCGTCAAGCAGGACAAGCGGCTGGAGTGGCTCCGCGAGATGGTCGACCTCTACGTCGAGCAGAAAAGCCCGCGCGAGTTCCTGAAGAACCTCAAGACCGACCTCATCCCCGAGGAGGTCTACGCCTTCACTCCCAAGGGCAAGGTCGTCACCCTGCCGCTCGGCGGCTCGGCCCTGGATTTCGCCTTCAAGGTCCATTCCGAGATCGGCCTCCACGCGGCCGGCGCCGTGATCAACGGGGCGGAGGTGCCGCTCAAGACGATCCTCAAGACCGGCGACATCGTCGAGATCCGGACGTCGCCCGAGAAAACGCCGCGGGCCGTCTGGCTGAACACGGTCTTCACCTCGGGAGCCCGGCACCAGATCAAGCGCTGGCTCAACCTCCAGGAGAAAACGCGGAGCACGGCCCTGGGCCGGAAGATGTGGGAGCGCCAGGCGCGGCGCTACGCGCTGCCGCGCGAGCTGCTGAAGGAGGAGGCCCTCCTCCGCCGGCTGGGCGAAACCCTGAGCTTCAAGATCAGGAGCCTGGACGATTTCTACGCCCTGATCGGGCGGGGCCGGGTCGTCGTCGACAAGAAGCTGCTGGCCAGGCTCGGCCCGGGGGGCGAGCCCGCCGAGAGGAAGCCGGACATCCTGCGGACGCTGGCGGAGACGATCCGGGGCGGCCCGCCCCGGGAGATCGAGGTGCGCGGCCCGGCCGGCGAGCTCGTCCGGCTGGCCCGTTGCTGCAGCCCGATCAAGGGCGAGCCGATCACCGGCTACATCACCCGGGGGAAGGGTGTCACCATTCACGCCACCCGCTGCCCGCTGGTCGCCAAGGAGATGCTCAGCAGCGAACGGATGGTCGAGGTTTCCTGGGGCGAGGCGGCCGCCGGTTTGTTCCGGGCCCGGCTCCGGATCCGGAGCGCCGACGCGCCGGGCGTCCTGGGCAAGGTGGCGACGGCCATCGCCGAGCTGGGGGCGAATATCACCAAGGTCGACGGCCTCACCTCCACCGACCGGCTGGCCGAGATCCGGCTCAGCTTGATGATCCGCGACCTGAAGCAGCTCGAGGCGATCACCAGGAAGCTGGCGGGGATAAAGGGGATCGTGTCTGTGGAGAGGCTCTGACGGGACCTAGATGGCCTTGGCCACCCGGCCGGAGCGCAGGCACCGCGTGCACACCGAGATCATCCGCACGCCCTTGTCGGTTTTGGCCTTGACCTGCTGGAGGTTCGGCTTCCACTTTTTTGGAGAGGCCTTGTGCGAATGGCTGACGCTGTGCCCGAAGACCGGGCCCTTGCCGCAGATATCACATGTTTTGGGCATATCGCAATCTACCTTTTAGGTTAGTTTTATACCACAAATCGCCGCGCCGTTCAAACTCCGCCGGTCCGGTCAGGCGAGCCCGCGGCGCCGCTTGAAGGCCTCGAGCGTGTTTTTCATCAGCATGGCCACGGTCAGGAGGCCGACGCCGCCGGGCACGGGCGTCATCAGGGCGACCCGGTCGAAGGCCCGCGGGTCGACGTCGCCCACGACCGTGTAGCCCCTCTTGTCCAGGTCCTCTCGGCGCTTGGGGTCGTCCCCGAATAGCCGCCCCACGAGCTCCCTGTCAGAAACCCTGTTGATGCCCACGTCGATGACCGTCGCCCCGGGCTTCACGAACTCCGGGCGGACGAAGGCGGCCTTGCCGATGGCGGCGATCAGGATGTCGGCGCGCCGGGCGATGTCCGCCAGGTCCGCGGTCTTCGAATGGCAGACGCTGACGGTTGCATTCTCGTTCGTCAGCATCGCCGCCACCGGCTTGCCGACGATCAGGCTCCGGCCGATGACGACCGCGTCCCGCCCCTCCATCGGGACGCCCTGGGACTTGAGGAGCTCGATGATCCCCAGGGGCGTGCAAGGCTTCGGCCCGTCCTGGTTCGCCATCAGGTTTCCGAGGTTGAAGGGATGGATGCCGTCCACGTCCTTGGCGGGCGAGACGGCGCAGATGATGTCGTGGGTGTTGAAATGCGCCGGAATGGGGAGCTGGACCAGGATACCGTCCACGTCGTCGCGCCGGTTGAGCTCTTCGATCTCGGCCTTCAGGGCCGCCGGCTCCATGTCCCCCGGATAGGTCAGGATCTGGGAGGCGATCCCGAGCGCCTGACAGGCCTTTTCCTTGCTCCTCAGATAGATCTGGGAGGATCTGTTATCCCCGACCAGAACGCCCATCAGGCCGGGCACCTGGTGCCGCGTCCGCTGGAAGCGGGCCACCTCCTCCTTGACATCCTGCTTGATCTTTTCCGCCAGGGCCTTGCCCTCGAGCCAGCTCCCCATGGCACTCTCCTTTCGGTCAGGTGTCCGCCATTATACCCGTTGGCCGGCCCCATCTCAAGCGCCGCCGGTGCCCCGAAACCATCACGATTCGCGGCCCGCGGACTTGAAATCGGATTTTGAGAGTGCTATCATTGGCGTCGCCTTCTTAGCAGAACCCAATCCAGCCGGAAGGTTTTCCACAATTGTGGAAAATTCTGTGGAAAACCGGTAAGTGGCGATGCAAGATAATGCAAGATAAAGAAAATCTCAATTCGTGGGTCGAGATTCTCGGGGACATCAAAAAAAAGGTCGACCAGAACAGCTACGAAACCTGGTTCGAGCCCACCCTCTACATCGGCCAGGAGAAGGACGTCCTCTACATCAAGGTGCCCAACTCTTATTTCCGGGACTGGCTGTCGTTCCATTACTCCAACCTGATCAACGAGAGCTCCGAGGCCTTGTTCGGCCGGACCTTCGAGATCAAGTACATCTTCGACGAGACCCCCGGGCCGTTCATGAGGCGGTCTCCCGAGGACCGGCGCTCGCAGCACGGCCCGCTCCTGAGCCCGAACCTGAGCCCGAACTACACGTTCGAGAATTTCGTCGTCGGCTCCTGCAACCAGTTCGCCCACGCGGCCTCCCTGGCCGTGGCCAAGAGCCCCGCCAAGTCCTATAACCCGCTCTATATCTACGGGGGCGCCGGCCTGGGCAAGACCCACCTGATGAACGCCATCGGCCACTACGCCCTGAACAAGCACCATCGCCTGAAGATCCTGTTCGTGACCACCGAGAAGTTCATGAACGAGCTGATCAACCACATCCAGCTGGGCAAGGTCCTCGACTTCCGCCAGAAATACCGGAGCATCGACGTCCTGCTGATGGACGATATCCATTACCTCTCCGGGCGGGAGCGCACCAAGGAAGAGTTTTTCCACACCTTCAACCACCTTTACGAGAGCCAGAAGCAGATCGTCATTTCGAGCGACTGCCCGCCCAAGGAGATTCCCCAACTCGAGGAGCGCTTCAGCTCGCGCTTCGAGTGGGGACTGATCGCCGACCTGAAGCCCCCCGACATCGAGACCCGGATCGCCATCCTCAGGAAGAAAGCCCAGGTCGAGGGCGTCGAGCTGCCCGAGAGCGTCGCCCTGTTCATCGCCGACAAGGTCCACTCCAACATCCGCGAGCTCGAGGGCTATCTCCGCCGCGTGATCGCCTACGCCTCGCTCAAGGGCGAGCGCGTCGACCTCGAAGTCGCCAAAGAGGCGCTGAAGAGTCTCCTCGACTCAATGTCGAGCGTCGTCACTGTGGAAAAGATCCAGAAACTCGTCTGCCACCACTTCAAGATCAAGCTCTCCCAGCTCAAGTCCAAGAACAACTCCCCCAAGGTGGCTTTCCCCCGGCAGGTCGCCATGTATCTGTCCAAGGAAATGGCCAAGGTCTCCCTGCCCGAGATCGGCAAGAAGTTCGGTGGAAAACACCACACGACCGTGCTCCACAGCGTCCGGAAGATCGACGAGCTGCGGCGCAAGAATTCCGAATTCAACAAAGAAATCAACAGCCTGATCGGGTTGATTCAATAGGAGAATCAACGCCTTGGCCATGATTTGCACTTTTCCAATTGCTATTATTATTCTTCTTGAATAAACTAATTAAGCTTTAAGAAGAAGAAGATATCCTGAACACGGGGAAGGTGGAAAATGAGATTTTCCGTCCTTAAAGAGACCATCCTGGATGAACTGCAGCTCCTCCAGGGCATCGTCGAAAAACGGAATACGATGCCGATCCTGGCGAACATCCTGATCACGGTCGGCGAAGGCCGGGTGGAGTTCATCGGCACCGACCTCGAGGTCGGGATGAAAACGGCGATCGAAGCCCAGACGGAAGAAGCGGGGGCCATCACCATCTCGGGGAAGAAGATCTTCGAGATCGTGAAATCGCTCCCGGACGGACAGGTCGTGAGCTTCAAGGAAAACGACGACCTGATGATGGAGATCAGCGCCGGCAAGAGCGAGTTCAAGGTCCTCTGCCTCCCGAAGGAGGATTTTCCGCAGGTGCCGGACGCGACCTTCGAAAAGAAGATCAGCCTGCCGCTCGGGCAGGTCCAGGAGATGATCGACCGGGTGTACTTCGCCATCGCCCAGGAACAAAGGTATTACCTGAACGGAGCCCTGCTCATCATGAAGAACGGCAGTGTCGAGCTGGTGAGCACCGACGGCCACCGTCTTTCCTACACCGGCTCTCAGATCGAGGGCCTCGCCCCCGAACCCGAAGTCCGGGTGATCGTCGCCAAGAAAACCCTGGGCGAGCTGAGGAAGATGGCCGGGGAGACGGTCGAGTTCGACCAGGACGAGAACAATCTCTTCTTCAAGATCGGACCGCGCGTCCTCATCTCGAGGATCATCGAGAGCAAGTTCCCCAATTTCGAGGCGGTCATCCCCAAGGACAATCCCCATGTCCTCCAAGTGGCGAACGGCGACTTCAGCCAGGCCATCCGCCGGGTCTCGCTGCTGTCGACCGAGAGGTCGCGCGGGATCAAGTTCAACGTCGAGAAGAACCGCCTGAAGCTCTTCTCTTCGAATCCCGAGATCGGGGAGGCGCGGGACGACCTCGAGGTCGAGTACAAGGGGGCCGACCTCGAGGTCGGCTTCAATTCTCAGTACCTGCTGGATTTCCTGATGTCGGCGGCCTGCGAGCGCATCCGGCTCGAGCTCAAGGACGAGAACAGCGCCGCCGTGATGCGGCCCGACCAGGAAAAGGATGTCCGGTATACCTACGTTTTGATGCCGATGAAAATCTAGATGACCGTCGAAGTCAAGAACGTCGTCACCCGCCGTGACTTGAAGACTTTCATCCACCTTCCCGAGAAAATCCACCGCGGCCACGCCAACTGGGTCCCGCCGCTCTACGTGGACGAGTGGAAATATTTCGACGCCGCCGAAGAACAAGGCCTTCGCCTATTGCCCGGCGGTCCTGATGCTCGCCTGGCGCGACGGGCGGCCCGTCGGCCGGATCATGGGCATCGTCAACTCCCGGTTCAACGCTTACCGGAACGTCCAGCTCGCGCGGTTCGGCTACCTGGAAGCCCCCGAGGACCCCGAAACCGTCCATGCGCTGCTGGCCGCCGCCGAGGCTTGGGCGCGCGGCCAGGGCATGACCCGGATCATCGGCCCCTATGGTTTTTCGGACCAGGACCCGGAGGGATTCCTGATCGAGGGTTTCGAGAACCGCGCCACAATCGCCACCTACTACAATTTCGATTGGCTGCCGCGGCTGGTCGAGACCGAGGGCTATGTCAAGGATATCGACTATTTCGTATACAAGGTCGATGTGCCGGACAAGCTGCCCGATTTCTACCAGAAGATCTATGACCGGGGGCTCCGGCGGGGAGAGTTCCAGGTCGTCGAGTTCCGCAAGAGGAAGGACCTGAAGCCCTGGATCCGGCCGATCCTGAGCCTGATGAACGAGTGCTACATCTCGGGCAACATCTACGGGTTTGCTCCGCTCGACGAAAAAGAGATGGACGACCTGGCCAAGCGCTACCTCCCCATCCTCGACCCCAGGTTCATCAAGGTCGTGGCCAAAGACGGCGAGCCCCTGGCCTTCATCGTCGGCATCCCCGACATGACCGCGGGCATCCAGAAGGCCCGGGGACGCCTCCTCCCGTTCGGGCTCATCTGGATCCTCCGCGCGGCGAAAAAAACCCGGCAGCTCGACCTCCTGCTGGGCGCAGTCAAAGAAAAGTACCGAGGGCAGGGTCTGGACGTCCTGATGGGCGCCAGGATGCTGATGACCGCCCACGAGGCGGGCATATCCTATCTGGACAGCCACCACGAGATGGAGTCCAACGTGCGGGTCAGGGCGCTCATGGAACGGATGGGGGGCAAGGTCTATAAAAAGTTCCGCGTCTACCAGAAAGCCCTCTGAGCGCGTCTCCGTCCGTCGCACCTTGACGGAGACACTTCCTGCTTCGAGACCCCTCCCCGTGATCATGGTGCATCACCTGAAAAGAGATGTTCTCCGCGATAAGTGATTTTTTCTGATAGCGAGTTTGGTATATATAAACTAAGGAAAACGAGGATGAAGATCTAGTGCCCGGATCCTGCTTGCTGTGGCGGTGATCTTTGTGAGCCTGAGCATCCTCGGCGCAGGCGAAGTTCTGCTGGCGCAGCATGACTTGGTTTTCAGCCGCCTGGCGACGACCTGGGACGAGGGTCTTCCCCTGGGGAACGGTATGCTGGGCGCCCTGGTCTGGCAAAAAGACGGCCGGCTGCGCCTGTCGCTGGACAGGGCGGACCTCTGGGACCTCCGGCCGATGCCGAACCTCGATGCGCCGGAATGGTCCTTCCGCTGGGTTGAGGAAAAGTGGCGAAAAAACCAGTATCGGGACGTCCAGGAAAAGTTTGATGCCCCGTACGAAACGAGTCCCGCTCCGACCAAGATCCCCGCCGGCGCGCTCGAGTTCGACCTCGCCGGGTTCGGCGAGGCGGAGGGCGCGCGGCTGTCTGTCGATGAGGCCGTCTGCCGAGTGACCTGGCCGGAGGGAAAGAGCTTCGAGTGTTTTGTCCATGCCGAAAAGCCGTGCGGGCGGTTTCGGTTCAACGGCGCCCCGGAGAACTTGCGTCCCGTGCTGGTGGCGCCCGCCTATGGCGCCCCGCCGACACGCGGCGCCGACTCGGTTACCGGGCAGGACCTGTCACGGCTGGGCTATGTTCAGGGAAAAATAACAGAGACGCCGGGCCTGATCGTCTATCGCCAGCCGGGTTGGGACGGCTTTTACTATGAGATCGCCGTCGCCTGGCGGGGAGACGGCCATGGCACGATCGACGGGGCCTGGAGCATCAGCTCGAAATTTTCGGAGGACCGGAAGGAGCCGCCGGCGGCCGTCGCCGCCCGGCAAGAGCTGGCGCAGGATTTTGAAGCCAGCCGGGCCGCGCACGCGCGCTGGTGGCGCGCGTTCTGGGCCAAGTCAGGAATCGACCTTCCCGACAAGGTCCTGGAGAAACAGTGGTATCTCGAGCAGTACAAGTTCGGCTCGGCGGCCCGCCGCGGGGCGCCGCCGATCTCGCTGCAGGCGGTCTGGACCGCCGACAACGGCAAGCTTCCCCCATGGAAGGGCGATTTCCATCACGACCTCAACACCGAGCTCAGCTACTGGCCCTGTTACAGCGGCAATCATCTCGAGGAGGGGCTCGGGTTCCTCGACTGGCTCTGGGAGTTACGGCCCGGGTTCGATACGATACACGCGAGCCTACTTCGGGACAGCCGGCCTCGCTGTTCCGGGCGTCAGCACGCTTCTCGGACAGCCGATGGGCGGTTGGGTCCAGTACAGCTTCTCCCCGACCATCGCCGCCTGGCTGGCCCAACACTTCGACCTGCACTGGCGCTTCAGCCGGGACCGGCGGTTCCTCGAAGAGCGGGCTTATCCCTGGGTCCGGGAGGTCGCGGTCTTCCTGGACGAGTTTTCGGTGCGGGACGTGAACGGGAAGCGCCGCCTGCCGCTGAGCTCTAGCCCCGAGATCTTCGATAACCGGCGCGAGGCCTGGTTTGAGAAGACGACGAATTACGACCTGGCCTTGATCAGGTGGACCTTCCAGACCGCGGCCGGACAGGCCGAAGAGCTGGGGAAAAGAGCTGACGCCCAAAAGTGGCGGCGGATCGCGGCCGAGTGGCCGGACTTGGCGGTTGATGCCGCGGGCGGGCTGATGTTCGCTCCGGACACGTCGTACGCCGAGTCGCACCGCCACTTCTCGCACCTGATGGCCTTCCATCCGCTGGGACTGATCGATGTCTCAAATGGTGCGAGGGACGAAGAGGTCATCAAGAAGACGTCTGGCGACTCTTGATCGCGTCGGCACGGACTGGTGGTGCGGCTATTCGTTCAGCTGGCTGGGCAATCTCAGGGCGCGGGCGCTCGACGGCGAGGGGGCCGCCCAGGCGCTCCGGACTTTTGCACTCTGCTTTTGCCTGCCCAACAGCTTCCATGCGAACGGCGACCAATCGCAAGACCGGCAAATCCAAATACACCTACCGGCCCTTTACCCTCGAGGGGAATTTCGCCTTCGCCGCCGGGATCCAGGAAATGCTGCTGCAGAGCCACTCCGGTGTCGTCTGCGTCTTTCCCGCGATCCCGTCCGCCTGGCGCGACGCGTCTTTCCGCACACTCCGGGCTCAGGGCGCGTTCCTCGTGTCGGCCCAGAGATCGGCAGGGGGGGTAGAAGAGGTTGTTATCGTCGCGGAAAAGGGCGGGCGGCTCAGGCTGCGGAACCCCTTCCCCGGGGAGTTTTCGATCGACGGCAAACGGGGGCCGGCCAGCGCCGCCGAGATCGTGCTCGATACTCAGCCGGGTCAGAAGATCGTCTTCCGGCGGACGGGCGCTCGCTGACCCGACGATTTTCTGAAATCGAAGGATCCCAAGATATTCGGCGTTGCGTTCGGGCGCCCGAGGGCGCGCCGCGATGGGCTCCCCGTCCCTAATCGATGAGCAGAATTCCGTGGATGTGGACCGAAGGCACGGTCGTCTTCAGGAGACCGTCTTTCCAGTCCCACTTCAACGCGCTGTCCTTCCGGCAGCCAGCGCACGCTGCTTCGGCCGGGCCGCGACCTTCAGGCCGACTTCGACCGGCCCGACGCTGGGGACCTGATCGATGAAGCTGTAGCGGTCGGCGACCGGAAATCCCGTCCGGTTCAGAAGGTGAAGGGCCAGGCGGCCGTCGGCGGTCCGCCGGAGGGCGATATCGATGGTCGGGGGTCCGTCGACGGTGACCGCCGGGTCGGCGAAGAGCCGGGCCGCGAGCCCGCCGACAAAGCGCCTCAACCCAGGATGATGTCCCCTGAAAAACCCAAGGGCCACGGGGCCGTAGACCGCCGCGATCTTGCCCTTGCCCAAGGCCGCCACTGTCGCCGCCGGCGCGCCTCCCTTGCGGAAATCCCGGGTCGGATAGCGAAAGCCGGCGACCTCGGCGGCAGCGGTCGTGGCGGAGAGCCAGGGTCCTTTGACGTTGACCGGGCCGAGGGGCGTGTCGAGCTCGAAGGCACCGGTCTCCGGCGCATCGGCCAAGCTCGCTCCAAGCTGGGGCGCGAACAGGGGCGCGCATTTTTCCCCAAGAAGGAGCAGGCTGCCGCCGTCCTCGACATAGCGCAGCACGGCGTCCGTGAATTCCGGCGAAAGCTTGTGGGCATTGGGGATGACGACGAGCGGAAACTCGCCGAGCCGCGGCGCGAGCTGGTGCTCGGCCAGGATGTCCACCGAATACCCGCTCTCGAGGAGGGCGTGGAGCGCGCCCTCGAGCTCATCGAGCTCGCCGGAGGAGGAATAGATTCTCTCCATTTTGTCCCAGAGCGTCGTCTCGGAGTCGAGCAGGGCAACCTGGGGAACGGACCGGCTCTCGTGGCTCAGCGCCTGCCGCTGCCCGGCAGAAGTCGGCCACCGGCCCGAGCTGATCGATAATGGCGGGGACGATATAGCCCGAGCGCGTCGGCGTGTTGTAGACCTGGAATCCGCCGCCCTGCATGAGGACGACGGCCGCCTCCTGCATCAGGTGGACCGGACGTCTTTGAGGCTCCACTCTTGGTCCTCGACCGCGGTCGAACCCCCAGGCCATCAGGTCCCAGGGCATGCCGGTGCTCGGCGAGATACCGGGCCTCGACGCGGGCGCGGTCAACGGACATCCCCGGCGAGTAATCGCCCGAGAGAAAATCGAGCTTGACCATGACAGGCTGGGGCGCGAACGACGTGTACATCCAGTTGCTCGTCAGCTGGAGGGCGGGTTGAATGCGTGGAGGGCGTCCACCCAGTGCCCGAGATAGCTTTCGAAGGCCCGACGGTGGAACATTTTCCATTCGAGCCAGCGCGGCTCGGAGCTGTTTTTGGGGGCCGCAGTGAAGCCGGTCTCCTTTTGCCAGGCGGCGAGGGCCGCCGGCGAATAGTCGAGCTCCGCGCCCCAGCAGTCGCCGTCGACCCAAGCGCCGTCGAGGCCGTAAGCCGAAGTCACTTCTTCGAGCTGGGGGATGAGGAGCTTATCGACGTAAGGGCCGAAGACGCTCGTCTTATCGGGGTCGCGCTTGCCCTGGGCATCGACGCGGGCCCATTCGGGGTGTTCGGTGACGGCCTTGGTGTCCCAGACGCCCGAATAATGGATGTAGAGGCCGATGCCGCGGCCCTTCGTCGCTTTCCTCCAGACGGCGAGCGAGTCCTTGACGATCCCGGGCGAAGGCCACCCGACCTTCGTCGGATAGCCGGTGTACCCCGGATGCCCTTTACAGTCGTACTGGACATAGTCGGGCTTGACCCGGTCGAGCAGGGCGGCGATATTCTCTTCGGAGACGTCGGCCCCCAAGACCGTATCCTGGGCGTTCGGATGAAGGTCGAAGTGGAGGCCGAAAAACGCCTTGCTCCGGGGCACCGGCCGCTTGGCCTCGGCCGCTGATCCCGATGCGTCCGGCGAAGCATTTACGGAGGTCGAGGCCGGCTTATCATCCGTCTGCCGATTTGCCAGGCATGCCGTTAAGATCGCGATGAGCGCGACCGACAGGCCCACCGCGGCGAGCCCGCGGATAATTGTCAGGACGCGATTTCTTATCGGTTCTTTCATTTCTTACCTCCGGCGCGAGAAGCGATCTCCGGCGTTGCCGCGGCAGGCGCGCATCTCCACAACTCTTTCGCGCGGCGGCCCGGCAGGAAGTTTACATAATGACATCCCTTTATTCCAGAAGTATCCGTGTCGACGCATCTCCCTCCAGGGACACGCCCGGACAGGCCCCTATGGATTGGCAGCCCACTACAGAAAAGAGATACTTACCCGCTGACAGCCCGCAGGTGAGTTCGATCTAGAGATGGCTTCGCTTCACTCGCCAAGACAGATCCCTGTCGGCGATTTCGGGAGGGATGCGAACCAGGAAAAGTCCGCTACTTGGCGTCGCCCCAGTTCGGTCCCCAGCCCAGGTGGACCTTGAGCGGGACGCGCATCGGGAAGACATTTTCCATCCGGTCCCTGGACGATCTCCTCGACGGCTTTTTTCTCGCCCGTCGGCACCTCGAAGACCAGCTCGTCGTGGACCTGGAGAATGATCTTGGTCTTAAGGCAGCGCGACTTGAGGTCGCGCCAGATGTCGATCATGGCCTTCTTCATGAGGTCGGCCGCCGACCCCTGGATGGGCGCGTTGAGCGCGATCCTGCCGCCCGGCCTGCTGGACGTTGCGGTCCCTTTGCTTGAGCTCGGGCACCTGCCGGATGCGGCCGAAGATGGTTTCCGTGAAGCCTTTCGCCTCGGCTTTGCGGACAATGTTCTCGAGGTAGGCCGAAACCCCGGGGTGGAGGGCGAAATAACGGTCCATGAACATCTGGGCTTCCCGGGGCGCCGTCCCGAGCTCCTTGGCCAGCGAAAAAGCGGACGTCCCGTAGATGATGCTGAAATTGATGACCTTGGCCTTGCGCCTCATCTCCTCCTTGAGCTCGGGCAGGGCCTCGCCGAACACGGCGCGGGCCGTTTCGTCGTGGATGTCCCGGTCCGCGGTGAAGATCGCCGTCAGCTCCGGGTCACCGGAGAGATGGGCCAGCACCCGGAGCTCGATCTGGGAATAGTCGGCCGCCAGGAGCTCGTGCCCTTTTTCGGGGATGAAGGCCCGGCGGAAGCGCTGGCCGAGCTGGCCCCGCGTCGGGATGTTCTGGAGGTTGGGCTCGGAGCTCGACAGACGCCCCGTCGCCGTGACCGTCTGGTTGTAGCAGGTATGAATTCTCCCTGTTTCGGGGTTGATGAGGAGGGGCAGGGCGTCGGCGTAGGTCCCCTTAAGTTTGGCCAGCTGCCGGTACTCGAGGGCGTACTGGGCCAGCGGGTGGAGGAGGGCGAGGTCCTGGAGCACCTCGATCGAGGTCGAGTATCGCTTCGTTATCCGCGTCTTGCGCGACGGCTGGAGCTGGATCTTGTGGAAGAGGATGTCGCCGAGCTGCTGCGGCGAGTTGATGTTGAACTCCGTGCCGCTGAGCTCGAAGATCTTCTTTTCCAGACGGCCGAGCTCGGCCTCGAACTCGGCGGAGAGGCCCTCGAGCGCCGCCCGGTCGACCTTGACGCCTCGGGTCTCCATGTCGGCCAGGACCTCGATGAGCGGCTGCTCGGTCTCCCGGTAGAGCGTATCGAGCTTTTGCTCCCGGACCCTGGGCCAGAGCATCTCGGCGAGCTCGAGCGCCAGGTCGGCGTCCTGGCAGGCGTAGGGGACGACCGTATCGATTGGAACCGCATTCATCGTGACCTGGTTTTTACCCTTGCCCGTGACCTCTTCGTAGGGGATGGTCTGGGTCTGGAGGTAGGCGAGCGCCATCCGGTCCAGGCTGTGCTTTCCCCAGTTGGGCTCGAGGAGGTAGGAGAGGATCATCGTGTCGAGGTCGATCCCGGCGATCTCGAGACCCGCGCGGCGGAGGACGATAAAGTCGTACTTGATGTTCTGGCCGATCTTCCGGACCTTGGGATCGCCGAGCGCCGGCTTGAGGATCTCGAAGGCTTTTTTAAGCGCGACCTGGGCCGGGGCGCCCATGTAATCGTGCCCGAGCGGGAGATAGGCCGCCTCGCCCGCCTTTGTCGAGAACGACATGCCGACGAGGCGGGCCCGGGTTGGCTGGGGGCTGTCGGTTTCGGTGTCCAGTGATACGAACCCCGCCCGCTTGATCTCGGCGGTCAGGGCCTTGAGGCCCTCCTCGTCGAGGATCGCCCGATAGGCTTTCTTGATGTCGCTCGGCCGCTTGACGAGCTCGTTGAGAAGTGTCGTGAACTCGAGCTCGCCGAAGAGCGCGGCCAGCTCCTCCTGGTTCGGGGAGGAGAGAGCGAACTCGTCCAGGCGCAACTCCACGTCCAGGCCCTTCTCGAGCGTCACCAGCGCGCGGCTCATTTCGAGCTTGTCGAGGTTTTCCCTGATCTTCTCCCTAAGCCGGGGGTTCTTGACCTTGTCCAGGTCCTTGAGGAGCGCCTCGACCGACCCGAACTCCCGGACCAGGGATTTGGCCGTCTTTTCCCCGACCCCAGGGACGCCGGGCACGTTGTCGCTCGGGTCCCCCCAGAGGGAGAGGACGTCAACGACCTGGGCGGGCGGCACCCCGAAGAACTCCTCGACCTTGGCCGCGTCGAGGTAGGCCTCCTTGGCCGGGTTGTAGATCACCGTGCACTTTCCGACGAGCTGCAGCAGGTCCTTGTCGGTCGTGACAATGACGGTGGGGACGTTTTCCTTCGCCGCCTTGACCGCCAGGGTGCCCAGGACATCGTCGGCCTCGTAATCCGCATACTCGAAGACGGGGATGTTCATCGCCTTGAGGACCTTCTTAAGGACGGGGATCTGGGGGATGAGGTCCTCGGGCATGGGTTTGCGGTGAGCCTTGTATTCTTTATACGCCTGGTGGCGGACCGTGGGTTTTCCTGTGTCGAAGACGATGCCCAGGTAATGGGGCTTTTCTTCTTGGACGAGCTTGCGTAAAGTGTTGATAAATCCGTAGATGGCATTCGTGGGGAAGCCTTTGGAGGTGGACAGGTTCCGGATGGCGTAATAAGACCGGTAGAGCAGCGAGTGACCGTCGATCAGGAAGAGGCGTTGCTCATCCATGAGGGGCGGATTCCTCCAGGCGGCCTGAGGGGCGTCAGCCCTTTCGAGGGCCCGGTTCCTTCTCTTCGGGCGACAGGTAGTGGTCGAACTTGCCGTCGCCGATATCCCTGATGATGGCGGCGTGCTGGTCGGACATCAGCCGGTCGACCTTTTCCCGGAGGTCCGGGCTGCCCAGGAAGGGCGTATAGTCGGATTTTCTCGAAGAGACGACCTTTCCCGACTTGTAGATAAGGGACTCGATGCAGCGCCCGCCGGGCCCGGCGTCCTGGGTCTGTACGTGGAAAACGGCGCCTTTGTGCCTGACTTCGGTGTTATAACCTGTCATTTGCCACCTATTATACCGAGCGGCGGCGATATATCAAGCCGGCAACCCTGGAAGCGGCGGGCGCCGTCCCCTTTTTGGGCAAATCCGGGCGAAAAGCGGCCGGCCTCAGGGGGGGCCGGTTCGTTGACAATCGGGTCCCGGATGGTATAATAAGATGAATTTTTGAGGAAAGATCATGATTATTGAGGTCGATAAGATCCCGCGGGAAGGGCTGTCGGTCTCCCGGGATTTCGAGTTTTCGAGCATCGATTTGATCGACGAGAATACCGTCTTTCTCTCGCCGGCCCGCGCCGAAGTCGTCGTCCGCAAGATCGGGGACGAAGTCATGGTCAAAGGCCGGCTGACCGCCCGCCTGAGCTTCGTTTGCAGCCGTTGCCTGAGCCCGTACGAGTACCCGGTGAACGCCGCCTTCGACCTGTTTTACCTCCCCGAGGATCTGGATACCATGAAGGATGAGCTCGACGAGGATGCTGTCGACAGGATGTTCTACCGCCACCGGCGGCTCGACCTCCAGGAGATCATTCTCGAGCAGCTCAACCTGACGATCCCCCTCAAGCCGCTCTGTTCCGAGAGCTGCGAGGGGATCTGCGCCGTCTGCGGACAGCTCCGGCAGGAAGGTCGCTGCTCCTGTCTCGTCCAGGAGCCCGAGCCCAGGCTGCAGAAGCTGAAAAATTTCGTGAGAGACAAGAGTTAAATGCCCAATCCAAAACGACGCCATTCACACGCGAGGAAGGGACGCCGTCGGACCCATGACGCCCTGACCCTCCCCACCTTTTCCACCTGCTCCAACTGCGGCACCCCCAAGCTGCCCCACCGGGCCTGCCCCCAGTGCGGCTTCTACCGGGGCCGCCAGGTGATTGCGGAAGCCGAAACCGAATAACGGAAGACTCATGACAGCCGCCCTGGGCATGAGGGGGAGAGTCGCGGCCTTGGGGACCGGCCTGCCGGCTCCAGGAGTCTGATATGCCTGCGAAACCCAGCTTGACCTTCACCGGAAAGAACATTCTCATCACGGGCGCCTCCCAGGGCATCGGCGAGACGATCGCCCTTGAGCTGGCGGGCGAAGGCCTGGCCGTCGCGCTCGTCGACATCCAACGCGAGAAGCTCGAGGCCGTGGCCGCCAGGGTCCGGGAGGCCGGCGCCGCCGCCTCGGTCCACACCGCCGACGTCTCCCGGCTCGACCAGGCCAACGCCGTCGTCGAAGAGGCCGTCCGGGAGCACGGATCCCTCGATTACCTGGTCAACAACGCCGGCATCACCCGGGACAACCTCCTGATGCGGATGCGCGAGGAGGAATGGGACGCGGTCATCGCCGTCAACCTCAAGGGGGTGTTCAATTTCACCCGGGCGGCCATCCGCCCCATGGTCGCAGCCCGATTCGGCCGGATCGTCAATATCTCCTCGGTGGTCGGCGTCATGGGCAATGCCGGCCAGGCCAACTACTCGGCGTCCAAGGCGGGCGTCATCGGGCTGACCAAGTCCGTGTCGCGCGAGATCGCCGGCCGGGGCATCACGGCCAACTGCGTCGCCCCGGGCTACATCGCGACCGCCATGACGGAGAAGCTCTCCGAGGCGGTCAAGAACGCCTTTCTCGAGATGATCCCGATGAAGCGCCTGGGCACGCCGGACGACGTCGCCCAGGCGGTCAAGTTCCTTCTGTCCGACCAGGCATCGTACATAACTGGCCAGGTCATCCACGTCAACGGCGGGATGTACACCTGACGGCCGAACTTTAAATCAGGAGGTTAGCATGGAAAGAGACGAACTTCTGAAGAAGGTCCGGGCGATTGTCGCCGACAAGCTGAGCATCAGCGAGGAGCAGGTCACGGAGACCGCGTCCTTTACCGAGGACCTGGGCGCCGACTCGTTGGATACCGTTGAGCTCGTGATGGCCCTGGAAGACGAATTCCAGCTCGACATTCCCGACGAGGAAGCCGAAAAGCTGACCACGGTGGGCAAGGCCCTCGACTACATCCTAGGGCGCGTTTCCAAGTAACTTCTTTTTCATGGATTCCCTCGGTTCCGCCGGGAAGGCGGGTTCTGCCCGAAGGGTGGTGATCACGGGCATCGGCCTGGTCACGCCTCTGGGGGTGGGGACCCTGAAGAACTGGGAGGCCATGCTGCGGGGCGAAAGCGGCATCGGCCCGATCACCCGGTTCGACGCCTCCCGGCACGCCACTCGGTTCGCCGGGCAAGTGCCCGGTTTTGACCCGGCGGCGTTCATCGAAAAAAAAGAGGTCCGGAAGATGGACCTTTTCATTCAGTTCGGCCTGGCGGCCGCCGCGCTGGCCGTCGAGGACGCCGGCATCGACCCCGCCCGGTTGGAGGGGGACCGGACCGGCGTCTACATCGGCTCAGGCGTCGGCGGCATCGGCTCGATCGAGGAGATGCACAAGACTCTCCTCGAGAGGGGACCGGACCGGGTGTCGCCGTTTTTTCTGCCCTCGATCATCATCAACGAGGCCTCGGGCTATGTCTCGATCAAGTACCGCAGCCGTGGCCCGAACTCAGCCACGGCCACGGCCTGCGCGACGAGCACCCACGCCCTGGGCGATTCTTTCCGCATCATCGCCAGGGGAGACGCGGACCGGATGCTGGCCGGGGGCGCCGAAGCGCCGATCACCCCCCTGAGCGTTGCGGGGTTCTGCGCGCTGCGGGCCCTGTCGACCCGGAACGACGCCCCGTCCCGGGCCTCCCGGCCGTTCGACGCCGGCCGCGACGGGTTCGTCATGGGCGAAGGGGCGGGCGTCCTGCTTCTCGAGGAGCTGGGCGCCGCCGTCAGCCGCGGGGCGAAGATCTACGCCGAGATCGTCGGCTACGGCATGAACGCCGACGCTTATCACGTGACGGCGCCGGCCCTCGACGGCGAGGGCGCCAAGGGGGTCATGAAGAGGGCGCTGGCCGATGCCGGCCTGGAGCCGGAGGCCATCGCCTTCATCAATGCCCACGGCACCTCGACCCCATACAACGACAAGGTCGAGACGCTGGCCATTAAAAAGGCCTTCGGCGAGCACGCCCGGCGCATCGGCATCAGCTCGACCAAGTCGATGACCGGGCATCTGCTGGGCGCCGCCGGGGCCGTCGAGGCGGGGATCACGGCCCTCTGCCTGACCCACCAGATCATGACCCCCACCATCAACTACGAACAGCCGGACCCGGAGTGCGACCTCGACTACGTCCCGAACGCGGCGCGCCCGGCGGAGATCCAGTACGCGCTCAGCAACTCGTTCGGGTTCGGCGGGACCAACGGCTGCCTCATCTTTAAGAAATACGAATGAGGACGGTTTTGGTCCTCGATTTTGGTCCTATTGCCGATAACATGAAGACGGGTGGCAGGGCGATAGTCCCTGCCCGCCCGGAGCGACGGGGACCGGCGGGAAGCGGAGCCCGGGCCAGATTGATGGGGACAGCCCGGGACGGAAGGAGGATACTCATGAACATCCTGGTTTTCGTTAAGCGCGTGCCGGACACCGAGTCGAGGATCAAGGTCGGCCCGGACGGAAAATCGATCGTCGAGGACGGGCTGAATTTCGTCATCAGCCCCTACGACGAATACGCGATGGAAGAGGCCCTGCGGCTGCGCGACGCCCAGGGCGGGAAGGTGACGGCGGTGACCGTGGGCGGCGAGGCCGCCCTGGTGATCCTGCGGAAGTGCCTGGCGATGGGCGCGGACGAGGTCGTCCTCGTCAAGGACCCGCTTCCCGAAACCTACGACGGGCTGCGGACGGCCCGGATCATCGCCCGCCTGGTCACGACCCGGTTTCCGGACTTCGGGCTGCTTCTCTTCGGGAAGCAGGCTGTCGGCGACGACAACTCCCAGGTCCCGTCAATGACCGCCGAGCTCCTGGGGATCGCCCAGGCGAACGTGGTCGTCAAGCTCCAGGTCGAGGGCGACCGGGCGACGGCCTGGCGCGAGGTCGAGGGCGGGCAGGAGAAAGTCGTCATGACGCTGCCGGCGGTCATCAGCGCCCAGAAGGGGCTGAACGAGCCCCGGTATGAGACGCTCAAGGGAATCATGCTGGCCAAGAAGAAGCCGGTGCCCGCGATCTCGCTCGAGGAGCTCGGGTTGAGCGGCGAGGAGGCCGCGCCCAGCCTGTCCATCGTCCGCCTGGAGCCCCCGCCGGCCCGCCCGGCCGGCCGGGTGGTGGCGGGGACGCCGGACGACCTGGCCCGGCAGCTGGCGGCGTTTCTCCACGGCGACGCCAAGGTCATCTGAGGAGGGCGCCGATGATACTCACCTACATCGAGGTCAGGGACAATAAGATAAAGAAGTCGTCGCTTGAAACGCTGAGCGAAGCGCTCCGGACCGCCGCCGGGCTGAACATGCCGGCGGCCGCGGCCGTCGTCGGCAGCGGCGCGGAGGGCTTGGCCACGGAGCTCCTGGCTTACGGCGCGGCCAAGGTCTACCTCCTGGAGAACCCGGCCTTCGCCCGCTATTCCACCCAGGACCACGCGCAGGCCCTGGCCGGGCTGGCCGGCAAGGTCCGTCCCTTCGGTATCTTCTTTGCCGCGACCGCGCTCGGCAAGGACCTGGCGCCGCGGCTGGCCGCCAGGCTTGGAGCGGGACTCGCTTCCGATTGTACGCGCGTCGCCGTGAGCGGAGGCGAGGTCGAATACACGCGGCCCATCTTCGCCGGCAAGGCGCTCCTCACCGTGAAGCTCAATACGTCGCCGCAGATCGCGACCCTCCGCCCCAACGTCTTCCCGCTGGCCCCGACCGCCACCGCGGCCGGTGCGGTCATCAGGGAGAGCGCCGCCGCCTCAGCCGACCGGACCCGGGGCGAAGTGGCCGAGATCGTCGGCGAGCAGGGCGGCGAGATCGATGTCAGCGAAGCCGACGTCATCGTCTCCGGCGGGCGCGGGATGAAGGGGCCGGAAAACTTCGAGCTCCTCCGCGAGCTGGCCCGGCTCCTGCCGCGGGCGGCCGTGGGCGCCTCGCGCTCGGCCGTCGACTCGGGCTGGATCGGCCATCAGCACCAGGTCGGGCAGACCGGGAAGACCGTCTCCCCGAACCTCTACCTGGCGTTCGGCATCTCGGGGGCCATCCAGCACGTCGCCGGCATGTCGTCCTCCAAGTTCATCGTCGCGGTGAACAAGGACCCCGAGGCGCCGATCTTCAAGATCGCGGACTTCGGCGCGGTGGGCGATCTCTTCGAGGTCATCCCCCGTCTCCGCGACGAGATCAGGAAGCTCCGCTCGGAATAGGGGACGTTCCCCCGGGGGAACTTCTCCGACTTCTGCGTCCCGGCGTCGGGCGCTCCGCATTTACAGCTTCAGCAAGCTCCCCTTATCGGTTCCTGATTCCAGCTTGCAGTACCGCCAGCCTCGGGCTGCATAATGAAAATCTGGCGGCCTCCGGCTCGCCCTGGCTTCTTGACTTTTCCGCTTTGCAAAGCTATATCGCTATATATCTCAAATAAATACAAACATCGCAAATAAGGAAAAGGAGGGCTGGCCATGAAGAATCGCTCGGGCGAGGGAAACTGGTATAGAACTCGTCTCATATTCCGGTTCGCTGTCCTCGCGGTCGTTTCGGTCGGTCTGCCGCGGACCGCTCTTTTCGGCCAGACAGGGTGGCAGACGCAGGACCCGGGGACGACCGGGAACACGTTCAACCACGTTTCGGCCATTAACAAGAACGTGGCCTGGGTGGTCGGCCGTGATGCTTCGGGTGCCGTCGCGCTCCGGACTCAAAACGGCGGGACCGGCTGGACGAAATACTCCGATCCCAGCACGGCCGATCTTTTTTCCTGCTCGGCGGTCGACGCCGACCATCTCTGGGCCGGCGGCTATTACGGCACGGTCCGGCACACTCAAAACGGCGGCTCCACCTGGATAACGACGGAGGGGACATGGCCCCACGGCTATGACATCTACGCCGTGGATGACGAATACGTTTTCATGGTGGGCTGGGACAATCCGGCCGGGGAGATCGCGGCCAGGACCCCCGGCGGCGCCTGGAATATCGTTTATGCCTACGGCTACAGGGGCCTTTACGGCGTGACGGCCGTCGATGTCTCGAACGTCTGGGCCGTCGGCGCCTACGGGCACATCGTCTCTTCTAACGGCGGGGCGGGGTGGACAGAGCAGGCTTCGCCCACGGGAGCCAACCTTAACGGCATCGATTCCGTGAACCGGCTGGTGATCTGGGCAGTGGGCGACGGCGGCGCCATCATCAAGACGGTGGACGGGGGCGCCCACTGGTTCCCTCAGACTTCGGGCACCAACGTGAGCTTGACCGAGATCTCGGCCGTCAACGATATGATCGCCTGGGCGGTGGGTGAAAACGGCACGATCCTCAAGACGGTGGACGGCGGCGCCACCTGGTATGCCCAGATATCGGGCACCACGGAGAGGCTCAACAGCGTGAGCGTCGTCGATGCCAACACGGCGTGGGCTGTGGGCGACAATAACCTCATCCTCTATTGCACGGACGGAGGAGATGCCGGCGCCACACCGTGCGCTGCCGACATCGACGGAGACGGCCGGGAGGAAATCGTCAGCGATTATAATTCGCTGGGGCTCTGGGCCTGGGACAGCGGGGCCTGGACCCAGCTCTCGGGCCTGAACCCCGTGCGTGTGAATGTCGGCGACCTGGCTGGCAACCCAGGAAAAGACCTGCTCGTCGACTTCGGCCCGACCGGCCTCTGGCTTTGGGCCGGCGGTTGGACGCAGCTCAGCGGCTCGTCGCCGGAAACCTTACTGACCGCGGATGTTGACGGGCTGCCCGGGGATGAAGGCATCGTCGATTTCGGCGCGGCGGGGCTGTGGATTGTATCCCAGGGCGCCGTCTGGAACCAGATCTCCGGCAACAGCGCCGACCTGCTGCTCGCGGCCAACCTCGATGCGGACAGCCCCTTCGAGCTCGTCGTCGGGTTCGGCCCGAAGGGCGTCTGGAGTTGGGACAGCGGCGTCTGGACCCAGCTGACCGCGGTCTTCCCCGAGACCGTCCAGTTCGCGGAGCTCGACGGGACGGCGGGCCAGGAGATCATCTGCGACCTCGGGGCCAGCGGCCTCTGGGCCTGGAACGACGGGACCTGGAGCCTGCTGACGGCGACGAACCCCGAGAACTCCCTGCCGGTCGACATCGACGGCAACGGGCTTGACGAGGTCTTCAGCGATTTTGGCAACCTCGGACTGTGGGAATGGCGGAGCGGCTCCTGGTCACAGAGCTCCGGCGACAATCCGGTCCTGATGCGGGCCGCCAACCTGGACGCGGATGCGGCGAAGGAGCTTGTCGTCGTCTTCTATTACTCCACATTATTCTTCGACGGCCAGTATGTCCTTGACGGAGGGAACTGGGAGTTGATCACCTGGAACGTCCCGCAGCGCATCGACTTCGCGGACACCGACGGGGACGGCGCCCAGGAGATGATCGAGGATTTCGGGACGACGGGAATATGGGTGGATGGCGTGTGGCTGTATAACAACGGGTCGTGGAGCCAGTTGTCCGGCTGCGATGCCAATGTCATCGTGCCGGCCTACACTGACGCCGACCCGGCCCAGGAGCTCGTCCTCGATTTCATCACGCTGGGCGTGTGGGTGTGGAACGGAGGCGCCTGGCTTCAGATCAGCTGAGCTTGGATGCAGCGGCTGCCATTCCCGCGCCCGGACGTCCTGACCGGCCGCCAATCAGCGGCAGCCAGAGTGACCGGGAGCCCGGCCTTCTCGTCGGCCTTGGGGTTATGGCGCTGGAACCACAGCGCCCGAAACCAAATAGGCTGGCGAACGTCCCCGCCTCAGTCCCGCGGGAAGCTCTGCAGCGTCTCAAGATAGTATTCCGGCAGCCCGATGTCGAAGCGCTGGCCGTCGATGATGAGGCCCAGGAAGCCGTCCTCCTGCCGGAGCCGGTCGAGGGCCGAGGTGAGCTGGAACTCGCCCCGCTCCCGGACGTTGTTCCGGACATGCTCCTCCAGATAGTCGAAGATCTGCGGCTTGATGATGTACTGCCCGAAGACCGTCAGGTACTCGTTCTCCCCCAGGCCCGCCACGCGCAGGTTGCTCCTGGCGTAATCGACCGTCGGCTTCTCGGCGAACTCGGTGACGTTCAGCACCCGTCCGTCCTCGACCCAGGTCCCCGTCGCCGTGCCGAAGTTGGCGATCTTCTCCTCGGGCGACCGCCGCAGGCCCAGGACGCTCAGGCCGTGCGCGTTGTAGGCTTCGATCAGCTGCTCGGCGCAGGACCTCTCGCCCCTGGACCGGTAGAGGTGGTCGCCCAGCATCAGCAGGAAAGGTTCGTTGCCGATGGCCTCGCGGGCGCACAGGACGGCGTGCCCGAACCCCTCCTGGTTCTTCTGGGTGACGAACGTCACCTGCCGGCCGATCTCCAGGATTCGGCGCGAATACTCCTGGAAGTGCGCCGGCAGCTTGTTGTAGTTCTCGATCGTGATCTGGACGTTGAAGAACGACTGGAACGCGTCCAGGTCGTTTTCCTGGACGATGATGATGACTTCCTCGATGCCCGCCCGGAGCGCCTCCTCGACGATGAGCAGGATGGCCGGCTTGGCGATGCCCTCGCTGTCGACGATCGGGAAGAGCTCCTTCTTGGTCGCCTTCGAGGCCGGGAACAAGCGGGTCCCGAAACCGGCCGCCGGGATCACGGCCTTGCGCACCTTCTGGCCCGTTCGCAGGGTCAGCTTGAGGGCATTCATTCCCAGGTCGCGCTCGATGATCTCGATGATCGCCTGCTGGTCGGCTTCGCTCCGGGCGATGAACTGGGCCGTGCCGTCGCCCTGCGAGCCGACGCCCTTGCCGCCCCAGACGTGGGGCTTGAGCGGCTCGTAGGCGAGCACGCGGTGGAGGACCGGGGCCGTCAGCTCTTCCGGGCAGGCGGGGATGGCGTACCGGTCGAAGAACGCCTGGGCCTCGTCCATGAGCGCCCCGAGCTTCTCCGCGTCGCCCCGCTCCAGGCGTCCACGGCCTGGCGGACGATCCGCTTGTTGATCGGGCCCAGGAGCTCCTGCACCCCCTTTTCGGTCTCGTTCCCGGCCCGGGGATAGGAACGGTTGAGCCGGGCCAGGATCTCCATCGTGTCCTTCCGGGCCTGGAGGTCGACGAGCACGAAGTACATCTCCCGGGGCACGCGGAGCTCGCTGACGTCGATCCGGTCGCCGTCGAAGGTCATCAGGATGGGCCGGTTGCCGAAGGCGCAGCCCTGGTCCATCCGGCCGCAGCGGGAGGGGGTGGTGATCTCTCCCTGGTAGGCGAGCTCCATTTCGCCGCGGATGGTCATTTTCAGGTCGTAGACCCTGTTGAAGGCCCGGGCGGCCAGGACGCAGATGGCGGCGCTCGAGGACAGCCCCTTCTTGAGGGGAAGGTCGGTCCTGGTGTTGTCGATGACCAGGCCGCGGACGTGGTAGTTGATGAGGATCTGATAGGCGACACCCGCGATGTAGCTCCAGAACCCGCCCTTCTGGGCTTCCTCGAGGAGGGCCTTGGCGTCCATCGGGATCTCGTACGGACCGACCCTCGCGCCTTCCGGTGTCGTCGATGTGAGAAGGAGCGAGTTGGGGTGGGGCGAGACTTCGGCGTAGACTCCCTGGTCCGTGCCCGACAGGAGCGTATAGCCTTTTTCGATGTCGGCGTTGATCCGCCGGTAGCCGCCGGCCCAATCCGAGTGTTCTCCGAAAAGACAGATCCGACCGGGGACGAATATCCTCACCTTGTCCTCCGTGCGTAAATTGGGGACAGGTAACGCCGCTTACCTGGTACCGGCCGGGGCCTGTCCCCCTTATCAGTATTTCTCGATCATGTTCTCCGGGTTCGTGCCCGAGACCTGGGTCCAGGCACCGTTGTTCCACAGCCAGACGCCGAGGGACGCCATGTCGGCGGCGATCTCGCGCTCGACATCCAAGTCGACGCCGGCGGAGATCAAGAGCTCCGGGTTGAGGCCGGAGATCTGGCCCCAAGAACCGCTGTCCCAGAGATAGACCCCGATCGCTCCGAAGTCGGCGATGATCTCGTCGTCGGCATCGGCGGTCACGTTGGCCACGACCAGCTGGTCCGGGTTGGCGCCCGACACCAGGGACCACGCGCCGGCGTTATAGATCCAGACTCCCAGGCCCGCGAAGTCGGCGACTGCTTCCTCCTCGGCATCGGCGTCGAGCCGGCCGGCGGTCAGACCGTCGGCGTTGACGCCCGACAGCTGTGTCCAGGCGCCGCCCTTCAGAAGCCAGAGCCCGATTGAGCCGAAATCGGCAATAACCTCCCGGCCCGCCGCCGGGTCGACGTTGGCCGCGATGACTCCGTCCGCGTTGACGCCCGACATCTGCGTCCAGGCGCCGCTTTTCCAGAGCCAGAGGCCGGTCGGGCCGAAGTCGCCAACGATCTCCTCCGCACCGTCCCCGTCCATGTCCGCCGCGACCATCCCGTCGGCGTTGACGCCCGAGAGCTGCGTCCAGGTCAGGTTCCAGAGCCAGAGGCCGGTCGGGCCGAAGTCGCCCACGACTTCGTCGGCGCCGTCACCATCGACGTCCGCGGCGATAAAGCCGTCGGCGTTGACCCCGGAAAGCTGGGTCCAGGCGCTGCCGTCCAGGAGCCAGGCGCCGACCGTCCCGAAATCGATGATGAACTCGCCGGCCCCATCCCCATCCATATCCGCGGCGGCCAGGCTCTCGGGGTTCACTCCGCTGACCTGCGTCCAGATGTAGTTCTCCCAGACCCAGAACCCGACGGGCCCGAAATCGACCGCCAGCCCGCCGACCGACGGCGGCGTGACCACGGCGATCGTGAAGGCCCCGTTACTCGCATCCCAGGGACTGCCGTCGGTCTCGCTCACCCGCACCCGGCAGGCGGTGGACGGCGTATTCGGGACGGGCCAGCCGAAGGCTGCCGTCGTTGGCCGTCGAGGCGATGATTTCCGAGTAGTGGGCCCCGCTGTCGATCGAGTATTCGATCTGGACATTGCCCACGACGCCGGTCGACGACCAGGTGATAAACGTGCGGCGAACCCACGGTCAGGCTCTCCCCGCCGTTCGGGGAGATGATCGTGATCGTCGGCGTCAGCCGGGCGTTCCGATGGTGAAGACGGCGTTGCTCGCGTCCGACGGATTACCGTCGGTTTCGCTGACCCGCACCAGGCAGTTCGCGGACGGCGCATTGGGCACGGTCCAGGAGTAGCTCCCGTCGTTCGCCGTCGAGGCGACGATGGGATCGTCCAGTCGGACGCCGGCGTTGGTCGAGTATTCGAGCTTGACGTTGCCCAGGGTGCCGCTGCTCGTCCAGGTAACGGGGAAGCTTAGCCCGATGTTGAGGGTCTCGCCGCCGTTGGGCGCGGTCAGCGTCAAGCGTTCCCGGAATCGCCCAAGAAGACATCCGTCGTCGTCGTCTGGCCGGCGCTCGCCGTGATCGGGTCGGCCGCCGCGTAAGAAGGTTTATCGCTGTACCACTCCACGGTCGCCGATCCCGGGAACTCGAGCCTCGAGCTTGAAGCTGCCGGGGATGAGACCGCCCAGGCTGGAAGGCCCCGGCGTCATCCGAGGCGACGTTCGTCAGGAGGCTGCCGCTGCCGTCGAGGGAGAAGAGCTGGACGAGGGCGCCGCGGACCGGGCTTCCCAGGTAATCCCGCACGTGGCCGGCAATGGTCCCGCCGGCGGCGCCGGGCCCCAGGACGGCGTCGATGTCCGCCGTTGTCTGGTCGGCGGCGACGGTGACAAGGTTAGCGGTCGGCAGCGGAAAATACGTTGTTATAGAACTCGGCGGCGTACTGGCCGGCGGCGGCCTCGCTCGAGCTGAAATAGATCTTCAGCTGGCCGGGCCGCGCTCCGCTGATCGCATAGTAGCCCGCCAAGTCCGTTTTGCCGTTGGTCGACCAGCCGGTCGTTGGTCGCGGCGTCGAACTGACGCACCAAGACGTTGGGAATCCCGGCGCCCGACCCGTTCGTGACGCGGCCTTTCACCCAGCCCGCATTCTCCAGCACGGCGTCGATTCCGGTCAGGACGGCGCCGTCGGCGGCCGACGACCGGCGTGCCGGCCCAGATATCGCCCCGCGGGACGACGTCGTTGTAAAGTTCGCTGGCGTAGTTCCCGGGCGTGCCCGACGGAACGAAACAGGACGTAATAGGTCCCGGCGGGGATGCCCCGGAGAGTATAGGAGCCGTCGACTGGCCGTCGAAACGGCGTCGGATTTGCGAGAGCTCGTAATCCCTGGAGCTCGGCCCGGACCGAGACGCCTGCGAAGGCCCATGCCGTCGACGCTCGGTCACCCGGCCGCGAGATCGTCGCCCCGCCCGAGGCGAGGATGGCGTTCACGCCGCTCAGCGATCTGCCCGGCCGTCACGGCCAGCGAGTCGGCGAGTCACGATATCGGGTTTGTTGTTGAAGTATTCGCGGAGGTAGGAGCCGGCGTTATTGACGTTATACGTGAGGGGATTGAACTCGAGCTTGTAGCTTCCGGTGGCCAGACCCTTGACCTGGAAATTGCCGTTTCGGGTCGGTGACGCTCCGCCCGGCCGGAGCCCGGCGGAGTCGTAAGCGTTGACGTTGATCTCGCCGAGTCCCAGCCCCGAGGTCTGGGACGACACGCGGCCGCTGACGATCGCGCCCGTCCCCAGGACGGCGTTGACGCCGGACAGCGTTCCGCCGGCGGTGACGATGTGACAGTATCCGGCGCTGGCGGCGTTCGAGTTTATCGTTATACCATTCGCGGACGAGATTGGCTCCTGTCGCGGGCGGATTGAAAACGACCTTGTAGCTTCCGGCGGGAATGGCGCGGAGCGTGTAATTGCCGCTGGCGTCGGTCGTAACCGACATGGCCGGCGGAATGAGATTCGGGTCGTAGATCTCCACCTTGACGCCCGAGACGCCGGCGCTGCCGTCGGTGACCGTGCCCGACGATCGTCCCGCCGACCGCGAGCTGGGAGCTGACGTTCGAGGTGGTGCTCCCGGCGAGGACGGCGACATCGCTCGCCGTCTGCAGGGAGTACCGGTCGTTGTACCATTCGGAGACGTAGTCGAGCCCGTTGTTGGAGAAAAATACGCGGTACGACACCCGCCGGCAGGCTGCCGCGTCGAATAGTCGCCGTTGCTGTCGGTGAGAGGGGTGGCGACGTTGTTCCCATAGATGTCCTTGATCTGGACGCGGATATTCTGGATTCCGGCGCCGCCCGGTGCAGTAACGTGGCCGGTAATGCCGCCGCCGGCGGCGAGCTGGGCGTCGACGCCCAGCGTCCACCGGAAAGCGGTGACGGTGATCGTATCGCCCGAGGCGAAGGTCAGCTTGTCCCTGAAATACTCATTGGCGTAACCCGCCGCGGCGCCGTCGAAATAAACCCAATAAGTCCCTTCGGGGATACCATAGATATAATAGTAACCCATCGAGTCCGTCGTGTCCGAGCCGACGGTCTGGTTGCCGGCATCCCGTAGCTGCACGGTCACGTTCTGGATGCCGACGGCGGACAGGTTCGTCATCCGTCCCCGGACGCCGCCGACCGGAGCCAAGGCGACGTCGCGTCCCGTCAGCGATTGACCGGTGACGATATTGATGGCATCGGCCGAAGCGAAGTCCGCCCTATTGTTGTACCATTCGGGCCGGAACCAGCGGTTGGTCCTGGCAAAGAAGAGCTTGTACTGCCCGGCGGCGGCGCCGCTGAATGTGTAAACGCCGCTCGCGTTCGTTGTCACCATTTGATAGAACTGGTTGGCCGCCGTCCACATCTCGACCCGGATGCCGCTGGCCGGCAGCCCGTCCTTTTCATTCGTCACGGTCCCGCTGACCGAACCGCCCTGGACGAGGACGGCGTTGACGCCGGAGACCGTGCTGCCCGCGGTCACCGGGACCGCATCGGCGGTGTCGAACGAAGCCTTGTCGTTATTCCACTCGCTCGCGTAGCTCGTGCCGTTGGCCTGAAAGAGGAGCCGGACGTTGGCCGTCGGCAGAAACCTGATGGTATAGTTGCCGCTTCCGTCAGTCGTCGCCGAGCTCACGGAAACCAGTGTTTGTGTCGGGTCGTAGGCGGTGACCAGGACATTGGCGATCGGGCTCGCGCTGTTCGTGACCTGGCCCTGGATCCTTCCCTGGTTGACGAGCTGAGCGTTGATGCCGCTCGTCGTCTGGCGCGGCTGGATGGATACCCAGTCGGCGGCGCCAAAGGACGGCTTGTCGTTATACCACTCGAGGGCCTGGTTATTCTGGTTTTGCTGGAAGCGCACCTTGCACTGGCCGTCCTCCACGAGAATGCCGTTGGCGACGTAATCGCCGTTATTGTCGGTCCAGCCGAAGGCGATCTGGCTGCCGTTCGAGTCATAGACCCGGACAAACTGGTTGACCACGGGGTTGGCGGCATTATCCGTGACCCGGCCGGTGATGACCGCCCCGTCCAATAAAACGGTATCGATTCCCGAAAGCGCCTGGTTGACGACGAGCGTCAGCACCTGGGCGTCGGAGAAGCCGCCGGCATAGTTGTACCACCATCCGCCGGTAACGTAGAGGTCGCTCGGTACGACGGTCCGGATGTCGGGGATTTGGAACTGCGCTTTGTAGTTGCCGGCTGTGAAGGCGAAATGGAAATACCCGCCGGCGTCGGTGTAGGCGTCATAAAGCTGGGCGTCCCAGCTCGAATCGTTCTCGGGAAAGAACTTGACCGGGATATTTTGGACTCCCTGGCCAAGGCTGTTCGTGACGCGGCCGGTGATCTCGCCGATGTTGAGGTCGCCGACGTTGATGATCATGTCATAGAGACAGGCGACGCTATAATCGAGGACGACATAATAATAGCCGGCGGTGAGGTTCGCCGCGTAAACGGTCTCCTCGGAACGGGCGCTGACGGCGAAGGCGATCAGATTTCCGCTGGCGTCGCGGAGGGAGATGTCCATATCGTCCAGGGCGGGGTCAGGGCTGAAAATGCGGCAGTTGGTCGTGGAAAACCGCAGGTCTTTACCCTGCGGGACATAGACTTTATGCCAGTCGGAGTCGCCGTCCGCGTATTGGACCCGGTCGGTGTAGGTACCTGGCGTCAGCAGCTCCGCCTGCGCCAGGTCATTATTCGGCTCGTAGGGATCGAAGCGAAGCTGGGCATCGATGCCGGTCAGGGAACCGCCCGGCGTGACCGTGATGTTGTCGGCGCCGGCGAAGGAAGTCTTATCATTGTACCATTCGGGGACCGCGGGAATGCCGCCGGCATATTCGAAATAAAAGAGGAGCCTGTAGGTGCCGGCGTCGAGGCCGGTTTTCGAGTAGTTGCCGTTCCCGTCAGTGGAGACAGAGGCGCGACTTTCCCCGGAAGCGCTGTCGAAAAACTCGACAGCGATATTGGCGAGCCCGCTCCCCGTGGGACCGGTGACCCGTCCGCTGACGCTCCCGGTCTGGCCGAGAACCGAGGCTGGGCCGACGAGGAAGACAAAGGACGTCACCAGCAGAAAAAACGGGGATTTTTTCATGAGAGATCTCCTATCTTCGCCGATGAGATTACGCTTCCGGCCGGGACATCGCTCCGGGCGGCTCGCCGGGGTCGACGGTTGTTTATCGAAAACAGGCAGTCGGGAAGAGATCGTCCTGTTCCTCGGGCCCTTCACGCTCAGCATAGTCGAGCCGGCTGCACAAATCCGATCGGGGACAGGCCCCGGTCCGGGGCCCGCCCTCGTTTGCCTACCAGATCCAGAGGCCGATGGCGCCGAAGTCGGCCACCAGCTTCTCGAAAGTGTCGCCGTTGAGGTCGGCCGCGCCCAGGTTCTCCGCCTGCGTCCCGGTCATCTGCGTCCAAGTCCCCGTCTTCCACTTGAAGACGCCGAGCGAGGGAAAGTTGGCGGCGATCTGGGCAATGTTGTCGCCGTCCATCTTGACGGCGGCCATCCCGGTCGGGTTGACGCCCGAAAGGAGCGTCCAGGCGCCCGCCTTCCAGAGCGACAGCCCCGCGGCGCCGAAGTCGGCCGCGATCTCGTCTCCTGCTGTTCCATCGGTGTTGGCGGCGATCATGTCCTCGACATTGGCCGTGTTGACCTGCGCCCAGTTGCCGTTCGCATATTGCCAGAGCCCGCTCGCGCCCCGATCGATATAGAGCTCCTCGGCGTTATCGGCGTTGACGTCGGCCTTGATCATCAGCTCGACGTTGTCGCCCGTGAGCGTCAGCCAAGAAGAGTTCTTGTACAGCCATAGGCCCGTGGGGCCAAAGTCGGCCGCGATCTCCTGCCCGGCCGTTCCATCCGTGTTGGCCGCCAGCAATCCCTCCGGGTTGACAGGCGAGATCTGGGCCCAGACGCCGCCGCTCCATTTCCAGACGCCGAGGGTCGCGAAGTCGCCGATGATCTCCCGGGTGCCGTTGCCGTCGAGGTCCGCGGCGATGACAACGTCCGGGTTGACGCCGGTCAGGATCTGCCAAGTTCCGCCGCTGTAGAGCCACAGGCCGGTCGGCCCGAAGTCGCCGACGATCTCCTGGGTGCCGTTGCCGTCGATGTCCGCCGCCGTGACGCTGTCCGGGTTGACGCCGCTCAGGGCCCGCCAGCTGCCGGCGCCGTAGAGCCACAAACCGACCGGGCCGAAATCGCCGGCCAGCTCCTCTCCTCCCGTCCCGTCGGCATTCACCCGCATCGCGGCCTCCGGGTTGACGCCGCTCAGCATCTGCCAGTCCCGCGCGCTGGCGGAGGTGTAGGTGACGAGGTCGACCCAGGCGCAGTCGGAGCCCCCGATCACGCCCTCGTCCTTCTCATAGGACCAGGAGAGAATGTGGACGCCGGCTGGGATATCCTGGGTCATGTAAGTCCAGGCGACCTCGCCCGACCCATACCAGTAAGGGGTGCCGTCGATATAAAAATAGGAGTAGTCGTAGCTGGCCTCGGAGGAGATCTTCCAGTACCAGTGGAGCGTCCCCGGACCGGTGACGGTCGTCGCCAGGTAGGTCTTTTCGCTGTGGGTGATCGGGGCGCTCTGGGCGGCGTCGTTGCCGCTGTAATAGGTCGTCGTCTGGCCGAACCAGCCCTTCCCCGACGGCGCCCAGGCCAGGGAGGTGTTGTCCACCGCCTCGCCCAGGTCGACGCCGTAGACCGCCAGCATGGTATGGTTGTCGTCCATCGTGACCGATGTTGCCGGCGTCGTCGCAAAAACGGCCCCGTCCCTGTACCATTTCTGAAAGCTCAAGGAGCCTGATGTTGCCGGCGCTGTAAGTGAAACGGCCTGGCCGGCGAGATAGACCCGGCTGAAGTCCGTCGTGCCGCTGCCGTTGCCCATCATATCGTTCGGCGAAACGGTGATGGGCGTCCCGGCATTCGTCGCCTTGACGCTCAGGGCCCTGGTGTTGCCGTACGGAAAGTCCACGGTGAAAGAGATGGTGGCTCCCACGGCGCCGACGCCGGAGATGCTCAGGCCGCCAGGGCCGCCGGCGGTCAGGAAGCTCGTCGGGTTGGTGGCGTCGTTGATGGCGCTCCGGCCGGCGGTCGAATTATAGTTGGCAAGCGCAGGCGAGCCGTCGGCCAACGTCGTTCCGTTCGGACGGTAGATATAGACCTCGTCCGGGGGGCCGCTGGCATTGCCGGTGTAAGCCGGGTTGATCCGGATAACGAGCAGGCCCTCGCCGGGCAGGGATGTCTCGAAGGTGGTCGTCTTTTTCCTGTATTCGAGGACAAAGTACTCCGTCGTGCTGAAGGGGGAGGCGATCTTGTAGCAGTTGTTTGTCGCCGAGGACAGCGGGTTGAGGGTATAGGTCCCGGGCGTCGTGATCTCGGGGATCGAAGCGATCCAGTGCCCGTACTTGTACTTCATGTAGGACAGCATGTGGCGCGGCGGGTTGCTGTCATATTCCATCAGCCCCCAGGTATAGACGGGATGGCGGCCGTCCATGTTGTAATGGTAAAGGTCGGGCGCGCCCAGCGAATGGAACATCTCATGACAGAGGACGCCGACGCCAGAGCCCGTAAGGGTGGTCTGGAGCTGGAAATTGTAGCTGTAAACACGCTTGCCGTTGATCGTGGCGTTCACGCTGTAGAGGGACCACATGTGCGGCCAGAGGAGCGTCGACCAAGCCGTGGGACCTCCGTCGATGATGAAGCAGACGTTGTCGACATAGCCGTCGCCGTCGCCGTCGATGTTCAAGCCCGGCGGGACCTGCGAGCTCACGGCGTCTACGGCATTCTTAAGGAGTGTGTGCTCGCGGGTCGTGCGCTCCGTGTTGCCGTTGTACCCGGTCGGGTTCGTTGAGGCGTCGTAGGGCTTGAAGTAGTTCCGGTCGTGGCTGTCCTGGTAGGAGACGACCGTCGCCGTCGGCGTCGGGAAGAACGATGTCGGCATGGTCAAGGCGCCGTAGGACGCCTCGTAGAAATAGTTGCGCATGGAGTTCGCGCCGGCCGTGCCGGTGTTGAACATGCCGTCGTAGATCGAGATATTGTCGGTGTATTCGGCCTCGCCGGCGAACCGGATGAAGATGACGATATTGTTAAGAGTCCCCGTGTGCGGGATCTGGAGGATTTCTTTGGGGTTGGCGGGCGAGCCCCCGGGGAAAAGCTCGGCGGGCTTGGGCCTCAGCCCGGGCGCGACCTGCAGGCCCTTGGGCAGGCCGAGGGCCAGGACGCCGGCTTGGTTCACGGCCGCGACCGCGGTGACGGCGACCCCCGAGGGGACGAGCCGGCCGTTGTCGTCCTTGGCATATACGTAATACCCGGTGGCATGGTCCTGGATGATCGTGTAGCCCGCCTTGTCGTGGAGCCAATTGTAGAACTCGTCACCGCTCGCGTAGAGGGACAGTTTTTCGCCGTTGGGCTGGGTGACCGAGACGGGGACGTTCAAAAGTACGGCCGCCTGGAGCATAACGCAGGTGAAGGCCAGGAAAAGGACCGCCGCCGAAAGACACCCTGAAATCCTCAGTTTGAGCCGAACCGGGGGCGTATTCATGAAGACTCCCTTTTTGTTCGCCGGTGCCGCGTCCAGCGCGACGCCTTCGGGTTCACCGGGAACTCCCTTTTCTTACCTTGGCCGGAGAAAAAGCATGCCGATATTCTTGTCCAGGTCGATGCGGAAGTCAATCGATATTTTGACTCCCTCAGATCCCCGGATGGGGGGCGCTGACCGTCAGGTGGAAGACGGGGGCGAGATAGTCCCAGACAGCGAAGGCAAAGAAGATGATCTCGAAACCGAGAAAAGCCGCGACCGCTGCCCGGCCCGCCCTGCGGCCGAAAACATCTCCCAGGCCTTCCAGGCCGAGGACGAACAGGAGCGCCACCGGAAAGACGACCGGGAAAAGGTATCTCCCCTGGGGCGGGATTTGGAGCGAAAATGACGCCCGCAGGAGCGCCGCGAGCTGGAGCGCCGTGGCCGCCGCCGAAAGGGCGATCAGCCGTCCGGTCCACCCGGGCGAGGTATGGTTGGCCGGGTCGGTTTTACGGTCGAGGAGCCGCCGGCCGGCCAGGACGAGCATCCCCAGAAACGCGAGCAGCACCGCCGCCCTCCAGACAAAATAGACGGCCGCCTCCGCCGAAAAAGCCATCCAGCCGAACCTGAGCCAGACGCTGTCCACAAACCGGAGGAGGTTCGCCCCGGCGCCGCCGGACTGGGCGGCCGTCCCCGCCGCCGTGATCGGCGCCCTGAAAAGGAAGCTTTGGACGGTGCTCAGCCCCCTGAAGACCGGCCCCGGGAAAAACCAGGCGGCCCAGGAGAGGACGAGAAGGGCGGCGAACAGGGACATACCGATGATGGCCAGCGACCTGGCCGGCCGGTCCCGCTTCAGGGAAAAAAACGGCAGGAGCAGGGCCATCGGGAGGAGATAAAAGCTCGACCGATCGGTCAGGAAGCCGGCCAGCGCCACGACGGGCAGGATCATCAGGACGGGCCAGCCGGCCCTCCCCGACATCCAGGCGGCGACGGCGCAAAAGAAGAGGGCGCCCCAAAACGTGGCGGCGGCCTCCGGGTTGACGCTCACGGACAGCACCGAGAACTGGGGAAGGAAAAGGACGAAGAAAAAGCCCAGGCCCGCCGTCCCGCCGAGGTCCCGGGCGACGATCGAGAACGCGGCGGCGAGCAGAAGGAGGCTGCCGCAAAACAGCGCCGCCGAGAACAGCCGGCAGACATAATAGAGAACCAGGAAATCATCGGATGGCACAAGCTTCAGCAGCCAGCCCGCCGCGGTATGATACAGGAGAAGCTGGCTCGTGGCGGCTTCCGATACGGGGAGATTCATGAACGGGATGTCGGCGAACCGCCGGGGCAGCTCCGCCGGCCGGCCCATCCCGGCTTTCCTCCACCAGTCGAACCGGTCCATCTGCTCGATCACCCGCTCCTCGATCTCCGGGCCGCGGCCGCTCCCCAGCGCGCGGGCCAGGACGGCCCTGAAATGCTGGGGCTCGTCCGGATTCTGGAAGGGCGGGACGATGAAATTGAGGAGCAGGCAGAGGGCCGCGGAATAGAGGAGGACGAGCCGCTTACTCATAGAAGAGAGCCTCCTGTCCCGCCGGCAGGATCGGCCCGCCGGCCTCGACCGCATAGAGCCCCACGTCGTCGAACCAGACCGTTCCCGTTCCCCACATCCTCAGGAGCGGCTTGACCTCGGGGATCGCGAGCTCCGCGTTCCTGAAGAGAAAAAGGACGCGGCGCCAGGCGCCTCCAGTCGGCGCGATCTCCCGTTCGGGAAGCCGTTCGCTTGACGAGAGCCAGAAGGAGGGGCGCTCGGCGCCCGACTCGGCCCTGTACCGGAACGCGAAGAGGTAGATCTCGGGGCCGAGCGGGAGGCCCGTTTCTGCCCGAACCCGGCGCGGCAGGGGACCCGGCCGGGCTGGGCCCGGGTGAAAAAGCCCATGACCCGGAGGGCCGGGCCGGCCGGAGAGTCGAGCCCGCCGGCAAAGCTTCCCTTGGCGAACGGGTCGCGCCCGGACATATCCAGGAACTCCCAGGACCTTTCGAACGAGCCCAAGTCGGAAAGGTCAGGCCCGGCGATGAGGTTTTCCCCCAGCCGGAGCGGCGCGGGATCGATCGCCAGGGCCCTGGCCAGAGCGGAGCGGGCGCCCTCGGCTCCGCCCCGTGGGCCGGGCCCGAGGGAAGCTGTCGGCCGTGGCGGGAGGACCCCCGCGGGCAAGCCGGACAGAGCGTTGTTCATCGCGGGGTCGCCCGTTCCCCATTCCCGCAGCTCCTTGGCAAGGGCCGGGTTCTTCATCCAGGCCAGATAGCTCAGGAGCGGGGGCAGGGATTCCGGAGGCAGCCGCCCGTCCCGGAAAGCCCGCGTCAGCGCCGGATAGCTCAGGCTGTTGAACCCCGGGTCGCTGACCAGGCGGAAAAAGAGCGGGTCGAAGGCCTGCCAGTCACGCCCGTCCTCGCCGTCACCGTAGATCCCGAGGCTCTCCAGAAGGACGTTTTCCGGGAACCGGGCAGACACACGCTCGAGGAAAGGCCCGTAGCCGATTCTTTCGAAATCGCTGTCTCCGCGCCGCACATGCTCCGCCAGCCAGGCGGCCAGGAAGTCGGGGGCCCCGGCCTCGTCTTCGAGGAGCGGCAGAAGACCGGGCCGTCGATAGGCGCACTTGGCCATGGCGGTGAAATAGCCCCGACCGCCGGTCCCCGAGCGGAGCGCCGCCCCGGTCAGGCGAAATAAGAATACCGTCTTGTCAAAGGTCAGGACGAGAATGACCAGGAGGCCGGCCAGGCCGGCGAGCCGGAGCGCCTTTCTCGAGCTGCGGGTGAGCCGGAGGAGGCCGGCTCCCGGACTAGGCGGCCCCTCCCGATGTGTGGTTGTAGCCAATGCCCATGTCCTTGAGTGACCGGAGGATCCTCGGCTCGTCGCCCGCTTCGGCGGCTTCGAGGAGGGCCGTCAGGTTCTCGGCGAAGCGGCGGCCGTCGACCTCGTTCGGCGGGGCGACGAAAATCTTGTCGAACTCCGTGCCGCGGGCCTTCTCCTCGTCCACGAGGGTCTCCTCGTAGAGCTTCTCGCCGGGTCGAAGCCCGATGTAGCGGATCTCGAAGTCGTCCTCGGCGTATCCCGACAGCTTGATCAGGTCCCGGGCCAGGTCCTGGATGCGGATCGGCTCGCCCATGTCGAGGACCAGGATCTCCCCGCGGTTGCCGATCGTCCCCGCCTGGATGATGAGCTGGACGGCCTCGGAGATCGACATGAAGTAGCGCCGGACTTCGGGATGGGTGATGGTCAGCGGCCCGCCCTGGGCGATCTGCTCGCGGAAGAGCGGCACCACGCTGCCCCGGCTGCCGACGACATTCCCGAACCGGACGCAGGAAAATCGGGTGGGGCTCGACGCGGCCAGCTCCTGGATCAGGATCTCGCCGATCTTTTTCGTCGCACCCATGACGCTCGTCGGGTTGACGGCCTTGTCCGTGGAGATGAAGATGAAGCTCTCCACGCCGCGCCCGGCGGCGAGCTCCGCCGTGGTCTTGGTCCCGAGGACGTTGTTGGAAATGGCCTCGGCGACGTTGGCTTCCATCAGCGGCACGTGCTTGTGCGCCGCGGCGTGGAAGATGATCTCGGGCCGGAACCTGTCGAAGACCGCCATTAGCCGCGGCCGGCTCCGGACGTCGCCGATCACCGGCACCGCCCGGACCTCGGGGAACTCCTTCTTCATCCGGCCGTCGATTTCGTAGATGCTGAATTCGTCCTTGTCCAGCATGACCAGCTCGGCGGGCTTGAGGCCGGCCAGCTGCCGGCAGAGCTCGGAGCCGATCGAGCCGCCGGCGCCGGTCACCATGATGCGCTTGTTCTTGTAGTGGCCGATGATCTCCTGCCGGTGGCTCTCGAACCGGACGACGCTCCGGCCGAGGACGTCCTCGATGTTGATCTCCCGGATCCTCATGATCTTGACTTCGTCGTCGAACAGCTCGAACAGGCCGGGCACGATCCTGACCTTGATCCCGGCTCGCTCGCCCGCTTCCTTGATCCGGCGGATGTCCCTGGACGAAGCGTTGGCGATGGTGATGATCGCCTCGTCGACCCGGTGCCGGCGGACGATCTCCGCTATGTGCGAGGTATCGCCCAGCACGCGCACTCCCTGGATGACGCTCCGGTATTTCCTGGGGTCGTCGTCGACGAAACCCACGGCCTTCAGGCCAAGGTCGGGGCGCCGCCTGAGCTCTCTGATCACGATGTTGCCGGCGTCCCCGGCGCCGATCAGGATCACGTTCTTCCGCGTGGGCTTGCCGACGTTGTGGAGTGCCCCGCGGTCGGCGCGCTCGTGGGCGAGGCGCCGGCTGCCGCGGACGCCGGTCGCCCCGACGAGCGCCAGCAGGAACTCGAGGGCGATGACGCTGACCGGCATCCGGAAGAGCGCGAATTCGTCCGGCAGGAAGAGCCTCAGCCCGAGCAGGACGCCCGAGGCCGGCAGCAGGGCCGCCGTGATGAGGAAGACCTCCCGGATGGAGATGTATCGCCAGGCGACCGAATAGACCGAGAGCAGGATGAAGAGGACGAGCCGGATGATGACGAGGTACGGAACGAGGATCGTCATCTGCCGGAGGAAATCACCGGCGGGCCAGCCCTCGAAACGGATGAGGTAGGCCGCGACCGCGGCGGCGGCGAACACCAGGAGGTCCACGATGACCTGGCTGACGCCCTGGACAAGCCACTGGACACGGGTTCTCATGCCGCTCCGGGCCGCATCGCCAGCAGGATCTTCTTGAGCGTCTCGCCGACCAGGTCGACATCGCCGGCCGACAGATTGTTATGGAACGGCAGGGCGATCGTCCTTTCCGAGACCCTCTCCGTGACGGGGAAATCGCCCCGCCGGTAACCGAACTGCCGCTTGTAGAAGGGCTGGAGATGGATGGGGGAGAAATAGTTGCTGCAGCCGATGCCGGCTTCCTGGAGCCTCGCCAGGATGAAGTCCCGGTCGCGGCGCCGGAAGCGGTCGGCCAGCCTCACGACGTAGACGAACCAGCTGATCTTCTTACCCGGCTCGACGGGGGGCGCGATGATCCCGGGGATCTCCTTGAGCTTCTCGGCGTAGAGGCGGGCCACCCGTTCCCTCTTGGCGATGATCTCCCCGATCCGTTCAAGCTGGGCGATTCCCAGGGCGCAGTTGATGTCGCTCAGGCGGTAATTGAACCCGAGCCGCGCGTGCTGCAGCCAGCCGCCGCCGGCCGCCCGGCCCTGGTTTCTCAGGCTGCGGCACAGCCCGGCGATTTTCTTGTCGTCGGTGACGATCATTCCGCCCTCGCCGGTCGTCATCTGCTTATTTGGGTAAAACGCGAATACGCCGCAGTCGCCGAAGGTCCCTGCCTTTTTCCAGGCCGGCCCCTTCCCCCGGCGGCCCGGGACTTGAACCTCCGCTCCCACGGCCTCGCAGGCGTCCTCGATGACCGACAGGTCGTAACGTCTGGCTAGCTCGATGATCTCAAGCATATCGCAAGGGCGTCCGAATACATGCACGGGGAGTATTCCCTTGAGCGCCTTGCCTTTTCCGGACTTGCGAACCGCCTTGATTTTCTGTTCAAGGATATTTGTATCTACATTGTAGAAACTTGCGTCTATGTCCACAAATATCGGGTTCACCCGTTCAAATAGAAGACAGTTGGCGGAAGCGACGAAGCTGAAGGGAGTCGTGATCACGGAATCGCCCTCTTTCAGCCCAAGAGCCCGCACGCAAAGATGGAGTCCGCTCGTACCGCTGTTCACCGCGACCGCTTCCCTTCTGCCCGCGTAGGCGGCGAACTTCTTTTCGAATTCGCCCAGGCGCGGGCCCAAACTGAGGTCCGGCGTTCTCAGCACCTCCATGACCCGTTCCCGCTCCAGATCGGTGATATCGGGCCGGGAAAGAGACAGCTTGACCTTCATTCGGCCGGTTCCTTGACCTTCGGCCGCATCCCGACCACGCGGACTGGGGCGCCGACGTTGATCGTCCAGGGCTCGACGTCCTTGAGCACGATCCCGCCGCTGCCGATGATCGCGCCTTCGCCGATCGTCACGTTGGGGTGGATGATGGCGTTGGCCCCGATGAAAACGTCTTTCTCCAGGACGATCTTGCCGCGGATGACGCATTGCTCTTCCACCGGGACGAGCGGGCAGATCCGCTTGCCGTCGCCGTAATGGTGGGTGCCCGTGATGAGGCGTGCCCCGGTGGCGATGCCCACGAAGTCGCCGCTGATGAACTCGCCGCCGCCGATGATGCTGACGAACGAGGCGATGTGATTGAACTTGCCGATCCGGACGCCGGCGCCGCCGTTGATGAAAGTGAAGTCGTCGATCTGGCTCCCGTCGTCGACCTCGACGGCTTCGCCCTTGACGATCTTGACCATCGGGAAGATCTTGACGCCATTGCCCAGGCGACGGAGCGCTTTGAGGTCGGTGAGCGCGAAGGTGGTTTCGTCCATTATGGCTGCTGTTCCTTTCAGTATCAGTATGTTAGCTAATGGATAATTCTATCAAGGCATGATGGCGAAATCAACTTCGTGCCCGGGCGGCGTGCCCGGTCCGTCGAGCGGCGTGAACCGGCTGTAGCCCAGGTCCTTCAGCAGGGCCAGGCACTTTTCCTTCAAGCCCGGGCCGTGGGTCGAGAGGAGGATGGCGGGCCGGCGGGCCCGGAGCAGCTCCCTGGCGCCGTTGAGAACGTCGAGCTCGCTGCCCTCGACGTCGATCTTGATCACCGAGGGGACGGCCCCATAGACCGAAACGAACTGGTCGAGCGAGACCGTCACGACCGGCTGCCCCGCTCCCGGACTGATCTTGCCGGTGGCGCAGTCGGGGCCCTCGGCGAACGAAGCGAGGCCCAGGGTGTCGGCCACCGCCCACGGAACTATGGTCGCGTTCCTCACCCTGTTCAGGCTCAGCATCCGCGAGAGGTAGCGGATGTTCCGGGGGAAAGGCTCGAACGCGTAGACATGCCGGGCGCGCCTGGAAAATATCAGAGTGTACATCCCGACATTGGCCCCGACATCGAAGCAGATATCCTCTCCGGAGGGCAGGCTCCCGGCCAGCCGGGCTTGCTTCGGCTCGGCCAGGTTGAAGATGATCGACAGCCCCCCGCCCTCGCCCGCGGCGGCGCCGGCGATCCAGCGCGCCCCCTGAGAGGTCCCCGCACGATGGGGAGCGGCAGTCCGCTTGGCACGGCCGAAGCCAGCTTTCTCAAAACGGCCCTGAAAGTCACTGATGCCATCGCGCTTTACTCCAGTCTCTTATTTTGGGGTCCCGGCTGCCGGTCCCACCCGGTTTGCAGGCTGCGGCCGGCTGCCCATGAATTCCTCGGCCGTATCGAAACCGGGCTGGTTGATCCCTTTTCTTTTGAGGACGTTCATTACCGTAACCGCCAGGATGCGGCAGTCGAGCTTCAGGCCCCGGTGATCGACATACCAGACGTCATGCCGGAACTTCTCTTCCCAGGTGATAGCGTTCCGGCCGTTGACCTGCGCCCAGCCCGTGATCCCCGGCCGCACCTCGTGGCGCCGGGCCTGCTCTTTTGTGTAGCGGGGGAGATATTGAGGCATCAGCGGACGGGGGCCGACGAGGCTCATCTCTCCCTTCAGCACGTTCCAGAGCTCGGGCAGCTCATCCAGGCTGGCCCGGCGGAGGAAGCGGCCCACCGGGGTGAATCTCGCGCTTTCCTGGCGCGGGTCGTCCCCCCCGCGCGGTCTTCGCGCATCGTCCGGAACTTGGCGATGCTGAAAAGCCGGCCGGCCTTGCCCGGCCGGGCCTGCCGGAAAAAGACCGGGCCCGGCGACGAACACTTGACGGCTAAGCCGATGACAAAAAGGACCGGCAGGAGTACGACCAGCCCGGCCAGGCTGACAGCGATGTCGATCGCGCGCTTGACTGCCTCCCGGGCCGGATCAGTCATCGGCCCTCCGCGGCTCCGGCTTGACGAAGCCCAGCGAGAACCATTTCATCCAGGGGATGAGGAAAAGGGCGACCCAGAACTTCACGCCCTCGACCGGGCTCTGGAAGAGCGAAAAAACCCCCACATAGGTGAGGAGGATGATGGCCGCCAGGCTGCTCAGGGCCCCGTTCTTGAGCCAGTTCGCATAGGCCGCAGACAGGGCGCAGCCGAAGGCCATGGATAATAGAATGACCGCAAAATATCGGCCGTCGTAGTACAGGCTGAACAGGATGGTATAAAAGGCGTTGCCGAAGATGGGCTCTCCCCGGCTGTCCGTCCCGACCTGGCGGTTCTCGGCCATGTAGGCGCCGCTCTCTTGGGCGGTCGGGACGATGTCCGGGTTGAACCGCCGGAGAAAGACGAGGGCCAGGCTGTCCAGCCCGCCGATCGTGCTCCGGCCGTAAGAGAGCCCGGAATTCAGGCGGGAGGAGGGCGTCGACAGCTCCTGGTCGAAAAGGACGAGGCCGACGGTGTGATAATCGACCGCGATCTTGGCGAGTGCCGCCAGAGGCCCGGTGTTCTTTTCCCCGCGGAAGAAGCTCAAGCCCAGGACGATGGTCACGACGGCCGCCGCGGCGACGGCGAACTTGACGGCCTTGAGCTTGAGCCGGGGTGCCACAGCCTGTTCGGTCTCCGTCGGGGCGGCCGCGGCTTTTCCCTGCCTCAGGTACAGATAGCCGAAGGCGGTCAGGGCCAGGATGTAGTAGAAGTTGAACCGGCCCAGGGTGATGGCGCCTTCGATGACGATGAGCACGAGAGACAGAAGGAGGAGCTTCTTTTTCCCGAAACGGAAGAAATAGATGATGCCGACGATCAGGGAGAAAAAGACGACGGGCGAGATCACCAGGAAAAACAGGAGCTGGTTATAGCCTCCCCCGAAGAGCGGGCTCGGCCACTGGGGAGTCCCGTAGACCTCCAGCCGGTACCGGACAGGTTCCGAGGCGAGAATGTTGGGGACGGCCCGGTAGAGGAGCAGGGCCATGACCGGCACGAAAAGAAGGTTGAGCCACAGCAGGTACCGGCCGTTCCTTGCGAACCGGCCGTTGGCGGCCGCCGTCCGGGCCGGATCGCGCTCCCGCCCGAAGACGAACAGGCTGCCGAAAGACATCGACCCGAGCATGACGAGGACCATGATCTGAGTGCGGCCGGACGGCACGAAGAAGCCCGTCAGGCTGAAATTCGAGATCCACAGCCAGAACGCCCACCAGGAGACGATGATCAGGACCGGGTTCATCAGCCTCTTGAACTTGAAGAGGCTCAAAAGACAAAGGTAGAGGCCGGCGGCGGGCACGAGGACCATGAAGGCCGGCATCACACCCACCCCGACAGGGCTTTTTCATAGGCCGCCAGCGTTTCCCCCGCTGTTTTCGCCCACGAGAAAATCTTCAGCCGTTCCCGGCCCTTGGCGCGGAGGGAGTCCCTGAGCCCTCCGTCCGAAAGCGCCCGGCTGACCGTCTCCCGGATCGAGGCTTCGTCGGCGGGATCGAAGTACAGGGCCGCCTCGCCCGCGACCTCGGGGAAGGAGCTGGCCCGGCTCAAGGCCGCCGGGCAGCCGCAGCCGAAAGCCTCGAGGATCGGCACGCCGAAGCCTTCATAGAGGGAAGGAAAGACGAAGAGCTCGGCGGCGGCGTAGATCGACGCCAGCGTCGGGTCGTCGACGTCGCGCTGAAAGAACCGGCCGTCGAGACCGAGCTCGCCGAGGAAACTCCGTTCTCGCGCGGCCGAACGGTCCGCCGCCGGCGCAGACGACCCCCAGGCCGGGCTCGTCTCGAAGAAGCGGCGCCACGGCCCGGACGAAGGGGCGGAAGTTCTTCTGGCCAAGTCGGCCCCCGACAAACAGGATGAAGCGGCCGAAGGGCCCGTAAGCCGCGGCGGGACCCGTCCTCTCCGGGCGTTCGAGCGAGCCGGCCAGGTAGACGACATCGATCTTGTCCCCGTCGATGCCCAGCAGCCGGATGATGTCCTTCTTCGTGTTCTGTGAATCGGCCAGGATGCGGGCCGCGCTCCCGGCCACCGCTTTTTTCCAGAGGGGTGTTTTCGGCTCGGGCGGGAACAGCCCGGGGTGGACTTCGTGCATCATATCGTGGATGGTGAGGACGAAGGGCTTTCGGCCGAGCGGCCGGAGGAAGTAGGGGGAAAAATAGGTCGGATGAAAGAGATCGAACGCCTGGGCGGCCAGCCCCCTCACCGAAAAGGGCCGGTTGAGAAGGTCGATGAGCCGGACCTTTCCCCGGAACGAGCGGCCGGGCCAGAGGCGCCGATGCCGCGAAAACGCGGCGCCGTCGAGATAGCGATTGTTCGAGAACCGGAGCCAGAGGTCGATTTCGGCCCGACCTGTCCTGTGGAAATGGTCGAGGAGCTCGAAAAAGTACCGGGAGATGCCGCCGCAGTCCTGGAGAGCGAAGATCTGGTGGTCGTAAGCGATCTTCATGGCCGGCCCTTGAGCAGCCGCCCGAGGCTGTCGAGCAGCCGGCGGCGGAGGGGCAGTCAGCAGGACGCGATCGAGCTCGAAGTCATCGGCCTCCTCGTCCGCCGCGATGACACCGGGGTGGACGACGGGGCCCAGGGACTCCGCGGGCAGGCCGGCCAGCCGGCTGGCGGGCTCGAAGGTGTGCGTCGCCCCCTCGCCGAACCCGATGTTCGTGATCAGGTTCGCATTCGGGACGGCGCACAGGCCGCCGCGGGACATGACCCGGTAGGCCCAGGCGTAGTCCCAGGTGGCGTAGCGGCCCGCGTGGGCCTCCCCGAAAACCTTCATCCAATAGTCCCGGGCCCGGCTGTTCCTGACGATCTTCTCGACCCCCCGCCCGGCGGCGAATTCGGGGAAATCGCCCATGTCCAGATCATAGTGCGACCAGGCCCTTCGCCAGGTCGCCCATCCCCAGCAGTGGGCGTATCTCGAAAAATAGTAGCTGGCGTCTCCCCGCCGCCGGCCGAACTGGAAGTTGTCGCCGCTGATGTGCATGACCCTCGGGTCGTCGCGGTAGCGGGCCAGGACCTCTGCGGCGAAAGTGAAGAAATCCGGATGGGGCAGGCAGTCGTCCTCGAGGATGATGCCTTCCTCGGCGCCCTCGAAAAACCAGCCGATGGCCGAGGCGATGCCGGCCTTGACGCCCATGTTCCTCTCCCGGAAGAGAGTGTGGAGGTCGCACTCCCAGTCCACGTCGACGACCTGGCGGGTCCTCCGGCAGAGGTCCGCCTCGCCCGGCCGGTCTAGGCGCGGCCCGTCGGCGGCCACCCAGAGCCGCGCCGGCTTCGCCCTCCGGATCTCTTCGAAAACGCGACGCGTCGTATCGGGACGCTTAAAGACCAGGAAGAGGACGGGTGTCTGCAAACCGGCTCCGATCATTCGCGCGCCACCTCTTCCCTCATGCTTCCGTCAGGCGCCCTGGGTCGGGGCCGTCCGGCCCTCCCTCTCGAATCGCCAAGGCATGAAGAGCGCCCTGGTCATCATCACGAATATCTTCCTCGTTTTCGCCGACACGGCATATGCCAAATACGCCGACAGCGCCTGGGAGGCGACCATGGTCGCGGCCGCGCCGACGATGCCGTAGGCCGGGATGACAAGAAGGTTCAAGCCGATCTTGACCGCCGCGCCCGTCAGCGAAGCCCAGAGGGCGAATCTCTGGTAGCCGTTGATCATCGTCCACATCGAGGCCGTGATGCCCAGGAAGACGAACACGCCCGCCCAGATGTGGATGGCCAGGACGGGACCGGAAGCCTGGAACTCCTGGCCGTAGAGCATGACGACTAACCGGCTCGAAGCGAAAGTCATAACCACGGCCAGGCCCACCGAGAGGATCGCCATGACGTTGAAGACGTTCTGGTATTTCCGGAAGAAGACGGCCGGGTTGTCCTTGAAGTATTCGACCAGGACCGGGAAGACGGACGAGGAGATGCCCAGGGGGATGAAGTACCAGATCTCGGAGAATTTTACCGCGGCGGCAAACAACCCGACGGCCCGGTCGTCGAGCAGGCTGCCGAGCATGATTTGGTCGATCCTCATGTAAACCAGGATGGCGAACCCGCTGATGATGAGCGGCCAGGATTCGGCCAGCAGGGCCTTGGCCAGGCCGCGATCAAGCTTCCAGGCCCTGAAGCTGTTTCCCGCCCAGCGGTAGACGAGGGCCAGGGCGATCGCCGCGAAGACGGCCTCGGCCGCGGTGGCGAGGGTGAGGGACAGGAGCGAGGCGGAGGCGAGCACGAGCCCGACCTTGATGGCCGAGGCCAGGATGAACGCCGAGTTCCTCGCCAGGACGGGCTGCTTCGATTGGATGCGGGCCTGGAACCAGAAATCGACGACGTCCAGGGCGTTGAAGATCAGGGCCGCCCCGAAAACGGCGGTCAGGACGATGACGAGCGTATCGGCCGGCTTGAGCGCGGCGATCGCCGCCAGGATGATCAGGAACGTACCAGCCCCCCCCGCGAGCTTCAGCCAGAAGGCCGTGCCCAGGATGGCGTCCTTTCGCGAGGCGTCCCTGGAGATCTCCCGGATGACGATCCTGTCCAGGCCGAGACCGGCCACGGTCGTGAACAGGCCGGCGAAGGCCAGGGCGTAGCTGAAGATGCCGAACTTGTCGGGGCCGAGGTAGCGGGTGATGAGGACGCTCACGAACACGCCCACGCCCATCCGGAAGAGCTTGTCGAACGACTGCCAGCCGAAGTTCCGGATGACCTTGGCCAGGACCGGGCGCCCGGCCAGGAAGGCCGACGCGGAAGCCGGCAGAGCACTCACGATTTTTCCTCGCTTAGGATGGAATCGGGCGGAAAGCGCCTCTCAAGCATTCCATATTCTATGTAACGGCGGGGAAAAAGTGTCAAGCCGCCGGCCGGAGGCATCTATCTGGACGATTCAGGATTGCCGAATAATCGGGCTCCGGCCGCCTTGATCGACATGCGCAAAAATCAGCTGAACTGTTCGGAATAGATCTCTCTTCGGTGGCCGATCCGCACAACCAATATGACGAGTCGGCTTTCATCCTTCTTGAATAGCACCCGATAGGCCCCGACTCTGAGCCGGTAGATGGCATCGTCGGGGCCACTGAGCCTCTTGATGTTATTCTTGAGGGCGGCCGGGTTCTTCGCCAGGATCATGAGCTTGGCCTTGATGATCTTCTGCCTGGCCCGGTCGATCTTCTTGAACTCATCGAGCGCCTTGTCCAGAAAAACGATTCTATAATCCACTCATATCCCCAAGTCCTTCCAGACGTCGTCGGCATCGATAAGCTTGGCTTTTCCCTTTTCGAGATCTTTCAGGCGCTTCCTCGCGACCTGAAGGTCGAGGAGATCAAAATAAACGGTGAGAGCTTTTTCGATAAGGGTGCTTTTTTTCTCTCCAAGCTCCCGAGCCAGATCATCCAACTCCCTGGATACCTCGGCGTCGATGGTGATGTTGTGCCGCACTTGCATGTCCATGGCCTCCTTGGCGATACACTTATTATACACATAATCTGTGTATAATCAAGAGGACCAGCCGATCGATTTCCTAATGAATAAACGCAACCGGCCGGGCAGTCTTCTCATGAAGAGCCAGTCGCCTTATGGGCGATTGCGCCATGGACCCGGCTCCTTCGGCTACATATGAGCTGATGCCATGCGCCGTCTGGAGGCGCGTCCCCCCGCTGTGATATAATCCCGCCTCCGCCATCAGAAAGGAAACCAAAATGGCTGTTGCTCTCGTCACGGGTTCGGCCGGGCTGGTCGGCTCGGCCAGCGTCCGGTTCCTCGCCCGGAAGAAATTCGACCGCATCCTGGGCATCGACAACGACATGCGGAAATACTTTTTCGGCCGGGAGGCCTCGACGCGCTGGAACCTGAAAAAGATCCGGGAGGAGGTCCCGGGCTACGTCCACCACGCCCTGGACATCCGGAACCGGGCGGGCGTCGAAAAGATCTTCGCCGAGCACGGGAGCGACATCCGGCTCATCATCCACACCGCCGCCCAGCCGTCGCACGACTGGGCCAGCCGGGAGCCGTTCTCCGATTTCACGATCAACGCCAACGGCACGCTCGTCCTGCTCGAGATGATGCGCCTCCACGCGCCCAAGGCCGTCTTCATCTTCACCTCGACCAACAAGGTCTACGGCGACAACCCGAACTTCCTGCCGCTCCGCGAGCTCGAGACGCGCTGGGAGATCGAGGCCGGCCATCCCTATGCCGACGGCATCGACGAGTCGATGAGCATCGATCGCACCATGCACAGCCTGTTCGGCGCCTCCAAGGTGGCCGCCGACGTCCTGGTCCAGGAATACGGGCGCTACTTCGGCCTGAGGACGGCCTGCTTCCGGGGCGGCTGTTTGACCGGGCCCGACCACTCGGGCGCCCAGCTCCACGGGTTCCTGGCCTACTTGATGAAGTGCGCCATCACCGGGCAGCCCTACACGGTGTTCGGCTACAAGGGCAAGCAGGTGCGCGACAACATCCACAGCGCGCGACCTGGTCAACATGTTCTGGCATTTCTACAGGAAGCCCCGGAGCGGCGCCGTCTACAACGCCGGCGGCGGCCGGTTCTCCAACTGCTCCATGCTCGAGGCGATCGCCCTGTGCGAGGAGATCACCGGGAAAAAGATGAACTGGACCTACTCGGAGACGCCGCGGCGCGGCGACCACATCTGGTATGTCAGCGGGCTGAAGAAGTTCCGCGCCGACTACCCGGGCTGGGATTTCACTTTTGACCTTCGGCAGATCCTCGTCCAGATCCACGACGGACTCTCGAGCCGGCTGTGAAACGCCGCCCTGCCAAGATCGCCGTCATCGCACCGTACTATTCCGAAGCGATAAAAAGGGCGCTGCGGCTGACCCGCGAGTACTCACCGGGGGGGATGAACAAGATCGTTCCGCTGGTCTCCCTCCTGGCCAGGGACCACGATGTCACCGTCCTGTCCACCGGCTATTCGATGAGGGGGGACTTCGGGCGGATCGGGGCGCATCAGGAATCGTTCGACATCGGCGGCCGCCGGGTGCCGGTCGTCTATCCGGGCTATTATGCGGTCCGCGTTCTTTCGTTCTTTGAGATCGCCGCGGCCGTGTTCCTGGAGTGCCTGCGCCGGAAGCCCGATTTTATCATCTATTACAATTTCCGGTTCGAGAGCCTGATCCCGGCGCTCCTGGCCAAGCTCTTCGCCCGGGCGCGGATCATCTGCCAGTTCGAGGACGGCCTGCATGTCCTGTTCGGCCCGTCATCGGCCAGGCGCCTGGCCTTCGGGGCGCTGTATGCCCTGGGCAAAAGGTGGAGCGACGGGTTCACCCTGGTCAACGGCGGCCTGAGATGCGAGTTCCGGCACCGGCCCTCGGTCGTTGTCCCGTTCATCCTGCCCGATGGGCCGGGGGCCGCCGCCGCGCCGGTCAGGTACGGCCTTGGCCGGAAACCGGTTGTCAAAATCGCTTACTCAGGGACGCTCGACACCGAGCGGGGAGCCGACATTTTCCTCGAAGCCGCGCGACCGGCTCCGGGAGAATCCGCGGCTCCACTTTTTTGTCTCCGGACAGGGACCCCTTCTCGCCCGCGTCCTCGAGCGGGCCGGGCACGGCGGGAACCTCACCTATGCCGGCCTGCTGGGGGCGCGCGAGGTGCAGGCGCACCTCACGGAAATGGACATCCTCGTGAATCCCCAGAAGCTCTCCCATCCGTTCGCCCGCTACTCTTTTCCGTCCAAGGTGATGCGGTATATCCTGCTGAACAAGCCGATCGTCTCCACCGCCTTTCCCGACATCTCGGACGTGCCGGCGCCCGGACTCTATTTCTATGGGAATGACGACCCGGGCGACCTGGCACGCGTTCTGGCCGGGCTGGCGGAGCGGGAGATCGAGGTCGATTACCGGGCGCTTTTCGACAAGTTCTCGGAAACGAGGACGAGAACGGGCCTTCAGGGACTTCTCCTGCGGCTGGCGGCGCCGCGGGCGTAATTACTTCAACGGCTTGCCCGTCAGTTCCTGATAATCGCGGGGTAGCAGCGATGGCCTCTTCCACAAGGGCCCGAGCGCCTTGGCGACCCGGTAGCGCGATAGGACCTTGAACAGCGGCCGCGATATCTTCTTCCGTGTCAGAAGATGGAACGCCCTGCCGTCGGAATAAAGATTAAGGCCGAGGCGGCGGGCCGCCTCCGCGAGCGCTCCTGACGAAAACAGCGATACGTGCTGGCCGTGTTCGAGCGCGTAATACCACCAGTCACCGGGAGCCGGGGCCGGCGTCGGCAACAGGGCGGTCGAGAAAAGGATGCTGTCGGCGAGCTTGCAGCAGGACTTCGATCTCCTCCAGGGGCTTGACGAAATGTTCGAACACCTCGAGCGCCGTCACGAGCTCGAACCGGCCGGCCGAGGCGAGGTCGACGGCGAACCCGGCGCGCGAACAGGTTCGGGCACTGCCTCTCGTAGAGCCGGAAATCGAAACCAAGGTCTCGCATCGTCCGGACGAACAGCCCGTAGCCGCCGCCGTAGTCGAGGAACCGGCCTTCGCTCTGGAAAAAGGCGCCGATCACGGCCCGGGACAGGACGGAGAAACCCTGGTTCCTGGCGACCAGGCCGAGGTCGGTCCGGGTGATCGCCTCCGCGTAGGCCTCGTCCAGCCAGTACGGCTCCTCGGTCTGGACGAACCCGCAGGCCGGGCAGCGGAAGTACTGGACATCGTGCCTGTCCAGCAATCTCGCCGTTCCGAACGGCGACGAGGGGGAGGCGCAGATCCTGCAGATCATTCCGGCTGATCGTAAATCACGACCCGACGCGAAGTCAAGGACACGGTCCGGCCGCCGGCAGTCCGACGGGGGTCACCGTCGTGACGCCGCTCGGGCGTAGGCACCGAGCAGCCGGGGGATGACGGTCTCCGCCCGGAAGCCGGCGGCCCGGGCGAGCCCCTGCCGGCGCCTGTCCTCGCGGATCTCGGTGCTGCCCGCGAGCTCCCGCATGGCCGCCGCGATCGACGGAACGTCGGCCGGGTTGAAGCCGGGGGCGGCGGTGCCGGCGAACTCCGCGACCGGGGGGATCCGCGAAGCGGCCACGGGCAGGCCGCAGGCCATGGCCTCGATCACAGGCAAGCCCCCGCCCTCGTAGAGCGAGGGAAAGACAAGCGCCGCGGCGGCCGAGTAAAGGAGCGGCAGCTCTTCTCTCTCCACCCGCTCCAGGAAGCGCACGTCGTTGTGCAGTCCGAGCTCCCGGGCGCGCTCCCGGACCTGACGCTCCGCGCCGCGGTCGTCGCCCCGGAAAACGAGCGGCCAGGCCGGGCCTTCCCGCCTAAGGGCGGCGTAGGCTTCAAGAAGGCGGAGGTGGTTCTTGTGAGGGTAGAAGTGGGCGACATAAAGCCAGAACCCGCCTGCTAGCCGATAACGCTCACGGAACGCGGCGACTTCGCCCGGGTCCGCCGGCCGGAACTCGTCTCCCACGACCGGCGGGATGACGGCCAGGCGGGCCGGGTCGGTTCCCAGGATCCGGATCAGGTCCGCGGCCGTCGCTTCAGACATGGGGAGAATGACGCGCGCCTGACGAACGGCCTGCATTGTCAGGAACTTGAGGTAGAGGCGTTTGTTCCAGGAGTACGGCGAAAGGCGCAGGTACGGCTGCAGGTCGTAGATCGTCACGACCGAAGGCGCCGGGCTGAACACCGCCTGGGTGCCGGCAAACCAGTGCAGGCAGTCCAGCCGATGCCGGCGGGCAAGGGCGTAGAACGCCGTGTTCTCGTAGGCGATGCGCCAGATCCGGACCGATGAGCGGATGTCGACCCGGACGCGCTCGAAGTTGGCCTGCGCGGGCACCAGGCTTTCACTCTCGCGGGCGACGAAGGCGATGAACGTGTCGGTGCGGTCGGCCCGGGCCAGGGCCTGAAGCAGTCCCTGGATATAGTTCCAGGCGCCGGTGATCTCGGGAAGGGCGGGGAGGAGGTTGAGGCCGATGCGGAGGTTCGAGCTGCTGTTCATTCTTTCAGCTGTTGTCCTGGATCACTGGGGCGGGCGGAGCCCCGCGCTGACCCGCGAAGAGCGGCTCGAGCGCCGCCCGAAAGCGCGAACAGGCCTTGTCCGCGCTGAACTCCTCGACGGCGGCGCGGCGGGCGTTCGCCCTGAACCTGGACAACTCCGCCGGCCGGTCCGCCATGCCCAGGATCGTCTCGGCGAGCCGGCCGGCATCATCCCAGGGGCAGACGGCACCCACGTCGTACTTCGCGATGAGCGCGGCCAGGTCGCTGTCCGGGGAGGTGAGGGCGATGATGGCGCTCCCGGCCGCCAGGCTCGAATAGGCCTTGCTCGGGAGAGAAAGATGCTCCGTCCCAGGGACCTGGACGACGAGGGCGATATCCCCCGTGGCGAGCGAGAGAGGCAGCGTGTCATAATCCTGGGGGTCGAGGACGAGGACGTTATTCAACCGCCGCGCCGCGACCTCCCTTTCGAGCCCGGGCCGGCCCAGACCGTCCCCGATGAAGAGGAAACCGATCCGCCCGTCGTGTCGCAACCGGCCGGCCGCCTCGACCACAGGCGTCAAGGCGTGGGTCGCGCCCATATTGCCCGAGTAGAGGACCGTGATCTTGCCCGCCTGGCCGTGCCGGACGGCGAAAGCGTTGCGGGCCTTCGGGACGGGCGCGATGATGTCGGTCTCCTCCCACATCGGCGTCACCTTCAAGCGGTGTTTGAGCGGGGCGGGCCGGGCTTCGTCGATGAGCCTGCCGGCCATGCGGTCGCTCAACGTCATGACGACATCGGCCCGCCTGAGGGCCGTCCGTCCCAGCGCCCCCCAGGCCTTGACCATGGGGTTCCTGGCCCCGAGCCAGCCCATCCTTACCACGTGGTCCGGGTAGATGTCCCAGACGAGAAGCCCGTAGTGGAGGCCACGCAGCGACCTCAAGAGGAGGGCGATGACCGGCATCGATGGCGGATTGGTCACCGCCAAAAGAAACGGCCGGCCCCGCACCCGCCAGAGCCGCGCCAGCGCGACGATGGAGAACTTCGCCCAGGACAGCGCCCGGCGCCCCGGCCCGCGGCGGTCGTAGGCCGGCGCCCGCACCACGCACAGGCTGCCGCTTCCCTCCGAATGCGGCATGCCGGTGAGGAGGAGGCAGGGGCCGAGCACCCTCGAGAGCCTGTCGATCAGCCGCTCGAAGGCAGGGCTCTCGGATTGATTGGCGACGATCCAACGGTAAGTTAAGGGTGATGTTGCTCAATCCGGAATCCTTGCCCGCGCTTGCCCGGCTGGCGCCGGTGTCACGAGGGAACAAATCATAGCACGTTCATGGGAATCGTGCTACGCGGCTCCGCCGATGCAGTAACGGGAGTCCTTGACCCTAGAGGCTCGCGCCGGGGCCGTATTTCTTCAGGTACTCCCTGAAGAAAGCCAGCGGGGTGAAGATGAGGAGGCCGACGATCCCGGCCACCAGGACGATGAACGGCTTTTTGGGGGAAACGGGATAGACCGAGGGCGTGGGCTCTTTGATGAGCTGGGCGTAATCGACCCTGGCCTTCTTTTCTTTATTCAGGCTGATCACGCTCTCCAGGTTCTCGATCTCGCTTTTCAGCCGGTTGATCTGGGTGGCCAACTGCTTTGTCTGTTGCTCCGCCCTCTTCATGGCCAGCCGGTAATCCTCCTGCGCCATCTTCTCGATGCTCAGCTTTTCGCCCAGCTGGTCATAATAACGCAGGTTCTGTTGGACCTCGCTCGAGTAAAGAAGAAGCCCGATGGCCGTGGCGCCCTCGGGCTGCGCCTTGAGCACCTCCGTTTGTTGGGCCGTCGAGGGCGTCGACCCGCTTCCTGACGGATTTCATCCCTTCGACGATGCCCACGACTTTTTCCTCCGAGATCTTGAGCTTGTTCGCCGCGGACTGCATCTCCTCCAGGTTCTTGACTTTTTCGATCTCGAGGGACTGGATGTCCAGGTTCTTCTTGTTGATCTCGTATTCGTTGGTCTTGACATCGGCGTCGATGGACTTGATCTCGACGTCGATCTTCCTGTTGAAGTCTTTTTCCAGGAGCTTGAAGAGGGCCAGCAGGATGGCGTTTCCCTCGTTGATATCGCCGTCCCGGAGCGACACCCGGATGAGCTGCGTGTCCCTCAGGTTCTCGGCGCGCAGGCGCGGAAACCCGGCGATGTCGATCTTCAGCATGGTGGCGAGCAGCCGGTCGTACGACTTCTGGTTGATCTGGCCGGCGACCTGCTTGGGGTCCGAGACCACGACCTCCTGGAAGTTGCCCTGCTGGTTCTCCGCGAAGATCATGCTCGGCCGGATGATGGTGTCGATCTCGTATTTTTTCGGGATGGTGAAACTGGCCAGACCCGCCAGCACCGCCAGGGCGAACGACGGCACGAGGATCTGCCACTTTCGTTTCCAGGCGACCAGCAGGAAATCCATCAAGCCAGGCTCTTGTCCGTTCATGCGGTCCTCACAGATCACACCGGGTTCACATCGCCAGCTATTCTTCCCTTTTTCCCGGCATTTTTCAAGCTCCCGTCGCCCGTCGCGCTATCCCCGGCGCGGGCGGGCGGCCTGGAGGAGGAGCGCCTCGTGCCGGCCGACGAGGGCGGCGCGGGAGTACTTCGCGAGATGGGCGCGGCGGCCGTTCCCGCCCAGGGCGCGCCTTTCGGCCTCGGGCATCGCCCGGAGCGCCCGGACGGCGCCGGCCAGGGCGGCGGCGTCCTCGGGCGGGCAGGCCACGCCCGGCCCCCGCCTCCCGGACGATGTCCGCCGCGTCGCCGGCGACCGCGCAGAGGATCGGGCGTCCGCAAGCCAGGTAAGCGTATGTCTTTCCCGGGACGGTGATCTCGAACAGCGGGTCGCGGCGAAGGTGCATGAAGACGACATCGGCCAGCGCGAAAAACGCCGGCATGAGCGGCTCGGGCTGCCAGCCGAGGAACCTCACGTTGGCGAGTCCCAGCGCCGCCGCCCGGGCGCGGAGCCGCTTCTCCTCGACGCCCGCGCCGATCAGCACGAACTGCACATCGGGGAGATCGCGGAGCCGGCCCGCCGCCTCGAGCAGCGTATCCAGGGCTTGGGCCGCGCCGATGTTCCCTCCGTAGATAACGTTGAACCGCCCGGCCAGGCCGTGGCAGACCGCGAGCTCTTCGTCTTTCGGGACGGGGCGGTAGATCTCCTCGTCCGCCCAGTTCGGGATGAAATGGACCTTGCTCCTCCGGCACGCCTTTCGCTATCAGGAGGCGCCTGTACCCCGGCGAGACGACGGTGATGGACGGCGCCGACCGGTAGACGAAACGGCCGAGGCGTTCGAGCCAGCGGACGAAGCGCCCGCTTCTCAGGATGTCCGTGGCGGCGACCGTCTCCGGCCACATGTCGTGGATGTTGAAGACGAACGGTATGCCGCGCCAGGCCCCCGTCCACCAGGCCGGAATGCCGATCGTCAGCGGCGCGCGAGTAAACCCACATGGCGTCGGCCGGCCCGCTCAGGAACGGCCCGAGGAGCGAGGCCGAGGCCGCGAAGCTGAGATAATTCAGGGAACGCCGCACGGCGGAGCGGCTGTGGTCCGGGTAGAGCGGCACCCGGATGACCTCGAGGCCGTCGAGCGACGTCCTCTTCCACGGCCGCTGCCGCCAGCCAGGATAGATGCGCCCCTGAGGATAATTAGGGAAACCGGTCAAAACCCGGACTCGGTGCCCGCGGGCCGTCAGGTCGCGGCCCAGGGCATGGATCTTCGGGTCGGGCTCCGGCGGGTAGTACTGCGAGAGGACGAGGATTCTCATGGCCCGCGGCCGTCAGGACTTGCTCGATCCCGTCCGGGATGGGCCGCTCAACCCCATGAGGATCTTGACGACGATATCGCTCACGTTCGGCGCGAGGTACTCCCGGGGGATGCGCCAGTCCGGCTCCCGGCTGAGCACGGCCTCGACGCACCTCAGGACGGTCCCGGGGTCGGCGCCGCTCAGGACGCTGCTCCCGCACTCGACGGTCTCCGGCCGCTCGGTGGCGTCCCGCAGGGTGACGTTGGGCACCCGCAAGATGCAGCACTCCTCCTGGACCGTGCCGCTGTCGCTCAGCACGCAGCGGGCGTTCCCTTCGAGCGCGATGAAATCGAAGAAACCGAACGGCGGCAGGAACCTGATCTCCTTGTTCCTCACCCGCAGCCCGGACTCCTTGAGTCGCAGGCGGGTCCGGGGATGGGTGCTGACGATGACCGGGACGGCATACTTTTTCTGCACCCGTTCCAGGGCGCCGAGCAGGGACTTCAGGCGGGCCGGGACGTCCACGTTCTCTTGCCGGTGCATCGTGACCAGGAAATAGCTTTTCGGGCGCAGCCCGAGCGCGGCCAGGGCCTTGGACTTCGCGATCTTCGGCCGCTGGCTCTCGACGACCTCGTAGATCGGGTTCCCGGTCACGAGGATCCTGTCCCCGGGTATGCCCTCGCGGAGCAGGTTCAGCCGGGAGCGCTCCGTGTAGGGGAGGAGGACGTCGCTCGAGTGGTCGATGACCCGGCGGTTCACCTCCTCGGGGGCCCTGTCGTCGAAGCTCCGGTTGCCCGCCTCCATGTGGTAGACGGGGATGTGGAGACGCTTGGCGACGACGGCGGCCAGGCTGCTGTTCGTGTCGCCCAGGACGAGGAAGCGGTCGGGCATCTCGGCGTTCAGGATGGGCTCGATCTTCGACAGGATCACGGCCAGCTGCTCCCCGAACGTGCCCCGCGCGCCGAGAGAATGGTCGGGAGACCGGACGCCCAGCTGTTCGAAAAATATCTCGCTCAAGTTGGCGTCGTAGTTCTGCCCGGTGTGGACGATCACCTGTTGCCCGAGCGCGTCCAGTTTCCCGATGATGCGGCTCAGCCGGATGATCTCCGGCCGCGTGCCCAGGATGGTCAGGATCTTCATCGGTCTCCCCCTAAGCCTCCGAGGCCAGGCTCCCCAGGCGGTAATCGAAGGCCGCGAGCTCCGCGACCATATCGGCGACGGACGGCGGGGCGGCGTACCCGGCCCCCCGCCACAGCCCGGCGTTGGCTTCGGGGTCCTCCGTGGCCAGCGTCCGGTCGATGACGGCGCCGGCCTCGCGCGGCTCGATCACGATGTCGGGGCGCCGGAAGTGGGCGGCGAACAAGCCGAGGAGCTCGCGTTTGGTGACAGAGCCGGCGGGGACGACGTGGCGGAGCCCCGAGATCCGGGAATCCCCCGCGATCAGGCCGCGGCAGATCCTGGCGAAGCTGAGGGTGGTCAGGCCGTTCCAGCGGTGGTTGACGTAGCCGGGGACCGTGGCGCCCGCCTCCCGGCTCAGGAACCAGCCGAGGAGCGACCGGTGCGGCCGCGGCTCCGGCCCCACCAAGGAGCAGCGGAGATGGAGGACGTCGGGGGCTCTGACCTCGCCCAGGCTCTTCGTCTTGCCGTAAACGTCCGTGGGGTCGTGAGCGTCCTTCTCCGTGTAGCGCCCCTTTTCACCCGAGTAAACGCAGTCGGTCGCGACCTGGATGACCCGGGCGCCCGCCAACCGGGCCCGCTTCGCCAGCTCGTGCGGCCAGAGGGCGTTGACCCGGATCGCCCTCTCGACTTCCCCGGCGTTGTCGTCGCGGATGAGCGGCTTGACGATGCCAATCGCGTTCACCACCCAGGCCTGGCCCTCGAGGACCGACGGCCCGTCCGGCGCGGCGGCCTCGACGGCGTCGTAGAGTTCCCACCGGATACCCGGGATCAGGCGCCGGCCCCGGGCGAGGTACTCCGGGCTCCTGACCGCGGCCGTGAGCTCGAGCCCGGCGTCCCGGGCGAGATAGTCGGCGGCCATCGACCCCAGCATGCCGGAGGCGCCGAGGACGAGGACCCGGGTCGGGCTCATCTCTCCACGACTTTCCAGATGTCCCAGAGGCGGGCGTCGTACCGGATGTCGTCCGCCCGGCTTTCCTCGATTGTCGCCGTCGAGAAAAAGCCGAGGAGCGTATCGGCCGTGAGCGACATGAACCCGTTGGCATAGCCCGCCGGGATGAAGAGGACGGCCGGCTGGGCCGCGGACAGGACGAACCGGCGGACGGGCGCCGCCGGCGAGGGACTGTCCCAGTTGTCGATCTTCACCGCGCCGACGACCGCCGCGCCCCGCAGGACCGTGACGTGCTTGGCCTCCCGGCGGTGGGCGTGCCAGGCCCGGACGCAGCCGGCGGCGTGGTTCGATACCGTGTAGAAACGCTTGACGCCCGCGAACGTGAATTCGTTGACGAACCCGACGGCGCCGCGGTCGTCCACGGACAGCCCGCCGCTGATCACCCGGGGCTCGGCCGCCGGCTGGCTTTTAGGCATCTCGATCTCCTGTGTGGATTTTCCGGCAACCTCCGGCAGTGGCAAATTATGTATCGGGGAGGTCTTTTCTGTCAACGCGGCCCGCCTCCCGCGCGCGACGGCCTCGGACTCCGCGGCCGTAACTTCTCTTACAAGGGAAATGGTATATAATTATGACGCTGAGGCTCATTTGTCCAAAAATCACAGTTGGCTTCTCCCGGCGGCCGCTGCCCTGCTCGCGGTCATCCTGTCTCCCGGCCTGCGGTCCGCCCAGGAAAAGGAAATGCGCGCGCCCGTCCCGAAGGACGACTCGGACCTGCGGGCGGCCCGGCGCAAGACGCCGCCGCCCGCCAATTGCCCGCCCGGCTATCGCGGGGTCCTCCTGGCCGACCTCAACCCCAAGAACGCTTACAAGGATGAAGTCGTCGCGGACCTCGGGCCCCTGGGCCTCTGGGTTTACGAGCAGATGACCTGGACCCAGATCTCGGGGGTCGATCCCGACTGGGTCATGGCTGCCTCGCTGGGCGGCCCGCCGAAAAAGGAGTTGATCGTCGACCTGGGCGCCAAAGGCCTCTGGAAATGGTCGCACGACGGCTACCCGGGCGACTGGACCCAGATCTCGGGCGGTGACGCCCGGTGGGCGATCGCCCTGGATGATGACAACGACAAGCGGCAGGAGGTCCACGTCGTTTTCGAAAAGCCCCCGGGCGTCTGGCGATATGATGAAGCCGCAGGTAAGCGGGCCTGGAAGCAGATCTCGCCCTTCAGCCCGTACTCGGGACTGCGGACGGCGATCGAACCGGGCGGTCCGGAAAAAGGGGCCTTTCTTTTCCCGGGCATGGGCGTCTGGACGATTTCCTTTGCCGGCGGGGAGGTCCAGGCCGAGCGGCTCAGCGGCACGGAGACCGACTCCGACGATTGCGCTTCGGCCAGGTTTCTGGGGGCGGACGCCGAAGACCTGATCGTTGATTTCGGGGCCAAGGGATTGTGGCTCTGCGAGAACACGAAGCTCGACTGGCACCAGATCGGGAGCCGCAGCCCCGACCGGGTGTTGCCGGCGCGGTTCGGCCGCGGGGTGGAGCGGCTGCTGATCGACCTTAACGGAGACGAGGGGCTCTATTTTTGGACCTTCAGCGGCTACCCCGGCAGACTGGTGAAGATCCACCCCGCCGACCCCGACGCCGGTTTTTGCCAGGCGTTTGAAGCCGACGGCACCGACAGGAAAAACAACGATCAGGAGCTGGCCGTCGATTTCGGGAAAAGCGGCCTGTGGACCTATGACTATGACCGGAAATCCTGGGCCCTCATCAACACCAAGAACCCCGTCTTCATGGCGGCCGGCGATTACTGGGGCCTGGGGTTCGATTCGACACTGGCCGTGAGCTTCGGGACAGACGGGCTGTGGCTGTACGAAGCGAAAAGCGGCGGCTGGTACCAGATCTCCGCCAACGCCCCCGATTGCGGGCTTTGATCCTCAGGACCGCCGGTTTCTTTGGCAGTTGGCCCAAAAAAGAAAGGGCGCCCGGAGCATCATTTCCGGGCGCCCGATCCGCTCGATCAAAAAGCCTAAAGCCTAGTAAAACGCGTAGTCGGGGACGACGGCGGATACTTGGCTCCAGCCGTGCAAGAGGCCGTCATAGATCCAGAGTCCGCTCGCGAACGCGACCATCAGCGTCGTGTTCCGGTTGTCCCCGTAATAATCTCCGGCCACCATGAAATAGGGATCCGAACCGCTGAGCTGGGTCCAGGAGTTATTGTTATATTCGTACATCCACAGCCCGGTCGCTCCGAAATCGACGGCCAGCTCATCGTCGTTGGTGCCCGCATCAACGGTGTAGTCGAATGGCTCGCAGAAACCGGAGTTATAGGGATATGTGTCGTGAATGGTCACCCGGTTTCCCGGATAACCGCTGTAGGACCAGTAGGTGAGGCCGGCGCCCGAGTTGGAATCGATCACGATGCCGGGATTGCCCGAGCCGAACCGGACAGGCTTGAGCCTCTCGGCCCCGTCCGTCGTTATCTGGTGCCAATCGGTGAGGCTGTTCTGCGGCAGGAGCCAGATCCCCACGCCGGTTCCAAAGTCCAGGATCAAGTCCTCCGCCGCTCCCCCGGTGAACTTAGCCGAGGCATGATCGTCCTCGGCGTTGATGGTCCCGGTCAACTGTTGATAAATTCCTGAGTACATCCTATATACGCCGACGCCCGGGAACAGGATGCAGCCCTCTTCGTATCCAGGGGTAAAGGAGTCCATCCTGAGACCGTGATAGGCGTTGAGGCCGGAGTATTGCGTCCAGAGAGGACCGTCGCTGTCCCAATGCCAGAGACCCGTCGCCCCGAAATCGACGAAGATCTCCTGGCGCGTATCGTTGTCGTCATCCGCGGCGAAGGCCCATTCGGCGTTGAGCCCGCTGAGCTGCGTCCAGGTGCCGGGATAAGAACTGTAGGTCCACTCCCACAGGCCCAGCGCGCCGAAATCGCCGATGATCTCGTCGTTGGCGGTGTCGCCCAGGGTCGCGCCGATGATGAACTCGGGATTTGCCCCGCTGATCTGATACCAGGGTCCGCTGTCACGGACCCAAACGCCGCTCGACCCGAAGTCGCAGGCGATCTCTTGATTGGCGTCAGCGGAATTAAAATTTCCCATGACGACCCCCCAGTAGGTGCCCAGGCCGTTGCCCGCCGGGTTGGTCGAATTGAGCGGGTCCAGCTGGTCGCTGTCCGGAATGCCTTGGGGGGCGCTGTCCAGGCCCATGATCTTCGGGGCGGGTTGCAGAGTCTGTGGCTCGTTCTGAGAGAAAGCCAGGCCCCCAACCGCCAGACACAAAAGCAGCACCAAAATCTCTTTTCTCATTGTCCTCCTCTTTTTTCGAGATGACGGGAAGTCCGTTGCCATTTATTTAGTCGCGGCCCTCGCTCTTTGGTGAATAGGCCGCCGCCTTGCCGCTTCCCCGATCCTGGACTTTAAGACAAGCCTGGCCAGCCTGTCAAGTCAATTATTAAACGGCCCGTTGAGTTATCCGTGATTTGGCCGATCCAGGCCGATCCGGCGGTTAACAGAAGCTCAGGATGAAGCGCGTTTCCGGGAGGCAGGCCGCCAGGATACCCGGCCCGGACAACAGCACGGAGAGACCAAGAACGCGGAGGCCGCTGCGGGCCGCCTCGCCCCCGAATCGCGCTCTACAAAGGCGGCGCGATGTTGTAGAATTCCGGCGGAATCCGTCCTGGAGGAAGCTCATGGATCGAAGAGATTTTCTCAAGATCGCGGGCGTCAGCGGGGCCGCCGGTCTCGCCGGCGGGCCGGTGGCCGCGATGAACGCCGATCGCGCCGCGGCGGCCGCGCCGCCGCTCAAGCCCAAGCGCCTCAGCCCCGGCGATACGGTCGCGCTCGTCAGCCCCTCGGGCGCCACGGCGACCCGCTTCGACGCGATGATCGTCAAGGAAAACATGGAAGCCTTGGGGTTCAAGGTGAAACCCGGGCCGCACCTTCTCGACCGCTACGGCTACCTCGGCGGCCGGGACGCCGACCGGGCGGCGGACCTGATGGCCGCCTTCGCCGACCCGGACGTCGCCGGCATCGTGGCCATGAAGGGCGGCTGGGGCTGCGCCCGCATCCTCCCGTTCCTCGACTACGATGTCATCCGCAAGAACCCGAAGGTGCTCGTTGGCTACAGCGACATCACCGCCCTCCTCCTCGGCCTCCACGCCAAAACGGGGCTCGTCACCTTCCACGGCCCGATCGGCCTCGACCCCTGGAACGCCTTCACCGTGGATTTTTTTCGCAAGATCATCATGGAGGCGGAGCCGGCGACTCTCCGGAACCCCGAGGAGGTGGGCGACCACCTGACGCAGTTGGAGAACCGCGTCCAAACCATCATCCCAGGCTCGGCGACGGGAATCCTGCGGGGCGGCAATCTGTCCATCATCTCGTCGCTCATCGGCACCGACTTCGTCCCCGGCTGGGGCGATGCCATTGTGTTCGTCGAGGACATTAACGAGGAGATCTACCGGGTGGACAGGATGATGACCCATCTCGCCCTGGCCGGGGTCCTCCGGCAGGCGAAAGCGTTCATCTTCGGCCGGTGCACCGATTGCGACCCGGACAAGGGCTACGGCTCGCTGACCCTGGAACAGGTCCTGGATGACCACGTCAAGCCGCTGGGCATTCCCGCCTGGTACGGCGCGAACTTCGGCCACCTGCCGATGAAGTTCACGATGCCCGTCGGGGTCGCGGCCCGGGTGGACGCGGCCAGGGGGACGATCGAGCTCCTCGAGCCCGCCGTCCTCTAGGCGATCACTTGTAGGGGTCTTCGGAGGCCGGGGCGATGCCGCTCTGGATCACCTGGAGGAGCAGCCGGTTTTTCTCGGACCGGGTCTCGCCGACGCTCGTGCAGTAGACCGCCGGGTCGTCCATGACCGGGCACTTGGTCTCGCAGATGCCGCAGCCGATGCAGAGGTCGAGGTCGATGACCGGCGCGAGCGGCGTCAGCACCGTGCCGTCGGGGAGCTTGGTTTCGGTCTTGATGAGCTTGATCGCCTTGGGCGAGGTCGGGCAGTGCTCCTCGCAGACGATGCACGGCTTGCCGAGGACGTAGGGGATGCAGCGGCTCTTGTTGACCCAGGCGGTCCCGATCTTGACCTTGGCCTTTTCCTCGATCGTGAGCTTTTTGATCGCCCCCGTGGTGCAGACCTGGGTGCAGAGCGAGCAGTAGTATTCGCAGTAGCCCGTGCGGGGGACGAGGACGGGCGTCCACAGCCCTTCCGGGCCGGCCTCGCCGAGCGCCGGCTGAAGCCCGTTCGTCGGGCAGGCCTTCATGCACACGCCGCACTTCACGCACCGGTTCAGGAACTCGGGCTCCGGCACCGCTCCGGGCGGGCGGATGAGCTTGGCGGTGGCGCGGCTGCCGGCCGGCGTGATCTTCAGGAACGGCGCGGCGATGAGGCCGACGCCGGTCGTCAGCAGAAGCTTCCGGCGCGAGAGGTTGACGGACTCGATCTTCTCGGGCGCCGCCTTGACGGGGAAGTGGACCGCCGCCGTCGGGCAGACCGCGGCGCAAGTGTAGCAATAAACGCACTCCGAGCTTCTCCACTCCTCGTTCGGGTAGGGGTTGGCCTGGGTCTGGCACTGGAGGGTGCAGAGGTTGCACTTGATGCACTTCTCGGGGTCGATCCGCACCTTGCCGATGTTCCACCGGGACAGCAGGCCGAGCAGCGCGCCGGCCGGGCAGAGGTAGCGGCACCAGAACCGCTCCTTCGAGATGTTGAGGAGCACGGCCCCGATGAACAGCAGGCTCAGGAAGAAGCCCTGATAAAATGTCGCATTGAGCGACAGCGTGCCGAAGAGCTGGGCCAGGGCGTCGCCCGCCGAACCCCACCGGACCCCGTAGACAAGCGCGGTGAGCGCCGCGCCCGCCTTCGAGAACCACGGAACGACGCCCGTGGCGAACGAGCGGTAGAGGAAAGACAGCGGGTCGGCGATCCCGGCGAGGTCGACGGCAAGGATGCTGCCGGCGAGGACGAGGATGAGGATGTAGTATTTCCAGGCCAGCCGGCCGCGGCTCTTGTCCTCCTTCCGGGGCTTGAGGAGCCGGGCCTTCTTGAAGACGAAGGAAAAGAACTGGTGGACGGAGCCCAACGGGCAGACCCAGCCGCAGACGAACCGTCCCGCGACGAGCGTCAGCAGCACCGTGATCCCGGCCAGGGCGAAGGCCGCGAAGAAGACCCGGGAGGCGATCGCCGTCGTCAGCGCGAGCAGCGGGTCGAAGTGAAAGAAAGCGCTGACCGGCGGGGCGATGTAGTCCTGACCGGTGTAGTGCGTCAGGAGCAGCAGGCGGAGGAAGACGACGAAGAAGACGACCTGGCTGAGGACTCGCAGGAGCTGCAGCGCCCGGTATTTTCTAGACTGTTCTTTTTTCAACGCGGAGCTTCTCCAGGCTGATCTGGCCCAGGCCGCGGGCGTTGGCGAGCGGGATGTACGCCATCTCCTCGGGCCTCATGTCGAAGAAGCCCGCCCCCACCGCGTCCGCGGCGACCGGGTCGACGCTGACGACGGATGTTTTCTGGAGCTTGACGTCCGAGGTGCGGCCGCCCTGCGGGCCGTTGCGCAGCAGGACCCGGTAGGCGTCGAGGACGGTGACCGTCGGCTTGAAGAAGGCGGCCAGGTCGACCATCGCCCGGTCGAGCTCCTGGTGAAGCTGGTTCCGGGCGCCGCCCAGCGCGCCCAGCCAGTTCTTCATGCCGATGCTCAGCCGGGACAGGCTGTGGTGCTTGGCGACCGGAACGTTGATCAGCTTGTCGGTTTCGACAAAATCCGTATAGACCTCCCAGTCCTTCAGCCACTCGCCGTGGAGGGCCATCTTCTTGAGCTTGTAGGGATTGACGAACGGAACCTTGGCGCCGGCCGCCTTGGCCGCGTCGGCGATCCCCGAGCGCGCGTAGCACCGCTGGGCCTGGTTGGTGGTGTTGTCCATCACCGTCACGTCCTTGGCCCCGGCCTCGAAACACAGCTCGATCAGGGTCTTGACCACTTCGGGGTTGGTGCAGGCGCCAAGCTCCGGCACCCGGTCCCAGCCGATGTTCGGCTTGATCATGACCTTGTCGCCCTTGGAGATGAAGCGCCCGATGCCGCCCATCGCCGTCATCGCCGCCCTGGTGATGGCGGCCGGCGACTCGCCCGTGACGATCGCCATGTCGGGCTGGCCCTTGGCCTGCGCGAGCAGGTCCGGGCCCAGGCGCAGGAGCATTCCGCCGAGCGCCAGGTCCTTGATAAAATTCCTGCGGTCCATGTCCTTTATCCTTATCCTTTACCGAGCGATCTCATGTACTCGATGATGCCGTCGAAGATGCCCCGGGCGACCTGTTTCCTGTAGGCCGGGCTGCGGAGCCTCTCCTCCTCCTGGGCGTTGCTCAGGTGGGAGATCTCCACGAGCACGGACGGCATCTCACCGCCGATCAGCACCCAGAACGGCCCGCCGCGGACGCCGAGGTCCTCGACGGCGCTGTAGTGCTCAGATAACGATTTTACCAGATTTTTCTGGATTTTGTTGGCCAGGTCCCGGGATTCCAGGATCTTGCTGTTCTGGACGATCTTGCCCAGGGTGTTCTTCATCTGGCCAATCGTCCGGGATGAGGTGGCGTTCTCCCGGGCCGCGACCTCGACGACCTGCGGGTCCGGGCTGAAGTTGAGGAAAAAAGTCTGGACGCCCTTGCGCGCCCGCTTGCGGTTGGCGTTGGCGTGGACGGAGACGAAGATATCGGCGGTCTTCTGGTTGGCGATGACGGTCCGGTTCTCGAGGGGGATGTAGATGTCCGAATCCCTGGTGAGGATGACGTCCAGCCCCTTGCCGACCAGCAGGTCCCGCAGACCCTGGGCGACGGCCAGGACCACTTCTTTTTCCATTTGGCCCTTGCGGCCGATGGCTCCCGGGTCTTCCCCGCCGTGCCCGGCGTCGATGACCACCGTCCGGATGCCCAGGCCGAGCTGGCGGGCCATGCTGTAGCCGCCCGGCGTGGGCTCGGCCGGCTGGGGGGTCGGCGGCGCTACCGGCCCGGCCGGCGCGGAGGCCGAAGCCGGCGGCCTGGACCCCGGAGCCTTCGGGAAGACGTCGAGGACGATCCGGAACGGGTCAAAGAGCGGGAAGACCTGGTAGCGCTCGACGGCCGCCGGGTTGATCTCGACCACGACGCGGACCGTCGTTTCGTTTTTCTGGGCGATCCGGATCTCCCTGAGATAATCGCAGTTGGTGACGATCGTCTTGCCGTGGAGGATGGGGTTGAGCTGGGCCTGGTAGACGTCGACGAAGATCCGGTCGGGGGCTTTGAGCTCGGCCGAAGTGAACTCCCTGAGCTTGCCGATATCGATGACGATCCTGGTGTGGGTGGGGTGCGTGTAGGACCTGAGGTCGTAGACCTCGACCGTCGCCTCCTGGCCCGCCTGGACGGGAAACAGCGGCGCCAGGCCCATGATCAGCGAGCAGACGAAGAAGGCGGCGAGACGGCTTCGGCCGCCGCGTTGGCCCGTCCGTGAAACGCTCAGTTCCGACAATCCTTACTTATAATATAAGAATACTCGGTTTCGGGCAACCGGGTTTCGCCCTGGGAAGTCCGCCGGGGCTCTCCCGCTTCCGGGCATCAGGCCCCGTACTTCTTCAGCTTGCCGGCGTGGGCCAGGATCAGCGGCATGGCCTGGACCGCGGGAAACCGGCCCAGAAACCCGCGGCGGCAGGACCTCTCCGAGAAATCGGTCACGTCGTCGGGCATCGCCGAGGCCGCCACGATCATGAACGGGTTGGGATGCCAGGAGTGGGCTTTCATCGGGCACGGCGTCGAATGGTCGGAGGTCACGACCAGCACGTCGGGATGGAGAGCTTCGAGCCGCGGGATGAAGGCGTCGATCTCCTCGATGGCCGTCACCTTGGCCTCGTCATTCCCGTCCTCGCCGGCCGCGTCGGTTTTCTTGAAATGAACGTAGAAGAAATCGTAGTCGGCGGAGCAGGCCTCGAGCGAATCCAGGAGGTCGGAGGTGGCCGGCCCCGCGTCCTTGACGTCCATCCCAAGGAGCCGCGCCAGTCCCTTGTACATCGGGTAGTTGGCGATGGCCGCCGCCTTGATCTTGTAGAGCTCGGCGACGCCGGGGAGCGAGGGGAACTTGGAGAACCCGCGGACGAGCACGGTGTTGGCCACGGTCCGGTCGCTGAGAACGCGGGTGACGTCGTCCAGGAAGTGATTCACCACCCGGGCCGCCGTCTCGGCGTCGGGCGAGAGCGCCTGGCTGTAGGCCGGCGGCTTGTTGTCTTTCTGAGGATCGGCGTCGGACAGAGCCTCGGTCAGGCCTTCGCCGCTGAACCTGACCACGAAGCGGTGCTCTTTTCCGGGGAAGAGCCGGATGGCGATCCCGGGGGGAGGCTGGAGCTCGGCGTTCAGGCGAGCGCAGAGCTTCTCGTTTTCCGCGGTGGGTAGGCGGCCGGCGCGCCGGTCGACGACCAGCCCGCCCTGGAGAGTGGCGTAATTGCCCCGGGCGACCAGGTCGTTGGGGCCGACCTCGACGCCCGAGCCGAGGGCCTCGAGGATGCCCCGCCCCAGCTGATAGCGGAGAGGGTCATAGCCGAAGAGCGCCAGGTGGGCCGGCCCGCTGCCCGGAGTGATCCCCGGGAAGATCGGGTCGGTCAGGCCGCAGGCGGCCTTCTCGGCCAGCCGGTCGAGGTTGGGCTTCCGTGCCCTTTCCAGGGCCGTCAGCCCGCCGGTCGGGAGGTCGCCCATGCCGTCCATGACGAGCAGGATGATCTTGGACGGCGTGACGACAGACAGTTCTTTAGCGAGTGTTTCCCAATCCATGATGCCTCACTTTCATAATTCGGGGGATAGTATACATAATGCGCTCAATTTCACTCAATTCAATTATAGCCTGACAAATTGGTGACAGGTTATCCATTCACCAATTTCCAAGCAAATTGTGTTCAATTATTGACAATTTCGGTCAACGAAAAAGGGGAATTGATAACCTGTCACCAATTCGAAACGGCCATTGGGGCTAACGGGGTGCGAGCCAGGCGTCGTGGAGCGTCACCGGCCCCGTGACGCGGATCGTGTATTCGCCAGGTTTCAAGGGTATCGTTATCCGCCGGGATGAGCCGGCGGCGATCTTCACCACCGTCTTGACCGTCTCTCTCAGGAGGACCTCCGCCGCGACCTCGGACGTCGCATCCAGAAGGAGCACCAGCTCCCAGCTCCCGGCTACGGGCGGCGCCGACACGCGGAGCGATGCGCCGGCGGCGCCCACGCGGTGGTTTCGTCCGAACTCGCCGCCGAGACGCCACTTGCCGTCGGGGACGAGGCTTATTCCCGGCTCGTGAAGAGAGGCGTTCGTGTCGCCGCCCGAGCCTGCCCGGAGATGAAGCGGAGCGTCCAGGGGGAACGCCCAGAGCTCGGCGATTTCGAGCCCCGGGTCGGGCCGGATTTCGATCCTGCCGTCGCCGTCGGGCTTCGCGATTGTCAACAGGACGTCTTTTCCCCGGCCGGGGCCGATCGCCGCGTGTTTCGTGCGCGCCGGCCCGTCGGATACGGAGAGGCCGGTCTTTCCGGCGGTCCCGCCGCCTCCCGCCAGCCTGAGCCCGATCACGGTCTCACCGGCGACGTTCGCCAGGAAGGCTGTCGTCCCGTCGAATTCGAGCCTCGCTTCCGTTTCCATCGGCTCTTTCCCCTTGACATACCTGAAGACGAAGTCGTCCGGGCGGGCCCACCCTTCCGAAACGGCGCCGCCTCCCGTCCGCCGCAGCTCGACGATGAGCGGGGTCTTGGGTTTCCAGGTTTTCTGGATGAGGCTCCTCGGCAGCCGGTAACGCTCGAGCCCGACCCCTCCGCTCCCGCTCCCTCCCGCACCCGCCATCCTTTCTAGCTCCAGCCAGCTCCCCGCAACGAGGGCTTCGAGCTTGGCGCTCTGCGGACCCGCCGTTTTCAAAATCACGAGATAGTCCTTGTTCGGGTCGGGCTCGACGAGATAGACCCGGCCGGCCCCCCCCTTTTCGAGCCAGAGCCCGATCTTCGGCTGCGTCGCCGGGTCCTCGGCGCCTCCCGCCTCGAAGAAAACCGCCGGATAGGTCATGGGTTTGGGCAGGTACGCCTTCCTCGCGAACCAGTAGAGGTCATCGTAAACGGCCCGCTCGACCGGGTTCCGGCTCCGCCCGCACTTGATGTATCCCATGTAGCCGTCGTAATACATCAGCGGCCCGTTCCTGTAGCCGTAGACGTCCGCCGACATCAGGTAATGGGTGTAGCGGCCGAGCTTCCAGCCCGTGGCGTAAGCGCCGTGGTCGAATTCGACCTCCACGCACGAACCCATGGCCCTGGCGGTCGAGACCGTATCGTCGAGGTCCTGGGCGGCGTACTTTTCGTTCCGATCGGCCCAAAAGTAGTTCGGCTGCAACCAGACCCCGTCGAACTTGATGTCCCCCGCTTTCCATTTTTCAAGGTGGGCCCTGTTCTCGTGTCCGACATCGTAGGGGATCCAGTACAGGCGGAGTCCCCGGCGGCTGAGGTCCTCATGGAGGGAATTGACGATGTCCGCGTTCGTGCCGTCGACGCCTTCGTGAAACCAGTAAAACCCGTCGAGCGCGATCCGGCGGTAGCCTTTATCGCCGAAACGCCGGACGCAGCGGTCGACGAAGTCCTTGACCACCTTCTCCTGCCCCGCCGCGTCGGCAGCCACCGGCGGCCGGGGAATGGAGATGATCACTTTCCGCGGGGCGGCCGGTCCGAGCCGGACTTCGAGCTTCCCGGCGTCCCCCTCCAGGGCGTCGAGCTGGCGGTCCGGCTCGAACAGCCTCTCCAGCCACCAGTCCCAGTCCGTCGCGTCCGCCTGGCCATCCCAGAAATTCCGCTTCGACGGTGTGTTGATGGACAGGAAGAGGAACCCGTCGAACAGCCGGTCCCGCGGCTTCCCATCTTTGTCGATATAGGCCAGGTAATAATCGAAGCCGCCGGCCTGCCAATCGCGGCCGGGGTCGGCATAGACGAGGATGGTGTTCGAGAACGGGATCTCAGCGGCGGGCAGCGCGGCCGCCGGCGTCAGCAACGACCAGGCGAGGAGAGCGAGGAGGAGGGTGCCGTGCATCGGCGCCCTCACTCGCTTTCAGCGGCCCGCGGCCGCCGGCCACATCCGGACGAGGACGACCCCGTGCCGTCCGACCGCCGCCTCGAACCTCCCGTCGCTCACCCCGACATCCCGCTGCCGCCACAGGTCCCGAACCCGCTGCGGTCCGCGGAGGCCGAGGTCCTGCCAATCCGCCTTGACCGTTTTGATCCCCTCGCCCCTGTTGAAGAGCCCGACAGCCAGCGACCCGTCCTCCAGCGGCCGGCTCCAGACCTCCAGGCTCCCATCTTTGGCCGCCCGCCGCCCGGGCCGCCCGAGCGGGTCCTGGTCGACGTCGATGACCTCGTCGTTGGTGAGCAGGCCGAGCGTGAAGCCGTCCAGACGCGTGATATCGCCGCTCAGGATGAGGGGGGCCGCCACCAGGCACCAGAGCGAGACGTGCGAGTACTGTTCGTTCGGGGTGAGCGGCGTGGGAACGGTCGCTCCCTTCCAGTTGCTGAGATAGCCGATGAGGAGATAGTCCGGGTCGTTCCAGCCGCCCGGGCCGCCGTGCTTCTCGAGCGATCTTTCGGCGTAAAGATCGAACCCGTCCCGGAAGAGCGCCTCGCCGATCTTCTCGAAAGAGCCGCCCAGGTCGCCCGCCGTGCGCCAGCTGTTCCCGCCGACCTCTTTTCCCCAGTCCCAGACGTCGCCCATCCCGTACTGACAGAGGTTGAGGACGATGTCCCGGGGCTGGCTTTTCAGTATCCCGCTCACGAGACGGTAGGGCTTCTGATACTCCGGGAGGCTCTTGTCCTTGGCGATCTTGCCGTATGAGCACCAGTCGTATTTCAGAAAATCGAAACCCCACTCGGCGAACCGCTCGACGTCCTTGGCCTCGTGCTCCCAAGCCCCCGTATGGCCGGCGCAGGTCAGGGGTCCCGGCGACGTGTAAATCCCGGCCTTGAGGCCCTTGGCGTGGATATAGTCGGTGAGCGATTTCATGTCGGGGAAGCGGAGGTTGGCGTTGACCCGGCCCGACTTGTCCCGCGGCTCGCCCTGGAGAGTCGGGTCCGTGGAGCCCGGCTTCACCGCCCAGCAGTCATCGATGTTGACATACATGAACCCGTGGTCGGCCAGGCCGCTCTCGACCATGGCGTCGGCCGCCCCCCGCATGATGGCGTCGGTGACGTTGTTCTCCCAGACATACCAGCTGTTCCAGCCCAGGTGGGGAGTGAGGGCCAGGGTGTCGCCGCAGACGATCTTGAAGTCCCGGGCGGCCGCGCCCAGGCGGTTGGCCGCCTTGAGGGTGACGGCAAACGTGCCCCTCTCCGCGAGCGTCCCGGTGATGATCCCGGTGACGCCGTCGAGGGTCAGGCCGGCCGGCAGGTTCTCGGCGGAAAAGGCAAGCGGCCTTTCGCCGGTCGCCGGGATCCTGAAGAGAAACGGCGAACCCGGCCGGACCCCGAACACGCGCGGGCCGTTGATCCGCGGGGCCGGCGCGGGGGCGGGCGTCAGGATGATGGCCTCCTCGCTGGCCGGTGCCGCGAGGCCCGGAGACGGAGCGCTCAGCGCGACGCTGACGAAAACCAGGGCCAAGGCCCCGCCGATGAGGCGGCGTGACGGGATCTCTTTCATGACGGACTCCTTTTCTGTTTCATGTTCTGCGGCTTCTTGACCGGCTTCAGGACGACCTCGGTCGCGCCCCAGCCGCCGCCGCCCAGGTCGGCCGTCTTGAAGCTCAGGACGCGGGGGTCCTTCGAGAGGAGACTCTGGACGAGGCGGCGAAGCGTCCCGGTCCCCTTGCCGTGGATGATCCGCAACTCGAGGATGCCCCGCCGCTGGCATTCCTCGAGGTATTCCGGCACCAGGCTCTTGACCTCTTCGGCCCGGAAGGCGTGAAGGTCCAACACGCCGTCGATCGGAATCGCGAAGGGCTGGTCTTCGTTCATCATTCGGTTTCGCGGCCTATTGTATGGAAACGCGTGCCGCGACTCAACCCGCGCGCCTTGAGTCACTTCTTGCGTTCTGTTAAAATCTGTCAGTGAGCAAAGTCTTCGTCCTCGATTTCGGGTCCCAGTACACCCAGCTCATCGCCCGCAAGGTCCGCGAACTGGGCGTCTATTCCGAGATCTTCCCGTTCGATACGCCGGTCGCCCTGATCCAAAAAGAACGGCCGGACGCGTTGATCCTCTCCGGCGGCCCGCGCAGCGTCTACGAGAAAGGCGCGCCCATGATCCCCGACGAGATCTTCCGCCTCGGCCTGCCCGTCCTGGGCATCTGCTATGGGCTCCAGCTCATGGCCCACCGCCTGGGCGGCCGCGTCGAGCCCGCCGCCAAGCGGGAGTACGGGTTCGCCCATCTCGAGGTCCTCGACCGGAGCGGCCTGCTCAAGGGCGTCAAGGACGGCAGCCAGGTCTGGATGAGCCACGGCGACCGCGTCGCCAAGCTCCCGCCCGGGTTTTCGGTCACGGCCAGGACGGTCAACGCCCGCGTCGCCGCCTTCGAGTCGCCGGGCCAGCGGTTCTTCGGCGTCCAGTTCCATCCCGAAGTCATCCACACGCGCCAGGGCCGGGCGGTCCTCGGGAATTTTCTTTTCCGGCTGGCGGGCCTCACGCCCGACTGGAGCATGAAGTCGTTCGTCGCCCGCAAAGTCGACGAGATCCGGCGCGCCGTCTGCCGGGAGCAGGTCATCTGCGGCCTGAGCGGCGGCGTCGACTCGCTCGTCACCTCGCTCATCGTCCATCGCGCCGTCGGCGACCGGCTGACCTGCATTTTCGTGGATAACGGTCTCCTCCGGACCGGCCAGTACGAACAGCTGATGGAGGGGTTTCGCCGCAAGCTTCACCTCCGGGTCGTGGGCGTCGACGCCGCCGACTACTTCCTCAGCCGCCTGCGCGGCGTTTCCTCCCCCGAACGGAAGCGGAAGATCATCGGCCGCGCCTTTATCGAGATCTTCGACCGGGAGGCGGGGAAGCTCGGCGGCGCCCGGTTCCTCGCCCAGGGGACGATCTACCCCGACGTCATCGAGAGCGCCCCGGTCAAGGGGCCGTCCTCGACCATCAAGTCCCACCACAATGTCGGCGGCCTGCCCAAGGGCCTGAAATTCAGCCTGATCGAGCCGCTCCGCGAGCTGTTCAAGGACGAGGTCCGGGCCCTGGCGGCCGAGCTGGGCGTCGACCGCGAGTTCATCGCCCAGCACCCTTTCCCCGGGCCGGGGCTGGCCGTCCGCATCCTGGGTGACGTCACGCCCGAGCGCATCTCGATCCTCCGGGAGGCTGACCGGGTCCTTCTCGAAGAGGTCCGGCGGTACGGTCTCTATCACCGGCTGTGGCAGGCCTTCGCCGTCCTTCTCCCCGTGCGGTCGGTCGGGGTCATGGGGGACCGGCGGACTTACCAGCAGGTCGTCGTCCTCCGCCTCGTCCAGAGCGTCGACGGCATGACCGCCAACTGGTATCCGGCCGAGCCGGGTTTCCTGTCCCGCGTCTCGACCCGGATCGTCAACGAAGTCGACGGCGTCAACCGCGTCGTCTACGATATCACGACCAAGCCGCCGGCGACGATCGAGTGGGAGTAGCCGTGGAGCACTCGTTCATCCATCTCCACAACCACTCCGAGTTCAGCGTGCTGGACGGGGCGGTCCGGACCCGCGACCTCGTCGAGGCCGCCTACCAGAACAAGATGCCGGCGGTGGCGCTGACCGACCACGGCAATGTCTTCGGCGCCGTCACCTTCTTCAAGGAGGCGAAGGCCAGGGACATCAAGCCGATCCTGGGTTGCGAAGTCTACGTCGCGCCTCGCAGCCGGCTCGACAAATCCGGCGACAGCCGCGACCCCCACCACTTCCATCTCGTTCTCCTGGTCAAGAACGACGCCGGCTACCGCAACCTCTGCTTCCTTCTCAGCAAGGCCTATCTCGAGGGCTTCTACTACCGGCCTCGTATCGACAAGGAGCTCCTCTCGGGACACGCGGAAGGGCTGATCGGGCTGTCCGCCTGCCTCAAGGGCGAGGTGGCGTTCTATCTCGACAAGGAGACCGAGGAGGCGGCCGAGCAGGCGGCCCTCGAATACGCCACCTTCTTCGGCCCCGGGAACTTTTATCTCGAGCTCCAGGACCACGGCCTGCCCCAGCAGAAGGCGGTCAACCCCAAGATCATCGCCCTCGCCCGGCGGCTCGACCTGCCGCTCGTCGCCACCAACGACATCCACTATCTCAGGAAAGAGGACGCGGAGAGCCACGACGTCCTCCTCTGCATCCAGACGAACAAAAAGCTGAGTGACCAGGACCGGATCCGGTTCTCGACGCAGGACTTCTATTTCAAATCGGGGCAGGAGATGGCCGACCTCTTCCCCGAGGCGCCCGAAGCCATCAGCAACACGACCCACATCGCGGCCCAGTGCAACTTCAACTTCCCCTCGGGCCACCACTTCCTGCCGGTCTTCAAGCCGCCCGACGGGACGTCCCTCCAGGAATTCCTGTCCCGGGTCGCGCGCGACGGGTTCCGGGCGCGGCGGGAGGAGCTCGAGGCGAAGCGGGCGAAGGGCGAGCTCCTCCACCCGCTCGAGGACTACGAAGCCCGGCTGGAGCGGGAGCTCAAGCTCGTCAACCAGATGGGGTTCGAGGGCTATTTTCTCATCGTCTGGGACATGATCCAGACCGCCCGGTCGCGGGACATCCCGGTCGGCCCCGGCCGCGGCTCGGCCGCCGGCAGCTTCCTGGCCTATTGCCTGGGCATCACCCAGATCGACCCGCTCGAGTACGACCTGCTGTTCGAGCGGTTCCTGAACCCGGAGCGGATCAGCCTGCCCGACATCGACATCGACCTCTGCGGCCGGCGGCGGCAGGAAATGATCGAGTACATGACGAAAAAGTACGGCCAGGAGAACGTCTCCCAGATCATCACCTTCGGCACGATGGCCGCCCGGGCCGCCATCCGGGACGTCGGCCGGGTGCTCGAGGTGCCGCTGCCCGAGGTCGACCGGATCGCCAAGATGATCCCGCCCACCGGCCCGGACTCCACGATCCAGGGCGCCCTGGAGAAGATCCCCCAGCTCCGCGAGCTCCGGGACAAGAACGCCAAGATCTCCCACCTCCTGCGGATCGCCCAGGGCGTCGAGGGGCAGGTGCGGAATCCCTCGATCCACGCCGCCGGCATCGTCATCACGCCCAAGCCGCTCGTCGAGTTCATGCCGCTCTATCAGTCGGTGAAGGGCGACGTCACCTCCCAGTTCCCGATGCAGGACATCGAGGCGATCGGCCTGCTGAAGATGGACCTCCTCGGCCTCCGGAACCTGACGGTCATCCAGGACGCCTGCGCCCTCATCCTGAAGGACCTGGGGGAGCAGGTCGACGTCGCGGCCGTGCCCCTCGATGACCCGGCGACCTTCGCCCTCTTCCAGGGGGGGAGCACCGACGGCGTTTTCCAGTTCGAGAGCCAGGGCATGAAGGAGCTGCTGCGGAGCTTCAAGCCGGAGAGCTTCCGGGACCTCATCGCCATGAACGCCCTCTACCGGCCCGGGCCGCTGAACAGCGGCATGACCGCCGAGTTCGTCAAGCGCAAGCACCACCCCGAGAGCATCGCCTACGAGCTGGCCCAGCTCGAGCCCATCCTCAAGGAGACACGGGGGATCATCGTCTATCAAGAGCAGGTCATGAAGATCGCGACCGAGCTCGCCGGGTTCAGCCTGGCCGAGGCCGACATCCTCCGGAAGGCGATGGGCAAGAAGGTCGCGAGCATCATGAAGGCCCAGAAGCAGCGGTTCCTGCAGGGCGCCAAGAAGCGGAGCATCAGCTCGGCCAAGGCCAACGTCATCTTCGAGCAGATCAAGCACTTCGCCGAGTACGGGTTCAACAAGTCGCACAGCGCCGCCTATGCCTATCTCGCCTACCAGACCGCCTACCTCAAGGCCCACTACCCGGCCCACTTCATGGCGGCCCTCCTCACCTCGGAAGCCGAGCGGGGGGCGACGCCGCAGGTCGTGAAATACATCAACGAGTGCCAGGCCATGGGCATCAAGGTCCTGCCGCCGGACATCAATGACAGCGACCTCCGGTTCACCGTCGTGGGCGGCGCGGTCCGGTTCGGGCTGGCGGCGGTCAAGAACGTCGGCGAGGGGGCGGTCCTCGAGATCCTGGCCCAGAGACAGCGGCGGGGACGGTTTACCAGCCCCTTCGACATCCTGGCCGGCGCCGACCCGCGGGTCGTCAACAAGAAGGTCCTGGAGAGCCTGATCAAGGCCGGCGCCTTTGACTCGCTGGGCTGGCGCCGCTCCCAGTGTTTCCACCTCATCGATTCGCTGGTCGACTACGGTCACAACCTCCAGAAGATGAAGGTGACGCCCCAGAGCCTGCTCTTCGGGGGCGGCCTCGAGCCCCCCCAGGTCCCGGCCGAGGTCCGGGAGATGCGGGAGTGGGACGAATCGCTGCTCCTGTCCTACGAGAAGGACGCGCTGGGCTTCTACATCACCGGCCATCCGCTGGCCCAGTTCGAGAAGCGGCTGCGCCTGCTCGTCTCCCACACGCTCAGCCAGCTCGACGAGGAGAAGGACTTCAACAACGAGATCCGGGTGGCCGGGATCATCGGCGCCGTCAAACCGCTCAAGACCAAAAAAGACGAGCGGTTCATCAGCTTCGTCCTGGAAGACCTGAGCGGCCGGATCGAGGTGGTGGCCTTCCCCGAGAGCTACAAGAAATACTACGAGTTTCTCCGGGAGGGAAACCTGGTCTGGCTCAAGGGCCGGTTCATGGGCGAGGGCGAAAACAAGCGGATCAGCCTGACGGATATCATGCCCCTGGCCGACGCCTTCCAGAAGCAGGCCAAGCGGTTCATCGTCCGGATCTTCCTGCCGGGGCTCGAGGAATCGGTCCTCAAAGATCTCAAAGAGCTGCTGGAGAAGAGCCCGGGCGAGTGCCCGGTCGTCTTCGAGCTCGAAACGCCGCAGGCCTATCGCGTCATCGCCCAATCGGTCGAGGTCCGGAGCGTGGCCCCGACCGACGAGCTCGCCAAGAGCGTCGAGCAGCTCCTGGGCGAGGGCTCCGTCTCCATCCAGTATTGAGGTCAGATGATCCGCCCCGGCGGCCGCGCTCCCATTCAGGTTCTTAACTCCGTAAAGGCTCGGGGGTGTACTCGAGGGCCCGCGAATTTTCCCAGCGCGAAAATTCGCTTAGTCCTCGGCTCGCTCTCCTCTTCGAGGAACCGTGCCCGCTCGCCTTCGGCTGACCCTCTTCGCACACACCCCCTCGCCTCTGCCCCTTCACCAGATTAGCTCAATACATACTCGCCGTCCCCAAGGCAGGATTCCCTCGAAGAATGCCTCGGCGAGGCTGAACCTTCAATGGTCGCTACGGCCGCCGGGGGGGGATCATCTTCCTCATCTGCGGTTGACAGGCCGAGGATTATGGGGATAATGAAAATGGTTCATTTCACTGGTTTAAAGGACCGCATGCCCTATAAACTCATCGTCGCCGACGGGAGCCCGCTCGTCCACAAGGTCGTCCAGATGGCGTTCGGGACGCCGGACTTCGAGGTCCACGCCTACGAGGACGGCCTGGAGGCGCTCCAGGCGCTGGCCCAGGTCAACCCGGACGCGGTGCTCCTGGGCGTTTCCCTTCCCCGGCGGGACGGCTACGAGGTCGGCCGGTTCCTGCGCAGCCGGGAGGATTTCAAGAAGACCGCGCTCATCCTGATCAGGAACGGGCTCGAGCCGCTGGACCAGGAAAAAATGCGGGGCCTCGAGTGCGACGAGATCGTCTCCAAGCCGTTCGATTCGGAGAAGCTGGCCCGCTCGGTCCGGGAGATCATCGACAGGAAGAAAGGGCCGGTCTCCTGTCCCGAGGAATCGCTTCTCGACGAGGCCGCCGGCGCCCGGCCGCTGTTCGACGACACGGATTTCGCCCCGCCCGAGAACCTGCCCGCCGCCGACGACGGGCTCGAGGACAAGGTCCGCGGGATCATCCGGGGGGAGATCCTGTCCATGGAGCGCGAGCTCGAAAAGAGGCTCAAAGCCTCCCTCCGGGCCGAGCTCATCCAGACGCTCGAGGCGTCCGGGAAGAAGACCCCCTGAATTTCCGTTAGGAAGAAACCCATGGCCGAGAACACCAAAAAAATTCTGGACAAGGCCTACGACCCCGTGCCCGTCGAGGAGAAGTGGGCGAAGTTCTGGCTCGAGGAGAAGATCAACACTCCCGAGCTGCCCTCCGCCAAGCCGAAATTCTCGGCGGTCCTGCCGCCGCCGAACGTGACGGGCTCGCTCCACATGGGTCACGCCCTGTGCTTCACCCTTCCCGATATCATCGCCCGCTGGAAGCGGATGAAGGGCTTCAACGTCCTCTGGCTGCCGGGCACCGACCACGCCTCGATCGCCGTCCACAATGTCATCGAGAAGGCCCTCAAGGAGAAGGGCCTGACCCGGGAGAAGCTCGGCCGCCAGGAATTCCTCAAGATCGCCTGGGATTGGAAGGAGAAATACGGCGGCATCATCACCGGCCAGCTCAAGAAGCTCGGCTGCTCGGTCGACTGGACGCGCGAGCGGTTCACCATGGACACCGGGTTTTCGAAGGCGGTGCGCCACGTTTTCGTCACGCTCCACCAGGAGGGGCTGATCTACCGGGATTATTACCTCGTCAACCACTGCCCCCGCTGCGGCACCGTGCTCTCGGATGTCGAGATCCTGCACCAGGAGCTCCAGGGGAAGCTCTGGTACGTCAAATACCCGTTCGCGGACGGCGACGGGTCGATCACCGTCGCCACCACCCGCCCCGAGACCATGCTGGGCGACACGGCGGTCGCCGTCCATCCCGACGACGAGCGCTACACGGCCCTCCACGGCCGGTCCGTCAGCCTGCCGATCCAGAACCGCCCCATCCCGGTGATCACCGACACCCGCGTTGAAAAGGAGTTCGGCACGGGCGCGGTCAAGGTCACTCCCGCCCACGATCCGGTCGACTTCGAGCTCGGCAAGGAGCACGGGCTCGAGCAGATCATCGTCATCGACGGCTTGGGCCGCATGACCGAGGCCGCCGGCGCCGAGTTCCAGGGGCTCGACCGGTTCGAGTGCCGGAAGCGGGTCGTGGACAGGCTCCGGGAGCTGGGCCTGCTCGTCAAGGTCGAGGACTACAGCCACCAGGTCGGCCACTGCTACCGCTGCAAGACGATCATCGAGCCGCACCTGAGCTGGCAGTGGTTCGTCCGGACGGGCCCGCTGGCCAAGGAGGCCATCCGGGTCGTCGAAGACGGGACGATCGAGTTCATCCCGGCGAACTGGGCGAAGAGCTATTTCGAATGGATGTACAAGATCCACGACTGGTGCATCTCGCGCCAGCTGTGGTGGGGCCACCGGATCCCGGCCTGGTATTGCCAGGCCTGCGGCGAGATCACGGTCGCCATGGAGACCCCGGCGGCCTGCCCGAAGTGCGGCGGCGGGCTTGTCCAGGACGAGGACGTCCTCGACACCTGGTTCAGCTCGGCGCTCTGGCCTTTCGGCACGATGGGCTGGCCGGACGAGACCGACGACCTCAAGGCCTTCTATCCGACCGACCTGATGGCCACGGCTTTCGACATCATCTTTTTCTGGGTCGCCCGGATGATCATGATGGGACTCAAGTTCACGGGCCAGGTCCCCTTCCGCCAGGTCTTCATCAATGGCCTGGTCCGGGATTTCCGGCGCCGGAAGATGAGCAAGTCCGAGGGCAACATCATCGACCCGCTGCTGATGATCGAGAAGTACGGCACCGACGCGCTGCGGTTCACCATGGCGGCGCTGGCCATCCCGGGCATGGACCTGTCGCTCTCCGAGGAGCGGATGGCCGGCTACCGGGCGTTCGTGAACAAGATCTGGAACGCCTCCCGGTTCGTCCTGATGAACCTGGACGAGACCGCGCCCGAGGTCAAGGACAGCGAGCTCAGCCTGGCCGACCGCTGGATCCGGAGCCGGCTGGCCGAGGTCACGGCGGAGCTCGAATCGGCGCTCGAAAACTACAAGTTCTACGAGGCCGCGGACACGATCTATCATTTTGTCTGGCACGAGTTCTGTGACTGGTACATCGAGATGGCCAAGCCCGGCCTCCAGGCGGGCAGCGCCACGACCAAAGGGGTCCTGGCGGGGGCGCTCGACCATATCCTGAGGCTCCTCCATCCGTTCATGCCGTTCGTGACCGAGGAGATCTGGAGCCACCTGCCGGTCCACGGACGATCGCTGGCTCTGGCCCCGTTCCCGGCGAGTGAAGCCGGGCAGGTCGACCCTCACGCCGCGGCCGAGATGGGGCTTCTCCAGCAGCTCGTCATCGAGGTGCGGACGGTCCGGGCCGAGAACAGGGTCCCGTCGCACCAGAAAGTCGAGGTCTGGCTGAAGGCGCCCGGCGAAAAAGAGCGGGAGTTCATTCCCGAGATCCGCCACTACATCCTGGCCCTCGCCAACGCCTCCGTGGTCAAGCTGGTGGAGGCCTTTCCGGAGGGCCGGAGCCTGCTCAAGGGCGTCGCCGGCTCCTGGGAAGTCGCCGTGCCGCTCGAGGGCCTGGGCGGGCTGGACGCGGAGAAGGCCCGTCTCGAAAAAGAGATCAAGAAGGTCGACGAGGAGACGAAGAAGCTCGAGGGACGGCTCGACAAGAAGGACTTCCTCGAGCGCGCGCCCCAGGCCGTCATCGACGAGACCAAGGGGAACCTCGCCGGGCTCCGCGAGAAGAAGGAAAAGCTCGAGGCCAGCCTCGCCCTGCTCAAAGCATAGGCAAATGAGCGAACGGGCTTTGTCATGGCGCGTCCCCGTAGAGGCTCACGGCATGGGCTCGAAGGCCCGCTCATTTCCCCAGCGCGGAAATTCGCTTAGTCCTCGGCTCGCTCTCCTCTTCGAGGAACCGTGCCCGCTCGCCTCCGGATGACCTTCTTCGCCCATATCCCCTCGCCTCCTCTTATCGGGGACCAGCGCCATGACACCCGTTCGCCTTGCTTAAGCACATGATCGGATCAACGATATACCGCCTGGCAACGTGCACGTCGACCAATGACGCGGCGAAACGGCTGGCCCTGGAAGGCGCCGAAGACGGGACGGTCGTTGTCGCCGCCGAACAGACCGGCGGCCGGGGGACGAAGGGACGCGGCTGGTATTCCGCGGCGGGACTGGGCCTCTATGCGTCGCTCATCCTGAGGCCGCGGCGGACGGACATCGCGCTCATCCCCGTCATGGCCGGCGTGGCCGTGGCCGAGGCCGTCCGGTCCGCCGCCGGGATCACGGCCCGCCTCAAGTGGCCGAACGACATCGCCTGGCGCGGGAAGAAGCTCGGCGGCATCCTGAGCGAGAGCTCGTTCCACGGCGACGAGGTCAGCCATGTCATCGTCGGCATCGGCCTCAACGTGAACCACGGGCCGGCCGATTTCCCCGCGGACATCCGACGGGCCGCGGCCTCGCTCCGGCAGGCCTCGAAAAAGCGCGTGGATATGTTCAAGCTCGAGCGGGCGCTCTGGGCGGCCCTGGAGAAATGGCGGGCTGAGCTCGAGCGCGGGAATAAGCAGGAGATCGTTCGCGCCTTCGAGTCGCGGCTTGTGCTTCCGCCGGGGTCGAAGGTCCTGGTCGAGCGAGAGGGGGACAGCTTTGCCGGCATCCTCCGCGGCCTCGACGCCGCGGCCTGCCTCATCGTCGAGAGCGAAGGCCGCTATGATGCGTCTCTCACCTGCCGAGATCGTCGGCATCCGAAAAACAACCGTTTCTGCTGACGGGGTAGGCTAACTGAGGGGTGGCACGGCGTGGGGGCCCCCGCCAGACCGGACCGACTCCTTCTCGGAGGCACTTCCAAAGATCACTTCTGACATTAACCTCTCCAACCTCTCCTGGGAATCAGGAGAGGCTTCGAAAACGTCAGTGCCTCCGGTAAAGGTCGGAGCGAGGACTGCCGGGGATCGCCGTGACAGGACCCCTGTATTGAAGGATTGACGGCAGAAATCGTGACGCTCATCGCGCGCTCTTACGATTTGACGCGTTAAGTGTTATCATACCCGGAGAAACCGCCAATGCTCCTCGCCATCGATATCGGGAATACCACTATCGCGCTGGGCGTCTTCGAGGGGAAGCGCCTCGTCAAGGAATGGCGGGCCCGCACCGAGCGCGAGAAGACGGCCGATGAATACGGCGCCCTCCTCCTCGACCTCCTGCGGCTGTCCGCCATCGAACCCGCCGCGATCGACGGCGTCATCATCTCGAGCGTCGTCCCGCCGCTCACCCCGGCCTTCCAGGCCCTGACCCTGACCCTCTTCGCCCTCAAGGCGCTTGTCGTCGGCCCGGGGCTCAAGACCGGCCTGCCCATCCTCTACGACAACCCGGGCGAGGTGGGCGCCGACCGGGTGGTCGCTTCGCTGGCGGCCTTCGAGAAGTACGGCGGGCCCTGCATCATCGTCGATTTCGGGACCGCCACCACCTTTGACGCGGTGACCGCCAAGGGCGAATATCTGGGCGGCGCGATCGCGCCGGGCATCCGGATCTCCGCCGAGGCCCTGTATCTCCGGACGGCCAAGCTGCCCCAGATCGAGGTCGTCAAGCCGAAGCGCGTGATCGGCAGGACGACCGTGGCCAGCATGCAGTCGGGGATCTACTTCGGGTACGTCGGGCTGGTCAATCACCTCATCGCGGAGATCGGCGGGGAGCTGGGCGGCCGGCCGGCCATCGTTGTCACCGGGGGTTTTGGGGAGCAGCTCGGCCCGGAGATCCGCGGCCCCTATCACTTCGAGCCGCACCTGGTGCTCGAGGGGCTCCGGATCATCTTCGAGCGCAACGCCGGCGAAAAGGCCGCCGATTGATACCGGAGGCGCGGCGATGGCCGGGAAGAAGAAATCTCTGGACGCCCAGCGAAGCCGGTACTTCCAGGATATCGCGACCGCCTTCTTCCGCCTGCGCGGGGCGCCCTTTGTTCTTTCGTCGGGGGACATGGTGACCATCGCGGGCTGGGAACAGGCCGGCATTCCGCTCGGCGTCGTCGAGGAGGGCCTCCGCAGGGCCCACGAGAATTCGCGGCGGGCGCGGCCCGTCCCCGGCCGGTTGTCATCGCTCTCTTTCTGCGACCGCGAGGTGAAGCGGGCCTTCCAGGAGCACCGGGACAGGCGGGTCGGCCGGGACGCGACGCCGGTCGCCCGCTCGCACAAGGCCGGCCAGGCCCGGGAGGCCGTGCGGGCCTTCCTGGAAACCGCCGCCGCCGATGCCGGTGAACTGCGCGATGTCTACAGCCGGGCGCTGGCGCTCCTGTCCCGGAAGACCATCCGCGAGGAGGACCTCGAGAAGCTCGAGGCGGAAACGGAGAGGCTGATCCTCGAGCACGCCGGGAGCGCGGAGAGGGTGGAAGCCGCGAATCGGGCGCGGGCCGAATTCGCGGGCCAATCCCCCGCCCAATGCGACGAGATCGCGGCGGTCGAGCTCGTCCGCAGGGCACGGGAAAAATACGGCATCCCGCATCTTTGCCTTTTTTATTATTGACCGGGACGGGACTCATGGAAGAACAAATCCTCGCTCTCCTCAAGCCGAAAAAGAAGGGGCTGGCCTTTCACCAGATCGCCGGCGCCCTGCGGGTCCACGGCCGGGACCAGACGAAGCTGCGGCGGGTCCTCAAGACCATGGAGTCGCGCGGGACCCTGCTCAAGACCAAAGACGCCTACTCCGCCCCCCGGGACAAGGCGGTCATCCGGGGCGAGTTCATGCCCAGCTCCCGAGGTTTCGGGTTTGTCAGGCGGTCGGGCGGCGAGGGCGAGGACGTCTTCGTGCCCGCGCGGTACACCCTGGGCGCCCTGGCCGGAGACACCGTCGAGCTCCTCGTCAAGGAGAAGGGGAAGATCGGCAAGCCGGAGGGGCGCGTCGTCCGCATCACCAAGAAAGTCCGGGAAACGCTGCTCGGCGTTTACCAGGAACACTACGGCCGGCCGGTGATCCTGCCTTTCGACTCGGTCTCGCCCGAGGGCCTGCTCCTCGCCTCGCGCGGGGCCGGGAAGATCTCTCCGGGCATGATTATCGAGGCCGAGCGCGACACCCTGGCGATCAGGAATGTCTTCGGGTTTCCCGAAGAGCCGGGCGTCGATATCCAGGTGGTCGTCAGGCGCTACAATCTGGCCACCAAGTTCTCCGAGGACGCTCAGGCCGAGGCCGCCCGCGTCTCGGGGCGGATCACCGCCAAGGACAGGGAGGGCCGGAAGGATTTCCGGCGATGGACGACCGTCACCATCGACGGCGAGTCCGCCCAGGATTTCGATGACGCCGCGAGCATCCGGCGGCTGCCCTCGGGGAATTTCCTGCTGGGCGTGCACATCGCCGACGTCTCCCACTACGTCCGGCCCGGCTCGGCGCTCGACAAGGACGCCCTGGCGCGGGCGACGAGCGTCTATCTCCCCGAGTTCACGATCCCCATGCTCCCCGAGGAGCTCTCGAACGAGATCTGCAGCCTGCGCGGCCGGCAGGTGCGGCTGACCGTCTCCGTCCTGCTCGAGATCGACCCCCAAGGCCGGGTGGTGAAGGCCGAGTTCCATCCCTCGCTGATCAAGACCGCCGAGAGGATGACGTACACCTCGGTCTTCAAGATCTTCCAGGGTGACGAGGCCGAGACGGCGCGCTATCGGAAGCTTATCCCCGACTTCCTGCTCATGCGCCAGCTCGCCGCCATTCTCCGGCGGCGGCGGGAGGCGGAGGGCAGCCTCAATTTCGACCTGCTCGAGCCCGAGCTCATCTACCAGGAGGGGACGCTCCACCGGGTGGCGGCCTTCGAGGCTAACGAGGCGCACCATCTGATCGAGGAGTTCATGGTGCTGGCCAACGAGGTGGTCGCCGATCATCTGAGCCGGAAGGGCGTCCCCGCGCTGTACCGCGTTCATCCGCCGCCGGCCCTGGCCGACATCGCGGAGCTCAAGGAGCTTCTCGAGAACTTCGGCGTCCGGCTGCCCAAGGCGGAAAAGGTGACCTCTCGCGACCTGCAGCGCGTGATCAAGGAAGTCGAGGGCAAGCCCGACGAGAAGGTCATCCAGTCGCGGGTCCTCCGGGCCCTGCGGCTGGCCGTCTACTCGGCCGAGAATACGGGGCACTACGGGCTCGCCAAAAAAGACTACACCCATTTCACATCGCCCATCCGGCGCTATCCCGACCTCATCGTCCACCGCGCCCTCAAGGCGTCGCTCGCCCGGGAAAAGTGGAAGGACCCCGGGCTCGAGGAGCTCGCCCTTCACTGTTCGGACCTGGAGCGAAAGGCCGACGGCGCGGAGAAGGAGCTCGTCGAGTGGCGCATCTTCCGGCTGCTCAAGACCCGGCTGGGCGACGAGTTCGAGGGCGTCATCGTGGACATCACCAAGGCCGGCGTCCTGGTGGAGCTTGACGACTATTTCGTCGACGGGCTGATCGCCTACGCGGACCTCGGCGGCGATTACTACCGGCAGAAGTCGGCGCGGACCCTGGTCGGCCGGCGGTCGGGCCGCACCTACGAGCTCGGCCAGAAGATCACGGTCATGCTGGCGGCGGTCGACCCGCTGGCGAGACGGATGACGCTCCTCCCGGTGTCCCATCGATGAGGAAAGAAAAAGTGATTCGAAAGGGGCCGGCAGTCTCGCGGCGCCGGGAAAAAACGCCCGCTCCGCCGGCGGGCAGCGACAAGGAAAAGCTGGCGGCTATCTGCCGGGCCCGGGGGATCCGGGGGGTGAGCGAGCGGGACCTGCCGGACCTCGCCTATGTCAGCGAAGAGAAGCTCGGGCGCCTGAGCGAGGAGCTCGAGGCGGAGGGGACGGTCAAGATCCTGTCGTTTTCGCCGCTGTTCCTGATCTCGCCGGAGAGCTTCGACTATCTCTGTGAGAAGCTCGTGGCCTATCTCGAGGAGTTCCACAAGGGCCATCCGGCGCTCAAGGGGGTCACGGCCGACAAGGTCAAGGAGCGGTTCGGCATCTCCCAGATGGTTTTGTTCCTGGCCGTCAAAACCCTGGAAAAAGCCGGCAAGGTAAGGACGGAGCGGGACCGGCTGATGATCGCGTCCCACGCCGAGGAGCTGTCGCCTCAGGAGGAGGCGATCCTTAAGCGTCTGGAGGACCTCTACTACCGAGGGGAGTTCCGTTCGGTCTCGCTGGATGAGATCCGGCGGGAGTTCCGGCTGACGGAAGGCCGGCTGGACCGGCTGGTGAGCATCCTGATGGAACGGAAAAAGATCTTCCAGGGGCCCGAGGGTCTGTTCATCCATTCGCACTGGCTCGACGAAGTCGTCGCCAAGGTCCGGGCCTCGGGGAAGAAAGAGCTGACCGTCGGGGAATTCAAGAACATGACCGGCCTGAGCCGGAAATATGCCATCCCACTCCTCGAGCTCCTCGACCAGATGGGGATTACGCAACGCAAGGGGTCAGTCCGGCAGATTTTATAGGCGGGCTCGGGGACCACGCCCGCTCGGGCCCTCATACGGCCCTCCTCCTGACGCCGGTCCTCGCCCCCCGCTCAATATTATAGAGGGCATCTTGACAGGCTATAAAGGGGCAGCTTGCCGGCATCGGTCTTCGGCGAGATCTTGGGGAAGCTCCAGGCTCTTCTCCAAAAGGCCCGGTCCGCGGCTCAGGCCCCGTTGCGGGGAGCAACGGCCTTGGCCGTCTTGTTGACGTACATTCTCTCGTCGGCTTCCCGGAGGACCTGCGTCACGGGCGTGCCCGGCCGGCGCGTGGCCATCCCGAGCGACCACCGGAGGGGCTGGTCGGGATAGCTCTGATTGTGCTCTTCCAGGCGGTTCCGCAGCCTTTCCACCACGCCGCGGGCGGCGGCTTCGTCCGCCCCGGGGAGGAGAATGGCGAATTCGTCGCCCCCGATCCGGGCGGCCACGTCCTCTGGCCGGAAGGCCACCCGGAGGACCTCGGCGACCCTTCGCAGGAGCTTGTCACCTTCGGCGTGGCCGAGGGTGTCGTTGACCTTCTTCAACCCGTCGACGTCCAGCATCAGGATGGTCAGGACGGGGTTGCGGGCGCCGGCGGCCCGTTCCAGCTCTTCCTCGAAAAACCTTCGGTTGTAAAGCTGGGTGAGGCCGTCGTGCTGGCTGATGTCCCTGAGCTTCCCTTCGACCTCTTTCTGCTCGGTGATGTCGAGGCAGGTGCCGACGAACCCGGCGAATTTGCCCTCCAGGTCAAAAAAGGGCCGGCCGCTGCTGAGCACCTGGCGGTAGATGCCGTCGTAGCGCCTCAGCCGGAATTCCATTTCAAAGGATTTCCTGGCCAGAAAGGCGCTCTCGAAAGTCCGTCGGGTCCGCTTGGCATCTTCCGGGTGGACGCATTCCGCCCAGCCGCTGCCCAGCTCCTGCTGGAGCGAACGCCCCGTGAACCCCAGCCAGGTCTTGTTGAAATAGTCGAACCGTCCGTCGATTCCCGACCGCCAGATGAGCGTCGGGAACTCCTCGAGGATGGTGATGTAGAAGTCCCGCGCCTTGACGATGGCCTCGTCGGCCCAGCGGCGCTCGAGGGAAACGGCATAGGCGGAGGCCAGGCTGGAGATCGTGGCCAGGTCGAGCTCCGTGTAATCGCGGCTCGAGTTGGCCACGGCGATCTGTCCCACGAGCCTGTCGCCGAGCAGGACGGGCGCGGACAGCAGCCGGTCGATGGCCAGCGGCTGCTCTTCCGTTTCGTCGGGGCGGCGGTCGGCGCGGGGGTCGTCGCTCCCGGAATTCGTCATCAGGGGCCGCTTGGTCTCCAGGGGCCATTTCCAGAGTCCGGTGATCTTGCCGGACAGGTCCGCCCCCTCGGCGATCTCGAAATGCTCGGTCATCTCCCGGGTCGCGGCCGCGCACACGTGGTGCCCGGTGAGCGGGTCCATGTAGCTCACATAGCCCAGCCGGCTCCCCGTCAGGGCCTTGGCCTTCTCCAGGACGAGCTGGGCGATGGATTCGATCGAGCCGGGGGCCAGCAGGGTCTTGGACAGCTCGGCGATGACCGAGTTGGCCATCAGCATCCGCCGGAACTGCTCCTCCGTCTTCTTCCGCTCGCTGATGTTCTGGAGGCTCCCCTCGTAGTAGAGGGTCTTGCCCCGGGAATCCCGGATGGCCTGCGAGTTGTCCTCGAGCCAGATGGAAGCGCCGTCGAACCGGACGGCCTCCACCTCATAGCTGTTGACCGTGCCCTTCTGCTCCATCAGGTCTTTCCAGAGGCTCCTGTCGGCGGCGTCCTCGTAGAAGTCCAGGGCGTTCATCCTCAGGATCGTTTCCCGGTCGGGGACCCCGAGCATCTTGATGAGGGCGGGGTTGGCGTCGATGAACTGACCGTCGGGGGCCGTCCGGTAAAGCCCGATCGGCGTGTTCTCGAAAAGGGCCTGGTAACGGGCCTGGGTCTCGGTCAGGGCCTTGACCGCCCACTGCTTCTCCTCCATGAGATTTCTCTCCGAGAGGATCCGCTCGATGACGCGGGGGAGAAGCCCGAGGTAGCGGCCGTCTTCGTCCTTGACGATGTAGTCCTTGGCCCCGAGCTTCATGGCCTCGACGGCGATGCGCTCGTCGCCCCTGCCGGTCACCATGACGATGGGCGGGAAGATCCCCTTGGACCCCAGGATCCGGATGACCTCGAGGCCGTTGGCCCCGGGCAGGGAATAGTCGACCGCCAGGATGTCGTACTTTTCGGAGATGGCCTTGGCAATGCCTTCTTCGCTGTCCCGGACAAAATCCACCGAATAACCCGCCTTCTCGAGCTTCTCCTTGAGGAGGCGGGCCGTCACGAGTTCGTCCTCAATCAGGAGGATGCGGACGGGCTGGGTTTCACTCATCGGTCATGCTCCGTTATCGGTATCGTCAAATGACTGCCGCCGGCGTCCCTGGCCGGCCGCCGCCCTTCCCTGAGAGAATATATCGTCGGCCCGCGCCGCTTGTCAAGAAATGAGCGGAGCGCGCCGGCCAGCGGATAGGATATAATAACGCCGGACGATCTTTCACCCCGCTGCCAGGAGGAACAGGCATGCTCCGGAAAACCGCCTCGATGATCCTGTGGCTCCTTTTACTCATCGGCTTCCTGCGGGCGCCGGCCGCCGCCGACGAGGGGATGTACCCCATCAGCGATATCCGCAAGCTCGACCTCAAGTCGAAGGGGCTGGTCCTCGACCCCGCCGAGATCACCTCGACAGACAAAAGCCTCATCTTCGCCATCGTCAGCGTCGGCGCAACGGGCTCGTTTGTCTCTCCCCAGGGCCTGTTCATCACCAACCATCATGTCGCCTTCGGCGCCGTCCAGGCCGCGAGCACGACAGACAGAGACTACCTGCGCGACGGGTTCCTGGCACCTACTCCGGCTGACGAGATCCAGGCGCGCGGCATGACGGCCCGGATTACCGAGTCGTTCACGGACGTCTCGGCCGAGGTGCTGGGCGCGGTCACCCCCGACATGGAGACGACGTCCAGGACCAAGGCCATCGAGAAGCGCACCAAGGAGATCGTCGCCCGTGCCGAGAAGTCGAACCCCGGCCAGCGCGCCGAGGTGGCGGAGATGTTCATCGGCCGGAGCTACATCCTCTTCATCTATACTTATCTCAAGGACATCCGCCTGGTCTATGTGCCGCCCCGCGCCATCGGCGAGTTCGGCGGCGAGGACGACAATTGGATGTGGCCGCGTCACACGGGTGATTTCTCGTTCTTGCGCGCCTACGTCGCCCCGGACGGCACGCCCGCCGACTACGCGCCGCAGAACGTCCCCTTCCGGCCCAAGCGCTTCCTCAGGATCCAGCCCAGGGGCGCCGTCGAGGGCGATTTCGTTTTCCTCCTGGGCTATCCGGGCCGGACCTACCGGCATTACCCCGCGAGCTACCTGGCCTACGACGAGGAAGTGCGCATGCCCTACATCGCGGACTGGTATGCCTGGCAGATCGACCTCATGGAGAAGATGGGCGCCGCCGACCGCGGCGTCGCTCTCCTCCACGCCTCGCGCATCAAGGGCCTGGCGAACACGATGAAGAACTACCGGGGCAAGCTCAAGGGGATGGGGCGCCTCGGCCTGGTCGAGCGGCGGCGCCGGCAGGAAGCCGCGCTCCGGGAATTCATCGACGCCGATGAGGGGCGGCGCGCCCGCTACGGGAGCGTCCTGGCGGACATCGGTATGATCTATGATGAGACGCGCGCCGCGTTCGCATCCGACATGCTCCTTGACTATCTTCGCGGCTCCGTGAACCTGCTGAGCTGTGCTTCGACCGTCACCGAAGCATCGCTCGAGCGAGGGAAGCCGGACCTCGACCGCGAGTCGCGGTTCATGGACCGGAACTACCCGCAGACAAAGCAGCGGCTTCTGCTCGGCCTCCGCAATTATTATGAGCCTACAGACAAGGCGGTCCTGAAGGAGCTCCTCCTCCGGGCCTCGCGGCTTAAGGAGCCGAACCGGATCAAGGCCCTGGACGAGGTCTTCAAGGGCGATTTTGGGGAGACCGCCATCGACGCCTTTATCCAAAACGCGTACACCGCCTCAAAATTGGGCGACGTCCGGTACGTCGAGAGCCTGCTCGCCATGACCCCGGACCGGGTGAGCGCCGTGAGCGACCCGTTCCTCGACCTGGCCAAGGCCCTCCAGCCGGCCGTCGAGGCCAACCGCGAGAGACAGAAGGCGCGGCGGGGCGAGCTCGACCCTCTGTTCGCCCGGCTGAACGAAGTCGAGGAGGCCCATCAGGGGAAGAATTTCATTCCCGATGCCAACAGCACGCTGCGGCTGACCTACGGCCGGGTCAAAGGCTATGAGCCGGCGGATGCCGTTTCCTTAAAGCCGTTCACGACGCTCCGCGGAGTCCTCGAGAAGACGACCGGCCGGGAGCCCTACAATACGCCGGCGGCGCTCCTCGACTTGGCGCGGGCGCGCGACTTCGGCGGCTTCGAGCACCCGGCCCTTCACGACGTCCCGGTCTGCCTGCTCTACGATGCCGACACGACGGGCGGCAACTCGGGGAGCCCGGTGCTCAACGCCCGGGGCGAGCTGATCGGCGTGAATTTCGACCGGACCTACGAGGCCACGGTCAACGATTACGCCTGGAGCGAGGACTACCAGCCGGTCGATCGGCGTCGACATCCGCTACGTGCTCTGGGTCGCCCAGAAATTCGGGAAGGCGGATTTGCTGCTCAAGGAGATCGGGGCGGATTAAGCTCGCCCATCGAAGATCCCCGCCCCAAGCCGGGCTAATCCGATTTCAGCCGGGAAATCCTCCGGACATCCAGGGCACATTCCGCTGCGCAGATCACGGCCGCGATGAGGAGAGTCGCGGCTACGCTGATGTTGATCCATTTTTCGAGGGCCGCGATCCCCGTGGCCCCGGTTTTCGCCACCGTGAGCTGAGCCCACTGCGCCTTGACCTCGGCCCAGTGCGCCGCAACCACGACGGCGAGGATCCCGGCGCTGGCCGCATTGACCGCCGCCCGGATGCCCAGCCGGAGACGCGTCCAGTAGGGCCGAATGAAGTTGACGACGGAGAGGGCGACGCTCACAAGAGCCAGGGCCGCGATCGGGGCATAATAGCCCTGGCGGAAGCTCTGCCACACGGCGCCGAGGGTCAACCGCCCGGGGGTTGCCCCCGAGATGACGACCTCCGGAAAACGAAGCGCGCCCTGCCAGAACAACAGAAAGAGCAGGCCGAAGACGATCTCCCCGATCGAAGAGCTTCGGGGTATCCGTCGCAGATCGCGCACTCGCGGCAGCCGACGCGGGTCCCACTTGTCTTGATCAGCGAACCGCTGCCGGACCCTGTCCGCGATGGCAAACCCAATCGTGATCGTGGCAAACGTATAGAGCGCAATGCTCCAGAGCGTCCCCAGGGTCTCGAACAACTCGAACCCGGGATGCTGGGCGCGGTAGGAGGGGACGAAGATGACGAGAACGGTCCAGACAACCGCCCACGGCACGAGATAGAAAAGCGCGACGAGCTTCAGGACAAAAAGATAAATGGGGAAGAGGGCCGGGCCGATCAGGTGTTGCTGCGGGAGGTAGCGTTGCGCCACGATGAACGGGCTGCCCCGCCGCTTGAGGATCGCCGCCAGCTCATCGTCGTTGAGCTTGCGGCCCAGCGCGCCTTCCTTTTCTTCGGCCTCGGAGCGGATGTCTTCGGACAGCTCGGCGACGATGTCCTTTTTCTGGGCCTTGGGAAGCCAGAACCTGACCGCGTGGAGGTATCGGTCGAGAAGCTCCATGTCATGTCTCCTGGAAGATGGCGTTGAGGGAATCGTTGATGCTCCGCCACTCGGCGAGCAGACGCCCGAGGATCGTCTCGCCGTCCGCCGACAGGCGGTAGAAGCGTTTGTTGCGCTTGTCCGCTTCGCGCCACTCGCTGATCAGCAAGCCCTGCGTTTCCAGGCGGCGGAGGAGAGGGTAGAGCGTACCCTCATCGATGGCCAGGCCTTGGTCGGCCAAGCTCTTGCGGAGGGTGTAGCCATACCGCTCGGTGCGCAGCGCCGCGAGGACGGCCAGGATGACGCTCCCCCGACGCAGCTCGAGACGAAGGTTTTCAAACAGCTCATCGCTCATTGCAGATTACCTTGTCAAACATAGGATGTAAAACATAGTATATGTCGCATGGTATTAAAGTCAAGCACTTCTTTTAGAAGTTTTTTCAGAAAACCTGGCGTTCGGGCGGTATCTCTATTCGGGGTCGAGCCCGCTGATCTGGGCCCAGGCGCCGTCGTTCCAGAGCCAGAGACCGACCGGCCCGAAGTCGACAGCGACCTCGTCCTGGTTGTCGTCGTCGAAATCGCCGGCGATCATGTATTCCGGATTCAGACCGCTGAGCTGTGTCCAGGCGCCGCCGTCGGCGAGCCACAGCCCGACGGCGCCGAAGTCGCCGACGATGGCATCATCGCCGTCACCGTCGTGGTCGGCCTTGATCACGAACTCCGCGGACAAACCGCTGAGCTGGGTCCAGCTAAGACCGTCGTACGACCAGAGACCGATCAGGCCGAAGGCGCCCACGAGCTCATCCTGTCCGTCCGCGTTGAGGTCGGCAGTCATCAGATAGGCCGCGTTCACCCCGGAGAGCTGTGTCCAGGCGCCGCTTTTCCATTGCCAGAGGCCGGTCGCCCCGAAATCGCCGACGAGGTAATGTCCTCCTGTCCAGGCGCCGGACGCCACATACTCGGCGTTCACGCCGCTGAGCTGGCTCCATGAGCCGCCGCTCCACATCCAGAGCCCGACGGCGCCGAAATCCCCGATGATCTCGTCCCCGCCCATGCCATCGACGTTTGCCGCCGTTACGTACTCGACGTTCACGCCGCTGATCTGGGTCCAGGCGCCTCCGTTATTAAGCCAGAGCCCGAGGGCCCCGAAATCGCCGACGATCTCGGCCGCTCCGTCAGCGTCGACATCCCCGGCCGCCAGGCCGTCGGCGTTGACGGCGCTCAACGTATTCCAGGCGCCCGCGTTCCAGAGCCACAGCCCGGCGGTGCCCAGGTCGGCGAGGATCTCGTCGATGCTGTCTCCGTCGACGTCGGCGGCGGCCAGGCTCTCGGGATTGCTCGGCGCGAGCTGCGCCCAAGAGCTCTGATCAAAGAGCCAGATGCCAGTCGACCCGAAATCCACGGCCAGCTCGGCGGCCCCGTCGGCGTCAAAATCCCCGACGGCCTGCCTCTGCCGCCAGACCGGGTCCTCGCCGAGCTTGACCAGATAAGCGCAGGTCAGACCCGAATAGGCACGGATCGGCGTACCCCAGGTTTCCTCGCTCGTGCCCGTCACGAAGACGCCGCCGGCGCCGTCCGCGGCGATGCCCAAGCCCCAATAGTTGATCGCGAGATCGGTGCTCCGCATGAAAGCGTGCCAGGCGAGCGCGCCGCCGGTATCGAGCTTGGCCGCAAAGACGTCCGGGCCGTCAAGGCCGTAAAAAGGAAACACCGGGGTGCCCCATTCCCAGTAGCTGTAGCCGCCGACGAAGACATTGCCGCTCGGGTCGACGGCGATCGACTCGGCCATGTCGAGGTCCCCGCCCCCGAGGAACGTGTTCCACTGAAGGACGCCGGCAGAATTCGGGAAAGCAGCATGACCATGAGCCCTCCTCCCGGTTTTCCCCGGAACGTTCCGAATCCGAAGCCAGGAGTACGGCCATTTCGGGATAACCGGCGCTCTGCTATTGATGTGACTGCAGGATATTAAACGTCCGGGGGCGATGTCAAGCGGTCGACCTAGCCGGTCAAACACGACGTCGGCAAGTGGCGTCGCTGGCGGCTCGAATTGGCCGAGGTAGATTCCCGTGGGAGCGCCGAGGCCGCGGTCGATGATTAGACCCGGAGCGAGAGCGATAGCCGGTTGATCGTTGCGGATAAAAAAAGGGGACGGTTTCCGATCGGAAACCGTCCCCTTGAGATTCTGCGGGGATAATTATGCGCTACTGGAGGTTCATGGCGTTAATCTGGACCGCCGCGGCGTTATTCCACATCCAGGTCCCGAGGCCGGGGAAGCTCATGAGGATTTCGTCGGCGCTGTCGCCGTCCACGTCCGCGGCCAGCATGATCTCGGGATTCCTGACGTCGATCTGGTTGAACACTCCGGCGGTCTGGAGCCAGACGCCCAGAGCGGCAAAGTCTCCGGCGATCTCATCGATGCCGTCGCCGTTGACGTCGCAGCGGATCACCGAATCCACATTAACGCCGCTCAACTGCGTCCAGACATTGGCCTCCCAGGTGAACAGGCCGGTGGGGCCGAAATCGCCGATGATCTCATCCACCTGGTTCCCGTTCGTGTTCGCGGTGATAATGCTTTCAACGTTCACTCCGCTCAGCTGCGTCCAAGCGGCGTCCCACCTCCAGAGGCCGACCGCGCCGAAGTCACCCGCCACGTACCCGCCCACGGCCTTCCGGCCGAGGGCCATCGTTTCCACGTTCACGCCGGTCAGGATGTGCCAGTTGCCGGCGCTCCAGTACCACAAGCCGACGGCGCCGAAATCGCCCACGATCTCAGCCGCGGTCGTTCCGGTGATATCTCCGACCATGACCTGGTCGGCGTTGACGCCGCTGAGCTGCGTCCAACTGGTCCCGTTGAGCAGCCACAAGCCGACCGCCCCGAAATCCGCCACCAGCTCTTGACTGGCGTCGGCATCCACGTTGCCCGCGGCCAGGGACTGGACATCGAAACCGCTCAGCTGCGTCCAGACCGTCCCGTCCCGGTGCCACAAGCCGACTATGCCGAAGTCGGCGATGATCTCGTCCCGTCCGTCGCCGTTGAGGTCAACCGAGACCAGGGTTTCGGGGTTGAAGGCGGATAGCTGCGACCAGGCGCCGTCGCTGTACAGCCAGAGCCCGTTCGCCCCGAAATCGACCGCCAGGTCCTTGAGCCCGTCGCCGTCAAAGTCACCCGAGGCGTGCTGGCCGGTCCCGGCGTTGCCCGAGATGACGCTGCCGGTGGCGATCGTCGCGGCGTTGGAATAAGCGGAGGCGACCGCTTTCGTGGGGAAGCCGATCGACGGTGCCGGGTAGACCGTGGTATCGCCGATCACATTCGTTCCATACACCCTGTAGTGGTAGGTTGTGGCTCCCTGGACCGTGGTGTCGGAGAAAGTCGTGGCGTCAGCGGCGGCCGCAAACGTCGCGAAGTTAGCCGTGAAGCCGGCATCCGTGGCCCGTTCGATGGTGAAGGAGGTTTCTGTCAGCGAGTTGTCGGTCCAGGTCAGGTTCACCGCGTTGGCGCCCAATGCCGCTTGCAGGTTGGACGGCGCTTCGGGGGGGAGCCCCAGGGCGACCGCATGCATCATGTCGTTTTCTTCATGCGCCAGCAGATGGCAGTGCCAGACGTATTCCCAGCCGAAATTGACCGGATGGTTGACGACCGTCACGGGATTCCCGGCCGGGTCGGCCAGCGCCGGGACGGCATCGAGCACGGTCCCCAGCGGTTCACTCGGGGCCAAAGGCCGGACTGAGTTGGGAATTTTGAACGGCAAAACAGGAGCGATCGGCCGCAGGGCGACGATCGTGTCCTGAAGCGGGTTGATCTTGATGGTATCCTTCCAGCCGAGCTCATTGGCGTCGGGTTTCCGGACATTGTTGTCCCAGGCCACCCGGTTGATCAGCTGGACTTCGAAAATGTGGAAGTGGACCGCGTGAGTGTCGACACCATTCTGGGCGATCTTCCAGAGCTGGGTGCCGTCGCCCAGCACGCCGATGGGCGACCCGTAGATCGAGGGCGTGATGAGCTCCACAGGAGGATGGACATAATCATAGAGCAGGAAGGTCTGCGCGTTGCCGACGCTCAGAGGCAGATGGAGCCCCAATTTAGCGGCCATCCGTCCGTACTGAGGATCGAAGACGCCCCCCATCTCATCATGAATGGCCTTCGGTTCGAGCGGCAGCGTCACGGGCGCGGCCGCGCCGATGGGCGTGAAGGTCATCGTGGTGTCCCCGATATGGACATACGAGTTTGATGGGAAAATCATGTTGTAGGCGGAATTGTAGACCGCATTCGGGACGACGATCTGATGCTGCGAGGCGGCGAAGGCGCCCGGTGTCGTGCCGGTCGTGGCGAACGCCGCCTGCAGGGCTGTCAGATTGTACGGGGCCGCGGGGACGCCGGCGGCCACCCGGATCTGCATGATGGTCCGCGTGTTGGGCCCGAAGCCCGCCACCGTCGAGGGCGCGCCCCCGACATCCGTCAGGTCTTCATTATTGGTGTAATAATCATAGCGCGGGTCCGAAGCCGGAACGGCCGCCGGCGAGTCGTTGTAGAGGATGAGCGTTTTCCCGGCGTACTGGGAGAAGTCGACGATGACGTCCGCCCTTTCCGCGCTGCCGAGAAAAAGCGAATAGGTGTTGACATTGCCGAAATCAAATGTCCCCATGTCGCGGTTCCAGTCGACCGGCTGGTTGGGGATGACAACGGGCGCGGGCAGGAAGCCGCCCTCGTGGCCGATCTGGATCCAGGAGGGGCCCTGGGTGGCCGGATCGGGCACTCCGCCATCCCGGCCGTCGGTCGGCCAGGTCGGCGGGTAGGCGGCGGTCGGGACCGCCGGGACCATCTTGACTTCGGTGTTGGTCCGGCCGTCGAAAGTCGTCACGGCGGGGTCGGCGATATACATCTGCAGGTTAAAGAACCTGTCGTTGGCGGCGTTCAGGATGCGGAGGCGGTAGGACTTGGGCTGAACGACGACGTAGGGATAGGCCGTGCCGTTGATGACCGGAGTATCCATGAACCCTTCAGCCACAACTGACGGGTTGGGGGTTGAGGGGATGACAGCCGGTTCCAACGGCGCATTGATCGGGTCGTAATAAGGATTGGCGGGAAGCGGATGGTACGGCATGAAGGGGGGGAAGAACCAGGCGCTGTAGTGCCACCGGCCCAGGGCGTTTACCCCGTGTTCGTCGGCTGGATTCTGGTAGGGCATGTAAACGTGCGGATACCAGAGTTCCCCGAACCCGCCGTATCTTGCGGAATCCCAGGTGGGATCCTGGGATTGGAGTTGGGAGGCGAAGGTCCCGAGGCGGTTCGTGACGGGCAGCGTGTTGTCCGGAACAAAGGTCTTGTCCTGGAGGACCAGCGGGATCTGATCGGCGGGAATGATCCCGGAAGCGACCAGGTCCTGCTCGACGGGATCCTGCAGCAGGTAGGCGGCGGCCTCGCCGACGTAAACGTTGAGGCGCGTGATCCCGAAAGCATGGTCGTGATAGAACATCAGCCGGGCGCTCTGCTGGTTGGAGTAAAAGAACGTCTGCGCGCCGGGGCCGGGGTCCGGCATGTCGGGGACATTCCGGACGCTCACGCCTTTGGGATAAGAGGTGCTCTCACCGGCGGGAGTGATCCACTGGTGGGGCGTTCCGTCGCTGATCCAGGGCGTGTTGCCGCCGTGCAGATGAATGGTGGCCCGATTCTGGGTATACATCTCGGTGCCGCCATTGGGGCCCGTCCCCGCGCCCATGATGGTCGTATCCACGGGGATGAACAAATTGCCGCCGGCGCCCGTCGCGAGTCTGTTGGTGAACTTGACGCGCACGGGCCGGTCCTTCTGGGCGATGATCAGGGGTCCCAGGTAATGCGGCGAACCGACCGGGACGCCGCTATTTTCCTGCACATAGCCCCGCATCTTGACGCCCGCGGCCGGGAGGTCCGAGTGCATCCGCGCCCGATATTCAACGAGCGCGATCTCGTAATAGTCCGAGCCCGGAAAGGCGGTGGTGTTCGGGGTGGCTATTTGGATATACTGACCGAGGTTATTCGCCCCCGCGGGCCCGAGGCCCGCCAGCGAATCGACGAACTTGCGCATTCCGCCGGCGATGGCGGTGATGGCACCCGTCGCGTCCCTGGTGACCCTGGGGAGCGGGCTGTTGGCGTAGTTCGAGTAGATGCCGAAATAGTCCGGCGTTCCGCCGACCGGCGGGACCACATTGGCGATGGATTTGTTCGCCGAAGCCGAATCCCTTGCTGCCTTGGCTCGGGCCGCCGCAGCCTTCAGCTCGGCGAGGGTCGGGCGCTTCATCTTGTTGTTCGCGGCGGTGGCTCGGTACGTCGCCTGCGCGCCGGCGTCCGACGCCGAAGTCATGGTCGGGGCCGCCTGCGACGGGGCGGGACCCTTATCGAACGCCCCGAGCGCGATAAACGCGAACACCAGGGCGACTAATACGATTCTTTTTGATTTGGACATGTCTCATTCCTCCTTGATTCCTAAACCCGAAGACAATTCATCGAACTGTCCCCATGCTATAGATTCCTGTGTAGCCCCTATGGTAGACCCATTATCCTCCTTATTTTCCGGCCTGATTGACAACCGTCGCTTCCTCTTGTAGTTAGTCCTAGCAAAAATCGTGCCAGACCGGACATCTCTCTATGTCACATCCTCAAGAACCCGCTCCCCGAGGGATGGGAAAGAATCGCCCGTCCATATAAACCTATTGAGCGAGAGGCACATTCGGGCATTTTGGGGCCCCGGGCCATGAAAATCCTTCTCCCGGCCGAGAATCCAGTCAGCCGGGCCTGCCGACGCCGGCCGCGCCCGGCCGCCGGCGCCCCGTCGGCCATCAGCCGGGCCGTCACGCTGGCGCTTGTCTTGGGGGATAGGACGTTTCCTGAATGGAAGGACTGCCCGCGCGGCCGCCGGCCGCCCCGTCAGCGGGCCGGATGGCTGCCGCAAACTTGGCATAGAGATTGCATTCCCAACGAGAGTCTGGGAAAATATCGCCTGTGAAAAGAATTATCTACGCCGGGGTGGCCGTGCTGCTGATCGTGGCCGGGTTTATCGTCGGCGCTTGGATCACCCGCCGCAATATCACAGGTGGGATGCCAGCCGCCAAGTCCGGCGCGGGCCTCGTCGCCGGTGAACCCGGTGACGGCGAGGCGGGTGAATTTTCTCCCGGCGCGGTGAATATCAACCCCCGCAAACAGCAGCTCACCGGCATCCGCGTCGCCGAGGTCAAGAAAGAGACGGCGAACCATTCCCTCCGCGTGCTCGGCCGCGTGGCGGTCGACAACACTCGGCTCTACATCGTGAACGCGACGACGAGAGGCTGGTTCCTGTCTCTCGCCCCTGTTACACCCGGCGCCATGGTCAAAAAGGGCGAGGTCCTGGGTTCGTTCTACGCGCCGGAGCTGTTGAGAACCGTCCAGACCTATCTCAGCGACACTTTCACCCTCGACAGGTTGAAGGGTAACCCGGAAGCGCCCGCTTTCAAGTCGGCCCAGTTTTCCGTCGCCCAGGACAGGGATCTCCTCATCAGCATGGGCATGGGCGAGAGGCAGCTCCAGGAGATCGCCAGGACCAGGGAATGGGACCCGCACGTCGACCTCGTCTCGCCCACGACCGGGATCGTCATCGCCTGGAACGTCTTTCCGGCATTGAAATTCGCCGAGGGCACGGAGTTCTTCCGGATCGCCGACCTGAGCCGCGTCTGGATCCTGCTCGACGTCTTCGAGAACGAAACCAAATACCTTAGACCGGGTGTGAAATCGAGTGTGTCGCTGGCCGGCCAGCCGGTCACCTTCGAAGCGGTCGTCAGCAACGTCCTGCCGCTCTTTGACCCGGTCAGCCGGACGATGAAGGTCCGGCTTGAGGCGAACAACCCGGGGTATGTCCTCCGGCCCGACATGTTTGTGGACGTCGAGCTGCCGCTTCGGCTGCCGGAGTCGATCGCCGTGCCGGCGGACGCCGTGCTCGACTCGGGCCTTAAAAAGACCGTCTTCGTCGAGCGCAGCGAGGGTTACTTCGAGCCGAGGGAAGTCCAGACCGGCTGGAAGCTGGGCAACCAGGTCGAGATCGTCAAGGGGCTCGAGCCCGGGGAGCGGATCGTCGTTTCGGGCACTTTTCTGATCGATTCCGAGAGCCGGATGGAGACGGCCGTCGCCGGGATGCAGGAAAGCCTGGCCCGGGACCCGGTCTGCGGGGTTCCCGTTTCCGTCAAGAAGGCCGAAGACGCCGGCCGGAAGAGCACGCGCTCGGGGAAAACCTATTATTTTTGTTCCGCTGAGTGCAAGGCCAAGTTCGACGAAAATCCTGAGAAATACGCTGAACTTCCGGCCAATCCGGCCCCGAAGTGATAATGAACTGCATCAAAGACCTGCCGTTGAGCAGCAGGGTGCATTAGCCGGAGTCCGTTTCGAAAAGTCCAAATAACCATGCACGGGGCGGGCTAATCCGGATTCAGACTGCTGATCTGGGACCAGGCGCCGTCGTTCAAGAGCCAGAGGCCGAGGGAACCGAAGTCGGCAGCGATTTCGTCTTTGTTGTCCCCGTCCACATCGCCGGCCATCATATAGTCGGGGTTCACGCCGCTGATTTGGGTCCAAGCACCGCCGTCGACCAGCCACAGCCCGGTGCCCCCGAAATCGCCGACGATGGCGTGATCTCCGTCGCCGTCGGTGTCGGCCTTGATCAGGTACTCCGCGGCCAGGCCGCTGAGCTGCGTCCAGCTAAAACCATCGAAAGACCAGAGGCCGGTCAGGCCGAAGGCCCCCACGAGCTCATCCTCGCCGTTCCCGTTGAGGTCGGCCGTCATCACGTAGGAGGCGTTGACCCCGGAGAGCTGCGTCCAGGCGCCGCCCTGCCACAGCCATAGGCCGAGCGCCCCGAAATCGCCGACGAGGTACGTTCCCCCGGCCCAGTCGCCGGATGTCATGTAATCGGCGTTCACCCCGCTGAGCTGGGTCCAGGCGCCGCCGTTCCACAGCCACAGCCCGACGGCGCCGAAGTCGCCGATGATCTCGTCCCCGTCCAAGCCGTTGACGTTGGCGACGGTCACTTGTTCAACATTGACGCCGCTGAGCTGGGTCCAGGCGCCGCCGTTATTGAGCCAGAGGCCGACGGCGCCGAAGTCGCCGACGACCTCGTCCGCGCCGTCGACATCGACATCCCCGGCCGCCAGGCTGTCGACGTTGACGCCGCTCAACTGATTCCAGGCGCCCGCGTTCCACAGCCACAGCCCTCCGCCGCCGAGGTCGGCGAGGATCTCGTCGACGCTGTCGCCGTCGACGTCGGCGGCGACCAGGCTCTCGGGGTTGGCCGCCGTGAGCTGCGACCAGGAGCCGCCGTTATACAGCCAGGCGCCCGTCGCCCCGAAGTCCACGGCGAGCTCGGCGGCCCCGTCGCCGTCAAAATCTCCCACGGTATGCCGCCGCCGCCACACCGGGTCCTCGCCGAGCTTAACCAGGTAGGCATCGTAGAGGCCAGAAAAGGCGCGGATCGGGGTGCCGAAGGATCCCTCGCTTGTCCCCGTCACGAAGGTGCCGCCCGCCCCGTCCACGGCAATGCCCATGCCCCAGTAGTTGATCGCCCAATCGGTGCTCGGCAAAAAGGTGTTCCAAGCCAGGGTGCCGCCGCCGTCGAGCTTGGCCGCGAAGATGTCCGGGCCGTCGAGCCCATAGTAGGGGTTCGCTGGAGTCCCCCAACCCGCGTAGCTGTAGCCGCCCACAAAGACGTTGCCGCTGCCGTCCACGGCGATCGCCTCGGCCATGTCCATGTCGGCGCCCCCGAGGAAAGAGTTCCACAGGAGGCCGCCGCCCGCGCTGAGCTTGGCAGCGAAACCGTCCATGGATCCTGCAAAGGGATTGACCGGCGAGCCCCAGGAATCGTTGCTCAGGCCGGCGATATAGATATCCCCCTTGACGTCGGTCTCGATGCGATAGGCGACGACATTGTTGCCCGGGGAGCCCAGGAAGGTGTTCCACACCGGCGCGCCTCCGCCGTCGAACTTGGCGACGAACGCGTCCGAATTGCCCGTAAAGGGACGGATGGGCGAGCCCCAGGACGAGTCGCTCGTGCCCGTGACGAAAGCGCCGCCGCTCTCGTCCGCCGCCACATCCCAGGCGGTAGCGCCTTCCGAGCCTCCGAAAAACGTGTTCCACTGGAGCGCGCCGGCGCCGTTGAGCCTGGCCAGGAAACTATCGTAATCGGAGAACGGCGCGACCGGCGTCCCCCAGGTGGCCACGCTTTCCCCGCAGACATAGATGTTCCCTGAGCCATCAACGGCGATCGCCCCGGGCGTATCGCTCTGGTCGCCCCCGAGGAAGGTGCTCCATTGCAGGCCGCCGTTGGCGTCGAGCTTGGCGGCCCAGATATCATGCATCCCTCCCTGGAAGGCCCGGACCGGGGAGCCCCAAGTGAGGTTGGCCGTGCCGGCGACATAGACGTTGCCGGCCGGATCGAGGGCGATCGAGTGGGACATGTCGTCGCCGTCCCCCCCAGGAACGTGTTCCAGAGCAGGGCGCCGCCCGGGCTCAGCTTGGCGACGAAGGCGTCAAAATTGGCGCCGGAGTAAGCGCGGACCGGCGTGCCCCAGGAATAATTGCTGATGCCGACAACGTAGATATTCTTGTTGGCATCCAGGACGACGGCGTGGCCATGGCTTTCGATCGCCCCGCCCAGGAACGTATTCCAGATGAGGAATGGGCCGGCCGCCGGCAAGGGGTTGGCCGCCGCCCCGCTGACTTGGGCGGCCGAGAGAGTTCCCCCGGTCGGCATGATCATGTCATGGATGGGAAACAGGCACAGAGCGATGCCGATGATGATAGTCCTGGAAAGCGCCTTTGTCATGATCCCCTCCTCTCCCTCGGCACCTCGCGAGTGCCTTGAACGAAACCGGGCGGCCGCGATGCCGCAGATGACCTCGGTCTTCTGCAAATGGGCAATGGCAGAATATAAATCCCTGAGGCGGATGTCAATATGCCTTCCCTGGCAACAGCATCGTGCCGGCTGGGCCGGTCGAAGAGATGGGCGTGATCCGTGTGGGGACCGAAATTTGCCGATAGAAAAATGCCAACACGATCGAAGCGTGGTGATCTCAACAACCGACAATGAGATGGCCACGTCCCCGTGGGAGACTCGCAATGACATATAAGTCAACGACTTCTGTTTCTATCGGCAATCTTGGGCGGGGAGGGGGCGATTGACAAACGGTTTTTCCCGCCCTATTCTCTGGGCATCCGCCGCGGCATATAACGGCGCCCCACACGTCCCGATAACTTTGCCGATGCCGCAGAGAAAGCCTGCCTTCGGCGGCGCCGCGGTGTTATGAAATGACCGTTGACCGTCATCCTTGGAGACACTGAAGACAGAAGATGAACTCTCAGCGCCTTCTTTGCGGCATAGTCATGATTGCCCTGGCCGGCGCGGGGAGGGCGGCGGCCGGCCCTCCGGACTTCTCGGGCACCTGGGCCCTGAACGCCTACCGGAGCGAGCTCGCCGGCGAGCGGCCGCCCCAGAGCAAGGTGCAGCGGGTCGAGCACAAAGGGACCGAACTTGTCGTTACGATCGATGAGATCAACGAGCGGGGGACGGTACACGGTGTTGCCCGCTACACGACCGACGGTCAGGATGCCGTCAACGATGTGCTGGGCAACCCGATGACCTCGGCCATCAGCTGGGATGGCGCAGTCATGGTCATGCGGACGTGGGGCAAGTTCGGCAACACGGACATTATGCTCATCGACAAGTGGGCGCTTTCCCCCGATGGCAAGACGCTGACCATCGCCCGCCAGTTCCAGGGTCAGGGGCGGGCCGTCGACCAGACGCTTGTTTTTGACCGCCAGTGAACGGGCCGGCGCGACTTATTCCCTTGCCCCGCTGAAGTGATCACCGTTCGCCGCCGTGAAAACGGCCGTGCTGAAGCCTGTCTCGGGGAATAAAAAGAATTGGGGAATTGATATCCTGTCACCAATTGATCAGCGCATCCACCAGTAGATGCCGATGGTGATGAGACTGAGGACGGCGAGCTGAAGCCGCCAATCTTTCCAGCCCTCGAACGACTCCCATTTGGCCTTCCAGTTGAAAGTTGTCGTCTCGAGCTTCTCGGGCGGCGATTTTTTGGTGAACGCCGAAACCAGGAACAGCACGGCGATGATGATGAGCGTCCCCCACACGCCGCGCCAGGTGTAATTCTCGGTCATTGTGTAGTGCAGGAATGGGAAGGCGGCTTTCGCCGCCGCGGGCCCGCTGATCATGCCGATGATCTGGTCGGTGACGTAGAGAGCGGCCACGCCGAACCCGGCCACGAACGAGGCCATCGCGCCCGCCACGGTCACCCTTTTGCTCGTGACGCCGAAGAAAATGCCGGGGAAGAGCGGCATGACGAGGAACATCGACATGGCCTGGAGGTACTTATACAGGCCTTCCTGGTTCTTGTAGACGAGATAGGCGGCGCTGATGCCCAGGCAGGTGATAACGGCGATCGCCACCCGGCCCCAGAAGACCTGGGCTTTCTCCGATGTCTTCGGCCGCGACCGCACGATGAAGTCCTTGACCACAAGGGTCGAGGTCGAGTTCATGACCGAAAGGATCGACGAGATGAGGGCCGCCAGGAGCGCCGCCAGGACCATCCCCCGCAGGCCGGACGGCAGGATGTTGTTGAGAAAGGTGATGAAGGTCGTCTTGGGCTCCTGGCCCGGATAGAGCGCCGCGCAGATCACGCCGGGCATGGCGAAGATGAACACCGGCAGGAGCTTGAGCAGGGTCGAGAACATCGCCCCCCAGCGGGCCTGCCTGAGGTTCGGGGCGCCCAGCAGCCGTTGGACGTTCACTTGGTCCATACCCCAATAAAAAGTGCCGGCGGCGAACGAGGTGATGATGACGCCCCAGAACGGGAAATTCGGGTCGGTCACCGGCTTGGCGATGTGCATCATCTCCGGGACTTTAGCCTGGAGGCCCGCCCAGCCGCCGGCCTTGACCAGGCCGATGACGAACCCGGCGCCCGATCCGACGACCATGATCAGCGTCTGGATGGAATCGGTGTAGGCCACGGCGGCGAACCCGCCGATGATGGTGACCACGGCGCAGATGATCCCCAGGCCGATGACGACCTTCATGACCCCCCAGCCGACCAGGCTGTTGAGGACGAGCGCCCCTGCGAAAAGGCAGAAGGCCATCTTGGTCATGATCGAGATAACGAGCATCAGCCCCGAAAAAAACGAGCGGGCCGCGCGGTTGAACCGGAGCTCAAGGAACCCCGGAATGGTGAAGACCTTGTTTTTTATGTACTGGGGAAGGAGGAAGGCGCAGGTCATCCCGAGCGTGATGGCCGTCGTCAGCTCGACCGACGAGGCGCTGATGCCGTAGCGGTAGGCATCCCCGGAGAGGCCGACCAGGTGCTCGGCGCCGATGTTCGTCGCGAACAGCGACGCCCCGACGATCGGCCAGGCCAGGCGGCGGCCCGCCAGGAAAAACGAGCTCGAATCGGCCGACGACCGCATCCGGGCCGAGATGTAGAGACCGGCGGCGAGGCTGATGGCGATCAGGGCGATGCAGATCGCCCAGTCCCAGCCGGTCAGTGAGAGGCGGGCGCTGAAATCCATCTCGTTTCCTCCGAGCCGGCCATTATAGCAAATACTTTACGCAACAATAGCAGTTATTATTAGATAACGATAGCACCTCTTTTTATGTGAGAATAAGTTCGATAAAAAGAGATATACCCTGAGATGAATCGGGCGAGTCAGGCGGTATCCGGCCTGGCGTCCTGCGGCGGCCTAAACCCCCATCTCCTCGAGCCGCTGCCAGCAGTACCACTGCATCCGCGGCAGGTGGAAGAAGCCCTTCCACATGTTGCCCTTGAGGGTCGTCGAGACGCTGCCGTCGCGGTGCAGGTAGCCGAACCATTCGCCGTGGATGGGATCGGGGAAATGCGCATGCGCCCAGTCGTGGACGGCCTGGTGCCAGCGGGCGTACTTCTCGTCGCCCGTGAGCTGGTAGGCCAGGAGCGAGCCGATGATCGCCTCGTTGTGCGGCCACCAGAACTTCATGTCGTGCCAGTACTCGGTCGCGGGCCGCCCTTTCGCGTCGCGGAAGTAGAAGAGACCGCCGCACTCGCGGTCCCAGCCGAGCTCCATCGACCAGTCGATGATCTTCGTGCCGATGTCGATCAGGCGGCGGTTGCCGTTCCGGAGGCGCGCCTCCTCGAGGATGAACCAGCCGACCTCGATGGCGTGGCCCGGCAGCACGAGGCGGCCGTCGAAGTTGTCCAGGAACTCGCCCTTGGGGCCCGACAGTCTCGAGGACGCACTTGAACTCGGGCTTCATGAAGTCGCGCTCGACCTCGGCGATGTTGCGGTCGATGACCTCGTCGAGGAGGGGGTCGGGAACGGCTTTCCGGAGCTCCTGGGCCGTCACGAGCAGGCACATCGGGATCGACAGGCCCTTCATCGGCCGGACCTCGGGGTTGGTCTTCGGCGGGAGGGCGCCCGGGGTTTCGAGGTAGTTGAGGACGCGCTTGAAGAGGTCGAGCGCCTCTTTTTTCGCGCCGTCGTCCCGGGCGGCCTGCCCGTAGGCGGCCAGGGCGATGATGGCGAAGATCTCGGAGAAAATATAGCGGCGCTTGCGGAGCGGCCGGCCCTCGCGGGTCAGGCTGAAGAACATCCGGCCGTCCGTGTCGAAGCACCGCTCGTGGAGGAAATCGACGCCGTGGCGGGCGAGGCTGAGCCACTCCTCTTTGCGCTCCACGGTGTTGTAGAGGGTGGCCAGCATCCAGGTGAAGCGCCCCTGGAACCAGACGGACTTGTCGGTCTGGAGGAGGGAGCCGTCGCGGTCGAAGCAGGTCAGGAACCCGCCGTGCTCCTCGTCCACCGAGCGCGGGAACCAGAAGGGGATGGTGTCGCGAAGCAACCCGTCACGATAGACATCGCGCAGCCGTTTTCGTTCCTCGGGCGTCCTCATCTCTTACCCCCTTGCTCGAGCCAGTGCCGCTCGATCTCCTCCAGGCTCCGGCCCTTGGTCTCGGGGACCATCCGCCAGAAGAAGATCGTGGCCACGAGGCAGAGGGCCGAGAACGTAAAGAACCCGATGTCCATTCCGAACCGGTTCACGAACCAGGGGAACAGGAAGGCGATGACGGCGTTCGTCGCCCAAACGGCGAATACGGTGATCGACATCGCCCGCCCCCGGACGCGGTTGGGAAAGATCTCGGGCAGGATCACCCAGATGACGCCGCAGATCGAGACCGAGACGCAGGCCATGAACGCTCCGAGCGCCACGACCAGCCAAATCCCCGAGGCGAGGTCCAGGGTGAAAAGCAGGGCGATGATCCCGAGAGTCAGCGTGACCCCGGCCATGCCCCGGATGAGAAGCGGCCGCCGGCCCCAAGTGTCGACCTTCCAGATCGCGACCAGGGTGAAGATGAGGTTGCTGAACCCGAGCGCGACCTGGTACTGGAGCGCCCCGCCGACCTTGAGGCCCGCCTTTTCGAGGATCGTCGGTCCGTAATAGACGACCGTGTTGACGCCGGTGAGCTGGCTGAAGATGGCCACGCCCAACCCGGCGATGAGAGCCAGGCGAAGCCCGGGCTTGAGGAGCTCGCGGAGAGAACCCTCCTCGCACTCCGCCGCGCCCTGGATCTCCTTCATCTCCGCCCGGGCCGTCTCGCGGCCGCCCACCCGCGCCAGGATCAGGAATCCCCGCTTGAGCCGGCCGTTCTCGATCAGCCAGCGGGGGCTTTCCGGGACGAAGAGCAGAAGCAGGATGAAGAGGATGTTCGGGATCATGAGCATGGCGAACATGCCCCGCCAGACTTCGCTGACGAGGATGCGGTGGAGGAAGCCCGCGCCGCCGAAGGCCGCCTGATGGGTCTCGGAAAACCTGACGACCGCCCAGTTCGACGTGTAGGCGAGGAGTATGCCGATGACGATCGAGAGCTGGAAAAGCGCCGCCAGCCGGCCGCGGATCTTGGGCGGGGCGAACTCCGAGATGTAGATGGGCGCGAGGACCGAGGCGACGCCGACGCCGATCCCGCCCACGATCCGGGCGGCGATCAGCATGGAGAAGGTGTCTCGGGATGGTCGTGTACAGTGCGGAGAAGAGGAACGTCGCGCCGCCCGCGATGAGCACCGGCCGCCGGCCGAACCTGTCGCCCAGCCAGCCGGCGACCATGGCGCCCAGGATGCAGCCCACCAGGGCGGCGCTCCCGAACCAGCCGAGGGCGAACTTGCTCAGGCCGAACTGTTTCTCGACAAAACCGAAGGTCCCCGAGATGACCGCCGTGTCGAACCCGAACAGGAACCCTCCGAGCGACGCCACGAGACAAACGGAGGCGAGGAAGAACCCCGAGCCGCGAGCGGGGGCATCGGCATCCGACCAGTTGTCGGCGGCGCTGTCAGCAGCGATGACGGCTTTTTCTGGCGAGGACATCGGGCGTTTCTCCTTCGTTCTCTGAACAGGCCTTCCGGCCACGGCGGCCAGAATATGGCCTCGCGCCCAGCGCTGTCAAGTTGAATCGAGGGCAATCTCTTTTCAGGTGATGCCAGCGAGAACAAAGTGGGGTGGCGCGGCGCCAGCCCCTGCGCGCCCGGAGCCCCCGAGAAGGGCCGGATGGGGATAGCGCCCCGAAGCCCCCCGTAGCGGAGGGGGACCGGCGGGAAGCGGAGTCTTCGGAGCGACTATCAGAATAGCGGCGGAGCAACTCGGAGCCGCTATTCTGCGAAATCTCTAAGAAAACTCTTGGCTACCAGTTCGCCTTGGCGCCGGGGGGATAGGGCGCATTGCCGTCCGGCACTTCGAGATTGTGATCGTACGGCGGGGACGGTCCATGACAGCCGGGATCGGGTTTTTGACAGGGCGGCGGGGTTTTGTTAGATTCGGGAGGAATTCAAGCCGAGAGTGACCATCATGAAACTCAGATCGATCCGTCGCGTTTCTTATCCTGCAGCCTGGGCTCTTGTCCCGGTTTTATCGCTTCTGATCCTGGCCCTCATCCCGGCCGCCTGCTCGTCAGGCAAGGAGGCCGGATCGCCCAAGACGCTCAAGATCGCCGTCATCCCCAAGGGCATGACCCATGAGTTCTGGAACGCCATCCATGCCGGCGCCGTCAAGGCCGGCGGCGAGCTGGGCGTCGAGGTCATCTGGAAAGGGGCCAACAAGGAAGACGACCGCGCCGGCCAGATCAGCGTCGTCGAGGACATGATCAACCGCGGCGTGGACGGCATCGTGCTGGCGCCGCTCGACAACAAGGCCCTCGTCCGGCCGGTCGAGGAGGCGGGCCAGGAAAATATCCCCGTCGTGATCATCGATTCGCCGCTCCTCGGCGGCGGCTACGTCAGCTATATCGCGACCGACAACTACAAGGGCGGCGTCCTGGGCGCCGAACGGCTCGGCCAACTTCTCGGCGGGAAGGGGAAGATCTTCCTCATCCGCTGCCTCGAGGGATCGGAGAGCTCCACCCTCCGCGAAGATGGTTTCCTGGAGACGATGCAGAAGGACTTTCCGGCCGTCGAGTTCCTGACCAAAGATCTCTACGCCGGCGTCACGGTCGAATCCGCGTACCAGACGCTCGAGAACCTGCTCAACCGGTTCCCCGATGTCGAGGGGATCTTCTGTCCCAACGAGTCCACGAGTTTCGGGACGCTGCGCGCCCTGGAGAGCAAGGGGCTGGCGGGCAAGATCAAGTTCGTCGGTTTCGACAGCTCGCAGAAGCTGGTCGACGGGATGCGCAGCGGCTACATCCACGGCCTGGTCGTCCAGAATCCGTTCGCCATGGGCTACCTGGGCGTCAAGGCGATCGTCGCCCACCGGAAGGGCGAACCCGTCGAACCCAAGGTCGACACGGGCGAAACCCTGGTCACGCCGGAGAACCTCGACCGGCCCGAGATCCAGGCGCTTCTTTTCCCCGACGTCAAAACTTATCTCCACTAGGCCAGGCCGCCCGTTCTCGGGGACATGGTCGCGGAGATCCTTTCGTTTCGATTTGAGATATATAGTCTAATAGACTATGGTATACTTGGAGGTAGCGATGCGCAACGTTTATACGATCACCGAGGCCAAGGCGAGATTATCGGAGCTCGTCGCTCGTCTGATTCATAAAAGGGACACCATCGTGCTGACCAGAAAAGGAAAGGAGGTCGCCGTCATCATGCCCTTCGAGGAATATCAGGAACTGGGAAAAAAGGACCGGGGGTTGATCTTGGCGCGCGGGGCGCTGGCCGGCCTGGACCGGGAAATCGACGACATGTGCCGGGCGATCTATGAAGAGAGAGAGAAGGAAGAAAGTCGAGAGGTCCACCTCTGATGTATCTTTTCGATACCGACATCCTGAGCAATATCGTCAAGGCGGCGCCCTCCTCCCGACTTCTGGCGAAGCTCGCTGCGGCGCCCCCCGACCTCCAGTTCACGACAGCCGTCAACATCGGCGAGATCTATTACGGGGCGTCCCGATCGCCGCACCGGGAGCGGATCATCCAAGCCTTTGAAGCCAGGGTCTTTCCCCAGCTCGAGATCCTGCCTTTCGATGAAGGCAGCGGCAAGGTTTTTGGGGTCATGAAGGCCGCTCTGGAAAAGAAAGGGCGGAGCGTCGGCGAGCCGGATCTCCGGATCGCCGCGATCGCCCTCCAGCACAAGCTGATCCTGATCACGGGCAATGAAAAGCACTACAAAAACATTCCCCGGCTCGTGGTCGAAAACTGGCTTTAGCGCTTCCTCTCCCTCCGCCCTCACTTCCGTCCTCAAGGGAGGATGAGCATTTTGGGGGAGAGTCCGATCAACGGACTGTCCCGGGCAGCAGGCGGACGTTGTCGGGAGGTTGAATATCCGCCCCGGCCGTGCCCGTGTACTGATACTCACCCGAGGGCAGCCGCTCGAGGCGGCCGATCGCGTCCACCCGGAACTTGTCACCCTGCTGGATATCGATATAGTGGAAGACCTCGCCGGGCTTGAACACGGACGCAGCCTCGACCTCGAGCTCGAGCGTCTTTCCCGGCGTGGCGCGAAGGATCTTCGTCTCGGCGCCCGACGCGGACAGAATGCGTTTGCCCCGGAAGAATCCCGATTCCTGCCGGTATACGGACCGCGCGTACTCATGGGGGATGCGGCTGACCAGCGTTTTCTGCCCCTTGACCTCGGTCGCTTCGCCCTTGCCGAGAACGACCGTCTCGTCGAGGAGGATCCTGGTCCGGCCGGCCTCTTTTGTGATCTTGGCGATGCGGTAGGACGTCGCTCTTGAGTAGCCGGGGTTCGAGAAAATGATCATGGCGCCGTCGAGGCGGCCGTCGTCGGGGAGGTCCGCGGAGGTCGTCAGGGCGCTTCCCGCGATATCCACGCTTTCGACGTCGCTGTCCCAGCCGGCCGTCCCGGGCTTGACCGTCCAGCCGAAACCCTGGAACTCCTGAGCGCCGATAAGATAGAGCGCCTCGAGCGCGCCGTCTTTCACGCGGGCCAGGACGAACCTGCCGCCGAACGACAGGCTACCGCCAGTCCTTGTTCCGTCGTCGAGGGCGCTGTAAAGATAGTCCTTCGTTCCGTCCGAGCGGCTGATGACAAGGGCACGGGCCGCGATCCGGTCCGGTTCGCCCGACAACGGCACGTCTTCAACACCCTGGACCGACGGGCTTTCCACGAACGGCTCGACGACCGAGGCGAACGAGCTCGAAAGATTCTTGCCTCTCCGGCGGGCGATGACGAAATCGGCCCGGGGAAAGATGGGTTTGATGCCGGGCGCATCCGCCGCGACGATCTCGGTCTGCGGGCCGGGGGCCAGGATCATCCGGACGTGCGCGTCCTTATCCACCTGCCACTCGGCGCTCACGGCGCCGTTCATCTTGCCACGGCGCGGATGGACGAGGAACCCGTAGCCGTTCCCCGGCGGCGGGTTCCAGTAGTATTGCTGGGGATGGCCTTCCATGTCGCCGTCGTTGAGCTGCCGGCTTCCCCAGGCGAATTCGGGGCCGGCCAGCGAGCCGCGGTCCGCCCGGCCGAGCGCCACCCCGGCCAGGTTCCCGAGCCCGCCCCGGAAATGGGTGAGATAGTCGTGACGGCTGCCGCCCTTGACGCGTAAGATGTCGACCAGGAACGCGCCCGGCCCTTCGCCGACGAGGGCCATTGTCCGGCGGTAGAGGGAAACACCCTTCCCGGCGTACGAGTTTTCCGATGAGGCCTCGATGACTTTGACTCCCGGGAAGTCGGCGAAAAGGTGCAGGCTCCCCCCCGTTAGACCCTGCTGCGATGTCTCGTCGACGACGACCAGGTTGTGGCTCGTAGTCTGCTTGGCGAACCCGACTTCCGTGTGGGTGTTGGCGTACTCGTAGCCCAGGTCGTAAGTGAGCTCATAGCCGAGCCCAAACAGATTATAGCCGAGGTCGTCGTAGTGGCCGTGGTTGAGGGACGGTCCGAACCGGAGGAGGAGTGCGGTCTCGGCGCGCTTGCCTGTCCGCAGGAGCCCGAGGCCTTCCTGGCCGAGAAAGTGCGTGCCGGTGATCCGGCGCTCGAGCTCGGCCGGAAGCGGCGGGACCTGCGCCGGCAGCTCGGTCTGGTGGAAAAGCAGCCAGTTGGGGTCGCCCGCCTCGCCCTGTGGCTTGCCCGCGGGGCTGTCGGCCAGATAATACCGCAGCGCCGCCGCCCTGGTCTTTTCGGGGCTGTCGGGGGTTCGCTCGTAGAGCCTCCTGGCGGCCATCAGGTCGCTCGTGTTCTCCGGCGTCGGCCCCGGGTCGAGGCGCGAGAGGTCGGGCATGGTGTCGCCGTAGGGCGGGAGATGCCCGGCGCCGGCGATCGACAGGTTGAGCAGGGTCAGGGCCGCCCGCATTTTCGGATGCGCGTAGAGGTCGAGGCCGTTCGGGTAGGGCTCCCGGCGGCAGTTGAGGAGCGGCTCGGCGTAGGTCACGTAGAGGTTCCGGGCGTGGTCGGAGTAGAGGGGCGAGGACTCGTAGTACTGGCCGTCCCGGCTGATGTTGTTCTCGAGGAGCGAATAGATGCCGTAGGGACCGTCGACCGCCCAGCTGATGTACTCCGGGATATCGAGCAGGATGCCGGCGGCGAGGGTGCCGCGGATGTAATCGGCCTCGCCGTTGTTGAGGCCGCCGGCCTGGGACTGCTCGTAGCAGTAGGCGGCGCCGTTCCGGAGCATGTTGGTCTCGATGTTCTGCCGCCGGGTCAATCCCGCCGTCAGCGACGGCTGATCGAGGGAAGAGCTGTTGTAGATCTGGTCGTAGTGGTCGATGAGGCGGACGAGGACGCGAGAGACCTGGTACCAGGGCCGGTCGAGCCGTCCGCTCGGCGGGGTCGAGGGGTAATCCCATGACCCCTTGTCGCATGAGGGGTAGATCGAGGCGACGGCGTCGAGGATGAGCGCCGCCTTGGCCGCGCAGCGGTCGTCGCCGGTCAGGGAATAAGCGTAGGCCAGATTCTCGGCGGCGGTGAGCGTGAGCTTCTCGATCACCCAGGCGTTGTAGGAGCCGACGAAATAGTGGATGCGGCCGTCGGGAGCGACCCAGCCGGTGCCGGGGTCGGGATGGGCGGCGTCCGGCAGGACATGGCCGTTGGCGCAGGTGACGTGGCCGGGGTTGTCGAAGGAGGCCCGGGCCTTGTCCCACATGCCGAAGCTTGCGCCGCAGATCGGACAGCCGGTGAACCCGTAGGCGAAGCAGGCGCCCTTGCCGGGAACTTGGGCGAGGATCCAGGCGTCGTCCCTGGCGGCCCACTCGTCGGCCACCGCGAGGATGCCATCGGCGATGGCTTTGGCCCACGGATATCGGGCGGAGTTCTGACGGGCCCGCTCGATATCGGCCGGGGTGACGTAGACCGTCGGGTGGACGGCAGCCTGGAGGCGCTTCTGCGCCGGGTGCTCGTCTTTGACCCGGCAGCCGGGCGCGAGCGCGAGAATCAAAACCGCTGCGGTGATGGCGCAGAAAAAGATCATAGGGCAGTCTTATTCTTGGCGTTCGACATGCCGCCAATATAGGAGACGTCCGCTGGATTGTCAAAAGCACCCGGAACCGGGGGCATGCCACCCTTCTCCCCCCGGACCCCCGGGAACCAGTCCCGTCGGTTCCCCCATCGTCCGACGATGGGCCCCCCTCCGACCTCTCCTGAGACGCTGACCTTATTCCCTCCCTGTATAGGGAGGGCATAGGGTGGGTAATATTTAAGATTAAAGTCTAGGAAAGTGTTTCAGGCAACGAGGCCGGGGGTCTTCAGGGCGGTATGCCCCCGACCCAGGGTGCTTTGCCAGAGTGCTGGAGTGACGGGTTCGGCACGGTCCTGAGATTCCGGGTACAATCCCCCTCCTGGGGTTTGTCGTCGTTTTTTCTGGGGGGTATGCCCATCCCCTTGCCTCTCCGGTCGACCGTTTGCGAACTCGCCCAAGCTTGAATAGAATTATGGACATGAAAAAGCCGATCACGTTGTGCATATTCCTTCTGGGAGTCTTGACCGCCCTGGCCGGCGCCGGGCAGGCCGTCATCCGCCTCGAGGAGCCGGTCGGGCTTGACCGGGCGGATTGGCCCGTGAGCCTCGGGTTCCCGTTCGCCAAGGGCGAGCTCAAGGACCTCGGCTCGCTTGTGGTGCTGACGCCGGACGGACGGCCCGTTCCGGTGCAGGCGAAGGGCTTGAGCCGCTGGCCCGACGGTTCGATCCGCTGGGCGCACGTCCTCTTCCTCGCCGACCTGAAGCGCCAGGCGGTCGCCGAATGGCGGCTCGAGTGGAATGCCGGAACGAAGGCGCCGGCCGTGACGGGCCAGATGCAGCTTCGGGTCGAGGAGAAAGGCGGCAGGGTGGGCGTTACGTGCGGCGACTTGGCGGTCGTGTTCTCCGCGGGCGGCGCGAACCTCATCGACAGCGTCAAGATCAAAGGCCGCGAGGCGCTCGACCCATCGCGAAAGAACGGGTTCGCGATCAAAACGCCTGACGGGAAAACCTACGAGGCGCCGGCCGGCCAGGCCGTCCGCCTGACGGTCGAGGAGAGCGGGCCGCTCCGGGCGATCGTCCGGACCGAGGGCCGGCATTGGGCGGCCTCCGGTGCAAGCGCTCTTCGATTATTCCGCCAGGTTCTTTTTCTACGCCGGCGCGCCGTGGTTCGAGGTCGAGTACAGCTTCACCAACCGTGAGAGCTCCGAGACCACCGACATCGCCGCGATCACCCTCGGCCTGCCGCTCGCCCCGAGCCGGGCGCCCTACCTCGGGCTCACCTCCGAATACAAGATCGACAAGTACTACGAGTTCCGCGAACCGTTCTCGATCTCCTCCGGCGCCGACGATTTCTTCGGCGTTTTCGGCGGGGCCAAGATCTTCAAGGCGGACGGGACGGAGATCCTCGGCCCGGGATACGAGAGCGAGGTGAGGGCGCGCTGGTGGGCGGATTCCTCGACGCCCGAAGGCGGGCTCACGGTCTCCGATCCAGGAGATGAGCCAGAACAATCCCAAGGCGGTCCGCGTCGCGGCCGACCGCGTCGACATCGACCTCTATCCGGCCGGCGAGAAAAAGCCGCTGGCCTTCCACCAGGGCTGGCAGAAAACGCAGACCATGCTCCTCTATTTCCACGGCGGCACCGGCCTCGACGCCGGCGTCGCGCGACCTCTGCTTCAAGTGGCAGGCCCAGGTCATCCCCTGGTCGCCGTATCATGTCGAGAGCGGTCTCCTCGGCGACCTCTTCCCCTACAGCCCGAAAAAATATCCGATGATCGAGCGGGCCATCCGCAACGGATTCATCCGCTACGAGTCCGGCGTCGGGCGGGGGATGATCGACTATGGCGACACGATGGGGCCGGGGACGGGCGAGCGCGGGAGCTTCACCCAGAACAACGCTTACGACACGTCCTGGGTCTGCTACCTCCTTTTCCTGCGGTCGGGCGAGAGGCGCTACTGGCAGCGCGGACGGTCGGCCGCGCTCCATACGGCGGACATCGACATCGTCCATCACTCGACGCGGACGCCGGTCGAGGTTGGCGGCGTCCGAATCCACGGGCCGAACCATGTCCAGTACAACGCCGAGGCCATCCCGGGGACGAGCGTCTGCCCGAACCACGAGTGGGTCGAGGGCCTGATCATGACCTATCACCTGACGGGCGAGGAGCGCTACCTGAGACTGGCCGAGGGCATGGCCGAGCATATTTTGCGCGCGCGGCAGGCCGGCTGGATCTCGCCGGGCTATAACGCCAAGTGGAACGGCGCCCGGAACCTGGCCTGGCCGATCCTGGTGCTGACCATGGTCTATGACGAAACGGGAAACCTCCGGTATCGGGACGAGGCCGCGAAGATCGTCCGCGACCTGGGGTCGATCCAGCGCGAGAACGGGTCCCTGCCGATCACGATCGGCCCCTATGTCGCCTCGGCGCCCCTCCACGAAACGATCGCCATGGAGGCGCTCGGGCGCTACCATGCCATCACCCAGGACCCTGCCGCGAAGGACATCTATCTGAAGTGCGCCGAATACGTCATCGGGGGCTCTTCGTTTCCGGACGGCGAGATGATGTACATCACCCACCCGGATTACCGTTCGGGTTACAGTTCGACGCCCTGGGGCGGGTTCCATTTCGGCTACCTGTTCACGGGCGACAAGAAGTTCCTCGAGTTCCCCTACCCGCTGATCATGACCCAGCTCCGGCAGAACCGGTTCGAGCTCTATAGCACGAGCTTCGCCACCTCGGAGGGGGCACTCTCCTATCCGATGCGCGGCATTCTCTTCTACCTCACCTTCGCGGATAGGGCGGGGATCCTTGCGGACCTCCCCGCTTATTAATGGGGACAGGCCCCGGGCTTTACCTGTCCCCGGCCCGTACCTGTCCCCCCGGCGCCCGGAGCTTAAGGATTTTGGGACAGATCTCTCTTGAGACCTGTCCCCATAAGATTTACAATCCAGGACTATGACGGATATCGGGATCAGGAGGAGCTTATGTCTGTAACCATGAAGAGATGCACCTTCGGGCTCATAATTCTGTTCTCCGCCGCGATGGTCGTCCCGGCGGGCCCAGTCCCCGGCGAAACCGGACAAGACTTGGGTGCAGATCGGCGGGGAGATCTATGGAGCGAAGCCCGACGCGCGCGGTCCGATCGGCGGCGGCCCGGGATACGCGAAGGTCGTCCTGAGCGGTGACTTCACGGTGCGCACGGTCGACGAATTGGCCGCCGCGCTCAAACAGGTGAAATCCGGCCAAACCATTTTCGTCCCCGGAGACGTGGAGCTTGACTGTACCGACCTCATCTTTGTCGAGGACTTTCATATCGATATTCCCGCCGGCGTGACTTTGGCCGGGGACAGGGGACACGACGGGTCGCCCGGTGCCCTCATCTATAGCGACAACTTCGCCACCAAGCCTCTGGTGCGGATCCTGGGGCCGGGCGCGCGGGTCACCGGGCTGAGACTGCGCGGGCCCGACCCCAAGCGCCGGCTCGAGCACCACAAACGCTCGTTCAACCCGGCCCGAGGCGACGACAAGCAGCAGCATGATTATTACTACCGCCTGCCGATGTCGACCGGCATCCAAACCGAGTCCGACAGTCTCGAAGTCGACAACTGCGAGCTTTCGGGCTGGAGCGTCTCGGCCGTTTCCCTGGCCGGCGGCAAGAACCATCGGATCCACCACAATTCCATCCATCACAACCAGCTGAACGGCCTGGGTTACGGCATCGCGCACGGTGCCGGAGCGGCGATCTCATCCCTGATCGAGTGCAACCTGTTTGATTTCAACCGTCATTCGATCGCCGGCACGGGCGCCCCCGGGAACAGCTATGAAGCCAGGAACAACGTCGAGCTGGGAGCGTCCTATAACCATAACTTCGACATGCACGGCGGCCGCGACCGCAGAGACGGCACCGAGATCGCCGGCGACCGGATCCTGATCCACCACAACACCTTCCTCGGTTCGTCCGACCGGGCGGTCGTCATCCGCGGCGTGCCGCGCGAGGAAGCGCGGATCGATCACAACTGGTTCGCCCACGAGCGGCCGGATGAAAAGGTCATCGGCCCTTGGCCGCTGACCCCGGAAAGCCGGATCGTCCTCCGGAACAACGCCTACGGGCTGAAGGCCCCGGCGGTACTCGACCGGAACAGGTAATGTGAGCTGAGTGTGCAGGATTTTCTGAGAAAGGAGCGCAAGAACATGGAACTCAAAGAAGCCATCACCACCCGCCGGTCGATCCGCGCCTACGAGCGCCGGCCTGTGGACCGCGATCTCGTCCGGCAGCTGATCGAGGCCGCGGTGCAGGCGCCGTGCGGCATGAACACCCAGCCCTGGAGGTTCGCCATCATCCAGGATGCCGGCCTTCTCGCCGACTTGTCCGCCCGGACGAGGGAGCACCTGCTCGGCGTCCTGGACAAAGCCCCGGCGCTCGAAAGATATCGCCAGAGGTTCGAAGATCCGGCCTACGACGTCTTCTACGGGGCCACCGCGCTCGTCATCATCTGCGCCGGGCCGAATATGGGGCCGACTGCGGAGATCGATTGCGCCCTCGGCGCCGAGAACCTGATGCTGGCGGCCCGCGGGTTCGGACTGGGGACTTGCTGGATGGGCTTTGTCGGCATGTATCTCGGCACCCCCGAAGGCAAAACCCTGTTCGGCATTCCGGACGATCACCAGGTCGTCGCGCCGATCGCCGTCGGCCACCCGGCCGTCGCCTTTAGCACGATGGAAAGAAAGCCGCCGGAGATCACTTTCTGGAAATAGCCGGCTCCGGTGCACCGGAGTGGCTCGTCGGGGACGTTCCCCCAAGTCAGAAGCGTCCCCCGTCAGCCGAGGACGATCGTCTCGAAGATTTCGAGCCGCGGCAGACGCATGACCAGCCATTCGTCCTGGCCGCGGGTTTCGAGCGGCCGGCCGAGTTTCAAGGCCCTGGCGCGCATCTTTCCCATCCCGCGTTTGGCGGGGACGCCTCTCTCGGGATAGCTGCCTCCGATGTTCAGTTTGACCGTGATGTCCTCAATGGGCTCGAGCGCTTCGAACGGCCGGGTCAAGCCGCCGCTGTGTTGATCAGGGTGATGACCTCCCGTCCGTCCGCGGTCTCGCGGTGGGCGACCTCGACCGTATCGGGCGCACCCTCGATGACGACCGCCGGCGGCGCCAGCCACCGGAACAGGTTGCCGAGGAGAAGCCGTATTTCAGGTTGCTTATACTTCCAATAGTGCTCGCCGAACGGCGCGGCCAGGTAGACCGCCCGTCCCTTCCCGAATTCATTGGCCGTCACGGCGGGGAACTCGGAAGGCAGGATCTCGCTTCCGTCCCAACCTTTGAACTTGACCGAGAACAGGCTGACGGCCTTGGCCGGGCCGGCCGCGACCTCGCACGAGACCTGCGGCGCCGGCAGGAGCTCGGCCTCGACGCCGGCAAAGAGCCGGGCCCAGTCCTTGTTCCTGTAAAAATAGAAGTGCGGGTAGGGCCTGAGGGACGACCGGAGAAGCCTGACACCGAAAAGATCGGCGAGGCCGAAATCGTCTTGCCGGCGGCCGGCTTCGTCGCAGAGCGAAGTCTCGTAAGAGGCGATGATGTTCCCGCCGCCCCGGACATACTCCCGCAGCCGATCGTCCGCCTCCTTCCCCGTGCAGGCGGCGTTGGGGAGGATGAGAAGCGCATAGCGGCCGATGTCTTCCCGGCGCAGGCTTTCCTCGTCCAGGATGTCGCAGGGGACCCCGCTCCGGATCAAGGCATCATATAACCCGTTGAACTCATCGATCGTGCCGCCGGTCGGCTGCCGGCCCTGTCGAGCCTCGGGCGTTTCGGCCGGGTTCTTATAGAAATCGAGCGCGTCGGCCGGCCAGACGATGGCCGTGCCGGCCCGTGACCGTGTCCCGAAGTAGATGTCCTTGTGATCCGAGAAGAATTTGAAGTTCGAGGCGATCTTTTTGTACGCCGCGGTTGCCGGGAACCAGTGGAAGGCTGAAAACCAGATGCCCGAGCCGTGGACCGGCGCCTGGATAAAGGCCAGCTCGAGCTCGGGATCGCTCAAGTAGGAGCTCTTCCACGGGCCATGGGCCGGCGACATGAAGACCAGGGTCGGCTTGCCGGCCGCCTGGGTCTGATAATACTTGGCGTTCGACCCGACCCGCCAGGCGGGCTGGCTGCTGAGCTCGCCGTACACGAACCCGCCTTCGGCCGCCAGCACATCCTGGCTTTGGATGAGGACCCGGTTGTTCCGCCCGATGAGATAGTGGGGCTCTTCGCGCGGCCCCGCATTGCAGTAGAGAAGAACGTCCGGACGGATGCTCTTGATGGCCGTGTTCGCCTGCTCGAGGAACCGGCGGAGGCTCTCGGCCTGGAAGCGCGACAGGTCGCCCGTCTCGGGGAGGCCCGGCGCCTTGGGCGGCATTTCCTTTCCGAACGTCTTCTGGTAGAGCGCCCGGCAGTGCGCGCAATAACAGCAGTTGGCGAACAGGCACGGGCCGTCGAAGAAGATGCCGTCAATCGGGTACTGGCAGAGGTCGAGGCAGACGTCGCGCACCCAATCGCGCCAGGGCGAATTGACGCAGAAGCTCGTCTCGACGCCGTAGATCCCGTCGAGCAGCGTGCCGTCATGGCGGACCTGGCGCCATTCCGGCCGCTCGGCGCCGAACTCCGGCTTGACCGCGTGCACGTTGAAGTAGACGATCGTCCGGAAGCCGGCCGCCCGCGATTTTTCGAGGTAGGCCGCCAGGTAATCACGCCGGTTCTCCTTGAACCGCGGCGACTTGAAATAGCCGAAGCGGTTCGTGAGATGGCCTGGGAGGATGCTCGTCTGGTGCGTCTGCAGGGCATGCGCGGCCGAGACGTCGGCCGCCTCGACCGCCGGGTCGGCGTTCTGCTGCCAGTTATTGCTCATCGAGTAGCCGGGCGAGGTGAACATGGACACTTCGTAGATGAGCAGGGGCTCCCTTTCCCACCAGCCGGGCGGGCCGGTGACAGCTGTCTTTTCCTGGGGACAGTCCCCGATGCGGGGACAGTCCCCAAGATTCTTATGGTTCGGTGCCGGAAAGTCGCGGACCATTCCCGAGTTGAGTCCCGCCAGCGGCGCCAGCGCCAGCAACACGGTGTTTTGTTGAAGGAAGTCTCGTCTCTTCATATTGTGGTCCTTTGTAGTTTGCGGGGCCAGGTAAAGCCCGGGGCCTGTCCCCGGGGTCTGTCCCCGGGGTCTTTATATTTCAAGACGCCCGCCTTCGCAAGCCCTCTACTTTGGAGAAGGGAGGCTGGGGCGGGGTCACGAAGAGGGCCGTATGAGAGCCTGAGCGGGCATGGTTCCCCGGATATTTCCGGAGACGCTTCACGAGACTCCTTTTTTAGATATTAACCTACCCAACCCCCCTTGGAATTGTACAGACCGGAGACACTGGTAACAGGTGTTCGGGGACATGGGTAACACATCTTTTCATTATCTACAACCTTCGAAGATCGATCTCTTTGATTTTCGTCCGGCAAAAGTAGACATGGAAGAGCCCATCCGTTTCGCTTGGGCTGATTCCAACTGGATATCCACAAAAGGCCCTTCCGATTTTCCAGCCCCCCATTATCCACCAGGATGGCCTGCGGCAGCCCGTAAACGCCAAATGCTTCCCGGAGATGCCCTTTGACGGTGCCGCGCTTGCGATCTTCACAGGCCTTCAAGATCACCGAGAATCGCGAGTGGTCATCCAAGACTGTCAGGGGATGGCACGGCTGAGCCTCAACGCAAAAGGGACCCTTGAAGTCCATCTGCCAAAGGTCGTTGGGCTGGGCGTATTCAAACCGGCGCATCGGTCCTCTCTGAATACCCCCTTCAAGTTCGATCCGTCCATTCCGCCAGAGGATGGCCGTAATCGTGCTGGGCGCAGGGAGGCCCTCAGCCCCCCGATCCTCCAGCCATCGTTTGATCTTCCGCCCGCCCCAAGCAGGATGGGCTTGTCTGGCGCCTCGAGACCCACTAACCCCATGGCCCGATATCGGTCCGACCATTTGTAGCCGGTCTTCCGGCTGATTCCAAAGCTCCGGCAAACATCACTTAGGGAATCGGATATCTCAGCCAATCTGATAAACTCGCGCTTCTGAGACATCAGTGTCACCTCTTCCCAAGGCATGGTGAGCCTCCTTCGGAACGATCACCATGCATTGTATCGAAGTGTCACCCATGTCTCCGAACATGTGTAACCTATGTCTCCGGTCTGTACAGAATCAGGGAGGGACCTGAAGCCGGTAAGTGTCTCCGGTAAGGTCGGAGAGTCGAAGGCTCGAATCGAGCGAGATTTCGCGCCTGGGCGAAGCCTAGGCGCGGAGGTTCCAAGGGGGGAAGCCCCCTTGGTCGCAGGACGAAGTCCGCGAAGGGGAGGCAGTGAGTGCAGCAAACGTTGGAAGGGGGGAAGCGCAGCTTCCTCCCTCCAAAAAGTCGCTGTGGGAAATCGTGGCGTGCCCTCGAATGATCCTGCCCCAGTCTCCCTGCCCCGGAACGGTTTCTTGCCTAACCCCGGCATGATGATATATAAGCGGAAATCATGAGCGCGCCGGAGCACAGGCTGTGGATTCCCTGACCGTCGGCGTCTCGACCCTCGACATCGCCATCATCATTGCCTCGCTGGCCATGGTGCTCGGCGTCGGGTTATATTACTTCAAGTTCGCCCAGAAAAGCTCGGAGAACTACTTTCTCGGCGGCCGCGGCCTGCCCGGTTGGGCCAACGGCGTGTCCTACGCGGCGGCCTGCATGAACTCGGACGTGCCCCCCGCTTACTGCGGCATGATGGCGGCGACCGGCCTTTATCTCTCGTGGTGGTACCTCAGCCGGTTCGGGCTGGCGTTCTTCATCTGCGGCATCCTCTTCGGGCCTTTTTGGCGCCGCCTGCGCCTGTTCACCGCCCCCGAGTACTACAGCCTGCGCTACGGCGGGAGCATCGCCTCGGTCGTTCGGGTCTGGACGGCCTGCCGGAGCGCCTTTATCGGCGCAGTCGCCTGGACGGGCGCGGGCATCCTGGGCATCCACAAGATCGCCGGCCAGCTCTTCCACTGGAAGCTCTCGACCACCATCCTCATCGTCATCCCTTTTGTCTTTTTCTATGTCTATATCTCCGGGTACAAGGGCGTCGTCAGCACGGACATCATCCAATCGGTGATCATGATCGCGGCCAACATCATGCTGGCCGTGGCGGTCCTCGACTATTTCGGCGGCCCCGTGGCCCTGGGTCAGAAACTCGCCGCGACGTTCGGTCCCGGCGTCATCGGGAATATCCCGCCCCTTGGCGATGAACGGCTGGGCCTCGTGGCGGTCCTGGCCTGGATGCTGGGCACCTCGATCGGCGCCGGGGGGGACATTTCCCCGGCGGGCGGTCCGGCGGAAGGCCAGCGCATCCTCTCCTGCAAGTCGGAAAAGGACGCCGCCTGGATGTACTTCACGACGGAGATCACGCTCTTCATCCTCCTTATCCTTCTCACGCTGCCGGCTCTCGGCGGCATCCTCCTCTGGCCCGACCTCCACACCCTCGCCTACACCCCCGGCCACGACCCCGAGCTCATCTACGGCCGGATGCTCGGGCAGTTCCTCGGCCCCGGGCTTCTCGGGTTCGTCCTGGCCGGGCTCATCGCCTCGGTCATGTCCACGGTCAGCGCCAACCTCAACGCCAGCGGCCAGGTCGTGGCCAGCGACGTCTACCGTTTTATCTTCAACAAAAAGGCCGCCGAACGGCAGCTGATCAAGGTCGGACGCCTGGTCATGGCCGTAATCTGCGTCCTGGCCATTATCGTCGCGGTTAGGGCGAATTCCATCGTGGGCGTCGCGGTCTTCATGCTGGGGCTCAGCTCGGCGGAGCTCTCGGCCAACTGGGCCCAGTGGTGGTGGTGGAGGTTCAACCGCTACGGCCGGCTGGCCGCCACCCTCGGCGGCCCGCTCATCTTCCTCGGCGCCCAGGTCTTCTGGACGAAGGTTAGGAAGGTCGACAGCACGTTCACCGTGGGCTACCTGTCCGCCCTGACCGGCATTGCGCTGACCACCGCCCTTTGGATCGCCGTGACGCTGGCCACGAAGCCTGACGATATGGAGATCCTCAAGGCCTTCTACCGCAAGGCCCGCCCGCTCGGGCTCTGGGGGCCGGTGCGCCAGGCCTGCGGACCAGACATTTTTCCCGAATTACGCCGTCCGCTCCTCAAGGGGTTCCTACTCGCGGCCCTTGGGTTTGGGGCGGTCGTCGCGCTGATCCTGGGCATCGGCGATCTCTATGTCGGAAAATTCGGGCTGGGCGCGGCGCTCGTCGGCGGGTTCGTCGTGCTCGGCGCCCTTTTCTTGAGGGCCTTCAACCGCTATTTCGCCGTCATCTCAACCCAAGCCTGCGGCCAGGCCGGGGAGTCGCCCCGCTGACATTTGGGCAGCTCACAGATGAAAAGCGCGGGAGTCGCTCTTGCTGACAGAAGGGAATTCAGGAAAGGCTCCCCCGGCCGCCGAGACGTCCCGTTGTCCTCGCCATAAGCGCTTGGGCGGCTTGACTTTTCTCCGCGTAATGAATAATTGTATCCTGCAAGAAAATGGCCTCGATTTGCTTCAGGGGAAGGGCATGCCCGCTGATTCGCTAAAAGACGCCAGCCTCGGCCGGCCGGCGCGGCGTTCAGTTCCTGTCCAGGGACGCGAATCCCGGCGAGTCGTGTCGGCGGTTCGTGCCGGGTTCCGTTTTCGGCCTTCCGGCCCGGGGTATATGAGGTGAAGGCCAAGAAGAAGGAGGGGGAAATGAAAAAAATCTATCTGACGGCGGCGGTTTTCGTATTATCGTCACTGGCGATCGGATCAGGAATGGGGGATACCGCGGGCCCCATCCTGACCTGGAACACCTTCATCGGCGGCACCGGAGATGATTCCGGTAACTCTCTCACCCTGGATTCGAGCGGAAATATCTACATCGTCGGCCACGGGAACGCTACCTGGGGGACGCCGATTCGCGCGTTCTCCGGAAACTACGACGCCTTCGTCGCCAAGCTGAGCTCCAACGGGACCCTCCTTTGGAACACCTTCCTGGGGGGGGACATGAGCGACGTCGGGTTTGCCATCGGCCTCGACGCAAGCGGCAATATCTACGTCTCCGGACAGAGCAATATGACCTGGGGTTCGCCCATCCGGCCGTTTTCGACGATCGCCCCGGATGAATTCGTGGCGAAGTTGAACCCGAGCGGGACTCTTCTCTGGAATACCTTCCTGGGCGGCACGGGCTACGATTACAACAACTCGATGACGGTCGATCCCGGCGGAAACTGCTATGTCGTCGGAGCGAGCGATGCGTCCTGGGGCGCGCCGGTTAATCCCTTCGTCGCGATTCCGGCGGGCTACAGAGACTGGTCGATCGCCAAGGTCGACAACAACGGCTATCTGCAGTGGAACACCTTTCACGGCGGGACGGGAGACGACAACGCCTACGGCGTCGCCCTCGACATCAGCGGCGGCCTCTATGTCTCGGGTTCGAGCCGGTCCTCATGGGGGACGCCGATCGACGCCTATACGGGGGCATCGGACATCACGGTGGCCAAGCTCAACACGAGCGACGGCGCCCTGCAATGGAACACCTTTTCCGGCCAGGCGGGAAACGATTACGCCTACGGCATCACGGTCAGTCCCCAGAACATCCTCCTGATCGCGGGCATGAGTGACGCGACCTGGGGATTTCCGGTCAACCCCTACGCCGGCGGGACATCGGATGGATTTGCGGCGGCCTTTGAGCTCGACGGCAGCTTTCTGGGACACACGTTCATCGGCGGGCCGGGCGACGACGCCTGCACCTCGGTTGCCATTCCCACATCAGGCTCCATCTACATCAGCGGCTACAGCACGGCGACCTGGGGCTCTCCGGATAAACCCTTCGGCGGCGGGGGAACGGACGGGTTTGGCGTCCGGCTCGGCCTGAGCGGGGAATTACAGGGCCTGATGTTTGTCGGCGGGGCCGGCGATGACTGGTGCAATGCCATCGCCCTCGACACGAACCGGAATTTCTATGCCATCGGGACGGGCACCGGGACGTTCGGCCTGCCCATCCGCGCGTACAGTCAGCCGAACGATGGATTCGTCGCCAAGCTCACCTTCATTCCCGATGTCCTCACCCGGCACGCCGTGGGCGATTTCGACGGAGATGATCGCGACGAGGCGGCGGTCGATTTCGGCACTCTGGGGGTTTGGATATATGGCGGAGGTGGCTGGAGCCAGAGCAGCCCCGAAGACCCGGAAAACCTGGTTACCGTGAACATCGACGGGAACGCCGACGATGAGATCGTCGTCGACATGGGCGACCGGGGGCTTTGGCTTGAGGACGGCGGGACAGGGGCGCAGATCTCAGGTAATGATGTCGAAGGGCTGGCGGTGGGCGACATCGACGGCAGCGGCGACGAAGAGGTCATCGCCGATTTCGGGGCGCTGGGCCTGTGGGTTTATGACTTCGGCGGCTGGGCGCAGATCAGCGGAATCAACGCGGATTATGTCGCTGTCGCGCCTCTCGACGCGTTCGGCGGCCAGGAGATCGTCGCCGATTTCGGGGCCACGGGTCTGTGGGTTCGCATGGGCACCGGCTGGTTTCAGGTGAGCGGCGTCAACGCCGATTTCTTTGCCTGCGGCGATACTGACGGAAACGGGACAAGCGAGATCGCGGGCGACTTCGGCGCCACGGGGTTGTGGCTGTGGAACGCCGGCGCTTGGACGCAGCTCAGCGGCGTGGACGCGAACTTCCTGATCATGGCGGATACCGACGCCGACGGCCAGGCCGAGATCATCGGTGACTTCGGCAGCGTGGGATTGTGGCTGTGGGACAACGGCTCCTGGACGATGTGGAGCGGCGTGCGCGAGGAATACATGATCGCAGCCAACGTGGACGCCAGCCCCGCCAAGGAGGTGTTCGTCGACTTCGGGCCCCTTGGCCTGTGGGCCTACGCCACTGGGGGCTGGTATCAGCTCAGCGGGGTGAACCCGGACTACATCATATCCGGGGACTTCGACGGCGACGCCCAGGCCGAGCTGATGGTCGATTTCGCGGCGCTCGGGCTGTGGGTTTGTGATAACGGCGCCTGGACCCAGGTCAGCAATGTGAATCCCGACTAAATTCGGGACACAGTACAATCTACCTCTTTGGATTGGAGAGGGCTGAGGGGGATACCACCCCTCTCCCCCCGGCCCCCGGGAACCAGTCCCGTCGGTTCCCCCGTCGTCAAAGCCGACGGGTCCCCCTCCGCTACGGGGGTCTTCAGGGTCGTATCCCCCTCAACCCGTCTCCCGTGAGGCTAATTAGGTAAATTGGTATTGTGTCCCGAATTAATCGACGGCGTGCTCCATGAAGGCATAGGCGATGATGTGGGCCATCACCATGAACCCGTCTTCCAGGCGCCCCATGTGACTGTTGGGGACCGGCAGGCACAGGTCCGCCATCTCCTTGAGCGCGCCGCCTCCCGACCGGGTCATCCCGATCGTCCGGCAGCCGACGCTGTTGGCGTACTCGACCGCGCTCAAGATGTTCCGGCTGTCGCCGCTCCCGCTGATGGCGATGAGCACGTCCCCGGGACGCGCGAAGTTCCGGAGCTGCTCGACGAAGATGCAGCCGTAATCGACGTCGTTGCCGTAGGCGGTGACCGTCTCCACGCAGTCGCTCAGGCTGATGATCTTGAAGCGGTGCTCCCGGCCGTAGGAAGCGCCCTTGAGCATGTCGACGACAAGGTGCGAGGCGATCGAGGCGCTGCCGCCGTTGCCGCAGACGTAGATCGTTCGGTCGGCGTCGCGGGCATCCTTGATCCAGCTGACGGCCTTCTCGATCGCCGGGAAATCGAGCCCGGCCAGCGTTTTCTTCAGGTCTTCGATGTAATCGGTCGCGAATTTCACGGTGCTTATCTCCTTTCGGCTTGGGCCCGCCACATTTCGAGCCGCGGGCCGAGCTGACCCCGGCCGGCGGTCCCGGTGACGGCGAGCTGCTGGACTGTTATCGAGGCGACGAGGTTGGCGACGAGGGCCGCTTCGCGCGGGTTCCGCCCCGGCGCAGAGAGCCAGGACGCCGCCGGCCGTGGCGCTGTCGCCGGCGCCCGTCGGGTCGGTCGGCTCGGGGACGGTCACTCCGCGGACAAGCGCCGGTGCCGGGTCGCTCGTCCACATCCCGCGCCCGCCCGCCGTGACAAAGACCGGCTTTCCCGTCCGCCGCCGGAGCTCCGCCACGGCCCGAATGACCACCGCGTCGGCCGGAGCCTCCGCGCCGGGCGGGAAGACCTGTCTTACCGCCTCGCGCGCGTTGACCTTGATCATGACGTTCCGGAAGGCGCCGATCCGGGCCCGGCTGTCAACCCAGAAGAACTTTCCGGGGAAGCGGTCGGCGAATTCGGCCAGCCGGGCCTTGACCCGGCCCGTCACGACCCCGGAATCCTCTTCTTCCTCGGCTTCGACCTGGTCCTGGACGGCGACGGCGTCGATCTCGGGCAGGATGCTTTCGAGATAGGCCAGCACCCCTTCCTGTGCGTCTGCCGGGGTCGGCCGGCGGTTCTTTGTGTCGTAGCGCTCGTGCTCGCCCGAGAGGTCGGCGGCCCGGCAGTTCCTGGGCTTGAGATAGGTCGGCGTCATCAACCCGGGCACGCTGATCAGGCCCTCCATCTTGCCGCCGAGGCGGCCGAGGCACTTCCTGAGCTCGTAGCCTTCGCCGTCGTCGCCCGTGATCCCGAGGGTGAAGATCCGGCCTGCGTCCAGAGCGTGCAGGTTATTGACGATCGTGCCCGCGGCGCCCGCGCTCGTGCGGATCGAGACCACCTGGTGGGCGGTCTTCCCGCTCTCGACGGACACCTGGGCGATCTCGGGGTCGGTGTCGAGGTACTTATCCAGGAAAAAATCACCCAGGACGGCGACCCGGCACTCCGGGAACCGACGGATGATCTCGTCGAGTCGCGCCGCGTCCATACTCTTTATTTCTCCACGACCAGATGGTAAAGCGTCGGCACGGTGCTCGCGTGGTCGCCCTGGACATAGAAGCTCTCGCCGCCGTCGGCCACCGTGCGCACGAGGATGGTCTTGTAGGGCCGGAAGTAGTAGCGCGGGTCGGTCTTGGGCGCTTCCTTCCGGATATCCCCGTCCCCCAGCGGAACGAGGTCGAATACGGCCGTGGTGAAATGACTGATCGACCGGCCCTCCTGGACCGCGACGTTCCGGGCCATGGTCAGGGCCTTGAGGTAGACCTCCGGCCCCATGACGGCGGTGCCGATGTTGAGGAGAACGCCGCCCTCGAGGCCGCCGATGGTCTGGGTCAGGATCAGGAAATCCCTGTAGGTCGTCGCGCCGGTCGCCGCGGCGTCGAAGTTCGGATGCTCGTGGATGATGTCCTGGCCGATGGCCACGTGGACGGTCACCGGCACGCCGAGCCGGAACCCGGCCGCCAGCAGGCTCGTCTCGGCGTAAGGAAAATCCTCGGCGACGATCGTCCGGCCGATCGCCTCGCCCAGGCCGATCCCGTCGCGGCTGCCCGCTTTGGCGGCGTCGTTGATGCCGCCCGTCTCCGTCCACAGCCCGAACTCGCCCGTGCTGACGTACCGGGCGACGCTCTCGCTGGTCTTGCCGATGAGCGCCAGCTCGTAATCGTGGATGGCGCCGGCGCCGTTGAGGGCGATGTGGGTGACCAGGCCGCGCTTCATCAGGTCGATGAGCAGCGGCGTGGCCCCCCGGCGGATGACGTGCGCCCCGAGCATCAGGATGACGGCGCTCCGTTTGATCCGGGCCTCGCGGATCCTCTGGGCGAGGACCGGCAGGGCCGGGTTTGGGGAGCGCTCGAACGGACTATCCGGAAAAACCAGGACGTCGCGGGTCAGGTCGCTCTGCCGTTCGGCCAGCGGCCTGAGCTTCAGCCGGGAGCGGTCGAAGATCTTATGGGGCATCCCGTCACCTCATCCCTTCCTGAAAAGATAGGCCAGCAGGGCGCCGTTCTCCCGGAAATCGGGGATGACGATGTCTGCGCCGACGCCGATCAGCCGGTCGCGCTTCCAGGCATCCGGCCGGCCGCTCCGGCCCGCTTCGTCGCTGGCCACGGCCACGGCCACCCCGCCCGCGGACTTGATGTTCTGGATCTCCACGTAGCCGTCCCCGAACCCGAGGAGCGCCGACCCCTCGACCCTGTTCTCGCGCAGGATGCGCTCGATGACCATCTCTTTCGAGAACTTTCTGTAGTCGTCGATCGCCCCGTAGACGCGATCCCCGAAATAGGCCGTCAAGCCGAGCAGCGCGGCTTCCTCGGCGACATATTTTTCGTCGGTGCCGCTGGCGAGATACATGGGAAGCCCCCTATCCCTTAGGGCCGCCAGGAAATCGAGCGCGCCGGCGACCAGGATACTCCTCGGGCCGGGCTGCGCCCGCCCGCAGCGCCTCGCGCCGGTGCCCGATCTTCTCCATCAGCCGGTCGTGGTATTCCTCTTTGTAGACGAGCGGGTCCCTCGGGCTCCCCCCGCGTTTTCTTATCTCCTCGGCGAGCTCGATCATCTGGTAGATCGTCTGCTTGCCGTTGAGCCTCATCACGAAGTCGAGGCACTGGCGGGAGATGTCCCCGGGTGCTTCCCCGGTGCCGGTCGCCAGGATCTCCTCGATCATCATGGCCACCATCACGGCGGGCCAACCCTCGCGGATCAGGCTCAGCGTGCCGTCGAAGTCGAAGAGGACATGACGGACGGCGACGCCCGGCCCGACTTCGTGAACGATCTCGATCGAGGTGCCGGGGAGAAACCGGGAACGGACGTCGCCCGCCACACTGCGGCGGTAGTCCTCCTCGAGGAAGGGCGCGCGGCCGGCCGCGTCGATTTCGTCGTTTTTCATTGATATTCCGGAATAGACGATACCATCCGCCCCAAAGCCCTGTCAACGCGGGGCTCGGAGCGGGTCACTCGAGGACTCGCTGTAGGCAAACCCCTGCGGCTCTGGTATCATGAAATCGGTGGGGGGCCAATCAACGAGCGAGGAAGCATTATGCAAAAGATCGTCCCCAACCTTTGGTTCGCCAGCCAGGCCGAAGAGGCGGCGAAGTTCTACACGTCCCTCTTCAAGAATTCCCGGATCGGCAAATCCACCCGCTACGGGAAAGCCGGTTTCGAGTTCCATCATCAACCTGAGGGCGCGCTGATGACGATCGGGTTCGAGCTCGAGGGACAGGAGTTCGTCGGGCTCAACGGCGGGCCGATCTTCACCTTCACCCCGGCCATTTCTTTCCTCGTCGCCTGCAAGACAAAGGACGAGGTGGATGCCCTGTGGAAAGAGCTGTCCGCGGGCGGGCAGGCGCTCATGGAACTCGGGGAATATCCCTTCAGCGAAAGATACGGCTGGACGGCGGACCGGTTCGGTGTCAACTGGCAGGTGATGGCCATGGGCGACCGCCCGATAACGCAGAAGATCATCCCGACGCTGATGTTCGTCGGGGCCGTAAGCGGAAGGGCCGAAGAAGCCGTCAAGCTTTACACTTCGGTTTTTCACCATGCGAAGGTCGGCGAGGTCCTCCGCTACGGCCAAGGCGAAGAGCCCGACAAAAAGGGAACCATCAGGCACGTGGGGTTCACGCTCGAGGGCCAGGCCTTCGCGGCCATGGATAGTGCTCACCGACACGAATTCTCTTTCAACGAAGCCATCTCGTTCATCGTGCGCTGCGAGTCGCAACCCGAGATCGACGACTACTGGGACAAGCTCATCGTCGGGGGAGACCCTCAAGCTCAGGTCTGCGGCTGGCTCAAGGACAAGTACGGCGTTTCCTGGCAGGTCTCGCCCGTCATCCTCGAAGAGATGCTTCAAGACCCCGACCGGGCCAAGGTGGAACGCGTCACCGAGGCCTTTCTGAGGATGAAGAAGTTCGACATCGCCGAGCTCAAAAGAGTTTTCGAGGGCGATGCAGGCGGCCCCTGCCGCTTCTCGGAATAAAATCAATCAAGGAGATGAACCCATGACAAAACTCAACACTTATCTCAACTTCCCGGGCAACACGGAGGAAGCGTTCAAATTCTACAAGTCCGTGTTCGGCGGAGAATTCTCATCCGTGGTGCGATTCAAGGACATGCCGATGGGGGAGACGAAGCTTTCCGAAGTGGATGCCAACAAGATCATGCACATCGGGCTGGCTATCGGTCAGGACATGCTGATGGCCACCGACGCCCTCGAATCCATGGGATTCAAGGTCTCCCAGGGCGACAACTCCTACATCATGGTCCAGGTTGACAGCAAAGCGGAAGCCGACCGGGTCTTCAACGCCCTGTCCGCCGGCGGCAAGGTGGAGATGGCCATGGCCGACCAGCCGTGGGGCGACTATTATGGCAGCTTTTGGGACAAATTCGGGATCGGCTGGATGGTGGACTATACCTATCCTAAAAAGTGATGACAGCCCCGAAGAAGAAGGCGGCAGCGGACCTCTGGAGCGCGAAGAACCCGCCGCCCAAAGACGTCGAGGCCTTTATCAAGGCCTCTCCCAAGGAAGCGCAGGCCAAGCTCAGGCAGATGCGCGGCCTCGTTAAGGCCGCCGTGCCCGAGGCGGTGGAAACCATCAGCTACCGGATGCCGACGTATAAGCTCAACGGCCAGCCGCTGGTCGGGTTCGCGGGATTTAAGAATCACATCGGGTTTTACCCGATGAGCGGATCGTTCCTCGACGCCTATAAAGAAGAGCTGAAAGGCTACGTGACGTCCAAGGGCGGGGTCCAGTTCCCTTTGGCTGGACCCCTTCCCGTGGCCCTCATGAAGAGGCTGCTGAAGGACCGGATTAAATCCCTCGCGTGAGAGCGGAAACGTCGGGAGGCTTTCCTACCGCCCGCGGGGTTGAGTCCCGTTCGAAAGGCCCGGACTATCTTGCCTCTCCTTGGATGAGATCCTTGATGGGCACAACCGGATACGAAGTCGGCTTCGTGGTCTTGTCGAACTCCTCCCGGAACCCTCTTCCCAGGGAGTCGCATGCGCCCGTCACCGAGTCGAAAAATTCTTGGACCAGAACGTACGCTCCATCGGGGGCCGCCCTCTCCGCGAATTCGGGAAGCCCCTCATAGATGTAAACCTTTCCTCCAGCGAAGCTGAATTCCTCGATCTTGTCGCTGACATCGACTCTTCGATAGCCATATTCCCGTTTATCGAGTTTCATCAGCTCGTTGTCGGTGATGAGATACAAGACGCCGTTGATCCGGCCTCCCGGCTTGGGATGGACATTAAGTTGCACGAAACCGCGCAGGGGAATTCGCTCCTGGCCGCGCCGAAAGAATATCTTTGGTGTTTTCATGCCGGGCGTGGTCGTTGGGGGATCAGGGAGGGCACTCAGGTTCGTCCATGCCCGCTCGTAACCCCGGAGACGGATCGGATGCACCGGCCCGCTGTACTTGTGCCCCAGCGTCTGCTCCATGCTCACTAAAGACATCAAAGAACCGTAGGCGACGATCCCGACCGAGCCCGCGGGGATTTCGATGACGCTCTGTTCCCTTTTGGCGGTGACTGATTCGGCAGGCTTCCTTTCATTGGGCATGTCCTGTGGCGTGGGCTTCCAGGAGGGGCCGACGGAGCCGGCGATCGAAAAACCGATGATCATAAGAAGCGAGAATACCCGGAGCAAGGAGTTTTTCATTGGCCCTCTCCTCGCCGAATCTCTTGCCGGTTCCTGGTCCAAGATAACCCGGCGCTTGGTCATTGTCAATTAAAGCGCCGGGGCGGGCGTCGCGGCCCTTGAATCCAACGCCCGGTCAGGGCATCTGGGCGCCCTGTGCTTCGACATACAACGCATAGAGCGATTGGCTGGCGGCCATGAACAGGCGGTTCCTCTTGGCCCCGCCGAAACAGAGGTTGCCGCAGGTCTCCGGCAGGTAGATCCGGCCGATGAGCTTGCCGTCCGGAGCGATGACGTGGACGCCGTCATGCTTCTCGCCACCCCAGCCGGCCGCCACCCAGAGGTTACCCTCGCGATCGCAGCGGATCCCATCGCCGCCGCCTGCTCCCAGGTCGTAAAATGCCCGGCGATTGGCCAGCCGCGACCCGTCCACGACGTCGAAGACATAAATGCTGTGGGGCTGGCCGGGCTTGTTGGACGTATCGACCACATAGAGCTTCTTGAAATCCGGCGAGAAACAGATCCCGTTCGGTTTTTCGATCCCTTCGTCGGCGACGGTGGCCTGCCCAGTCGCGGGATCCAGCCGGTAGGTGCGGGTCGGGAGCTCGAATGGCTCGTGCTCGCCCTCGTACCAGGTCATGATCCCGTATCCCGGGTCGGTGAACCAGATGTGGCCATCGGGATGGACGACGATGTCGTTCGGCGAGTTGAGCCGTTGGCCTTGGAACCGGTCCATCAGGAGCGTGATCCGGCCGTCGGGCTCGGTCCGTGTCACCTGGCGCCGCTCGCAGGTGAGCAGACGTCCCTGGGCGTCCCGGGTGTTGCCGTTGCCGTTGTTCGCCGGGCTCCGGAAAACGCTGACCTGCCCGCTTTCTTCGACCCAGCGGAGGATCCGGTTGTTGGGGATGTCGCTCCACAGGAGATAGCGGCCGTCCCCGAACCAGACCGGGCCCTCGCCCCAGCGCGTGCCCGTATACAACCGCTCCACTGCGGCGCTCGCGGTGACCAGCTTCCCGAACCGGTCATCGATCACGTTGACCCAGGGATCGGGATAGCGGACGACCCCGCGGTCCTGGGTTTCCGAGAGCAAAAACGATGGCGCGCATGCCGTAGCCGCGGCCGTGGCGCTTGATTTCAGGAAATCCCGTCTGTTCATGGTTATTCTCCGGGGGTGGGAAATGGTCACGTCCTGACCTTTTGGAAGAGACGCCTCAAAGCCTCGATGATCAGCGCGTGACTTTCTGGCGCGACCTTGGACCAGGGCCCCGGGTCGACTTCGTAGCCGCCGCGCGCCCAGGATTCGGGCGGAACAATATAGCCGATATAGCCATTGGCGTAGCCGACCGGGATACCGGTAAAGGGGGCGGCCAGTTGGCGGATCGCTTTTCCCATCCGGCAGAATGGCTCGCCGGGGATGCCGGCGAGAAGGGCGTTCCCGAGGCGCATGATCTGCAACTCCCCGGGATAAGGTTTCTGCCCGTCGAGGATTCGCTCTGCGAGCTCATCGCCGAGCCACATCCGATTATCGCCCGATGCTGACGAGGCGGCCTCTTCGGGCGTGGGCAATGGGCGAGAGGGGAGCTCGAGGAGCTGGGAAGCAAAGGCGAGAAGGACGGGCTCAGCGGCGTGGTTTTCTCCGCGCGCGCCGGCCAGAATTTCCGTGACTTTATCGGCCAGCGCCGTACCCATCCTGTCGACGTCGGCGAAGTCCCTGGTATCGTCGATCCAGGGGTTGATATCGCCGCAGGCGCCCTGGAGGAAGAGGCAGGTCTCGAGACCGCCGAGGTCCTTTTCGAGCTTCGAGGCCATGACGCCCACATAATCCGCCGAGATACTGTTTTGGGCCTGGACGATAACCGGATGGCAGGCATAGTTAACAATCACGATTCGCCCCGATTTATCAGGCGACTCGAAAAGAAGCGCGGTCACGAGATCGTCGAGACAGTCCTCGCCGCGCCGGTTCCTGGAAAATCCCCGGAATTCGGCTTGGCCGATCTTGAGAGTGGCATCGAACGCGTTTGCCTGCGCCCGCTCCGCCGCCTGTCCGAGCTTATCGATTAGCCCTTCGAGCCAGGCGATGGCGGCCGGCGATCCCCTGAGCGGCCGGATGTCGATCGAATCGGGGGAAGAATGGACATGGGCCGCGGTCAGCATCACCGCGTTCCCGGGGATGCCCGTCCGCCGCTCGACCTCGGCCCGCACCTCGGCCGTAAAATTCCGGCCCTCGCCCAAAACCGAATTTATGAACCCGATGGCCTCGGCGCTGATGACGACGGCGCGCTTTCGCCCGTCGGAAACGACCAGCGCCCGCGCCTTGAGGGGGTCGTGAACGGCGGCAAAAGCCTGGTGCCGCGGCGCGAAACTGAGATACGGGACGTCGAGCGGCGGCGTGATCTCGACCTTGGCCGCGCCGACCGAGAAAAGCCGTCCGGCCTCGGTCATCGCGATTTGGGCAGCCCGTCCGCGACTTTGTGGAAAGCCGCGGCGACGTCGTCGATGTCCGCCTCGGCCCAGTTCTCGTAGAAGCGCAGTGTCCCTGTCTCGAGGAGCTCGCGCTCCGCTACGGGACAAAGACCTGGCTTATACTCGATCTTGCCGCCGTAATACGGCGAGTCGAAAGGATACGATGTGCTGCCGAAGGTCCTCTTGTCAGCGAGGGCGTCGGCGCAGGTGTAGATCGGTGTAATGGTGTAGCCCCAGTTCGCGGGAATTCCCTCGGCCTGGAGGGCCCTGATGAACTCCTGCGGGTCGTATCCCGTCACCCGGAAGGCGTAGAGCCAGTAGGAATGCTCGCCGCCCGGAGTCACGGGACAGGGATAGAGGCCGTCGATATCCCGGATGAGCCCGGTTAGCCTGTCGCCGAGACGGGTCATCGCTTTGACCACGCCCTCGACCTTCCGGAGCTGAGCCCGGGCCACGGCGCCCGTGAGCTCGTTCATTCGGTAGTTGAGGCCGAGCAGTGTGTAGGTGCGCGGCCCCATCTGGGCCCTGTTCTGCCAGCCCTTGTCGCGGAAAAGGGCCATCGTCTGCGCGTATTCGGCGTTGTTGGTGATGCAGATGCCGCCTTCCCCCGTCGGCAGGTGCTTGCTCTGCTGCATGGAGAACGTGCCGATGTCGCCGATCGAGCCCGCCCACCGGCCCTTGTAGGGCGTGCAGTAGGCCTGGGCGCAGTCCTCGATGAGCGGTATTTTGTGGCGCGAGGCGATGGCGGCCAGCGCCTCGAGGTCGCAGGGGTTGCCGTAGAGGTGAACGGCGATAATGCCGCGCGTCCGGGGGCCGATCTTCTTTTCGACCTCGGCCGGGTCCATGTTGAACGTGCCCGGCGCCCAGTCGGCGAAGATCGGGATGAGCCCCTGATAGATGATTCCGGCGACGGTGCCGAAGTCGGTCACGGGCGAGGTGATGATTTCGTCCCCCGGCTCGGCGCCGAGCGCAACCACGGCCAGGTGGACGGCCGCCGTCCCCGAGGTCGTGGCCACGGCCTGCTTGACGCCGTACTTCGCGGCGAACTCGCGCTCGAGGGCGGCGATCTTGTTCCCGGGGATGAAAAAGAGGTCCTGGGATTCGAGCGCCTCCCGGACTTCCTTGAGATCGTCTTCGCCGAACGGCTGCCGCTTGGGGAAGGGCGATGTCCGGACCTGTCTTCCGCCGTTAAGGGCCAGCTTCTCCATCTCAGGCCTTCTCTACCTCGACCCAGTGATCGCGGCGCTCGAGCGCCCGGGTCGCGGCTTCCTGGATGGCGACAATCTCCAGCGTCTCTTTTTGCGGGACTGGGCTCTTCCCCGTCTTGAAGAAGCTCAGGACCGCGTGGATGAAAGCCCCGTAAAAACCCTGCATGTCGGCGAGGAAAAGAGACTCGCCCTCGCCATAGCTCGCTGCCAGGCCGAACTCGAGCCCGGGGTAGAGTTGGAGGAGGCCGCGCCGCCTGTCGGGATAGTCGACGATGAGCACCGGCGCCTCGGGGACTTCGCCGACCGACATCACCCGCCTCGCCCCGGTGCCGATCGTTTTCACCAGCATCTCGAGGACGTGGACGATATAAACGGGGAAGCGGCCGCCGCCCCAGGACGAGACATAATGGACTTTCTGGCTGCCTAGCTTGTCATCATTGGCCGCCGTGAGCGCCGGGGTGAACCGGAGCGACGAGCTGGACATCAGCGGCGTCTCGAATTTCGCGCCCAGGTCGAACATCTCCCGGGCGTCCTTTAGCTTGTCGGCGAACGGCTTGTCGATGCAGACCGGTTTCCCCGAGCGGAGCGCATACTGCGAGAGCGGGAGGTGCCGGTCGGCGTCGTCGGGGGACAGGATGAGGATGCAGTCGCAACTGTCCACGACCTGTTCGAGGTTTTTGGCCGGGGTCACGCTATTTTCCCGGCACCACTCGACGAGAGGTTTCTTTCCGGGCGGGGTGGTCTCCTCCCAGGCAAGGGCGATCTGGAATTCGTCCTTGAAAGCCGATTCCTGGATCATCCGCGGAAAATTGTCGGCGTGCCAATTGTTGATGTAATGATCGATGAAGCCTATCTTTTTCATGGTGCCTCAGGAGGAATGGGGCCAAATTTCGCTGTCAATATACCCGCCGCTCCTCAGCCTGTCAATTTGCCCAGTCGGATCCGGAACACAATAACAATTTCCTGATTATCGGACGGGGGGGCTGGGGGATATCGCCCTGAAGACCCCCGTAGCCGCCTGAGACACTTCCCCAGACTCTCACCTTAGATATCACCCACCCTTTCCCCTCCCTGCGCAGGGAGGGAGAAAGGATAGTCTCTCAGGAGAGGTCGGAGGGGGACCCGTCGGCTTGACGACGGGGGAACCGACGGGACTGGTTCCCGGGGGCCGGGGGGAGAAGGGCGCTATCCCCCAGCCTCGCCCCCGTCCCGGACAAAAAAGGTAAATTGGTATTGTGTGCCCGATCTATTCCTTGGTGATATGGAGCGTATAGGTCTGGCGGGCGGATTCGCCGGCGGCGTCCGCGGCCTCGACGGTCACCCGATGGTCCCCGGGCTCGAGCGGCGTGCCGCGGATGACCCCGGTCGCGGCATCGATGCTCAGCCAGCCGGGCGCTTCGACCAGCCGGTAGGCGAGCTTTCCGCCGCTGGCGTGGAAGTCCGCCTTGGCCCGGTACGTGTATTCGTTCCCGGCGACCTCCTCGATGACCGGCTGCGTGAGGAAAGTCAGGCCCTTGATCTCGAGATACCAGACGTCATTCTGGAGCGGCCAGGCGTTGCCGCCCACCATCCAGAGCTTGCCGTCGAACACGTAGAGCGAAAACTCGTGGCGGGGTGCCCACACATCTTCAGTGACGAGCTGATTCCAGTCGGCGCCGTCGGCCGAGTACCAGACATCGTTGAAGTTGTTCCAGGTCGGCTCGGCCCGGAACCCGCCCAGGAACCAGATGCGGTTCCTGTATACCGCCGAAGAATTCCAGATGCGCACGGGAAAGGGCGCCCGGTCCGTGGCTTTTGTCCAGGCCTTGCCGTCTGCCGAGCTCCAGACATCATTATAGGCGCGGAACGGATGATAGCCGGCGCCGCCGCCGCCGATAACCCAGAGCCTCTCCTTGAAGGGGACGACATCGCTGAAGAGCTGGCGCTTGGAGAATGGCGTTCCGGCCGCTTCCTGCGTCCAGTGGGCTCCGTCCGTCGACGACCAGATGTTGTTGCCCGGTTCGGCGCCTGTTTTTCGCGAGATGACCCACATTTTGCCGCCGAAAGCAGCGCCTCCCGACGCATATTGGCCTTTCCAGGGGATTTCGGGCGCGACGAGCGTCCAGGAAGCGCCGTCCGAGGAGGAATAGAACGCGCCGTCCTGAGTGGCCACCCACATCTTGCCCTCATAGACGAAGTTAATGGGAATATTGACGCCGGCGGTCGAGGGGACTTCCCCGGATCTTGTCCACTCGACCCCGTCGGCCGAGCTCCAGACGTCGCTGACGAGGCCGGGCGTGTAACCGCCGAAAAGCCACATTCGACCGCCGTACACGAGCTCGCCCGCCGAATCGCGCGGCTCCCACGGATTGCTTTCTTTGACGCGAACCCAGTTCGGCGTCGGATAGGGCCGGATGACCTTGATCTTATAGCCTTCCCTTGATCTTCCGTCGGCGGAAGTGACGTTGACGTCGACGAGAGTCCTGCCGACGCTCACCAAAAGCGGCTCCGACTCCGCGCCGTCGGCGATCCGGGCGCCGTTGACCAGAATCGACGCTTGCGGATCACTCGCCGCCGCCGTGACCTGGATACTTTCGCACGACTGAGGCACAAAAATGGTGTACGCCTTCCGCGGGCCGCTGAACCCGGGGGAGAGCTTTCCCGGGCTTGAGGACAGCGCCCTCAAGGTCGCGTCACCCGCCGGGTTCGCCAGCGCCTCGGGCGTTGGGTAGTCGATCCTCACCGAGTCGAACATGACGACGCCCCGCGGCAAGTACTTCTGTTCGACCTCGTAGCTTGGATATCCGGGATAATCCTGCCCCGGCCGCATCCGGTGCATGTCCTTGGCCAGCTCCGGATGGGTGGGGACGACCTTGAGCGGGTACAGCACGAACATGATGTCGAAGTTGACGTCCTTGAGCAGGACGGCGATGTCGTCGCAGCCGTACTGGTCGACCTTGTCCCAGCGCGCCCCGAGGCACGTCCACTGCTTCGGGTCGGGGCTGAGGACGATCGTCTGTTCCGTCCATTCGCGTTCGACGCGCAGTGGCTGGCCGCTCAGGACGAAATTGGCCATCGTCTTGGGCGTCTTGCCCTGGATGAGAAGCACCAGATTTGAACCCTGGAGGTCGACGTCCCCCCGCAGCCTGACGCTGAGCCGGGCGTTCGTCAGGTCGGTGCTCTTGTTCTGCTCGATGAATCGGTTGCCCTGGAGGTGGACCTTGCGGTCGGCGCCGACCAGGTCACCGCGCGTGTATAGATACATGAGCATGTGGATGTAGCCGGCGCCCGGCGGCGCGTGATGGCTGTCGAGATACCATGGGGAATAGCAATAGGCCGCGCCGTCCAGGATCGGCAGCGGCTCGTAGCGGTTGGCCAGCCAGCCGCCCGGGCCGCTGTCGAAATTCTCGTTGTAGGTCTCGCGGGACTGCCCCGATGCGGACTGGGCCGCGAGGCTGCCCGCGTCGACCGTTATCAGGGTCATAACCGCCACGGACATACCCATGACCTTGATGAGCCGGGACCGGAAGCCTGATTTTCTCATTTATCGTCGGCCCTATGATCTTCCCGGGCCCAGCAACCGGCTGACAAGAAAATCTTCGTACCCGTCGAGGTTCCGCCAGGCGGCGGCGACGGACATCTTCGCGCCGGCGGAGTCGATGACCGTCAGCCCATCCGGCTTGATGCCGATCCTGAGCTGCTCAAGCCGGAGCAGCGGCTTGTCCCCTGGCAAGGCCAGGTAAACAGCCACCGTGTCGAAGAGGACGCTGCTGGCGCTCAGATCCTTGGCGGATTCCTTCTTCGCCCAGATGCGGTAGTTTTCGAGCAGGGTCCGGCAAAGCGGGTCGTCGCTCTCGGCCAATCCTTTAAAGCGCTCTCCACCGAGACGGACAAGCCCGCACGTATCGAGCGGCGTGATGATGGTCTCGAGCCAGGGGGCGAGGAGCGCTGTCCTGGCGGCCGCGACGTTTTCTTTGACGTTGTATTCGGGGCCGACCGGGCCGCCGTCGTATCCCTTGCGGACGGCGCCCTGCATGCCGACGAAACGGGCCCGCCCGGCGATGTCCGGCTGTCTTTCGAGCGCCGCGGCCACCGTGGTCGACGGTCCGATGGAGATGATCGTGGCGGGCCCGGGCGAAGACCCCACCGCGTCGATGAGCGCCTGGACCCCGTCGTCGAGGACCTTCCCGCCGTAATCTTTAAGGCCGTAATCCTCGACCCAGGCCTGCTGGCCGCCGCTGCCGTCCGACCCGCCGGCGCCGAGACCGACCGGGACGTCCGAGCGGCCCGCGGCCTCGAGAATTCGGCAGATGAGTTTCGCTCGATAGAACGCCTTGCCGTGGGTTGTCGTGACGAGCCTGAGGTCGAGCTCCGGGCTCTTGAGGAGCATCACGAGCGCCCAGGTATCGTCGATGTCGTCGCCGATGTCGGTATCGAGAATGACGGGGACCCTGCCGGCCGCCGGCCTGGGGGGGGCCCGTCAAGGCCCGTCGCGGCACACATCGACGCAAGGAAACTCAGCGCCCAGAGCGCTTTCATTTTTGCCGATGATCTGTTGGTTTGCATGAGTCTCCTCAGTGTCTTTTGATTCTAATTTGCCGGCGGGAATAAAGTCAAAAACGTCCCAACAGCTTTCTTTTTATTGTGCCCGAAACTTTCCGGGGTGCCCCGATAGATTGGGAGGCCCGACGGATCAGACGGCGACGGCTGGGGTCGAGTGGCCCCGGGGCGGCCAGGAGCGCCTCTGGCCCCATGCGCCGTTCCCTTCGCGCACCCTGCGCTCCGCTCTTGGAAGCTGGGCCCTGTAAACCAGGGCGTCGAAAGGAGAGTCCTTTTCAACGAGCCTGCAGGCGGCCTCGAATTCGCAGCGTGAGCTCTCATCTTCGGACTGCGCCAGGGCGAACGCCGTGAGATCAAGGAGGAGCAAAGCCATGGTCTTTTCTTTGTCCATCGGTGTTTCTCCTGCCGGCCAATTAATAAGCAAGATATGTGCCAGCAAGGGACCGCCCGCGGCCTATTAACGAAAAAGTCTGAGCTCTCCCATCCGCAGCGGACGGTGGGCGGCTGGACCGGCGGCGAGGCCGTCCGTTCCCGGGGGAACGGGTCCGGTCAGCCGATGAACGCGTTCTTTTCGGAGATCCCAGTGGCGCCGTCGGGGAAGGTGCCGTGCCCCTCGGAGATCTGGAGCTTTCCCTCTCCGTCATAAGCCCGGACGCGGACGGTGTGCATCCCGTGCGCCGCCCTCCAGAAATGCCGCCATTGCACCCAGGCGAGCGGGCTGACGGCCGGCACCCGGAGCTCCGCCTCTTCCCACGGACCGTCGTCGACCCGGACTTCGACCCGGCTTATCCCGCGCGCCCCCGAATAGGCGATGCCCCCGATGGGCACCGGAGCCGAGTCGTCGGTCCTCGAGTCTGCCGCGACGGCGTCAACGACTGAAGTCGTCCTGACCACGGCCGTGGCGCTCCAGCCCCGGTCCACCCAGTAGCCGCTTCCCTTATGGTCGATGGCCTCCAGTCGCTTGATCCACTTGGGCTGCTTCATTCCGTAGTGCCCGGGTATGTAGATCCGCAGGGGAAAACCGTGCGGGCCGGTCAGCGGTTCGCCGTTCATGTCGTAGACGAGCAGCGTCCGCTCGTCCAAGGCTTCCGGCAAGGGGACGCTCTCGTAGAACCCGTCCGCGGATTCGATGGCGATCTCCCGGACGCTCCCCTTCAGGCCGGCCTCCTCCAGGATCCGCTTCAGGGGCACGCCGGTCAGGAAGCCGGTGCTGATCAGGTCGCCGCCCACCGGGTTGGAGATGCAGGACAGCGTGATCGCCTGGGTCTGACCGGGCCGCGAGCGGAGGTCCTGGAGCGACAGGCTCAGGGGATGGTCGACGAGCCCGTCCACCTCGAGGCGCCAGGTCTCGCCGTCGACCTTGGGGGGCACGAGGTTGATGTCGATCCTGTAAAAATCCTTTGTCTTGGTGACCTCGGGACGCGTCCCCGGGACCGGGTCGAACCGCTTCTCGAGGACGTCGGCGGGCGGCGAAGCGGCCGGCCCTGACGTCCGGACGGCCTGGAGGCTTTCCTCCGGGACGGCCTTAGCCGCGATGGCGTCGTCTTTCTTACCGGACAGGACGCTCACTCCCGCGCCCGTCACCATGACCGCAAACGAGCCCAGCCCGGCGAGCCGAAGGAACCGCCTCCGGGAGGCCGTCGCTCCCGGGGATTCTTGCGGAGCGGGGGCGGCGGCCGCGACCATCCGCCCGAGGAGCATGCCGCCGCCCAATATGATGAGCGCGAGCCAGGCGATGACGGCCGGGAGGCGCGCTGGGCCGAGGCCCCGCGCCAGCTCGATCATCAAGACCAGGATGAAACCGACCGCCCCTCCGGCCAGGCCGAGCGCCGCGGCGGACTTCGAGCGCCGCCGGCCCGCGATGCCCAGGATGATCCCAAGAACGATCCAGGCCAGGATGAACTGAACGAGGGCCAAGCCCTGCTCGGCGAGCTTGGCCGTGGCGGCGGTCGGCCCGAGGTGGAGGCCCCTGATGACGGCCACCATGGAGTCGATGGTGAAGGCCAGCAGCCGGCCGGGAAGGACGCGGGTCAGCCAGTCGAATATATCGAAGGGGATAAAGGGAAGGGCCAGGAGCCGGTGTCCGAGATAGCTCAGGGCGGCCGCCGCCCCTCCCACCAAGACCCCGAAAAACGCCGCTCCATGCAAGCCTGTTTTTTTCATGCTGGTCCCTTCCATAAACTCCGGGGCTGTGGGCCCCCTCCACTATGAATCTAGCGGCTTTTCGTCGGACGGTCAATTAGAGAAGAAGGGGCTCAGGCGTTGTCGATGAGCGTTCCTTTGAGCTGGTGGAAGATCTCGAGGACACGGTCGATCTGCGCGTCGGTGTGGGTGGACATGTAGCTCGTGCGGAGGAGCGACAGCTCGGGCGGGACGGCCGGCGGCAGGGCGGCATTGGCGTAGATCCCCGCGTCGTAGAGCGTCTTCCAGACCTTCAGGACCTTCATCATGTCCCCGATGATGATCGGGACGACGGGCGTCTCGGATTCGCCGGTGTTGTAGCCCATGGCGCTGAGCTCGCGGCGGACCCGCTCGCCGATCTTGTTGACGCGCTCCACCCGCTCGGGCTCCTGCTCGATAATGTCCAGGCAGGCGAGGACCGTGGCCACGTTGGCCGGCGGCAGGCTGGCGCTGAAAATGAACGGCCGGGAGAAGATCTGGATCCAGTGGATGACTTCCTTGGGGCCGGCGATGAACCCGCCGACCGAGGCGAACGACTTGCTGAAGGTCCCCATGACCAGGTCGACGTCGCCAACGAGGTTGAAGTGATGGGCCGTGCCCCGGCCGCCGCCCAGGACGCCGAGCGAATGGGCGTCGTCGACCAGGATGCGGGAGCCGTATTTCTTGCAGATCGGAACGATCTCGGGCAGGCGGGCGATGTCCCCCCCCATGCTGAAGACGCCGTCAAGGGCGACCAGCTTGCCCGCTTCCTCCGGGCACGCCTTGAGCACGTTTTCGAGGTCGGCCGGGTCGTTATGCCTGTAACGGCGCGTCTGGGTCTTTTTCTGGGCCTTGGCCTGACGGACGCCGTCGATGATGCTGGCGTGGACTTCCTTGTCGGTGATCAGGACATCGTGGGCCTCCGTCAGGGCCGGGATCGACCCCAGGTTGACCTGAAAACCGGTGCTGTAGACCAGGGCCGCCTCCAGGCCGACGAACTTGGCCAGGCGCTCCTCGAGCTCGATGTGCATGTGGAGGGTGCCGTTGAGAAAGCGGGAGCCGGTGCAGCTCGTCCCGTACTTGCGGATGGCCTCGATCGCCGCTTCCTTGACCCGGGGGTCGTTGGAGAGCCCCAGATAGTTGTTCGATCCGATCATCAGCAGCCGGCGGCCGTCGATGATGACCTCGGGGCCTTCGGCATGGTCAATGGGGATGAAATAGGGCCACATCCCCATCTGCTTGACGGTCTTGACGTTGGTCGGGTAACCGTACCGCTGCGCCACAGCCGGGTCGTTATAGAAGCCGATGCATTTTTCGAAAATATCCATGGGCTAGCCTCTTCTCGTCGTCACTCCTCACCAGCCCATAATGATAGTCGAAACGACACCCGGGTTGCAACTGAATAGCGGGGAGCCGCCTTGAACCCCCCTTTCCGGCGTGATATCATCGACCGCAGACCACAGGACAGGAACAGGGGAAATGAACGCGACCGCCTCTTCCCGAACGGCGATCTGGATCCGCGCCATGCGGGTCCCGTATTTCACGGGAGCGGCCATGGCGGTCGTCTGCGCGGCGGCCGCCGCGGTCTACGACTTCGGCAGGTTCAAGGCGCCCTTTTTCCTGGCGGCCCTGGTGGGTGCCGTCTCGATCCACGCCGCCTCCAACCTCATTAACGACTACTTCGACTACAAGAACGGCTGCGATGCCAACAACCTGGTGCGGGGCCCGTTGAACGGCGGCAGCCGGGTGATCGTGGACGGCCTGCTGACACCCCGGGCGATTCGCAACGGCGCGGCCGTGACCTACGGCCTCGGCATCGCCTGCGGCCTGTATCTCGCGCTCAGCCTGGGGCGCCAGGGCTGGGTGCTCGTGCTTTACGGCCTGGCGGGCCTGTTCATCAGCTACGGTTATACCGCGCCCTGGCCGTTCCTCGCCGGGCGCGGGCTGGGGGAGGTGGGGCTCGGCCTGGCCATCGGCGTCATCCCGGTCATGGCGACTTATTTCGTGCTGACCAGGGGCGCCTCCTGGACCGCTTTTCTGGGCGGGTTGCCGGTCTCGGGCCTGATGGCCGCCGTTCTCTGGATCAACGAATTCCCCGACGCCGATTCGGACCTGGCCATGAAAAAAAGAAACGCCGTCATCCGGCTGGGCCGGCGGCGGGCGCGCTACGTATTTTACGCGCTGCTGGCCCTGATCTATCTGTCGCCGGCGGTCGGGGTCGCGGCCGGAGTGCTTCCCGGCTGGGTCCTGTTATCGTGGGCGGCGGTCCCGGCCGCCATCCGGGCCGCCCGCATCCTCCACTTCCACTATGCGGATCCGCCCGCCCTCTTCCCCGCCCAGATCACGATGATCCGGCTGCACTTCTTGACCGGCCTGCTGATGACCGCAGGTCTCCTCCTGGGCCGGTGGGCGCGCTGACCGGCTTATTGGGCCGTCACGGCCGTTTCGCTCATCCAGATCCCGTGGAGGTTGCAGTGCTCATACGCTACCAGCTTGTCGGGCACCGACATCAGCTCGAAGGTGGCGACGGGCTCGGGGTCGGTCGCCACGAACGTCTTTTCCCCGAGCGTGGCGCCCATCCCGTCCTTGAGCATGATGGACATGATGTAGTGCGGCGTCTGGGGGTCCATCGGGTGGCTGTCGATCCTGACGGTGACCTTGAGGCCCATACCGGCCTTTTCATAAGTGATCTGGGGGACGTGCGCGCCCTCTTTCCCCGCCCACGGTCCGGGGTTGTCCTTCGTGTACGGGTTTTCTATCGAGTTCGCCTGGCCGGTTGTCGCCTGCTCCTGACCGGTCATCATCGGCGTCTCCTGGGGCGCGGTGGTGGATGCGGCCGGCGCCGCCATCTCTTCGGCTTTCTTCTTGCAGCCGGTCGGCAGAAGGACCAGGACGGCGGCCAGGAAAACGAACGAAATCAGGTAGGGCCAACGGTTTTTCATCTTTCCTCCTTTGAATTCAGCTTCAGAGCTGACCTAATTTCAGTATTCCTGACGCCCGCGATTATTGCAAGCGGCGGTGCTTGACACCGGCAGCCGGCGCTCACTATGATTCCCTTGCCGGAGGATTTCCATCCGCCCCGCAACGGCATCTTTTTCTGATGAGGAGAACATGAAAAACATCGTCATCATCGGCTCCGGGATCGGCGGGCTGACCGCCGGCAACCTGCTGGCCAAGAAGGGCCACAAGGTCACGCTCTTCGAAGCCCAGAAGACCCCCGGCGGATACACGGCCGGGTTCCGGCGGCAGGGGTTCTATTTCGAGAGCGGCACGCTCGCCTTCGAAGCCTCGGCCCAGGTCTTCTCGGCCATGAAGGAGATCGGCGTCTTCGACAAGGTCGAGTTCGTGCGCCAGAAGATGGCCTTTATGGCCGGCGAGCTGCAGGGCGTCTGCTCGAGCTACGAGGAATTCAAGAGCCTGGTCTACCGCGCCTACCCGGCGGAAAAGGACCAGCTCGACCGCTATTTCGGCGAGGCCGATAAAATGATCCGGGCCATGAACGGCGTCACGGCGCCGCGCGGGCCGGCCGGCTACCTGGCTTACCCGTTCCAGCTGGCCCGGTTCATGGCCATGTTCCGGAAATATTCGAAGATCACGGTCACCGATTTCACGGCCGAGTGCTTCGGGCGCGATACGGTGCTCTTCCGCCAGCTCAAGGACTTCGGCTATCCCGACATGTCGGCGGCGCTCATCGGACCGGCTCTCACCTCTTTCCTGGATGATTATTGGACCGTCAAGAAGGGTTTCCAGTCTTGGGCCGATGCCCTGGCCGAAAACTTCCGCGGCCTGGGCGGCGAGCTGAAGCTGGGCGCCCGCGTCGATAAGATCCTGACGCGGAACGGGGCCGCCGCCGGGGTGGAAGCCAAGGGTGAAGCCTATCCCGCCGACTGGGTCATCTCGGCCGCCGATTACAAGAAGACCTTCCTGAAGTGGCTGGACGATCCCTCCCTCGTCCCGGAGGTTTTCCGGAAGAAGGTCGCCGAGACCGCGGTTTCCGAGGGCATCGTCGCGGTCTACCTGGGCTTGAACCTGCCGCCGGCCGAGCTCCGGACATGGCTCAAGGCGCCGCACGCCAGCTACCGGGACCCCAGGGAGGCGGCCGACTTTCGACGGGGCGCGGACGACGCGGACTATTTCAAGAAGTGCGCCATCGGACTTTACTCGCCCTCGCTCCACGATGCGAGCCTCGCGCCCGAGGGCAAGTCCGGGCTGATGATCCAGGCTGTGGCTCCGACACACTGGCAGGATAACTGGGGCGGCGGGGACCGGGACAAGTACCGGGTGCTCAAGGAAGGCGTCAAGCAGGACCTGATCGCCAAGGCCGCCGTCGTTATCCCCGGCCTCGCCTCCCGGATCGAATACTCGGACCTGGCGACGCCCCTCACGTACGAGCGCTACACGGAAAACACCGACGGCGCGACCTCGGCCTGGAGCTGGAACCCGAAGAACAAGTTCTACAAGAGCCCGGTGGGCGTCCACGTCGACACGCCCGTCAAGAACCTGCTCATCGGCTCCTGCTGGTCCGCCCAGATCGGCGGGGTGCCGAGCGCCATCAATGCCGCCCGCAAGTGCGCGAAGATCATCGGTTAGGCAGCCGGCGCTTGGACCGTGAAAGTGCAGGCTGACCGAATGAACACGCCCAAGCCTTCCCCCTATGACACTCCCGAGCTCTACGACGCTCTCTTCGACCCGCTCGACTTCGACATCCCGTTCTGGCGCGACGTCGCCAGGCAGGCGGGTGGCCCCGTCCTCGAGGCCGGTTGCGGCACCGGGCGCATCCTGCTGCGGCTGATCGAGGCGGGCGTGGACGCCGACGGGTTCGACGCGAGCGAGCCCATGATCGAGCGTCTCCACGCCAAAGCCCGGGCCGGCGCCTGGCCGGCGAGCGCGGTCGTGGCCGATATGCGGCAGTTCAGTTTCCCGCGCCGCTATGCCCGGGTGATCTGCGCCTTCAACGGGTTTGCCCACTGCGAGACGACCCGGGACCAGGTTCGGGCCTTGGGGTGCTTTCGCGCGCATCTCGCTCCCGGCGGGGCGGCGGTCATCCATATGTCCTACCCGGGGCCCAAGTACTGGGCCGAGCCTGACGGCGTGCCCGTGCTCGAGACGGAAACACGGATCGCCGCCACCGGCCATGCCCTGCAGCTCTGGGACACGCGCTTCAAGGACCCGGTCGGCCAGCGGCAGCGCTCGGAGGTCGAGGTCCGCGAGGTCGGGGAGGACGGCCGGGTCGTGGCTTCCCACAGGTCCGAGACGTCCCAGCGCTGGGTGTACCGTTTCGAGCTCGAGCTCCTCTTTCAGGCGGCCGGGTTTTCGCGATGGGAGATCCTGGGCGGTTTCGACGGGAAACCCCTGAACGATCCCGAGGACCAGATGATCGCCTGGGCTTGGAGAGATTGATAGGTGATAGAACATCGGCGGCGATAGACACCCGGGCGAGAATGACGAAGAAGCCTACGGAGAAGCCCATGATCGGAGAACAACATAAGCTCGGCTTGATCGCTGTCTTGATCTTGGCGATGGCGGCGACGGCGGTTCCGGCCTTTGGCCAGCCGGTTCCGGCGGCGGCCGAGGCGTGGCCGAAGAAGATCCAAATCGTCCTGGATAATGCCAAGCCGCTCGCCTTCCCGCGCGCGACCCGGCTCCCGCTTTATCTTTGGCCGGCCATGGACCCCGGGCTCCTTGGCCCCGCCCGGGCCGAGGAGCTGGTGCGCGAGCTCGACCGCCGGGGCATCGGTCTCGTTTCCACCTGGGCTTTCGATAAGAAGGGAGAATCGCTGGCCGCCGCTCTCATCATCGCCCGGGCCCAGAAAAAACTCGGCCTCCATGTCAACATCAACGCCACGCCGCTTCTCTACTCGGTCTTTGACGGCGATCCGCGGACGGCCCACGTCGACGCGGCGGGTCATCCCTTTTTCGACGACTCGTTCGGCCAGGACCACAAGATCGGCTGCCCGTTCGCGATGGAGTCACGGCTGCCGGTCATCAGGGAGCGCGTTGAGTTTTTTCTTCGCGCCTTCAAGAAGGAGGGCCTGCCCGTTGACTTCATCTGGGCCGACTGGGAGATCGACGGTCCGCTCGAGGTCAACCGCGCCCACGCCGCGGCCCTGAAGTGCCGCCGCTGCCGGGAGAACATTCCGCGCCTGGAAGACTTCCTCAGCTTCCAGAAGGCCGTGCGCGACCTGCGCAGCCGCGTCCAGCGCGAGGTCTACGCGTCGCCCGTCCGGGAGGCGTTCCCCGGCGCGCTCGTCGGCAACTATGCCGTGTACCCCCACAACGGCTTCCGCGAGTGGTACGACTATTTCGAGGAGTACGAGGCCGGCCAGCCCTATATCGCCGACCAAAAAGCGAAGTACCGGCATTGGGCGAACGAGTTCGAAACGACGGGCTACACTTTCGCTATGCCGGTCGCCTATCCGTGGGCCCGGCTGTTCGGCTGGTACGATTTTGCGGACCCGGACTTTCGCTGGTTCTACAACATGCTCCTCATCGCGAGCAACGCCGGGGAGAGCGCCCCGCCTTCGCTCCCCCTCATCCCGTTTGTCCACTGGCATCCGATCGACGCCGAAAAGTACCCGGCCCCGGGGTTCAAGCCTCTGAGCGCCGGGAGCTATCAGGAGCTTCTGTGGCACATGCTCCTCCGGGGCGCCGACACCTTTTATCTCTGGTGCGGTGAACCGGAGTATCCGGACGAGGTCAGGCTGCTCCAGGGGGTCTATGCCGCCGCCCAGGAGTACGGCGAGTTCCTGGACAAGGGGGTTCCCGTGGCTTTTTCCGTGCCCAAGACGCCGTCCCCCGTCGTGTCGGCGCTCCGGCTGGGCGACCGGCTGCTCGTCCGCCGCACGGATTTCGGGGCCGCCAAGGGCTCGGTGACGATCGAGGTCGCGGGGAAGAGAATCACGGTCCCCGAATCGCCCGGGCGGTGCCAGATCCTCGAGATCAAACCGTAGAAACGCCGGTCAGTTCGTGTTCGTATCTCCGACGATGGCGATCACGGAATCCGGGTCGAACGGCCGACCCATGGCAAGAATTATGGTCAGTGTCCCCGGAATTCAGGCGAGCGTGAGAAGCCTGTGGGCGGCTGCCAACAGCCCCCGGATGCGGACACCGTGGGGGCAAGCTGCCTCGCACGATCCCCGGCAGCCCGAGCAGATGTCCGCGCGCAGCCCGGGGATGGCCGCGTAACGGACCATGGCTTCCTTCTCCCGACCCTGGGCGGCGAACTGCGCGTAGCAGCGCATGATGGCGTCGACGGGAACTCCGTACGGGCAGGCCGGCTCGCAGGCCCGACAGTCGTGACAGTCGTGTCGGCCAGGAAGCGGGCGGCCGCCTTCTCTGCCTGCGCCGAGCCTGGGTTCGGCCTTTGCCCCCTGCGCCGCCGGGCTCAAGGAGGCCGCGGCGCCCATGCCGGCACCCAGAGCGCCGATGGCGGATTTTTTGAGGAAGCCTCTCCGGTCGATCCTTGTTTTTGCGCTCATCGTTCCTCCGGCGCTAGTGTCCCGTCTCGTAAATCTCTTTCCAAAATCATCCGCAGGGACGGGACACTTCCAGGGGGGAGTCAGGCTCCCCCCTCGGCGCTTCGTTTCACTCAGCTGACCCCCTGAGGGGGACGACGCCGTCCCCCTCAAACTCCCCCGCGGTGGCGCGTCTTCATTGATCATTTCAACGTCAAGATATTTGCGAGACGCACCGCTAGCTCTTAGCTCCCAGCGCGTCCCGCAGCCGGCCCGGCGTGATCGGCAGCCGGAAGAGGCGCGCTCCCGTAGCGTCGAAGACCGCGTTGGCCACGACCGCGCCCATGTTGACGATGGGCGGCTCGCCCCCGCCCTGCGGCGGCATCGCGGGATTGTCGATCAGGACGGTCTCGATCTTCGGCAGCCAGGAGAACTGGGGGATCTCGTAGGTGTCGTAGTTGATGTCCCGGACTTCGCCGTTCCGGAAGTGCATCTCCTCGGTCAGGCAGTAGCCCAGGCCCATGGTCACGCAGCCCTGGATCTGGGCCGCGGCGCCGTCGGGGTTGATGACTTCTCCCATGTCCTGGACGCAGACGACGCGCTCGACCCGGACGCGGCCCGTGGCCTTGTCGGCCCCGACTTCCGCCATGGTGGCGACGTAGGTGCCGAGGTAGTTCACGAGCGCCACCCCCCGCCCGCGGCCGCTCGGTGCCTTGGACGGCTTCCAGCCGAACTTTTCGGCACAGGTCCGGAGCACCCGCTTCATCCGGTCGTCCTTGAGGTTGGCCAGCCGGAACTCGACGGGGTCGGTCCCTGACTTGGCGGCCATGACGTCCAGGTGGGACTCGCGGGCGAAGGTATTGGTGTTGCTCCCGGGAGCCCGCCAGGCGCCGACCGCGAACGGATGGGCCCCTCCGCCGTCGCGTCCACCCCAGCTCCCTTTTGAAAGTATCCGATAGTGCGGGATGTCGTAGAAGGGCTGGGAAGTCCGCTCGCCGCCGAAGAACACCGCGTAGTCCCAGAGCACGATCTTTTTGGCCGCGTCGAGGCCCGAGACGATCTTGACGACGGCGGCCGGCTGAAAAGTGTCCAGGAAGAATTCCTCAGCGCGGCTCCAGGATACCTGGACCGGTTTGCCGGAGAGCTTGGCCAGGCGGGCCGCCTCGATGGCCTGACCGCTCGGGTTTTTTCCGCCGAACCCGCCCCCGACGAACGGGGTGATCACGCGGACCTTCTCGGGGGGAAATCCCAGCACCTGGGCGACATCGCCCTGAACGCGGAAGGGCGACTGCGTCGAGGCCCAGACCGTCGCCCTGTCGCCCTCGATCCGGACCACCGCGGCGTGCGGCTCGATGGGAGAGTGGGCGACATAGGGAGTCCGGTAGGTCTCCTCGAAGACCGAGGCCGCGAGCTTTTTCCCCTCCTCGAGGCTTCCCTTTTCCTCGACCAGGCTGCCTTCGGGCGCGACCCGGACGAGATGGTCATAGATCGTCTCCTCGTCGGTCGACGGCTCGGGCATGTCCCACTCCGCCTGGATCTTTTGCAGCGCGGCTTCGGCCAGGTCCGGCGAGTCGTGAAGAACGGCGATGAGCTCGCCGTCGCGAATGACCTGGGCCCCCTCGACCCCCTCGGCCGCCGCGGTGTCCGCGGTCCGGAGCTTCGCTCCGTGGGCGGGCGGCCTCAGGATCCGCGCGTAGCGCATCCCGGGGACCCTGATATCTGCGGCGTACTCCGCTTTGCCGGTCGCCTTCAGCCGGGCGTCTTTCCGGCCGGCGGGGCGGCCGGCGATCGTATGGTCGGAGATCGGTTTGACGGCGGGCTTCGGGTCGACGTGCCTCTCGATCCTCTTACCCATGGCCAGCGCGCCGTAGGTGACGCTCTTTTGGGGGTCGGCAGTGTCGAAAACGGCGCCGCCTTTGGTCGCCAGGCGGGCGGCCGGGACGCCGAGTTTCTCCGAAGCGAGCTGGATGAGGACGGCCCGGGCTTCGGCGGCGGCCTGCCGGAAAGGCGGGCCGAAATACTTGATCGTCCGCGAGCCGAACGTCCCCATGTCATAAGGACAGAGGTCCGTGTCGCCGAGCACCATGGTCACGGAGTCGAGCGGGACATCGAGCTCTTCGGCGGCCATCTGGGCGAGGGCGGTGTTGGCGCCCTGGCCGAGCTCGGCCTTGCCCGAGAACCCGGTGATCTGGCCGTCCTCGGCGATCCTGAGGAAGGCGTTCCAGTCGGCGGGCAGCTCGCGGCCGCCCGTCCGCTCTTGGGCCTCGAGGAGCTCGAGCGGGTCGCCGACGGTAAAATAGATGAAGATCCCTCCGCCCGAGATCTTCAGGAATTGCCTGCGGCTGAGGGGCTGTCGTTCGCTCATCTCGACCCTCCCTTCCGCATCGCTTGGGCGGCCGATTCGATGGCCTGGATGACCCGGGCATAGCCGCCGCACCGGCAGAAATTATCGTCCATGCCCTGGACGATGTCCTCGCGGGTGGGCAGCGGCTTCCGCTTGAGCAGCCCGTAGGCGGCCATGATCATGCCGGAGGTGCAGAACCCGCACTGCATGACATTGTGGCTGATAAAGGCCTCCTGAAGAGGATGGAGCCGGCCGTCGGCCTCCAGGCCCTCGATGGTCAGGATGCTCTTGGCGGCCACTTCGCCCACGGGGGTCTGGCAGGACCGCACCGCCTCGCCGTCGATGATCACCGTGCAGGCGCCGCAGTAGCCCTCGCCGCAGCCGTATTTTGTCCCGGTCAGGCCGAGCTCCGTCCGGAGGACCCAGAGGAGCAGTCGGTCCGGCTCGGCCTCAAGCGTCATCGGTTTCCCGTTGAGCTGGAATGAGATGGTCTCTTTCATGACCTCTCCTGTGATGAAAGGGGGATCGGCGGCTTCCTAAGGCTTATATATCACCCGGACATCCGGAGGTCAAATCTCGGCCGGGGGACGCTTTTGGCCATGGGGACGTTCCCACCGTGGGGAACGTCCCCATTTTATTTCACATTTTATTTCAGCGCTTCGTTATTCCCCTCGAAGATCTCCGTGATCGCGTTCCGGCCGTCGACGACGATCTTGCCCCACGTCCCGCCGGGAATGCTGAGTGCGACATCGACCGTCTTGGGGACGAAATCGACCGGCGCGGCGAGCGTCGGCACGACCTTGCGGTCGATGACCTTGCCGCTGGCGTCCAGCGCCTCGACCGTGAATTTGGCCGCCGGCGCATCGCCGATGTTGTGGACCGTGACGGTGAGCTGATCGCCCGCCCGCTTGATGTCCCTGACCGGGTTGATGGCGAGGTCGGGAAGCGCCGCCGGGCGGCTCTTGAGCTTGACCAGGTCGAGGCTCACCGCGATATTCTTCCGCGGCGGCGCCTCGATCTCGACCGTCCCGAACCGGCCGAGGGCCACTCGCGAGCGCCGCAGCAGGCTCTTTTCGGAATCGATGATTCCGTCGTCGTCCCGGTCCTCGCCCACCTTGAGCAGGTACTCGCCCTCCGGGATCCGCCACAGCCGGGCGGTCAGGCGGCGCGGCTCGCCCCCGAAATTGTAGAGGTTGAAGCGCACGCTTTTTTCATCGGCCGCCGCGACGAGACGCGCCAGGTCGGGGTCGGGGTCGCTCCAGCTCACGACGAGGGAATGGGGATGCGGTTCGATCCGCCCCTGGAGCTTGCCTCCGAGCGCCGCCGTGATGAGCTCGTTCCGGCCGGGAGGGCCGCCCTGCTTGTCGGTGTGGTGCATGGCCCGCGTCCAGCCGTATTCTTCGGTGTCATCATAGCCGATGGCGATGGTCATCATCTTCCGGGCCATCTCCTCGCGGTCGGCGATGGCATGCGGGACGGGCTTCGGCGTCTTGCCCCAGTACCAGAGCACCTGGGTCTCTTCGTAATCGTGGATGAGCTGCTGGCCCCAGAGCTTGGGCACGGTCTTCGCCGCCTCGGGCGTGAAGACGAAGACCGGCAGGCCCTTGGCCGCGCGCTCCGCGTTCGCTTCCGCCATGAGCTCCCCGAAGGCCTTGGCCGTGATCATCTCCCGTTCGAGGACGTACGGGTCGCCCAGCGCGTAGGGCACCATCAGCCCGCGCGAGACGAGGATGTCGGTGATGTGGAGGTAGTCGTTCGGCCAGACCTGGCAGAGCCCGTCCTTGAAGGCGCCCACCTCGTCCACGCCGTCATATTCGCGAAGGAACGCTTTCCGGGTTTTCTCGTCGCCCATGAACGGCACGTCGGCGTAGCCGAGCGGGATGAAGACATCGTCCTTGTAGCCGCCCCAGAAGAACCCGTCCTCGCGCTGCTGATCGGCGATCCAGTGGGCCGTGCGCTGATGGCGCGTGTAGAGCTCCCGTTCCCAGACGGCCCAGGACGGGGCCGCGGCCGGGATGTCCGGCGACAGCGCGAGCTCCTGAGCCTGGGAGAAGCTGCCCTCCGAGTATGCGCCATAGGTCTGGGCGCGCTCGCCGGTCAGGCGGCCGTAGATCCCCGCGATGCGGTTCGTCGGGTCATGCCGGAGCACGGCCTGCGGCGGGTACCACATGTCGTACGGCCCGCCGAAGTTCGTCCAGAACTTCAGGCTCTGCCCCTGGCCCGAGATGAAGCTCAGGGTCATCGGGATGGGCCCTCCGGGGAAGGCCAGCGTGGAGACGTTCCGCTGCTCGCCGGTGAAAAGCCAGGGCTGATAGTTGTACTCCTTGATGTACTGCATTTGCGCCGGGAGCATCTCCCAGGCGGCGTAGGCCGCGAGCGATTTCTGGCGGTCGGGGCTGAGGCCGATGCCCAGCCGGGGCAGGGAGGCCGCGCCCGTCAGGATCTTTTCCGCGTTGGCGAACCGCAGCTCGAGCCACAGCCGGTCCTCGGCGGCCAGCAGCAGGTCGACCGGTTCCAGCCGAATGTCGACCCGCTGGGGCCGGCCCGTCTCCGGGAATTCGAGGCGCACGACGGCCTTGGCCCAGAGCCGGGACGGATTGGCGGGGTCGCGCAGAGACAGCCAGAGCACGTCCGAGGTCTTCTCGGGGATGACCGTGAAACTCAGCCCGATCCGGGCCACGGCCGGGTCGGGGCAGAGGTCGGGGCCGATAAAATGAAAGGGCTGGAGCGGCGCGACCTCGACGAACGGGGGGGCCGGCGCGGTCTCCGCTTCCGACCCGAGGAAGAGCATCCGGCCGTCCGCCCCCGTGAGCTTGAGGAAGGCGTCGAGATAGCGGACGTCCAGCCTGGCCGAGTCGGGCGCGGGCCGAAGAGGCCACACCCGGTCGAGCCCGTCGAGGGCCGTCATTCCCGGAGTCGACGCCGCCTGCCACAGCCCGACCTCGTGGATCCGGACCTTGCCGGTCAGGGGGAAGCGGAGCGTGCCGCGGTCCTCGAGGCCCTCGGGCGTTCCGTAGCCCTTGAGCATCGGAAAATGGAGGGACGACGCGCCTCCGAGGTCGAGCTTGGTCGAATAGAAGTATCCCGGGTAGCCGTCGAGGCCCGCGACCCGGCGCGACTTATCGAAGCTCTTGTAGGACCCGGGGTAGACCTCGGCCCCGTCGAGGACTCCCTCCAGGGCGAGATAGTTCGCCGTCTCGCCCGGGGCGAGGTCGATGTCGATCTTGGTGCCGTGGAAGTCGACGTCGCCCAGGATGAAGGTGAAGAGGCGGTAGGGGTGCGGCCAGGCGAGCTCGTACCGGCCGTCCATCACCCACCAGGCCGGGATGTTCTCGTCGTGGCAGCCGGCCACGCGGGCCTGGCGGAGGGAGAGGGTCTCCAGGCCGGCCTTGGCGGTCGGCAGGGCCAGGCTCTCGACGTCGCCGTAGGAGAGAAGCGAGCCTTTTCCGGGCGGCCTCGTCGAGCGGCGGTCTTTGCGCCGGCTTCTCCGGGATGGCGTTTGAGGCGAAGAGCGCCCCGACCTGGGCGTCCTCGAGCGGATAATCGAAGATCACGATCTCGTCGTAGTCGGCTTCGGGGAGGAAGGGGCTGAACAGCCCGGCGATGGGCGCCTGCCACCAGGCGTCTTTCCCCCAGTTCGAGGCGGCGAGGCGCCCGTTGTGATAGAGCTTCAGCCCGATAGGCCTGGTCGAAGACGACGGCCACGTGCTGCCACTCGCCGTCGGTCCACACCTTGTCGGCGGTCTCGACCGTGTGATTGTTATAGAAGATATCGCGGACCAGGGCCTGCAGCCGGCCGTCCGGGCTGACATCGACCCGGAAGAGGTCCCGCTCTTTTCTGCCCCAGGCCGTGCTGCTCTGAAGGAAAAGCGGATAGAGCGGGTCGGAGAGGAGCGTCCGGCGCTTCACCCAGAAGGCCACGGTGCCCCGGTCGCCGAACATCTTTCCCGTCCCCCAGTAATGGGGCTTGGTCCGGTAGTCGCCCCAGAGAGTGGCGACGATGAGGTCGAGGTCGATCCCGGATTCGTTGGCCGTCCCCTTGGTCACCGACCAGCCGTCGGCGATGCGGAGCGCCCGGCCGAACTTGCCCTCGGTCAGGCTGAGCTTTCGGAGCTCGAGCGGGTTCTCGAGAACATCGTCCCGGCTTGGCTTCCCGGTAGATCCTGGCCGAGGACAGGAAATCCGACAGGATGTCGGCTTCCGTCTCGTAAGAGAGGCGGCTGGTGACGCCCGGAACCGCCTGCGGCTTCTCCTGGGCAAAGGAGAGTATTCCGATAGTAATTATTAGAAAAATCGTAGAAAACCGCGAGAATCGCTTGCGAAATTTACGATGCAAAGTCGGACATTGCTCCCTCCTGTCGATCCTGCTCGTCATTTAGATATAAGCACTTCCGTTTGATTTGTGCTTGCCAGGTATCGTGGGAAGGGTGGCACGGCGTGGGGCGCCGGCCTTTTCCGCGGAGCACTGGACCGGATCCGAGCCCTCCCTTGATGCAAGGGAGGTAGGAGGGATTAATAAGCTCAGATTAAAGTCTTGGAATGTGACCGCGGACTGATCCTCGGGAGCAGGAGCTAGCGCCGAATCGTCCGCTCTGAGCTCTACCATACCCTCCCTTCGGGCGCGCGGGGGATCGCCGTGACAGGACCCTGACCGACAGCAAGCCTGACCTATGCGAAAGTGACTTTTATCTTTCTATTCCACCCGCTCGCTCTCCGGGATGTGGATGAGGAGCGCCGAGCAGTGGCCGAAAATCCCGGAGTCCGGCTGCTTGGCCCGCTCTTCGAGGTCGACGAACCCGCCGTTCATCAGGACGAACAGCCGCTCGCCCTCGGTATCGAGCGAGATCGAGAAGGTCCCGCCCATGGTGTAGCCGTACTTCTCGTAGATAGTACGGGTGGAGGAAGGCCAGCGCCTTTTTCGTCCCGGTCACGGTATCATACTGGATGACCGGCGAGCCGTCGGACCACGATTCCCCGTGGGCCCCGGGCAGATAGTAAATATAGCGGCCCTTGGGGCTGCGGGCCATCGAGCATGTGTATTTTTCCTCGCCGGGCCAGTTGACGCCTTTGTCGACGACTTCTTCTTTGACCGGGTCAAAGGTGAAGAGCTCGCCGTCCCGAGACACCGCCCAAAATAACCCGTCCGGGCCCCGTCGGCTCGTCTGGGCGCGCATCTCACTTCGGCGCGGCGGCAACTTGGGCCCGAAGGCCGGCTGCATCGGCGTCTGGGCCGCCAGCTTGAAGACGCGGTTCCTGGCCGGGTCGTACTTGATGAAGTGCTGGGACGTGTCGCCTTTCTCCATATTCGTCGTATAGACGAAACCCGTCTCATCGTCGATCATGACGGCCCGGTTCCACCACGTCAGACCGTCCGGCAGGTAGCCCGCCCAGAGCGTTTTCTGGGCGTTGATGTCCCAGGCCAGGAACTCGCCGAACATGCCGACGGCGTACATGATGCCCGCGCTTCGTGTCCACGCGGTGGTAGGGATACGAGGCCCTCTTGATCGGGACGCCGTAGTCGACGATGTCGCCGGTCTCGACGTTGAGGCTCATGATGTGTCCGCCGTCGTAGCCCGTGGCGTAATCCTGCTCCTCGGGCTCGGGGTACTTGGCCCAGTAGGTGCAGAACCACAGGTTGGAAGAGCCCCGGGGGTAGAAATCCAGCCAGCCGTGGATCTTGCCTTCTCCGAATTGGTCAGCCGTCCGGCCCAGGACGTGGTTGATCTCGGGAAGGCAGCGCACGGCCTTCGCCGCCGGATCGTACTCGACGATGTAGGTATGCGCGTCGTAGGCGCCGTGGTCGCCGACCGAGGAATAGAATTTCCCCGTCTTTTCGTGGAAGACGGCCTGCGACCAGTTCGACCAGGGGCCGACGTGGTTGCCGGCGGGGGGCTGGGCGAAAAAGAGCGGCTTGGCGGGGACGACCGCGAACTCGACGGCCGGGGGCTCCTTGGCCATGACGATATCCTTGCCGATGAAGGGCGCGATATTCTCCGGCGCCTGGAGCATCTTCTCGCTCCTGTCTTCGACGACCGTGGAGCTCGCCAGGAGCTTTTCCTTATCCATCCGCTCGGCGATTTCCTTGCGCTTGGACTTCGTCGGCGCTCAACTGGGCGGGCTCGGGGATGTCCGTTTTGACCCCGCGGTGGAGTATGCCGAACGGGCCGACCTTCTCCGGGGCCTGCGGCGCGGCCGCAGCCGCAGCGGGCTGGTCCGCCTGCGGCTGTTCGGTTTTCGGCCCGCAGTTTACGAGAGCCAAGATTACTAAGACAGCGAAAAGATAGGGTAGCGTTCTTTTCATGGATCTCACTCCTCTTTCTGGGCTACCACCCCTCTATGAAAAAGGGATGGGCCGGGGTGTGCAGCGATAGGGCTGGCCGTATCATGAGCGGCGAGAACGCGGGTGGCGTGGCGCCAGTCCCCGCGCGCCCGCAGCGGATTTGTATCGGGGACACTTCCCAAACTGATTCTTTTATTTTCCCTGCACCCTCGCTTCGAACAGGGGGGATCGGAGTGGAGGCTCGAAGGCCGACGGACGGGGACGCGCCGCGACAGGACCCGCGCATCAAGACGCTCGATCCGCAATCGTGGCGTGACTTCGAACCGCATACCCCGGTCTGTCCCCATCCCTCAGTATTCGATCTTGACGAGGCTCGTGATCCCATCCATCTTGAACGTATTGACCGGCTTGGCCTCGAGCATGTTCGTCCCGGCATGGAGCGTCCAGGTGAAATCCGCCCCCGCTTCCTTCCACTCGCCGCCGTCGAGCCGGACCCGGTAGCCGGCGAAGTTCGGGGTGACCGTATCGAGCTGGACCGCGAGCTCGGCCGGCTTGGCCGTGGCGCTCAGGAAGACCTGGGCCTGGTTGATGGTCCAGTAGAAATCCCTGGGGTGGGAGGACTGGTAGGTGTATTCCTCGTACTTGGGGATGGCCGAGTCCTTCCACCAGAGGTAGCCGTCGTAGTGGTACTGGATGAACCCGTGCTCGAGCTCGCCGGGTAGCCACGAGGTCAGGTAGTTGTTGCGGAACGGCATCCCGAAGCGCGGCTCCCACTCGTTCGGGCCGAGCATCTTCTCCTTCTTCTGGTCGGCGCCGTTGATCTTGGGGTAAGGGCCCGCGGGGACGATCCAGACCTGGTCCTTTTTCCCCTCGCGCGCCAGGGTGTGTGTCTCGAGCGCGTTGAGCGGCGTGTCGTCCTTCATGTGGAAGGAGGAGCGGATGGAGTCGACCGAGGCGGCGATATCGAAGGTGACCCATTTCTTGTATTCGTTCGACCAGACCTCGCTCACGAAGTGATGGTCGAGGATATTGCCCCGCGCCTGGAGGCCGACGGCGAGCGCGCACTGGACGAACGTGTTGCTGTAGATGACGCACATGCCCGAGGCCTTGTACTGAGGGGCGAGCTCGAGCGAGATCAGGGCGTCCCACGGCGTGTGGAGCTCGACGCCGTGTTTGCCCCAGGCGTCCCGCCAGATGCCGCGCATCCAGAAGGCGAGGACGCGGTACTTCTCGAATTCCGACGAGCAGTGGGCCACGACCTCGTCCAGCCGGTAGCGGTTCCGCAGAATCTCGAGGCGCGGCTCGGCGGCGTCCTGGAAGGTGAAGTTGTAGTAGCCGCGGACGATCTGCGGATTGTCGTAGGCCGCCACCTTGATCCCCCCGGCCGGCGGACCGGCGACGTCGAGGTCCGCCCGGACGGCGATCTTCTTGATGAGCGGCGTCACCCGGCGGTCGGCTGTCCGCAGCGTCGCCCGCCACTGGACGAACCGCCAGTCCTGATAATCCTTTTCCGCGACCGCCGCCGCCGGCTTCCATGGCGTCCAGGTAGCGGGCGCGTAGGCGGGCGTCGGGCCGCCCCGGAGCTCGACCGCGATCGATGTCCCGGCCGGGGTGAGCTTGTCGAGCTCGAGGGCGATCTTCTTCAGCCTGACCGCCGGCTTGACCGGCTCGCCCGTGACGAGCGAGGCCAGCTCGAGGTAATCGGAGAGGATCTCGGCCGAGTCCGCGTAGCGGCCGAGCCTCAGGCGGATCAGGTACTCGCCGTCGATGAACCCGCCCTTGCCCAGGTGGTTATAGTCCCAGGTCTTGCCGCCGTCGATGCTCTTGGCGCTCCGGTTGGGGACCTTCGACGCCTCGACGCTCGCCAAGAACGGCGACTTGGTCTCGTTCCGGATGACGACCGAGTTCAGACCCGGGAACGAGGTAGGCCACCGGGACGTCGCACCTGACCCAGCCGCCGGTGAGCATCCGGGGGATGTCGATCTCGAGCCGGATGGCGTGGCCGTTGACCTCGACCCAGAGGAACCCGCCCTGCTTCTTGAACTCCTCGGGGAAGTAGCGGTTGAAGTGGATGAGCAGGACGGCGCTCACGGCCTGGACCTTATCGAGCAGGAACTCTTTTTTGATCCAGGTCGGCGCCGATCACGTCCTCGTTCATCGGCCCGTCGTGATCCCCATCTCGTCGGCGACGAGCTCGGTCTTGAGGAGCCCGACGCCGGCCGGGCCAACCTCGATTTTCCAATCGTACAGGGTCGCGTCCCAGTCCTTGGGTGACTCGAAAACCTTGCGGTATTCGGCCGCCCCGGCCGGGCCGGCGAGGACGGCCAGGACCGCCAGACAGACAAGCCAGGCATTTTTTTCCATTTCGACACTCCGATACCGGAATTCACGGACATCTTCTCATATCACCCGCTATCCTGACTGTCAAGAATTCTCCGGTGCTTTTCATCTCCAGCCCCCGAGACTATAATAATCGGCAGGCCCTCGCCCGGCCGGCGGCGGCCAAGGTGTGGTGAGACATGCAAGACTTGCAGGTGAAGACCGGCGGCGTTCTTTTCGATCTTGACGGAACGCTCCTCGACACCATCGAGGACCTGGCCGATTCGATGAACGCGGCTCTCCATGAGCTCGGGTTTCCGGGCCACAGCGTGACCGAATGCAAGACGCTGGTGGGGGAGGGGATCGAGCATTTCGCGAGGTGCGCCTTGCCGGCCGCCGAGGCGGAGAACGACGGGACGGTGGCCAGGACGATCAGCCTGATGCGGTCCGAGTACCGGGGCCGCTGGTCCAGGAAAACCCGCCCTTACGACGGCATCCCGGCCCTTCTCGACGAGCTCGCGGCGCGCGGACTCAAGCTCGCGGTCCTCTCCAACAAAGCGGACGACTTCACCCGGATGATGGTGGCCCGCTTCTTTCCCAGGACGGAGTTTGCGGCGGTCGTCGGCGCCCAGGCGGGCCGGGCGAGGAAGCCGGACCCCTCTTCCGCGCTGGACGTGGCCGCCGTGCTCGGACTACCCCCGGCCGAGATCATCTTTCTCGGCGATACCAAAACGGACATGGAAACGGCGGCCGGCGCGGGCATGGTGCCGGTCGGAGCGCTCTGGGGATTCCGGTCGGCCGGCGAGCTCCTGGCGAGCGGGGCGCGCTATCTGATCAGCCGGCCCGCGGAGCTCCTAGGATTTATCGCCTGATTCTTCCTTGGTGCCTTCGTCCTTGGGGACGTCTTCCTTATTGACGTCTTCTTTCCTCTTTTTCTGAAGGGCGGACTTGAGCTTGTCGGCGAAAAAGCCGGAGGCCGCTTCCTTGGCGGCGGCGGGCTTGATCTCTTCTTTTTTCTCCCGCGGACCGGCTTCCTCGCCCTCGGCCGTCTCCTTGACCTTGACGGCGGCCAGGGCTTCCTGCTCAGACTCGGCGAGCTCGATCCGCTCCTCGATCACCCGGCGCTCGCTCTTGCGCGGCTTGGGCCCGCGCTCGCCCTCGCCCTTGCCCCGCTTCTTCTTGGCGGGCTTGCCCTTCGGGGAGGGGGTCTCGGCCCGGGGTTTGGGGGCCGCCGGCGGGGGCAAGGGAGCGGCCACGGGCGGCCCGGGCAGGGGCTCGACGAACTCTTCGGCGCCTTCGGCGGGGACCGCCTCCTCGGGCGCCTCGGCCCCGGCGGCGGGCGTCTCGACAGCCGGCGCCCCGGGCTCTTCGATGGGGAGCTCGAGCGCGACCTCCTCGACGACCTTCATCGGCTCTTGATAGCTGAAGATGCCCTTCTTCTTCTCGACGGCGGTGAACTCCGTCGAATTGATGAGGGTCGTCTCGACATCCTCCTGGGTGGTCTGCCGGATGACGTCCACCAGGTGATAGGCCCGGAGGAAGTGGAGCGACCGGTCCTCGGCTTCGAGGCCGAAGCGCTGGAAGGCGAGGAGCAGCAGCTCGTGGAGGTCTTTTCCCTCCCGCTCCTCATAGAGAGGCAGGAGCTGCCCGAGCGTGTCCTTTTCGAGGAAGATGATCTTGTTGGGCAGCGCGTAGGTGAAGACCTCGGTGCCGCTGTCGGCGAACCGGTCCTGGCCGGCATCGTAGGAGAGCAGCGGGACCGCGATCTTCTTCTTGGATTTCTTCAGCCAGAAGTTGAACTGGTAGGGCCCTTTCTTCTCGAGCGTCAGGCTTGTTCCCTGGGGGATGTTATAGGCCTGGTAGTAGTCCTTGAGGCCCAGGAAAAAGCAGTTCGTCGGGTAGTAATAGACGGTGTAGCTCTTCCCGTCTTCGGCGTCGGTGAACGTATACTCGCGGGCGTGGGCGAGCTCCTTGTTCAGGGTCCGGGGGACCCTGACGCCGCCGGAGAGGACCTCGCGCCAGGTGAGATATATCTTCAGCGGAAATTCATGGAAGGTGCTGAGCTGGGGCTTCTCCGCTCCCTCAGCTTCGGGGAGCTTTACCTGAGGGGCGGACAGCGGCAGGCCCTGGAGGAAGGAGTTCAGGATGCTCTTGAGGTGCCACTTCCCCCAGCCGATGGGCGACACGAAGACAAAGTCCTTTTTGTGCTTTTTGTCGAGCGCGCAGTTCAGGGAGATGCAGGTGATGTCGAAGAGGTCGTGCGAGGGCTCCAGCCCGAAGTGGCGGGTGACCAGCTCCTCCGTGAGCCTGGATTGCCCGGCCTCCGTGATCTCCTGTTCGACGGCCTTGATCTTCTCCTCGGGAACAGCGACCTGGTTCCTGGTCAGCTGCCAGTAATCGAGCCAGTTGAAGAACTTGTCCGACTTGGCCAGGGCCGTGCGGAGGTTCTTCTCGAGCGCCTTCATGTCCTTGTCGGTCATGGGCAGCTCGCAGAGGCGGGGGTCCTCCGCCTTGCCCAGCGTTTCGGCCGCCTGGCCCTGCCCGTCGCAGTTTGACGGCAGGAGCACCTGGGTCTTCGTCTTTTTCATGTAGTCGACGTACTTCCGGAAGACCCCTCCCCCGGTGTAGTCGACCTCGAGCATCTCGCACTGGTAGCTCTGATAATAGATCTTGTTGACGACCTTGAGGACGACCGCTCCCTTGAAGTGCTCGACCGTCTTGCTGCTCACGGTCAGGGACTCGTCGTAGTCTTTGTAGACCTGGTCGCCGACCTCGTACTTGCAGCCCGGGTCGTATTTCAGGACGTCCTGGATGCGCTGGCTGGCGGTCTTGTGGAAGGCGAGCTTTTCGTTGATCTCGTGGAGGGCGAGCGGCTTGGGCGTCTGCTCGAGCTCGTGTTCGATAAACGCCAGATTCTCTTCGGTGACCTGCGTGGGATTGTTCTCTTTGCTCATGTTTTTCCGTGTTTACCCATTAATAATACCATAATTGTCTTTTGGACATGAAGCCGGTTTTCGGCCTGGTCGAAAACGACCGAGGCGGGCGAGTCGATCACTTCGTCGGTGACCTCGTCGCCCCGGTGGGCCGGCAGGCAGTGCATGAAATAGGCGCCGGGCCTGGCGGCGGCCATCAGGCCGGCGTTCACCTGGAAGGGGGCGAAGATCGCCGCCCGCGCCTCTTTTTCGGCCTCCTGGCCCATCGAGGCCCAAACGTCGGTGTAGACCGCGTCGGCGCCGGCGACGGCTGCCCGTGGGTCATGGGTCAGCGCCAGCTCGAACCCCGTCTCCCGACCGTCTTCGCGCGCCTGGCGGACGATCTCCGGGTCGGGCTCGTAGCCGGGCGGAGTGGCGACAGCCAGCCGGCTGCCGGCCTTGGCGGCGGCGAACATCAGGCTGTGGCAGACATTGTTTCCGTCGCCGGTGTAGGCGAGCTTCAGCCGGGCAAGGTCGCCGTGCTTCTCCTTCAGGGTGAAGAAATCGGCCATCGCCTGGCAGGGGTGGAGGAGGTCGGACAGGGCGTTGATGACGGGGATCTTGACGGCGGCGGCGAGGTCGAGGACGTTCTGGTGGGCGAAGGTCCGGATCATGATGCCGTCCACCCAGCGCTCCAGGTTCTTGCCCACGTCGTGGAAGGACTCCCGGACGCCCACCTGGCCGTCGCCGGGGCTCAAGTAGACCGCGTGGCCACCGAGCTGGAGCATGCCGACCTCAAACGTCATCCGCGTCCTGAGCGATGGCTTCTGGAAGATCATCGTCAGGACCTTGCCCTTCAGGGCCTTGCGGTAGTCGGCCGGCGATCCCTTGATCTTCGCAGTCAGGTCCATGATCTCATTGAACTCGTAGAGGCTGAGCTCATGGATGGTGATAAAGTCTTTCTTCATCGGGTTCTCCTAGTGTCCCGTCCTATAAATCCGTTTCCTAAGTCCTGCGCATAGACGGGACACTTCCAGGGGGGAGTCAAGCTCCCCCCTCGGCGCTTCGTTTCACTCAGCTGACCCCCTGAGGGGAACGACGCCGTCCCCCTCAAACTCCCCCGCGGTGGCGCGTCTTTGTTGATCATTCTATGCTCATACTATCTCTGAGACGCACCACTAGCCGGCCACGATCCGGGTGCCGGTGCGCTTGAGCAGGGCGGCCTTGAGGTGGGCCGCCGAGGTGATCAGCACTTCCTGGCCGCCGGCCTCGACGAACTCGATGGCCGCCTCGATCTTGGGGCCCATCGAGCCCGCCGGGAACTGGCCGAGCGCGAGCTGCCGCCGGGCCTCGGCCACGGTCAGGACGTCCAGCGGGCGCTCCTGAGGCGTGCCGTAATCGAGCGAGACGCGCTCGACGTTCGTCAGGATGACGAACAGGTCCACCTTAACCTCCCGGGCGATCAGGCTGGCCGTATAGTCCTTGTCGATCACCGCCTCGATCCCCTTGAACAGGCCGTGCCCGTCGATGATCACGGGGACGCCCCCCCCGCCGGCGGCGATGACGATCCGCCCGGCGCCGACGAGGTCCCGGACGATCCACTTGGAGACGACGTCGATCGGCCGGGGCGACGGCACGACCTTCCGCCAGCCTCGGCCGGCGTCCTCGATCATCTTCCACTTCTTTTCCCTGGCCAGGGCCTGCGCCCGGAACTGCGGGTAGAACGGCCCGACGGGTTTGGTGGGCCCGGCGAAGGCGGGGTCGTCCTTGTCCACGACCACCTGGGTGACGATGGTGGCGACTTCCTTGTCGAGCGAGCGCCGGCGGAGCTCGTTGATGATCGCCCTCTCCAGCATGAACCCCATGCTGCCCTCGGTCATGGCATCGCAGACCTCCAGGGAGAAGGGCGGGATCTTGGTGACCGCCTCCTCCATCTGGATCAGGAGGTTGCCGACCTGCGGCCCGTTGCCGTGGACGATGATCAGGTCGTAGCCCTTGCGGACGACATGGACCATCAGCCGGGCGGCGCGCTCGGCGTTGCGCTGCTGCTCCTCCTGCAGCCCGCGCGCGCTGGCCGGGAGCAGGGCGTTGCCGCCGAAGGCGATCAGGGCGAGTTTTCGTTTCATCAGAACTTCGCCAGGACCTCCGCGAGGTTCGGGGAGCCCTGCTCCTCAAGCTCATAGGTCACGTGGATCAGCTTTTTGTTGGGCTGGATGAGCCGGCGAAGGTCGATCGGCGTGGCGCTGACCACCAGGTCACAGTCGACGGCGTTGATGGTCTCGCCCAACTCCTCGATCTGCTTCTTGCCGTAACCCATCGCCGGGAGCACCCTGTCGAGATGCCGGTACTTGGCGAAGGTCGCCTTGATGCTGCCCACGGCCGCCGGCCGGGGGTCGACGATCTCGGCCGCGCCGTATTTCCGGGCGGCGACGACGCCCGCCCCGTAGGCCATCTCGCCGTGGGTGACGGTCGGCCCGTCCTCGATGACCAGGACCCGCTTGCCGGCGATCTCCCAGCCGTCGGGGGCGCTCACGGGGGAGTTGGCCCGGATGACGATGGCCCCGGGGTTGAATTTCCGGATGTTGTCCAGGACGGCCTGGACCTTTTCGGGCGCGGCGGTATCCATCTTGTTGATCACCAGGACGCCGGCCCGGCGGAAGTTGGTCTCGCCGGGGTGGTAAAGCATCTCGTGGCCGGCCCGGTGGGGGTCGACGACCGTAATCTCGAGGTCAGGCACATAGAACGAGAAATCGTTGTTGCCGCCGTCCCAGAGGATGATGTCGGCCTCCTGCTCGGCCTGGTCGAGGATCGCCTGATAATCGACGCCGGCGTAGACGATGATGCCCTTGTCGATGTGGGGCTCGTACTCTTCGCGCTCCTCGATGGTGCACTCGTTCTTGACCAGGTCGTCGTAGGTGGCGTACCGCTGGACCTTCTGCCTGACGAGGTCGCCGTACGGCATGGGATGGCGAATGACCACCACCCTGCGGCCCTTGTTTTTGAGCAGGAGCGCGACCCGGCGGCTGGTCTGGCTCTTGCCCGAGCCGGTCCGCACGGCACAGACCGAGATCACCGGCTTCCGGCTGGGGATCATCGTTTCGCAGGGGCCCAGGAGCGAGAAGCTCGCGCCGGCGGCCTGGACGAGCGAAGCGCGGTGCATGACGTACTCATGGGGGACGTCGCTGTAAGCGAAAACGACCTCCCGGACGTCGAGCTTGGCGATGAGTTCGGGGAGCTCAGCCTCGGCGGAGATCGGGATGCCGTCGGGGTAGAGCCTGCCCGCCAGGGCGGCGGGGTATTTCCGGCCCTCGATGTCGGGGATCTGGGTGGCCGTGAAGGCGGCGACGCGGTAGGCGTCGTTGTCGCGGAAGTGGACATTGAAATTATGGAAATCCCTTCCGGCGGCCCCCATGATGATCACGTTTTTCATGAAAAGTTCTCCTCCGTTTTTTCGCCGTTTCAGGATAATAATGCCGAACTTCACCCTCTGAAAGGGCGGCTTAAGTATAATATAGGCGTCCCGCCAATTCAACGCCGCCGGCCGGGAACCGGCCGCGGCCTCCCCGGGCCGTCCGCCGCGAGTCCTCCCCGGCAGCCGTTTTTTTCCTTCCGGGCAGGACGGGGTGCCTCTCTTCCTCGGCGCCGAGGCACGCCTTTCGGATTCTTTTCATTCGGAGAAAAGCGATTTTCAAAAAGCCACAATTCTTGGCACGAATCTTGAATAGCAAAGAGGTGTCATGAGATTAGTCATCTTATCTTCCCCGCTCCTCCGAAAAAGGGCGGCGCTTTCTGGACGGGCTCCGCCGTCTGCCTTCCGAGACCAGCGTGGAGGTGTTCGACACACAGGCCGGATTCATCAAACGGCTCCGGCAGCCCAAGGACGATTCTCTGATCGCCATTCTCTTCGACCCGAGCAACGAAGACCTCGAGAGCATGGGGGGCGTCAGGGAATATCTCGTCAATGTCTCCCTCCTGCTCGTCCTCTCCGACCAGGATCCCCTGACCTTGGCCCTGGCCCACAGGCTTCTGCCGTCGTATATCACCTATGTCGACAGCGACCTGTCCCAACTCTTGTCGGTCATCGGCAAGCTCCTGCCGGCGGGCGGGGAGGTCCGCAAGGTCGGTCCCTGACCCTGTCATCGATTGATTCATGAAGACACAGCGCGGTCGGTGGTTTGCTGACAGCGATACACTCGTCGTGAGCTATGACAACGGCCGCCTGATGCGGATCTTCAGCTTTCCGCCCGAAGGGCCCGCCACGCCCGGCGAGGCTCTCGCCTGGATCTCGGGCACGCGCAGTTCCGCTTGGCTGACGGATGACGACCTTCGGGACCTCGACCGGGCGCTCCATGACCTGTTCGGCCGGCGGCCGGCTTCAAGGCTTTCGGAGCGCGTTCTGAAGACGGCTGTGCTTGACGCTGTAGAGAAAGTAGATCAATAGCCCGGCCAAAAGCCAGGCGCCGAACCGGATCCAAGTCACCTTGGGAAGGCTGTACATGAGGTAGAAACAGAAGCCGACCGTGATGAGGGGAGTGAACGGCACGCCCGGGGTCTTGAACTTCCTCTCGACCTCGGGCCGCGTCTTTCTCAGGATGATGACGCCCAGCGAGACGAGGACGAACGCGAACAGCGTTCCGATATTGCAGAGGTCGATGATCATCGACAGCGGGAAAAGGCCGGCGATCAGGGCGGTCACCGACCCGGTGATCCAGGTGCAGATGTGGGGGGTCTGGTGGACGGGGTGGACCCGGGCGAAGGCGTCGGGCAGGAGGCCGTCGCGGGCCATCACCATGAAGATCCGGACCTGCCCGTAGAGGGTGACGAGAAGCGTCGAGATCATCCCGATGACGGCGCCCGTCGCCACCAGCGCCCCGCCCCAGCGGATGCCGATCCGGGCCAGGGCTCCCGGCAGGGCGTTGCCGACGTCGATCTCCTTGAACGGCACCATGCCGGTCAGGACAAAGGCCACGGCGACGTAGAGGATGATGACGACCCCCAGGCAGAGCATCAGGCCCAGCGGGACGTCGCGCTTGGGGTTCCGGGTCTCCTCGGCCGCCGTCGATACGGCATCGAAACCGATGTAGGCGAAGAAAATGATGGCCGCGCCGGCCATGATCCCCTTCCAGCCGAACGGGGCGAAGGGGCTGAAGTTGACCAAACTGACGTGCGAAACGCCCAGGACGATGAAGAGCAGGATCACCGCGATCTTGACCGCGACGATGATGTTGTTGATCTTGGCGCTCTCACGGATCCCGATGTACAGGACCCAGCTGACGGCCATGGTGATCAGGACGGCCGGCAGGTCGACGACGCCGCCGGAGAAGACCACCCTGCCCGCGGCGGACGTCGTCAAGGGGGGGGTGACCAGCGCCTTGGGCAGGTGCAGCCCCAGCTGGTCGAGGAGCGGGATGAAGGTGGTCGACCAGCCGGAGGCGACGGCGCTGGCCGCGACCAGGTACTCGAGCATCAGGTCCCAGCCGATGATCCAGGCGACGACTTCGCCGAAAGCCACATATGAATACGAATAGGTGCTGCCGGCGACGGGGAACATGCAGGCCAGCTCGGAGTAGGTGAGGGCGCAGAAGGCGCAGGTGACGGCGGCGATAATGAAGGAGAGCAGTATGCCGGGCCCCGCCAGCTGGGATCCCTGGCCGGTGGCCACGAAAATCCCGGTCCCGACGACCGACCCGATGCCCAGCGCGGCCAGATCGACGGCCCTGAGGTTCTTCTTGAGCTCGGTGTGGTCGGAGGCTTCGTTGATCTGCTGGGGGGTCTTGGTCACCCAGATGTTCACGCGTCTACCCCCTTTCTTCCAGCCCTGCTCTTTCCGGTCGTATCCTTTTCCGCCCTTCTTCGTGGAGTGGGGCTTGCCGGGCGGCGGCAGGGGACGGCGCACCTGCTTCCAGATCGGCTTCTGGCGTCTGGCGACTTGATGCGGCATTCTCTATTCCTTACTGGGGACTGTCCCCGGCAGCTTATACTATCATTCTGGGCGCGGATCTGTCGCTAACAGCCACTCGTCCCCGGCGAAGTGGGGACACGCCACGTCATGGCGCGCAGGATGCCATTTAGAGAGAAACGATTTCCACCGCCAGTCTCTCCGGGTCGATCAGGGCGACACTGCTTTTGCCCGTCAGCCAGCCGCCCGTCTCGCCGGGATTGACGGCCAGGGTTTTTCCCTGTCTTCTGATCTCGGCCTTGTGGGTGTGCCCGAAGATGACGATATCATATCTGCCCGAGGCGACATACTCCGGCACCGGGAAATTGACGTGGCACAGCAGGATCTCTCTCCCCGCGTGGGAAAAGACGGAGGGCGCCTCCTGGATTTCTCCGAAAGGCTCGATGGCCATCTTGAGCCCCGGCTTCTCGCCGTCGACATTGCCATACACCGCCTTGACCCGGCAGTCGAGCGCCGCCAGCTCCTTGATGGCGAACGGCGCCACGATGTCGCCGGCGTGGACGACCAGGTCGCAGGATGCTTCGTTGAAGATCGAAACGGCCCGGCGGATCATCGTCAGGTTGTCGTGGGAATCCGACATCACCCCGATCATGTCTTTTCTCCCATACTGAATTATAGCCTCCCGGGAGGTGTTTTGAGAAGCCTGGAGCCTCGAACCGCCGGTTTCCGACCGGGAACACCGCTGAGCTCCGGCGGCCTGCCTCCCGGCCGCGTATTGACAGTGCCTGCCCAAATTACATAAAATACCTCCCGTTCCGGCAGAGATAGGCGCGTGGCTCAGTGGTAGAGCGCTTCCTTGACGCGGAAGAGGCCGTGGGTTCGATTCCCTCCGCGCCTACCATCGAAGTAGGAGACTGTATTCAATAGGACGTGAAGTCGAGCGGCGGATTGTCCTTCCTCCCTGTTGAATACCCTTATATAAATGTCAGAATCGATTGAAGTCATCGTTGACGGGTCTGCACTCGTCGTGGAGAAGGGCGCTTCCCTCAAAGAGGCCATCGCTCTGCTCCATCTCGAAAAAAAGCCGGTGCTGGCCAGGCTCGAAGGGGAGATCGTCGGCCTGGGCGCGCCCATCCAGAACAGCGGCCCTGTCCACCTCGTCTTCCCGGACACCGACGAGGGCCTCGACATCCTCCGGCACAGCGCCTCCCATCTTCTGGCGCACGCCGTCCTGGAGCTCTTTCCCGGAACTCAGGCCGGCATCGGCCCGGCGGTCGAGAACGGCTTCTATTACGATTTCCTGAGGGAGACCCCCTTTACCCCGCAGGACCTCGAGGCCATCGAGAAAAAGATGCGGGAGATCGCCTCCCGGAATGTCCCGATCCAGAAAAGCTCCCAGGCCAAGGCCGAGGCCGTCCGCATCTTCGGGGACCTGGGCCAGAAGCTCAAGGTCGAGCTCATCCAGGAGAAGGGTGGCGAATCGGTCACGACTTACCGCCAGGGAAGCTTCATCGACTTCTGCCTGGGTCCGCACGTCCCGTCGACCGGCTACATTCAAAACGTCAAGCTGCTCTCCGTCTCGGGCGCTTACTGGAAAGGCGACGAGCGGGGCCAGCAGCTCCAGCGGATCTACGGCACCGCCTTCTACGACAAGCACCAACTCAAGGATTACCTGGCCTTCATCGAGGAGGCCAAGAAACGGGACCATCGCCGCCTGGGCGTCGACCTCGACCTTTACAGCTCGAACGAAGAGGTCGGCGGCGGGCTGATCCTCTGGCACCCCAAGGGCGCCCGGACCCGGGCCGTCATCGAGGACTACTGGCGCCAGCGCCACTGGGACGGCGGCTACGATATCCTCTACACCCCGCATATCGGCCGGGAGCGCCTCTGGCAGGTGTCGGGCCACCTGGGCTTTTATAAGGAATCGATGTACTCGCCCATGGACATCGAGGGCCAGAACTACTATCTCAAGCCGATGAACTGTCCGTTTCACATCGAGATCTACAAAACCAGAATGCGCTCCTATCGCGACCTGCCCCTGCGCTGGGCGGAGCTGGGCACGGTCTATCGCTACGAGCGGAGCGGCACCCTCCACGGGCTCCTGCGGGTCCGCGGCTTCACCCAGGACGACGCCCACATCTTCTGCACCCCCGAGCAGATCGACGACGAGATCCTGCGCGTGCTGGATTTCTCGATTTCTATCCTGGCCGACTTCGGGTTCACCGACCTCAAGCTCGAGCTCTCGGTCCGGGACCCGGACAACCTCGTCAAGTACTGCGGGTCCGACGACCGCTGGTGCCAGGCCGAGGCCTCGCTCCTCAAGGCCCTGGAAGCCCGGCGGCTTCCTTACGAGCGCAAGGAGGGCGAAGCGGTCTTCTACGGCCCCAAGATCGATATCAAAATCAAGGACGCCCTGGGGCGCCTCTGGCAGTGCACGACCATCCAGTTCGACTTCAACGAGTCGGAAAAGTTCGAGATGACCTACATCGGCGAGGACGGCCAGGCCCACCGCCCGTACATGGTGCACCGGGCCCTCCTCGGTTCGCTGGAGCGGTTCTTCGGCATCCTGATCGAGCACTACAAGGGGAATTTTCCGCTGTGGCTGGCCCCGGTCCAGGTCGTCGTCCTGCCCATCTCGGAGCGGCACGAGCCCTACGCCGTGTCCCTCGAGAAGCTGCTCAAGGAGAACGGCCTCCGCGCCCGGGCGGACCTCCGCCGGGAGAAGGTCGGCTACAAGATCCGGGACGCCGAGGGCCAGAAAATCCCCGTCATCCTGGTCGCCGGCGACCGCGAGACGGCCAACGGCACGGCCGCCTTGAGGGTCCACACTCAAGGAGATAAGGGTGAGGTCGTGGTGGCCGAGTTTATCGCCAAGCTCAAGACATTGAATGACAATAGAGCCCTGGAGCTCGACTTTTAAGGAGGACGAGCATTTTTAGACGACAGCCTTTCTATCCTGGACCGAAAAAAACGAGGCCGCACCGGACCAACGAGATGATCCACGCCAGAGAGATCCGGGTGATCGACGAGGACAAGAAACAGATCGGGATCCTGACCCCCGCCGAAGCCCTGAACCTGGCGAGACAGAAGGGACTGGACCTTGTCGAGATCGCGGCGGAGGCGAACCCGCCCGTCTGCCGGATCATGGATTACGGGAAGTTTCTCTACGAGCTGCACAAGAAGGAGCACGAAGCCAAGCGCCACCAGAAGCTCATCCAGCTCAAGGAGATCAAGTTCCGGCCGAAGATCAGCATCCATGATTACAGCTTCAAGATGAAGCACGTGAAGCGGTTCCTGGACGAAGGGAACAAGGTCAAGGTCACCATCATGATCCGCGGCCGGGAAAGGTCGAAGCCGGAGCTCGCTTACAAGCTCATGGACCGGATCCTGGCGGACAGCCAGTCGTTCGGCAAGCAGGATGGAGATATGAGGAAACAGGATTGGGCCCTGTCGCTGCAGCTCGTCTCCGCCAAATCGGGAGGAAAAGATGCCAAAGCTAAAGACACACAAGGGAGCCCAGAAGAGGTTCAAGGTAACATCCAGTAAGAAGATCGTTCACAGCAAGGCTTTCCGGAGCCACCTGCTGGCCGCCAAGGATGCCAAGAGGAAGCGGCAGCTGGGCAAAAGAGTGGTCGTCAGCGGCCCTGACCGGAAGGCCGTCAAGAAAATGCTTCCCTACGAATTCTAGGGCGAAGGAAGGAGTCGAAGATGCCGCGCGTCAAACGTGGAACGAAAAGAAGAGCCCGCCGGGCCAAGTACCTGAAGCAAGCCAAAGGCTACTGGGGAGCCAAGGGGCATAACTACCGGACCGCCAAGGAGGCCGTCGAGAAATCCCTCCAGTACGCTTATCGCGACCGCCGCGCCAAGAAGAGGGACTTCCGCCGGCTCTGGATCATCCGCATCAAGGCGGCCGCGCTCCAGCACGGCCTGTCCTACAGCCGGTTCATCAGCGGGTTGAAGAAAGCCCAGATCGAGCTGGACCGCAAGGTCCTGGCCGAGCTGGCCGTCAACGCTCCCCGGGCGTTCGCCGCCATCATCGAGAAGATCAAGCCCGCCGTCACGTAAGATGAAGACCTTCGAGGGGCGGGTCGCCGAGCTCCGGAGGAAGTTCGAGACGGCGCTGACCCGGATCCATGATCGGCCGGCGCTCGAGGAGCTCCGCAACGAATTCCTGAGCCGCAAGCGCGGTCTCGTCACCCTGCTCTTCGAAGAGCTCAAGAACGTGCCCGCGGAGGACAAGCCGGGGGCGGGCAAGCTCCTGAACGAGTTCAAGAACCAGGTCCAGGAAAAGCTCAAGGAACTCGGGAGCGTTACTGTCACGCCGCAGCCGGTGCCCGAGAAAACCCGGGCGTCCCAGCCCGAGGCCTCGGCCGGGCCGTCCGACCCCACGCTTCCCGGCGACGTGGTCCCTTGGGGGGCGCTCCATCCGCTGACGATCTTCGAGAAGGAGATCGAGGATATTTTCCGGAATATGGGGTTTTCCGTGGCCGAGGGGCCTGAGATCGAGACCGAATACTACAATTTCGAGGCCCTGAACTTCCCGCCCCATCATCCCGCCCGGGACGACTGGGACACGCTCTATCTCAGCGACAACCTGCTGCTCCGGACGCACACCTCGCCCATGCAGATCCGCGTGATGGAAAAGCGCCGGCCGCCCATCCGGATCATCGTGCCCGGCAAGGTCTACCGCCGGGAGGCGATCGACGCCACCCACCTGCCCATGTTCTACCAGGTCGAGGGGCTGCTCGTGGATGAGGGGGTGACGTTCGCCCACCTCAAGGGGACGCTCGACTACTTCCTCAGGACGCTCCTGGGCGACAAGATCGCGATCCGGTTCCGGCCGAGCTTTTTCCCGTTCACCGAACCCTCGGCGGAGGTGGACATCAGCTGCCTCCTGTGCCGGGGCGAGAACGCGGATTGCCCCGTCTGCGCCGGAACGGGCTGGAAAGAGCTCCTGGGCGCCGGCATGGTCGACCCTCAGGTGCTCAAGAACGTCAACATCGACCCCGAGAAATACTCGGGCTGGGCGTTCGGGATGGGTATCGAGCGCACGGCGATGTTGAGCTACCAGATCACCCACATGCTGACGTTCTACGACAACGACCTCCGCTTCATCAGGCAGTTCAACCGAAAATGAAGATCAGCGTCGATTGGCTCAAGGAATACCTGGACGCCGATGTCTCGCCGCGAACCATCGTCGAGACCCTGGAGCGCATCGGGCTGATGGTCGAGAGCGAGCAGGACTCCGGGGACGACCGGGTGCTCGACGTCGAGACCTACTCCAACCGCCCCGACACGCTCGGCCACCTGGGAATGGCCCGCGAACTGGCGGCGGCCCTGGGCGCCTCCCTCAAGCCGCAGTCGTGGCCCCTCACCGAGCTTCCCGTCACCACCCGGGAGCTTGTCGAGGTCCAGGTTTCGGACGAAGACCTCTGCCCTAGATATTGCGGCCTGGTCGTCAGGGGGGTCCGTGTCGGGGCGTCGCCCGACTGGCTCCGGAAACGACTTTTGGCCATGGGGCTCAACCCGATCAATAACGTCGTCGACGTGACGAACTACGTCCTTTTCGCCACCTCCCAGCCGATCCACGCTTTCGACCTCCAGAAGCTCGGCGGCGCTAAGGTCATCGTCCGGCGCGCCAGGAAAGGCGAGCGCCTGCTCTGCCTCGACGGCACGGACCTGGCTCTCCTCCCGGACATGCTGGTCATCGCCGATGATTCCCGGCCGGTCGCCCTGGCGGGGGTGATCGGCGGGCAGCTGTCCGCAGTCTCCGAAGACACGCAGGACGTCTTTATCGAAAGCGCCTGCTTCGACCCGGTCTCGGTCCGCCTGACCCGGAAAGCGGCGGGGTTGCAGACCGACGCGTCCTACCGGTTCGAGCGGGGGTCGGACATCGGGTTCCCGCCGCAGGCGGCGCTGATGGCCGCTTCCCTCCTGACGCAGTTCGGGGCCAAGTCGACGCAGGGCGTCATCGATATTTACCCCCAGCCGAGGAAGAAGAAGGAAGTCATCCTCCGCCACCGCCGCGTCGGCGACCTCCTGGGCGTCGAGATCGGGGAGCCCTTTATCGAAAAAACACTCCAGGACCTCGAGTTCGCCGTGGATACGCAGCAGACCGGCACCTGGCGCGCCAAGGTCCCGACCTTCCGCGTCGATATCGACCGCGAAGCGGACCTGATCGAGGAAGTGGCCCGGTTCTTCGGCTATGAGAATATCCCCCCGGTTGTCCCGCCCCTGGCGATGGTGGGACCGGTCGAAGACAAAAACGCCGCGAGGCTTGACCGGGTCCGACCGGTCCTCCAGCACCACGGGTTCAGCGAGGTCATCAACCTCAGCTTTTCCGATCCGGCGCGCGAGGCCGTCCTGGAGAACGGGATCCCGCCGGTCGAGATCCGGAACCCGATCTCCGCCAAGGCCTCCCTGCTGAGGACCAGCCTGCTCGGGGGCCTGGCTGAGGCCACGGCCTGGAACAGGAACCGCGGGCTGGAATCGGTCCACATCTTCGAGATCGGGAACGTCTATAGCCGGGACGAGCAGGGCTACCACGAAGGTTCCGTCCTTGGGCTCATGAGCATGGGGTCGATGAGCGAGCCCCACTGGCGCGGGAAAGCCCGGGAGAGCGACCTCTTCCATATCAAAGGCGCCCTGGAGGCGCTCCTGGGTCAAATCAGGTACGAGCCCTACACCTTCGAGGGTGCGGAGCACCCCTATTTCGAATCGGGCTCCGGTCTGTCCCTGTCATATAAAGAGCAGCCGGTCGGCCGCTTGGGCATGGTCGCCGCCAGGATCCTGGACTTTTACGGGGTTAAACAGGCCGTCTGCGCCGCCGAGATCGACCTGGCCCGCCTGTTCGAGAAGCAGCCCCGCCCCTTTGCCTACGTCCCGGTGCCGAGGTTCCCAGCCGTTGTCAGAGACGTCTCCCTCGTCGTGCCGAAGGCCGTGCCGTATCAGGAATTGAAGAAAGCGATGGAAAAGCTGTCGCTTCCGCTCCTGGAGGGGTTCGAGCTGGTCGACAGGTATGCCGGCGAGGGCGTCCCCCAGGATAAGGTCAGCCTGACCTGCAGACTTATTTATCGTCACCCACAGAGGACACTCCTGGCGGAGGAGGTCGAAAAGACCGAGCAACAAATCCTCAACCAGCTGAAGAGGGTCCTCGGCGCCCAACTCAGAGAAGGAGGCCAAATTGACAACCGAACTTGAAAGAATTAAGATACTTGAAGGGAAAATTTCCCAAGTTATTGATTATATTAGCAGACTGACCACCGAAAACGACAAGCTCAAGCAGCAGGTCAAGGAGCTCAAGGCGGGCATCAAGGACTACGATGAGCAGGCCCGCAAGACGGCCAAGTGCGAAGAGGAGCTGAAGCGCTGCGAGGGCGAGAGGGAAGCCATCAGAGGAAAGGTCGAAGCGATCATCGGTCAGATCGATAAACTTGGAATATGATCGATCGCATCGTCGAAATCGAGATCTACGGACAGAAGTACCGGATCCGGGTCAAAGGAGAAGAGGACGAAAAGTACATCAATCACTTGACGTCCTACGTAGATCAAAAGATGCACGAGGTCGCCGTCAAATCCAAGTCCGCGGACATGCTGAAAATCGCCGTCCTCGCGGCGTTGAATATAGCCGATGAGTTCTTTCTTTCACAGAAGAAGCTGGATCAACTGAACGAAGTCATCGGAGTCATGGAGAGTGAAATCGGGAGTTTAGAAGATAACCTTTTGAAGCAGGAAAAGAACTACGATGATGTGGAAAAGGCTCCTTAGAGCACGCGCCCGCCGGGTTCGATCCGTCTCGACCGTCTTGAGAGCCCCGGGCCTCGCGTGAATTTCTGACCTGCGCCCCCCCTTTCCTCTCCGCCGGAACTCCGTGCAGGAGGTATAGATATGAATTGGAATCAGACCACCATCATCCTGGCCGTCATCGCCCTGGTCCTCTGGGTGGGCGGTGTCGTCTTTTACCTGTTGAGGAAGCGCCAGGGAACGCAGGCGCTGTTCAAGGCGCGGGAAGAGGCCAGGACCCTGCTCGAGCAGGCCAAATCCGAAGCCGACGAGCTCTCCCAGAAATCCGCCGCGGAGATCCGGGAGAAGTCCCGGAATTTCGAGGAGACGTTCGACCGCCAGACGCGGGAGCGGCGCAACAAGATCAACGAGATGGAGCGGCGGCTCGTCAACAAGGAAGAGAACCTCGACCGGCGGTTCCGGGCCCTGGAGAACCGGGAGAGGGACACCGTCGGCAGGGAGAAGCGCGTCTTCCAGCGGGAGAAGGAGATCGACCTCCAGGAACAGAAGGCCAACGAGCTGGTCAAGAAACAGACCGAAGAGCTCGAAAGAATCTCGGGGTTGACGGTCGAGGAGGCCAAGGGCCAGCTCATCAAGAAAATCGAGGACGAGGCCCGGCTCGAGGCGGTCCAGAGCGTCCGGCGCATCGAGGAGGAGACCCGGGAAAAAAGCCAGGGGCTGGCCCAGGAGATCATCAGCCAGGCCATCCAGCGGTCGGCCGCCGAGCACGTCGTTGAATCGACGGTGTCGGTCGTGGACCTGCCCTCCGAAGACATGAAGGGCCGGATCATCGGGCGCGAGGGCCGGAACATCCGGGCCTTGGAGCTCGCCACCGGGGTGGATATCATCGTCGACGACACCCCCGAGGCCGTGCTGCTTTCGAGCTTCGACCCGATCCGCCGGGAAATGGCCCGGCTGTCCATCCAGAAGCTCGTCCAGGACGGGCGCATCCACCCGGCGCGGATCGAGGAGATCGTCGAGAAGGTCAAGAACGAGCTCGACGAGAAGATCAAGCAGGAGGGCGAATCGGTCGCGCTCGAGCTCCGCGTGCAGAACATCCATCCCGAGCTGATCAAGCTCCTCGGACGTCTGAAGTACCGTACGAGCTACGGCCAGAACGTGCTCCAGCACTCGAAAGAGGTGGCCCTGCTGTCCGCGCTGATGGCCAGGGAGCTGGGTGTTGATGTCCAGGTGTCGCTCCGGGCGGGGCTGCTGCACGACATCGGCAAGGCGGTTGACAAAGAGGTGGAGGGAACGCACACCGAGCTCAGCGTCGAGCTCGTCAAAAAGTACGGCGAATCGACGGCGGTGGCGCAGGCCATCGCCTCCCACCACCGGGACATCGATTTCCCGTCGGTCGAGGCCGTCCTCGTCCAGTCGGCGGACACGCTGTCCGCGGCGCGGCCGGGCGCCAGGCGCGAGCTCCTCGAGAACTACGTCAAACGGCTGGAGAAGCTCGAGGGTCTGGCCCATTCCTTCGACGGCGTAGCCAAGGCTTACGCTTTGCAGGCGGGCCGGGAGATCCGGATCATCGTCGAAAGCCAGAAGGTCTCGGACGACCGCGCCGCCCTGATCGCCAAGGACATCGCCCAGAAGATCAAGGATGAGCTCGATTATCCCGGCCAGATCAAGGTCACGGTCATCCGCGAGATGAGGGCCGTCGAATATGCCCGGTAAGCTGGGCTTTATTTTCATCGGGGACATCATCGGCCGTCCGGGTCGGCGCGCCCTGGGTCGGTTCCTGCCCCGGCTGATCGACAAGTACTCCCCGGCATTTGTCGTCGCCAATGCCGAGAACGCGGCCGGCGGGTCGGGCATCACCGTGGATATCGCCTCCGATCTTCTCGAGCGCCTGGACGTCCTGACGTCGGGGAATCATATCTGGGACAAGAAGGAGGCGATCCCCCTCCTGGATCGCGAGCCGCGTCTGCTCCGTCCCTACAACTATCCGCAGGGAAATCCCGGCCGGGGCTCGTACGTGCTCGAAAAGAACGGCTGGAAGGCGGGCGTCCTGAACCTCCAGGGCCGCGTCTTCATGGAGGCCCTGGACTGCCCGTTCCGGGCCGCCGACGAGGCCGTCGAGAAGCTGCGCGCCGTGACGCCCGTCATCCTTGTCGATTTTCACGCCGAGGCCACCTCGGAAAAACAAGCGATGGGCTGGCATCTCGACGGCCGGGTATCCGCCGTTGTCGGCACCCATACCCACGTGCCCACCGCCGATGAGCGGATCCTTCCCCGGGGGACGGCCTATATCACGGATGTCGGGATGGCCAGCGGCTACAACTCCGTGATCGGCATCCAGAGGAGCCAGGCCCTGGCCCGGTTCACCACGGCCCGCCCGCAGCGGTTCGAACCCGAGAGATCGGGCGCCTTTCTGTCCGCGGTCTTCGTCGAGGCGGACGCGGCGACCGGCCGGGCGCTGTCCATCCACAGGGAAATCTATTTCGAGGATAGCGGGGAGGTCGTTGAATAGCGACAGCCTGGTCAAGCCCGACCGTGTCTACACGGTTTCCCAGATCACCGAGGTCATCAGGGCCGAACTGGAGAGCGCCTTCCCGGTCGCCTGGGTGGAGGGCGAGGTCTCCAATTTCCGCAGGGCCGAGTCCGGCCACCTCTATTTCACCCTCAAGGACGAGCGCAGCCAGCTGCAGGCGGTGATGTGGCGGAGCGACGCGCGCCGGACGCGGTTCGACCTCAAGGACGGCCTGAAGGTGATCTGCCGCGGGCGGATCACCGTCTATGGAGCGCGGGGCCAGTATCAGCTCGTGGCCGAAGTCGTCGAGCCCAAGGGCAAGGGCGCGCTGCAGCTCGCCTTCGAGCAGCTCAAGGAGAAGCTCCGGGCCGAGGGGCTCTTCGACCCCGGCCGGAAAAGGAAGCTGCCGCTGTTTCCCAAGAAGCTGGGGATCGTCACCTCGCCGCGGGGCGCGGCCATCGTCGATATCCTGAGAACGATCAACCGCCGTTTCGCCCGGATCCACATCCTCATCTACCCCGCCAGGGTGCAGGGCGAGGGCGCCGCCGACGAGATCGTCGAAGGCATCGACTATCTCAGCCGGCGGCCCGACATCGACGTCATCATCGTCGGCCGCGGCGGCGGGTCGATCGAGGACCTCTGGGCGTTCAACGAGGAAAAGGTGGCCCGGGCCATCTCCCGTTCCCCGGTCCCGATCATCTCGGCCGTCGGCCACGAAGTCGATTTCACCATCGCCGATTTCGCCGCCGACATCCGGGCCTCGACCCCGTCCGTGGCGGCCGAGATCGTCATCAAGGAGGAGCAGGCGCTCCTGGACCGCGTCGACGGCCTCCGCAGGAGGTCGTCCCAGGTGGTCCTCTATGCCCTGCAGGAGCGGCGGCATCGCCTGCTCGGCCTCAGCCGGCACGCCAGCTTTCAGGACTTCCGGATGAAGCTTCTGGGGCTCGAGCAGAGGGTGGACGACCTGGAGCACCGGGCCCGCGACATCTTCCGGCGCCGGAAGGTTCAGCTGGCCGAAAACCGGGCGACCGCCCGGCTCCTCGAGGAGAAGCTGGGGAACATCCTGCGCCGCCGGCTAGCCGGGCTTCTCTCGGCCTGGGAAAGGCTGTCGGCGGAGTTGCACAATCTGAGCCCTCTCAATATACTTCAAAAAGGCTATACGCTCTGCTGGAAGGACGACTTCGACCTCATTCGCCGGATCGAGGACGTCGAGAAAGACAAGGACATCACGGTGACTTTTTATAAAGGGGATTTCACATGCCGGGTGACAAGCATCGACGCCGAGAGGCTTCTCGAAGAGCGCCTGATCAGGGAGAAGAAATGACCCCGCTGAACTTTGAGAAGGCCCTGGCCGACCTCGAGGCGACCGTCGACAAGCTCGAAAAGGGCGGTCTCTCGCTCAACGAATCGCTGGCCCTTTTTGAGAAGGGCGTCAGGCTGGCCAGGTACCTCAGGGAAGAACTGGGCAAGGCCGAAAAGAAAGTCGAGATCCTCCTCAAGGACGAGACCGGCGAGGTCCGGGCCGAGCCTTTCGCGCTCGAGGGCGAGGCCGAGACCGGCTCAGCGGAAGACGACAAGGATGACGACGATGACGACGACGAGGGAGGCCGGCCCCTCTTCTGATCCCATGCGCCCCGAAACGAGCCTCTCCCTGAAGAAGGCCGCCATCGACCGCGAGCTCGGACGCCTGCTGCCGGGCCGCGGCTCAACGGTGGCCCGGGCGATGCGCTATGCGGTGCTGCCGGGCGGGAAGAGATTCCGCCCGCTTCTGGTCATGGGCTCGGGCGCCTGTTGCGGCGCGCGCCCGCAAGTCCTGCTGCCCTTCGCCTGCGCCATCGAGCTCATCCACAGCTATTCCCTCGTCCACGACGACCTGCCCGCCATGGACAACGACGATTTCCGCCGGGGCCGTCCGTCCTGCCACAAGGCCTTTGGCGAGGGGGCCGCTCTCCTGGCGGGGGACGGATTGCTGACACTGGCCTTCGAGGTCATGGCCGAGGCCCGCGTCCCAGCCGGCCTGCTCGGCGCCAAAATCGAGGCCATCGCGGTCGTCGGCCGCTGTGCCGGCGTCGACGGCATGATCGGCGGCCAGTGGCTGGACATCAGCCTGTCCGCCGGGCCGCTCAGCCGGCGCGCGATGGACAACCTGAGCGCGAAGAAAACGGGCTCCCTCATCCAGGGCGCCGCCGAGGCGGGAGCGGTCCTGGGGCGGGCCGGCGCCGCCGCCCGACGGTCCCTCGCGGATTACGGCCGAAAGCTGGGGCTCGCCTTCCAGGTGCGCGACGACATCCTGGATGCCGGAGCCGTCGCGGCGGACGTCCGCTTGAGGCGGCCCGACCAGATAACCCTCCACGGGCTGGCCGGCGCTCGGGCGCGCCTGGGACGGCTCGTCGGCGGGGCCGTCCATTCCATCGAGCGGTTCGGGGAGGACGCGGCTGAGCTCCGTTACCTGGCTCTCTTGCTCCTCGACCCCCGCGCCGGGACGGAAAATGCCTAAGATACTCGACGGGATCAACAGCCCGGCCGACCTGAAGAAGGTCCCTCCGGAAGAGCTGCCGGCCCTCGCCGAAGAGATCCGTTCGCTGATTATCGACGTCGTCGCCAAGAACGGCGGACACCTGGCTTCGAACCTGGGCGTGGTGGAGATCACCCTGGCTCTCCATTACGTCTTCGATTCCCCCCGGGACAAGATCATCTGGGATGTCGGTCACCAGGCCTATACCCACAAGATCCTGACCGGGCGGAAGGAGCGCTTCGCCACCCTCCGGCGTCCCGGCGGTCTCCTCGGCTTTCCCGACCGGAAGGAGAGCGAGCACGACGCGTACAACACCGGGCATGCGTCGACGGCCCTGTCGGCGGGGGTCGGCATCGCCGTGGCCCGTGACAGGAGCCGCGAGGATTTCAAGGTCGTGGCCGTCGTGGGCGACGGGGGGCTGACGGGCGGGGTCGCCTGGGAGGCGCTCAACCAGATCGGCCACCTCAGGGAGAAGATCATCATCGTCCTCAACTACAACGAGATGTCAATCTCGACCAACGTGGGGGCGATGTCGAAATACCTGAGCTATCTTGTGTCGGGGCAGCACTACCTCAGGATCAAAGACCGGGCCAAGACCCTGCTCAAGTCGGTGCCCAGGTTCGGCTGGCCGTTGATCCGGGCCGGGCGGGCCGTCGAGGACGCTATCAAGAAAGTCTTCTTCCCCGGGCTGGTCTTCGAGGAGCTGGGGATCCGCTATATCGGTCCCGTGCAGGGCCACAGCCTGCCGTCCCTCATCGAGGTCTTCAACGACGCGAAGACCTACGACGGGCCGGTGCTCATCCACTGTGTTACCCAGAAGGGGCGGGGTTACGCTCCGGCCCAGAACAACCCCGAGAGGTTCCACGGCACGGCTCCCTTCAACAAGTCGACGGGGGAGCTGCTGGTCAATCCTTCCCGGCCCACCTATTCCAAGGTATTCGGCGAGGCGCTCGTCCGGCTCGCCCGAAAAGACGAAAGGATCATCGCCATCACGGCCGCGATGCCCGAAGGGACGGGTCTGAGCTGCTTCGCCCGCGAGTTCCCGGACCGGCTATATGATGTCGGCATCGCCGAGCAGCACGCCGTGAGCTTCGCGGCGGGGCTCGCCCTGCGCGGGTACAAGCCGGTGGTGGCCATCTATTCAACCTTCCTCCAGCGAGCCTACGACCAGCTTTATCATGACGTCTCCCTCCAGGACCTGCCGGTCGTCTTCGCCCTCGATCGGGCCGGGGTCGTTTCGGATGAGGGCCCGACCCACCAGGGGGTGAACGATATCGTCTATCTCCGCCACCTGCCTAACATGATCGTCATGGCCCCCAAGGACGAGGGGGAGCTCGAGCGGATGCTGAAATCCGCCCTGGCCTACGGCCACCCCGCGGCCATCCGCTTTCCCAAGGGATCGGGCCTTGGCGTCAGCTTGGAGGCGGAGCCCCGGGAGATCGCCCCGGGCGAGGGCGAGCTCATCAGGCCGGGCGAAGCCCTGGTGGCGGCGCTGGGGAGCATGGTCTATCCGGCGCTCGCTGCCGCCGAGCGGTTGGAGAGAGAAGGGCTTTCGCTGGCCGTGCTGAACGCCCGGTTCGCCAAGCCCATCGACAAGGACACCATCCTCAGTTTCGCCCGCCCGGGGAACACGATCATCACGGTCGAAGAGGGGGTGGTGCGGGGAGGGTTCGGGAGCGCCGTCAGGGAGATCCTGGACCGGGAGCGCCGGTTTGACATCCGGTTCAAGTCGATCGGGCTGCCCGTCGAGATCTATCCCGTGGGGAAGGCCGATGAGATCCGCAGGGCCTTCCGCCTGGATGCGGACGGCCTGACCGAAGAATTCAGGTCCGCGCTCCGAACCTAGGACCGCATCTGCCGATAGCCCGAGCATGACCAAGAAAGAAAGGGCCGATACGCTCGTCGTCAGCCGGGGCCTCGCGGACTCGCGGCGGAAGGCCCAGGCATTGATCATGGCCGGGCTGGTCTACTCGGGGGACCTGAGGATCGAGAAGCCGGGGCAGCTCGTAAGCCGGGAAGCCGCGGTGGCGGTGAGGGGCGCGATCCCGTTCGTCAGCCGGGGCGGCCTGAAGCTCGACGAGGCGCTCTCGGTTTTCGGGATCGACGTTCGGGGCGCCGTTGCGGCTGACCTGGGCGCATCCACGGGGGGCTTCACCGATTGCCTGCTCCAGCGCGGCGCCCGGCTGATCTACGCGGTGGATGTATCGGTCGACCAGCTCGACTGGCGGCTGAGGAACGATCCCCGCGTCAGGACGGTCGAGAAGAACGCCCGCTTTCTCGGCGGGGAGGATTTCGATGAGGCCCCCGGCCTGGTGGCCATGGACCTCTCGTTCATCTCGGTCCTCAAGGTCCTGCCCGCGGTCAGGGAGTTCCTGGGAGCGGGCCGGCTCCTGTGCCTGCTCAAGCCGCAGTTCGAGGCGGGACGGGGCGAGGTGGGGAAGAGGGGCGTGATCCGGGACCCCGCCCGCCACGAGGCCGTGCTCCTCAGGCTTCTCGAGGAGTCGCGTAAACTCGGTTTCGCCAGGCGCGGCCTGATGAAATGCTCGACGGCCGGCCAGAAGGGGAACCGGGAGTTCTTTGTCTGGTGGGAGCTCGCCCCGGACACGGGCTCCGCGGCGGCGGACGCAGAGCGAATCAGGGAGGTCGTCTATGAAAAAGAGAATTAGAAAGGCCGGCATCGTCGTCAAGCCCCACGCCACGGGGATCGAAAAAACCCTGCGCTCCCTGATCCAGTATCTCAAGGAGAAACGCATCACGCCCGTCCTCGAGGATGTGGCGGCGAGAAAGCTCCTCCAAAAGGGCGGCCTGTCCCGGGACGAGCTGCCGGGCCAGGTGGACCTCGTCATCGTGCTCGGCGGTGACGGGACGCTCCTCAGCGTGGCTCACCTGGCGGCCCTGGGCGGCATCCCGGTCGTGGGCGTCAATATGGGGCACTTGGGCTTCCTGACCGAGGTGCCAATCGAAGAGCTTTTCGTCACCCTGGACGGATTTCTGGCCGGCCGGCCGGGCATCATCAGCCCGAGGCTCTTGCTCAAGGCCAGCGCCCGCGGGAAAGACTACCTGTGCCTTAACGACGTGGTGATCAACAAGGGTGCCATGGCCCGGATGATCCAGATCGCCGTCCAGATCGACGGCCGGGAAATCGCCGACCTGAAATCCGACGGGCTGATCATCGCCACCCCGACCGGATCGACGGCCTACTCGCTTTCGGCCGGCGGCCCGATCGTCCAGCCCAATGTCCCCGCCCTCGTCCTCTCGCCGATCTGCCCGCACGCGCTGTCGCTGAGGCCGATGGTGGTCTCCTCGGAATCGAAGATCACCCTCCGGCTCCTGACCGCCGGAGAAGAGGTCTATCTGACTCTCGACGGGCAGAGGGGAGTCCTTTTGGGAAAGGACGATGTGGTGGAGATCGAGCGCTCGGCCTTCGAGCTGAGCCTCGTCTCTTCGCCCAAGCGCAACTATTTCGACCTCCTCAAGGAAAAGCTGAGCTGGGCCACCTAAAGCCGGCTTCCCATACGGCCCTCTTCATGAGCCAATCCTCGCCTCGGCCAACCGAAGGAGCGGTTTGACTTTTCGCCGCCCCCCCCCTTAATATGATTCTCCTATGAGCCGGAAGCTGAGGGTGGTTTTTGTCACTCCCGAGATCCCTCCGTTCTCCAACTCGGGCCGCCTGGTCGAGTTCTCGGCGGCGCTGCCGCCGCGGCTCTCGGACCTGGGTGTCGACATCTCCCTTGTTGTCCCGAGGTACCGCACGCCCGATGGCGGGCTGCTCGAGGCCGAGCCCTTGCCGGCGCCCCTGTCGGTTCCGATGAACGGCGACCGGCTGAAGGCCGGCGTCTTCCGGGCCGCGGCTCGGGAGTTTCCCCTGTACCTGATTGATCAGCCGAAGTATTTCTTCCGGGACAAGATCTACGGGCCGGCCGGCGCCGGTTACCTGGACAATGACGAGAGGTTCATCTTTTTCAGCCGGGCGGTCACCGAGCTCCTGCTGGGCTTCGATCCGCCGCCGGACGTCATCCACTGCCAGGATTGGCCCACGGCGCTCATCCCTGTTTTTCTCAAGACCCATTACCGGGAGGTTCCGGCCTTGAAGGGCGCGGCTTCGGTCCTCACCGTCCACAGCGCCGCCGTGCAGGGGGAGTATCCCCCGGAGAGCCTGGCCTGGACGGGCCTGAACTGGGATTTTTTCAACCACGGGCGACTGGACCTCAACGGCAAGTTCAACTTTCTCAAGGCCGGGATCGCCTACGCCGACCTGGTCAACATCGGTCCCGCCGCTGCCGGAGGGGCCCTGCCCCCGGGCAGGGGCGGCCACGGGCTGGAGGCCGCGCTCCGCAAGCGGGGCGACGCTTTCTCCGCCAGCTGCGGCGGCACCGCCCCGGGCTCCTGGGAAGAGACGGCCAGGGATTACATCGGACTTTATGAGAAAGCGCTGAAAATCAAGAGAGGAGAATGAATTGAGCGAAGATGTTCTGAATGTTACCGATGGGAACTTTGACGAGGAAGTCCTGAAGTCGGCCGTGCCCGTGCTGGTCGATTTCTGGGCGGCCTGGTGCGTGCCCTGCCGGATGATCGCGCCCACCGTCGAGAGCATCGCGGAAACCCACAAGGACAAGCTCAAGGTCGCCAAGATGAACGTCGACGAGAACATGAAGACCCCCTCGAAATACGGCATTCGCGGCATCCCCACGCTGCTTCTCTTCAAAGGCGGCGACCTAAAAGAATCGATCGTCGGCGTTCAGCCGAAGGACAAGATCGTCGAGGTCATCGGCAAGCACTTATGAGCCCGGGCGAGCCCTCGGATGTGGTCATCATCGGCGCCGGGCCGGCCGGGCTGGCGGCCGGCGTCTACACCGGCCGGGCGCGTCTGACCACGGTCATCCTGGAGAAGCTGATCCCCGGCGGGCAGACCCTGATGACCAACTGGATCGAGAACTACCCGGGGTTCCCCGCCGGCATCGCCCCCTTCGAGCTCGTCGAGAATTTCCGGAAGCAGGCGGAGAGGTTCGGGGCGGTCATCGAAACCGATGAAGCCACCGCCCTCCGGCCCGAGGGGGACTTCTGGGTGGTCACGGGCCGGGCGCGCGAGTACCGGACGCGGGCGGTCATCGTCGCCACCGGCGGGGCCTATCGCAAGCTGGGCATTCCCAACGAAGAGCGGCTCGCCGGCCGGGGCGTCTCGTACTGTGCCACCTGCGACGGCGCCTTCTTCCGGGATGAGCTGGTGGCCGTCGTCGGCGGCGGCGACAATGCGCTGACGGAGGCGATCTTCCTGACCAAATTCGCCAGCAAGCTTTACGTCATCCACAGGCGTGACCGCTTCCGGTCGATCAAGATCCTCCAGGAGCGCATCCTGACCAACCCGAAGGTCGAGGTCCTGTGGAACTCCATCGTGGAGTCGGCCGAGGGGGAGGCCCGCCTCGAAAAGGTCACCGTCCGAAACCTCAAGGAAAACCGGAGCTACGAGATGCCGCTGGACGGCCTGTTCGTCTCGATCGGGGTGGACCCGCACAGCGCCATCGTCCGTGGCCTCGTCGAGCTCAACGAGTGGGGGGAGATCAAGGTCAAGCCCGGCATGGGAACCTCGCAGAGGGGGATCTTCGCCGCCGGCGATGTCGCCGATGCCTGCCCCAAGCAGGTGGCCGTGGCCGTCGGCGCGGGCGTCACCGCCGCCCTGTCGGCGACCGCCTACCTCGAGACTCTCGGCGGCTAGGCGGAGCTCCCGCCCTTCGGCCGCCGCTCCAGCTCTTCCACCCGGGCTTTCAGCTTTTTGACATCCTTGATGAAATCATAGAGCTGGGGGAGAAGGACCCAGACCTTCCGCCAGTCGCGGACGTCGAGATGCGGGCTGCCGGAGACGAAGGCCCCGGCCGGCACGTCCTTGGTGATCCCCGATTTGGCCGCGGCGATGGCCCCGTCGCCGACCCGCACGTGGTCGGCCACTCCGACCTGACCGCCCAGGAGCGCGTCCCGGCCGACCGTGACGCTGCCCGCCAGCCCCGTCTGGCCGGCCAGAACGGCGTTCTCCCCGACCTCGACATTGTGCGCGACCTGGACCAGGTTGTCGATCTTGACGCCCCTGCGGATGATCGTCACTCCGAGAGCGGCCCTGTCGATCGCCGTGTTGGCGCCGATCTCGACATCGTCCTCGATGACGACCGTCCCCTTCTGGGGGATCTTCGTGTGCGAACCGTCGGCGAGCCGGATGAACCCGAACCCGTCGGCCCCGATGACCGCGCCGTTGTGGATGATGACGCGGCTGCCGATCCGGACATCCTCGCGGATGGAGACGTGCGAGTGGATGACCGTGCGCTCGCCGATCACGGCCCGCGGGTAGATGCCGACGAGCGGGAAGATGACCGCGCCCTCGCCGATCCTGGCCCCGTCTCCGATGACCGAGTAAGCGCCGACCGAAACCCCCGGGCCGATCTCCGCGGACGCGGAGACCAGCGCGGCGGGGTGGATGCCGGGCGCCGGACGGTACGGTTGGAAGAACAGCTCGACGGCCCGGACGAAAGCCAGATGCGGGTTGTCGGCGATCAGGACGGGAATGCCGCGGAAGCTCTCGTCCGGAGGGATGATCGCCGCCGAGGCCTTGGTCTCCTCGAGGAGGCGGCGGTACTTCGATTTTCCCAGGAAGACGAGGTCGCCCGGCCGGGCGTTCTCCAGGCCGGCGACCCCTTGAACGAGCACGTCCCCGTCCCCCTCATAGCGGCAGCCGAGGCGTTCGGCCAGCTCCCTGACCGTCAGGGCCGGCGGCTGGGGCGCGCCTTCAGCCGACCTTGGCATGATGCCTCTCGTTCAGCACGGCCGCCAGCTCCGCGCCCCAGAGCAGAATCACAAGAGAGAAAGAGATCCACAACAGGAAAAAGATGATCGACGTCAGCGTGCCCTGCACGAGCTTGGACAGGACGATGCCGATGGCCGAAAAGTTCGCCACGTAGAGCGCAAAACCCCGTTTGAAGATCTCCCAGAGGACCGCGCTGATGCCCGCCGCGAGGGCCGCGGGCCCGGTGTGGACCTTTCTCTCCGGGATGAACTTGTAGAGGGTGAAAAAGACGAGGAAGGTCAGGGCCAGCGGCAGGATGTACTGGATGAGGAAGTTGTCCACCAGGGCGACCACCCGGGGGTTGAGATAGTTGGCCACGAGGGAGCTCTCCTCGACCATCCGGTGGAGGGCCGACCAGCTCGCCGTGATGGCCAGGGAGATGAGCAGGATGATGCCCATGACGAACATGATGGAATACTCGATGATCCGGTTGTAGACGAACGACTTCTCATATTTGGTCCGGAAGATGGTGTTGATCGTGTAGATCAGGTTGGAAAAGAGGAAGCTCGCCGAGACGAGCGAGCCGATCAAGCCGAACCAGCCCAGGCTGCTCAGGTTGTTCGAAACCTCCTCGATGCTCTTGAAGAACGAGGGATCATACCTCGCGAAAAAATCGTCCGTAAACAGGTTCAGGCTGCGCAGGGCGAGCTCCGAGGTCCCCACCACCCGGGTGGTGATATACACGAACAGCGAAACGAGCGGGACGGCGCAGAGGAAAGCGAAATAGGAAATGACGATCGACGAATTCCAGCACTTGTCCTCGTTGAACCTCCGGAAGGTGTCCCGGAGGACGACGAATGCTGTCAGCTTCATCCTCAGCCCTCGAGCGCCGGGGGGCGGCCCAGGAGCTAGGGCTTATAGTTGCCCCACTGGATGAGGACGATGATGATGCTGATGAGCAGCGTGTAGATGACCAGCGTTTCGATCAGCACCAGGCCGAAGATCAGCAGGAACCGGATGTGCGGCGCCGAGCCCGGGTTCCGCGAGATCCCCTCGCAGGCGCTGGAGATGGCCTTCGCCTGGCAGAAGGCGCCGGCCGCGGCCGCGACGGCGATGGCCGCGCCGCCGATGATGATCGCCCACTTGTAGAGGTTGGCCTTGACGGGGTCGAGTGCGCCCTCCTGAGCGAGAAGGGGAGCGCCGGCGAGCAGGACGAAGACGACGAGCAGGCCGAAGGCCTTAAGATTCTTCATGATAGCGACTCCTTTCCATGATCAGTGATCTTCCTCGTGGGCCACGGCGCCGGCGATGTAGATGCAGGCGAGCAGAACGAAGACGAAGGCCTGGATCACCGACGTGAATATGGCCACCGCCATGAACGGCAGGGGAAGGACAAACGGCACGATCGAAGCGATGATGACAATCAGCAGCTCCTCGGCGAAGATGTTGCCGAAGAGCCGCAGCGAGAGCGAGACGGGACGCGAGAAATGACTGATGAGTTCAATCGGCAGCAGGAGCGGGGCCAGGGCGGGGATCGGCCCGGCGAAGTGCTTGAGATACCGGAAGACGCCCTGGGCTTTCATGCCCTGCCAGTGATAATAGACGAAGACGGTCAGCGCGCAGCCGAAGGTCACGTTGAGCTTGCTGGTGGGCGACATGAACCCGGGCACGAGGCCGATCATGTTCGCGGAGAAGATGAACAGCCCGATGGTGGCGATCATCGGCAGGAATTTCCGGCCCTCTTCGCCGATGATCTCGACAAGCTGGCCCTCGAAGCCCTCGACGATGATCTCGAGGAGGTTCTGGCGGCCGGAGGGGATCAGCCGGAGCCCGCGCGAGGCGAGACCGAGCGCGACGACCAGGAGCACGGCGACGACAATGACCATGACGAGGTAATCGGGAACAGGGCTCTCCGGGTGCGCCGGCTGGATGCCCAACAGGTTGAGAAGGGCAAGGATCGGCTTGCCGAACAGTTTGTTGAAGAGTTCGGCGGCGTAGACCGTATGCTCTAGGCCTTCCATGTTTTCATCTGTATCAGGGCCACGACGGCTTCAGCCAGGGTGGCCGGAACGAGGCTCGAAAAACCCGCCGCGAAGGCGAGGATCATCCTCGGAAACAGCAGGATTATAATCAAGAAAACGGCGATTATCAAGAAGAGCCTGAGAATGTAGAAGAGGATCCCCGTTTTCAGCGCCGCTTTTCTGTCCGGGCCGAGGAACCGGCCGACCGTCTGCCTGAGCCAGATGAAGCTGGCCGTCGAAAACAGGCCGCCGGCGGCGATGAAGAGCGCGGTCAGGGGGCTGAAAAAGAGAAGGGAGCCGGCGGCGAGGGCCAGGGAGAACGCCATGATCTCGAGCGGCAATCGCCGCAGGACGCGGTCCTCAACGCTCGTCGTCATTGTCTTTTTCCACGCCCATCCTCCTGAGGCTCCGGACCAGGCTCAGGAGACCGGAGGCGACCCCCAGGAGCGTAAAGATCCCCAGGAGCCAGGGATGCGTGGAGAAGAGCTTGTCCAGGAGCCAGCCGATCAGCATCCCGACGGCGATCGACGAGGGGAGGACCAGGCCAAGCGAGCTCAGCTCGGCCAGCTTTCGGTATTTCCCCGGCGTCGGGTGCCGGGCGTCTGTCGGGTCTTGGGGCATGAAATTAACCGCACGTATTGTTGAATTGTCCGCGCCAAAAGTCAACCCGGGGACAGGCCCCGCCCGGGGACAGGTACGGGGCTGTGCCTGTCCCTAACAGACGGTGACGGCCAGCCCTTCGGTGCTGATATCGAAACCGAAGAACCGGGCGCGGTCGTTGGGGGGATGGGCCTCGAGCTCCTGCCGGAGCGCCTTGGCCGAGTCCGCGGAGGGGGAGACGAGGAGCAGGAACCCGCCCCCGCCCGCGCCCATGAGCTTGGCGCCCACGACCAGCGGCGCCGCCCGCCGGAGGGTCTCCTCGATGACTTCCGTCGTGGAGTCGGGGTCGATCCTCTTCTTGAGATCCCAGGCTTCGCCGAGCCGGCGGCCGAACCCGGTCAGGTCTTTGGCGGCCATGGCCTCGACCATGAGCGGAGGGAAGGCGTGGATTCTTTTCAGGGTATCCATCGACCCGCGGTCGCGGTCGAGATAGCCGCCGACGACGTCGTGGAGGATATTCTTGGCGAGCCGGCGCATGCCCGTGTAATAAAGCAGGCTCTGTCCGCCGTTCGTCCGGGGGTCGAGCACGTCGGCGGGCACATATTGGATGCGGGGGTCGGGCACGAGCCCCGGTCCGGTGGTGATCATCTTGACGCCGGGGAGCACGCCCCCGACCTGGTCCTGCCAGCCTCCGCCCGTCGTCAGCTCCTGCTCGAGGCGGAGGACATCGTGGAAAAGCTCCCGGGTCCGGAGCGGCCGGCCGGTCAGCCGCTGGACGACGGCGGTCAGGACCGCTCCCATGATGCTGGATGTGCCCAGTCCGCTGCCGCTCGGGATGGCGGCGAGCGTGGTCAGCTCGATCCCCCCGCCGAAGAGTTCGAGCATGCCGCCGAGCGTCCGGGTCCCCAGGGGCCAGCCATCGTTTTCCAGGGAAAACCCGCCCAGCGCCAGCGCGGCTTTCGCCAGCCCGAACGTGCTCTCGGGCGACCGGTAATCCAGCAGGTCGTCGAGCTCCCTGATGACGGCATGGACGCCGTGATCGATCGAGGCGATCCGAATCTCCGGTTCCGGGATGACCCGGGCGTAGGCGTGAATGGGCGGCTGGCCGTTGAGGTTCACCGCCGCGTTGATGACGCACCCCCCGTGTTCCAGGGCATAAGGGGGAGTGTCCGACCAGCCCCCTCCCAGGTCGAGCCGGGCCGGCGCGCGCCCCCAGACAATCTCGTCCGCTCGGAGCGCGTTCCTGGGAAAGGCGGCGTTTTTCCCCCGGCTCATCACGATCGTCCGGCCCACGTTTTCGAAGGCCAGTTCCTGGAGCTTCCTGGGGAAAGCCGGAGCGTCGCCCGCCGCGCCGAGGGTCAGGCCTAAGGACGATAGACATTCCCTCTCATCTTCGGCGAGACCGGCGAAGGCTGTCTCCAAGGATTTCCCGGCTTCGGCCTCCCGCTCCCAGCCCAGGGTTTGCAGGGCCGTGCCCAGGGAATGGAGGATCCTGGAGGGCTCGAGCCGCTCCAGTCCGCCGACATCCGGCCCGCCGCCGGGACGAAGACAGCACTGCCTGAGGATGGCCGTTAACCAACCCCCGAGCGCCTCCCGGCCCGCGCCGGCGAGGACGTGGGCCAGCTCGGCCGCCGAAAATCCGCTCCCCGGCCGGAAGACCTGGCGCAGGTTTCCGAGCAGCTCTTCGGACCGGATCTCGAACCTCCGCCCGTGAAATTCTTCCTGGGAGGCGAGCCCGGCGATCTCGGCGAAGCTGTAACGGTCGGCCGCCCGCCAGTCCGTTTTTTGACGGGGGGACGCGCGCTCCGGTTCGAGCATCCAGAGCCAGTCGCGGAAACCGTCCTCAGTCCGGACGGCGGGAAAAGCCCTCGCGTTCCAGACCAGGCGCTGTTCGGGAGGAAGGTCGCCGCTCCAGAGATCGTTTTCCCCGGCCTCCATGGCCCTCAGCCAATCGGCCAGAGACAATCCCCCCAGCCGGGCGTCGGGCGCCGGCCGGTGAAAGACATCGTCGACCCCGTAGCACCTGACGAAACGGACCCGGCTGCCGGACCGGTCCCGGCCCGCCAGGACGTCGAGTACCGTTCCGGCCGGCAGGGCGACCGGCCGCCGGATGTCCGCCCCGATCACGGCGTTTTCCCCCCCGAGCGTGAGGGCCGCTTCGATCCGGCAGCCCTCGACCCAGGACCTCGAGCCGGCGATCCGCCCCTCGCCCCGGACCGCGCTGTTGACGCGCAGGCAGTCTCCTGCGTGGGAGGTGCCGTGGTCGATGCTGAGGATGTCGCTGCCGCTCTGGATGAGCTGCCGGGAAGTTCCGAAATGAAGGAACCCGCACTGGGGAAGGACCGAGACAAAGAAAGGGATCTTGGAAACCGCTTGAAAGATACGGTGAAGACTTCCCCCGTCGAGCGTTGAGCCGCTGGCGCGCACGGCGGCGACGTAATCCCGGTCGGTGGACCCCGTCCCCAGCGCGCAGGCGATCTCCCGGTAGAAATCCAGGCCGCACCGCTCGATGGCCTCGGCCATCGGGCCGGTCCAGCCGAGCTCCCCATCCGGTCCGGGGGCGATGTCGCAGACCGATATGATGTCCACGGCCGTCGCGGCGTCGAAGCCCATGACGCCGATGTCGAGGATGGACTGGCCGTGCCTGTTGACCGCACCACTGTCTGCTTGCTCGGCCGGCGATGGCTTCTGGAGGAACCGCCGGACGCGACCCTCGCCCGCCGGGCAGTAGACGCCGTGGCGGCTGGCCAGGTCGGGCGCGGCCGGGCAGCCCAGGCCGGTAACGCCTCCGTCCTGGAAGCGGGCATTCGCGCTGTCGAAGATCAGCAGCACGTCGCCGCTCGTGATGACGATCTGGCCCCTGCCCGGGCTCGACGGCGGCAGCCCGAGATAGACGGGGAGTTGGCGGTCAAGGAGCGTCATCCCCAGGGCCCGGTCCGATTCGCCGGGGACGGGGATGAAGATCTTGCCGCAGGGGCCGTAGGCGGGGATCCGCCGGGAGTCCCCCCCGGCGTGGACGATCAGGATGCGGAACTTCCGGAGGCAGGCCAGCCAGGCGCCGCGCTCGAGCCGGTCCCGGGAGCCGGCCAGCTCCCGGCTGAGGACCCGGAGCAGGGAGTGGATGGTGCTCCCACCGCTCCCGACCCGCCGTCCGCCCGGGTCCGCCACGACGAGAATGTTCCGCGCGCCCGGGATCAGCCCGAGCTTCTTCCGGATGTCGAGCTGGGACCGGTAGGCGGACGCCTGGGCCTCATGGGAAGCCGTGACGACGAGATAATCCCAGGGCTCGGTGATCACTTATTGCCGGCGCCGGCCTCGACTTGGGCCTTGACCCACGGATAGGTCTTGGCGATCCCCTCCCGCAGCGAGAAACGCGACCGCCAGCCGATCGCCGAGATCCGGTCGATCCTGAAATTTCGGGCCTTGACGCCGACGGGCCCCTCGATGTGCTTGAAGTGAATCGTCTTGCCGGCGACGGAGGCGATCGTGGCGGCCAGCTCGTCCACGGAGACATATTCCTGGCGGCCGATGTTGACGCCGTCCTCGAGGCCGGATTCCATCAGCCGGCGGATGCCGTCGACCATGTCATCGATGTAAGTGTAGGCCCGCATGGCCGTGCCGTCGCCCCAGAGCTCGATCGTGCCGCCGTCCGGGGCCTCGGCGATCTTGCGCGAGAGCGCCGCGGGGGCCTTTTCCCGGCCGCCGCGCCAGGTGCCCTCCGGGCCGTAGCAGTTCTGAAAACGGGCCAGCCGGACCGTCATGCCGTAGCGCCGGCCGTAGGCCATGGCCAGGCGCTCGGCATAGAGTTTTTCCCAGCCGTATTCGTTGTCCGGCCGGGCCGGGTAGGCTTCCTCTTCGGAGAGCTCGGGCTCGTCGAACTCCATGTCCCTATAAACGCAGGCCGAGGACGAGAAGAAATAGCGTTTGACGCCCGCAGCGGCGCTCGAGTGGATCATGTGGATGTTGATGAGCGCGCTGTTCCGCATGATCTCGCACTCGGCGGAGTGGATGAACCCCATGCCGCCCATGTCGGCCGCCAGCTGGTAGACCTCGTCGAAGACCGCGCCCCCCGGCCCGGCGACCGCCGCCCGGCAGTTCGCCTCTTCCCGGAGGTCGAGGAGCTGGAAGTCGTCGGCCGCCGTGGGCGAGAATTCCGGATATTTGAGGTCCGCGCCCCGGACCCAGTAGCCTTCATCCTTGAGCCGTTTGACGAGATGGCTGCCGATAAAACCGCCGGCGCCGGTGACCAGTGCTTTTTTCATGTCGGATGGCCTCCTCGGGGGGCTCCACTAATACCACAGGCAACGGCTTTTTTCAAATTCCGGCCCGATTGACAGGTTTCGGGCGGTATGGTTAATTATCTTCGGTTTACGCTCCGTGAAAAAGAAATTCATCGCCTTTCTCACCCTCGTCGCGGGCGACTGCCTGGCCGTGTCCGTGGCCTTCGTCCTGGCTTTTGCCATCCGGGCCCACCTCCTGCCGTATGTTTTCCCCTCCATCCGGGAGCGGCAGCTCCTTTCTTCGGCTTATTTCGGCCGCGCCTACATGCTTTTCCTGTGGATCAGCGTGTTCTGGTACGAAAAGCTCTACACCAAGAGGCACGCCCTTTGGGAGGAGACCCGCGTCCTGATCAAGGGCACGAGCATCGTTTTCGGTCTGATCACCGTCGCCGTGTTTATCACCAAGGTCTACATTCCCTTTTCCCGGGCCATCATGATCATGGCCTGGCTCTTCAGCATGGCGCTCCTCCCCCTGATCCGGTACGCCGTCAAGTCCGCCCTCGTGGCCATGGGCGTCTGGAAAAAGAAAGTCATCGTCATCGGTTCGACCGAGAGCACGGCGGCGCTCGTCCGGGATGTCGCCCGGAACCGCACCATGGGGTTCACGATCGTCGGTTGTCTGACCGACGACAGGTCGCGGGTCGGGATGACGATCTCCGGCGTCCGGATCCTCGGCCATTTCGACGAGATCGAGAGGGTTAAGGAGGAAACGGGGTTTGAGGACATCATCGTGACGTTTCCCAACATTCCGCGGGACCGGCTCATCACACTGCTCAAGAGGTGGGAGGGGCTGAGCGACACGATCCGCTACATCCCGCAGACGGGCGACCTCATCACGACCGGGATCGAGATCGAGAACATCGGCCGGACCCTGGCGCTCACGGTACGCAAGAACCTCCACAAACCCTGGAACGTCGCGGGTAAGACCGCCTTCGAGCAGGCCCTGGCGGCGGTGGCGGTCATCCCCCTGCTGCCCGTGTTCGCCGTGATCGCGGCGGCCATCAAGCTGGATACCCGCGGGCCGGTGTTTTTCGTCCAGGAGCGCTACGGCAAGCGGGGCAAGGTCATCCGGATCTTCAAGTTCAGGTCGATGCATGTCGACGCGCGCCGCCGCCTGGAGGAATTCCTGGCCGTCGATCCCCGGGCGAACGAGGAGTGGTCGCGGCACAAAAAGCTCCTCTCGTTCGACCCCCGGCTGACGCGCGTCGGCGCCTTCCTGAGGCGCTTCAGCATCGACGAGCTGCCCCAGCTCTTCAATGTACTGAGCGGGGACATGAGCATGGTCGGGCCGAGGCCTTACCTGCGCGACGAGCTGGAGGAAGTCCGCCAGGTCAAGTCGCTTCTGCTCCAGGTCAAGCCCGGGATGACGGGCCTCTGGCAGACGAGCGGTCGATCGCTCCTGCCCTTCCAAGATCGGCTCAGCCTGGATGAGTACTATATAAGGAACTGGTCCTTCTGGCTCGACCTGGTCATCCTGATGAGGACGATCAAGGTGGCGATCTCCGGGCGGGGAGCCTTCTAGGGACGCGCCGGTGAAGATCGGCATCGATGCCCACGCCGCCGAACGGGACGGCTCGGGCAACTGCACCTACATCCGGGGCCTGATCCGGGGCTTGCTCGAGATCGACCGCGAGAACGACTACGTCTTTTACGTCATCAATGAAAAACATCCCTTTTATGAGGAGGTTCGGGAAGATCGCCGGGTCTGTCTGCACGCCCTGCCTGCCCGGAACCCGCTCCTGAGGATCCCCGTTTTCCTCGCGGCGGCGTCCTACCGCGATAGGATCGACGTCCTCCATGTCCAGTACATCGCGCCCCCCCGGCACCGGGGGGCCCTGGCCGTCACCATCCACGACATGGCGCACCTTCACCTGCCCGGGACCTTTTCGAGATTCGAGGTCCTGAGGTCGAGGCTGCTCGTCCCGAGAACGGCCCGGGCCGCCGAGAGGATCATCACCGGGTCGGAGGGCTCCAGGAAGGACATCATTGCGGACTGCGGCGTCGAGCCGAGCCGGGTCGAGGTCGTCCCATACGGAGTCTCGGGATCTTTCGCCGTCAAACGGGACGGGGAAGCGGGCCGCGACGTTCCGGCCAAATACGGGATCCGGGTTCCTTATATCCTGTGCGTGGGCAGGCTGAACGCCAGGAAAAACATCGCCACCCTGGCCGAAGCCTTCGCTCTGGCGAAAAAGAGAGAGGCCCTGCCGCATGCCCTTGTCATCGCCGGCAAAAAGGACCACGGCAGCGCCGGCGTGCTCAGCGCCGTGCGGAGAACGGGAGGGGGGGAGGTCTTGTTCACGGGATTCGTGCCCGACGAGGACCTGCCCCACCTTTACGCGCGGGCCGATGTCCTGGTCTATCCGTCGCTCTTCGAGGGGTTCGGGCTGCCCATCCTCGAAGGCCTGGCTGCGGGCGTGCCCGTTGTGGCCTCCGACACACCGGCCCTGAGGGAGACCTTGGGGGAAGCCGGCCTGGCCGTCAGCCCCCTTCAGCCCGAAGCGATAGCGGCCGCGATCTCCAGGCTGGTCAAGGACCGGAAGCTCCGCCAGGACCTCATCGCCCGGGGACTGGCCAGGGCCGCGGAGTTCACCTGGCGAAAGTCCGCCCGCCTGACACTGGCGGTGTATGAACAAGCCGCGGCCGCCCGCCGGCAGCGCCGCTGACCGAGCCCGTCAGTCGCTCTTTCGCGCCAGGACGACCAGGACGTCCCCCCTGAGCCGGTTCCTGGCCTTGCCGTACCATCGGACCGCCAGCTTCCCCAAACCCTTGGGAAGCGCCCCGCCCTCCCCGGTCCGCGGTTCCACGGCCGACGCTTCGCGGTGCTCGTGAGCCATCAGTCGCGCGCTCAAGCCGGTCCGGGTCAGCCTCCCGTGCAGGCTCCTCCAGAGCGCGTGCCGGAGACCCTTTCGATGTGTATACTCGGGGTTGAAGACGAGCAGATTCCTGATGCCCAGGACGCTCAGTCCGGCGCGCTCGGTCAAGGAGCGGAGCGTCTTCGCCGTGAAGATGGAGAGGTGCTCGGCGGGAGACAGGACGGCCCACGCCTTCCCCAGGAACAACCGGCTCAGGCTGTCATAATCCGGCGTGCTGATGAGGACGAGCCCGTCCGTCTTGAGCAGGCGGCCGGCTTCGGCCACCGTCCGCGGGGGGTCGGGAACATGCTCCAGTACGTCGAACAAAGTCACGACGTCGAATGTCCCCGGCGGCCAGCGAAGCTCCTCGAGCGTGCCCAGGCTGACCTTGACGCCGACAACGTCTCTGGCGTAGTCCGCCAGGCGGCGCGAGATCTCGGTCCCTTCGGCCGTCCAGCCGGCGGCCCCGGCCGCCTTCAGGAAGAAACCGCCGCCGCAGCCGACGTCGAGGAGCCGCCCGCCCGGAGGCCGATGGCTTTCCAGGAGGCCCAGGTAGAGCCCGAAATGGCGGCGGAGGAATTCGAGGTCATAGCTCCGCGGGGTGGCCCGGTGGGCCGCCAGATATTCGGAAAAAAACTCCGGGCTCTCGTACCTTTTCTCCGCCTCGGCCCGGCGGAGGCGGGGGTTCGAGAAGATGAACCCACACTCCCGGCAGCGGACGATCCTCAGTCCGAATTTCACGGCGACTGAGCGCGTGCGGGTCCCACCGCAGAGGGCGCAGGCCACCAGCTCTGTTTCTTGGGGCGGCCCTCCGACCCGTCCGGGTGGGCTCGCGGCGTGGGTTCGCTCGACCATCGCGGCGCGAACTAGAAGATCTTCCCCGTGATCCTGATGATCTCGTTCGCCTTTTCCAGGGTCTGCATCCAGTTGATGTTGTAGTAGATGGGATCGTCGAAATTCAGGTAGCCGTAGGACGTGATCTTTTCCACCATGTCCGCGACCGAGTCCTCGACCGAGATAGCCGGGACGAAGCCGAGGCGGGCTTTGATCTTTTCCCCGGAGACCCGGTAGCTTCGGACCCCCTTATATCTGTAGTCCGGCCGGATGTCGATGTTCCGATGGACCTTCTGGAAAGCGTCGCGGACGCGGAGGGCCAGCTCCGAGATCCTGAAGTTCCTGTAGACAAGGTTGAAGATCTCTCCGCCGACCTTGTCCTCCTCCGCTTCCAGGCAGACGATGTAGGCCTTGGCCACGTCCCGGATATCGACCAGCGGCCGCCACATCTCCCCCCCGTAGTAGGGCGTGATGTATCCCCGGGCGAGGGCGTCCCGGACGAAGGTGTTGACGACGAGGTCGTACCGCATCCTGGGGGAGAACCCGTAGACCGTTCCCTTCCTGAGGATGACGGGGCAGAAGTCCTTTCCCTTCAAGGACAGCAGGATGTTCTCGGCCTCGTATTTTGACGACGAATAAGCGGCGCGCGGCGCGACCCGGGTCGTCTCATCCAGGATGACGTCCCTTTCCTCGTCCTTGACGCCCACGTCGTAGATGGAGCAGGAGGAGGCCAGGATATACCGGGAGACGCCGGCCTTCTTGCACAGCTCGGCCGACAGCCTCGTCGCCTGGGTGTTCATCTCGTGATTGGCCTTGGGGTTGTATTCGGCCGTGGGGTCGTTCGACAGGCCGCCGATGTTGATCACCCCCCCGATGTCCTCGAGGACCCGGGGCCCGAGCTCGCGCACGTCCCCGCGAACGATCTCGACCCTGTCCTTGAGCCGTTCGATGCCTGACTCGCCGAAAAAGAACCGGTCGAAGATCTTGACGCTGTAGCCGCGCTCGAGGAGCTCCTCTGTCAGCACCGACCCGACGTACCCCGCTCCGCCGATGAGAAGGATCTTCATGTCATCGCCCCTTGACGCTCCAGACATCGCCGAACGTATCCGGGGGGAGGCGCACCTCGTCCGGATTCTCCCGCCTGTAAACCTCGCTCGCCGTGCTCAGCATCTGGGTGTCGTCTTCGAGCGACATCCAGCCATGGAAGACGCCGGGCGGGACGACGATCAGGCACGGGTTCAGGGAGCTGGCGACGAAGACGTCCTGCTCTTTGTAGGTCGGGCTTCCCTCCCGGTCGTCAACCAGGACGAACTTAGCCGCGCCGTGGGAGATGAAGAACCAGTCCCAGAGCTCTTCGTGCTTGTGGAAGGCCCGCACCGTGCCCTTCCCGAAATTCCCCACGAGATAGACCTGGCCGAACCGGGTGAAGTGCGGGTCCGAGGCCCGGAGGATCTCGATCAGATATCCCCGGTCGTCCACCCGCGCTTCCAGGTCGATCCTGGCTGCGTCCTTGATCATGTCATCCCTCCTTGGCGAGGGCCGCTTCCTCGCTGAGATAATCCGTGAGAGCTTCTTTCCAGTGCCGCAGGGGCTCGAGCTTGGCGCTGGTCAGCGGCGTATAGAGGGGCCGTTTGATGCCCTCGGCCTCCGCGGCCTCGAGCCGCGGCCTGACCTCGACGGCGACGCCCGCCTGCCGGAAGATCTCCAGCGCGAACTCATACCAGCTGCAGGCGCCGCTGTTGGCGACGTGATAGATCCCCGAAGGCGCATCCTTCGCCAGGAGCTCCTTGATCTTCCGGGCGGCATCGCGGGCGTAGGTGGGGCTCGAGACGACGTTGGCGCTGACCTCGACCAGCGGCCGCGTCCGGGCCGCCAGGAGCATGGTCTTGACGAAGTTCTTCCCGCCCTTGGCCCGACAGCCCCGGCTGCCGAACAGGCTCGAGGTCCGGATGATGTGGTAGCGGCCGGCGGCAGGAACGAAAAACTCGCCGGCGGCCTTGGACACGCCATAGACGTTCAGCGGGCTGGGGATGTCGTCCTCCGTGTAGGGCGAGGTTTTTCGGCCGTCGAACACATAGTCGGTGCTGACGTGGACCAACCGCGCGCCCGCCGCCAGGCAGGCCCGGGCGAGGTTCCTGGCCCCCAGGCCGTTGACCTTGAAGGCCGTCTCGGGGTCCTTCTCGCAGGCGGGCAGGTTGTGGAAGGCCGCCGTATTGATGACCGCCTCGGGCGCCGCGGCGGCGATGACCGCGGCCGTCCGCGCCGTGTCGGCGATCTCGATGTCCGCGTGGGTCAGCGGCACGGCGTCCGGGCCGAGCGCCATCCGGAGCTCGGTGCCCAGTTGACCGTCGGCGCCTATGAGCAGGGTTTTCATTTCCGGACCGACCTAGTATCCCGTCTCGTAAGTTCCTTTCCAAAGTCCCGCGTATAGACGGGACACTTCCAGGGGGGCGTCAAGCTCCCCCCTCGGCGTTTCGTTTCACTCCACTAACCCTCTGAGGGGAATGACCCCGTCCCCCTCAAAACTCCCCCGCAGTGGTGCGTCTTCGTCGCACTTTGAAAATGCCAAGTTATTTACGAGCCGCACCACTAGTTATACCAGCATCGAGGCGGTTTTCAAAGCGCCTCGCGGGCCGGCGGGGCGGCCGCCTTCCGGACCCCCAGGCTGAAAAGAAGGAAGGCGGCGGTCTCGGCGAGCTTGTAACGGCGTTCGGGGTCCCGCCGCCCGGCGCCGCTGACGCCGTGATAGGCGAGCCTCAGCAGGAAACCCAGGACCGCAAGTAACCTGAAAAGAACGGCCTCGGCCGCGCCCCTCTTTCCGCGGACGTACTCGAAAAGCATGCCGAGCCACTGGGTGTTGAATTCCTTAAGGACCCGCCGGTAGGTCACGCCGTGGTCGTGGAGGACCTTGACCCAGGGAACGTAGGAGAGCGAGATCCCCAGGCCGCCCATCCTCTCCCCCCAGTCGATGTCATCGAGATAAAAGAAATAATCCTCGTTCAGCAGCCCCACCCTCTCGACCGTTTCGCGCCGGACGAGGAGACAGGCGCCGGAGAGCCACTCCACCCTTTTGGGCTTTTTTCGCCCGCTGAAGGCCGCCTGGTCGATGAAGAGGGGCTCGGATGTGCCGGGGAAAACCCGGCTCAGGAAGAGAAAATAGGCGAGCCCGGAGAGGGCCGAAGGCAGGAATCCCCCCACGCCCGTCTGGAACCTGCCCCCCGGCAGGATGAGGGCCGGTCCCGCCGCCCCGGCCTCGGGATGACCCTCGAGATAGTCGACGAGCTCGTCCACGGCCCCCTCGAGGACAACGACGTCGGCGTTTAAAAGAAGGATGTAGTCCGACCGCCGCTCCTCGAGCACCCGCCGCAGGGCGACGTTGTTGGCCCTGGCGAACCCCAGGTTTTCGGCGCTCCGCGTGAGCCGCACGCCGGGGAATTCGCTCTCCACCATCCCGGCGCTGCCGTCGGTCGAGGCGTTGTCGACGACGTGGACGTCGAGAGACAGCGCCCGGGCCACGGGGGCGAGGGACAGGAGGCATTTCTTCAGGAATTCACGGGCGTTCCAGGCGACGATGATGACCGAGACCTCCTTGGCCGAGCTGTCCATACCGGACTACTTTTCCCCGAGGACGGTCTCGAAATAGCGCTCGGTAAGAGCGGCGATGGCGTCCCAGTTGTAGAATTCGGCGGCCCGCCGGCGGGCTTTTTCGCCCAGCCCCCCGAGGGATGCATGATTGTCGGCGACCTGGAGGATCCTGTCCCTGAGGTCGCCAGGCTCAGCGGTCCAGTAGAGCGCGGCTTCACCCGCGACCTCGCAGTTAAAGGGATTCCGGTTCGCCAGGATGATGTTGCCGGCGCCCATGGCCTCGACGAGCGACGGGTTCGTCCCGCCCACCTGATGTCCGTGAACGTAGGCCAGGGCCTGGACCCTGAGCTCCCTCAGCGTATCCCAATCGGGGAGGACCCCCAGGAAGACCACGCGGCTGTCGTCCCGGGCCATCTCGGTCAGCCGCCGGACGTACTTGCTGCGATAGTTCGCCCCGCCCGCGATGGCCAGCTTCAGGTCCCGGTCCGTCTTGCCGAATTCCCTGATGATCGTCTCGACATTGTTCTCGGGCTCCAACCGACAGACCACGGCCAGGTAGCCTCCGGGCTCGAGGCCCAGGCGCCTCACCAGCCCGGGATCCCTTGAATAGATGAGCTCCGTTCCGTTCGTTATGAAGGTCGTTTCCCTGCCGTAGCGCCGCTTGTAGTAGGCGCCCATTTCCCTCGCGTCGACCACCAGGTGGCGGGTCAACCGGGTGGCCAGCCACTCGTTGAATTCGAGGAAGAGCCGGCCGTACCAGGGCCATTTCGACCGTTGCCACTCGACCCCGTCCGTGTTGATGACGATCCTCTTGCCGAATAGGCGGGGGACGAGCAGGCTGACGGCGGTGTTGTCGGCCAGCATATAGAGGAGATCGTGGCCTTCTGACAGCGCCTGGCCGACGCACAGGAAATCATAGGAAAGCGCTTCCAGGGACTTGGTGGGCAGGGCGGGCAGATGGACGAGCCGGACGCCCCGGAAGTTTTCCGGGCGCCGCCCCGGGTAGAGGTTCCGCTCGCAGTAGACCGTGACGTCGTGTCCCCGGGCGGCCAGCCGCGTCCCGACCTGTTCGGCCAGGGTCTCAAAACCCCCGATGATCGCGGGGATGCCGCGGCTTCCCAGGATGGCGATCTTCAAGCGGCCGCGCTCCCGGGCCCCGTCATTTGAGGACCCGCCGGATTTTAGCCGCCAGGGAAGCGGGAAGCTTCTGGAACAAGAGCCAGCCGCGTCTCTTCCCCAGGGTCCCGAGGACGGACGGGCGCGGCGGCGCGCAGACCCGCGCGAGTTCCTTCCTCGACGGGCGGCTTCTCGGGGCGGCCGCGGAGGACAGCACCTTCCGGCAATGCTCGGCAAGGGACAGGGTCACCGTATCCCAGGCGAATGAGTCCTTGACCCCGGCGATCCTCCGTTTCATATCTTCCCGGAGCGGCGCGTCGGCGGCCAGCTTCAGGATGGCCGCCTTCAGTTCCCCGGGGTCTTCCGGCCGGACGGCGATCCCCAGGCGCTCGTCGCGGACAAGGTCGGCAAAAAAGTCCCCCTCCGTGCAGAGGATGGGCAGGCCGTGCTTGAGGTAATCGAGCATCCGGGTCCGGAACGAGTAGCGGGTCTCAAGATGAGTCTTGTGGATGGAGACCCCGATGTCGGCTTCCCGGAAGTAGGCCGCCCGCCGGCCGTAATCCACCCATTCTTCATTGAAGACGACCGACCCGTCAGCGAGGCCGAGCTCCCGGGCCGCCTCCGCAGCCCGGCGGGCCATCTCGAAGCCGGGAGTCAGCGGGTTCGGGTGCTGCGTGGAGAGAAAATAGAGCTTCAGCCGCGGGTCCTCCCGCCGGGCCTGGGCCAGCGCGGCGAGGAGCGTCAGGGGATCGTACCAGCTGGAGATGACGCCCCCCCACAGCAGCACGATATCGTCGTCCCCGATCTTGCCCGTCTTTCCCCTGATCACCCGCTCTCCCCGGGGCCCGCCTTCGTCCTCCCGGATCCCGAACGGAACGATGCTCACCAGGTCGTCGGCGGAGGCAGAAAGATCGAGGGCCGCGGGATTGATCCTGTTGAGCGACAGCAGCGATCCCATCAGGAGGTCTCTCTGGCGCTCGCTCGCGCACAAGAAATGGTCCCCGCCGGCGATCAATCTATTGAAGACCGCGAGGTCATGACGGTGGATGTGATTCCGGTCCTTCAGGCTGGCCGCCCGGCCCTTATGGACAAACAGGTTTTCGAGGACGAACGGGTCGTACAGATCGACCACGAGATGAGCGTCCAGCCCGGCCAGGAACGGGAACTTGGAGAGGATGTATCCTTGGATGAGGATGATCCGGCTCCGCTCGGCGGCGGCCTTGAGCGACGCCGGCCGGGCGACCGAGTAACGGATGACCGAAAACGTCCCGCCGCCGGGGAGGCCGCCCGTATCACCCGGGGAATAATCGGGGATGGCCAGGACGGCGTTCAGCCCCCGCGCCAGGCTCCTCGCGATCTCCCAGGCCCGGATGCCGGGCCCGGCCATTTTATCGCCCACCACATCGTCACTGATGATGAGGACGTCGGACATCTCCATTTTCTTTCCCGGCCGCTCACCGGCTCCCGGCCGGAGGGGTCCTCCAGATCAGGCTGAGAAACCTCGAGAAGAGCGCGGTCAGGGCGGCCGTGAAGAGGACCGCGGCGGCGGCCAGGAGGGCCCGGCTGCCGAACAGGCCGCCCTGCTTTCTGACGATCCTCCCCATCTCGCCGGCGACCGTCTGCCGCGAATAGACCCTGAACATCAGATCGCCGTCGCGGGGCTCGTGCCGGAAAAAGTATTCCCCATCGGGGTAGATGTCATGCGGGTTCATCCAGATGCTGAGGGAATTCCCGTAGGTCGATTCGGCCGAGGAAAAAACGAAGTAATACTTCTTGCCGAGCGAGCCGCGGACGGGCTTGAACCTCACGGGGTGGAAGAGGTTGTTTTTTACCCCGGCCGAGCTGAAGACCGTCTCCCGCACGAGCCGCCTCTCCGGTTTCTCCTCCCAGAGCCGGAAGAACACGGCCGCTTCGTTTTTTCTTCCGTAGGTGCCCATGGCGACATCGATCCTCGCCACATTGTCCGTCGTGGCCACGAATGTCTGGCCGACCCTGTTTTCCTGGTAGATGTTTTCCGTGGGCCGGGTATTGGGGCCGATGTCGAGGTCGAGCGTGTCGTGCCTCTTGACGAAAATCAGGTAGGCCTGAAGGAGAACAAAGAGGCCCACCAAGGCGAGTTTGACGCCGCTCGGGCTTTTCCACGGGTTGTGCATTTTCGCATCCATTTTAGCTCAGGAGGGTTTCCGTTGCACGAAAATTGTCCACCTGCGGCCGCCGCGGTCCTCTCCGGAACCGCCGTTGACAGGGGAAACCCGAGGACTTATATTTGAGGCGGCCCCGCCGCCGCTCGCGAAACGGCGGGACGACGATTTTTATGGAAGCGATGTCACCCCGTACCCGTCTCTCGATCATCATGCCGTCCTATAACGAGCGGCTGACGATCCGGGAGATAGTCCGACGGGTGCTGGACGTCGACCTCGGCGGGCTGGAGAAAGAGCTGATCATCGTCGATGACGGCTCGACGGACGGGACCCGTGATATTATCAGGGAGCTGGCCTCCCGGCACCCCGAGATCAGGATCATCCTGCAGCCCCGGAACCAGGGCAAGGGCGCGGCCGTGGCCCGCGGCCTGAAACATTCGACGGGGGACGTCATCATCATCCAGGACGCGGATCTCGAATACAATCCCGGGGAGTATCCCCAGGTCCTGCGGCCGATCCTCGAGGGAGAAGCCGACGTCGTTTACGGCTCCAGGTTCCAGGGCTCTCCCGGCGGCCGCCGCATCATCTACTTCTGGCACTCGCTCGGGAACCGGTTCCTGACCTTCGCCGCCAACGCTTTTTCCAACCTCAACCTCACCGACATGGAAACGTGCTACAAGGCCATGACGCGGGAGGTGGCCGCCCGGCTGGAGCTCGTTTCGAAGCGGTTCGGCGTCGAGCCCGAGATCACCTGCAAGGTGGCCCGGCTGGGCGCCCGCATCTACGAGGTCCCGATTTCCTATCGGGGCCGCACCTACGGAGAGGGGAAGAAGATCGGGCTCAAGGACGCCGTCGCGGCCTTCTGGACGATCCTGCGGTTCTTCCGCTGGGAGGCGCCGCGAGGGGACGTCGGCGCCATCACCCTCCGCCGGATGTCGGACCTCTTCCCCTATACCGCCTGGCTGCACAAGATGTTCGAGCCGTACCTCGGGAAAAGGGTCCTCGAGGTCGGTTCGGGCGTCGGCAATCATACCCGGCTCTTTCTCGACCGGGAAAGGGTCGTGGCCTCGGACATCGAGCCGCACTACCAAACGGAGCTTCGGGCCAAGTTCGGCGACCGCGCGAACGTCAGGGTCGCCGCCTTTCGTTTCCCCCTCACCGGCGCCGAACGGGCGGAAGCGCTGGCCGAGCGGCCGGACACCGTGGTCTGCCTCAACGTCCTGGAGCACATCGAAGAGGACGCCGCGGCCGTCCGGGATTTCGCCTCGGTCCTCGGGCCCGGGGGCCGGCTGGTGCTGCTCGTGCCGGCCATGCCGTCTCTCTACGGCACGCTCGACGTTTACCTCAACCACTATCGACGGTACGATCCGGACGGGCTGCGGAAGATCGTCGCCGGAGCGGGTTTCGAGGTCGAAGAGCTCCGCTATCTCAACCGGCCGGGTGTCGCCGGCTGGTGGCTCAACTCGCGCGTCCTCAAGAGGAAGATCCTCCCTCGCCAGCAGACCCGGGCCTTCCGGCTATTCCTTCCCCTCCTTCGGCGGGAGGAACGGCGGCCGCCCTCCTTTGGCATGTCCCTCCTCGTCTTGGCGCGGAAGGTCTGGCCGGCCGGCGGACAATGATGAGACGGCCACGGCTCCGACGGCTACTCGATACCATTCCGCCGGGCGCGCCGGCCATCGCCGCTTTCCTCCTTCTCAGCGTCTTGACCCTTTGGCCGTCGGTCCGCCGCCCGGGGAGCGTCGTAGCCGGCTGGGAGGGGGACAACCTGTTTTGCATCCGACAGATGTGGTGGATGAAGCACGCCCTCCTCGACCTTCACAGATCGCCGTTCTTCGACCCGAACTCCTATTACCCGGCGGGTTACGATATCGCTCACGGCTCGTTCTTCCCCGCCAATACCCTCCTCGGCCTGCCCCTGACCGCGCTTTTCGGGCCGGTCGCGACCTATAACCTGATGCTCCTCCTGTCGTTTTTCCTGACGGCCGCCGGGGCCTATCTCTGGGTATCGCACCTGACCTCGAGCCGGTCCGCCGGGTTTGTCGCCGGCGTGGTCGCCGGCTGGCTGCCCTACCGGTTCGCCCACATGACGGGCCACATGCATATGATGACAACCCAGTGGATCGTGCTCAGCCTCTATGCCTTCGAGAAATTCCGGGAGAAACCCCGGCTGGGGAGGGGCCTCCTTCTGGGCCTGGCGGCCGGGCTGCTCGTCCTCTCCGACTGGTACTACGGCTATTCGGCGGCCCTCCTCCTCCCGATCTATGTCCTGATCCGGACTCGCCCCTGGCGGGGTTTCTGGAAACAGGCGGCCGTTTGGAAGGGCTTGGCCGCCGCCGGGACCCTCGGCCTGGCGGTTGTCATTCCTTTTGCCGTCCCTTATGCGCGGCTGATGGCCGGCGGGGGGCTCAGCCGGTCGATCGAGGAGATGGAATCCTGGTCGATGAACTTCTACGCTTTCCTCGCGCCCAACCTCGTCCAGCCGCTGTGGCGCCACGTCTTCGCCCCGCTCTTCCCGCAGCAGGCTTCGTTGTGGGTCGAGCACGGCGTGACGCTCGGGTACATCGCCCTGGGCCTGGCCGTGTGCGGGTATCTCTACCGCCGCCGAAGCCCGGCCGCGGCGACCTGGGCCGCGGTCTGGATCGCCTCCTATCTCATCGCCCTCGGGCCGACCCTCCATGCCCTGGACCGACAGGTGCTGCTGCCCCTGCCGGCGGCCGCCGCGCGGAGCGTCGCCAGGATCGCGGCTCTTTTCCCCTCTCTCGAGGGCGTCCGGAATGGTATCCTCGACCGGCAGGCGATGCCCATCCCCCTGCCGTCCTTTTTCCTTTATCTGTTCGTTCCCCTGACCCGGGGCATGCGGGTGATGTCGCGTTTCGGGGTCTGGACAGGGCTGATGACGGCCGCGCTGGCCGGCCTGGGTTTCAAGGCCGTATTCGAGAAATTCCGAGGGCGGGGGGCGGGCCGCCTTCTGCAGGCAGGCTTGCTGGCCGCCGTCTCGATCCTCGTCGTCTTCGAGAGCTGGCGGGCCGTTCCCTACCTTACGGTGCGGCCGCGCAAAGTCGACCTATGGTTGGCCAATCAGCCTGCGAACACGGTCATAGTCGAGCTCCCGGTCGAGCAGGCGCTGAGGCCGTTCCAGGATTATTACCAGACCGTTCACCAGCGGGCGACGGTGTTCGGGCCGGTGAGCGATTCGTTTTTTCCCGAGGAGCGGCTGGAACGATCAAGGCTCTTGCAGGATTTCCCCTCGCCGCCGGGCATCGCGGCGATGCGGTCGTGGGGGGTGACCTATGTCCTCTTTACGCCTTCGCGGATCCCGGATTGGTCCCGGCTCCGGGCCCGGCTCGAGGCCAGTCCCGGTCTCCGGCTGCGCAAAGTTGCCCGTGGCGTCTGGGTTTACAGGCTCGAATGACCCCCGCGGCGGCGCGTCTTCATTGATCGTATCAACGTCAAGATACTTGCGAGACACACCACTAGCGCTTTCTGGCCTCCGGGTCGGTCCTCGAGCGTCTTTCGAAGTTCCCGGGGACGATCTCGACGGTGACCCTGGCCGGCCGGCTCATCGTCGTTCCGTCGGTGGCGGCGAAATGGAGGACATGGCGGCCCAGAAAGCCGGGCGCCGGCGTCCAATAGAAGATACCCTTTTCCCGGTCGAGCGTCGACCCGATGGGAAGCTCCCTGGTCTTGTCCTTGCCCCAGCCGATGAATTGGGTCCCGCCCTTTGCCTTGAGGCTGACCTTGAGGCTGCCCAGCTCCTCGACGACGATCAGGTCCGGGCCGTCGATCTCGACGCTCAGGCGGCCGCCCGGGTCCTCCCTGTACCGCAGGGGTTCCACGCCCGGCAGCGCCGCGGTCCCGCCGAAATTCTCGACCTCGAAGAAGCGCGACCCCATGCCGTCGGAGTTCCCGACGTTATCGGTGATCAGCCAGCCGATGATATGAGTGCCGTTGGCGTACTGGGTCGTATCGAGGTTGAAATAGCCGACGGCCCCGCCGCTGTTCAGATAGCTGGGGAAGCCGGTGGCGATATCGCTCCTGTAAAGGTTATAGACCGGGTGCCCGATGAGGACGCTGTCCACCCCGACCCAGATCGTGGACCCGTTTGTCGGGATGACGTTGGGGAGCGGGGTCAGGGCCCAGCCGAAATTGACGAAGGCCGTGCCGGAAGCGACCCCTCCCTGGGCGGGCGTGTCGATGTTGCCGAACGGTTTCGTCCGGCCGGCGTTGTTGCCGTAGATCAGCTTGGTGCCCAGCACGGTCTTGTTGCCGTTGAGGTCCTCGGCGACAGCGTAGAGCGTGAACGCGCCGTTGCCCTCCCTGGGGAGCCCGTAAGTCAGGAGCATGTATCCCCAGCCCGCCCGGTCGCCCATCGGGTAACCCGGGTAGAGGGCTTCGATATCGGGCCGCGCGCCCTTGACGGCGACCGCCTCACCGATGAAGACGAGCCCGTCGGCGCCGATGGCCGCGCCCGGGTCGGCGGCGTCGGGCGCCCTCTTGATATCGACCTTCCTGACTCCGATTGTGTCCAGGGCCCAGCCGGAGACGGAGATGCTGCCCGAAACCGCCGAGCCGTTAGCCGGGGTATCGAAGGCGCCGATAGGAGGAGGGTCGTAACCTGCCGCATAAACCGTGAGGTTCACGGCGATAAATTGCGGCGAGTTGAGGGCGTTAGGGTCGGTAACGCGGACTTGCCCCTGAAAGGTCCCGGGATAGAGGCCGGCGGTGTTGATGCCGACCGTGAATTTCCCGTTGCCCGTGCCTGACGCCGGGCTGACCGAGATCCATGTCTGGAGGGGCGCGGCCTGCCAGTTCAGGGTTCCGGTGCCCTTGTTGGAAACGAGGACCGCCTCGGGGCTGGTCGTCGGCCCGCTCTGCTGAGAGCCGAAGGTCAGGACCGGCTTGGAGAGGTTGAGCTCCGGGGCGCCGGTAAAGTGATTGATGACGATCGGCCCCCGGGCGTAGGCGCGGTTCTGGTTGATACCGTCGCTGATGACGCCATAGAGCCAGTACTTGCCTTGCGGTACCGCCGAGGTGTTCCAGACGTAGCTCACCTGCCCGGACGGCGACGGGATGCCCGAGGCGATCAGGGTGCCGCTGTAGCCCGTGTTGGCGCTGTCATAATATAAGGATACGGTCGGCGCGCCGTCGGCGTCGGCGCTCCTCCAGACGATGGTGGCCGACTGGTTGGCGGTGACGTCGGCGGTCAGCCTGATGTCGTCGAAGAAGAAGGCCCGGGCGTCCGTGAATTCGTAGGGGTCCACCCGGAAAGAATCCAGCTCCCCGTTCCAGCCCGAATGCGAGGGGCTGCCGGCGCCGGGCTCGATCGGCAGCGTCCTCATGTCGCAGACGATCTTGTCCATGACCCAGCCCGTCGGGAGGTGGTGGATGATGATGTCCTCGCTGACGTTCTCCACGACCTCGTTCTTGTTCCTCCAGATGACCCGGGCGATCGACCCGTCGTTGACGCTGGGCGCACCGGCGATCCCCATCTTTATCACCAGGTTATGGTACCGGCTCGTGTCGATGCGGTACGTCTTTCCCCGGTAAAGGAAATGGAGAAAGAAGGCGATCGGGTCCCCCGACCCGGGCGGCGCCTGGGCGAGGAAGACGGACTGATTGTTATAGGCTCTCCCCGCAGTGTCCTGGTAGGAAAGCGTCGTGAATTGCGGGTTGACGATGTTGACGGTGTAGTCGATGTCGGCGGCGCCGTTCATGTCCCAGGGGTCGCCGGCGTTCATGGTTATGAAATCCTGGTCGCTGCCCTCATCCGACGGACTGGAGAAGTTGAGAACAGGCGCGTCGTTGACGTGATAGTAGCCCACGGCGTAGGAAAGATTCGCGGTGCCGGCGGGGGCGACGGCGACATAATAGTCGCCCGGCGCCAGGGCCCCGGCCAGGAAGGTGTAGCTTGACCCGGTGACGCCCTGGGCGATCATCCCCAGATGACCGTTGGCGGCGTTCCTGTCGGTGTCGAGGTAGATGTCCGCGCCCCCCGCCGCGCCCGACCAGCTGATCGTTCGGGCGGCGGCCGCGTCGTACTGGACGACGCGGATCCAGTCGATCTGGATCGTCCTGTTGCTCTTGAAGATCGGATCGAACCGCAGGGAATCGACCAGGCCGCTCCAGGTGTTCGTGCCCGCGGCCAGCCCCAGGGAGGGGATGTCGACGATGTAGATGAACCAGTCGTCATGGACGTCAAAGACGTTCGAAGCGGAACTCCCGTTATAGATTGTATCCTTCGACCAGAAGAGCTGGCCCGTCTTGCCGGCGGAGCCGGGGCTCAGGTACATCCGGAGCGCCAGCCGCGTGTACTGGGAGGCGTTGATCGGGAAGTTTTTCCCGACCTTGCCCAGTCCCGCCGAATAGAGGTAGGCCGAATCCAGGATGGAGATGTTGGTGTCGGAGTAATCGGCCGCGCCGCCGGGCGTAAAGACCGTTTGTGCCGAGAAGAGGCCGTTCTGGAAGCTGATGTTGGAAAGGTAGGACTGGGGCAGCTCGACGGTGTTGAAGATCCGCCAGCCGAGGTCCGTCCTCTCGTTCATGTCCCAGCGGTCGAGCAGGACCTCGTCCGCGTAATCGGAGCAGGCCTTGAGGGCGTCCCGGCTCGCGGGGGAGCTGACCGAGATCTGGGATAGGGCGAAAGCCGCCGTGGCGATAGAGACAACGATAAAAATGCCGACCTTTCTTATGAGCTGCATTCGGACCTCCCCCAGCGGGGTCTACAACCAGGATATCTGGGTACGCTGATAAGGTAAAGGGGAGGGACCGTGAAGTAAATCACCTCTCAGGGTGATTCGGGGGATGAGAGCCGGGCCATCTCCCACCTGTAATACTCGAAGAAAACGGCGGCGTCCAGGCGGGGGGACTGGAATTCATCCAGGGCGCTGAAGAATTCGGGGCTCTTCCGGAGGAAGTCCGCGGTCCCGCTCCCCGGCGCTTTCGTGTTCAGGATTTCGCGCCTCTGGAGAAGGATCGAGGGCAGGCCGGCGAGGAGCGCGGCGTAGGCCCTGGGATAGACGACAGCCATGGTGAATTCTTTCCTCCGGAGATGCGCCAGGCAGGCTTTGATGTCTTCCTTGACGTAGGCCCGCAGGAACGCGCCCCGCGGCTTGCCCTCGAAAAGCTTCAGGACCAGGCGGAGCCTGTTGCGGACGACGTGGACCTGCTTTCGCGCCTGCGTCTTCCAGAACGCCCCGAACTTGTGATAGATGACCGCGCCCGGCTCGGGGACCACCCGCCAGCCGCGAAGCCGGCTCCGGAAGCACCAGTCCATATCTTCATAGTAGGCGACGTACGCCGGGTCGAGTCCGCCCGTTTCCCGGACAGCTTCGCGACGGAGCATGACGGCCCCGAAGCAGGCCGAGGGCACCTCGTCCAGGCCGGCGAACTGTCCGATATCCACGCAGCCGATGAAGTTGTCGCTCCCCCAGCCCCGGTCGCGGACGTGGTTCCCCAGGCCGTTGACGAAGCCCCTGAGGTGGTGGAATTTCATCAGCGGCGCGGCCGCCCCGGCCCGGGGATCGCTCTCCAGTTTCGCGCGGAGCCGCCGGAGGCCATCGGCGTCGAGCTCCGTGTCGTCGTTGAGGACCATGAGGAACCGGCCCCGGGCCTCGGCCAGGCCGAGATTGACGGCGCCCGGGAAGAAGATATTCTTCTTCAAAGAGATGACGCCGGACACCGGGGAACTCGCTCCCGATGATCGAGGCCGTCCGGTCGGTCGAGGCGTTGTCGACGACCAGAACTTCGAGCGGCGGCGCGGTCTGGGCGGCCAGGGATCCGAGACAGCCGCGGATGTGCTCCTCGCCGTTCCGGGTGATGACGATGACCGAGACCGTCTCTCCGGCCGGGCCCGCCGCCCCGCTCCCGGGTCCTGCCGCCGGGGAGAGCGACGCGCCGGCCGGTCGTTCTTCGGCTGACCGGATGACCTCCGCCCGCAGAAGAAGATAGAGGAACCGGCGGACCAGGCCCGGAGAGATGTTCCAGCCTCCGCGCACGCGGGCTTCGACTTCGGCGGCGGTTCCGGGCAGGCTCTCCCAGATGATCTTTCCCAGCCGGTCGGTGCGGACCTCGCGCCCGCTGCTGTGCGCCAGGAAAAAATCACCGTCCCTTGCGCTCAGCGCGAAATCAGGGTGCGGGGACAGCACGTCTTTTTCGCCGAACCACATCTTCATAGAGCCTTTCCCAGAGAGGGAGGACCTTCTCCCAGGAATACTTGTCGAGCGTTTTCCGCCGGCCGGCCCGGCCCATGTCCAGCCGGACGTCCCTGTTGCCGAGGAGCTCGAGGATGGCCCCGGCCAGCTCGCGGGGGTTTCCGAATTCGACCAGCAGCCCGTCGCGAAACTCGTCGATGATCTTCGAGGAGCCGCCCCGGCGGCAGCCGATGACCGGGAGATTTTCCCGCCAGGCCTCGAGAAAGACGATGCCGAAGGATTCCATGAAGGAGACCGAGACAAAGACGTCGGCCCGGCCGAGGAGCGCCCGCTTGGCGTCCTCGGGGAAATCCTTGATGAGCTCGACCCGGTCCCGCTGCGGCGGCGGGAGCGTCCGGATCTTCCGCTCGATTTCGGGGGTGTGGGCCGTCGGGTTGCCGGCGATGACGAGCGAGGCGCCGGGCCTCTCGGTCCAGACGGATTCCATGGCCCGGATGAGGTGGAGGATGCCCTTGTGCAGTCCGTGCTGGCCGATGAACATCACCGTCCCGTCTTCCCGGGCGCCGGCTGCGTCCGTCCGCGCGGCGGGGGGGGCGGCCTCGTCCACATCGATGCCCACGCCGATCGTGTGGAGATTCTCCAGGGGCACGCCGGCGACGCGATGGAGATAGTCCCGCTCCCAATCCGTGAGAGTGATAACCGCCTCCGCCTCCCTGAGCCAACGGAAATAGAGGGGATTATGGAAGGTGAACCGGTCCTCGGTATGGAAACAGGGGACGATGACGAGCGGCAGGCCCTTCCTCAAGGCGGCGCGCCGGGCGTAGCCGACGTTCATCGTCGGCAGCGGGCAGGCGACGATGAGGTCGGCCTCGACGGCCAGGGCTTCGCGATAGTAGCGGCGGCTCCTCGGCCCCCAGGACAGCATCCGGAGCCGGTCGCCGAGCGGAACGCCGAAGCGGTTCGAGATCCCGCGGAGCGCATTCAGGACGCGCACCCCCTTCCGGCTGAAGGGAACGCGCCGGACGCGGACGCCGCCGATGCGCTCGTCGCCCGCGGGCATCAGGCGCTTGCCCCTTCCCGGGAGCACGTAATCCTCGACGGAATAGGCGTTGCTGGCGATGACCGTGATCTCGTGGCCCCTCGCGGCCAGCCGTTCGGAGACGTTCTTCATCAGCCATTCCGCCCCGCCCCTGGCCGGATGGTAGTTGTGAAGGCAGTGGAGGACCCTCATGCTCGTTTGAACACGGTGTGGGGCAGGGTCGTCCAGCGAGGCGGGTCGGCGGCGGCGCCCGCCTGCGCCTTCTCCCAAAAGAAAATGTTCCTTCGGCTGAGCCGGCCGCCGCCGAGCTTCCGGTCGAGGAGGGCCTCTTTCCTGAAGAACAGGCACTCGCTGTAGATCCAGCGGAACGGGACCCCCGCCCCCCGGGGCAGCCGCCGGGGGAGCCTGCCGGCCAGGATCGTCGACAGGGACTTCCGTGGGCCGTGCCAGGCCGGCGAGAAATATCTCTTGAAGGCGGTGCGCGGGGCGACAAGCTGGGTCCCCGGATCATTTTTCACGGCGTCGTAAAATATCTGCGCCGAATCGAGGGGGAGGAGGATGCTGTCCGAGAGAAGAAGGATATGATCTCCGCTCGCGCGGGAGGCGAGCTTGAGGAGGCCCTGCGCGGCAGGTTCGCTCCGGCCGGAGACGACGTAACGCACCCGGGGAAACTGAGAGCGGAGCATTTCCTCCCGGGCCGGGTCGGGCCCGAAGGCCCAAACGAGGACCTCGAGCTCGATCTCGACTTTCTGGGTCAGAACGTGATTCAGGCATTCCGCCAGGCGGTTCCCCCGGCCCGCGCAGACGATGACGGCCGTAACGCGGCCGGTGTCGAAAAAGGCGGTCATCTCCCGGCTGAGCTCCCGCGCCTCGGTTTCGCCGAATTCCAGGGCCGGCTCGAGCAGCCGGGCCTTGATCCCGGCGATGCCTCTCGCGAGCTCCCCGGGCGAGATGTCGTTCGAAGAGACCCAGTAGCGGCGGGTAAAGGGCGGCGCGAACTCGGGACCCGGACCGGCCGCCGTCATCCACCTGTCGAGAAGGCCCAGGACGGCCGGGCTGTTCCGCCGGAAAAGAAAAATGTTTTCGATCGTCTGGAGGAGAAGCCAGCGGGTGAGGGAGCCGTAGGAAAAATCGGCGCTCGCCGGGAAGCTCCGGGCCAGCAGGCCGCGCACCTCCTCGACCGCCGGCAGGCCGCGCCGCCCGTGTTCCTTGAGCTGCTCGTGCTCGACGCCGTGGCGGTCCTTGATCTGACGGAAAAGGAGGCGCTCGACCCGCTCGATCTCGGGGTCGCGGAAGGGCGCCGAGAGAAGGAGCGACCCGCGCGCCACCCGGCCGAGCTCCCGCAGGAATTCCGGCCGCGCCTCGGGCGGGACATGCTCCAGCGTGTCGAGCGAGGCGACGACGTCGAAGCTCTTGTCTTTGAAGGGGAGCCGGGCGCCGTCTCCCTGGATGAAGCCCCGCTCCCGGGCGGGTTGAAGATCGAGGATGAAGCCACTCCCGGGGACGAGGCGCTTCAGCGGGAGCCAGAGCGACCGGCCGTCCCTCGCCGGCGATACGCCGCCGACATCGAGGACCGTGACCTCCTTCCGCGGGTAGAGAGACTCGAGGAGCGCTTCAAGGACCCGGTAGCGCTGGAACTGGTCGTACGTCCAGGGAAAATCCTCCGTCCAGGTCCTCATGCGCCCTCGACCTTCCAGCGGGAGTCGATCCGGACGCACCCGAAATCGCGCCTGCCGCCCCCCGTCACCCGGAAGTGATACATCATCTCGTGATGGTCATAAGCCTGGGCCAGCGTCGGGTCGTAGGCCGAGGCCGAGAAAAGATAGTCCCCGCCGAAGAGGGGGAGCGAGGGGATGATGAAACGGACGAGGCCCTTGTCCTTGAAATCGCCTTCGACATCCTTCTCCAGGGTGTTCGGTCCGTAGATGAGAAGCTTGTAGATCGTGTTGATGGCGACGCCGAAGACCGGCACGCCCTCCGCGAGGTGGGAGACGTAGGAGATCTGGGCCTCGAAATAATCTCCCTGGGAGAAGGTGTTCTTGAGGAGGCCGCGCTCGTCCGCGAACCTCACGGAGGTGATCTCGACCTGGCGGGTCCCCCAGCGCCTCGAGTCCGCCGCCGGCGTCTGGGCTCCGTCGTCTTCCGGCTCGGGGCCGATCCCGTCGCCGCTCGTGATGAGCTGGTGGTAGCGCTTGACGGCCTCCTCGGCCGGCCCGAGGAAGGCCGCCCGGCCCCGGTCGAGGAGCAGGACCCGGCCGCAGATCTGGCTGATCAGGTTCAGGTCGTGGGAGACGAGCAGGATGGTCGCTCCCTTCTCTTTGAAGGACAGGATCTTCTCGAAGCTCTTCTGCTGGAAGACCTCGTCGCCCACGGCGAAGACCTCGTCGATGAGGACGATGTCCGGCTCGAAAAAGATGACGGTCGAAAAGGCCAGCCTCAGGAACATCCCCGAGGAGTAGTTCTTGACCGGCGTGTGAATGAACTTGCGGAGGCCCGAGAATTCGACGATCCGGTCGAAATTCTCGCGGACGACGCGGCGCGGGATCTTGTAGACCGAACCGGTGAAATCGATGTTCTCGGCGCCCGTCAGCTCCGGGTTGAAGGCGGCGCCGAGCTCGATCAGGGGGGCCAGGCTGCCCTCCGTCGTGACGCTTCCCTCGGTCGTCGGGAAGATGCCGGCGATGATCTTGAGGAGCGTGCTCTTGCCGGCGCCGTTGCCGCCGATGACCCCGAAGATCTCCCCCCGCCGGACCTCGAGGTCGATGTCCCTGAGGGCCCAGAATTCCCTCTTTTTCCGGCGGAGGAGCGAACGCAGGGCGCCCAGCCCCGCCTCCTTCAGCCTCACCCCTCTCTCGAGGTCCAGGTTGAACCGGATGCCCAGTGACGAGGCCCGGATGGCGGGCGCGGCGGGGCCGAGTCGGGTATCAGGAAAGGTGGAAGACAAAGTCCTTTTCCCTCCGGATGAAGATCAGGAAGCCGGCGGCGAAAGTGACGACGGCCAGGAGCGCCGCGATCCCCAGAACGTCCCAGGCCGGCAGCTCGGCCCGGTAGACGGGGGCGCGCAGGCTCTCGACAAAATAATAAAAGGGGTTGGCCAGGAACAGCGCCCGGTACTTTTCGGGAACGATGTCGGCGCTGTAGAAGACCGGCGTCGCGTAAAAGAGCGCCTGGAAGAGGATGGCGACGATGTGCTGGACGTCGCGGACCCGGATGTCCGCCACCGCCGCCAGGAGCGACAGCCCGAGCGCGAACAGGAAGTGGAGGAGGATGACGGCGGGGAGGATCAGCAGGGCCCAGGTCCACGGCATCCCGAAGATGATCATGAAGACGAGGAGGACCGCGGTCAGGATGAGGTGATCGGCGAACCGGGCGAGGACGTTCGAGACCGGGAAGGCCAGCTTGGGGACGTAAACCCGCCGGATGAGCGCCTGGTTGTTGACGACCGAGGCCGTCGCGATGGTGACCGTCTGCTGGATCATCATCCAGGAGGTCAGGCCGGCGAACAGGAAGATCGGGTAGTGGGGGATCTCAAACCGCATGATCTTCGAGAAAACGACGGCCAGGATGAGAAGATAAAAGAGGGGGTTGAGGACGGTCCACAGAAAGCCGAGGGCGGAGTTCCGGTAGCGGAGCTTGAGCTCGACCCGCGTCAGATTGAGGACGAGGCTGCGATATTCGAAAAGCTCGCGGAGGCTGCCGCGCCGGGGCGCGCCCCCTCTTGTGGAAGCCATCGGCTAGATCCTGAACTCCCCCGTGTCCACCCACTCCTTCTTGAGGATGGACCAGAAGTCTTCGGCCAGGCCCTGTTTCACATATTCGTAGGGCAGCCAGCCGTAGCCGCCCTCGCCCCAGTCCTTTCCCCAGGAGTTCCGGATGAGCAGGGCCCCGGTCGTCGGCCGGTCCTCGTACTCGTTCCGGATCTCCTTCTTATCGTCGTAACCGACGGCGACGATGGCGTGACCGCCTTCCATCCTGTCCCTGGGAGAGGGGAAGGGGATCGCCCCGGTCTCCGCGGCCTGCTCGATCGAGCTGTAGACGGAAAAACCGAACATGGCGGGATGGCCGGCGGCGAGATAAGTCTTGAGGCGTTCGATAACGCAGCCCGATCCCGCCGAGGCCGGGTCGTGCCGGTAATACATCAGCGTCTTGTAGTTCTGGGCGAAGGAATAGCAGAAGGCGGGCGGCTCCTTGTCGAACCCGTTGGGATTATCCGTGTACGGCCAATACTCCTCCGGCGGAACGCCGAAGAGGACCATGGATCCGATCGTCGTCCGGAGGTAGGCGCCGGTGTCGCCGCTCATCTTCATCAGGTTCCGGGTGACCTTGTAGAGAAAGAGGCGCGAAGCTTCGATGTGCCGGCCGAAGGACTTGCGTTCGTAGTATTCGATGACCCCGGCCCCGGCGTTGGCGGTGCAGGAGCCCAGCTGCCCCTGGTCTTCGATGGGCGAGCACCACTGGCGGAGATCGACGGACGGGGGGAGCGCGACGGCCGGCTTCTTTTTTCCGCCCGGCGCGCGGAGCAGGACGCCGGTCGGCTCCAGGATCTCCCTGATCTTCCGGTTGTCTTCCGTGAAGTCCCTGAAATCCGGGTAGTCCGGGATCCAACCCATGGCCATTTTGTTGTCCATCCGGTCTCCTATACCGGGTCAGATTCTATGGATTGCCGGAGGAAGTGTCAACCCGGTTCAATTGATTCGGCCGCGAGGAATATGCTACATTTGCCGGGTGTTAGAAGCCGGCCGTCGATATCTGCCCGGATTCCCGGTCCGCGACGGACCGGCGCTGGCCGTTGCCGTTTTCCTGGCGGTTTCAGGGATGGCCTGGCTGCCCGTTCAGGGGCTCGCGGCGCCGCCGGCCGCCCAGGAAAAAACCGAGCCCCCTCCGCCGTCCCAGCCCGCTCCCCAGGCCGTCGCTCCCCAGGCGCCGGCCGCGAAGCCGACCGGGCTCGAGGCCCCGATCACCGTCCTCGCCCATGAGAAGCGATGGGAGAAGAACCGGGTCTTCGCCTCGGGGAATGTGGAGGTCCACTACAAGGACATCAAGCTCTTCGCCGACCAACTCGAGGTGGACACCGAGACCAAGGACGTCATCGCGACCGGCAACGTCACCCTCCAGCTTCCCAGGGAGGTCATCAACGCGGAGAAGGTCTTCTATAACCTGGATTCCCGGCAGGCCCGGTTCGAGCAGGCGGCGGGCATGATCGAGCCGAGCGTCTTCTACCGGGCGGCGGTGATCGAGGAGACGAACCGGGAGACGCTGAGCCTGACCAAGGCCAGCCTGACGACGTGCACCCAGCCCACGCCCCGCTGGCGGTTCTCCGCCTCCAAGGCCTATCTCAAGAAAGACGATTATGTCTACCATGTGGAACTCCCTCCTGACCATCAAGAAGGTCCCGGTTTTCTACTGGCCCTACCTGCGCTACCCGCTCAACCGCGAGCGGGCCACCGGCTTCCTGATGCCCCAGGTCGGCTACTCGGCCGTCAAGGGGACGTTCCTGGGCGAGACCTTCTACTGGGCCATCGCCCGGAACATGGACGCCACCTTCGACGCCGATTATTACTCCAACAAGGGAGTGGGGGCCGGCGCGGAGTACCGCTACCTGTTCGGCGACGGGACGGGAGGCGAGGCCCGGGTCTATTATTTCCGTTTCAAGCCGGGCCGGAGCACGTCCGACTCGCCCGGCGCCTACAGCTTCCGCCTCCACCACAACCAGCCCCTGCCCCTGGATTTCCGGCTGGTCTCGAACATCGATTACCAGACATCGTTCGATTTCCTCCGGGAATTCGACAACAACTACAAGCGGGCGCTGTTCTCGAATTTCCGCTCGGAGGCCTACATCACCCGGGCCTGGTCCTACTACAATTTCAGCGTCCGGGCCTCCCGGTACGAAACCCTCTACCAGAGCATCAACGATTCCATCCTCACCTATTACATGCCCCAGGCCGCCCTCAATTCGTTCAAGATCAAGCTCTTTTCGCCCCTCTATTTCTCGTTCAACACCTCGTTCACGAGCTGGAAGTACGGCTGGAAGAGCGAGTTCGACAACCACCAGGAGCGCCACTACCAGAGCGTCGGGTTCAACCCGACCCTGAGCCTGCCCTTCTCCGGGATCCCCTGGCTGACCGTCGATTCCAGCCTCTCCTCGAACCTCGTCTACTATGCCCAATCGCTTTCGCCGGGCACCCGGCGGATCATCAACGAGCCGGTGATGCAGTTCAATTACGTCTTCAACGTCGATGTGACCGGCCCCGTTATCTTCAAGATCTACCGGAACTCGAAGGGCGAGAACTCGGTCAAGCACCTGATCGAGCCGGCCCTCAGCTTCCGCTATGACAGCCCGGTGAGCCAGGCGGACAGGATCGTCACGGCCTACGGTTTCTTCAGGTACTACCAGCTCTCCTACGGGCTGACCAACCGGCTGATCGTCAAGCGGGAGATGCCGCGGGAGATCTTCACCTGGGGCGTGAACCAGACCTATTACCTTTCGCCCGAGGACAGCCCGTTGAGCTTTTACAACTACAAGGACAAGGTCCTGCGCTTTTCCGACATCAGCAGCTTCGTGAGGTTCTATCCGTTCGGTCCTTATAGCCTGGACGCCTCGGTCGGCTACAACACCTATTTCAAGCTGTTCTCCTACATCCGCCTGTCGGGCAACCTGAATTCCTACGAGTCCCCGTTCTTCCTGTCGGTGAACTGGTTCAAGAGCATGAACCCCTTCTACAAGGACATCCTGGGCGACCGGCAGCAGGTCGGCATCACCACCCGGCTGGCCCTGCCCAGCCTGCCGTTCGAGGCCTTGGGCGAGATCGACCTCAACATCCTGGAGCGAAAAATTCTTTACTCCGGGCTCGCGCTCGTCTATCATTACCAGTGCCTCGATTTCAAGGCCGACGTGCGCGTTTTCAACTATCGCGACCAGCCGGAGTTCCAATTTCGGATTTCCATCGGCCTGGGCAATATCGGCAAGTCGACGGACTTCATGGGAGGCGCAGGTTACTGACATGAAAGGCTTGATATTGAGCGGCGGCAAGGGCACCCGGCTCCGTCCCCTGACCTTCACCCAGGCCAAGCAGCTCGTGCCGGTGGCGAACAAGCCGGTCCTCTTCTACGGGATCGAGGCCCTCGTCGACGCCGGCATCCGCGACATCGGGATCATCGTCGGCGACACCCGGAACGAGATCCAGGAGGCGGCCGGGGACGGGTCGCGGTGGGGCGCGGACGTCCGGATCACCTACATCGACCAGGCCGAGCCCCTCGGCCTGGCCCACGCCGTGCTCATCGCCGAGCCGTTCCTCCGGGACGAGCCGTTCGTCATGTACCTGGGCGACAACATCCTGAAGAGCGGCATCATCTCGCTCGTCAGGGTCTTCGAGGAACGCCGGCCGAACGCCCTGATCCTGCTGACCCCGGTCCCCAACCCGCAGATGTTCGGGGTCGCCGAGCTCCGCGACAACCGGGTCATCCGGCTCGTGGAAAAGCCCAAGGAGCCCGCCTCGAACCTGGCGCTGGTCGGGGTCTACATGTTCGACGCCCACATCTTCGAGGCGGTCAAGGCCATCCGGCCGTCCTGGCGGAACGAGCTGGAGATCACCGACGCCATCCAGTACCTCGTGGAGCGGGGCTACGCCGTGCAGCCGCACCTCGTCTCCGGCTGGTGGAAAGACACCGGCAAGATCGAAGATATCCTGGACGCCAACCGCCTGATCCTCGAGACGATCGAGGGGGCGATCGAGGGGACGGTCGACGCGGCGTCCAAGGTGAGCGGCGCCGTCGTCATCGAGGCCGGGGCGGCCGTCCGGGCGAGCACCATCCGCGGTCCGGCCATCATCGGCGCCGGGACGGAGATCACCGACTCCTACATCGGCCCCTTCACCTCGATCCAGAAGCGGTGCCGGATCGTCGGCACCGAGATCGAGCACAGCATCGTCCTCGAGGGAAGCGAGATCCTGGACATCGGCAGCCGGATCGACGAGAGCCTGATCGGCCGGGACGTCCGCATCCACAAGTGCCCGCCCAAGCCGCTGGCCTACCGGTTCATGGTCGGCGACAAAAGCGAGATCGGGCTCAAGTGAAGGCCGGCCGGCGCCGGCGCAAGGGAGACGCACATGATCGACGGAGTGAAGACTAAGAAGCTGCGGGTCATTCCCGACGAGCGCGGCCGGCTGATGGAGATCCTGCGGCGGGACGACGAGCTGTTCGTCGAGTTCGGGCAGGTCTACGTCACGACGACCTATCCGGGCGTCGTCAAGGCCTGGCACAAGCACGAACAGCAGGCCGACAACATCGCCTGCGTCGCCGGCCTGATCAAGCTGGCGGTTTACGACGGCCGGCCCGGCTCGGCGACCCGGGGCGAGGTCAACCAGTTCTACCTCGGCGTCCACAACCCGGTGCTCGTCCAGCTCCCGGCCGGCGTCCACCACGGCTGGATGTGCGTGAGCCCGGAGGAGGCGGTGGTCGTCAACATCCCCACCCGGACCTACGATTACGCGCACCCCGACGAGCAGCGGCTCGACCCGGCCACGCCCGACATCCCCTACGACTGGACCCGGAAGGACGGATGAACACCGAAAGGACGATCGACGGACGGACGCTCCTCGTGACCGGCGGGGCCGGCTTCATCGGCAGCAATTTCATCCGCCACGTCCTGAGAGAATACCCGGGCGTCAGGATCATCAACCTGGACAAGCTGACCTACGCCGGGAACCTGGACAACCTGGCGGACGTGGACAAGGACCCCCGGTACGAATTCGTCCGGGGCGATGTCCGGAGCCAGGAGCTCGTCCGGCAGCTCTATGCGCGGGTCCAGGGCGTCGTCCACTTCGCCGCCGAGACGCACGTCGACCGGTCGATCGTCGACGCGGGCGAGTTCGTCCTGACCGACGTCTACGGGACGTTCGTCCTCCTCGACGCCCTGAAGTCGTCCCCCCAGATCGACTTTTTCCTCCACGTCTCGACCGACGAGGTCTACGGGAGCCGGGAGGAGGGCTTCTTCAAGGAGACCGACCCCCTGAACCCGTCCTCGCCCTACGCCGCGAGCAAGGCGGGCGCCGACCGGCTGGCCTACGCCTACCGCGTGACCTTCGGCCTGCCGGTGATCATCGTCCGGCCGAGCAACAATTTCGGCCCCTTTCAGTATCCGGAAAAGTTCATCCCCCTGTTCGTCACGCAGGCGCTCGAGGACAAACCGCTGCCGCTCTACGGCAAGGGCGAGAACGTCCGCGACTGGCTCCACGTCGAGGACAACTGCCGGGCGATCGACCTGGCCATCCGCCGCGGCGACCCGGGCGAAGCGTACAACATCGGCGCCGGGAACGAGGTCCGCAATATCCAGATCGCCGAGACGATCTGCGACCTCCTGGGCAAGCCGCGCGGCCTGATCACCTTCGTCCCCGACCGGCTCGGCCACGACGTGCGCTACGCCCTCGACTGCGGCAAGCTCCGGGCGCTCGGCTGGCAGCCCCGGGCCGCCTTCGATGACGCCCTGGCCGCGACCGTCCGCTGGTACCGGGAGCACGAAGACTGGTGGCGGAAGATCAAGGACCGCAGCCGCGAATTCCAGTCGTTCTATGCGGAGTACTACAAGGACCGAAAATAGGATGCGCCGAAGGTCCCGAGCATGGCGAAGACCACGGTCCTGATCACCGGCGCCACCGGGTTTGCCGGCCGGCATCTCAGGGACTTGCTGCCGGCTTCGAAATACGCGGTGTTCGGGACGTGTTTTCCCCAGCCCCCCCGCGAATCCGAGCACCATATTTTTTTGCTGGACCTCCGCTCGGAGCGGGACGTCTACGACGCCGTGAGGACGGTCTGCCCGCAGTGGGTCTTCCATCTGGCCGCCGTCTCCAATGTCCGGCAGTCCTGGGACCGTCGGAAGGAGACGATGGAGACCAACGTCATGGGCACCTTCTATCTCCTGGAGGCGATCAAAAAATACGCGGCCGACGCCCGGGTCCTTTTCGTCAGCTCCTCCGACATCTACGGCGAGATGTCCGCGGGCGGCGGGACCGCCGGCCGGCCGGTCGGCGAGGATGGGGCGTTCGAGCTCATCAACCCCTACGGGCTGTCCAAGTTGGAGGGCGAGCTGCTCAGCCGATTCTACTGCCGGATCGACGCCCTCGACATCGTCATCGCCCGGCCGTTTCCTCACACCGGGCCGGGGCAGACGCCGGATTTTGTCTGTTCCGACTGGGCGCGGCAGGTCATCCGCATCGAGCGGGGCGCCCAGGAGTCCGTCCTCAAGGTGGGAAACCTGAACGTGCGGCGGGACTTCACCGACGTCCGGGACGTCGTCCGCGCCTACCTCTTGCTGATGCAGAAGGGCGGGCGGGGCGAGGTCTACAACATCTGCCGGGGCGAGGCCGTGCCGCTGCGCGCAATCCTCGATATCCTGCTCTCGCATTCCGCCCGGGTCATCGACGTCGAGACGGACACCGCGAAATTACGGCCGTCGGATATCTCCTATCTGGCGGGTGACAACGGCAAGATCCGCCGGGCGACGGGCTGGCAACCGGTGATCCCCCTGGAGCAGACGCTCCGCGACCTCCTGGATTACTGGCGCTCCCATCCCTGATGGGGAGGTTCCCCGCTGCCAGGACTGTCCCCTAGTGTCCACCACTAGATGTTCAGCTCGAGCTGGCTGTCGTGGACGTTCTTCCGCTCGTCCTCGATCCTCTTGAGAAGGTCGGGAGTGACGTCACCGGTCGGGTAGATGCCGTCGAAACAGGCGGCGCAAAAGTGGGTGATCTTCTTGTTGCCCAGTCGGACGGCCTTTTTCAGGTTGGCCAGCGTCTGGTAGATGACCTTGTCCGCCCCGATCCGCCGGGCGACCTCGTCGGTGTCGGCGCCCCGGGCGACGAACTCTTCCCGGGTCTGCATGTCGATGCCGTAGACGCAGGGATAGCGGAGCGGCGGGGAATAGGAGGCGAAATAGACCTTGGCCGCGCCGCACTCCCGGACGATCTGGACGATCGCCCGCGAGGTGTTGCCGCGGACGATGCTGTCGTCGACGAGCAGGACATTTCGGCCCTTGAACTCTGAGGCGATCGGGTTGAGCTTCTGGCGGACCGAAGCGCGGCGCTGCCCCTCGCCCGGCATGATGAAGGTCCGGCCGATGTAGCGGTTCTTAACCAGGGCCTCGCGGTACTTGAGGTCCAGTGCCCGGGCAATCTCGATGGCGGCGTCGCGCGCCGAATCGGGGATGGGGACGACGACGTCGATCTTGAGCTTCTGTTTCTTGATCTCGCCGGCCAGCAGGCGGCCGAGCTCGACGCGGCAGTTGTAGACGTTGACGTTGTCGATGAATGAATCGGGCCGGGCGAAATAGACCCACTCGAAGAGGCAGGGCGAGTGCGGGCAGCTGGCGATCTTCCGGCGGTGGAGGACGCGGTTCTGGTCGAGAAAGATCGCCTCCCCGGCCTCGACGTTCTGGATCTTGCCGAACCCCATCAGGTTGAGGGACACGCTCTCGGAGGCGAAAGCATAGGACGGCTTGACGCCGTCATTTCGGGAGCCGAAGACCAAGGGCTTGATGCCGTAGGGGTCCCGGAAGGCGACCATGCCCTGCTCGGCGATATAGGCGATGACGGTATAGCCCCCCTTGACGGCCTTGTACACGCCCTCCACGGCCTTGAAGATGTTATCCGGCGTGACCCGGCGGATGCGCTGGGCGGCGAGCTCCTGGGCGAAGACGTTCAGGACGGCCTCGACGTCGTTGTCCGAGGTCAGGAGCCGGTGGTATTTCTCGAGCAGCTCCTTCTTGAGCTCCCGGTAATTGATGACGTTGCCGTTGTGGGCCATGATGATGCCGAACGGCGCGTTGACCAGGAACGGCTGGGCGTCATCGCCTCGGCCGCCTCCGATCGTCGGGTAGCGGGTCTGGCCGATGCCGATGTGACCCACGAGGCGCTCGGAGTTCTCCGGCGTGAAGATGTCCTGGACAAGACCGTTTCCCTTCTTGGTGTGGAAGCGGTTGCTATAGGTGATGATGCCGGCCGAGTCCTGGCCGCGGTGCTGGACGGCCAGAAGGCCCTGGTACAAGTCCCGGAACACGTCCGAGTTGGTGAATAACCCGATTACGCCGCACATTGAAGCCCTATTATAGAGGTTACGGGACCAATTCTCAATCGGCCGGCGACTGGGGGCGTTCCGTTATCAATCGGGGCCAGGCCCCCTTCGTTACCAGGTACAGCCCGGGGACAGGCAATGGGCGGGGCCTGTCCCCAGAGATAAAGATGGCTTTTATCACGTCATTGATAGTGGAGCCGATCTAGAGCTCTTATATAGGACTCGAACAAAAGCAGGTCGACATGACAAGGACACGAAGAGTTATCTTTCCCAACAGTGCCTTTCATATCATCAGCCGTGGGAATAACAAGCAAGACGTATTTCTTTCAGATGGAGACAAATTTGAATATTACAGATTGCTGGTTATTCTGAAAGATGACGATAGGGTCGATATCCTTCATTATTGTCTAATGAACAACCATGTGCACCTGATTATCTGGCTTACAGAACAAAGCGCGCTTTCAAAGTATATGAAACAGGTTAATCAGCGATATTGCCGATACTATCAGAGGCGTCATGGCTTCTCTGGACACCTCTGGCAAAGCAGGTTTAAGAGTCTTTTTATCGATAAGGAAGAGTACCTGCTGCAATGCGGAAAGTACATCGAACTTAATCCTGTAAGAGCAGGGATCGTGAAGTCCCCCGACGAATATAAATTCAGCAGCTACAGATATTACGCGTTCGGAGAGCGCGATTTTTTGTTGACGCCCGATCCTGTTTACCTGGGCTTATCGAAATCAGCTGACCTAAGAAGGAAACAGTACAGCGAGTTTGTCGTCGAACCAGGCGACAGGCAAAGGCCCGGGGACAGGTAAAGGCCGGGGCCTGTCCCCGTTAGATGGCGGCGAGGAGCTCCTCCGGCGTGGTGGTGGCCGTTCCGATCTTCCCCACGACGATGCCGGCCGCGACGTTGGCGATGGCCGCCGCCTGCTCGATCGTCCCGCCCGCCAGGAGCCCCAGCGCCGCCGCCGCGATGACCGTATCGCCGGCTCCCGTCACGTCGAAGACCTCCCGGGCCACGGTCGGGATGTAGATAGGTTTCCGGCCCTTCTGGAAGACCGTCATCCCCTGCTCGCCGCGCTTGATGATGAGATACCGGCAGGAGATGAGGTCCATGATCTCGGCGCCGGCCCGCTCGACCTCGGCGTCGGTCCGGCAGGGATGGCCGACGACCTTCTCGGCCTCCAGGTGATTGGGCGTGATGAGCGTCACGGGCGAGAACAGCCGGAAATTCTCGACCTTCGGGTCGACGAAAACGGGCGCCTTCCGCTCGGCCGCCGCGCTCAGAGCGCTGGCCATGAGGCCGGGGTTGACGATCCCCTTGTTATAATCCGATATGAGGAGCCCGTCGTACTCGGTGTCCCTGACGAAGCGGGCGAGCGACGCCGCGAGCCCCTCGGGCAGGGCGCCCTTCCGCTCCAGGTCGACCCGGACGACCTGCTGGTGATGGGCGACGATCCGCGTCTTGACGATGGTCGGCCGCCGCGCATCGACCAGGATGCCCTTGCCGCCCGCCGCCATCCGGCTCTTGATCCACTTTCCCTCGGCGTCGTTGCCGACGACGCCCGCGAGGAGCGGCGACGCCCCCAGGCTCTCGAGGTTCTGGGCGACGTTCCCCGCTCCCCCGAGCTGGAGCGAATCCGATTTGACCTCGACCACGGGCACCGGGGCCTCGGGCGAGATGCGCGACACATCACCCCAGATATAGCGGTCCATCATGAGGTCGCCCAGGACGAGGACCTTCTTTTTTCCGAACCGCCGGATGATCCTGGCGAGCGCCGCCCGGTCGATGCTGGTTATCTTCATGGTCAGCTCCGTCTGAGAAATATCGGGTTCGAAACGATCCACGGGAAATCGGCGGCCAGGGGCGAACGCGTCTTGAGGTAGACCTCCACCCGGTAAACGCCCGGCCGGTCGGCCGCATACGATTGCTCTCCGCCGTTCCCGCGCTCGATCACCTCGCCGTCGCGGATCAGCCGGGTCTCGATGGGAAAAGCGAACGGCGCGCGGACCTTGAGCGTGATCGTCGCCCCGTCCCGCCACTTGAACTCGCTTCCCATGGGGAAGGCCTCTCCGCCGGCTTCTGCCGAAAAACCGAACCCGCCCGCGGACTCGGCGCCCTCGACCGCGCTGTAGAACCGGCCCCGGCGGAGCGCCCCGAACACCTGCGCCCTCGCCCGCTCGAAATCCGCCGCCAGCGGCTCGTCGAGTTGGGCGTGGATCCGGAAGCAGCCGAAGATCGCGGAGTAGCCGAGATGCGCATCGGCGCTGAAATATCCGTACACCGGATGCTGCGCCGCCAGGCTGTCCCACTTCCGGAGCGGCTGGACGGGCCGGCTGAGCGTCTTGAGGAGCGGCAGGCCCGGCCGGAAAAGATACGCGGGGGCATACAAAAGAAAACGCGCCGTGTTCCACCGGATCATGGTGGCGACGTCGGTGAGCTCGATCCCGGAGACGTCGATCTCCTCCCCCCAGGTCCAGTGCGTTTTGGAGTACGGGTGGGCGATGACGGTGAACCCGCCGGCCGCGGCGACCTCGATGGCCGCCTGCTCGGCGTTCTGCGGGAACGCCCGGCCGGCCGGCGGCGGCTCGAACCCCAGGGCCACCAGGTGCCCGCGGTTGACCGAAAGCTCGCTTCCCGCGAGCATCAGCACGCCCCTCTTCCAGCCCTGGCTGGCGAGCGATTGCCGGTTGGGGTTGCCGTGGTCGGTCAGGATGACGAAATCGAGCCGCCGGCCCGCCGCGGCCGCCGCGACTTCTTCAGGTGTCGCGTGGCCGTCGGAAAACTTGGTGTGGACGTGGTAAGCGCCGACGACCTCGTGCGGCGGTCCGCCGGCGCGCGCGCCCGCCGGGGAGGCCGCCCGCGGCGGCTTGAACCGCGCGATGGTGATCGCCAGCCAGGCGACATAGGCCGCACCGATCACCAGGAGCGCGGTCCCCAGCCGCCGGCCCCGTTTTCTTCCCGTCATGACGGCCCGGCCTTGACGCCGGCCCGGGCGGCGAACGGGAGCGTGATAAGATAAAGGAGGAGGACGATGACCTCCGAATCCCCGAAGTTGTATTCGAACACGCCGGCTGCGAAAAACGCGACCAGCGCGGCCGCGCCGGCCGCGGCATAAGGGAAGACCTCCGGATCGCGGTTCTTCAAGAGCCCGGCGAGCGAGACAAAAGCCGAGCCGACGAACGCCAGCCAGGCCAGGAGCGCCGGGATCCCCCGCTCGGCGGCGATCTGGATGATATCGTTGTGGAGGTGGACGTTCCGCCGGGCCTCGGAGGACAGGCCGTACTTCGGGTCCTGGAAGACCAGGTCGACCGTGTCGGGCCCCGTCCCGACGAGCGGGAAGTCCCGAATGATCTTTAGACCGGCGCCCACGTACTCGAACCTCAGCCTGTTGCCGTAGTTGTCCAGGCTGAAGATGCTGAGCGCCCTCTGCTTCATGGACGGCGGCGCGGCCACCGCGAACAGGCCGACGACGACCGGCACGAGGACCAGGGCCGCGGGTCGATAAAGAAAAAGCAGGAGGCCCAGGGCGAGGACGAACCCGATCCAGGCGCTCCTGGTGTAGGTCAGGGCGAGGCAGAAGGAGGCGAGGACGAAGGCGGCGGCCCACAGCCAGCGCGTCCGGTCGCGCAGAAACAGGACAAAGCTCATGGCGGCGCAGAGGAAAAGGAGCAGCAGTCCGCCCTGGGTCATGTAGTGGCCCATGAACCCCTGGATTCGCTCGCCGGGCTGGGCCTTGAAGAGGAAATAGGCGATGGAGTAGGCGCCGCTGATGAGGCCCGACGCCAGGAGGGCGTGGCTCGCCCTGGCGCGGGCCGAGGCCGTGACGCCGGCGGTCATGACGATCGGGATGATGAGGTAGAGGAGGAGCTTGCGGGAGTTGACGAAGCTCATGGCCGGGTTGACCGACAGGGCGCTTGAGAGCAGGGTGAGTCCCGCGAAAGCGAGGAGCGGCCAGAAAAAGGCGGGGAAGGCGGGCCGGGCCTTCTCTTTCGCCACGAGGACGAGCCAAAAGACGACCGCGGCCGCGAGGAAGATCTCCATGAGCGAGATGGAGACGAGGCTGAACAGGATGCCCGCGGCCAGGGAGTAGGCCAGGAGCGTCCGCCAGAGACTTTTTTCCTGTCGGCCCGCGGTGGCTGTCTCCATGGGTTGGCTCAGTGGACTAGATTAGCGTATCGGGGGCCTGGCGCGCAAGCCGGCACCGGCAATTGTCGGTCCCCGGGGACAGGTACAGCCCGGGGACAGGCCCCGGGCTGTACCTGTCCCCACCGCCGCCCACCGCCGGGACGTTTCTGGTGGTGGGGAACGTCCCCGTCAAGCTGGTCATTGCGAGGGAGCGCAGCGACCGAAGCAATCTCACTCTTTGCTGTCGGCTTCCGCCGATGCCGGCAGCGCGATGCGCCCCTTGCGCGTCAAGAATATCCCCAGGATGACCATCGCCGCGCCCGCCGCCAGCCCGCCGCCGACCGCGTCGCCCAGGAGAGCGTGGGCGAAGATGATGGCCAGGACCGGCTGAAGGTTGGAATAAACGGCCGTCTGGGAGTTGCCCACCCGCTTCACCGAATTGAACCAGATGATCAGGCCCAGGGCCAGCGGGACGACGCCGGCGAAGACGAGGAGGCCCCAGGACCGCGCCGAGACCCCCGCCGACGGGACCGCCATGAGCGAGGAGAGGGAAAAGGGGAGGGAGAAGAGGATGCCCAGGGAGATCGTCACCGTGCTGAACTTGAGCGGCGAGTAGATCTTCACCAGCGGCCTCGCGGACACCGAGAAATGGGCCCACACGGCGATGGCCAGAAAGACCAGGACGTCTCCCTTGAGCGTCTGGCCCGAGAAGCGGATCCCCTCGGACCGGCCGCTGATGACGATATAGACGCCCGCAAAACCGAGCGCCACCCCCAGCCAACCGAGGCGCGAGATCCGGTCGTGCTTGAAAAAGGAGGCGAGAAGCGCGATCAGGATCGGCGACGTGCCGGTGAGGACGGCGACGTTCGTGGCGGAGGTCAGCCGGATCCCCAGGATGACCAGGGTCTGGGAGACCGCATAGCCGGTGAACGACAGAAACAGGATCTTGGGAAGATCTCTCCGGGCGATCCGGAAGTTCCCTTCCTTCGCGTAGAGGACCGCGCTGAGGATCACGGCGGCGATGACCAGGCGCAGGTAGTTGAAGGCCACGGGCGGGAAATCGACGAGCGCGATCTTGATCAGCGAGATGTTGAGGGCCCAGATACAAACGATGAGGACCAGCAGCGGGTCGAACGGCAGGGCCCGGACCGCCCCGGCGACTCCCCGGCCGGCTGAAGGGCCGGGGCCGCCGGGTATAGTCTCGTCCGACGCCAGTCGGCCAGGCAAGGCGGCGTCCACCTCTTCTCCTGATCCTGCAGTCATGTTTGTCACGTTTCTGTCGTCACACCGTAAAATTCGCTTGATTATACACGAAACGCGCGCGCGTGCCAGCGCCGCCGGCCATTGCTCCTGAAGACAGGCACAGCGATCTGGCTTTTCTGGAGACAGAATTGGCGCGTCATTGCGAGCGGAGCAAGCAATCTCAGTTTTTAGCGGCCCGGCTCAGAGGTGCCTGCGGACCGCGGCCAGGACCTCGTCCACCGTGATCAACTGGAGGCAGCGAAAGTCTTGCGTCAGGCATTCGCGCTGTTTGCAGGGACGGCAATCCAGGTCCTTGGCGATGATCGCGGCTTCGGCCTGCCAGGGGGCGAAGTGCTCGGGAAGAGTCGGCCCGAAAAGCGCCACGATCGGGGTGTGCGTCGTCGCCGCGATGTGCATCGGGCCGCTGTCGGGGCCGACGTAAAGCGCCGCGCGCCGGATCACCTCCCGGAGCTCGATCAGGTTGAGCTCGCCGGCGAGCGAGACGATCGGCGCCGCCCGGCGCGGCGCGCTTCCCGGGGCGTTGCCGATCGGATCAGCGGCAGGCCGGACCGCCGCCCCCGCTCTGCCGGCCGCCCCGGCTGTCCCGCCCGCCGCGGCGATCCTCTCCGCTCGCGCCCTGTCATCTTCGGCGCCGGCTAAAACGACCCTTATCCCCGGCATCGCCGCCATTCTCTCGGCCAGCGCCGCCAGGTTTTTTTCTCCCCAGTCGCGGAACGCGTTGCCGGCCCCCACGTGAAGCACGACGGCCTTCGCTCCGCCGAGCCCGTTCTCCGCCCACAGCCGGGCGACCTTCGCTTTCTCGCGCGCCGTCGCCTCCGGCAGAAAAAGCCGCGGCGCCGGCATCTCGACCTCGATCCCCAGCGCGCGCACCAGGTTCAAGTGATTCTCGACGCTGTGGATGGGCCGGCCCTCACCCCCGCTCCTCTCCACCCGCGCATCATAGATCCAGCCTTTATATTTGAGCGCGTATCCGATCTTGAGCCGTCCCCGGGCCAGCCAGGCGATCTTCGAGGCCCGCGGCCCGCCGTGAAAATCGATGACCGCGTCGAACGTTTCCCGCCTCAGCCCGCGCGCGAACCGCGCGAAATCGGCCGCCCCCTGTTTCGTCGGGATCACCAGCACCCTGTCGATGTGCGGATTCCCCTCGACCAGGCGACGGAACGGCTCCTCGACGATATAGGTGATGGACGCCCGCGGCAGGGCCCGCTTGATCGCCTCGACGGCCGGAGTGGTCATGACGATGTCCCCGATGCGGCGGAGACGGATGAGGAGGATCTTCTGGGCGCCCGCCGGGTCAGGCCTTGGTCTTTCGCTCCGGTTCAATCGTGGCCTCGTCGATGAGCATGACAGGGATGTCGTCCTCGATCCGGTAGACGCGGTGGCAGCTCAGGCACTTCAGCGCCTTCTCGTCTTCGGTCAGCCTGACGTCCGCCTTGCAGTAGGGACAGGCCAGGATCGCCAGAAGCTTCGGGTCAAGGGCCATGGTCTTCTCCTGTCGCTCGATGCGCCTTATCTTATCGCACCGCCGCCCGGCGCGTCAAATTCGCGCTCGACGAGCTTTCGACTCCACGATTCGATCTCCGTCCTTCCCGGGCCAAAGAGCACATCGTCTGCGACACGTTCCTGCGCTACAAGGGCCTCGAGCGCCTCGCCGTGATCATCACCGACCTCCGCATCGATTCCTCAAGGTACGCGGTCCGCATGAATATCGCCGCAAGCCGCGCCGTCGGCGTCCTGCGGATCGTCGCCGCCCGCGACGAGATCGCCTTGGACAAGATTCTGTCGCGCTACTTATAGCTCCCCTGTTAGGCTTCTGCTGGAACCGCGCCTCGTCCTCAGCCGATTACGGCTTCTTGAGCGCCGAGTTATGGGCCCCGACGACTCTCAGAATGATCTCGTTTCTCTCGCCGAATTCAAAGGTGAACCGGTAATGGTCGTCCACCCGAGCCTCGAAGATCGATTTTGTCCCCTTGATCTTCTTTATGCCCAGTGAGGGATGCCGCGGATTTGAGATCAGGAGCCCGAGCTGTTTTCGGAGCTTTTCCCTGGTCCGCCCGTCCAGATCAAGAACGCTCTTTTTGAACCTTTCTGTTCTTGTGAGCTTCAGGCTTTCCCTCAATTTCATCGAAGAGTTCCTCGACAGAACCAAATGACTTCACTCTTCCTTCACGGATGTCGGCTTCCGCCTCGGCCTCGAGATTTTGCCACTTTTCCTGCCAGAACCATGACTGTTCCTTATCAACAGTCTCCTGGGGGACTAAGACTATGGTGTTGTCCAGGACCTTGACCAGAACGAGGCTTCCTTCCTCAAGACGGAGCTTTTCCCGGATGAAGCTGGGAAGAGTCACCTGCCCCCGGGCACGCAGCCTGACCAATTCTTGCGATTTTACCTTTTCGCCCATGCCTAAGCTCTCATGATTTCTGAAATTCGTATTTTCAGACATAGCTTAAGCCTCTTCCCGCCGAATGTCAATCCTAATACTTGGACGAAGCCGGCTGCCTGGCAATCTCAGTTCAACAGCCCCCCGTTGGTCACTTAAGCCCCAGCTTTTTTTCGGCTTCATCGAGGGTGACCCATTTCCGGTCCTTCCGCTTAGACCCTCTCTGCGGCCGCCTTGCCGAGGCCGCTATCTTCCAGCGCTTCGAGGAGCTCTTCCATCTGTGTGAATTCCTGGGGGCCGTCGTCGCCGACGCTAACGTCGAGGCGGCCTGATTTCAAGGTCGTGGCAGATCTTTCTGGCTAGACTATCGTCGATTTCGTTATGTCTTGGGATCGTGGAGACCTTAATTTGCGCCCTATTAACATAGACCGAGTAGGACTGATTTTATCGTACTTCCAGGTTGGCGCCAAAATTAGTGCTTGCTGGATGTGGCAGAATTATGGGTCTGAAAAATGGGGAATTGATATCCTGTCACCAATTTCCTTAACCCCCAGTCCGCCGCGTGCCGGGGTCCAAGCCTTCCCTGTGGCCTCTCTATATCCGAATTTCGCTGACGTCAAGCATACAAGTGTATTCGCCGGAAAAAAGAAAAGGGCGGGTCTAGGCCCGCCCGTTTCAACCAAACTCAATGACCTGGGACTCTACTAGGCCGCGATGGGAGCGGCGATCTTGTACCACGTTGAATTGGAAACATCGAAGGTTTCAACCAGAGGGGTTCCTTCGATAACTTCCGACATGCTCTTCAGCACTTCGGGGTACTTTGCCTTGTTATAGGCGTCCGCGTTCTCTTTTTTATCCCAAAAGCTGATCGCAACTGCTTTCCTGTTGCCTGATACGAGGAGCGTGATCTCATCCTTGAAACCTCGCTGCAAACGGAGAAGAGGAATGATCTCCTTCTCGAGCTTCTGGGTAAACCTGGTGTGGCCATCTGCTTTCAGATTCATGGTAACTTCTCTTGCGTACATTTCAACCTCCTTGGTTGGCCTCGATCAAATCACCTGACCTAGCTCAGGAAACGTGATGATGAATAGAATATTTACTCACTTGATTTAACGATACCATAGTTAACTTGATTTGTCAAGTATTTTGTGATATATATTTATTAGGCATAGTATAATTAACTATATATGAGTTAAATAGAGGGAGGATTCTGATGGATGTTTCTTTGGTAATCAGACACCGGCTTAATGAGTTGGGTCTTGAGCAGAGAGACCTGGCAACCGCTGCCCAGGTTACGGAGTCCTACATTTCCCAGTTGCTGACTGGGAAAAAGGCACCCCCCATGGCTAATCGAACAGACATATACGAGAAAATGGAAGCGTTCTTGAAGCTGCCGAGTGGTGAGCTTTCGCAACTGGCTGAACTCCAGCGCATTGAAGAATTGAAGAGGAAGCTGGGGGACCCGCCTGTGCCCTTGTTCAAGGAAGTTAGAGAGTTGATTCTCCGCAAATGTGCCCCTGACAAAGAAAAACAGATACGAGCGATTTTTGAGAAGCAGCCGTTCGGCGAACTCGAACGTCTTGTCACACAGAAGATTATGGACGTGGTTAAGAGAGTGGCCAAAAAAGAATTGGAAAGTGAAGACTGGCTCCGGGAAGTGGCTCGACTCAGCAATCGAGACTATGAACAGATGCGAGTCAATATTCTGGAGTTCCTCGATACGGATATCTTCCACCTGTCGATTGAAAACTGCGTCTCATTCTTAGAGCCGCTGATTGAATCGTGGGACATTGACCTCGAGACTTTTGGTATGGAAATTGTCTTGAATAACAGAGTAGTCTCAGAGCACGTTAAGAAATTGGAGTTTGTTGAAAAGGAACCCGAGCAGCCTTTCGAGGAAGAGCCGGGGCTCAAAGAATTCCTTAATGACGCTGGGCTCAGTAGTGATGCTAGCGAGGAGGAAATTGCGTTTTTAAGAAAGTTGAGATTCAAGACAAAACGACCTACCCCTCTTTATTACTACCGGGAGTTGCAAAACCTCAGAGACCCTCTCCATTTTCGCACGCGGTAGGTACAGAGCTCACCTCAAATGTCCCCTGGAACAGGACAGCGGAATTCATCAACACGAAGGTTAGCTAGCCTGTCTTTCGCTCGGGAGATCCCCGATACCCACATTTCCTAACCCCCAGTCCGCCGCGTAAACTTTCTGTATTTTATTTTTGGCTCGGCGGGCCTATTATGTCAACATAGAGGCGTAGTGTTGTTTAGCGAATTTGAAGCTTTTTGTGCCGGAGATATTGGATGAATACCGTGAAGCTCTTTATCTCGTCCCCGCCCATGATCCCTGTTGCCGCAGGCTGGTATCTTTCCGACCTAGGCGAAGCGCTTGGGAAGCAAGAGCTCTTCACGCGACAGTCTCCCCAAAAGCTTAAAACGCTCAGGGAACACGCTCTTATCGAGAGCGCCGTATCCTCCAACCGCCGGAGGGCGTTACCGTTGACCGCTCGAGGATCGCCACAGTGGTATTCGGCAAGTCCCTGCTTAGAGACCGGGATGAGGCAGAGGTCAGGGGCTACCGGGATGCTTTGAAACTCATTCATGAGGGCGGGAAGAAGCTAAAAATCAGCGAAGACACGATACGGCATCTTCATGCCCTGGCAAGGGCAAATGTCGGCGATGCCGGCAGCTACAAAGAACAGGACAGCGATATCATCGAGAGATTCCCCGACGGAAGAGAAAGGGTTCGTTTCAAAACAGTCCCTGCCAAAGACACTCCCCGGGCAATGAATGATCTAGTCAGACTGTGGAATCAAGGGGTGGAAGAGCGCAAGATCCCGCTTCCGGTTCTGCTGGCCGCCTGGAATCTGGATTTCCTGTGTATCCATCCGTTCAGGGACGGCAACGGGCGTGTATCAAGACTTCTTTTGCTCCTTCAATCTTATCATTTGGGCTACGAGGTCGGGAGGTATATCAGTATCGAGCGCCATATTGAACAGAATAAAGATCGATACTACGAAACACTGGAACAGAGTTCCAGGGGCTGGCATGAAACAAAACACGATCCCTGGCCTTACATTCATTTTGTCTTTTTCACGCTCAAAGAGGCCTATAAAGAACTCGAAGAGCGAGTCGGTCCGCTCAAAAGTCCGCGGGGAGCTAAAACAGAACTTATTCTCGCTGCCATCGCTGGGCTCAATGATGATTTTTCAATTAGCGCTATTCAAGCGAAATGTCCCGCGGTGAGCATTGATATGATCCGCAAAGTCCTCAAGAAAGAACGGGATGCCGGAGCTGTTGAATGCCTTGGCCGGGGCAGGGATGCAAAATGGCACCGGATAGCAAAAACTGGGTAATACGTAATTAAATGGGTAATAATATAGGTACTATCTGCTATCCAGATATAAGGGCCTCGAGCGCCTGGCCGTGATCGTCACCGACCTCCGTATTGATTCCTCAAGATATGCGGTCCGGATGAATATCGCCATCAGCCGCGCCGTCGGCATCCTGCGGATCGTCGCCGCCCGCGAAGAGATCGCCCTGGACAAGATCCTATCGCGCAATTGAGAATCTCTGGCACCGGGTACGTCTATATTAAGTGGATGGTTAAGCGCGATCACGCTAAATCCGAGCGCGAACCTGAAATGTGTACACAAGTGTTGACATATTCAGCTACAGTGCTAAGATTCATTTAGAGGTGATAACCATGAAGATGGCGGGCATCCGCGAAATCCGGGAGAAGAGCGCCGCGTATCTCAGCGGTTCCGAGCCTTTCTTTATTACGAAGCACGGGAAGATCTCAGGTGTCTATATACCGTTGGAGTCCCCGGACCGGCTGCCTGACGACTGGCGCCGCGAGATCGGCAAGCTCCTCAGCCTTCATTTCGCCAAGTTACTGGAAACGAAGGGCGTTTCTGAGCGGGATATTAGGGAGGATTTCCGTGCTTATCGGGGCCGTCGTCGCCGACGCTAACGTCCTTCTCTCCGCGGTCATTGGCAAGGCCGCGCAGGCGGTGTTCTTCAAATATAGGCTTGAGGTACATGTCACGGAATTCAATGCTCTAGAAGTGGAAGAGTACCTTCCCCTTATGGGGAAAAAGTACGGTTTGCTTCCAGACCTCCTCGCACTGCGGTGGAAGATCCTGCCGCTCTGCATCCACTTCCGGTCTGATTATGCCGGACATCTTAAAAAGGCCTTAGCCGAGCTTAGGGACCGTGATCCGGAGGATGCGCACGCGCTGGCGTTAGCTCGGGCGCTGGGTTTTCCCCTTTGGTCGAATGACCGGCACCTGTCCGGATGCAGCATCCCGTGTTACACGACAGCGCAGCTGCTGAAAGTGCTTGAGGCGCAGCAAAGATAGATATGGTTCACGGCTATCGAGGGCCTATAGTCAGCTGGGTATTGTCGACGTTGGCCATAATTCTTATCCCTGGAATAGGGAATTGATATCCTGGCACCAATTTCCCCCGACCTCCGCCGCGATT
>CAVXUH010000008.1:0-270362 GCA_963764885.1 Candidatus Aminicenantota bacterium
TATTTCCCCGTCCATGTCTGCGGGCAGTGCGGGTTCACGGTCGAGGGGGAAGCGCCGGACAAGTGTCCCGTCTGCGGCGCCCCCAAGGAGAAGTTCGTCCGCTTCTAGATAAAATGGGCTCCAGCCGATTTCCGGGGATACCTCCCGTACTCGAAAACGGGGTGGAGCCCGGGAAGGGAGGCCAAAATGGTCTTAGATGCCCGAATGAAGCCGAACGAGGTGCTGGCGGCCGCCATCCGCTCGGAGATCGATGCCGCCGAGTTCTACGGGGCGATTTTGGCCAAGGTCAAGAACATCCTCCTGCGCCAGAAGCTCGGGTTCCTCGTCCTCGAAGAGAAGAAGCACCGGCAGATCCTCGAGCGCCTGCGCGCCGAGCGCTATCGGGGGACGGGCCTCGATGTTCCCCCGAAAGGCGCCGGGCCCAAGCCGGCGGCGAAGGTCGACGAGGGGAGCTCGGTCCTCGACCTGTTCAAGGCGGCGCTCGAGGCGGAGAAGACCGCCGAGGAATTCTATCGGGCCGCCCGGGGGACCATGACCGAGGCCGGCAGCCGCAGGCTCCTCGAATACCTGAGCCGGGTCGAGAGGAGCCACTATTTCATGATCCGGTCGGAGATCGACCTCCTCAGCCGCTTTCCCGACTACTACGACGTCGAGGATTTCCACCTCGGCCAGGACCTCTTCCACATCGGGCCCTGATTTTCGGCAAGGAGGGCGCAACCATGGAACCGGCCAAAGACCGCATCGGCAGAATCACCAGGATCCTGCGTCGAGCCTACCCGGAGAGCCGGACGGCGCTGCACAATGAAACGCCTCTCCAGATCCTGATCGCCACGATCCTGGCGGCGCAGTGCACCGACGAGCGGGTGAACAAGGTCACTCCGGGACTCTTCCGGCATTACCCGACGGCCGCCGACTTTGCCAAGGCCGACCGGGCCGCCCTGGAAACGGAGATTCGCTCCACCGGGTTCTTCCGCAACAAGGCCAAGAGCATCATCGGCGCGACCCGGAGGATCGTGGAGAATTACGCGGGTGAGGTCCCGTCCACAATGGACGAGCTGCTGACGCTCCCCGGCGTGGCCCGGAAGACGGCCAACATCGTGCTGTCTTCGGGCTTCGGAAAGGCCGAAGGCATCGCCGTCGACACCCACGTCCGGAGGCTTTCGGGGCGGCTGGGCCTGAGCCGGCAGGCCGTGCCCGAGAAAATCGAAAAGGACCTGTTGAAGCTCGTGCCGCGTCGCGACTGGCTCGACTTTAACTACATGTTCGTGGACCACGGCCGGCAGGTCTGCAAGGCGCGAACGCCCCTGTGCCCGCAGTGCGCGGTCAGGAAGCTCTGCCCGTCGGCCGTCAAGTTCTATCCGGAGCTCCGTCAGGCGGACCGATGACCGTCGAAGCCAGGCTCTGGCGCGCCGTCGAGGGCGGCCGGGTGGACTGCGATCTGTGCGCCCACCTCTGCCGGATCGCCCCGGCCAAGTTCGGGGTGTGCGGCGTCCGGGAAAACCGGGAGGGGAAGCTCGTAACTCACGCCTACGGCCAGGTCATCGCCGCCCATATCGACCCGATCGAGAAGAAGCCCCTGTTCCATTTCCAGCCGGGAACCCGCTCGTTTTCCATCGCCACGGTCGGCTGCAATTTCCGGTGCCCGTTCTGCCAGAACTGGGAGATCTCGCAAACGCCGCGCGGGGAGAAGGGCCTTCGCGGAGGCCATGATTTTCCCCCCGCGGCGATCGTCGCCGAGGCGCGTGCGGACGGCTGCCGGAGCATCTCCTACACGTACACCGAGCCCACCATCTTTTTTGAATACGCTTACGACACGGCCAAGCTCGCCAGGGAGTCAGGCTTGGCCAACGTTTTCGTTACGAACGGCTACCTGACGGCGACCGCGTTGCGGACCGTCCAGCCTTATCTCGACGCCGCCAACGTCGACCTCAAGGCCTTCAAGGAGGAGACCTACCGGAAGGTTTGCGGGGCGCACCTCCAACCCGTGCTCGACTCGATCCGGCTGATGCGCGAACTCGGCATCTGGGTCGAAATCACAACCCTCGTGGTACCCGGGATGAATGACACTCCGGCCGAGCTTGGGGAGATCGCGGGCTTTATCGCGGGCGTCAGCGTCGATATCCCCTGGCACGTCAGCCGGTTTCATCCTGACTATAAGTACGCCAATACGCCGGCCACTCCGGTCAAAACCCTCGAGCTGGCGCGGGATTTGGGACGGGGGGCCGGCCTCAGGTACATTTATGTGGGCAATGTCTGGGGAGAGGGTGAGGACACAGCCTGTCCCCAGTGCGGCCAGGCGGTCGTCAGCCGGGCCGGTTTTTCCGTCAGGAGAAACGAGATCCTGAACGGCGCCTGTCCCCACTGCGGCGCGCGCATCGCCGGCGTGTTTTGAGCCCCGGCCGGAGAGCGGCCCGGTTTGGGGGCCGAGATTTGACTTGGCCTCCCCTTTCTTGATAGACATAGCCTCAGCCAAGCCGCGCCATGAGCCCCCGAAAGACACCCGCGCCCTCCGTCCCGATCCTTCCGCCGGGCAGCGCGCCCGTCCCGGGACTGGCCCTCGATCTCTACGAGCTGACCATGGCGGCGAGCTACTTCGAGAACCGCAAATCCGAGCGGGCGGCCTTCAGCCTGTTCGTGCGCAACTATCCGCCGGGACGGCGCTATTTTGTCTCGGCGGGGCTCGGGGACGTCCTCGGCTATCTCAAGGATCTGAGGTTCAGCCGCGACGACGTCGGCTATCTCCGGAGCTTGGGCCTTTTCACGGGCGAATTCCTGTCGTATTTGAGAGGCTTCCGGTTCACGGGCGATGTTTTCGCCATCCCCGAAGGACGGCTGTTCTTTGCCGACGAACCGGTCCTCGAGGTCGAGGCGCCGCTCATCGAGGCCCAGCTCGTCGAGACGTGCCTGATCAACCTCGTCAACCTCCAGGTGATGATCGCCACCAAGGCCTCGCGCTGCCTCCAGGCCGCCGGCCCCAGGCGGCTGGTCGATTTTTCCCTCCGGCGCACCCAGGGGGTGGAGGCGGGCCTGAAGGCGGCCCGGGCGAGCTTCATCGGCGGGTTCGTCGGCACGAGCAACGTCCTGGCGGGCCGGACGTACGGCCTGCCCGTCGTCGGGACCATGGCTCACTCCTACGTCATGAGCTTCGAACGGGAGATCGACGCCTTTCGCGCCTACGCTAAATCTTTCCCGGAGAGCGCCGTCCTGCTCATCGATACCTACGATACGCTGGCTGGAGCGGCCAAGGCGGCCGCCGTGGGTAAGGAGATGTCCGCCCGGGGCGAGAGCCTGAGCGGGGTGCGCCTCGACAGCGGCGACCTCGCCGGCCTCAGCCGGAAGGTCCGTCAGATCCTCGTCCAGGCCGGGCTGGGGGAGACTTCGATCTTCGCCAGCGGCGCGCTGGACGAGGAGAGGATCGCCGCCATCATCCTCCGGGGAGGCGATGTGGACGCGTTCGGGGTCGGCACCAAGGTCGGGGTTTCGGCCGACGCTCCGTATCTCGACATGGCCTACAAGATGGTCGAACTGGCCGGCCGCCCGGTGCTGAAGCTCAGCCCCGGAAAGACAAGCCTGGGGGGAAGGAAGCAGGTCTTCCGCCTGGCGACGCCGTCGGGGGCGCCGAAAAAGGACGTGATCGGCCTGCGGGACGAGTCCCTGCCCGGCGAGCCGTTGCTCCGCAAAGTCATGGGCGGGGGGGAGATCCTGGACGCTCCCCCCGGACTTCTCGAGATCCGGAAGGGCTTCCTGGCCGAGTTTGCAAAACTGGATGAAAAATACAGGAGGCTCGAGCCGGCCCCGGCTTGCTACCCTGTGAGCCATTCGGCGCGGCTGCGGCGGCTCCAGGCGAGGATCATCCGCAAGATCCGCGCTCAGGAGCTCGGCGAGAGCTGACAAGGAAGGGATATGAAAAAAGCATCATCAATCATCGCGGTCGGTCTCTTGATCCTGTCGTTCCTGCCCGGGACGGTGGCCGGCTCGGAGCCATGGAAAGAGGTCCGGCTCGACGGCGAGAGCGTCCTCATCCGACCCGCCGCCACAGCCTCTGCGCTCTCCGGCCGGGTCTTTGCCGCCGACGGCCGGACGACCCTCGTCATGTCCTCTCCCGACCTCGGAGAGGCCGGGCGCGCCGCCGCCGCCGACATCGAACGGTATCTCCCGCTCGCCTGCGGGGGCCGGGTGATCGCATCGGGCAAGGCGAAGCCTGCCCATGACTTCACGCTCGTTCTGGCGACGAACCGATCGCAGGAATTCCTCTCCCGGGCCGGGATCGGCCAAACCCTGCCGTCCCTTGCCGAGCAGGAGTGCCTGGTCCTTCCGGTCGAGAAGTTCGCCGACGGGCGGCCGGGTGTCGCCGTCGTCGGCGGGAGCCCGAGGGGCCTGCTCAACGGTGTTTACACGCTCCTCGAGCGAAGCGCCGGGATGTTCTGGGAGACGGGCCGGATCCTCAGCCGCAGGGAAAGCCCGCCGGCCGCCGGCGCCGAAACGGTCCTGACCTCTCGAAACGAGCTTGTTTGGCCCCGGGGAATGCTCCACTGGAAACCCGCCATTTCGGACAGGGTCCTTTACATCGGGTTCGCCCCGGATATGGTCCCGGCGGTCGACTGGGCCTCGCGCAACCGCCTGAGCCATCTTGTCATCTCGACGCCCAGGACCAATCCCATGTCCGAGGCGGAAGAGAAGGGCCTGAAGGCCGCCGTCGACCGGGCCCATCTTCTCGGGATCAGGGCCCTTTTCCTGAACATGACCCACCGGCTGCCAACCCAGCTGAGCGCTCTCAAGCCCTCGAGCCCCGAGGCCATCAAGGCCAGCACGGACATGTTCGCCGACCTTTTCTCCCGGTTCGGCCTCGACGGGTTTGCCTGGCATTCGGCGAGCGAGAACATCGAGATCGCCGCCGACCCGGAATACCAGAAATTTTCGCGCGCCCACTGGGAGTCCCGCTATTTCAACTCCTACTATTCCGCCATCCGCAAGATCAAGCCGGACGCCATGCTGGTGATGCTCCTGGGCTGGGTCTACATGAACCCCGCCCCGGAAATGAAGCGGCTGTTCCCCCAGGACACCGTGGCCTGGATCGTCCCCAACACGCCGATCATCGACGCCGCCCTGACCGACATCCCGAGCTACGATGAGAACTTCGAGCGCATCTGGTACTGGCAGTATGTCACCGTCAGCCGCGACGGCGCCTTCCCCATGGTCAAGCTGGATTACCTGGAAAAATATTTCGCCGAGGCGCTCAAACGGGGCCACGGCCTCGCACCCCAGGGGGTTTTCGGGGTAAACGCTTTCAATGCCATGTACTTCGCCCAGGTCGCACGGGACGGGCTGATCCCCCATGAGGACTTCCTGAGGTCGTTTGGCGAGCGGTTCTATGGGGATACCCGGATGGGGCAGGCGCTCCTCGACTATCAAAGGGCGCTCGTCTTCCATCGGAACTGGTACAACAACGTCCACACGCGTGACGTCGATGACTCCCTGAACATGGAGGAATCCTGGGTCCTGAAGCGCGCCTTCGAGACGACGGCGGACGCGGCCCTGTCCGCGAGGTCGCCGCTCCTCAAGGACCGGCTCAAGACGATGGCCGTCACCGCCCTCCGCTGCTTCCTGCGCCGGTGCCCCCATCTCCGGCCGCTCGAGAAGCCCGGCCAGCGATGGACCATGGACTATATGAGAGAGTATGGATGGAACCGGCAGGCGGTCGAGGACATGGTCAAACGTTACGAGGAGGTCTTCGGCCCGACTGAACCGGCCGCCCCCGGTGACTTTTTCGGCGAGGAGTTCCTGAAGATACGGAAGGCGCTCGGGGCGGGATGAGGTGAGATGGCGGAGGAAAAATTCCGGTTTCTCGAGCACACCGCCGACGCCAAGTTCCAGGCCTTCGGCCGGACGCTCGAGGAGGCCTTCGCCAACGCCGCCCTGGCCACGGCCTCGTTGATGTGGGACCCGGCGTCGGTGGCGAGGGTCATTCGGGTGCCGGTGCGCGCCCGCGGCGCCGACCTGGAGCAGTTGGTGGTCCGCTTCCTGGAGGAGATCCTGTACCTCGTTGAATCGCGATTCTTCCTGCTCGGCTCGGCCGAGGATCTCGCGATCGAACAGCGCGGCGCGGAGTATGCGCTCGAGGGCGTTTTCTGGGGGGACACGAACTCGGACAAGTACGAGACCCACGGCGGGGTCAAGGCCATCACTTACAACGAAATGAAGATCCTGACAAACGGCGGCACCACGATCCAGGTCGTGGTCGACGTCTGAGGCATGCCATGGAGCTCCGCAAGATCAGCGATTTCGTTTGGGAAATCCCCAAGGAGGGGGAGATGAGGGTTCCCGCCGTGATCTATGCTTCCGAGAAGCTCCTTGAAAGCGTCCGGCGCGACCTGACGCTCACCCAGGCCAGGAACGTGGCCTGCCTGCCGGGCATCCAGCGGATGTCCTGCGTCATGCCCGACGCCCATCAGGGCTACGGTTTCCCGATCGGCGGGGTGGCGGCCTTCGATGTGGACGAGGGCGTCATCTCGCCCGGCGGCGTCGGCTACGACATCAACTGCGGCGTGCGGCTGTTGCGGACCGATTTCACGGCCGAGGACATCGCCGCCAAGAGGAAAGAGCTCCTGGCCGAGATCTTCCAGGAGGTGCCGGCGGGCGTCGGCAAGGGCGGCATCACCAAGCTCAGCCGGGGGGTGCTCCTTGAGATCCTCAAGCGCGGTGCGGAGTGGGCGGTCGAGAACGGCTATGGCGCGAAAGAGGACCTGATGATGACCGAGGAGTACGGGCGGATGAAGGACGCCGACCCGGCCCACGTCTCGGCGCGGGCGATGGAGCGGGGCCTACCCCAGCTCGGGACCCTGGGCGCCGGGAACCATTTTGTCGAGATCCAGAAAGTCTCCCGCATCTTCGACAAGGATAAAGCCCGGGTATTCGGCATCGAGGCCGAAGGACAGGTCACGGTCATGATCCACTGCGGCAGCCGCGGCCTGGGGCACCAGGTCGCCTCGGACTACATCGAGATCATGGAAAACGCCTACGGGACGAAGGGGCTGCCCGACCGGGAGCTGATCAACGCGCCCGTCCGCTCGGCGCTCGGGCAGGAGTACTACGCCTCGATGTGCTCCGCCGTCAACTACGCCTTCGCCAACCGGCAGCTGATCGCCCACTGGGTCCGGGACGTGTTCGCCAGGGTCATGGGGACCTCCGAGGGCATGCGGCAGGTCTACGACGTCTGCCACAACGTCGCCAAGATCGAGCGGCACGCCATCGGCGGCCGGGAGCGCGAGGTCTGCATCCACCGGAAGGGCGCCACCCGGAGCTTCGGACCGGGACGGCCGGAGATTCCGGCGGCTTTTCGGCCGCACGGCCAGCCTGTCCTCATCCCGGGGAGCATGGGCACAGCTTCTTATCTTCTGGTGGGGACGGCGGCGGCCGAGGACCTGAGCTTCGGCTCGACCGCCCACGGCGCGGGCCGGGTCATGTCCCGGCACGAGGCGCTCCGCCGCTTCCGCGGCGAACAGATCCAGGACGACCTTCGAAAGCGGGGGATCGAGCTCCAGTCGACGAACTGGAAAGGGGTCGCCGAGGAGGCCGCGGAAGCCTACAAAGATGTCGATGAGGTGGTCCGGGTGTCCCACGAGGTGGGCCTCGGCTGCATGGTGGCCCGTCTCGTGCCCGTGGGCGTTATGAAGGGTTGACCTCTCCCTTATTCGACAGCCACCTTGACCTTGACTTGAAATTCCTTGAGTTTTCCGTCTCGGACCGCTCCCCTCTGTTCGATAACCTCAAAGAAGTGGATCTTTTCTCCGGCAGAAATGAGCTGTTCGACGGCTGCCCGGACGGCCTCGGAGTAACCCTTGTCCGAGATGCCGATGACTTCGTGCATCTTCAGCATGTTTCCTTCCTTTAAATAAAGATATTCACCAAGCCGGAGACCGGCAGGTGTGTCGGGCCCTCAGGTCACGATCTTGTCGATATCCTTTTCCCCGTAATCCTCGAACTGCTGGGCCATCGCGTACTCGCTCCGGAGCATCAGGTAATGGCTCCTCTCAACCTTGCTCAGGTATTGCAGTATCTTCTTTTTGCCCCGCTCGACGCGTTTGGCCAGGCCCGAATAGAAGGCTTGCGAGGATTTTTCGGACTCCATCGCTTGATCGAGAATATCGATCAGGTCGGACGACGGCCGGATGATGACCGCCGGCAGGAGCTTAGGGTCGACTTTCCGGGGACATCGGGCGTGTCCCCCGGATAGATCGACTGGAAGAGATTTTCAAGGACGGATTGGTGCTTCTGCTCCTCGAAGGCGAGGATCCGGAATTTCTGGATGAGCAGCGGGACCCTGCTCGACATCTCGGTGTAGATGCGGTCGGAATCGATCTCGGCCCTGATGGCGTAGCCCAGAAGCTTATCGATCGGCGCTCTGGCAATATTGATCATGGCCGGCCTCCTTCATGATTTAGGATATACGAGCCGGCCGATTCCCGCAAACGTTGACATTTGGGGCGACGCCCCCTATCTTTGGAGATCATGAGAGTGGTGCTCGCGGGCTACAATGTCGACAGCGATGTCCTCGAGGACCTGAAGCGGCACGCGCCCCCGCGCGGGACGTGACGCCCGAAACGCTCTCCGCGGCCTACGCCCGGATCTCCAGGGACCCGCGCCCGGCCGACGCCCTCCGGGCCGCTGCCCGCCAGGAGATCGAAAGAGCCCGGCGGTCGAACCAGGCCATCATCTTCAAGATGGGCCACCACTCGGTGGCCGAGCACGCCGTCTTCAACTTCGACATCATCGGCGTCAGCCGGCTGGCGCTCGAGGAGATCGAGAAGTTCCGGCTCTGCTCCTTCACCGAGAAATCCCAGCGCTACATCATGCTGGGCGACGACTTTGTCATTCCCCGGGAGATCACGGACGCGGGCATGGCGGATCTGTTCGTCGGGACCGTCAGGCTGCAGAATGCCCTGGTATCACCGGCTCTACGATAAGGTTGCGGCCGCACGTTTTCGAGAGACACGCCGACCTGGCCGCCAACCCGAAAAACCAGGCGGTCCTCGACGGCTGGGCCAAGGAGGACGCGCGGTACGCTGTCAGCCTGGCCACGGAAGGCCAGGTCGGACTGACCCTCAACGCCAGGAACCTCGAGCTCATGCTGCGGCGCTTGGCCGCCGCCCGCCGGGCCGAGCTTCGGGACCTCAACGGCAAGCTCCATGAGTTGGCCGGGGAAATCGCGCCCTCGATCATCCTGTTCACGGAAGCGACCGAGTTCGACTCCCCGCACCTACGAGGAGGTTGCGGGCGTCGCGCGAACGCTGGGCGCCGAGGCGGCGGAAAAGGCGCCGCGGGGCGCCGGGCCGCCAAGCCGAAGATGCCGGAGGCAAATCGCGCCCGCCGGGCGCCCGCGCCGGCGGCGTGGCGGTCCGGCTGGCCGATTTCTCGCCGGACGGTGACGGGAAGATCCTCGCCGCCCTGCTGCATTCGACGACCGCCGATCCGTATGATCAGTGCCTGCGCCGGGTCCGGCGGGACGGCGCTGCCGGAGAAACAGTCGCTGATCGAAGCCGCCCTCCGGCGGATGGAGTTCTACGATCTCCCGCTCCGGGAATTCGAATACGCCGGCCTGACCTTTGCGGCCGATGTCTCTGCGTCTGCTTCGCCCAGCTCAAGCGCCACCGGATGGCGACGCTGACGGCGCAGCGCCTACGATCCTGCGCTGGGCGTGTCGGTGCCGCCGTCCTTCGCCGAAGTGGGCGCCCGGCGAGTTCCGCGAGCTCGTGGAGAAGACGAACGACTACGCATCGCCGGCTCAGGGACAGAGTGGGGGAGGCAGCGGATTATGTCTTGACCAATGCCCACCGCCGGCGCATCCTCTTGAAGGTCAATGTCCGGGAGCTCTATCACATCTCCAGGCTCCGCGAGGACCCGACGGCCCAGTGGGAGATCCGGAAACTTGCCGGCCGGATGTCCGCGCTGGCGAGAGAGGTCATGCCCCTGAGCACTCTTCTCCTCTCCGGGAAGAAGACAAGTATCCGGCGCTCTATAGAAAGATCTTCGGCCATCCGCCCCGGCTTTCCGCCTTTGGAGAGCCTTAAATAGACGGGCTGATCCAGAGCGCCGTCCGCCGCAAGGTCTCGAGCGGCTATCAAAACGCTATGTTCTGGTATTCCCATGCACTCTACAGGATCACCAGATTCTTGGAGGCCGCTCAGAACCACCTGTAGAGCGCGATGCCGTGGTCACCCGGTTCAGAAAGCGGTCTGACGGCGGCTCGGGGCCGGCGTAGTAGGTGACCTTGCGCACCCCCACAAACGGGCGGACTTCGATGGCTTTTCCGAGGGCGGCAAACGCCTTGAATTCAACAGTCTGGCGATCGGAGTTGGCGTCGACGCGGAACTCCGCGCCCAGCGGGAATAGGCCCTGCGGACGCGCCAGAGCTCCGAAGCGAAGCCGGAGGTCATAATCGAAGGTGAAATCGTAGCCGGCGGCGACCTCGAACCGAAGTGGCTTTTCCAGACGGTTGAAGTCCCTCTGGTTGCGCAGGGCCAGCCCCGTCGCCAGGCTGGAGCGAAAGCGGACGGCTTTGTCGACCGGCATGTCCACGTCATACCGGGCATACCAGGCGCCGAACAGCCCATGGGGCAGGGACTTCTCGTATTGACCGTCCACGGCGTAGAGCATCCGGTCGGGCCGGGACTGCGCGAACAGCGATCTGCCGTGGAGGATGGGCGTCCGGAAATCGACGTCCACGACAAGCCGGCGCCGGGGCTCGTCGAGAAGCCGCAGTCGGAACCCGCCGAGGACGAGGAGCTTGTGTTCGCCGTAATAAGGATAATAACCCGCCTCGATGTCGAGCCTGTCGATGACCTGAGCGGGGGACTCCGCCGAGCCGAGACGCGCGCCGATGTAGGTCGTCACAGGATAATCATAGTGGCGCGCGGTGCGGAGAAAGATCTCCACCCCCTTGGCCAGCCCTATGGCCAGGGCCGCCTCATAGTAGAGCCTCTCGAAATTGACCCACTTCAGCTCGCTTTCCAGGGAGAGTTCGGGGATGATGATGCGCGCCAGGTTGAAGTTGACCACCATCAGCTCATCGAAGCCCGGGTTGCCGCCCACGAACGGCCCGAATCCCAGGCCCATCGTGAGAGGCCCCTCCCGAACCTGGACGCGGCCGACGAGCTCGTTAAGGTCGAGGATATCCGGGTTATAGGTCGAGGTCACGTGCCGGCAGAAATGGTTGATGGAGGCCTGGAGAGAAACGGCATCGGAGACGCGGGTCTCAAGACCCGCCAGGATCCAGTAGTCGATCGCACCCTTCAGGCTGCCGCTGATCCGCTCGAGGTAGCTGATGTCGACGAAGGCCCGGCTGGCGCGGAAGACGCGGACCGGCCAGGAAAAGCTGAACTCGGGGCGGTAGAACTTGCGCTGGAGGGAATCGATGCCGAATTCCGCCCGCAGGGCGGCCCGAGGCTTGAACCAGAGCGAATCGTCCTGGGCGCAGACGGGTTTGACGAGGATTAAGAGCACGACAACGCGAAGAACGCGAGTGATCATTCGCGGGCGATGATCAAGTAACACCCGCTCCTATTTGACAGCGAACTTAAAGAATCTTTTCTTGCCGATCTTCAGGATGTGCTCTCTCTTTTCGGACAGGTCGAGCTGGTAGCCGATATCTTCGATCTTTTCGCCGTCGAGGGTCACGCCGCCCTGCTGGACGACCCGCTTGGCCTCGCCGCGGGAGGGAAAGATCTTGAGCTCCATCATGACGTCGAGGAGGAGACGATGGGTAGGCCTGGGATGGGCGTCTGAACCTTTCGTCTTATACTCCCCGGGTTCGGGCTCGATGACCTGGACCTTCAGGTCCGCAGGCGTTTCCTTATTCTTATGGATGCGGTCGAATTCCCCGGCCGCCTCCCGCCCCTTGGCCGCGCCCCAGAAGTCGGTGACGATCAGCCGGGCGAGGTCCGCTTTGAGGTCCCGCGGGTTGATCGTCCCCGCCTGCGCCTCGGCCTTCCAGGCCTCTATCTTCGCCACGGGCACGTCCGTCAGCAGCTCGTAGTACTTGTACATGAGCGGGTCGGAGATCGACATCAGCTTGCCGAACATGTCCGCCGGCGGCTCGTTGATGCCGATGTAGTTGCCCAGGGACTTGCTCATCTTCTCCACGCCGTCGAGCCCTTCGAGGAGCGGCGTGGTCATGACGACCTGCGGTTCCTGGCCGAACTCCCGCTGGATGTCGCGGCCGACGAGCAGGTTGAACTTCTGGTCGGTCCCGCCGAGCTCGACATCGGTCTCGAGGGCGACCGAGTCGTAGGCCTGCATCAGCGGGTAGAGGATCTCGTGGACCGAGATCGGCCGGCCCTCCTTGAGCCGCTTCGTGAAATCGTCGCGCTCGAGCAGCCGGGCGACCGTGTATTTCGCCGCGAGCTTGATGATCTCGAAGCTCGTGAGCTTGCCCAGCCAGCGCGAGTTGAAGTCGATGATCGTCTTGTCCGGGCTCAGGATCTTGTAGATCTGGGCCTTGTAGGTCTCGGCGTTCTTGAGGATGTCCTCGTGCGTCATGGCCGGCCGGGTCATCGACCGTCCCGACGGGTCGCCGATCAGGCCGGTGAAGTCGCCGATGAGGAAGACGACCTCGTGGCCGAGGTCCTGGAAGTGCTTCATCTTCCGGATGACGACGGTGTGGCCGAGGTGGATGTCGGGCGCCGTGGGGTCGAACCCCACCTTGACCTTGAGGGGTTTCTTTTCCCGGAGGGACCGGGCGATCTTGGTGCGGAGCTCGTCCTCCTGGATGACGTCGACGCACCCCTTCTTGAGATAGGCCAGCTGCTCTTCGATGGTCGTGTTCATGCTTCCCCGATGAAGACGCGGCGGCCGCGGACCTCGAGCCGGCCCTCGAAGTACAGCTTCACGGCCTCCGGGTAGATCTTGTGCTCCTCGACGAGGATCCGGTCGGCCAGCGTGGCCTCAGTGTCGTCCTGGAGCACCGGGACGACCGCCTGGAGGATGATCGGCCCCATGTCCACGTCCTCGGCGACGAAATGCACCGTCGCGCCCGAGTACCTGACGCCCCACTCCAGGGCCTTCTTCTGGACATGGAGCCCGGGGAAGGCGGGGAGCAGGGCGGGGTGGATGTTCATGGCGTGGTTCTTGAATTCCCGGCAGAAATAGGGCGTCAGGGTCCTCATATAGCCGGCCAGGCAGACGAGGTCGACCGCTCTCTTGCGGACCTCCCGGACGATCTGCCGGTCATACTCCTCCCGGCTGGGGAAGAGCTTGGGGTTGAGGTACATGGTTTCGAGCCCGCGTTCCCGGGCGGTAACAAGTCCGGCCGCGTTGTCCACGTCGCTGAAAACAAATGCGATCTCGGCGTCGATCCGGCCCGCTGCGGCGGCTTCCAGGATGGCCCGGAAGTTGGACCCGCGGCCCAACAGCGAACACCGCGATCCGGCCCCGTTTCCTGGGGCTTTGGAAGATCTCCTCGCTCATGTCTTCACCCGTGCTCCGATCGTTCAAAACTTGAGGACCAGGCCCGCTCTCACCGAATAGCCGCTCAGGTCGACCGACGCGTCGCGGACCTGTGCGAAAATTCCCGCCGGCCGGCGCTTCGGGCAGCACGTGAACCTTGGCCTGCCAGAAACCGAGGTCGGGGATGAACTCCTCGTAGGCATAAAGGCGGCCGGCCTGCTGCAGGCTGTCCTCGCCGGCGAACCCGGCGACCTTGCCCGACCGGGCGGCGGCCTCGATAAAAAACCCGAAAGCCGGGTCGAAATTATAGCTCAGGCCCAGCCCCCCGAGAACGGCCGCCTGCCGCGCCGTGGCCGTTTCGAAGATCGTATAGAAAAACCGGGTCTCTTCCGGCTTCTTGAGGCCCTCCCTGCCGACGAACTTGGCGAACACGAATCCGGCGCCGGCCCGGAGATAGAGATTGACCTTCGGCCCGAAAGGGAAGAAAAGATAGCCCGAGGCCATGACCGGGTAGGCGCTCATTTTGGCGGGTTTGGTGTGCTCGAAGGTGACCCGTCCCAGATGCTGGTCGTCGACGCGTCCTTTTCGGGCAAGGAGCCGAATGAGTAGCCGCCGCTCAGGCCGAGCCCGAACCGGCGGGAAAAGGAGAAGAGCACCTCGCCCTCGAATCCATAGCCGAGTTTGAGCGTGCCGATGCTCTGGCTGATGAACTGGAGGTTGGGAAAGGACTCGGTGCGGAGCCTGAGCTCCTCCGCCCAGCCGGTGACGCCCATCTCCGCGTTATCGTAGCCGAGCTTTCGACGGCGGCCGAAAACCGCAGGCGGATATCCGCCGCCCGCGCCGGGAGAGCCGTGACGAGAGACCCCCAGGCACGCGGCCGCCCAGATCTTTTTTATGCGCATGGAAGACGGTTTCGTTTCTTATCGGACCGAAAAGGCACGAGGCAGGGTCCCTTCCCATGCCTGGCGGAGGCGGGCCACCGGGACCCGGAGGATCACCCGGCCGGCGCGGCGAGCCACAACCTGCCGGCCCCCGACCCGGCCGATCACCCTGGAGGCTGACCTTCTTCCGGGCGGCGATCTGCCGCAGCTCGGGCAGGCGGGAGCGGCCCAGGCTGACGACGATCCGCGACTGGCTCTCGCCGAAAAGGAGCGTGTCGTCGCGGACGTCCTCGTCAAGGTCGAGCACGCAGCCGAGCTTCCCGGGACTCTGGATGCAGCTTTCGGCGATGCCGACGGCCAGCCCGCCGTCCGAGAGGTCATGGGCCGACCGGACGACGCCGCTCTCAACCGCCGCGATGCAGGCCGCCTGCACCCGTTTCTCCCGGTCGAGGTCGAGCGCCGGGACCGGCCCCGTCTGACGCCCGTGGATGATCCTCAGATACCGGGAGCCGCCGATCTCCTCCGCGGTCTCTCCGAGGAGGACGATGAGGTCGCCGTCCTTCCGGAAGCCCGGGCCGACGATCCGGCCGACATCCTTTATGATCCCGACGACGCCCAGGACGGGCGTGGGCTGGATCGAAGCGCCTTCGGTGTCATTGTACAAGCTGACGTTGCCGCCCGTGACCGGGATGCCGAAGGCCCGGCAGGCCTCCGACAGGCCCTCGACGGCCTCTTCGAACTGCCACATGACCTCGGGCTTTTCCGGATTGCCGAAATTCAGGCAGTTGGTGACCCCCACCGGCCGGGCGCCGACGCAGGCCAGGTTGCGGCAGGCCTCGGCGACCGCGATCCGGCCGCCGGCCCGGGGGTCGATCTGACAGTATTGGGAATTGCCGTCGAGCGTCATGGCCAGCGCCCTCTTCTGGCCCTTGATGCGCAGGACCGCGGCGTCCGCGCCGGGCAGAAGAACGGTATTCGTCTGCACCATGTGGTCGTACTGGCGGTAGACCCAACGCTTGTCGGCCAGGGTCGGGTCCGCCATGATCCTGAGGAGAGCGCGCGCCGAGGTCGGACGGCACGGCGGGCGGCTCCGCCGCGCCCGCCGGCTCCGGCAGACTCTCGGGCCGTCGTCCCGGCCGCGTGTAGGCCGGGCAGAGGTCGACCACGGCGCTGACGGGCACATCGACCACCGTTTCGCCGTGCCAGGTCACGCGGACCTGCCCGCCGGCGGTGACCTCGCCGATATTGACCGCGTCCAAGTCCCACTTGGCGAAGACGCGCTGGACCTCGGCCATCTTCTCGCGGCTGCAGACGAGGAGCATCCTCTCCTGGGATTCGGACAGCATGATCTCGTAAGGCGTCATGCCCTCTTCCCGCTGCGGGACGAGGTCGAGGTTGATGGCGATGCCGTTCCCGGACTTGGCGGCCATTTCGGTCGTGGAGCAGGTCAGGCCGGCCGCTCCCATATCCTGGATGCCGATGATCAACCCCCGGTCCATGACCTCGAGGCAGGCCTCGAGTAGCAGCTTCTCCTTAAAGGGATCGCCCACCTGGACGTTCGGGCGCTTCTGCTCGGTCTCTTTGCCGAACTCCGCCGAGGCCATGGTCGCACCGTGGATCCCGTCCCGGCCCGTCTTCGAGCCGACATAGAGGACCGGGTTGCCGATCCCCTCGGCCTTGGCGTAAAAGATCTTGTCTTTCCGGGCGAGCCCCAGGCAAAAAACGTTGACCAGGGGATTCCTGGCGTAGCCCTCGTGAAAATCGACCTCGCCGCCCACCGTGGGTACGCCGATCGAGTTCCCGTAGGACGAGATGCCAGAAACGACGCCCTCCATGATCGCCCGGTTCCTGGGGTCATCGAGCGGACCGAAACGGAGCGAGTCGAGGATGGCGATGGGCCGGGCCCCCATGGTGAAGATGTCCCTGAGGATGCCCCCGACGCCGGTGGCCGCGCCCTGGAAAGGCTCGAGGTAGGAGGGGTGGTTGTGGGATTCGATCTTGAAGACGACGGCTAGGCCGCCGCCGATATCGATGATGCCGGCGTTTTCGCCGGGGCCCTGGATGACATGCTTTCCTTTGGTGGGGAGGCGCTTGAGGAAGACCTTCGAGCTCTTGTAGCTGCAGTGCTCCGACCACATCGTCGAGAAGATGCCCAGCTCGGTGATGTTCGGCTCCCGGCCGACGAGCTCGACGATGCGGTCGTATTCGGCGGGGGTCAGGTTGTGGTCCGCGAGGAGCTTGGGGTCGATCACGGCGTTTTCCTCCGGCGGGGGAGGGGCGCCCCGGATCGGATGAGGGATTCGAAGACCAACCGTCCGTCCTCGCTCCCCAGCAGGGCCTCCATCGCCCGTTCGGGGTGGGGCATCATCCCCAGCACGTTCCCTTCGCGGTTGATGATGCCGGCGATGCCGGCCGCCGAGCCGTTGACGTTAGCGGCGGCCGTGGCCCGGCCCCGCTCGTCCACGTACCGGAACACGACCTGGCCGTTCCTCTCGAGCTCCCGGATTTCGTCCGGGGGAGCGAAGTAGTTGCCGTCAAAATGCGCGATCGGGATCCGCAGCACCTGTTTGTCCCCGGCCCTCATCGAGAACCGGGTCCCTGAGTTCTCGACGCGGAGGTGGACATGCTCGCAGAGGAACTTGAGGTCCTTATTGCGCAGCATGGCCCCGGGCAGGAGCCCGAGCTCGAGGAGCACCTGGAAACCGTTGCAGATGCCCAGGACGAGCCCGCCGCGGGCGGCGAACTCCCGGACCTCGTTCATGAGCGGAGAGAACTTGGCGATCGCCCCGACCCGGAGGTAGTCGCCGTACGAGAAGCCTCCGGGCAGGACGACGCAATCCACGCCCTTGAGGTTGTGGTCTTTGTGCCAGAGGTAGGTCGTCGGCTGGCCGAGAACGCCTTTCAGGGCATGGAAGGTGTCACGGTCGCAGTTCGAACCGGGGAAGACGACGACTCCGAACTTCAAGATGTCAGCCCTTTTTGTCGTCCTTGAGGACTTGCCAGGTGAACTTTTCGATGATCGGATTGGCCAGGACCTTGTTGGCCATCTCGGGGACCACCCGCCCGGCCTCGGCCTCCGACAGCCCGGCCAGGTCGATCTCGAAAACCTTGCCCTGGCGGACGTCCTTGACGGACCGGTAGCCCAAGGTGAGGAGGGCGTTCTTGACGGTCTGCCCCTGGGGATCGAGGACGCTTTCCTTGAACGAAACGAGGATCCTAACTTTCATGCCCGAGCACCCTTTCAAAGATGTGGTCGATCTTTTCGAGATAGACGTCGAGAGTAAAGCAGGCGGCGATCTCCCGCGGCGTCAGCGCGGCCAGGACGTCCTTGTCCTCGAGGAGCAGCTCCTCGAGGCTGAGGTTTTCCTGCCAGGCCCGCAGGCTGTTGCGCTGGACGAGCTCGTAGGCCCTGGGGCGCGCCAGGTTCTTATCCGTGAGGGCGAGGAGGACCCGTTGGGAAAAGATCAGCCCCTTGGTGAGGCCGATGTTCGCCCGCATCCTGTCCTCGTTGACGACCAAGTCCTCCATGATGTCGGTCATTTCCGCGACCAGATAGTCGGACAGGATGAACGAATCGGGGAAAATGACCCGCTCCGCCGAGGAATGCGAGATATCCCGCTCGTGCCAAAGCGGGATGTTCTCCAGGGCGGCCACGAGGTTTCCCCGGAGGACCCGGGACAATCCCGAGATCCGCTCGGCCCGGACGGGATTTTTCTTGTGGGGCATCGAGGACGAGCCCTTCTGGCCCGGGGTGAACGGCTCCTCGAGCTCGAGCACCTCGGTCTTCTGGAGATGGCGGATCTCGGCCGCGAACTTGTCCAGGCTGGAGCCCAGGAGCGCCAGCGCCGAAATCACCTCGGCGTGACGGTCGCGCTGCAGGACCTGGGTCGAGACCCGGGCGGCCGCCAGGCCCACCTTCCGGAGCGCGAATTCCTCGACCTGGGGGTCGAGGTGGATATAGGTGCCCACCGACCCTGAGATCCGGCCCACGCTGATCGTCTCGAGGGCCCGCCCCAGCCGGTCCAGGTGGCGGCCCATTTCGTCATACCAGACGAGGAGCTTGACGCCGAAGGTGATGGGCTCGGCATGGACCCCGTGCGTGCGGCCCACCATGACCGTCCGCCTGTGTTTGAGGGCCTGGTTCTTGATGACCTCCCGCAACCGGCCGGCGTCCCGGATGGTCTTTTGCAGGGATTCCTTGATCATGAGGGAGAGAGCGGTATCCACGATATCATATGAAGTGAGTCCCATGTGAATGTAGCGTCCGTCCTCGCCCAAGGTCTCGCCCACCGACTCGAGGAAGGCGATGACGTCGTGCTTGACGACGGCCTCGATCGCCTCGATCCGGGCCACCGAAAACGATGCTTGACTCTTGATCCGCTCGAGAGCGGGGAGGGGAATGCGGCCGAGGCCCGCCCAGGCCTCGCAGACGGCGAGCTCGACGTCCAGCCATTTCTGGTACCGGTTTTCGTCCGACCAGACGGCGGCCATCTCGGGTCGGGTGTATCGATCAATCATGGAGGTGTCCTCGAGCGACGGTCAATCATAGCAAGGAGACCCAACGCTGTCAATTCTGATATCGTCCCCTGGGAGCGGAAGAAAACAAAATCAAAGGAGTCTATATATATAGGTGTCTAACACTATGAACGGCGTGAGCAACGATGTCTCCGACGACCAGCTTGTCGACCGGGCCAAACAGGGCGACCGGGAGGCCTATTCCGGCCTCGTGCGTCGGCACCGCGAGCCGATCTACAGGACGATCTTCAGGTTCACCCGGGACCACGGAGATACCGACGACCTGGCCCAGGAGACTTTTTTGCAGGCTTTCAGGGAGCTCCCGCAGTTCCGCGGCCAGGCTGGGTTTTCGACCTGGCTGCATCGGATCGCCGTCAATCTGAGCCTCAATCACCTGAAGAGGAAAAAGAGAGAGATGGACAGACGGGACTTCGACGAACGGTTCGCCGAGCGGACGCCGGCTCCCTGCCTGACGCCCGAAGCGGCCGCCCTGAGCGCGGAATTCCAGGCCCGCCTGGCCGATGCGGTGGATGCACTGCCGCCGGCCTATAAGGCATCGTTCGTGCTCGTCGTTCAGGAAGGCATGAGTCACGGGCTGGCGGCGTGCGCGCTGGGCTGTTCGGAGAACACCGTCTCCTGGCGCCTGCACAGGGCGAGAAAGATGCTCCAGGCGAGACTGCGGCCCGTCCTGGGCGAGGTTTCCCGATGAACTGCACAGCCTGCGAGAAGCTGATCTCCGATTCCCTGGACGCGAAGCTCCCGGAAAGCGGCGCGTGGGAGCTCGAGCTTCATCTGGCCGGCTGCCCGTGCTGCCGGGCTTACCGCGAGCGCTTGGAGCGGATCCAGGCGGCGGCCTCCATCGCCGATGCGCCCCCCGTCCCGGCCGGTTACTGGGACGATTTTTCCGCCCGCCTGGACTTGCGGCTCGGCTCGGCCGCGGGCGGCGCGGGCCGGCCGCGCTTCCGGGTCCGGCGGTGGAGATGGGCCTGGCTCGCGGCGCCCGCGGCCGTTGCCGGCCTCTTGATCGTGCTCCAGAGTTTCCGGCCGGTCCCGCCTTACGATACGGAGTTCTCGGGCTTCATCGGGCACCAGGAGGCCGCCGGCCAAGCGGCCTGGGAAGAGGCCGGGGTTGCCGATGACTTCGACGAGGCCGTTTTGGCCGCCATCCGGGAAGAAACCGGGTTGCTGTCCCCCTACGAACTTCCCGCCTTGGCGGATGACCCGGGATTCTGGGATGGCTTGACCGAAGATGAGGCCGCCCTCATTGACCGGGAGATAGCCAAGGAGCTAAAATCTTAGGAGAAAGAGCATGACACGCAAAACCGCGCCCTGGCTGGTCCTGGGTCTGTTCCTGATATCGACCTTGGCGGCCGCCCAAGCCCCCATGGGGCGGCGGGGGCCCGGCCGGGACAGGCTCCGGCAAAACCTCAATCATCTCCGCCTCCTGCGCATGACGGAGGCCTTGGACCTAACCGAGGAGCAGACGGCCAAGATCTACCCCTTTGCTTCCCGGATCGAAAAGGAAAAGACGGAGATCGTCCAGGAGCTCGGCACCCGGATGGCGGACCTCAGGCAGCTCGTCGGCGAGGCCGGCCCGAAGGACGCGGACCTGGCCGCCCGCGTCGAGACCATCCGGGAATTGAGGCGGAGCCTGCAGGAGAAGGACCTCGAGTTCGAGAAGTTCCTCCAGGCGAACCTCACGGAGATCCAGCTTGCCAAATATGTCCTCTTCCAGGCAGATTTCAACCGGGCAATGGGGGACAGGCTGGGCCGGGCGCGGGCGGCGGCGGGCGCCCGCCGGCGGCCTTGAGGAAAAATTCGCCCCTCTATTGACAAAAAAGGGGTTTTCTTCTAGTATTGTGCAGTAATCTTATTCACCGTTTTTTCCATTAAACGAGTTTTCAGGCCCGGTTAAGAGAAAGTATATTCACCCGCAGATGGTCGCCTTTCTCTATTTCCTGTCGCCTGAACGTCAAGAGTATGCGGTTTTGGAGAGTCGCCTGCGCCAGCGTAGCTCAGTTGGTAGAGCGGCTGATTTGTAATCAGCGGGTCGGGGGTTCGAATCCCTTCGCTGGCTTTTGTCCGGGACCCCTCCCGGCAAAATCCGTTTCCCTAAGAGGAAACGGGAACGCTGACCCGGAATACGGGCAGGTACCAAAGTGGCCAAATGGGGCGGGCTGTAAACCCGCTGCGGAAACGCTTCGGAGGTTCGAATCCTTCCCTGCCCACTTGCGCGGGAATAGCTCAGTGGTAGAGCGGCGGCCTTCCAAGCCGTCGGTCGCGGGTTCGAATCCCGTTTCCCGCTGAGTCGACGTTGTGGAGGCCCAGGTAGCTCAGTAGGTAGAGCACATCCTTGGTAAGGATGGGGTCACCAGTTCGATTCTGGTCCTGGGCTTAGAGAGCATACACGCCGCTGAATGAGCCGCAAGGAGGAAAGAATGGCAAAGGCAAAGTTTGCGAGGACGAAGCCGCACTTAAACATCGGGACGATCGGGCACGTCGACCACGGGAAGACGACGCTGACGTCGGCGATCACGCGGGTGTTGTCGAAGCAGAACCCGACGATAACGTTCAAGGCCTACGACCAGATCGACAACGCGCCGGAGGAGAAGGAGCGGGGCCTGACGATCAACATTGCGCACATCGAGTACGAGACAGCGAAGCGGCACTACGCGCACATCGACTGCCCGGGCCACGCGGACTACATCAAGAACATGATCACTGGGGCGGCTCAGATGGACGGGGCGATCCTGGTGGTGGCGGCGGACGATGGGCCGATGCCGCAGACGCGGGAGCACATACTGCTGGCGCGGCAGGTGAACGTGCCGGCGATCGTGGTGTTCATGAACAAGGTGGACCTGGTGGACGACCCGGAGATCCTGGACCTGGTGGAGCTGGAGGTGCGGGAGCTGTTGACGAAGTACGAGTTTCCCGGGGACAAGACGCCGATCATCCGTGGGAGCGCGCTGAAGTCGATGGAGTCGGACGGGGACTTGGGGAACGAGTGGAACAAGCGGGTCCTGGAGCTGATGGATGCGGTGGATGAGTTCATCCCGGAGCCGGTGCGGCTGGTGGACCAGCCGTTCTTGATGCCGATCGAGGATATTTTCACGATCTCGGGCCGTGGGACGGTGGTGACGGGCCGGGTGGAGAGGGGGAAGGTACGGGTGGGCGAAGAGGTGGAGATCGTGGGTTTTGGGGAGACGCGGAAGCGGGTGGTGACGGGCGTGGAGATGTTCCGGAAGCTGTTGGATGAGGGGATGGCCGGGGACAACGTTGGGGTGCTGTTGAGGGGGACGGAGAAGGCGGACGTGGAGAGGGGGATGGTGCTGGCGAAGCCGGGCTCGATCACGCCGCATCGGCGGTGCAAGGCGCAGGTGCTGGCGCTGAAGAAGGAAGAGGGTGGCCGGCACACGCCGTTTTTCACGGGCTACCGGCCGCAGTTTTACTTTCGGACGACGGACGTGACGGGGTCGGTGAAGCTGGAACCGGGGGTGGAGATGGTGATGCCCGGGGACAACGTGAACCTGGAGATCTCGTTGATCACGGACGTGGCGATGGAGAAGGGCCTGCGGTTCGCCATCCGGGAGGGGGGACGGACGGTGGGCGCGGGCTCGGTGACCGATATACTGGAGTAGAGTGAAGCGAGAAAAGCATGCGTGAACTGATCACCCTGCAGTGCTCGGCCTGCAAGCAGCGCAATTACACCAGCACCCGGAACAAGAAGCTGCAGACCGAGCGGCTCGAAGTTAACAAGTACTGCAAGTTCTGCCGTAAGCACACGCTTCATAAAGAAGTGAAGTGAGGACGGCCGGTCTCGAGATAGAGAGCGGAATGAAGACGGGAAAGGTGAGTAGCTCAACAGGCTAGAGCAGCGGTCTCCAAAACCGCAGGTTGCGGGTTCGAGTCCTGCCTCACCTGCCATTTTTGCTCATCGACGATCCGATGCCCGAGGATGCTCACTTCCGGAGGCCCGGGAAGTAAGGAGCATGAGTCAGCGGGAGGCCGCGAGAGAGAGAGATTGCCCATGGAAGAAAAAGTGAAATGGTATAAGCGCTTCGGCAACTTTCTGAGGGAAGTCAAGTCGGAGGCCAAGAAGGTCACCTGGCCGGCGCGCCAGGAGGTCTACAGCACGACCGTGGTCGTGATCATCGCCATGGTCTTCTTCGGCTTTTACCTGTTCTTCATGGACATCATCTTTTCCTGGGCCATCTCTCAGATCAAAACGCTGTTCGGCTAAGCAGGTTCCGACCATGGCAAAAAACTGGTACGTCGTTCACACCTATTCGGGGTTCGAAAAATTCGTGGCCGAGTCCATCCGCCAGCGGGCGCTGGAGCTGGCGCTCCAGGAGTATTTCGGACAGATCATCATCCCCACCGAGGACGTGATCGAGATCAAGGGGGGACGGAAGGTCGTCTCCACCAAGCGGTCCTACCCCGGTTACATCCTCGTGGAGATGGAGATGACCGACGAGGCCTGGCACCTCGTGCGCGAGACGCCCAAGGTCACGGGCTTCGTCGGCTCGGGCAAGAAACCCTCGCCGCTCAACAAAGACGAGGTCGGTCAGATCGTCGAGCACATGGAGACGACCTCGGAGAAGCCCAAGCCCAAGCACAGCTTCGAGAAGGGCGAGGCCGTCCGGATCATCGACGGCCCGTTTTTCAACTTCAACGGGATCGTCGAGGAAGTCAACCACGAGAAGAGCACGCTCAAGGTCCTGGTGACGATCTTCGGCCGGTCGACGCCGGTGGAGCTCGAGTTTCTGCAGGTGGAGAAGATCTAGTGGTGCGTCCCGAACATGGCCTGACGATTGAACGAATGATCCATGAAGACGCACCACCGCACGGGGTGTTTGAGGGGGACGGCGTCGTTCCCCTCAGGGGGTCAGCTGAGCGCAGCGAAGCGCCGAGGGGGGATCTTGACTCCCCCCTGGAAGCGTCGCCTCTCTGCGGAGGACTTTGGAAAGAGAACGGCGAGAGGGGACGCTAGGAGGTAGAGGATGTCGAAAGAGATTGTCGCCCGTATCAAGCTTCAGATCGTGGCCGGTCAGGCCAGCCCGGCCCCTCCCGTCGGCCCGGCCCTGGGCCAACACAACGTCAACATCATGGATTTCGTCCGCAAGTTCAACGAGCAGACGCGCGGCCTGGAAGAGGGGAGCATCATCCCCGTCGTCATCACCGTCTACAAGGACAAGAGCTTCGTCTTCGAGCTGAAGACCCCGCCGGCGTCCTATCTCCTGAAGAAAGCCGCCGGCATCGCCAAGGGCTCCGGCGCCCCGAACAAGGACAAGGTCGGCAAGGTCACCCGGAAGCAGGTCGAGGACATCGCCCGGCTGAAGCTCGCCGACCTCAACGCCAACGACCTGGAGGCTGCCCGCAAGATCATCGAGGGGACGGCCAGAAACATGGGATTGGAGATCGTCAGTGAGTAAACGAGGCAAGAAGTACGTCGCGGCCAAGGCGCTCGCCAGCCAGCCGGAATACACGGTGGAGGAGGCGGTCGGCCTCCTGAAAAAGGCGAGCTACGTCAAGTTCGACGAGTCCGTGGACATCGCCATGCGCCTGGGCGTCAACCCCAAGCACTCCGACCAGATGGTCCGGGGCACGGTCGTTCTGCCCCACGGGACGGGCAAGACCAAGAAGATCTGCGTCATCGCCTCGGGCGAGAAGATCCGCGAAGCCGAGCAGGCCGGCGCCGACTACGCCGGCGGCGAGGAGCTGATCGAGAAGATCACGGGCGGCTGGCTGGATTTCGATATCGTCATCGCCACCCCCGACGTGATGCGGAGCGTGGGCAAGCTCGGCCGGATCCTGGGGACCAAGGGGCTCATGCCCAACCCCAAGTCCGGCACGGTCACCTTCGACGTCAAGAAGGCCGTCGAGGAGACCAAGGCGGGCAAGGTCGAATTCCGGGTCGACAAGACGGGCATTCTCCACTCGATCGTCGGCCGGGTCTCCTTCCCCGAGAACAAGCTGGCCGAGAACGTGCAGGTCTTCCTCCAGGCGGTCATGCACGCCAAGCCGCCGGCCGCCAAGGGCAAGTACATCCGCAGCATGGTCATCTCCTCGACGATGGGGCCGGGCTTCCGTCTGTCCGAGGCCATCTTGGAGAAATAGGAGAGCGCCCGTGAAACAAGACGCGAAGAAAAAGCTGATCCAGGGTCTGCAGGAGAACTTCGACCGCGCCGACAGCGCTTACCTTCTGGATTATACCCATATGACCGTGGCCCAGGCGGTGGCGCTGCGCAAGCTGCTGCGGAAGAACGCTTACTCCCTGAAGGTCGTCAAAAACCGCCTGGCCCTGCGGGCCCTGAAGGCGGATTTCCCCGAGGCTCTCCAGGGCTACTTCCAGAAGCCCACGGCCATCGCCTTTGGGGCCGAGGAGCCGGTCAAGCTGGCGCGGCTCCTCCGGGATTTTTCTGTCCAGAACAAAGTCCTGGCGTTCAAGGGCGGGCTGATCGAAGGCCATCTCCTGACGCCGGACCGGTTCGATGAGGTCTGCCGGCTCTCTTCAAAACAGGAATTGCTCGGGAAGATCGGCTACCTGATGGCCCTTCCCTTAATGCAACTTTTAAGGACTTGGCAAGCCCCCGTTTCCCAGTTGGGTCGGTTGTTGAGTCAATTAAAAGAGAAAAAATAGCTGGAGGTAAACATGAGCGACAAACTCACCAAGGAGCAGTTTTTCGAGCACCTGGACAACCTGACCGTCCTGGAACTCGCGGACTACATCAAGGAATTTGAGACGCGCTACGGCATCAGCGCCGCCGCCGCCGTTCCGGTGGCCGTGGCGGGAGCCGCCGCCCCGGGCGCCGAAGCCAAGGCCGAAGAGGTCAAGACCGAGTTCACGGTCCTGTTGAAGGGGGCCGGCGACAAGAAGATCAACGTCATCAAGATCGTCCGGGAGATCACCAGCCTCGGCCTGAAAGAGGCCAAGGACCTGGTGGACACCTTGCCCAAGCCGGTCAAGGAAAAGATCTCCAAGGAAGAGGCCGAAGCCATCAAAGCGAAATTCGAGGAAGTCGGAGCGACCGTCGAGCTGCAGTAAGTCCGCCCTTGGGACATTTTTTGTCTTCGCCGTCGTTTTTGTTTTTATTTTTAGATCTGTTGGCGGATGAGCCTCAGACTCTTTTTTGAGAGTGAACATGTCACAAGAACCCGTGCTTCCCAACCATCGTATTCAGCGAACTGATTTTTCCAAGATCAAGGCGCAGTTTCCGATGCCCGACCTGCTGGCCATCCAGCGGCAGTCCTACGCCGAATTCCTGCAGATGGAGCTGCTCCCGGAGGAGCGGAAGGACACCGGTCTGCAGTCGGCTTTCAAGGACGTCTTCCCGATCTCCGATTTCAAGGAGACCACCCAGCTCGACTTCATCAGCTACTCCATCGGCAACTGGGAGTGCCGGTGCGGACGCCTCAAGGGGGTCGAGAACTCCCGCGCCCGGTGCAAGTCCTGCGACACGCTCCTGCCGGCCGGCGTCGAGCTGACCGAGAAGGAGATCTGCCCCTATTGCTCGGCGATGAGGAAGATCGATGTCCCGAGCTGCGAGCACTGCGGCGACACCGTCCACCTGAAGCTCAAGTACACGCCCAACGAGTGCCTGCAGAAAGGCTACACGTACTCCGTTCCGCTGAGGCTGAAGGGGCGGCTGATCTCCTGGGAAAAGGATGCGACGAGCAAGTCCAAGCGGTTGAAGCACATCAAGGAGCAGGAAGTCTATTTCGGCGACATCCCGCTCATGACCGACAAGGGCACGTTTATATTCAACGGGATCGAGCGGGTCGTGGTCAGCCAGCTCCAGCGCTCCCCCGGCGTCTTTTTCCGGCCCGGGGAAAACAAGGGGTTTTTCATCGGCAAGATCATCCCCTACCGCGGCGCCTGGGTGGAATTCGAATACGACGCCAAGAACACGCTCTATGTCCGCCTGGACCGCAAGAAGAAGTTCCTGGCCTCGGTCTTCCTGCGGGCCCTCGGGTTCGGGTCCGACGAGGAGATCATCAAGCTCTTCCATCCCTTCTACAGGATCATTCCCGAAGAGGGGAAGCTCTACTGGGAGCTCTCGGACGCCCTGGCGGGCAAATCGTCCGCCGAGGACATCGTCGCTCCCTCGTCGAAGAAGGTCCTCGTCCCCGCCAAGAAGAAGCTCTCCCCGGAGATCCTCCAGGAGCTCAAGGGCAAGGGCGTGACCCGTGTTCCGCTCGTCAAGAAGGAGCTGCAGGGGGCGTACTCCCTGAGCGTCATCAAGGGCAAGGTCAAATCGAACGAGGAGCTGGGCGAGACGGCGCTCGACCTGCTCGTCGGCCGGGGCGAGCCCTTCGAGGTCTTCTTCCCCGAGCAGGACAAGCCGGGCACGATCGTCAGCAACACTCTCAAGAAGGACCTCAAGAAGGACACCGGCGCGGCGCTGGCCGAGATATACCGGAAGCTGCGGCCGGGCGAGCCCCACACCACGGAGAGCGCCCACAACCTCTTCCACAACCTCTTTTTCAATCCGCAGAAGTACACCTTCTCCCGGATCGGCCGGCTGAAGATGAACATCAAGCTGGCGCTCAACACTCCCCTCGAGGAGAAGATCCTCCAGCCCCTCGATTACGTCGAGGTCATCAAGTACCTGCTCAAGCTGCGGCAGGGCGAGGGCATGGTGGACGACATCGACCACCTGGGCAACCGGCGGGTCCGCTCGGTCGGCGAGCTCGTCGAGAACGCCTTCCGGATCGGGCTCACCCGCATGGAGCGGACGATCAAGGAAAAGATGACCATCAGCGCCGACCTGACCTCGGCCATGCCCCAGGACCTGGTGAACTCCAAGCCGGTCATTGCCGCCCTCAAGGAGTTCTTCGGCAGCTCTCAGCTGTCGCAGTTCATGGACCAGATCAATAGCCTGGCGGAGATCACCCACAAGCGGCGCCTGAGCGCCCTGGGTCCCGGCGGCCTCAGCCGCGAGCGGGCGGGGTTCGAGGTCCGGGACATCCAGACCTCCCACTATGGCCGGATCTGCCCGGTGGAGACGCCCGAAGGACCGAACATCGGTCTGATCTCATCGCTGAGCTGCTTCGCCCGGGTCAACGATTACGGATTCCTCGAGACGCCCTACAGGGAAGTCAAGAACGGGCGCATCATCGACTATATCAAGATCGTCCATCCCGGCGACACCGAGTTCAAGATGGGCGAGGTGGTCACCAAGGACGCCTACCTCAAGGCCGTCGACCAGCTCAAGAAGGGCAAGGTCCGCCAGCTGCCGGTCGTCGAGGCCTATTGCCATTATCAGACGGCCTGGGAGGAGGAAAAGTACACCATCGCCCAGGCCAACGCGCCGGTCGACGACAACGGCCGGTTCGTGGGCGAGGACGTCAGCGCCCGCCAGTCGGGGAATTTCAAGATGGTCCCCCGCGATCAGGTCGACTACATCGACGTTTCCCCCAAGCAGCTCGTCTCCCTGTCGGCGGCCCTCATCCCGTTCCTGGAGCACGACGACGCCAACCGGGCGTTGATGGGGTCCAACATGCAGCGCCAGGCGGTGCCGCTCCTCCGGCCCGAAGCGCCGCTGGTCGGGACAGGCATCGAGTACCTGGTGGCCAAGGGATCGGGCGACGTCGTCACCTGCCAGCGCCCGGGCGTGGTCGAGTTCGTCGACGCCGAGCGCATTCTTATCCGCGTGGACGAGCGGGAGAAATCCCGCGAGCACGAGGTCGGGACCGACCTCTACCAGATGACGAAGTTCCTCCGCACCAACCAGAACACCTGCATCAATCACCGGCCGATCGTCCGCAAGGGCGATCCCGTGGAGAAGGGTCAGATCCTGGCCGACAGCTCCTGCACCGACCGGGGCGAGCTGGCCCTCGGGCGGAACGTGCTCTGCGCGTTCATGCCCTGGCGCGGCTACAATTTCGAGGACGCGATCATCGTCAGCGAGCGGCTCATCAAGAAGGACATCTTCTCCTCCATCCACATCGTCGAGGAGACGATCGAGGCCCGCGATACCAAGCTTGGGCCGGAGGACATCACCCGCGACATTCCCAATGTCCCGGAGAACCTGCTGCGCAACCTGGACGAGAACGGCATCGTCCGGATCGGCGCCTACGTGAAGTCCGGCGACATCCTGGTGGGCAAGGTCGCCCCCAAGGGGGAGACGCAGCTCTCGCCCGAGGAGAAGCTGCTCAAGGCCATCTTCGGCGAGAAGGCCCTGGACGTGAAGGATGCCTCTCTCTACTGCTCGCCCGGCATCGAGGGCACGGTCATCGACGTCCGCATCTTCTCCCGCCGCGGCAGCGAGAAGGGCCCGCGGGCCAAGGTCATCGAGAAGGAAGAGATCGCCAAGATGAAGCGCAACCTCGAGGACGAGATCTCCATCCTCGACGGCGAGAAGGCCCGCCGCATCCGGAACTACCTCAAGGGCGAGGTCCTCGACCGCGACCAGAAGGTTTCGGGCCAGGCGCTGGACAAGGGCACCAAGCTCACCGACCGCGTCCTGGAGACGATCGACCCCGAGGACTACGGCAAGCTGAAGCTCGAGGAGAACGAGGAGCGGGACCGGAAGATCAAGGACATCGACCGGAAGGTGCGCCGTCAGATCGACGCCCTCCGGGCCGAGTTCAAGGAAAAAGCCGACGCCCTGAAGAAGGGTGACGAGCTCTCGCCGGGCGTCATCCAGGCGATCAAGGTCTACATCGCCATGAAGCGCAAGCTGTCCGTCGGCGATAAGGTCTCCGGGCGGCACGGGAACAAGGGCATCGTCGCCCGGATCGTCCCCGAGGAGGACATGCCCCGGCTGCCCGACGGCACGCCGGTCGAGATCGTGCTCAACCCCCTGGGCGTCCCCTCCCGTATGAACGTCGGCCAGATCCTGGAGACCCACCTCGGCTGGGCGGCCAACGCGCTCAACCTGTGGGTCGACACGCCGGTCTTCGACGGCGTCACCGAGGGCGAGATCAAGCAGCTGCTGAAAAGGGCCGGCCTGCCGGAATCCGGAAAGACGATCCTGTACGACGGCGTGACCGGGGAGCCGATGGAGCAGGAAGTCACCGTCGGCTACATCTACATGATGAAGCTCTACCACCTTGTCGACGACAAGATCCACGCGCGCTCGACCGGGCCGTACTCGCTGATCACCCAGCAGCCGCTGGGCGGCAAGGCCCAGTTCGGCGGCCAGCGGTTCGGAGAGATGGAGGTCTGGGCGCTCGAGGCCTACGGCGCCGCCTTCACCCTCCAGGAGCTGCTGACCGTCAAGTCGGACGATGTCGAGGGGCGCGCCAAGATCTACGAGGCCATCGTCAAGGGCGACCTGGAATTCCAGCCCGGACTGCCGGAGTCGGTGAATGTTCTCATCCGCGAGCTCCAGAGCCTCTGCCTCAACGTCGAGCTCGAGCGGGCCGAGAGGGAAGAAATTCTGCCCTGGGGAATCGACGTCCCCTCGATCAAAGGAGAACGCTAATGGAAACGAGACCGAGCGTCACGGGCAAGAGCCGGGTCGATTTCGACCGGGTCCGGATCAGCATCGCCTCGCCCGAGAAGATCAAGAGCTGGTCCTGGGGCGAGGTCACGAAACCCGAGACCATCAACTACAGGACCTTCAAGCCCGAGCGCGACGGGCTCTTCTGCGCCAAGATCTTCGGGCCGATCAACGATTACGAGTGCCTCTGCGGAAAATACAAGCGGATGAAGTACCGCGGGATCATCTGCGAGCGCTGCGGCGTCGAGGTGACCAAGTCCAAGGTGCGCCGGGAGCGGATGGGCCACATCCAGCTGGCCTCCCCGGTCGCCCACATCTGGTACTTCAAGAGCCCGCCCAGCCGGATCGGTCTGGTGCTCGACCTCTCGATCAAGGACCTGGAGAAGGTCCTCTATTTCGAGGCCTACATCGTGACCGACCCGGGCGAGACGCCGCTCAAGGAGAAACAGCTCCTCAGTGAAGAGGAGTTCAAGGAGGCCCAGGAAAAGTACGGCCACAAGTTCGACGCCGGCATCGGCGCCGAGGCGATCGACCTCCTGCTGACCCGGATCGACACCGCCAAGGAGACCGACCGCCTGCGCCGGATGATGAAGAAGGAGACCTCCCAGCAGCGCCGCCTCCGGTACGCCAAGCGGCTGCGTGTCTTCAAGGCCCTGAAAAAATCGGGCAACCGGCCGGAGTGGATGGTCCTCAAAGTCGTCCCCGTCATCCCGCCCGACCTGCGCCCGCTGGTCCGGCTGGACGGCGGCCGGTTCGCCACCTCCGACCTCAACGATCTCTACCGCCGCGTGATCAACCGCAACAACCGGCTCAAGAAGCTCATGGAGCTGAAGGCGCCGGAGCTGATCATCCGGAACGAGAAGCGCATGCTCCAGGAAGCGGTGGACGCCCTATTCGACAACGGCAAGCGCGGACGGGTCCACCTGGGAGCCAACCGGCGGCCGCTGAAGTCGCTGAGCGAGGCGCTCCGCGGCAAGCAGGGCCGCTTCCGGCAGAACCTGCTGGGCAAGCGGGTCGACTATTCCGGCCGGTCCGTCATCGTCGTCGGGCCGGAGCTCAAGCTCAACCAGTGCGGCCTGCCCAAAAAGATGGCCCTCGAGCTGTTCAAGCCCTTTATCTTCCATAAGCTGGAGAAGGAGGGCCTGGTTCCGAGCGTCAAGATCGCCCGGGAGTGGCACGAGGCCGAGCGCCCCGAGGTCTGGGACTATCTCGAGGAGGTGGTGCGCGAGCACCCCATCCTGCTCAACCGTGCGCCGACGCTCCACCGGCTGGGCATCCAGGCCTTCGAGCCGATCCTGATCGAGGGCAAGGCCATCCAGATCCACCCCCTGGTCTGCGCGGCCTTCAATGCCGACTTCGATGGCGACCAGATGGCCGTCCACATCCCGCTCTCGGTCGAGGCGCAGATCGAGGCCCAGACGCTCATGCTCTCGACCAACAACATCCTGTCGCCGGCGCACGGCCGGCCGCTGACCATCCCCAGCCAGGACATGGTCCTCGGCTGCTATTACCTCACTCTCGAGAAGAAGGGGCTGAACGGAGAGGGTCGGATCTTCTCGTCCGCCGATGAGGTCCTGCTCGCCCTGGAAAACAAGAACATCAGCCTGCAGGCCAGGGTGAAGCTCCGGTTCAAGGGGCCCTTCATGAACCTGGCCACCTACTACGACGACCAGGCGGTCATGACCTGCCCGGTGGCGGACATCCAGGGCAAGCTGGTAGACACCACCCCCGGCCGGATCATCTTCAACAGCGTTCTGCCGAAAGGCATCCCCTTCATCAACGGCATGACGCGGAAGAAAGGCATCGAGAGCCTCGTGACCTACACCTATCTCAAGATGGGACTGGGCTCGACGATCGAGATGCTGGACAAGCTGAAGGAAACAGGCTTCAAGTACGCCACCCTGGCGGGGTTCTCGCTGGGGATCGACGATTTCGCCATCCCCAAGGAAAAGAAGGAGCTCGTCGGCACGGCCCAAAAAGATGTCCAGGACATCGAGAACCTTTATCGGGAAGGGACCATTTCGGGCGGCGAGCGGTTCAACCGCGTTGTCGAGATCTGGGGCGCGGTCACGGACAAAGTCTCCGCGGCCATGATCGGCGAGATGAAGCGCATCAGCCTCGAGGGGAACGAGCTGAATTCCCTGTTCGTTATGACGGATTCCGGGTCCCGCGGCACCAAGCAGCAGATCCGCCAGCTGGCCGGCATGCGCGGCCTGATGAGCAAACCCTCGGGCGAGATCATCGAGATGCCGATCGTCGCCAACCTGCGCGAGGGGCTGAACGTCTCCCAGTACTTCATCTCGACCCACGGCGCCCGCAAGGGCCTGGCCGACACCGCCCTGAAGACCGCCAATTCCGGCTATCTCACCCGCAAGCTCGTGGATGTCGCCCAGGAAGTGATCGTCGACGAGCACGACTGCGGCACCCTCAAGGGCGTCAACGTCACCGCCATCGTCGAAAACGGCGAGGTCGTCGAGCCCTTCATCGACCGGATCGTCGGCCGGGTCGCCATGGACAAGGTGGTCAACCCGGACACGGGCGAAGTCATCGTCGAGCCGAATCAGGAAATCACCGAGGCCATCGCCCATCAGTTCCAGAACCTGGGTATCGAGAGACTCCGGATCCGGACCGTCCTGACCTGCGAGGCCAAGCGGGGCGTCTGCCAGCTCTGCTACGGACGGAACATGTCCACCGGCAACCTGGCCGACCTGGGTGAGGCCGTCGGCATCATCGCCGCGCAGTCGATCGGCGAGCCGGGAACGCAGCTCACCATGAGAACGTTCCACGTGGGCGGCATCGCCATGCGGGGCGCCGAGCGGTCCAAGCTCGAGGCCAAGAGCGACGGCGTCATCATGTTCAACAACCTGAAAGGCGTCGCCAACCAGGAAGGCACCCTGGTCGTCGTCAACCGGAACGCGAACATCGCCGTCCTCGACCACCGGGGACGGGAGATCGAACATTTTCAGGTCCCCTACGGCGCCAGGGTCTTCGTCAAAGATGGCGACCCCGTCAAGGCCCGTCAGCCGTTCGCCGAGTGGGACCCGTTCAACACGTTCATCCTGACCGAGGATTCGGGCATCGCCGAGTTCCACGACGTCGAGCTCGGCCTGACGATGGAGGAAATTCAGGACGAGTTCACGGGCCTGATCTCCCAGGTCGTGATCGAGCCCAAGGACGAGAAGATGCAGCCCCGGATCGAGGTCGTCCACCCCACCAAGAAGGAGCGGGGGAAGGACGGCAAGGAAAAATCCGTCATGCTGCGGCGGTACTATCTGCCCTCGGGCGCCAACCTGGAAACCAAGGCCGGTGACAAGGTCTTCGCGGGCGACATCCTGGCCAAGATCCCGAGAGAAGTCGCCCGGACCAAGGACATCACGGGCGGCCTGCCCCGCGCCGAGGAGCTGTTCGAGGCCCGGCGGCCCAAGGCCCCGGCCGTCATCTCGGAGATCGACGGCACGGTCCAGTTCGGCGGCCTGGTCAGGGGGTACCGAAAGCTGACCGTCCTCAATGAAAAAGGCGGAGAGAAAGAATATCTCATTCCCAAGGGCGCCCATCTGAGCGTCGGCGAGGGTGAGAAAGTCCGCGCCGGGACGCCCCTCATGGACGGGCCCGTCAACCCGCACGACATCCTCCGGGTCCTGGGGGAAAAAGAGCTGGCCGAATACCTGCTGCGCGAGGTCCAGGAAGTGTACCGGCTCCAGGGCGTGACCATCAACGACAAGCACATCGAATCCATCATCCGGCAGATGCTGCGCTGGATCAAGGTGGAAGAGGTGGGCGACACCGATTTCCTGGTGGACGAGCAGGTCGACAAGTTCATCTTCCAGGAGGAGAACGAGAAGGTGATGAGGAAAGGCGGCCGGCCGGCCAAGGCCAGGCCTCTTCTACTCGGCGTGACCAAGAGCGCCCTGAGCACGGACAGCTTCATCGCCGCCGCCTCCTTCCAGGAGACGACGCGGGTCCTGACCGAGGCCAGCCTGTACGGCAAGGTCGATTATCTGAGGCGCCTCAAGGAGAATATCATCATGGGCCGCCTGATCCCGGCGGGCACCGGCTACCGCTATTACCGTGACGTCGAGCTGAAGGAGACGGAAGAGCCCGGCGAAGAGAAGGAAATCGAGGTGCCGGTCCGGAGCTGAAGGGGCGGCTAAAGTGCTCAGAATTCTTGACATAGAATGTCGATTCTGCTATTATCGACAGAATTCGTCTCGAGACTAAATCCGTTCGGGATGAAGCCAATTTTGAATTTGTTGAGGAGTATGTTTTTTGCCAACTTTTAACCAGTTAGTGAGAAAGGGCCGATCCCCGAAACACTACAAGAGCAAGTCGCCGGCGCTCGAGGATTGCCCTCAGAAGCGGGGCGTTTGCACGCGGGTGTTCACCACTACGCCCAAGAAGCCGAACTCCGCCCTGCGCAAGGTCGCCAGGGTCCGGCTGACCAACAACATCGAAGTGACGGGCTACATTCCGGGCGTCGGCCACAACCTGCAGGAGCACTCCATCGTGCTCATCCGGGGCGGCCGGGTCAAAGACCTGCCGGGCGTCCGCTACCACATCATCCGCGGCACCCTGGATTCCGAAGGCGTGCAGAACCGTTATCAGAGCCGGTCCTTGTATGGAGCCAAGCGGCCCAAGGCCAAGGAAAAACGCGCCGGCAGCTGAAAGAGAAGAGGACGCGATGCCCAGACGAGGAATCATCAAGAAGCGGAAGCTTCCGCCCGACCCGTTCTATAACAGCACGCTGGTTTCCCGGTTCATCAACCTGTTCCTGAAGAAGGGCAAGAAGAGCACCGCGGAAAGCGTCATTTACGGCGCCATGGAGATCGTCAAGCAGAAGACCAAGGAGGACCCCCTCAAGGCCTTCGAGAAGGCGATCGAGAACGTCCGGCCGGTGCTCGAGACCAAATCCCGCCGGGTGGGCGGCGCGACCTACCAGGTGCCCATCGAGGTCCCCATGGACCGGTCGGTGGCCGTGGGCGTGCGCTGGCTCCTGAACTACTCCCGGGCGCGGGGCGGCAAGAGCATGGAGGAGAAGCTGGCGGCCGAGGTGATGGACGCCATGAACCTCCGGGGCGGCGCGATCAAGAAACGGGAAGATACGCACAAGATGGCGGAAGCCAACCGGGCTTTTGCACATTATAGATGGTAGTCTCCACGAAACGACAAGCGGATTTGACGAGACAGATGGAGAAAAGACGGTATGCGCTCTCACCCGATCGAGAGAGTCAGGAATATCGGCATCATGGCTCATATCGATGCGGGGAAGACGACCACGACGGAGCGCATCCTGTTTTATACGGGGATTACGTACAAGATGGGAGAGGTCGACGAGGGCACCGCGGTCATGGACTGGATGGTGCAGGAACAGGAGCGTGGCATCACGATCACGTCGGCGGCCACCACCTGCTACTGGAAAGACCACCGCGTTAACATCATCGACACTCCCGGGCACGTAGACTTCACCGCCGAGGTCGAGAGATCCTTAAGAGTTCTCGACGGGGCGATTATCATTCTCTGTGGCGTGGGTTGCGTCGAGCCCCAGACCGAGACCGTCTGGAGGCAGGCCGACCGGTACCGCGTTCCGAGAATTGTCTACATCAACAAGATGGACAGGGTCGGAGCGGACCACGAGATCGCCGTTCTGCAGGTCCGCAAACGGCTGAACGCCCGCCCGCTGGTCATCCAGCTGCCCCTGGGCCGTGAGGAGAATTTTCGCGGGGTCATCGACCTGGTCGAGATGAAAGAGATCGACTGGGGCCATGACCTCCTCGGAACCGAATTCGAGGTCCGGGAGATCTCGGAGGAGCACCGGGAAGAGGCCCGGGCCAAAAGAAACGAAATGCTGGAAACACTGAGCGAGACGGACGACAGCCTGATGGAGAAGTACCTCGGCAACGAGGAGATCTCCGCCCGGGAGATCCGCGCCTCCATCCGCCGGGGGACCCTCGGGCTGAAGTTCGTGCCCGTCCTGGTGGGCGCCTCCTTCCGGAACAAGGGCGTCCACCCCCTGCTCGACGCCGTCCTGGACTACCTGCCCTCGCCCGCCGACGTCCCCCCCGTGGTCGGCCTGCACCCGCGCACGGGCGGGAAGGAGGAGCGTCACCCCTCGGACGCCGAGCCGTTCTCGGCGCTCGTCTTCAAGATCATGAGCGATCCGTTCGTCGGCTCGCTGGCCTATTTCCGCGTCTATTCGGGGAAGGCCAAGATCGGCTCGGTCCTCTACAACTCGGCCAAGGACGAGGAGGAGCGAGTCTCTCGGCTCTTGGAGATGCACGCCAATAAGCGGAAAGAGGTCCAGGAGGTCTACGCCGGCGACATCGCCGCCCTGGCCTCGATGAAGAACCTGTCCACGGGGGACACACTGTGCCTCCGGAGCCGGCCGATCGTCCTCGAGACGATCAAGTTCCCGGAGCCGGTCATCAACGCGACCATCGAGCCCCGGACCCGGGTCGAGCACGCCAAGCTGGCCGGCGCCCTCCAGAAGCTGACCCGCGAGGACCCGACCTTCCGGGTCGCCCAGGACCCCCAGACCGGCCAGACGCTCGTCTACGGCATGGGCGAGCTCCATCTCGAGATCATCATGGATCGCCTGAACCGCGAGTTCGGCGTCCAGGCCCACCTCGGCAAGCCCCAGGTCGCCTACAAGGAGACCGTCCAGCAGGCCGCCAAGGGGGAGGGCAAATACATCCGTCAGAGCGGTGGCCGCGGACAGTACGGTCACTGCGAGATCGCCATCGAGCCGTTGCCGCGGGGCAGCGGCTTTGTTTTTTCGGACGAAACCCGGGGCGCCGTCGTTCCCAAGGAATTCGTCGGCAGCGTCCGGGACGGCATCCGGGAGGCCATGGAGGCCGGCATCCTGGCCGGGTTTCCGGTCGTGGACGTCAAGGCCACCCTGGTGAACGGCTCCTGGCACGAGGTGGATTCAACGCCGCTGGCGTTCAAGATCGCCGGCTCGCTCGCCTTCCGCGACGCCGCCGGCCGGGCCAAGCCCGTGCTCCTCGAGCCGATGATGCAGCTCGAGGTCGTCAGCCCCGACGAGTATCTCGGCGGGATCGTGGGCGACCTCAACGCCCGCCGCGGCAAGATCGAGGGCATGGAGATGCGCGGCGGCTCCCGGGTCATCAAGGCGGTGGTCCCCCTGGCCGAGATGTTCGGCTACGCCACCGTCCTGCGGACGAACACCCAGGGGAGAGGGGTATTCTCCCTGGAATTCTGGAAATATCAGCAGACGCCCCCCGCCGTAGCGGAGGAGATCATCGCCCGGATCGAGGGACGCCTGCCCGTCCATAGATAGTCAGGAGGAGGAGGAAAGAATGGCAAAGGCAAAGTTTGCGAGGACGAAGCCGCACTTAAACATCGGGACGATCGGGCACGTCGACCACGGGAAGACGACGCTGACGTCGGCGATCACGCGGGTGTTGTCGAAGCAGAACCCGACGATAACGTTCAAGGCCTACGACCAGATCGACAACGCGCCGGAGGAGAAGGAGAGGGGCCTGACGATCAACATTGCGCACATCGAGTACGAGACAGCGAAGCGGCACTACGCGCACATCGACTGCCCGGGCCACGCGGACTACATCAAGAACATGATCACCGGGGCGGCTCAGATGGACGGGGCGATTCTGGTGGTGGCGGCGGACGACGGGCCGATGCCGCAGACGCGGGAGCACATACTGCTGGCGCGGCAGGTGAACGTGCCGGCGATCGTGGTGTTCATGAACAAGGTGGACCTGGTGGACGACCCGGAGATCCTGGACCTGGTGGAGCTGGAGGTGCGGGAGCTGTTGACGAAGTACGAGTTTCCCGGGGACAAGACGCCGATCATCCGTGGGAGCGCGCTGAAGTCGATGGAGTCGGACGGGGACTTGGGGAACGAGTGGAACAAGCGGGTCCTGGAGCTGATGGATGCGGTGGATGCGTTCATCCCGGAGCCGGTGCGGCTGGTGGACCAGCCGTTCTTGATGCCGATCGAGGATATCTTTACGATCTCGGGCCGTGGGACGGTGGTGACGGGCCGGGTGGAGAGGGGGAAGGTACGGGTGGGCGAAGAGGTGGAGATCGTGGGTTTTGGGGAGACGCGGAAGCGGGTGGTGACGGGCGTGGAGATGTTCCGGAAGCTGTTGGATGAGGGGATGGCCGGGGACAACGTTGGGGTGCTGTTGAGGGGGACGGAGAAGGCGGACGTGGAGAGGGGGATGGTGCTGGCGAAGCCGGGCTCGATCACGCCGCATCGGCGGTGCAAGGCGCAGGTGCTGGCGCTGAAGAAGGAAGAGGGTGGCCGGCACACGCCGTTTTTCACGGGCTACCGGCCGCAGTTTTACTTTCGGACGACGGACGTGACGGGGTCGGTGAAGCTGGAACCGGGGGTGGAGATGGTGATGCCCGGGGACAACGTGAACCTGGAGATCTCGTTGATCACGGACGTGGCGATGGAGAAGGGCCTGCGGTTCGCCATCCGGGAGGGGGGACGGACGGTGGGCGCGGGCTCGGTGACCGATATACTGGAGTAGAGAAAGACCGTCCTTCCCATGAGCCTCTCCCCCCGAGGGAGGGGAACGCAGGGGAGGGGGAAACAGGGTAGGAAGAGGATTTTTCTTACGGAGAACAGAGGGCGAGCATGGAAAAAATCAGAATCAGGCTGCAATCGTTCGACAACCGGCTCCTGGATCAGTCGGTCAAGGACATCGTCACCAAGGCGAAGCGCACCGGCGCCCACATCGCGGGCCCGATCCCGCTGCCGACGAAGATCCACCGGTACTGCGTCCTCCGCTCTCCGCACGTGGACAAGAAATCGCGGGAGCACTTCGAGATGAGGATTCACAAGCGGCTGATCGACATCAGCGAATACAACAACGACACCATCGAAGAGCTCCAGAAGCTGGACCTGCCGGCCGGGATCGACGTCGAGATCCAGGCCTTCGGGGCCTCGGGAGAATGACGATGATCGAAGGGTTGATCGGCAGGAAAGTCGGGATGACCCAGACCTTCGACGCCGAAGGCAATGTCATCCCCGTCACGGTCATCAAGGCCGGACCGTGCACCGTCATCCAGAAAAAGACCGCCGAGAAGGACGGCTACGTGGCCGTCCAGCTCGGGTTCGTCGAGGAGAAGGCCGTCCGGAAGCCCGGCAAGGCGACGGTCGGGCATTTCCAGAAGGCGGGCGTCCCGCCGACCCGGCTCCTCCGCGAGTTCCGGTTCACCGCCCAGGCCGAGGTCAAAGAGGGCGACCAGGTGCTGGTGGACATCTTCCAGGCGGGCGAATTGGTCCACGTGATCGGGACCTCCAAGGGCAAGGGCTTCCAGGGCGTCGTCACCCGGCATCACTTCCGGGGAGGCGGGGCCTCCCACGGCTCGATGTTCCACCGCGCGCCCGGTTCGATCGGCGCATCCTCGTATCCTTCGCGGGTCATGAAGGGAACGCGGATGGGCGGCCACATGGGGCATGACCGGGTTACGGTCAAGAACCTCAAGGTCGTCGAGGCCGACAAGGAAAACAACCTCCTGCTCGTCAGGGGCGCCGTCCCCGGGCCCCGGGGCGGGTATCTCCTGATCTGCAAGGAGGGCTTCACGCCCCAGGCGGCTTGAGGCGCCGAAGAGAGAGGACCATGGCGAAAGTTCCAGTTCTGAACGCAACCGGACAGGCCGCCGGCGAGATCGAGCTCCCGGCCGCCGTTTTTTCCTACCCTGTGAAGGGGCACCTGCTCTACGAATCGGTGGTCCAGCACCAGGCTGCCATCCGGCGGGGCACCGCCGCCACCAAAACCCGGGGAGAGGTCACGGGCTCGAACCGCAAGCCCTGGCGCCAGAAAGGCACCGGCCGCGCCCGAGCCGGCGGCATCCGCAGCCCTCTCTGGAGAAAGGGCGGCAGCATGCACGGCCCGCAGCCGCGGGACTATTCCTACGAGATCCCCCGGCAGGCCAAGCGCAGCGCGCTCAAGTCCGCCCTGGCCCTGAGGCAGGAAGAGAGCCGCATCCTGGTCCTCGACGAGATCAGCCTGGCGGAGCCCAAGACCAAGGCCGCCGCCCAGTGGCTGGCCTCGCTCAGCCTCGACTCGGCGTTGATCGTGGATAAGAACGAGAACCGCAACCTCTTCCTGGCCCTGCGGAACATCCCCAAGGTCAAGGCCGTCGACGCCGCCGAGCTGGCCGCTTTCGACGTGATCGGCCACACCTGGCTCGTCTTCAGCCGGCGGGCCCTCGAGACGGTCATCGAAAGGATGTCGAAATGAAAGACCCGCACCAGATCATCATCCGGCCGATCATCACCGAGAAGAGCACTCAGCTCAAGGAAGCCAACCGGGAGGTCTGTTTCGAGGTCTCCCGTCACGCCAACAAGACCGAGATCAAGAAGGCGGTGGAGCAGCTGTTCAAGGTCAAGGTCGAGGCCGTCAAGACCCAGATCAAAGTGGGCAAGTGGCGGCGCGTCGGCCGCAACAAAGGCCTGACCAAGACCTGGAAAAAGGCCTACGTCAAGCTCCGGGAAGGCGAAAAAATGATCGAATACTTCGAGGCGGTTTAACATGGGCATCAAGACATATCGACCTCGGACGGCCGGTCTGCGGCATCGGACGGGCCTGACCTACAGCGAGCTGACGACCCGCGAACCCTATAAGCCGCTGCTCGATTACCTGCCGGTATCGGGCGGCCGCGATTCCCGCGGGCATCTCGCTTCGCGCCATCGCGGCGGCGGCCACAAGCGGATGTACCGGGCGGTCGATTTCAAGCGCGACAAGATCGATATCCCGGGCATCGTCGAGACGATCGAATACGACCCCAATCGCTCGTCCTTCATCTCGCTCGTGAAGTACCGGGACGGCGAGCGGCGGTACATCCTGACGCCCCTGAACCTCAAGGTCGGGCAGACGATCGTCTCGGCGGACTCCCAGGTGGACATCCTCCCGGGAAACGCCATGCCCCTCCGGTTCATCCCCCTGGGCACCATCATCCACAACATCGAGCTCCGGAAGCACAAGGGCGGGCAGGTGGCCAAGTCGGCCGGCAGCGGCGCCCAGATCCTGGCCAAGGAGGGCGACTACGCCCAGGTGCGCCTGCCGAGCTCGGAGATCCGCAAGGTCCACGTGGACTGCCGGGCGACGATCGGCCAGGTCAGCAACCTCGACCACCAGAACATCTCGGTCGGCAAGGCCGGCCGGAACCGCTGGCTCGGCTGGCGGCCCCACGTCCGCGGCACCGCCATGAACCCCGTCGATCATCCGCACGGAGGCGGCGAGGGGAAGTCGAAGGGCGGCCGGAATCCGGTCAGCCCGGAAGGGATTCCCACCAAGGGCTACAAGACGCGCGGCAACAAGCGGACCCAGGTCTTCATCGTCCGGAGAAGGAGTAAGTAACCATGAGCCGGTCACTTCGCAAAGGCCCTTTCATCGACGATCCGTTGCGGGAAAAAGTGCTGTCCATGCGCTCGGTCAAGGAGCGGAAGGTGATCAAGACCTGGTCGCGGCGCTCGACCATCATCCCGGAGATGGTGGGCATCACCATCGCCGTCCACAACGGGCACAAGTTCATCCCGGTCTTCGTCACCGAGAACATGGTGGGTCACAAGCTGGGCGAGTTCTCGCCGACCCGGACCTTCAGGGGACACACGACCAAGGCCGCCAAGGCCGTCAAGATAGGCAAGTAAGATGAGCGAAGCCAGCTATGTCTCCAGCGCGGTCGCCCGGTACATCCGGATCTCCGCCCAGAAGGCCCGGCTCGTGGCCGACACCGTCCGCGATCGGTACGTCGGCGAGGCGTTGACCATCCTCCGCTTTTCGGAGAAGAGGAAGGCCAGCCAGATCATCGAGAAAGTGCTCCGGTCGGCCGTCGCCAACGCCCAGCAGAAGGTCCCCAACCTCGACGTCGACACCCTGGTCATCGGCAAGATCTACATCGACGAGGGGCCGCAGGCGAAGAGGGTCCGGCCGGCGCCGCAGGGGCGGGCCTACCGCATCCTGAAACGGACGAGCCACGTCCACATCTATCTGCAAGAAAAGAAAGGGAGTTAGCACAGTGGGACAGAAGACGCATCCGTTCGGTTTTCGACTGGGTTTCAATAAGACGTGGTCGTCCCGGTGGTTCTCCAAGAGCCGCGATTACAGCCGGCTCATCCACGAGGACCTGACGATGAAGAAGGAGATCAAGAAGAAGTACAGCCACGCCGGCATCTCCGAGATCGTCGTCGAGCGCATCGGCCCCAAGGTCCGGGTGATCATCCACACGGCCCGGCCCGGCATCATCATCGGCCGGGGCGGCAAGGAGATCGAGAGCCTCAAGAACTTCCTGGAGGGCATCGTCAAGCGGGAAGCCTATGTGGACATCCGCGAGGTGGACAAGCCCGAGCTCAACTCGCTGCTGGTCGGCGAGGGCATCGCCGTCCAGCTCGAGAAGCGGATCGCCTACCGGCGGGCGATGCGCCGGGCGGTCGAGACGGCCCTGAAGATGGGCGCCAAGGGGATCAAGGTGATGTGCTCGGGACGGCTGGGAGGGGTGGAGATCGCCCGAACGGAGTGGTACCTCAAGGGGAGGCTCCCCCTCCAAACCCTCCGGGCGGATATCGATTACGCCTTCACCGAGGCGTTCACCACCTACGGCCAGATCGGCATCAAGGTCTGGATCTACCGCAACGACACGGAGAAGGCCAAGATGACCTCCCAGACCGCCGAGGTCGAGGAGATCTGACCATGTTGATGCCCAAGAAAGTCAAGTTCAGGAAGAGCCACCGCGGCCGCATGAGCGGCAAGGCGACCCGGGGCGCCGAGCTCTCCTTCGGGGAATTCGGCCTGCAGGCCCTGGAGCCGTGCTGGCTTACCGCCCGGCAGCTCGAGGCCGGCCGCGTCACCATCACCCGTTTCATGAAGCGGCGCGGCAAGCTCTGGGTGCGTTCCTTCCCCTGGAAGCCGGTCACCAAGAAACCGACCGAGGTCCGAATGGGGAAGGGCAAGGGCGACCCGGAATTCTGGGTCGACGTCATCCGGCCGGGCAAGATCATCTACGAGCTCGAGGGCGTCCCCGAGACCGTGGCCAAGGAAGCCATGGTCCTGGCGGCCCGCAAGCTGCCGATCAAGACCCGGTTCATTTCGCGCGAAAGTCGAGAACTCAGATGAAGGCCCAAGAACTGAAAGAACTGTCCAACGACGAGCTCCGGACGCGGGAGAAAGAGCTCGCGGACCAGCTGTTCAAGCTCCGGTTTCAGCATACGCTCGGCCAGCTGGAGAACCCGATGAAGCTCCGGAACATCCGCCGCGAGATCGCCAGGATCAAGACCGTGCTCGATGAAAAACGCCGGGGGAAGGAATAGAGAATGGACGCCAAAGAGCAACCCAGGAAGACCGCCAAGGTCGGTGTCGTCGTCGGCAAGAAGATGAAGAAGACCGTGACCGTTCTCGTCGAGCGGCAGCTGCGGCACCCCCTGTACCAGAAGATCATCAAGCGCCGCAAGCTGTTCCTCGCCCACGACGAGTACGAGAAGTGCAAGGTCGGCGATGTCGTCCGGATCATCGAGACCCGGCCGATCAGCCGCCGCAAGCGGTGGCGGGTCACGGAGATCGTCGGCCTGACATCGGCCGAGGCGGAGACCGGGACCAGGGAGGCTAAAGAATGATCCAGATGCGAACGAAGCTCAAGGTGGCCGATAACTCGGGCGCCCGGCTGATCTCCTGCATCACGCCGCAGGGCGGCGGGGTCGGCCGGCTGGCCTCGCTGGGCGACATCATCTCGGCCACGGTCAAGGAGGCCGAGGCGGAGAGCAAGATCCCCAAGGGCAAGGTGGTGCGGGCGGTGGTCGTCCGGACCCGGAAGGAGCTCCGCCGGAAGGACGGCTCCTACATCCGGTTCGACGACAACGCGGCCGTCATCATCGACAAGGCCGGCGAGCCCGTGGGCACCCGCGTTTTCGGCCCGGTCGGCCGGGAGCTCCGGGAACGGAAGTTCATGAAGATCGTCTCGCTGGCGCCGGAGGTCCTCTGATGCGCAGGCCGCGGCTGAAAAAGGGCGATATCGTCATCGTCAGGAAGGGCAAGGACAAGGGCAAGACGGGCAAGGTCCTGATGGTCTTCCCCGAGAAGAACCGCGTCATGGTGGAGAAGATCAATTTCGTCAAGGCCTTCATCAAGCCGGACCGGAGCAAGAACGTCCAGGGCGGCATCATGGAGAAGGAAGCCCCCCTGTCGGTGGCCAACGTGATGCTCTACTGCTCGGAGTGCGAGCAGGGGGTCCGCCTCCAGAGCAAGGTGCTCGAGGACGGCACCCGGGCCAGGGTCTGCCAGAAGTGCGGGCTGACACTCGAGAAACAGAAGTAAGGAAGACGCCATGAGCCGCCTCTACGATAAGTATAAGAACGAAATCATCCTCGATCTCCAGAAGGAGCTCGGGATCAAGAACCGGATGGCCGTCCCGCGGCTGGAGAAGATCGTGCTGAACATGGGAGCGGGAGACGCCATCCAGAATATCAAGCTGCTGGACACGGCCCGGGCCGAGCTCAGCCAGATCGCCGGCCAGCTGCCGGTCATCAGCCGGGCCAAGAAATCGATCTCGTCCTTCAAGCTGAGGAAGGGCCAGCCGATCGCCTGCTTCGTGACGCTGAGAAGCCGGCGCATGTACGAGTTCCTGGACAGGCTGGTCAACATCGTGCTCCCGCGCGTCCGCGACTTCAAGGGCGTCTCCCCCAAGTCGTTCGACGGCCGGGGCAACTACACGCTGGCTCTCCGGGACCAGCTGGTCTTCCCGGAGATCGACTACACCAAGGTCGAGAGGCCGCGCGGCATGAACATCACGATCGTGACCACGGCGCGGCACGACGAGGAAGCCCTGGCCCTGCTGAAGAAGCTGGGGATGCCCTTTCGCGAGTCCCAGGCCGGATAAAGGAAGGTTGATATGTCGACAACTGCTGCTTACGCCAAGTACCTGAAAAAGCCCAAGTTCGCCGTGCGCCGGAAGAACCGCTGCCGGATCTGCGGCCGCTCCAAGGCCTATTACCGCAAGTTCGACATGTGCCGGCTCTGCCTGCGGCAGCTCGCCCTGAAGGGAGACATCCCGGGGCTCACCAAGGCCTCCTGGTAAAGGCCGGGAAAGGAAGAGACCATGAGTCAAACGGACCCGATCGCGGATTTGCTGACGCGGATCAGAAACGCCGCGCTGATCAAGAGGAAAGAGGTGATGATTCCCTCCTCCAAGCTGAAGACGGAGATCGCCCGGATCTTCAAGGAGGAGGGCTATATCCGGAATTTTAAGGTCATCGACGACAAGAAACAGGGTATCCTGAGCATCTCGCTCAAGTACGGCGACGACAACACGAGCATCATCTCGGGCATCCGCCGGATCAGCCGGCCGGGCCGCCGCCTGTACTGCACCCGCGATTCCATCCCCAAGGTCCTGGACGGGCTGGGGACCGCCGTCATCTCCACCTCGAAGGGCCTGATGACGGACAAGCGGTGCGCCGACCTCGGGCTGGGCGGCGAGATCCTGTGCTATATCTGGTAGAGTCGAGACAAGGGAGAAGCTGAAGATGTCGAGAGTCGGACGCAAGCCGATCGCGGTGCCGGAGGGCGTCAAAGTGACGGTCCAGCCGGACAAGGTCGAGTTCGAGTCCTCCAAGGGGAAGCTCTCCTCGCCCCTGTTCGCTGGCATCGAAGCCCGGCTGGAGGACAAGACGCTCGTCTTTACCCGGGACGAGGAGACCAAGGAAAAGCGCACGAACCACGGGCTGGCGCGGAGCCTGGCGAACAACGCCCTGCTCGGCGTGACCGTGGGTTTCGTCAAGCAGTTGGAGATCGTGGGCGTGGGCTACCGGGCCAAGCTCGATAAAGATCACTTGGAGCTGAGCGTCGGCTACTCCAAGCCGGTCAGGTTCAAGATCCCGGCGGGCATCCAGATCGCCGTCGAGAAGCCGACGCTGGTCACGGTCAAGGGCATCGACAAGCAGCAGGTCGGGCAGGTCGCCGAGGACATCAAGCGGTTCCGCGTGCCCGACCCGTACAAGCTCAAGGGCATCCGGTTTGTCGGCGAGCGGCTGATCAAGAAAGAACGGAAGGCGGGGGTGGCCGGTGCGTAAGGACATTTCGGAAAGGAAAAAAGAGGCCAAGGCCAAGGTCCGCAAGCGGATCCGGTCCCGGATCACCGGGACGGCCGCGCGGCCCAGGGTCCACGTTTTCAAGAGCAACCGCTACGTGTATGCCCAGGCCATCGACGATGGGCGGCACGCCGTGCTCGCGTCCGCCTGCACGGTGGGGAAAGCGTTCAAAGAGCAGAGCAAGAATTTCAAGAATAAGGATGCCTGCGGACGGCTGGGAGAGATCCTGGCGCAGCGTCTCAAGGACAAGAATATCCAGACCATCGTTTTCGACAGGGGCACCTACCCGTACCACGGACGCGTGAAGACCGTCGCCGACGCCCTGAGGAAGGGCGGGCTGATCTTCTGACCGGGGACGGCGAACGCCTGAAGGAGGAGTGAATTGAGAGAGGATCGACGAAGAAGGCCGCAGGACAACGAACCCGAATCCGAATACAGAGACCAGGTGATCTCGATCCGCCGGGTGACGAAGGTCGTCAAGGGCGGCAAGAACCTGAGCTTTTCCGCCCTGGCCGCGGTGGGCAATGAGAAGGGCCAGGTCGGCGTGGGCAAAGGCAAGGCCCGCGAGGTCCCGATGGCCATCTCCAAAGCCGTCGAGGCCGCCAAAAAGCGGCTCATCACCGTGCCGCTGGCCGGGACGACCATCCCGCACCTCGTGCGCGGGGAGGACGGCGCCGGGACCGTCATTCTGCGCCCCGCTTCCCAGGGAACGGGCGTGATCGCCGGCGGCGCGGTCCGGGTGATCGTCGAGCTGGCCGGGATCAAGGACATCCTGACCAAGTCGATCCGCAGCAACAATCCCTTCAGCGTGGCCAACGCAACGCTGAAGGCCCTGCAGCAGCTTCGGAGCGCCGAGTCCATGTCCCTCAAGCGGGGCAAGGGCAGGGAAACGGTGCGGCCATGACGGCGCCCAAGGTCGGTAAGAAGGCCGCCGGGAGCGGCGAGCTGCGCATCACGCTGGTCCGGAGCCTGATCGGCTACCCGCAGAACCAGCGGATTACGGCCAGGGGCTTGGGGCTCCGGAAGATCAATTCCTCCGTCGTCCGCCCCGATATTCCGGAGATCCGGGGGATGATCAACAAGATCATCCACGTGGTCAAGGTGGAGGTCATCTCGAAATGAACCTGAGCAACTTGCGGCCCGCAGCAGGGTCAAAAAAGAACAATAAGCGGAAGGGACGGGGTCCCGGGTCCGGGCAGGGCAAGACCGCCGGCCGCGGCCACAAGGGACAGAAGTCCGTCGCCGGTTTTTCCCAGATGAAGGGGTTTGAGGGCGGGCAGATGCCCATCCACCGCCGCCTGCCGAAGCGGGGGTTCACCAACGTCTTCAAGACGGAATACACCGAGGTCAACCTCGACCGGCTGGCCCGCCTGGACAAGGAGGAGATCGGGCCGAAGGAAATGGTCGCGGCGGGCCTGATCAAAAAGGAATCGGCGCGGATCAAGATCCTGGGCCGGGGCGAGATCTCCGTCCCCAGGAAGATCCAGGGCCATCGCTTCTCCGAATCGGCCGTCCGGAAGATCGAGCAGGCCGGCGGGCAGGCGATCCTGATCGGAAAGCCATAATGTTCGGCAGCATCAGGAACATCTTCAGCATTCCGGAGCTCCGGAAGCGCCTGTTCTTCACGCTCGCGCTCCTGGCCGTCTACCGGATCGGGGCGCAGATCCCCAACCCCGGCATCAGCGCCGACGCGCTGGCCGAGTTCTGGCAATCCCAGAAGGGCACCATCTTCGGGTTCATCGACCTCTTCTCCGGCCGGAACATGTCCCGGATGACCATCTTCGCCCTGGGGATCATGCCCTACATCAGCGCCTCGATCATCCTCCAGCTCCTCCAGGTCGTCTGGCCCTATCTCGAGAGGCTGTCCAAGGAAGGCGAGATGGGCCGGAAGAAGATCACCCAGTACACCCGGTACGGGACCCTGGTGATCTGCTTCGTCCAGGGCCTGGGCATCAGCTTCTTCCTCCAGGCGCTGAAGAGCCCGGGCGGCGCGGCGATCGTGCCCAACCCGGGGATCGGGTTCCAGTTCCTGACGGTCCTGACCCTGACGACGGGCACGGTCTTCATCATGTGGCTGGGCGAACAGATCTCGGAGCGGGGCATCGGCAACGGCATCTCGCTCATCATCTTCGCCGGCATCGTCGTCGATTTCCCGCGGGGCCTGGGGGGCCTCGTCTCCGGACTCAGAACCGGCAGCATGGACCCCCTGCGCCTGATCGTCCTCGGGGCCATCATGCTGGCGGTCATCGCCATCATCATCTTCGTCGAGCGGGGCCAGCGGCGGCTGCCCGTGTCCTACGCCAAGCGGGTCGTGGGCCGGCGCGTCTACGGCGGCCAGAGCACGCACCTGCCGCTCCGGGTGAACACCGGGGGCGTCATCCCGATCATCTTCGCCGCCTCGATCATCACCATCCCGCAGACCTTCGCCACCCTGATCAACGTCCCGTTCTTCCAGACGATCGCCCAGCAGTTCGCCATGGGAACGCCCCTCTATAACCTGCTGTACATCGCGGCCATCATCTTCTTCACCTATTTCTACGTATCCATCGTCTTCAACCCGGTGGACGTCGCCGACAACCTGAGAAAGTACGGCGGCTTCATCCCGGGGATCCGGCCGGGCAAGAACACCTCGGACTTCATCGACGCGACGCTCTCGCGGATCACCCTGATCGGCGCGGTCTACCTGGCGGCCATCGCCATCCTGCCCGAATTCCTGATCACGGGCTTCAAGGTCCAGGGGCTCCCGCTCATCGGCAACTTCCTGGACGCCAACCTGCCGCGCTGGTTCACCCAGGGTCTGAACATCGATTTCTACTTCGGCGGCACCTCGATCCTGATCGTCGTGGGCGTCGCCATGGACACCATGCAGCAGATCGAAGCCCAGCTCGTGATGCGGCACTACGAAGGTTTCATGAGGCGGAGCCGCATCAAAGGGAGGCGGGGGTAGGGGATGAGAATCATCCTGTTCGGCCCGCCCGGCTCCGGCAAGGGGACCCAGGCGGACCTCGTCGAGCGAAAATACGGCCTGCCCAAGGTCTCGACCGGGGACCTGCTCCGGGAGGCGGTCCGCGACGGGACGCCCCTGGGCCGGCGCGCCGACGCCATCATGCGCCAGGGGCTCCTGGTGAACGACGAGATCGTCGAGGGGCTCCTCCGCCAGCGGCTGGCCAGGCCGGATTGCCGCGCGGGCTATCTCCTCGACGGGTTTCCCAGGAACCTTTCCCAGGTGAAGATATTGGAAACCCTGGACGGGGCGCGGCCCGAAGCGGTAATCGAGATCGCCGTCCCGGCGGCCGAGATCATCGACCGCCTGAGCCAGCGATGGACCTGCTCCGGCTGCAAGGCCATCTACGGCCCGGCCGGGCGCGAGCCTCGCGTCGAGGGCTGCTGCGACGACTGCGGCGGCTCGCTCTTCCAGCGGCCGGACGACGATCCCAAGGTCATCGCCGAGAGGTTGCGCGTCTACGAAGACCAGACGGCGCATATCCGCGGGCACTACCAGGCCAAGAACGTCTACCACCTCGTGGAGGGCTCCGGACCGGTCGACGAGGTCTTCGGCCGGATCACCGCCATCCTGGACCGGGTCCTGGGCGAAAAAGGACAGGGGAAGGCGGGGGCATGATCATCTACAAGAGCCCCCAGGAGATCGCCGCGATGAGGGAGAGCAACCGGATCGTCGCCCAAGTGCTGGGCGAGGTGGCCGGGCTCGTCCGGCCCGGCGTCAGCACCCGGGAGCTCGACGCCTTCGCCGAGGCGAGGGCCCGGGACCTCCACTCCGAGCCCGCCTTCAAGGGCTACCGCGGCTACCCGGCTTCCCTCTGCACGTCGGTCAACGAGGAGATCATCCACGGCATCCCCTCGGAGAGGCGGCTCCGGGAGGGGGACATCATCGGCCTCGACTTCGGGGTGAAGTTCGAGGGTTTCTACGGGGACGCGGCGCTGACGGTTCCCGTCGGCGAGGTCAGCCCCTTGGCGCGGCGGCTGATCGCCTGCGCCGAGGAGTCGTTCTTCCAGGGACTCGGCCAGCTGAAGGCCGGCAACCGCATCTCCGATGTCTCGCACGCCGTCCAGCAGTACGTCGAAGCGCAGGGCTTCTCGGTCATCCGCTCGTTCGTCGGCCACGGCATCGGCCACTCGCCGCACGAGGAGCCGCAGGTGCCCAACTTCGGCCCGCCCGGGCGCGGCCCGAAGATCAAGGAAGGGCTGACCGTGTCCATCGAGCCGATGATCGCGGCCGGCGACTGGCAGGAGGATATCCTGGCCGACGGCTGGACGGCCGTGACGCGGGACCACAGCCTGGCGGCGCACTTCGAGCATACCGTCGCCGTGACGCCCGCCGGCGTCGAGATCCTGAGCCTGAGGGAAGGGGAGAAGGACCGATCCTCCGCCCCTGAGGTGAACCGCCATGCCTAAGCAGGATGTCTACGAAACCGAGGGCACGGTCATCGAGACCCTGCCGAACGCCATGTTCCGGGTGGAGCTGACGAACAAGCACAAGATCCTCGCCCACATCTCGGGGAAGATGCGCAAGCACTTCATCCGGATCCTGCCCGGCGACAAGGTGCTCGTCGAGCTGTCGCCCTACGACTTGACCAAGGGACGCATTACTTATCGATATAAATAAGGACAAGGCCCATGAAAGTCAGAGCTTCCGTCAAAAAAATCTGCCGCAACTGCAAGATCGTCCGCCGCAAGGGAATCCTGCGCGTCATCTGCATCAACCCGCGGCATAAGCAAAGACAAGGCTAAGCGAGGTAGAGATGGCAAGAATCGCTGGCATCACACTGCCACCCGAAAAGCGCATCGAGATCGGCCTCACCTACATCTACGGGATCGGCCGCTCCAAGTCCAACACGATCCTGGCCGAGGCCAAGATCGACAAGAACAAGAAGGTCAAGGCGCTGTCCGAGGACGAGATCAACAAGATCCGCCAGATCATCGAGAAGCGGGAGAAGATCGAGGGCGACCTCCGGAAGGAGATCAGCGTCAACATCAAGCGGCTGATCGACATCGGCTGCTACCGCGGGATGCGCCACAAGAGGAAGCTGCCCGTGCGCGGCCAGCGGACGAAGACCAACGCCCGCACCCGCAAGGGCGTGCACGGCCACGCCATCAAGAAGATCAAGCCCCAGGCGAGTTAAGGAGAGAGAGCTCATGCCGAAGACAAAGACCAAGAAGAAGGTCCGGCGGGACGTCGGCTTCGGCGTCGCCCACATCCAGGCGACGTTCAACAATACGATCATCACCATCACCGACCACGACGGCGGGACCATCTGCTGGGCCAGCTCCGGGACGGCCGGGTTCAAGGGCGCCCGCAAGGGCACGCCCTTCGCCGCCCAGCTGGCGGCCAAGGACGCTTCGAACAAGGCGCGGGACGCCGGCGTCAAGTACGTGGACATCCGCGTGTCCGGTCCGGGCGCCGGCCGCGAGTCGGCCATCCGGGCCCTGCAGTCGGCGGGGATCGAGATCAAGTCCATCCGGGACGTCACGCCCATCCCGCACAACGGCTGCCGGGTGCCCCGCCGGCGCCGGGTCTAGGGCCCAGAGGAGACAACGATGCCAAGATACTCTGAACCTGTTTGCCGGCAGTGCCGCGTGGAACGCACCAAGCTGTTTTTCAAGGGAGACAAGTGTCTCTCCGAGAAGTGCCCCGTCGAGAGGCGCTCCTATCCCCCCGGCCAGCACGGCCGGGCCCGGCGCCGCCTGCTCGGCTACGCCATCCAGCTCCACGAGAAGCAGAAGCTCAAGAGGTATTACGGGATGACCGAGCGCCAGTTCCGGCTGTTCTTCACCCGCGCCGAGCGGCAGAAAGGCATCACCGGCGAGAACCTGCTGAGCCTGCTGGAGCGGCGGCTGGACAACGTCGTCTATCTCATCGGCTTCGCCCGGTCGCGGGCCCACGGCCGCCAGCTCATCTCGCACGGCCACTTCCTGGTGAACGAGCGCCGGGTGACGGTCCCGTCCTTCCTCGTCGACGAGGGCCAGGAGATCACGCTCCGGCCCCGGTCGGCCAAGTACGAGGACCTCAAGGGCCTGATCAGCGGCAACCGCAACAAGACGCTGCCCGGCTGGGTCGCGGTCGACTGGGACAATCTCCGGGCCAAAGTGTCCGCCCTGCCGACGCGCCAGGACATCACCCTGCCGATCGAAGAGCACTACATCGTCGAGCTCTATTCCAAGTGATCGGTTTGAAGAGGCACCCCCAAAAGGAGGGAACATGACAGAGTCAGGTTTTCAGAGACCCAAGTTCCTGGAGTGCGACTACGACACGCTCAGCGACAAGTTCGGCCGCTTCTGGGCCCAGCCGTTCGAGCGGGGCTACGGCGTGACCGTGGGCAATGCGCTGCGGCGGATCCTGCTGTCCTCGATCTCCGGCGCGGCCATCACCGCCGTCCGGATCGAGGGCGTCCTTCACGAGTTCTCGACCATCCCGGGCGTCGTCGAAGACGTCACCGACATCATCCTGAACCTGAAGGGCATCCCGCTCAAGCTCAAGACGGACCAGACCAAGCGCATGACCCTGAAGATGGAGGGCCCGGCGGTGGCCAAGTCCTCGAACATCGAGCACGACGGCGACATCGAGATCCTGGACCCCGACGTGCCGATCGCCTCGCTGGACAAGGACGGGAAGCTCGAGATCGAGATGATCGTCCGGAACGGCCGGGGTTACGTGTCCGCCGAGCAGAACCTCGACGAGGACCTGAGCGTGGACTTCATCCCGCTCGACTCCTCGCACTCGCCGGTCAAGAAGGTCAACTACCGCGTCGAGCCCGCCCGGGTGGGTAAGCGGATTGACTACGAGAACCTGAGCCTGGAGATCTGGACGACCGGCGCGGTCAGCCCGACGGAGGCGCTCTCCCAGTCGGCCAAGCTCCTGCGCGACCACGTCGCCATCTTCCTGAGCGTGGTGGACGAGCCGCTGGAGCGGGAGCCCGCCGCTTCGACGAAAGAGATCCCCTACATCAGCCAGTTCGACGTGCTCCTCAAGCCGATCGAGCACCTGGAGCTTTCGGTCCGGTCGTCGAACTGCCTCAAGTCGGCGGGCATCGAGAGGATCTACGAGCTCGTCCAGAAGAGCGAGGATGAGCTGCTCAAGACCAAGAACTTCGGCCGGAAATCGCTGGCCGAGATCAAAGAGACCCTGGGGAACCTGAGCCTCGGGTTGGGCCTGGACCTCCATCCCAAGCTGGTCGAGCGGATCCAGAATGAGGTCCAAGAACAAAAGAAGCGAAAGGAGTCCGCGGAATGAGGCACGGGGTTTCGGGTCGAAAACTGAGGCGGCCAACCGCTCACCGGCTGGCCATGTTGCGCAATCTGGTGACCTCCTTTCTGGAGAAGGAGCGCGTCCGGACGACGACCGCCAAGGCCAAGGAGGTCCGGCCGATCGCGGAAAAGATGATCACGCTGGGGAAGAAGGGCACGCTGCACGCGCGCCGGCAGGCGGGCGCGTTCATCCGCAAGGAATCGGTGGTCACCAAGGTCTTCGACGAGCTGGGACCGCGGTTCGGGCAGCGTCCGGGCGGCTATTCCCGGATCGTCAAGCTCGGGCCCCGCATGGGCGACGGCGCCGATATGTCCCTGATCGAGCTGGTCGGGTCCGAGTTCAAGAAGAAAGAAAAGAAAAAGAAGGCCAAAGAGGCCAAGAAGCCGGCGAAGTAGTTCAGTCCAAGCGCATTTCTTTTTGGGTGATCGTCAAGAGGGTCCTGTCACGGCGCGTCTCTGTCCGCGCGCCCCGGCAGGATCGGACGGAGATGCGCCCCTAGCCCCCCGGACCCCCGGGGACCAGTCCCGTCGGTTCCCCCGTCGCGAAAGCGACGGGACCCCTTCCGACCTCTCCTGAGGCACTGACCTTTTTCCCTCCCTGTCTAGGGAGGGAATAGGGTGGGTACTATCTAAGATTAGGGTCTGGGAATGGGCCTCAGGCAAGTACGGGGGTCTTCGGGGCGCCATCCCCATCCGACCCTGCCGAGCATCTTTAAGCCGCGGGATTGGCGCCGTGCCACCATCCGATGTCCCCTGGAAATCGCACGAAGAGGCGCCGTAATCAGTTGCTGACGGCCGGCCCGGCTCCTTTGGCCGGACCGGGGGGTAGTGAGGACGAGGCGGCGAACCCGCGTCCCGGGATCTTGAGCCGCTGGCCGATCCTGAGGTAGCGTGGGTTGCGCAGCCCGTTCAGCCGGGTGATGGCCGCCACCGACGTCCGGTAGCGCTTGGCGATCGCCCCCAGCGTTTCGCCACTCTTCACGTAGTGCCAGTTGAATTCGCTCTCGGGGGGAATCCACTTGGGCAGGTCGTTCATGGCCAGGGTGGTCCTTTCGGCGCTCCCCACGGGGACCCTCAGCGGATAATCATAGTTCGGCGTCGATTCCTGCCGGAGCTCGGGATTGAGGGAGCACAGCTCCGCGGGATCGACCCCCAGTTTGGCCGCCAGGCTCGCCAGCTTGAAGGGGGTCTTGACGGTGACCGTCTCGAACTGCATGGGCGGGTTGGGCGCCGGCAGCTCGAATCCGTATTTCTCAGGGTTGTTGATGATCAGCACGGCGGCGATGAAGCGGGGCACGAACCGGGCCGTCTCGACCGGCAACTGCCGGTAGAGGTCCCAGAAGTTGTCCAGGTGATTGATGCGCTGGGTGCGGATCGTATTCTGGACCCTGGCCTCGCCGCAGTTGTAGGCGGCCAGGGCGGTCGTCCAGTCGCCGAAGAAAGAGTGGAGCTGGCCCAGGTACTGGACGGCGGCCCGGCTGGACTTGACGGGGTCCATGCGCTCGTCGACATAGCGGTCGCGCCTCAGGCCGAACCGGTAGCCCGTCGAGGAGATGAACTGCCAGGGGCCGAGGGCCCGGGCGGGCGACAGGGCCTTGACTTTGAACCAACTCTCGATCATCGGCAGCCAGGAGAGCTCCTCCGGCAGCCCTTCCCGCCGCAGCTCATCGAGGATGATCTCGCGGAAATGGCCGGAGCGCTCGTAGGCCTCGAGGAAGAGTTTTTTCTCCCTGCCCTGGAAGGAGACGATCTCGCTCATGACGTCTTTGTTCTCGTCGAGCGGGATGGTCTTGTGATTGTCCCCGGCGATCACCGGCCGCGAGGCGTAGATCTGCTGGACGCGCTGGGCGATCAGGAGCCGGAGGTCGTTTTTCTCCTGGATCATGGGGGAATCGGGCTGGAGCCGGACCTTGAGCATCAGGGAATAGGCCTCGTCGAGAGACTGCAGGGCGGCCTCGTTGTCGCCCTTTTCCCAGGAGGAAATGGCTTCCTGGTAGATATTGAGGGCCTCGTCGAGGAGGACGGAGGGGGTTTCTTTCTCGGTCAGCAAGTCTTTGTCGGACGGCTCGGTTTCGCCCTGCGTCTCGGGCTGGCCCGCCTGCTGCTCTTGGACTGCCGGCAGAGGCTCGGCTGGAGGAGGGGTCTCGGCGGGCGTCTGGGGGGCCGCCGTGATGATGATGGGCCCCGGGTCAGTCGTCTTGGGCTTGTGCGCAGAGGAGCAGGCCCAGGAAAACAGGCTAAAAAGAACCAGCAGAACAAAAAATTTCTTGTTTCTCATAGCACGCTCTAGGTTTAGTCGTTATACCACCCTAAAAGGCCGGCGTCAACCGTTTTCTGCCTGAAAATAGGGTGCTCAGGCCTGCTTCTTGTGCCACCGCCAGGCAGTCCGGATGATCTCTTCGAGGGAGGAGTGGCGCGGGGTCCAGCTGAGCGCCTTTCCGGCCTTCTCCTTGGAGGCGAGGAGGACCGGAACGTCTCCCTGCCGGCGGGGTTTAACCTCGCGGGCGACTTTCCGGCCGGTCACAGCCTCCACGGCCCGGACGATCTCGAGGACCGAGTAGCCCCGGTTTGTGCCCAGGTTGATGACATCGCTTGAGGGCGCCGCGAGAAGCTTTTTGAGCGCCAGCACGTGCGCCGCGGCCAGGTCTGTGACATGGACATAATCTCGGATCGCCGTCCCGTCGGGGGTCGGGAAATCGTCTCCGAAGAGGTCGAAGGAAGCCCGTTTTCCAAGCACCGTCAGAAGCACGTTCGGGATGAGGTGGGTCTCGGGTTCGTGCATCTCGCCCAGGCCGCCTTCGGGGTCGGCTCCCGCCGCGTTGAAGTAGCGCAGGGAGATGAATTTCAGGCCGTAGGCGGCCTCGTAATCCCTCATGACCTGCTCGACGAAAAGCTTGGTCCGTCCGTACGGGTTGAAGGGATTGAGGGGGTGCGACTCGGGAATGGGGGTCGTCTCGGGGATGCCGTAGACGGCGGCGCTCGACGAAAAGATCACCCGCCCGACTCCCGCCTCGAGCATCGCTTCGAGGAGGTTGAGGCTCGTCAGGAGGTTCTGGATATAGTATTTTTGGGGGTCGCGGTAGGATTCGCCGACCTGGATGAGCGAAGCGAAGTGGAAGACCGCCCCGAAAGCGTGGGCCCGGAAGGCCTGTTTCAATGCCGCCTTGTCGTTGAGGTCGGCCCGGATGAACTCGCCGCCCAGCAGGAGCTCTTTCCGGCCGGACGACAGATTGTCGAGGACGACGACCTCGTATCCTTCCTCGAGGAGGCTCTTGACGGTGTGGGAGCCGATGTAGCCCGCCCCGCCGCAGACGAGGACCTTCATGGCTTAAGCCTCCGCACGAGCTTTTCCGCGGCCTTGAGGCCCTGGGCCCTCGTTTCAAAGGCGTTGTCGAGCTGCAGGCGGTAGAGGCGCTTGAGGAGCTTGCCCATCCCGGGACCGGGCTCGACGCCGAGCTTGATCAGGTCGCGGCCCATGATGAGCGGGGCGATCGTCTCCCGGCTGACGTGGAGCTCCTCGAATTTCCGGACGAGCCACCTGGCCTGGGCGTCGAGCCCCTGGACAAGCCGTGTGTGCCGGCCCGCCCGGTCCGCGGCGTCGAGGGTGATCAAAAGCTCGATCTCGCCCCCGACCTCGACCGCCAGCCTGTTGAACGCTTTCTTTGTCACCTCGCGGCGGTTCTGCCAGAGCTCGGACAGGCGGTGGTGGGTGCGGATGAGGACCGGAACCGTCTTCCGCAGGGGGTAACCGTTCCAGGCGTAGATCCGGAACCGGCTGAAGGCCTTCCGGGTGATCTTCTCGCTCAGGATGTCATGGCCGTTATTGGTTATGGCCATCCGTCCCCGCTTGTATTCCCATTGGGCGGTGGCGGGCTTGCCCACGTCGTGGTAAAGCGCTGCGAGCAGCAGGCAGAGCTTTTTGCCTTGATCGAATCCGGCCAGGCGGGCCAGGGCCGCGGCCTGGTCGACCGTGAGCTCTACGTGCGGCCAGACCGTGTGGTGGCCGAAGGCGTCTTTTTCGGGGTGGAAAACCGCGTCCTGGATGGCCAGCGTCAGCCGGTAAAGCTCGGGGAAAAGCTGCCTCAGGGCCCCGAGCTTGAACAGCTCCTCGAGCCCGGCTCCGGGACGCTCCGAGAGGAGCAGGATCTTGAACAGCTCCTCGTTAATCCTCTCGACGCTCAGCCCGCGGAGGTCGATGTCCTTGGCGACCTCGTAGATCGCGCGGTCGACCTCGAACTTGAGCTGTGACGAAAACCGGGCCACCCGGAGGACGCGCAAGGGGTCCTCGGGAAAAGCCCGGGGGTTGGTCAGCCGGATGCGCTGAGCCCGGATGTCGGCGAGGCCACCGAACGGGTCGATGAGCTCTCCGTCCTTGAGCCGGAGGGCCAGGCTGTTGCACCGGAAGTCGCGCCGCTCGAGGTCCTTTTCGACGGGCAGCGCCGGGTCGAAATCGACCTCGAAGTCCTGGTGGCGCCGGGCCGGCTGGTCCTTGGCGATGTCCTTCCGGGGCAGGGCGATATCGTAGGTTAGACCGTCGAGCGTGAACTTGATGATGCCGAAGCTCTTGCCGACGAGGTCGACGCTGCCATGGGGGCTGATCTTCCGGATGATGTCGTCCAACCGGATGGCGGGCGACCAGGATGTCCACTTCCCCCAGGGGCCGGCCCATGACCAGGTCCCTGACGAACCCGCCGACGGCATAGACGTCGCGGCCGAACAGGCGGACGAACAGGGACTTGTGCCGGAAGCTCGCCCCAAGATGCGCCGGGACGCCGGCCGCCGCTCCGTCGTGCTTTCGGGACTGCCATGCGCTTCTCTTTGCCGCGATGGTGTTTGTCTTATTATAGAGTGACGCCCGCCCCCGTTCAATCGGAATTTTGGTCCAGGATCCGTGCGATGGAGAAGCGACCTCTCGGGTTTAGCCTGTCCGAGATGCCAGTCGAGGTTCCCTGCCTGTTTATTGACAGGCGAGGACCGGCGTCATGAAGAGGGCCGTATGAGAGCCGGAGCGGGCACGGTTCCCCGGAGCGGAGCGAAGGGGAGAGCGAAGGCTCGAATCGAGCGAGATTTCCACGCTGGGGAAATCGTGGCGTGCCCTCGAGTGACCCGGTCCGAGCCATGCGCAGTTCCGCAGCCGCCGAGAATGGCATCGCGGGAACGGCGTGAAAAACCCGAGGGGAGCGACGACATCGCCGGATCCTGGGCTACCCTACGACTTGTCCTCGACGGCGGCGTTCAGGTATCCTAGGTTCACGATGAGCATTCCGCATCACCGCCTTGTTTGCTTCCTCGCGCTCGTGCTCGCGGTCGCCGCCCCGGCGCCCGCCGCCAAGCGGAATATCACGCTGACCCTGGACAAAAAAGAGATCCGGGACATGACGTCGTCGGGGCTCGTCCTCATCTTCCAGATCGAAGTCGCCAACGCCTCCTCGAACACGTATTCCCTCTCTCAGTACGATTACCGGGTTGTCGTCGAGGGGACCGACCTTTTCGCCTGGAGAACGACGCTCGAGGGGCCGATCCCGGTCGAAAAAGGCGGGAAGACGAAGATCGCCCTGCCGATCAAGATCGCCTACGCCGACGTCTTTAAGAATATCCCGGGGACCGAGGGCAAGACCCGGCTCAACTGCTACACTACCGGTTTGATGATCTTCACGGACGCCAGAAAGCACGAGGAGAAGGTGCCGTTCGCCTTCTCGGGCGAGTTCCCCGTGTTCAGGGATATCGAGGTCACCGTTCAGCCCGTCGATATCAAGGTCCTGACCATCGGCGGGACGGAGTTCGTCTTCGCCTTTTCCTGCCGGAACCCGAACGATTTCGAGCTCGTCCTGGGGGGGCTCGACTACCGCCTCGAGCTCGACGGCCGGCAGGCAACCAAGGGGGTGATCGAGGGCGAGAATAAGCTCGGGCCCGGGGCCGAGAAAGCCTTCAGCCTGCCCGTGATGCTCGATTTTTTTGAGGTCGGGAAAGAGTTCTTCGCGATCCTCGATAAGTCCGCCGCCGCCTGCCGCCTGGGCCTTCAGGCCGCCGCCGACTCGGACTGGGGCCCCATCAAGCTCTCATACACCAAGGACATCGAAGTCCAGCTCAAAACCGCGAACTGACGTGCTCTCGGTCATCATCCCGACCTACAACAGGGCCTTTTTCCTTGCCGAAGCCATCGATTCCGTCCTCGGCCAGGATTTCTTCAGGCGCGGGGACGCCGCCCGAGACTTCGAGCTCCTGGTCATCGACGACGGCTCGGACGACACCACCCGGGAGGTCGTAGAGAAATACGGCGACAGGCTATCCTGCCATGTTCGGCCCCACCGGGGCGTCAGCGCCGCCCGGAACGCGGGCCTGGCCCTGGCCAGGGGAGAGGTGATCGCCTTCCTCGATTCGGACGACCTCTGGCTCAAATCCGAAAATCGGCGTCCAGATGGCTTATTTCAAGACTTTCCCCGGCGCCAAGGTGAGCTATACCGAAGAGGTCTGGATCCGGAACGGGGCACGGCTCAACCCCCACAAGAAGCACGCCAAGCCCTCGGGCTGGATCTTCGACAGGGTGCTGCCGTTGTGCCTCCTCAGCCTGTCGTCGTGCCTCTTCCGCCGCGAGGTGTTCGAGGCCATCGGCGGCTTTGATGAATCGCTGCCGGTCTGCGAGGACTACGATCTCGGGATCCGGATCGCCCGCCGCTACCCCATTCATCTCATTCCGGCGCCCCTGATCATCAAGCTGGGAGGACACGCCGACCAGCTCTCGCATAGGTACTGGGGAATGGACAGGTACCGGGTCCGGGCGCTCGAAAAGGCCCTGCGCTCAGGCCTTGAACCCTGGCAAGAAAAGCTGGTCAGGGAGGAGATCTGCCGCAAGAGCCGCGTGCTTCTCCAGGGATTTGAAAAGCGGGGGAACCTGGAAGAGGCCGGCCTCTACCGGAGGCTCATTCAAGAAAATACCCCATCCCCTCCGCGGGAAGGGGATGGGGTCTAGATGCGGCCCGAGGGCCGCTTTTGAAATCGCTCAGAACCAGTAGTTGAGGCCCAGCGAGACCTGGAAGCCGCCCAGGTCGAACTTTTCGAAGCCCTGGAATGCGCCGGCGAGGCCCCCGCGGGTCACGTCGGTAAAATTCCCCTTGCCGTAGTTGTACTTGACTTCCGCTTCGATCGCCGCCCGGCTGGCGATGGGGACCATGATCCCGGCAAAGCCATGAAAACCCACGGCCACCTTCGATTCCTGACGGGCGTCGAGGGGATAGACACCGTAGACGTCGATGTCGCCCAGGTCGGGGTCGGTGTAAACATATTGGTCTTCAAAGTCGACCAGGTCGCCCTGGAGGTCGACGCTCCAGACAAAGAGCGTGACACCGCCGCCGATGTAAGGAATGATACCGGCCCGCCGGCCCATGGGAGTCAGCTTGATCGATGCCTGGATGGGGATGATCGATGTCCGGAACCTCTGGCTGAGGTCGAAATCGCCATCAAAATCAGAGAAGGGAAAGGCATAATCGAAGCCGTCAATGGTATAACCCACCCAATCGCGGTAGATCCCCACACGGCTCCGGTTGTAGAAGTCGGCCCCGAGCACCAGGCTGACTTCGCGGGTCAGGAAATATTCATAGGAGATCCCGAAGGTCACCGCATTGAAGTCTTTTTTCTGGAAGGTTATGTTCTGGAGCTCGATATCCCAGAGGTCGCTTTTGGCGTTGGGCATGAAATACCCGACGCGAAACGAAAGGGCGCCGTCAGAAAATCCCAGGATGGGGAGCAGGAAGATCGCCAGCACCGATAATCCGATTAGCTTTTTCATCTTTATTCTCCTCGCCCTATCATATAGCAAATTCTATGCCAAATCAGCAATATCGGATAAGAACGGCGCCCAAACGGGGCGGTTGTGTCCAAAAGAGGTCAGTTGTCACCATTTCGGGGTCGGGGGAGGGCTTATCTTGCCCTCGGGTGATTGACAAGCCCTAGTTTCCTACCTAGCATAGCGAGCGGAGTGCCGGAGAGGGCCATGAAAGCCAGGATACTGAGGATAGAAACAGACAAGGCGGCCCTCCCGGCCATTCAGGACGTCGCCTCAACTCTCCAGCAAGGCGGAGTCATCGTCTATCCGACCGATACCTTTTACGGCTTGGGAGCGGACTGTTTCTCCCGAGACGCCCTCTCCAGGGTCTATGAGATCAAGGGCCGGCCGCGCTCCAAAGGGATGCTGGTCCTGGTCGCCGATATGGAAATGGCGAGGCGGCTGGCCGCCGAAATCCCACCCGCCTTCGACAGGCTGTCGGCGGTCTTTTGGCCGGGCCCTTTGACGCTGATCCTCAAGGCCGCGCCCAGTCTGCCCGATGAGCTCGTCGGCCAGGAACGGACGATCGGCGTCCGCCTGCCTGCCCTTGCCTGGCTCCGGGAGCTTGTCAGGACCGCGGGCTTTCCGGTTGTCGCGACGAGCGCCAACATCTCGGGCGATAGCGAGATCGACTCGGGCGACGAGGCTGTCCGGCAGTTCGCGGATAAGGTCGATTTGATCGTCGACGGCGGGCGGACCGCCGGCGGCCGGCCGTCAACCGTCATCGACCTGAGCTCGGGACTCGCCATCCTCCGCCGCGAGGGAGCGATCCCCCGGGCGAAGATCAAGGAAGTTGTCGATATCGCATAATCCCGGGGACACTAACTATCATTGCTGCTGCATCTTCGGGGAGCGCCGCCTGACCTGAATTGACTCAGGTTCAGGGAACGAAAAAAGCCGGGCTTTTGGATTGCTGCGCCGAAACAGTTTCCGCCCTACTTTGTCAGCCGCGCGACGATCTCCGCCAGGTTCCGGTTGAACTCCTCCGGGCGTTCAAGCATCGGGTAATGGCCGGTGTGGTTCATGATTACAGCGTCGAAATCCGGCTTGATCTTCCGGACCGCCTTGAAGTCCGTGGGGTAAAGGTCGCCGTTCACGGCGCGGAGCGGCACGGTCAGCTGGCGGGCGGAGTCGGCCGGGTTGTAGCCGCCCATGGATGCGAACATCTCGTAGGCGGCATCGGGTGAGGTCTTGGCCATCCGCCGCTCGGCATCCGCGATCAGGGCCGGGTCGGCGTCTTTGTGGAAGAGCGACAGGACCATCTGTTTCATGGCGCCCGCGTAATCCTTTCGAAAAGCCTCGGCCCTGGTGCGGGCCTGCTCGGGCGTGAACGCATAGTCGAGGCTCTGAAAGGTATCGACGCCGATGACGCCGACGGCCTTTCCCGGAAGAAGGAGCGCGGCCTCGATGGCCACCGGTCCGCCGAGCGAGTTACCGATGAGGATGACCTTCTTCAGTTTCTCCGCCTCGCAGACCGCCGCCACATCGGCACCGAACTCGGGGAGGCCCCATTTCGTCCGGTTCGTCCCCGAATCGCCGTGTCCGGGAAGGTCGAGGGCGATGACTCGGTGGCTGTCCGCAAACGCCTTGAGCTGCCCGTCCCAGAACCCCCGGTTCGCCAACCCTCCGTGGATAAACACCAGGGCCGGCTCGCCCTTGCCCGCCGCGGAATAGACGATCTTCACGCCGTCGGGCGCCGGGCACGTTTTCTTCTCGATCTTCACCATCGGCTCCTCTTGCCCCGCCGGCGCGGCCGAGGCGGCGCCAAGGACCGCGACCGCCAGGACCAACCCAAGAATAGAGATAAGGTTTCTCGCTCTCATTTTGCACCCCTGTTATCAATTATAGGGCCCCGCGGTCCCGAAGTCCAGAAACCCATAAGTGTGGGAAAAAAGCGGCCGCCGCGCGTCTCTTATTATGCCCGCCGATCAGATCGGAATAGCCCGCGGCCGAGGAGATAAAGTGAAGCTCGCCGAGCTCTCCATCGAGCGTCCCGTGTCCGTGCTGATGTTCTATCTGGCCGTGGTCCTTCTGGGGTTTATCTCGTTGAGAAAGCTGAGCGTCGACCTCCTCCCGAACATCACGTACCCCCGGCTCTCGGTCATCACCCGCTATCCTGGGGCGGCGCCGGAGGAGGTCGAGACGCTCGTCGCCGTCCCGCTCGAGGCCGCCGCGAGCCTCGTCCCCGGGATCCGCCGCGTCGAGTCCATCTCCAAGGAGGGCGTTTCCTTCCTGACGCTCGAGTTCGGCTGGGGGGTGAACATGGACCTGGCGGTCCTTCACACGCGGGAGAAGCTCGACAGCGCCCGGCTCTCTCTCCCGGAGGACGCGGAGACCCCGACCATCGTGACCATGGACCCGCTGGCGAAGCCCATCCTGGTGCTTGCGGTCTCGGGCGGCCGGAGCCTCCTCGAGCTCAAGGAGCTCGCCGAGGAACTCATCAAGCCGCGCCTCGAGCAGGTGGAGGGGCTGGGCTCGGCCGAGATCACGGGGGGGGTCGAGCGCGAGATCCAGGTCGACGTCGACCCCGGGCGCCTCGCCCTCCACGGACTGACCCTCGATGACGTCGTCTCCCGGATCGACGCCTCCAATCGGGGCCTCCAAGGCGGGACCATTCGCAAGGGACAGTTCCAGCAGGCCCTCAGGGTGGCGGGGGAGCTCGAGTCTGTTGCCGAGATGGGCGCGATCGGCCTGAAGTCGACGAAAGACCGGGGCGTCGTCCGTCTCCGGGACATCGCCCGCGTCGCGGACTCCGTCAAGGAGCGCCAGGGTGCGACCCGCCTCGACGGCCGGGAGAGCATCGGCATCCTCGTCCGCAAGGAATACGGGGCCAACACGGTCAAGGTGACGAAGCTCGCCCGGGCGGTGATTGATCAGATCACGAGCGAAAGCCCCCATCTCTCCATCCGTGTCATCTCGGAGCAAGCGAAAACCATCGAGCGGGCGATCGGCTCGGTCACGAGCGAGATCATCCAGGGCGCCCTCCTCGCGTTCATCATCCTGGTCCTGTTCCTTCAGGAGTGGAAGACCCCGCTCATCATCGATACGGTCATTCCCATCTCGGTCATCGCCACCTTCAACCTCCTCTACTTCAACAACGTCACGCTCAACATCATGTCCCTGGGCGGCCTCGCCCTGGGGATCGGGATGCTCGACGACTGCGCCGTCGTCGTCTCGGAGAACATCTTCCGCCACCGCAGCCTGGGCAAGAGCCCGCCCGAGGCCGCCTGCGCGGGCACTCACGAAGTCGGCCTGGCCGTGACCGCGACCGCGCTCACGACCGCCGTGGTCTTCCTGCCGGTGATCTACGTCCACGGCGTCGCCGGCCGGCTCTTCAGGGACGAGGCCCTGACCGTCACGTTTTCGCTCATGTGCTCGCTTCTCGTTTCACTGACGCTCCTGCCCATGCTCCATTCCCGAAAATTCGAGAGCGTGGCCGTTCAGGCGCCGGCCTTGATGCTGCGGCGCGCGGCCAGCCCGTTCCGGCCTCTTTTCGGTGCCCTGTTCAGGGGGTTCAACACCGCCTATTCGAGGTTTGTCGATCACTATCTGCTCTGGCTCAGGTGGAGCCTTGACCATAAGGGCATGGTCCTCGCCGGCTCGGTCATCTTCTTCGCCGCGGCGTTTTCGCTCGGTTACTTCCTGCCCCGGGAAAACATGCCCCAGATCCCCTCAAGCTCTTTTGACCTTTTCCTGAGGGCCCCCGGCGATTATTCCTTCGAGCAGACGGATAAGCTCGCCTCCGCCATCGAACATTTCCTGAGGTCCGACCCCGGCGTCAAAACCACCTTCGCTCAGGTCGGGATCGTGAGCGGAATGGAGAGTCTGAATCCCGAGGTATCCGCGAGCTCAATCCGGATATTCGTCGAGGCCGGGGAACCCTCGGGGATCGGGCCCCTCCTCGGGAAGCTGAGGATAAGGCTGGCGGCGTTTCCCGGCCTGAGCTACTCGATCACCCGGGAGCAGTCCGCTCTCGCCCAGTTCCTGTCGTTTTCCGGTCCTGAGATCGGGCTCAAGGTCAAAGGAGGGGACCTTGAGCGGCTCCAGGCCGTCTCTGAGGAACTCGCGGGCCGGTTGAAGAGTGTCCGGGGCATCACGGACGTGGCCACGACAGTCAGCGAGGGCAAGTCCGAGTTCCTGGTCAGGTTCAGGAAGGGAGTCCTCCAAAATTACCCCGGGGTCTCGTCGGCCTCGGTCAGCGACTTCATCGTTAAGTCGGTTAGGGGCCGCCTTGCCGCGACCCAGTTCCGGGAGGTTGACAAGAATTATGACATCCTGGTGCGCTTGGGATTAGGGCGGCGTCTCGATATCGGGACCCTCCTCGACGAGCGGTTCCCCAACCGGGGCTCGAGCATCCCGCTCCGTGAGCTCGTGATGATTGAACTCGTCCGCGGGCCCGGCGAGATCCGCCGGGAAAACCAGGAGCGCGAAGTTGTCGTCAGTGCCAACGTTCACGGCGCGAGGCTCAGCCGGGTTGCTCCCCTGATCGACCGCCAGATCGCCGGGCTCGACCTTCCCCCGGGTTACCGGGTGACATACGCCGGCGAGCAGGAGGAAATGGGCCGGTCCTTCCGGAGCCTCGTCTTGGCCCTGCTTCTCGCGATCCTCCTCACCTACATGATCATGGCGGCCCAGTTCGAGTCCCTGCTCCACCCCTTCCTCGTCATGTTCACTCTTCCCATGGGGGCGGCCGGGGCGTTTCTGGCGCTGTTCGCCGCCGGGCAAACCCTGAACGCCATCTCGATCATCGGTCTGGTCGTTCTCGTCGGACTCGTCGTTGATGACGCCATCGTCGAGATCGATTATGCGAACCGGCTTCGGCGGAGCGGCATCGGTCTCCGCCGGGCGGTCGAGGAGGCTTGCCGGGTGCGGCTCCGCCCGATCCTGATGGCTTCGCTCAGCACCGTCTTCGGAGTCATCCCGATGGCCCTGGGCATCGAACGGGGGGCCGAGCTCTTGAAACCGCTGGGGATCGCGGTCCTCGGCGGGTTGCTGTCTTCGACCTTCTTGACGTTGATCCAGATCCCGGTTCTCTACGAGTGGGTGGAGAAGCGCCGGGGAGGCGCCCCGTGATGAAGGCGATCATCGACCGGCCCGTCGCGACCGCCATGATCTCCCTTGCCGTTCTTGCCTTGGGTGTGTTCTCCTACGTCAATACGCCTCTAGAGCTGGCGCCCAATGCGGAGTTCCCGCAGACGGACCTCGTCGCCTCCTGGCCCGGCGTGCCGCCCGGGATCGTCCAGAGCCGGCTGACGGCTCCGCTCGAAGAGGCCATCACGGGCGTCAAGGGCGTCCGCAAAGTCACTTCCGTTTCCGAGACCGGAGAGGCGAGGATCACGCTCGAGCTCGACCCCAGGGCCGACCCGGAATTCATTTACCTCGCCCTCCGCGAGGAGATCGCCAAGGTTGAGCGAATCCTTCCCTACGGCGTGAGGCCGTCGCTCGAGCCTTACGTTCCCGACGACTTCAGGGTGCGGCCCTTCCTGAGCTATACGATCTCGGCAGACATGCCGGTCCAGGAGCTCAGGGAGGCGGTCAAGGACAGGCTCGAGCTCGGCCTGGGCTCGGTCAAAGGTGTGGCCGGGGTCAAGGTCACCGGCGGCGCCGACCCGGAGCTCCAGATCATCCTCGAAAGAGACAAGCTCAGGGCTTTGGACATCGGGCCGCACGATATCTTCTCAGCGTTGAGCCGGAGGCTTCGGGCATTCCCGACGGGGATCGTCAGAAAAGGGGAGCAGGAGTTCGGCCTGAGGATCCCGGACGTCATCAACGGGCCGCGGGATCTTGGCGAAACCGTCATCGCCCCCAAGGGCGACAACATCCTCAAGCTCGCCGACCTCGCCCGGGTCGAGCGCCCCCACGGTGAGGCCCCGGCCATCAACCGGATCAACGGGCAGCCGACGGTCAGCCTGACCGTCACCAAGGAAAAGAGGACAAACACCCTGAAAACTGCCGCCGCGGTCAAAAAGAAGCTCGCCGCGATCCGCCGGGAGCTGCCCCGCGGCCTGACCTTCAAGACGGTCGACGACGAGAGCCAGGAGATCCGGAAGAAGCTCAAGGGCATCGGGCTCTTAGCCGGGATCATCACGGCCGTCGTCTTTCTTATGGTTTATGCCGTGCTGCGGAGCCTCAAGCCCTCTCTCCTCATCCTCTCGTCGATCGCCTGTTCGGTCGTCGTCACCTTCAACCTGATCTACATTTTCAAGATCTCGATGAACATGCTGACGCTCGGCGCCCTGGCCCTCGGGTTCGGGATGTTCGTTGACAATTCGATCGTCGTCTTCGAGAACATCCTGCGCCTTCGGGAGCGCGGACTGCCGCCTCGGCAGGCCGCCGTCCAGGGGCCGGGGGAGGTGTTCGTGGCCGTCCTGGCCTCGACCCTGACGACCGTGAGCGTATTTATCTTCTTTCCGTATTTCCAGGGGCGTCTCCGTGTCTACTATCTTCCCCTGGCCGTCGTCATGGTCTCCGCCCTGTCGGCGTCGTTGCTTGTTTCTTTCACGCTGATCCCTTCGCTGAGCCTGCCGCTCATCAGGACGATAAGGCCGGCCGGGATACAAAAGCCGGGCGCGCGGTTCGAGCGGTCCCTGCGCCGCATCATCCGCCGCCCTGTGGCGGTCCTGCTCGGCGCGAGCGCGGTCTTTTGCGGAAGCTGCGCATGGTTCAGGAACGAAGTCCCGACCGGCGAGTTCCCTCGCTGGTATTCGAAGGAGATGCTCTACGTCAGCGTCGGCCTGCCGCCGGGGGCCGGCATCGAAAGAACAGACGAGATCGTCAAGCTGTTCGAGGACAAGGTCCTCGAAGAAAATTATGAGAAAGAGATGACCACCTATGTCTCGGCCGACCGGGCCTATGCCACGATCACCTTCCCGCCGGAAGTGGAGCGGTCGTCCCGGCCCTATGCCCTCAAGGGGAGGCTCGTCCAGCTTGCCGCCCAGCTGGCGGGGATCGACTGCGGGATCTACGGGTTCGACGCGGAGGGCTATTCTTCGGGCTCGGGCGCGGCCGCTCTCCACGACTCCTCGATCAAGTTTTACGGCTACAACCTGAAGAAGCTCGAGGAGATCACCTCTGGGGTCGCCCGGATGCTGATCCGGAACCCGCGGGTCAAGGACTCCAGGATCGCCTCCGGCCGCCGGGGCCCGTGGCGCGGGGAGTCTTACGAGTACGTTGTCAAAATCGACGAGGAGGCGCTGAGCCGCTCCGGCGTCCCGCCCGACGAGCTCTTCTCTCATCTTCAGCCCCTCATCAGCGGGCGGCTGGGCGCGCCGCTCCGGGCGATGGTCGGCGGCCGGGAGGTGGCGCTTTCCATCAAGTTCCCCGAGGCCGACCGGCTCGACATCCGGGGCCTCCAGGACTTCCTGTTCAAGACGGCGGACGGCAGCTACCTCAGGCTCGGCGATCTGTCCCGGGTCGAAGAACGGCCGATCGCCGGCTCGATCGACCGGGAGAACCAGCAGTATCAGCAGACGCTGAGCTGGGAGTTCCGGGGGCCGGCCAAGGCCGCCGAGAGCTTCAAGAGGGCCCTCCACGCGGGCCTGCGCCTGCCGCCGGGGTTTTCGGCGACGCTCGACGAGCCCTGGCGGATGACGACGGAAGAGACGGCCGAGATCCGGTTCGCCGTCATTCTCTCCCTGGTTCTCATCTTCATGATCCTGGCGGCGCTCTACGAGTCGTTCCTTCAGCCCTTCTTCATCATGCTGGCGCTGCCGCTCGGGCTCATTGGCGTTTTCCTGGCGTTTATCGTCACGGGGGCCGCGTTCGACGCGTCGGCCTATATCGGCGTCATCCTCCTGGGCGGAATCGTCGTCAACAACGCCATCCTCCTCGTCGACCACATCAACCTCAAGCGGCGGCAGGGGTGGGCGCTTCTTGAGGCCGTCCTCCGGGGAACTCGGGAAAGGGTCCGGCCGATTCTCATGACGACGGGCACGACCGTCCTCGGCATCCTGCCCATGCTCCTCACGGAAGCGGAGGCTGGCCGACGCGAGATCTGGTCGTCGCTCGCGCTGTGCACGGCCGGGGGTCTCATCAGTTCGACGATCCTCATCCTGGTCGTGGTGCCCGTTCTTTATTTCCACGGCGAACGCCTGAGGCTCGGGCTGGCCGGCAAGCTCGGAGGGGCCAACCTGGCCGTCTCATGCCTTTCCCCCGTGGTAGGGGCAGGTCGGAAGGAAGGAATAAAAGGCGAGGAAAATCGGAAATATACAACGATTGTCAGGGACTTGCCGGATGGTTAAGGAGGAACATCGCGCTATGAGGTGCGAATAGCGGATATCAGGCGAACGTGAACATAAGGGAGCTGGGGCCATGATAACTAAAAAGTGGGTTTTGGGCGCCTCCTTCATCCTCATCGCTGCGGTCTTGGGCTCCTTCCTGGTCACAAAAAAGCCGCGGGCGGAGACTGCGGATAATTCGGGCGCGGCCCCTTCCGTGTCGCATCCGTCGAAACCCCCGGACCCTGCGGAATCGCCGATCGCCGTCAAGGTCGTCGAGGCCCGCAGGGGCCAGCTCGTCATCCGGCTCAAGTCGCCGGGCGAGGCGGTGACCGAAAGAAGCGTCGTGATGAGAACCGAGGTGGCGGGAGTTGTCAAGGAGCTCAAGGCGAGAGAGGGCCTCCACGTGAAGGCCGGCAACCTCCTCGCTGCGCTCGACGACGAACGGTTTCAACTGGCGCTTGAACGTCAGGAGGCCTCGCGCTTGCGCCTCCTCTCGGAAACCCTTCTCGATAAACAGTTTGGACAGCTCACGAACGGGCAGGGCGCGGCTACGGAGAAGACCAGCAAGGCCAAGGAGGATTTCTCCGCCGCCGAGGCCGACTTCCGCAAGGGGCTCATATCGCCGACGGAATTTGCCCTCGCCGCCCAAGACTACGAGATAGCCCTTATCGAATCCGGGATGAGGAAGGATGAGGTCATGGCCGCGTCCAAAGGGCTTACCCAGGCTGAGATCGACGTCAAGACCGCCGAGCTCGACCTCCTGAAAACCTCCATCAGGGCGCCCTTCACCGGCATCGTCACGGACGTCAAGGTGTCGCCGGGAGAGAATCTTGAGCCCGGGAGGGAGCTTTTCACCCTCGTCGACATCAGCGAGATCAAGGTGATCGCCAGGGTGCTCGAGAGCGAGGTACGCAAGATCCAGCTCGGGCGCGAGGTCGATCTCCGGTTCAGCGCCTTCCAGGATGAGACGTTCGAAGGCAGGGTCGAGGCCGTCAGCCCGATCGTCAACCCCGAGGACAGGACCTGTGCCGTGCACGTCCTGGTCGAAAACCCGAAGGAAGAGATCAAGCCGGGGATGCACGCCGAGGTCGAGATCGCCGCCGAGGTCCACAGGGACAGGCTTCTCGTGCCCCAGGACGCGGTGCTCGTGCGGGGCGGCCGCCGGCTCGTGTTCGTTGTCGAGGAGGGGCTGGCCAAGTGGCGTTACGTCGAGGTCGGGCTCGAGAACGAAAGCTACGCCGAGGTCCTCGACGGCGTCAGGGAGGGGGAGACGGTCATCGTCGACGGCCACTTCACCCTGGCCCACGACGCCCGCGTTAGCATTACCAACTAAAAAGGTCCCTCTTGGCTCCGTAAGCCCGGCTGAGACCGGTTTCTGGGGACGGGGCCTCTGCCTTGGCTCGTGCCTATTTCACTTTGGCGCCGGCGGGGACGTCACGGTCGAAGAAAGGGATGATCGCCTGGCCGCCGATCTCGGCCGCCAGCAGCATCGCCTGCGACTCGATCCCCCGGATGACGGCGGGCTTGAGGTTGGCGATCACGATGAGCTTCTTGCCGATGACCTCCTCGGGCGTATAGGTGTCGGCGACGCCCGCGACCATCGTCCTGACCTCGGTGCCCAGGTTGAGCTCGATCTTGAGGAGCTTGTCCGTGCCCGGGACCTTCTCCGCCTTGAGGATCTCGCCCACCCTGAGGTCCATCTTCTTGAATTCGTCGAAAGAAATGATGTCCATCTTGGTCTCCTTTTTACCGGCGCCTTCTCCCGAGCCCGCCGCCGGCGCTGCGGCCGCGGCCTTCCAGGCCGGCTGAGCCGCCCCTGCCGCTGGGCCTGGCACCGGCGCCGCCGCCTCTTCTTTTAAGAAATCCTCCAGAACAACCCGCGGGAAGATCGGCGTGTGTCTCTCGATCTTCTGGCCGGGGCCGAGCCCGTCGAACTCGAGCTCGGCATAGCTCACATCCTCGATGGTCTTCGGCTCTCCCAGGAATTTCCAAATCTTCCGGGCCGATTCCGGCATCACGGGATAGACCAGGTAGGCGATGCCGCGGATGGCCGCCGCGGCCTGATAGAGGATCCGCGCCAGCCTCGGCCGCCGGGCCTCGTCCTGGGCGACCTTCCAGGGCTCATTGGCCGCGATATACTTATTCACGTCGTTGATATAGGCCCAGATCTCCTCGAGGGCCCTGTTCAGGGAGTAGCCCTCGCACAGGGCGGCGACCTTGTCCTTGAGGGCGTCGAAAGCCTCCCGTATCTTCCGGTCGGCGGCCTGCTCGGCCTCGCCCGCCTCGATCGTCCCCTGGAAATAGCCCTGGATCATCGTCAGGGTGCGGTGGACGAGGTTCCCCAGGTCGTTGGCCAGGTCGGAGTTGACCCGGTGGATGAACCCCTCGTGCGAGAAATTGCCGTCGAGCCCGACCGGGATCTCGCGCAGCAGAAAATACCTCAGCGGGTCAGCCCCGAAGGTCTTGAGGATCTGGTAGGGGTCGAGGACGTTGCCCCGGGATTTCGACATCTTGGCCTCGTCTTTGAGCCACCAGCCGTGTCCGTAGACGGTCTTGGGCAGCGGGAACCCGGCCGCCATAAGGAACGCGGGCCAGAAGACGGCGTGGAACCTCAGGATGTCCTTGCCGATGAGGTGGATCGTCGCCGGCCAGAATTTCGAGAAGCGCTCCGGGTCCCAATCGTAGCCGATCCCCGTGAGGTAGTTGTGGAGGGCGTCGAACCAGACGTAGATCGTGTGCTTCGGGTCGCCCGGCACGGGGATCCCCCACGTAACCGTCGTCCGGGTGATGCTCAGGTCGCGGAGCCCCTGCCGGACGAAGCTCGTCACCTCGTTCATCCGGCTCTGCGGCCGCACGAACTCCGGGTTCTGAGCGTAGAAGTCGAGGAGAGGCTGACCGTATTTCGACAGCTTGAAAAAGTAGGTGTCCTCGGAGACGAGGGTCGCCCGCTTGCCGCAGTCGGGACAGATCTTGTCGCCCTCGGGCTCGAACGGGACGTCGTCGGCCAGGAAGTTCTCGTCCGAGACGCAGTACCAGCCCTGATACGTGCCTTTGGTGATATCTCCCTTTTCTTGGAGGGCCTGGAATATCTTCTGGACGCCCTTCTCGTGATGGGGGTCGGTCGTCCGGATGAACCCGTCGTTCGAGATCCCCAGTGCCTCCCAGAGCTCCTTGAACCGGAGGACGACCCGGTCCGCAAGCTCGATCGGCTTGAGGCCTTTTTCGGCGGCGGCCTTCTCGATCTTCTGCCCGTGTTCGTCCGTTCCCGTCAGGAAAAAGACGTCGCGCCCCCGCAGGCGGTTGAACCGGGCCAGCGCGTCGGCGATGACCGTGGTATAGGCGTGGCCGATATGGGGCACGTCGTTGACGTAATAGATCGGCGTCGTTACGTAAAAAGTCGGCTTTCTATTCCCGGACATTGCTCAACCCTCCCCGGATCAGCATCATGGCCTCGGCGCGGGTGGCGTTATTGGTGCGAAAGGAGCCCCGGACAGCCGAGGTCACGGTCAGGGACCGGGGTTTCTTGGCGCCCCGCATCGACATGCACATGTGCTCGGCCTCGATGACGACCATGGCGCCCAGGGGCTTAAGCCGCGCTTCGATGATGTCGGCGGCCTGCTTGGTCAACCGCTCCTGGACCTGGAGCCGGCGGGAGAGGATGTCGATGAGCTGGGTGATCTTGCTCAGGCCGACGATCCTCCCGCCCTTGGGGATATAGGCCACGTGGGCGACCCCGGCAAAGGGCAGGAGGTGGTGCTCGCACATCGAATAGAGGGGAATGTTCTTGATGATGACCATCTCGTCGTGGCGCTCCTCGTCGATCGGCCGGAGGTGCTTGGCGGCGTCCTCGGTCGTCCCGCTCAGGATCTCGCAGAACATCGCCGCGACGCGCTGCGGGGTCCCCCGGAGCCCCGGCCGGTCGGGGTCTTCGCCCACGCCCTCGAGGAGCAGCCGGACTCCCTTCTCGATCTTTTTCTGGTCCATGATCTATTCCTTGCCGCGCTTGTTCTTCTGATTGAGATACGCCTGGAGCGCCTCCCGGCAGACGATCTTCACCGGGACGCCCTTTTTTTCGGCGACCGCGAGGCAGTCGGAGAATTCGGGGTGGGCGTTGAGCTCCTGTGGGCCCCGGCCGGCGGTCTTGACCGCGATCTCCTCTCCGAAGACCCTGACCCGGCTGACGCCCCTTTCCAGGATCCGTCTGCCGACGGGGAAATAGCGGAGACCGATCGAGGTCGTCTCGGCGAAGACGGCTTCGACGAGGGCGTCGAGCTTGTCGCGGCCGGCGAGGAGCGTGAGCTTCGTCCCCAGCCGGCCCTTCTTCATTACGACAGGCGTGAGGAACGCGTCCAGAGCGCCCAGGCCGAGCGCTACGTCGATAAAATGCGCCAGTATCTGCGGGTTGGCGTCGTCGATATTGGCCTCGATCTGGAAGGCTGTCTTTTCCGGCTCGAGGCGGCGCTCCTGGCCGTAGAAAACGCGCAGGATGTTGGGCAGGGCCTCGAGGTCGCGGCTGCCGGCGCCGCAGCCGATCTTCTCGTAGCTCATCTCCGGAAAGGCGACAAACCGCTCAGCCCAGGAGGTGATGACCGCCGCCCCGGTCGGCGTCACGAGCTCCTGGTCGGCCCAGGCGGAATAGACCGGCGCCGTCTTCAGAATCTCCGCGACGGCCGGGGGCGGGACGGGAAGTCGTCCGTGGGAAGACTTGACCCAGCCGCTCCCGAGGTTGAGAGGGGAGCAAAACACCCGCGAAATGCCCAGCTCTTCCCGGAGGAAGGCGCTGCCGACGACATCGACCATCGCGTCGTCGGCTCCCGCCTCGTGGAGATGGACATGATGAAAAGTGCTTCCGTGGACCCTGGCCTCGGCCTCGAACAGGATCCTGAAGGCGCCCAGGGCCGCCGCCTTGACGGAGTCCGTGAACGGGCTTTTCCGGATCAGCGACTCGACGTCGTCCCAGTGGCGGGCGGGGGACTCCTGGCCTTTCTTGATGTGAACATCGACCTTCAGGCCGCGGACGCCGGCCCTCGTGACGTCCTTCGTCCGGATCGTGACCGGCAGGCCGAGCCCGGCCATGGCCTCCTGGAATTTTCTCTTCGACGCCCCGAGGTCGAGGAGCGCGCCCAGGATCATGTCGCCGCTCAGGCCGGAGGAGGCATCGAAATAGGCAAACTTCATGGCGTTAGTTCCTTTCACCGGCCCGACCCGGCTTCGAGACGGGCGTCGATCTCGGGCAGGATCTTGCCGGCCTTCTCCCGGAACGAAAAATCGGCGGCCTCGGTGAGCGGCGTGACGTCGGGGTTGATCTCGACGATTTTGGCGCCCCGCTCGGCGGCGAGAAGAGGGAGCGACCCGGCCGGCTGGACAAAGGCCGAGGTCCCGACGACAAACATCAGCTGGCAAGCGGCGCCGGCCGCGTAGGCTTCCCGAAGCGTTGCCTCGGGCAGCGCCTCCCCGAACCAGACCACGTTCGGCCGGAGGGGCGCGCCGCAGCCGGCGCAGCGGGGAGGGAGCTCGCTGAGCGGGGAGTCGTGGTTTTCCGTCACCGTGCCTTCGCTCGGGCAGCGCATCTCCCAGATATTGCCGTGAAGCTCGAGCACTTTTTCCGACCCCGCCCGGCGGTGGAAGCCGTCCACGTTCTGGGTGATGAGGACGAACCCGGGAAAGCGCTTCTCCCAGCGGGCGAGGACGCGGTGGCCGGGGTTCGGCTCGCGGGCGCCGATGATGCCGCGCCGCCAGTCGTACCATTCCCAGACAAGACGGGGGTCGCGCTCGAAAGCCTCGGGGGTGGCCAGCTCCTCGGCGCGGAACTGTTTCCACAGGCCTTCCTTGCCGCGGAAGGTCGGGATCCCCGACTCCGCGGAGATCCCCGAACCTGTGAGGGCGGCGACCCGCGGGCCGGAGCGCAGGATCTCGACGACCTCGTCCAATTTATCTTTGGTGGCAGTCATATTCGCCCTGTTGGAGAAGGGTTGGCCCTTATTCCGGGGTGTGCGCTTATTCTAGAGTCTTTCCCCGTTTTTCGCAAGGCGGTCCGACCCTGTAGGGCGCGAAGACGGACGGCAGCTGACGTATTTCCTCCCGCATCGCACGAAAAGAAAGCCGCCTGTAGGCGCCAGGACGTTCCCCACTGCGGGGAACGTCCCCAATTCTTGACTTGGGCGTGCACAAAAGATATACAAATAGCTCACCGAGGAGGAAAGATGGCTGGCACAGACCTGCAGGGCTTCCCGTCTGTCGAGATCGGCATCCTCGGCGGGACCGGCCTCTACGAGATCGAGGGGATCCAGGACGTCGAGGAGAGGCTCCTGGAGACGCCGTTCGGCACCCCCTCGGATGCCTATGTCATGGGTAGTCTCGAGGGCAAGCGCGTCGCCTTCCTCAGCCGCCACGGCCGTGGGCACCGTTTCCTCCCCATGGACATCAACTACCGCGCCAATATCTACGGGTTCAAAATGCTCGGCGTCGAGAGGATCATCTCGGTCAATTCCTGCGGCTCGCTCCAGCCCGAGATCCATCCCCGGGACATCGTCTTTGCCGACCAGTTCTTCGACAGGACACGGCGGGCCAATACCTTTTTCGGCGGGGGGGTGGCGGCCCACATCGGCCTGGCCGATCCTGTCTGCCCCGAGCTCAGCGGGACGCTTTTTGCCTCGGGACAGGAAATGGGGCTCCGGGTCCACAAGGGCGGCGCCTACCTCTGCATCGAGGGGCCGGCCTTCTCCACCCGGGTGGAGTCGAACATCTACCGCCACTGGGGCTGCGAGGTCATCGGCATGACCGCCGCCACCGAGGCCAAGCTGGCGCGTGAGGCCGAGATCTGCTACGCCACCATGAACCTGGTCACCGACTACGACGTCTGGCACGCCGAGGAAGCGCCAGTCACGGTCGAGATGATCCTCGAAAACCTCAGGCTGAACATCGAAAACGCCAAGGCCGTTATCAAGAAATCCGTGGCGGCCATTCCCGCCGGGCGCGGGGAGAAATGCAGCTGCGGCCGCGCCCTGGCCGGCGCGATCGTCACCCGGGAGGACCTCATTCCCCCCGATGCGAAGAACCGGCTGCGGCTGATCATCGGCAAGTACCTCAAGGGATAGGGGAGGACCGCATGAGCCTGGTCATCGTCGGCTCCCTGGCCTTCGACACCATCCAGACGCCCCTCGAGAGGCGTGAAAAGATCGTCGGCGGGTCGGGCACCTACTGTTCACTCGCGGCCAGCTTTTTTACGGCGCCCAAGATCGTGGGCGTCGTCGGCACCGATTTTCCCAAGGACGTTCTCGCCCTGTTCAAGCGGAAAAAGATCGATACGCGCGGGCTCGAGATCCGCCGCGGCCAGACCTTCCACTGGGAAGGCCACTACGGCCATGACCCGAACCAGCGGGAGACGATCCGGACCGACCTCAACGTTTTCGGCGAATTCCAGCCGAAGCTGCCTGTCCCTTATCGCTTGTCCGACATCGTCTTTCTGGCCAATATCGACCCCAGCCTCCACGAGGACATCCTCTCCCAGATGCGCCGGCCCCCGCTTGTCGCCATGGATACGATCAAGCTCTGGATCGCGACGAAGCCCGAAGCCATCTGGAGCGCGCTCAAGAAGGTCGATATCCTGTTCGTCAACGACGAAGAGGTCCGCCTGCTGACCGGGGAAACCAACCTGATGAAGGCGGCGAAAAGAATATTGGCCGCGGGTCCCCGGCTGCTCGTCGCCAAGAAAGGGGAGCACGGCGCCCTCGTCTTCGGCCGGGACTTTGTCTTCGGCGTCCTCGGCCGGCTGTGCGAGAACGTCATCGACCCGACCGGCGCCGGCGACAGCTTCGCCGGCGGCTTCCTGGGCTTCCTCGACAAAATGGGCAAGGTGACCCGTCCGAACCTGCGCCGGGCGGCGGTCTACGGAAGTGTACTCGCGTCTTTTACCATCGAAGATTTCGGGATCGAGCGGCTCAAAACGCTCCGGCCCGCCGAGATCGAGGAACGGTTTATCGAGTTTCGCAGGCTGGTCTCGTTTTGGGAGAAGAAGATGACCGGAATCAAGCTGCCCGTCGAACCCTACCGCGTGAAGGTCGTGGAGCCCATCCGCCGGACCTCCCGCGCCGAGAGGGAGAAGGCCCTTCAAGCCGCCGGCCTCAACGTCTTCGGCCTCCCCGCCGAAAAAGTCTATATCGACCTGCTCACGGACAGCGGCACCTCGGCCATGAGCGACAGCCAGTGGGGGGCCATGATGGTCGCCGACGAATCCTACGCGGGGGCCAAGAGCTTTTTCCGGTTCGAGGATTCCGTCAGGCGCATCTTCGGCTTTCCCCATGTCATCCCCACCCACCAGGGCCGGGCCGCCGAGCGGATCCTGTTCGAGGAGCTTCTCAGCAAGGGCGACACCGTTCTCAACAATATCCACTTCGATACGACGCGGGCCAATGTCGAGGTGCGGGGGGCGAAGGCGGTCGATCTGGCGGTCGAGGAGGCCTACGATCCGCGCTCCGAGGTCTCTTTCAAGGGCAACATGGATGTCGGCAAGCTCGAGCGGTTCATCCGGCAGAAGGGGACAAAGCGGATCCCGATGGTCATGATGACGATCACGAATAACAGCGGCGGCGCCCAGCCGGTCTCCCTGGAAAACATCCGGCAGACGAGCTTGATCTGCCACGAACATAAGATCCCGTTTTTTATCGACGCCTGCCGGTTCGCCGAAAACGCCCATTTCATCCAGAAGCTCGAGCCGGCTTATAAGAAACGCTCGCTCCTCGAGATCAGCCGGGAGATCTTTTCGCTGGCTGATGGCGCGATCATGAGCGCCAAGAAGGACGCGCTGGTGAATATCGGGGGGTTCATCACCCTTTCGGATGACGTGTTCGCCCAGCGGCTCAAAAACCAGACGATCCTGAGCGAGGGGTTCCCGACCTATGGCGGCCTGGCGGGACGGGACCTCGAGGCCATGGCCCGCGGTCTCGAGGAGGTGTTGCACGAAGATTACATGGAGCACCGCATCGGCCAGGTGGCCTGGCTCTGCGGGCTTCTCGACCGCGCGGGCATCCCGGTTTATAAGCCCGCGGGGGGGCATGCCGTTTATGTCCTCGCCGACGAGTTCCTGCCGCACATTCCCAGGGAGCAGTACCCCGGCTGGGCCCTGACCGTGGCCCTCTACCGCGAGGCGGGCATCCGGGCCGTCGAGATCGGCGGGGTGATGTTCGCCAAGGACAAGCCCGGCGGCGGCAAGGCGCATTATCCCAAGCTCGAAATGGTGCGGTTGTCTGTCCCGCGGCGGGTCTACACGGCGTCGCATCTCCAGTACGTTGCGGATGCGCTCATCGAGATTCACAAAAAACGGGATAGCGTCCGCGGGCTGAAGATCGTCGATCAGGCGCCCCACCTTCGCCACTTCACGGCGCGGCTGGCGGAGATTTAGGGAACGTCCCCTACTTGATCCTGTAGAACCACATCAGCGGCAGCCAGAGCTGATGGCCGTAGGGGATCTTCTTGTGGTTGACCAGGACCTCGGTCGTCTCCCATTCATGGACGAGGTTGAAGAGCGCGAACAGGTCCTCCACTTCGGGGGGGGTGAAGGTCACGGAGTGGCGGATCCATTCGCCTGATCCCTCCTCCGTGTGGGTCGGGCTCCTCTTGGCCAGGTCCACGGCCTTGGCATAGTCGGGAGACATCTTGTAGCCGAAAACCAGGGTGATCGAGAACCGCCTGGCTTTGGTCGTGGGATAGAGGATGTCCGCCAGCTTCTCTTCGGTCGCCTTGTCGTCGGTCATATATAAAGTCCACTCTGCAGTTTATCTCGGATTTTTATATGCCAGGGGCCGCTTTTTGTCAAATTCTATGACCATCAGGGTCGGACGGTGATGCACCCCTAGCCCCCCGGACCCCGGGAACCAGTCCCGTCGGTTCCCCCGTCGGCGGCCGACGGGTCCGACCTTTCCAGGGACACTGACATCTTACCCTCCCTGTATAGGGAGGGTTTGGGTGGGTACTATCCAAGATTGGAGTCTGGGAAAGTGTCCCAGGCAAAAAATGTCGCGGGGGTCTTCGGGGTGCCATCCCCATCCGCCCCGATGGTCGACCGGATGCAAGCGAGACCGTCAGATGATTAGCATGCAGTCGCCGTAGCTGAAGAACCGATACTTCTCGCGGACGGCCTGGGCGTAGGCTTCCCGGATAAGCTCTGGGCCGGCAAAAGCGGAAACGAGCATAAGCAGGGTCGAGCGGGGGAGATGGAAGTTAGTGAGCAGCCGGTCGACGACTCTGAATTCGTGCCCCGGGTGGATGAAAAGAGACGTCGGCTGCGAGCCCGGCGCAACGCCCCTTTCCGTCCAGGCGCTCTCGAGCGTCCGGACGACGGTCGTGCCGACGGCAACGACCGGGCGGCCCTCCGACTTGGCCCGGCTGATGATCTTTGCCGAATCCAGGCTGATCTCGTAGGTCTCCTCGAGCATCCGGTGGGCTTCGACGGTCTCGGCCTCGACGGTCTGGAAAGTCGCCTGTCCCACATCGAGGCTCACCGGGCAGATGATCACTCCCTTTTCCTCGAGGCCGGCGAGCGCCTCGCGGGTGAAGTGGAGGCCGGCCGTGGGCGCGGCGATCGACCCGGCGCGTCGGGCAAATACCGTTTGATATCTCTCGAGGTCGTAATCCCTCAGGCCGCTCTCCGCCTTTTGCCGCTTGATGTAGGGAGGAAGCGGCGCGAAGCCGACTTTATCCAGGAATTCGCGCACCCGCCCGCCCGGGAATCGGAGCAGCCGCTTTCCGCGGGCGACGGACCTCACCACCTCTCCCTCGAACCCGGGTGCGAACACGATCCGGTCGCCCGGCCTGACTTTCTTGGCGGGGCGGCAGAGGACCTCCCAGACGTCCGGTACGACCTCCATGAGGAACAGGAACTCGACCTCTTGGCCGTCTCTCATTCCCCAGGTTTTCGCGGGAAGCACCCGCGTGTTGTTGATCACCAGGACTTCGCCGGCCCCCATGTATCCCGCAATGTCCCTGAACTGCCCGTGGTGGATCGTTCCCTCGCGCCGGCGCACGACCATCATCCTCGAGTCGCCGCGATGCTCCAGCGGCTTTTGGGCGATGAGCTCGCGCGGCAGGTTATAGTCGAATTCCGAAACTAGCATGAAGAATCACCCCCGCCCCGACCATGCACTTTATGGAATCTCATGCAACGTGTGACTGGAGCTGGCGGCGTTATTCCGAAAAAAGCTTCTTCTGTCCGCCGCCGCGCGCCGCCGGGACCGCGAACCCCATATGTTCGTACGCTTTGGGCGTGAGCTTCCGGCCCCGGATGGTCCGCTCCAGGAACCCGATCCTCATCAGGAACGGTTCGTAGATCGACTCGATCGTGTCTTTTTCCTCGTCGATGGCGGCGGCGATCGTCGTAATGCCCACCGGGCCGCCCCCGAAGTTTTCCATGATGGTCGTCAGGATCTTACGGTCGACCTCGTCAAGCCCCAGGGCGTCGACCTCCATCATGTCCAGGGCGTGCCTCGCTTCTTTGGCCGTAATGACCCCATCGGACTTGACGTCGGCGTAGTCGCGGACCCGCCGGAGGAGCCGGTTGGCCACTCGCGGCGTCCCCCGGGAGCGCTGGGCGATCTGGGCCGCGCCCTGCTTATCGATGGCCACGCCCATGAGCGCCGCCGACCGGGCGATGATCCTCCCCAGGTCCTCGTCCCGGTAGTAGTCCAGGCGGTGGATGATCCCGAACCGGCCGCGGAGGGGCGCCGTGATCCGGCCGGCGCGCGTCGTCGCCCCGATCAGCGTGAACTTCCTGAGCTGGAGCTTGTGGCTCCGGGCGCTCGGCCCCTGGCCGATGATGATGTCCAGGCTGTAGTCCTCCATCGCCGAATACAGGAGCTCCTCGACCGCCGGATGCAGCCGGTGGATCTCGTCGATGAACAGGACCTCTTTTTTCTGGAGGTTGGTCAGGATCGCCGACAGGTCGCCCGTCCGCTCGACGACCGGCCCCGAGGTGGGTTTGATGGCGACGCTCAGCTCCTTGGCGATGAGGTAGGCGAGGCTCGTCTTTCCCAGGCCCGGCGGTCCGTACAGGAGCACGTGGTCGAGCTGCTCGCCGCGCTTCCGGGCCGCCTCGATGAAGATCCTGAGGTTGGACTTGATCGTCTCCTGCCCGATGAACTCGTCGAAGGTCCGCGGCCGCAGGCTGTCCTCGAACTGGAGGTCCTCCTTGGTGCGGACCGGGGTCAATACGTCAGGCATCGTCTTTCCCCTACATCCTGGCGAGCCGGCTCAGGCACTCGCGCAGGAGCTTTTCCACGCCCGCCTCGGGCGTCAGCGCCTTGAGCGTCTGGTCGACGATCCCCTCGACCTCTTTCCTCCGGAAGCCGAGGTTGAGGAGCGCCGAGATGAGGTCCTCCCTTTCCCTGGAGACCTCGGAGGGCAGGACCGTTTCCTTCTTTCCCATCTTCTCCTGGAGCTCGAGCGCGATCCGCATGGCGAGCTTCTTGCCGATCCCCGGGATCCGGGTGATCCGGACGACGTCGCTCGACCTGATGGCCGTCTCCAGCTCCGCGGGCCCGATCCCCGAGAGGACGCTCAGGGCGAGCTTGGGGCCGATCCCCGAGACGCCGATGAGCTTGAGGAACGCCTCCTTTTCCTCGATGGTCGAGAACCCGAAGAGCGCGAGCGAGCTGTCCGTCATGTGCGTATAGATGTGAAGTTCGCAGGGGCTCTTCTCCTCGCCCAGCTCGAAGTAGGTCGAAAGCGGGATCGAAGCACAGTAGCCGACGCCGCCGACGTCGATCGTGACCTGGGCGGGCGTTTTCTGGATGATCTTGCCCTTCAGGTAGGCGATCATCGGTCCGCCCCCTTCCCGGGTTCCTCGAGGCGGCTCGTGAACGAGCGCGTGTTGGCGTGGCAGATGGCGGTGGCCAGCGCGTCGGAGGCGTCGGGCTCGACGCCCTCCTCGATCTTGAGCAGGGCCCGGACCATGGAGTTGACCTGTTGCTTTTCGGCCTGGCCGTAACCCGTCACGGCCTTCTTGATCTCCAGGGCCGAGTATTCGAAGAGGGAGCAGCCGCTGGCCGCCACCGCCACGAGCACCGCACCCCTGACCTGGCCCAGGGCGAGCGCGGTCTTCATGTTCTGGGCGTAGAACGTGCTTTCGAGGGCGACTTCCGAGGGAGCGTGGGCGGCGATGATCTCGCCCACCCGGGTCGCGATCGTGTGGAGCTTTTCGTGGAAGGAGAGCCGGGGGGCGGGCTTGATCGTGCCGAATGTCAGCACGGTGTAGCGGGTTTCGTCGTAATCAATGACACCGAACCCTGTCGCCTGGCTGCTGGGATCGATGCCGAGAACCCTCATGCCCGGTATCAGGCCGAGAAGCTGGCGATCTCCTCTTCGGAAATGTCGAAGTTCGCCCAGACGTGCTGAACGTCGTCGTGGTCCTCGAGCTCCTCCATCAGGCGCAGGAGCTGCTGGGCCGGCTTGCCCTCGAGCTTGATGTAGTTTTGGGGGATGTAGCCCAGGCTCGACGTGTCGATCTCGATGTCGTTTTTCTTGATGGATTCGACGACCGCCTCGTAGGAATCGGGCGGGGTATAGATTTCCCAGTTGCTGCCGTCCTCCTCCATGTCCTCGGCGCCGCTCGAGAGGGCGATGTCCAGGAGCTTGTCTTCCAGGGCCTTGGATTTGTCGATGACGATGTAGCCCTTGCGCTTGAACATCCAGGAGACGCAGCCCGATTCGCCCATCCGGCCGCCGTTTTTCATGAAGATGTGCCGGAGCTCGGAGACCGTCCGGTTCTTGTTGTCGCTCAGGACCTCGACGAAGATGGCGACGCCGCCGGCTCCGTACCCTTCGTAGGTGATCTCCTCGAAGGAGGCGCCCTCGAGCTGGCCGGTGCCCTTCAGGATGGCCCGCTTGATGTTGTCGGCGGGCATGTTGACGGCCTTCGAGTCGGCGATGGCCTTCCGCAGCCGCGCGTTCGTATCGGGGTCGCCGCCGCCGGCGCGGGCCGCCACGCTCAGCTCGCGGATGATCTTGGTGAAGATCTTGCCGCGCTTGGAGTCGGTCGCCGCCTTTTTATGCTTGATAGAGGCCCATTTCGAGTGTCCGGACATAGTTATTCTCCTTCGGGATTAGGCCAAATTTTAGCATAATTGCAGGGGTGCATGCAAATCGGGGTCCGCTGGCCCCATTTCTGTCTCCGCAGAGCCGATGCCGGGCAATCGTGATATGAGAATGTCGTCGCTCCACTCAGGTTTTTCACGCCGTTTCTGGCGCGCTTTTCTCGGCGCTGCGGAACTCGCGTGTCAGCTGCTTTCTGTTCTTCCGGATCAGTGCCGCTCATGGATTCTCCAGTTGCCCTGAGCGAGCTCGCACAGCCCTCGCGGCCCGAAGGCAGGCTTCCCTCGAAAACCACCCCAGAAAGGCTAAACCTTCGAAGTCGCTCCTCCCTTCCCATATCCCGATTCCCGTTCATCGTCTATAATAAATATACAGGCGTAAGGATTTCGAATATGGCTAAGGACATTGTCTGCGGGATGGACGTCGACGAGCGGAAGGCGGCCGCAAAGTCCGAATATCGGGGCCAAACCTACTCCTTCTGCTCCGAGCACTGCAAAACGGCCTTCGATAGGGACCCGGAAAAGTATCTGGCGGCTCCCGGTACCGCAGGAATGCCCGGGCGGGGCTCCGGCATGAGACGGCAAATGGGAACTCATGAAGAAGCGCCGCCCGGGACACCCGAATCGGCGGGCGCAGCCGCAGGTCCGGCGGCAGGGGCGACCGGCGCGGCTGGAAACATGGCCGAAAGGGCTCCGAAGCCGGCGGCGGAAGGACAGGCGAAGCCCCCGGTTGTTGGCAAGCCCGGACCCCGGTCGCAGCGCCTCGACCTGCCGGTCCGCGGCATGCACTGCGCCGGCTGTGCCATGAATATCGAGAAGGGCCTGCGCGCCGTGGCCGGGATCGAGACGGCGGCCGTGAATTATGCGACCTCGCAAGCCACCGTGGTCTTCGATCCGAGCGTCGTCAAGCCGGCCGCCTTTGTTTCCTCGATCCGGGACATCGGCTACGACGTGGGCACGGTGACGGTCGAGATTCCGATCGACGGGATCGTCTGCGCCTCCTGCGTCCAGAACATCGAACGGGCGCTGCTGGCGGTCCGCGGCGTCGTCCGGGCCTCCGTCAACCTGGCCACCGGACTGGCGGGTGTGGATTATCTGCCTGCCGATACCAACATGGCCGAGCTCCGCCGGGCGATCGAATCCGCGGGCTACAAGGTCTTGGTCATCCCGGAAACCGAGGACGCCGCCGACATCGAAGAGACCATCCGGAAAAAAGAATACGCCAAGCTCAAAGCGCGATTCCTGGCTGGCATGGCCCTGGCCGTCCTCATTTTCATCGGCAGCATGCCCCACTGGTTTCCCTGGGCGCCGGGATTCCTCCGGAATTTCTTCTTTCTCTGGGCCCTGGCGACGCCCGTCGAATTTGTCATCGGCTGGCCGTTCCTCCGGGGAGCCTGGCTCGCTTTCCGCCACCGGAACGCCGACATGAACACCCTGATTGCCGTCGGAACCCTGGCGGCCTACGTGTACAGCGCCGCCGCGACGCTGTTTCCGGATTTCTTCGCGGGCGCCGGCATCAAGCCCGCGGTCTATTTCGATACGTCGGCCTTCATCATCGCCCTGATCCTCTTCGGCCGGCTGCTCGAGGCCAGGGCCAAGGGGCGGACCTCCGCGGCCATCAAAAAGCTGGCCGGGCTCGAGCCCAAGACGGCCCGGGTCGTGCGCGACGGCGCGGAAGCCGACATCCCGATGCGGGAGGTCCTGGCCGGCGACTTGATCATCGTCCGGCCGGGCGAGAGGATCCCCGTGGACGGCGTCGTCGAAGACGGGCGCTCGGCGGTCGACGAATCGATGATCACGGGCGAGAGCATGCCGGTAAAAAAGGCGGCGGGGGACGAGGTGATCGGGGCGACGCTCAACAAGACCGGGAGCTTCCGGTTCCGGGCGACCAAGGTTGGGAAAGACACCGCCCTGGCCCAGATCATCCGGCTTGTCCGGGAGGCGCAGGGGTCGAAGGCACCCATCCAGCGGCTGGCGGACGTCATCGCCGGCTATTTCGTTCCGGTCGTCATGTCGATCGCGGTCGCGACCTTCGTCATCTGGTTCGACTTCGGGCCGTCCCCGGCTTTTACCTTTGCGCTCCTCAACTTCGTGGCCGTCCTGATCATCGCCTGTCCATGCGCCCTGGGGCTGGCGACCCCGACGGCGGTCATGGTGGGGACGGGGCGCGGCGCTGAGCACGGGATCCTCATCAAAGGCGGCGAGAGCCTCGAGACCATCCACAAGGTCGACACGATCCTCTTCGACAAGACGGGGACTCTCACCAAGGGCGAGCCCGAGGTCACGGACGTCCTCCTAGCCGGTCCGGTAAGCGAGGCTGACCTGATCACGCTCGCGGCCGGGGCCGAAAAGCGGTCCGAGCACCCTCTGGCCCTGGCGGTCCTCCATTTTGCGGGCGAGAAGAACCTGCCGCTCGCCGAGCCCGAATCGTTCCAGGCCGTCGAAGGCCAGGGAGTTGTCGCCGGGGTGCATGGAAAGAATATCCTCTTGGGCAACGCGAGCCTGATGAATGAACACGGCGTGGAATCTGACTGGTGGGCGAAGCCGGCCGGCGAGCTGACTTCCCAGGGCAAGACCGTGATCTTCGCCGCCGTCGACGGCCGGGCGGCGGGACTCTTGGCGGTGGCCGACACATTGAAAGACAACTCGGCGGAGGCGGTGGCCAGCTTGAAACGCCTCGGGATCGATGTCGTCATGCTGACCGGCGACGAGCGCCGGACGGCCGAAGCCGTCGCCCGGTCGGTCGGGATCGAGACGGTCATCGCCCAGGTCCGTCCCGAGGACAAGCTCCGGGAGATCGAGCGCCTTCAGAAGCTCGGGAAAAAGGTCGCCATGGTGGGTGACGGCATCAACGATGCGCCGGCACTGGCCAAGGCCGACGTCGGGATCGCCATCGGCACCGGGACGGACGTGGCCATGGAGGCTTCGGACATCACGCTCATCCGCGGGGACCTGGGCGCCGTCGCCTCGGCCATCGCCTTGAGCAAGAAGACGATCCGGGTCATTAAACAGAACCTGTTCTGGGCCTTCATTTATAACGTCATCGGCATCCCGGTGGCCGCGGGCCTGCTCTATCCTTTCTTCAAGGTCCTGCTCGATCCGATCATCGCCTCGGCGGCCATGGCCTTCAGCTCGGTCTCGGTCGTGTCGAACTCGCTCAGGCTGCGGCGGATGAAAATCGGGCCATAAGGAAAGACAGAAATGGCGACAAAAATCCTGGTGACCGTGGCCGGGGTGGCCGTGATTGTCCTGATCAACTGGTACTTCCTTTGGTCACGGCGCAAGGGCTGAGCGCCCCCTGGATTTTGACAATTTCCAAAGGATAACTATAATATCTTCTTGGTCCAACCAAAATCAGCCAAATCTTTCAAGGAGAATTGTGGATGAATAATCGACGATTTTTTGCGGTTCTTTTGGCGCTGGCCTTTGTTCTCGTCGTGGCGGGCATTGCCCAGCAGAAATCCGACGACACGGCCGTCGACCCCGTCTGCGGCATGACGCTGAAAAAGGCCGATGCCAAGGCGACCTACGAATATAAGGGCACGACCTACTATTTCTGCAACCCGGGCTGCCAAGAAAGCTTTGTCAAAGACCCGGAGAAGTTCCTGCAGAAGCCCACGACCGGGGCCCAGCCCGGCATGATGATGAAGCATGGCCAGGGCGGACCGATGATGCATCCGAAGATGACCGGCGAAAATGCCAAGGCCGGCGGCTGCCCGATGATGCAGGGCAAAGCCGGTGAGGGTTGCTGCGGCATGATGGGCAAGGGCATGGCGGGCCAGGCAATGCAGGGCCATGGCATGATGGGGCAGGGCATGATGGCCGGCGGCTGCTGCGCGGACTGCCCGATGATGGACAAAGACGTCGAGAAGAAGGTCGAGAACACGCCCGACGGCGCGACCATCAAGATCACCTCGAAGAACGCCGAGACGGTGAAGAAGATCCAGGCGCACGCCGCCAAGATGGCCGAGGGCTGCCCGATGATGAAGGGCACGCCGCAGCCGGAAGCTCCCAAGACAGAGAAGGAATAGGCCCCGCGGCTTCTCTTAGAACAGGTACTTCAACCCCACGTTGGGCCGATAGCATGATGGGCTGAAGTCTATTTCTCCGGCTCGAGAATTCTGCTATTCTGTGAAGCATAAAGATGGCCCAAAAAAGAGAAAAAAAGCGGGTGGTCGCGGCGATGAGCGGCGGCGTTGATTCGACGGTCGCCGCCGGCCTGCTCAGGGAGCAAGGGTACGAGGTTATCGGCGTGACCATGAACCTCTACTCGCTGCCGCGCGAGCTCTGCCGGTCGGAGGAACTCCGGGCCTGCTGCGGCGCCAAGGCCGTCGAGGATGCCCACCAGGCGGCTTTCGACCTCGGCATCTCCCACTTTGTCGTCGACCTCCGGAAGGAATTCGAGGCGTCGGTGATCAGGGATTTCTGCCGGGAATACGGCCGCGGCCGGACCCCGAACCCCTGCATCCGGTGCAACGAGCACATCAAGTTCCGATTGCTCGCCCAGCGGGCCGGCCGGGTCGGGGCCGACCTCATCGCGACAGGCCACCATGCTCGGGCGGTTTATCACCGGGCTTCGGGGCGCTACCGTCTCAAGAAGGGGATGGACGCCGCCAAGGACCAATCCTATTTTCTCTACACTCTCACCCAGAAGCAGCTGTCCCGGAGTCTCTTCCCGGTCGGCGGCCTGCTGAAGCGCGAGGTCAGGGCGCTCGCCCGGAATTGGGGGTTGCGGGTCGCCGATAAGGCGGAGAGCCAGGAGATCTGCTTCGCCCCGCTCGGGGATTATCCCGATTTCCTGAAAAAACGGAGCCCGCGAGCGTTTGTCCCGGGCCCCATCAAAGACGGCGAGGGGGCGGTCCTGGGGAAGCACAAAGGGATCGGCTATTATACGGTCGGACAGAGGCGCGGCCTGGGGATCGCGGCTCCCCGGCCTCTCTATGTCGCCGGCATCGACGGCCCCACCAATACTGTGTTTGTCGGCGAAGGCAAGGACCTCTTCTCAAAGACGTTGACCGCGTCCTCGATGAACTGGATATCGGTCGAGAAGCTCGCAGTGCCCCTGAGGGTCAAGGCGAGGATAAGACACAGGCACGAGGCGGCGGGGGCGTTGGTCACGCCGCTCAGGAAAGGGCGGGTCAGGGTCGATTTCGACCGGCCGCAGCGGGCCATCGCCCCCGGCCAGTCGGTCGTCTTTTATGTGCGGGACGCCGTCGTCGGCGGCGGCATCATCGATTGACTCGGGACTGTCCCCGCCGCGGGGACTGTCCCCATGTTATCGGAGTTCTTCTTCAAAATCTCCAGCGCTGGGCGTGAACAGGGACTGTCCCCATCTTAAGAGCCCTGCCCTCTTTCTCCGGAGAGGAGAGGGTTGGAGTGATGGCAGAGGGTGAGCGAAAAAGGGGACTGCCCCCCTGGTGGGACTGTCCCCTTTTTATTGCGACTTTTGCATAACCCCTGTGGGCTTCGTCGTCCACCCCACGCCGTCATAGTACAGGACGCCGTTAACCAGTTCTTCTTTTGCTTAGAAACAGGCGCGGCGCAGCCAGCCCATCTCTTCTTTGTCGAGCAGGGGAGCCAGGGCCTCGCCGATCGCCTGGTGGTAGCCGCTCAACCAGGCCAGTTCCTGGGCCGTGAGCATCTCCTTCTTGACGAGCTTCAGGTCGATCGGGCAAAGCGTCAGCGTCTCGAAGGTGTAAAAAGCGAGCGCCTTCGTCGATCGCTCCTCGTCCCTGACCACGAGCGCCAGGTTTTCGGTGCGCAGGCCGTATTCGCCGTCTTTGTAGTACCCTGGCTCGATGGACAGGATCATCCCCGGCTCGAGCGCGACTCCGAACCCGCGCGCCGGGGCGATGCCCTGCGGTCCCTCGTGGACCCCGAGATAGGCGCCGATGCCGTGGCCCGTGCCGTGCCCGTAGTTAAGGCCGGCTTCCCAGAGCGCCTTCCTGGCCAGGATGTCGAGCTGGGGCCCGGTCGTCGCCTGCGGAAAGCTGATGGTACTCAGGGAGATGACTCCCTTGAGGACGCGTGTGAAACGGTCGCGCTGCTCATCGGTCGGCTCTCCCAGGCAGATCGTGCGGGTGATGTCGGTCGTCGCGTCCGCATACTGGCTTCCGGAATCGACGAGGTAGAGGCCGCGGGACTCGACCGGGATATCCGTTTCCGGCTTCACCGCGTAGTGGACGATGGCGCCGTGCGCACCGTAGGAGGAGATCGTCTCGAAGCTCAGACTGCGGTAGAGCGGCTGCCGGCTCCGGAATTCCTCGAGCTTTCGGGCCGCCGAGAGCTCCGTCACGCCGGTCTTCGGGACTTCCTTCTCCAGCCAGCCCAAGAACTTGACCATGGCTGCGCCGTCGCGGAGATGGGCCCGGCGCGACCCTTCGATCTCAGCTATGTTCTTGCGAGCTTTGAATAGGGGAACGGGGCCGGGCTTGAGTATAAGCTTCGCGCCGCGGAGATTATCGGCGACCCACAGGCTCGAGGTCGCATCGTCCAGCCAGACCCGCTGCGTTGCCTTTCCCATGGCCAGGAGTTCTTTTTGAAAATCCCCGTAGGGTCGGATTTCGGTATCTTTCGAGAGGGCAGCGCCCACGCCCGCCGCGACCTTCTTTTTGTCGACGAAAAGGGACGCCGCCTTTTGGGTCACGATCGCATAGGCGATAACGACAGGGTTAAAGGTCACGTCCGACCCCCGGATATTGAACAGCCAGGCGATGGCGTCGAGCTGCGTGAGGATGTGGGAGTCGGCGCGCTCCTCGGCCATCCTGCTTCGGACCCGCTCGAGCTTGGCGCTCACGCTCTCGCCGGCGTACTTTTTCTGATGCCGGCTGATCTTTCCCGACGGCGGGGCGGGCCTCGCCTCCCAGATCTCATCGACCAGGTTCGCTCCGAGCGGCTTGAGCTTGAGTCCCCTGTCGCCGAAGAGCTTGGCGAGGTCGGCCTGCTCCTTGTGGCTTATGAGCTGAGGGTCGAACCCGAGCGTTTCGCCCGCTCGGAGCTCTCTCATCGTCCATTCCTTCCATGACGGCACCCCGGGAAGCCCCATTCTCAAGAGATCGAAACCGCTCCCGGCGAGCTCCCGCTCCGCCTGGAGGTAGTAGCGGGAGTCCGTCCACAGGCCGGCCTTGTCGAGAGTGATGAGGGCGTCCCCCGCGGAGCCCGTGAAGCCGGTGATGAACTGGCGTCTTTTCCAGCAGGCTGGCACATATTCGCTCTGGTGCGGGTCGGAGCTCGGCACAAGATAAGCTTGGATGCGGTGGCGCTTCATCGATCGACGCAGTCGATTCAGTTTTTCGCTCATTTTCTCTCCGGTTTTCCTTTTATTATTCCCAGCGCCTATGGTATTTTACTCGGTGACCTCCTTCAAGGGGAAAATCATGGAATGCATCTCTTATCGTGTGATGCCCAAGGGTCCCCGGGGGAAGAGGCGCGGGGTATGGGCGAAGAAGGTCATCCGGAGGCGAGCGGGCACGGTTCCTCGAAGAGGAGAGCGAGCCGAGGACTAAGCGAATTTCCGCGCCGGGGAAATTCGCGGGCCTTCGAGCCCATATCCTGGGCCTCTACGGGGACACGCCGTGCACGAAGAGAGACGCGTTCACAATGGAGGGCCGATGAAATACTATTTCAGCAAACTCATCCACGCGTCGTTCGACGCCGCGGTCGAGCGCGTCAAGGAAGCGCTCAAAAAAGAGGGGTTCGGCGTGCTGACGGAGATCGATGTTCAGGCGACGCTCAAGGCGAAGCTTGGAGTCGATTTCCAGAAATACAGGATCCTCGGCGCCTGCAGCCCCTCCCATGCCTATGAGGCCCTGAAAAAAGAGAACAAGATCGGGACGATGCTCCCCTGCAGCGTGATCGTCCAGGAGGTCAGGCAAGGGGAGGTGGAGGTCGCGGCCATCGATCCCATCGCCTCGATGCAGGCCGTTGAAAACCCCGCTCTCGTCGGCATCGCTCAGGCCGTTCAGCAAAAGCTCAAGAGCGTCGTCGAAAACCTCTAGGCGTCACGCTTCCGGCGCCCGGGCGAGCCTTTTTCGGACGGAGGAGACGAAGATCCGCCACATCAGCCCGACGCTCCTCGTTTTCTGCCAGGTTTTTTTGTAGGTTTCCTGGCCGGAGACGATGTTGAACATGGCCCGGCGCAGCGCCGGCTCTTTCCGCCCGGCGGCTTCGATGAACCCCCGCCATCAGGCCCAATCTCGAACAGCCGTTGACGAGCGATCCTCAAGATCCTGCCGTAAGGGATGTCCTGGGTGAGCTCGGCGCAGCTCGCCAGGTACTCTTTGAAGGCAGTGACCGAGCAGCCATGCTTGACGATCGCCTCGGCCGCCCGGATCCCCGTGATCACCGCGCTGTTGATCCCTTTGCCCTTGAACGGCCGGTTGAGGCCGGCCGCGTCACCTATCATGACGTAGCGCCGGCCGTAAGGCGCCTTGGCCGGGAGCGTTGGGAACTTGCCCTTGAAGTAGGTCAGCGGCGCAAGCTCGGGCCCGCAGGCTCCCTCCAGGACAGCGCAGACCTCAGCCAGCCCGAGGAAATCGTCCAGCGTCCCGGAGTGAACCCCGCGCCCGGCGATGTTGATGCTGAGGTGGTTGCCCTTGGGAGTGATCGCCCCGAACTCGACCCGGCGGAGGGATGAGGGGAGGAAGGCGTGGATCCGGTTCCCGAAGCGCTCCATGGCCGCCCCGCCCGGGTGGACCTTGGTGACCACGGAGGAAAGGAAGGGGGGCATCCGGTAGGCGGTGGTCTTCTCGAAGATCCGGGCCATACCGTCGTCGAGCCCGAAGGCGCCGACGACCAGGCCGGCCTCGACGTTATCCATCTCGCTGTAGACCATCACGCCGTCCGCCGAGAAATCCAGGTCGGTGACCCGGGCGGGGACGATCGGGATGCCGGCTTCCCTGACCTTGAGATAGAGGTAGTTGTCGAACTCCACGCGGCGGCAGGCGTAGGACGGCGCCTCTCCGCCATTAAGCGTAACGGCCGCCCGATCGGCGTGGACGACATACCCCTCGATCTTCCGCTGGATGATCGGCCAGGGAAACGGCACTCCCAGCTCCTTTTCCATGATGTCTTCAAGCGGCGGCGAGAGAACGCCCAGGCACTGGTTATAGTAGCTCTTCCGGTCGAGGCGTTTTCCCTCATAGACGATCATGGGGAGTGCCTCGCCGCGGGCATCGGCCGACCTCTTGAGCTTGAGCGCGCAGCTCGCCCCGGCCGGGCCGCAGCCGATGATGACGATGGGGTTCAGTTCGACAGCCGGCATATGACCTTCTCCCAAAAGAGGCGGATCGTCTGTCGGGCCAGGGCAGCCTGAAGCTGGACGTCGAGCGCCCCGAAAAAGATCTCCCGGTAGGGGGCCGACCCGGTGAACAGCTTCCAGAGAAGCGTCCGGATCTTCTTCGAGGCCGGCGGGAGGGCCTTCTCCTGGGCGAGCGAATAGTGGGCTTGGGCGAGAAGCGGGACGGCGGAAAGAGTCTCGCTCACCCTGAAAAGGGCCCGACCATAAGCGTTGTCGCGGGCGATCAGCCGTCGCGCCGGAACGAAGTACGACCGGCGGAGCGCTCCGTAATCGAGCCCTCGGCGAAAAACCGCCTCGGCGGCCAGGCGGGCCGTGACGAACGCGGACTCGATGCCGTTTTTATAATGACGGCAGAAGCTGGCGTCGCCGATCACGACGAGGCCGCTGGTGATAGGATTGAGCGAGCTCGAGACCGCGATCTTGGGATAGCAGGAGCAGTGCGGCCCCGCGGGCGGCAGCAGGTCGTGGATCTCCGTCGAGGCCAGCGCCTCCCGGACAAGCTCCGGCGTGGCGTTTCTGCGGCCGACGACCGAGACGGTTGCGTACTCGCCTTTGGGTATTACAGTCATGTAGCGGATCAGCTTGGAGCGCGGGATGAAGACATGGATGTCCTTGTCGAGCCGCCCCGGTCCGGCGGCCGGATCGATCCTGAACTCGGCCTGGAAGGTCGTGAGCGTGGCTGGCGGACGATAGCCGAACCCGAGTTTTTCGACTTCGCGAAAGAGAAACGAGTTGACGCCGAAGGCGCCGACCACGAGGTCGGCCTCGCGCCGCTCAGGGGCGCGCCTGTCGCCCAAGAAAAGGACGGGCGGCGATGCGGAGCGCCGGGGGAGCTCGATTTTCCAGACTGGAAAGGGGACGATCTCTGTCCCGCGGGCGCGGGCGTCGTTCAGGAGATAATCATCGAAGCTGATGACTCCGGGAAAGCTCGACAGGCGGGGGCCGTTCCCACGAAAGACGGTGGCGATCGGCGGCTGGCGATTTTCGACGCAGGAGAGCCGCAGGGTCTGACCGCCGATGTGAATGCGGTAGCCCTCGATCCGGCTGAGGACCCGGTTTTCGGGGAGACGGAGACCCTCCTCCTTGAGCATGGCCTCCAGGCGGTTCGAGATGACGCCGGCGCAGAGGTTGCAGCCGCGGGGCCCGCGTTCCAGGAAGTCCTTGCCGTCGAAGACGGTGGTCTGGACATCGATCCCCAGTGTCTCTGCCCAGCGGCTGGCGAAATGCGCGAAGAACGCTCCGGCCGGGCCGCCGCCGATGACTGCAATCCGCGAGCCGTCGTGCAGTCTCAAATCCCCATTCACGGAAGCTTATTATACTACTTATCCGATAGAATCTATAAAATAGATAGGAAACAACTCTATCGTCAGGCTTCGGCTAATTCAGATCGTCAGGTGGGGACTCATGAGGCACGGTCAGTATCTCTGGCCTGCCCCCGTTGATGGAATCCGGTGGCTGAGAACGCTGCCGGCCGCGGGGACATTTCTGGGGATGGGGAACGTCCCCGCCTAGAGGGCTTCTTCGGTCAGCGCCCGGCGGCGCTCCGCCTCGATCTTCTCGTACTCGAGCGGATGGAGCAGCCGCAGCTCTTTCCCCGTGATCCGGCCGTTCAGCCAGACCCTGCTCATCGGGAAGACCTCGGGGTTGAGGTGGACGTTATACATGTGCCAGATGATGACCGAGAGAAAGGCCAGGATCGCCTCGTAGCCGTGGACGATGATGAAGATGTCGTGGACCCAGAGCGGGAAGAAGCGGAGCGAAAGCTCGACCTGCCACATGAAAAACCCGCTGGCGATCATCACCAGCGAGCCCCAGCCGAGCGCCCAGTACTCGAACTTCTCGATGAAGTTGTAGCGGCCGTACCGGGGCGAAGCTTCGAAGAGCCAATAGGGGTTCGACTTGAAGAACTTGGCGAAGATCCCGCGCTTGTTCAGGAAGCGGGTGACGCCGATGTTATGCCAGAAGAGCTCGAAGGCATCCCGCACGTCTTTCGGCTTGGGCAGCATCTCCCGGAGGTTGTTCCGGCCCCGTCTTGGTGAAGATGGAATAAAAGACGTGAAAGACGATGTTCGCGATCATCACGACCGCGGCCGTCCGGTGGACAATGCCCCGGATGTAAAAGGACCGGCCGGTCGGCAGGAGCCATTTGAAAAGCTTGAAATCATAGAAAAAAAGCGGCAGGCCCGTGATGATGAGTAAAAAGAAGGTCGAGATGAGCAGCCAGTGCTGGATGCGCTCGGCCAGGTTCATCCGCAGGAAGACCTCGTCGTCGCGAATGAGCGGCGGGCTAGCCATGGATCTCCTTCCGCAGGACCCGGCGGAGGAAATCCGCCAGGATGAAGACGAGCATCACGGCGATGATGATGCCGATGACGACGATGTAGACATTCTTGACGACGTGCGAGGACCGGTATTTGGCGACGACGTTCGTGCCGGGCATGGCGTGGACCTGGCCCTCGGCGAACCGGCGGCTGGCGCCCGGGTGGCATTTCCCGCAGGTCCGGGGCAGGTTCTCCGGGTTGATGGAAGAGGCCGGGTCGCTCGCCGGCCGGATGTCGTGGAAGCCGTGGCAGGAGGCGCAGTTGGCCACCCGCGTCTCGCCGAACTTGGCGGCTGTCCCGTGGAAGGTCTCGTTATAGGTCTTCAGCCTCGAGGTCAGGAACCCGTACTGGCGGCTCAGGGCGACATTGTCGTGGCAGCGGGCGCAGACCTCGGCGATCTTGGTCGCATAGACCGTCGACTTCAGGTCCTCGGGGGCCAGGATGTTGTGCTCGCTGTGGCAATCCGTGCAGACCGGCACGTCCTTGATGCCCTTGACATAGTCCTTGCCGTGCGCCCCCGCCAGGTAGTTCCTTTCGATGCCGACGTGGCAAATGCCGCACGTCCTGATGATATTCTTCCGGGCGGTCATGGCCTCAGGATCGTCCACGCGCTTGATGGCGTGGCTCCCGTGGCAGTTGCTGCAGTTGGCCGACATGGTCAACCCGGACTGCTCCAGGGCCTTGAAGTGGGCGCTTTCCCGGTAGCCGCGGATGAAAGCCCTCGCCCCTGGGCGTCTTCACCTGGCCGAGGTGGCAGGTCTCGCAGACGGCGGGCAGGTTGAGGGGGAAGATCGTCGCGTCGAAATCGTCCTTGCCCCGGATATCGTGCGTCCCGTGACAATCCTTGCAGCCGACCACGGGCTGCCCCTGGGGCTTCTGGTTCGAGTCGAAATGGACGCTCTTCTTGAATTCCTGGAGGGAGGCCTCATGGCAGCCGCCGCAGTCCACGGGCCGAAGGGGGGAGGCGTGCGGAAATTCCTTGACCCGGGCGAGGTCGGCATGGCAGGCGACACACGAGATCTCCGCCCGGCCGTGGCTCGAGCCGGAGAATTTCTCACCGTCGACGAACAGGGACTTTCCTGATCCCGCCTTGAGCTCCTGGTCGGCGTGACAGGTCAGGCAGTCATCGTTGGTCTGGGCGAAGGCAGTGGTCCGGGCCGCGAGGAGCAGGCCGACGGCGGCGAGGGCGAGGACGACGGCGTTCCGCGTTCGCATGCTCACTTTTTCTTGAGGAGCCGCAGCTTCTTGAAGAACCCGGGAACGAACCACAGGACGGTGATCCCCAGGAGGACCAGGACGAGGATGAGCAGGATCCTCTGGATGGTGTACAGGGCGCCGGAGCCTTTCTCGCCGGGGCCGATGTGGATCTTGGCGTTGGCGATCTTCGCCGGCATGTTGGGGTGGCAGTTGGGCTGGCCGCAGGTCGACCGCAGGTTGGCCGGGTTCACCCTGGATTTCGGGTCGGCGGCGGGCCGGATGTCGTGGACGCCGTGGCAGCTCGAGCAGTTGGCGGCCGCCCGGTAGCCGTAGCCTGCGGCGATGCCGTGCAGGCTGTCGATGAAGGTCGAGATCCGGTCTTCCGGGACGCCGTACTTTTTCATGATGTCCGGCCGGGCATGGCAGCCGGAGCAGGTGTCGGGGATATTCTTACCGGAGGTGGGCGCGGCCTCTTCCCGGGGCGAGGCGATGCCGTGTTCGCCGTGGCAATCCACGCAAAGAGGCGACTCGACGTTCCCGGCCAGGGCCTGGGCCCCGTGGATGCTGTTTTTGTATTCGTCGAAGACAAGCTCGTGGCAGCGGCCGCAGGTCTGCGGCTGCTTGGCCATCAGGTGCGGCTCGCCCACGCCCCGGATGTCGTGGACGCCGTGGCAGTCCGTACAGACCGCCGCGAACTGGACCAGTCCTTTCTCGAACAGGGCCCGGCCGTGGACGCTCTTCATGTATTCGTGGTAGGGCTGCTCGCGATGGATGTTGTACTTGGTGACGACGCTCATGTCCTCGTGGCAGGAGGAGCACATCAGGGGGATGTTCTTCCGGCTGACCGAGGATTCGGGGTCCGAAGCCGCCCGGATATTATGCTTGCCGTGGCAGTCCCAGCACCTGGCCACCTCTTTGACGTTCCGCTCGAGGTAAGCCCGGCCGTGGACGCTGTCGCGGTAGGCGAGCGGGCTGAGCCCCGGCTCCTGCGGAGAGGGCTGGCGGTGGCACTTCGCCGTGCAGTCGGGAGGGGGGATGGTCCGGGGATGGGGCGGCCCGCCCTGGGCCTTGACCGACGGGAAAGCATGGCAGTCCGCGCAGGCCAGGCTGCCGTGGACCGAACCCTGGAGGCCTTTCTCGCTGATCCTCAGCTTCTCGGCGGCCGACCCGGCCGAGCCGTGGCAGGCCAGACAGGCCGCGTTCGGCGGCGGAGCGACCTGAGCCGCCAGCCAAGTAACACCGGTCACGGCAAAAGCTAAAAAAACGCCCGCTCTCTTCTTCCAGGTCAAGAGAAAATTCTCCTTCGGCACGGCCGAGCGGCGAATGACCGCCGCCCCGCCCCGATCCGACTCGCAGGCTCAGGATTTCGGCTTGGCGTGTTTGATCTTATCCCAGGAAGCGGCAAAGTCGAAGGTCAGGCCGTGCGCATTCTCGTGGCAGGTGAGACAGTGCTTCTTGATGGCCTCGGGCGACCCGTATAAGACCAGCCCGTTCTTCTCGGCCAGCGCCTTGTCCTTCATGATGTTGAGCTTCCGGTAGTCGCTGCCGGGGCCGTGGCAGACCTCGCAGGTGACGCCTTCCGCCTTGATCTCCGGGGCCTTCTCGGCCAGGGGGACATGGCACTTGAAGCAGGCCGGGCTCGAAGCCGGGTTCTGGACGTTCATGGCCTGGGCCTTCTTGGCGGCATCGGGCGAGCTGAGAGCGGCCACGGACTGAGAATGCTTGCTCGCCTGCCAGATCGGGAGCTGCTTGCCCTGGGCGTCCGTCTTGTGGCAGATGGCGCACTTGGCGGACCCGACGTAGGTATGGGTCTGGCTGAGGAGTGCGGTCGAGGCGAAGGCTGTCATGACGATGAGCAACGCGACTTTTTTCATCATTCCTCCCGTAAGATAGCGATACAAATCTACGTAATCAGTATATATCTGCCCGATCGAGATTTCAATTTTAGATAAAATGGTCCCTGCCTGTCAATCGACCGTAAGGGGTTCCACCGTGGAGAACGTCCCAGACGAACGTCATGGCGGCGGCTGTCCGGCCTCCTTCCGCTGAAGGTCCCGGATCTTGAGGTAAAGGGCCAGGGCGAGAAGGAGGATGAAGCCTGTGGCGACGACGAGGCCGGTCTTCCGGAACGTGGCCTCGCGCAGCGCCGCTTCGCCGCGGGCGCGGACATCATCCAGGACCTTGCCGCCGTCGGTCAGCTTCGCTTCGATACCCGAAAGCGACAGGCTGTGCGTCAGGTTCCGCACCTCGATCAGGGCGGTGTTCGCCTCCTGCAGCCTGAACTTGGCCTCGCTGACCTCGACGCCCTTGTTCTCGGCCTGGTCGAGCAGTCCCTCATCATGGGAGTAAGCCGCGACGAATTCCTGGAGCCGCCGGCGCATCTCCAGGCCCGTTTCGAAAGGCTTGGTACCCGTGTCATGGCATTGAGCGCAGATGTCGCTCTTGCCTCCGGCCAGCATCTCGTCCGAAGGCGCCAGGATCTTGTGATTGCCGTGGCAGGCCTCGCATTCCGAGACACCCAGCCCGTCGAAGGCCGCCTTGTGCGGGCTGGCCGAGAATAGGTCCCCGGCGCTCGGATGGCACTGCCGGCAGACAAAGGCGACCGCCTTGACTTCGGGGGGAGCCGCGCCGTGGTTGCCGTGGCAGTCGTTGCAGACGGGCGCGGACAGGTCCTTCTTATCGTAGAGGGCGGCGGAGTGGACGCTCTGCCTGTACTCCGAGACCTGGTCGACCGGAATGCCGTAGGGCTTCATGGTTTCGGCGCTGGCGTGGCAGCGGCCGCAGGTCTCCGGGATATTCCAGGGAAAGATCGTCGACTTCGGGAAATTGGACGTCTGGATGCCGTGGACGCCGTGGCAGCTCGTGCAGACGGCCACGACAGCGTCGTTTTTCTTGAGCCGCTGGCCGTGCTGGCTCGTCCAGTAGAGCCCGAGCTGGTCCACCCGGATGTTGGGGTTGAACCGCTTCATGTAGGCCGAGTCCGAGTGGCAGGAGCCGCAGAACTCGGGGATCTTGGCCCGCGTCGGCGCACCCCGGAACGTTTTGTCTTTGGCCAGGGTGATGTCGTCCTGGGCGGGATTGCCGCCGTGGCAGTCGGCGCAGCTCAGACCGAACTGCTTGTGGACGTCCGCGGCAAACCCGTCAACGGGCGCCTTGAGCTCCGCCTCGAGGCCCTGGTGGCACTCGATGCAGGAGTTCTTCTGGGCGGGCAGCGTCCGCGGAAATACCAGCATCGCGAGTGCGATCCAAAACAGCGCGCTTGGGAATCTCATGGATTTTCGCACGTCATTTCCCCAGGTTCGGCGCCAGATACGTCAGCGCCGTCATGACGATGATATAGATCACGATCAAAGCCCCCGCCGCCGTGAAGGCTGGGCTCTTCTTCTCCCGGATCGCCCGCCGGTCGAGGAACGGCACGAGGAGCCACAGCAGGCCGCCCAGCATGAACCCCAGGATCGCCAGGACCTCGCCCTCGAAGGACAGGATGTGCGACGGCACGAGCTTGAGCGTCGTGAACATGAAGGTGAAGTACCACTCGGGCTTGATGCCGAGCGGCGTCGCCGCGAACGGGTCCGCCTTGGTCCCGACTTCCCAGGGCAGGAAGACGCAGATAACGCCGATGATCCCCAGGACGAGGAGCCAGCCCACGGCGTCCCTGAGGATGAACTGGGGGAAAAACGAGATCTCCCGGCCTGGCTTCAGCCCGATTGGCCGGCTCATGCCCAGCGTCTGGACAAGAAGGACATGGACGGCCATGACGGACAGCGCCGCCGCCGGCAGCACGGCAATATGGAGCCAGAAGAACCGGCCGATCGTCGCCTCCGTGACCGTCTCGCCGCCCAGGATGAACGTCTTGAGGGCCTGGCCGATGAACGGGATCACGCCGGCGATGTCCGTCCCCACCCGCGTCGCGAAGAACGACAGCTCGTTCCAGGGCAAAAGATAGCCGCTGAACCCGAAGGCCATGAACAGCATGAGGAGAAAGAAGCCGCTCATCCAGGTCAGCTCACGCGGGCGCCGGTAGGCCTTGAGAAAATAGGCGCTGAACATGTGGATGAAGATGGCGCCGATCAGGATGTTGGCCGTCCAGCTGTGGACCGACCGGATGAGCCAGCCGAACCGGACCTGGCTCATGATGGATTGGATACTCTCGTGGGCGCCGTCGATCGTCGGGTTATAGTAGAGAAGGAGCAGGATCCCCGTTATGACCTGGATGATGAACAGGAACAGGCACATGCCGCCGAAGTAATACCAGACGGAGTGGCTTGTGCTCGGGCACCTTCTTGTGGCGTCCGAATTCGAGCAGGGACTCGAGCGCGAACCGGGAGTCGAGATAGCCGCGAACGCTTTGCCAAAGGCCGCTCATCTCAGCCCTTCCTCGAGACGTAGATATCGCCCGCCGAGACCGCCACGTCATAGGCTTCGAGCGGCCGGGGCGGCGGGCCCGAGATCACGTTGCCGGCCAGGTCGAACCGGCCGTTGTGGCACGGGCAATAGAGCGTCCCCGTGTCGCTCTCGTAGCGGACAGTGCAGTTGAGGTGAGTGCAGACGGCCGTGAAGGCGTGGAGCTGGCCGTCGGCGCCGTTGACCAGGACGGCCGGGGAGTTGCCGAACTTGAAGATCTTGGCCGTGTTCGGCGCCAGCTCACCCGCCTTGGCGGCGAGCACCGTCTTGGCGGCCGCCTCTGACCGACGTGGCGGGATGAGATATCGGACGACCGGATAAAGGAGCGAGGCCGCGGCGCCGAGCAGCGACCCGCCCAGAAACAGGTTGACGAAACCGCGTCTGTTCATGGTTCACCTGCCTGCCCGCTTCAGGCGTAGGAATGAAGCCCCGCCAGGAGATAGTTGACGCCGAAATAGGTGAAGAGCGCCGCCAGGAAACCGATGATGGCGATGAGCGCGGAGCGGCGTCCCTTCCAGCCCATGACGATCCGGGTGTGGAGGTAGAGGGCGAAGACGAACCAGGTGATCAGGCTCCAGACCTCCTTGGGGTCCCAGCTCCAGTAGCTTCCCCAGGCCTTGTACGCCCAGACCATGCCGAAGACGAGGCCGCCCAGCGTGAACAGCGGAAAACCGATGGCGATCGTCCGGTAGCTGATGGAGTCCAGCCGATCGGCCGACAGGCCGGAGTCCGCCGCCCGGCCTTTCTTCTCCCGTGATTGGGCGAGAAGGAACATGATGCTCGTGACGAAGGCGACGGCGAAAAAGGCCTCGCCCAGGAGCGTCACCGAGACGTGGAGCCAGAGCCAGTAGCTCTGGAGCGCCGGGACGAGGGGAGTGGCGCTCCTTGGGCATGAGCGGCGACGAGGCCAGCGCCATCAGCGCTATGACGATGAGCATGATATAGGCGCCGGGCCGCCGCACCCGGAATCTCCATTCCACGATGATGAAGGCGAAGACCGAGGCCCAGGCCAGGAACGACAGGGACTCGTACATGTTCGTGAACGGCGCGTGGCCGCTCTGGACGGTCCGCATCACCAGGGCCAGCGTGTGGAGGAGCAGTCCCGCCAAGGCCAGCCACAGCCCCGTGACGGCCCGGCTCTCCTTCTTCGAAAAAAGATAGGCGAAGTAGGCGAGGGCCGCCAGAAAATAGACGATGAAGGCCAGCGTGAAAAAGGTGGATTCGCTCATCGGGCTTTCCTCAATCCTGACATCAGGTTTTCGAACTCGCTCTTGAATTCGTCCGGGCTCTTGGCCGAGTGGCCGCCGGCGGTCAGCTCGGTCTTGCCCTGGCTCTCCTCCAGGATGAGCCGGATCTCCCGGGTGGGCCAGTAGAACGCCAGGAACAGGCCGGCCATCAGGAGAGCGCAGCCGACCCAGATCCAGAGCGCCCCGGGGTCCCTGGCCGACTGGATGACCGAATACTCCGGGGCCTTGACGTCCTTGAACTCGAACGACAGCTCCGTTTCCTTGGCGGAATGGAGGCGCGTGAAGTCGGGGAATTTGGCGAACACCCAGCCCGAAAAAACGGTCTCGGTCCCGCGCCGGCCTTCGATGTAGACGGCCGGGTTGTTCGGCTGCGCGGACCGGGAGCTCGGCTGGTTTTTCTCGTCCAGGACGAAGTCGGGGATGAACCGGGCGGCCATGATCTCGAGGCCTTCGCCCTCGATGGGCGCCGTCTCCCCCGGGCGGAGCCGGATATCCTTGAGGAAGGCCGGGTCGCTCTTTTTCTTCACCAGGATCTCAAGAGAGGGGTTCTCCCAGTCCCAGCCGTAGCCGCTCTGGTAGAAGATGAAGCCGCGGTGGGCGAGCGGGTGGTTGACCTCGATCGTCTTCTCGAGGACCGGGCGGCCGTCCTCGATGACCGACAGCCGGCTCTTCCAGTCCTTGACGCTCCCGTCCGGGTAGAGGTCGGTCGAGAACTTGTCCAGCCTGAGGGAGAAGCCGGCCCCCGGCACGGGAAGTGTCTGGCCTTCCCGGAGGGTGAGGTCGCCGCGGCGGCCCGCCAGCCCGCTGACGATCCCGCCGGCGAGGATGACGAGGAGGCCCAGGTGGACGATATCCGAGCCGAAGATGCCGGCGATGCGCTTGCGGGCGCTGAAGTAAAAGTGCCCCGGCGCCCCGCTCTCCCGGATCCGGTAGCGCCGCCCGGCCAGCTCCCGGGCGACGAGCGTCCGCGCGCCGTCCAGGGCGAGCGGCAGCCTGAACCTGTCCTTGACACCCATGGCCTGGAGGTGTCGCGTCTCGGTTTCCAGCCGGGGCTGGAACGCCCGGCGGAGCTTGGCGGACAGCCTGGCCAGGGTGCAGACGACGATGTTGAGGGCGAAGAGGATGAGGAGCGCGATGAACCAGACGGAGTGGTAGAGCCGCGTGAGCTGAAGCCCCTCGAAGAGGGACGCGAGCTGGCCGTACCTGGCCAGGTATTCGGCGGGGCTCCGCTGCTGGGGGATGAGCGTCCCCACAACGGAAGCCACGATCAGCAGGATGAGGAGGACGATCGCGACTTTGACGGAGGTGAAGAAGCGGTAGAGTGATTTCATGCCGGCAGTTTCGTTACACTGACCGCTGCGGCCCCGCCGCATGTCTTCGGCCAGGGTCGAGATCTTTCCGAGCGACCGCTTCAGCTCGCTCCAGCCGTACCAGATGGCATAATCGGGATTGGCGTGGTTTATGGCAGTCCACACAGAGCTGCGAGAATGCCGGCGAGGCCAGGAATGCGCCGGCCGCCAGCCCGGAGATAAGGAAAACCCCAAGCTTTCGAGTCATCTCGCGCCTCCTTCCGGGAATGCTGCGTCCGTTCGAACCGGACAATTCATACTATACGGACGAAAGAATATTTGTCAAAATCGGTGGGGCGGTATTACGAAACATGTCGAATCGACTCGTGCAGGGGGAGATGATCAGTCGCCGGCGGACGCAGCGACCATTGAAGGTTCAGCCTTCCCGGAATGCTCTTCGAGGGCACTCTGCCTTCGGAGCGGCGAGTATGTATTGAGCCTGAGAGATTAAGAGGAAACGCCCAAGCGATGAAAGAGAATTAAAAAGGAGAGGACGGTTCTATGGGAGAACCGTCCCCTCCGGTGATTAACGCCAGGTGAACGAGCTCACGTCGCCGCCGAGGTGGCCGATGGAATCGACGAGCAGCTGCGCGAAGTAGAGCGCGTTGTGGATATAGCTGCAGGGCTCCTTCTCGCTGAAATGCAGGTTGTAGGCCGCCCGGAGCATGGGTGCCCGGAACCGGTAGCCGTTGGAGGAGACTAACTCGCTCGGCTCGCCGATGCCGTTCCCGTTCAGGTCTTTAAACCAGTAGGGATAGGCATCCGGATTGTATATTACAGGGGCCCCAATGCTCTTTCCGTAAGCCTGGATCTGGGCATAGAGCTTGTCCTCCAGGCCCACGATCTCGGACCTGAGCGATTCGCGGAAGTTGCCGTCGCCGTCATAATCGGGGGTCTGGGCCGGCCGGATGCCCGTGAACTCGAACTGGGCCGGGTCCGCCCCGGGATGGGGCTGGGAGATGTCCTGGCCGTGACAGGCGACGCAATCCTCCGGGCTCGGGGCGGTGTTGTGGAAGCGGGCGTCGGAGTCGTCGTGCTTCCGGTTGGGGCTCTTGGTGCTGAAGTGGCACTCCACGCAATCCGTGAAAAGCCCCATGTGATTGGTATAGATATTCCGGCCCGTGTAAGACTTGCCCTCGAACTCATAGCCGCCGTGGACCTCGGACCCGAAAAACGAGGCGGCCGCCGCAAAATAATGGATGTTCGTGAACCCGTAAGGCCCGGGGCCGGCCGCGATGGCCGTGTCCACGGTCCGCTTGGCGGCGCGTCCCTGGTGGCAGTTGATGCACAAATTGGAGTCATCGTGGAGGTCGACCACCGCTCCGGACGGGAATGTCACGGGCCCCGTCGGAAGGGTGAGGGGCGGAACGGTGTGGCAGGTCGAGCAGAGCATGCCGTTGCCGTTCGGGAGGTCCTTGTCGTTCTTGCCGTTCGCCAGCAGGTAGGGAAGCCCCTCGGGGCTGTGGCACTTGGCGCAGGTCGCAGGGACGATCCCGGTGTCATCCCAATCCCGGAAGGCCATCGATGACCCGTTGAAATGGCCCTCGTCCTCGCGGCGGAGGACGCCGTGCGCGGCGCCCGCCGCCAGCTGTCCGGAATCGAAAAACGCGCCGTCCGGGTTGGGCATCGTGCCGGATCCGCCCTTTTGGGATAAGCCCCTGTCCTTCAGGCCGACCCGGGCTGTCCCGGCCGACTGGATGGCAGCCGGCCGGCGGATCGCCGCCGCCGCGCCGCTACCACCTCCGATTGCCGCGTTCAGGTCCTCGATCGAGTCGTAGATGAGCTCGATGATGTACTTGCCGTTGTGGACGTAACCGCAGGGTTCCTTGACCGCCACTTGATAGTTATAGGCGGCGCGCAGGAGGCGCGGGCTGAACTTATTGAAGCTGTTCGACGAATTCGCTTCGGGTGAGTCCACCTGGCCGTTGCCGTTGAGGTCGTTGAAGTAGTAGGGATTGGTGTTCGGGTCGTAGGCGATGGGCGCTTTGATGACGTTCCGGGCGTAAGCCTGCATGGCCTCGAGCAGGTAGCCCTTGAGGTGTTCGATCTCGTAGAACATGCCCTCCGTCAGGTCGCCGTCACCATCGTAGTCTTCAAACGACCCCATGTACCGGATATCCCGGGTATCCTTGACGCCGACATGGCACGTGTGGCAATCCCGGATGTCGACTTCGAGCGAGTGGGGGCTGTGGCAGACGATGCAGGAGTTGTAGCCGGGGATGTGGGCGAAACGGGCGTCGTACTCTTTGCCCGCATATTGGTAGCCGCCCTTGGCGACCGTGCCGAACTGGCTGGCCGACGCCGCAAAATAGTGGATATTGACGAACCGGATCTTGGACGTGGGCGTGTCGTCGGTGGCCGCGCCGGCGGAGGCGATGGCGCTGTCCACCGCTGGCGTCGACGAGCGCCCTTGGTGGCATTCCATGCACATAGCTTCGGGACCGAGGCCCGTGACCTTGGCGCCGGAGGGGAACATGACGTAGTCCCGGTTATGGGTGATGCCCTTTTCTGGGTCGGCATGGCAGGCCTCGCACTGGATGGTCGTGCCGATGGCGGCCGGGCTGTTGACGGCGTCAGCGGCTGACCCGTCAACCCCGAGATAATCCCGGAATCCGGGCGTGCTGTGGCACTTGGCGCAGCTCGTCGGGATCGACCCGTCCGCGTTCCAATGGGTGAACGGTTCACCCGTCTTGTCGTTGTGGGGCGAATTTTGCCAGAGCTTCCGGGCATGGTCGTCCCTGTCCTGGGTGGCGGCCGTCTGGGCCGCGGCCGGGACCGCCAGGACAAAGGCCGCCGCCAGGGCGGCCAGGATGATCTTGAAACGGCGGGTTCTTTCGAACATGGCAGACTCCTCGATCCTGTTCATTTCCAACGGTAGCCGAAGGAAACCTCGAAAATATTGGCCTGGTAGTTGTTGAAGGCCAGGACGGGCTCCTTGAACCGGGCGTAACGGTAGCCGGCCTGCGCGGAGTAGCCGCCCGCGAAGGCGTACTCGACGTAGGCCTTGACCATCGTCCGCCGGACTTCGTAGGAACCGTCATTCGAATAGGTGTTCGCCCAGCCGCCGACCTTCCAGAGTTCATTCAGGTCCCAGGTCAGGCTGGCGTCGAAAATGCTGGCTTTCCCCTCGTAGAGGATATCCCACAGGAAGGTCCCTCCGGGCCCCGTCCACCAGGGAAGGAAGGACACGGTCCTCGCGCCCTCTCTCTTCGCCTGGAGATAGGTATAGCCCACGAAACCCTTGAACTGATCTTTGTGGAAGCCGGCCCTGAGGCTGAACTGGTTCCGCGACGTTTTGAAGGCGTCCTCTTCGATGTCGCTCTTGGAGTTGTTGTAGAGATAGGTGGCGGTCAGGCTGAAGACGCCCATCTGGTACTTGGCCGTCGTCCGCAGGCGGTCGAACGAGGTGGGGGAGATGAGCGTGAACGGGTCGTCATAGGAGCTATGTTCGTAGTCCACGGTGAGCTTCAGCCGCCGCGAGACATCCCAGCGCAGGTTTCCGAACCCGCCGTTTTTCGTCGTCTTGGATTCGAAGTCGACGGTCTCGAGCTGGTCGAGCTTCCGGTCCTCGAAACGGTAGCCGAGGGTCAGGATGAGGCCGGGGCCGAATTCGTACTGGAACCCGGCGTCGACCCCCAGGGTCTTGAAGGCGAAGTCGACGGACTCGGGAGCCGAGTCGATGGTCAGCGAGCCGGTCTGGTCGAAGCGCTGATAGCGGACGCCGCCGACGATCGAGAGCTTCCGGAGCAGAAGGTAGCTGGCGTCGAACTCGTAGCGCTGCTGATCGCGGCTAAAATCCCCCGGTCCGGCGCCCGCGATGCGGAAGTTCCGGTTGAGCTCGTTGATCCCGGAGCCGGCCTCGGCGTGGCTGAGGTCCTCATCCAGGTTGCTCAATTGGGCGGATCCGGACAGGTGCAGGCGGTCGAACGGCCGGGCCGTGAAGCGGAAAGTCTCGACGGCCGTCTTGAGCTCGTAGGGCTCGTTCAGGAAATAGCTGTCGAGCGTCGTCGGGTAGACGGCGTCCGGGCCGCCGTCCGCGGCGCCGGCCAGGAAATAGCTGTTGTCGTTCTTGAAGTTCGTGTATCTCTCTTCGAGGAAAAGGGTGTAGCGGTTGAAGTGGACGTTGAGACCGAGGGCGACCTGGCGGGATTCCTCCTGCACGGGCTTGTCGAACTGGAAGGCCAGGAGGCCGATGTCCTGGGTCATGGTGCTGGCGCCCTTGCGCGTGAAGCGGTCGAAGCTGAGATAGACGTCGGCGTTCCGGTTCAGCCAGACGCGGGCCGAGCCGCTGTCGGCAACCCGGTCGAAGTCGAAGGTGTGGAGATCGTAGGGCGCGCCGCCGTCGCCGAGCGACAGGTCCTTATAGTAATAAGCGGATTTGCGGCGGTCGTATTTAATGTGGAACTTGCCGTATTTCTGGAGGCTGGCCGAGATCGTCTCGTAGGGCTCGCCCCCCAGGTTGACCATCACCAGGTCGAACCGGTCGAAGAGCTTTTTGGCGCCCTCGTCCGGCAGGAACGTCAGGTTCAGGTTGAAGAGCCGGGCGCCGCTTTTCAGGTTGAGGTCTTCCCGGTACTTGGCGTTCGCCCCCGGACCGCTGGTGTCGACACTGCGGAATCCCAGGAGAAAATCGCCCGTGAAACGGCCCTGGGCCCCGAGGGGCGGGGCGGCCGCGGCGGCCAGGAAAATCGCCAGCCCGGCGCCGGCCAGCGCCGTCCTGTTCATCTTTCTTTTCGTCATGGCAGTTCCCCTCACTTCAGGAATCGCGGGCTCAGGTTCGAGCCGTGGATGGACGAATGGCAGGTCACGCAGTTCGTCCCGGAGGAGGTGAAGCCGCCGTGCCAGGCGGGCGCCTCGGCATGGCAGCTGAAGCAGAGGTCGGCGACGCTCTGTTGGACCAGCAGGTGCCGGTTGGTCGAGCCGTGGGCCTCGTGGCAGACGGTGCAGCCTTCGATACGCGAGCCCTGGTGCTCATAGATAAAGGGACCGCCCTTGTCGGGGTGGCACTGCAGACAGGCTTCCTGCTTGAAGCCGCCCAGCCGGACGCGGGTGGCCGGCGCGTGGGGGTCGTGACAGGTCACGCAGGTCATGACGCCTTCCTGGAGCCGGTGACGCTCGCTGAGCTGGAACTGGGCGACGACCTCCTGATGACATATGGAGCAGTTCTTGTTGATGTCGGTCTTGAGCATGGCGGGCCTGACGGTTTCGCCGTGGACGTCGTGGCACGAGGTGCAGTCGAGCGCGGCCTTGGCGTGGGGGCTCAGGGCGTACTGCGGATTGTCTTTCTGGTGGCAAGCTTGGCACTTGGCCGATTTTTCGGCCGCCGGGTCGGACGCGGCGAAAGCGAAGACACCGGTCTTGCCCTCCTCCTCGATGTGCTTCTCGGCATTGCCGTGGCAGGACGTGCAGGTCTTGTCCTTCAGGGCCGAGTGGGGCCGGACCGCGGCTGCCTTGACAAGGTCCTCGTGGCAGACGCCGCAGGTTTCGGCCTCACTTTCGGGCCCGGCCTGCCGGGGAGTCGCGCCCAGGGCGAGCACCAGACCCGCCAGGGCGATGAGCACAGCGGCGCCGATGACAAATCGGGCCAACGGTTTGGGGACTGTCGCTGACAAATGACACCTCCTCCCGGAATTCATCGGGCTTCCTCGACCACGGTCGAAATCCAACACCCGAGATGAATAATTGCTGACGAGCGAATTAACGCCAATTAAATTGTAGCCGCCGCTCGAACGGCTTGTCAACCGCGCCCTGCCGCGCTAGGGCGGGGCCGGCTGCCTCCCCCCGGTCTGCTCCGGGCCTATTCTTTAGGAAAAGATATGATCCGAATAATGAATGAAATTATAAGACCAAACGAAAATAATGAAAGCAGCGAAATTTGTCAAGGGGAACAGCCTTTTTTCGGCGATGAGAGTCGCCCCCACGCTAATGCGCCGCTTGGCCCGCGTCTTTGGACCGGGGGAGTTTCTTCTCGCAGATGTCGAGAACGTACTCGAGCGTGACCTTATCGAAGTAGTTCTTGAGGATCTCACTCGCCTCTTTCCAGATCACGTGGGCGGCACAGGTCGGCAGCCGGTGGCAGATCTCCTTATCTTCGACGCAGTCGACGAGCGCGCACGACCCCTCCAGGGCTTCCAGGATCGAGCAGAGCGTTATCTCGGAGGGCTTCCGGGCGAGCGTGTAGCCCCCGCCCGCGCCCCGGATGGATTTGACGAGCTTGTAGATCTTGAGAGGAATGATGATCTGCTCGAGATAGCGGAGCGAGATCTCCTCTTCCTCGGCCACCCGTTTCAGGATGACCGCTTTCTGGCCGTCGTTATAATTTCTGGCCAGGTTGAGCATGAGCCGGGTTCCATAGCGTCCCTTGGTGGAAACTCTAATCATGGACAACCTCCTCGAAGATGCGCACGCTTCATAGGCGGTATTGTATCGAGTCCTCGGGGCGAATTCAACACAAATCTATCGGAACGATAAGAATTGTCGACTTTGGGCGCAAAACGGGTGCGCGAGAGGGGAATTCCAGCGGCTTGACACCCCTTCGGCGGGATTGTATTCTGGCGTCTCCCAATTCCCTGCTCGTAAGGAACCGAAATGAAAACCGAAATCCTGCTCGGCGACGAGGCCGTGGCGCTGGGTGCCGTCCACGCGGGCGCTGACGGGGGCTTACTCCTATCCCGGGACGCCGGCCTCCGAGATCATGGAGTTCCTGATCAAGCTCCGGCCCCGATATCCGGACCTGAAGGCAGCCTGGTCCGTGAACGAGAAGGTCGCCTACGAGGACGCCCTGGGCGTGTCCTTCGCCGGGAAACGGGCGATGGTTTCGATGAAGCACGTGGGGCTGAACGTGGCGGCCGACCCGTTCATGAACTCGGCGATCACCGGGACAAACGGCGGCCTGGTCGTCGTCGTCGCCGATGACCCGGGCATGCACAGCTCCCAGAACGAACAGGACAGCCGGTACTACGCCCGGTTCGCCAGGATCCCCTGCCTCGAGCCGTCGACGCACCAGGAAGCCTACGAGATGGCCCGGGAGGCTTTCGATCTTTCCGAAGCCCATGGAGTTCCCGTGATGATCCGGCTCGTCACCCGCCTCTCCCACAGCCGCTCGCTGGTCACGCCGCGAGAGCCCCGCGGGGAGAATGACTTCCACCGCGGCCAGCCCCGTGACTGGACCCTCCTGCCGTCGAACGCGCGCCGGCGGTTCAAGAGGCTGCTGGATTTGCAGGAGGAGTTCGTCAGGCTGTCCGGAAGCTCGAGGTTCAACGCGCTCGAGCTCAACCTGAGAAACAGGGCCCTGGGCGTCGTCGCCTCGGGCATCGCCCATAACTACGTCCAGGAGAATTTCCACGACCTCAACGAGGCCCCGTCCCTTCTCAAGATCTGCACGTATCCGGTCGCCGAGGCGCTGGTCCGGAAGCTCGTCGAGCACGTCGACGAGGTGCTGGTCGTGGAGGAGGGATATCCCCTGATCGAGGAAACCCTGAGGGGCACGTTCGGCGTCCCCGGAAAGAGGCTCCGGGGGAAGCTGACGGGCGACCTGCCGCTCACGGGTGAGCTGTCGCCCGAGGCGGTGCGGTCGGCGCTCGGGCTCCGGCCCCTCCCCAAGTTGTCGCTGGGCGGGTTCGAGCTCGCGGTGCGGCCTCCGCAGCTCTGCCAGGGATGTCCCCACGGGGATACGCTGACGGCCCTCAACAAGGCCCTGGAGGGCTATGCGGCCGGCAACGTCTTCAGCGATATCGGCTGCTACACGCTCGGGGCCTACCCTCCTTACAGCGCCATCCAGACCTGCGTCTGCATGGGCGCGTCGGTGAGCATGGCCAGGGGCGGCGCCGACGCCGGCGTCCATCCCTCGGTCGCGGTGATCGGTGACTCGACGTTCGGGCACTCCGGCCTGACGCCCCTCCTCGAGGCCGCCGCCCACGACGCCAACATGACGGTGATCGTCCTCGACAACGGCACCGTGGCCATGACCGGCGGCCAGCCGAGCTATGCGTCGGGCGAGCGGCTGCTCAGGATGATCGAAGGCCTGGGCGTGGCCAAAGACCACCTCCGGGTCATCGAGCCGCTGCCCAAGAACAAGGAGACGAACGTCCGGGTTATGCGCGAGGAATTCGATCACCGCGGGCTGTCCGTCATCGTCGCCGTCCGCGAGTGTCTCGAGGAGGCGAAGAAAAAGCGGAGGAGGGGCTAGATGAAGCAGGACATCATCCTGGCGGGCGTCGGCGGCCAGGGCATCCTCTCGATCGCCTATGTCATCGCCAGCGCCGGCCTGGAGGAAGGACTCGAGGTCAAGCAGGCGGAAGTCCACGGCATGTCCCAGCGCGGCGGGGCCGTCGAGTCCCATCTCCGGCTGGCGGACGAGCGGATCGCGAGCGACCTCATCCCGCGGGGCGCGGCCGACCTCATCCTGAGCGTCGAGCCGCTCGAGGCGCTCCGGCATTTTGATTTCCTGGGTCCGGCCGGGATGATCATCGCCAGCCGGACGCCGTTCATCAACATCCCCGACTATCCGGATGTCGCCGCCCTCGTCACGAAGATCGCCGAGTCGCCGCGCCACATCATCGTCGATTCGGAGGCGCTCGCCCGGGAGGCGGGGTCGACGCGGAGCCAGAACATGGTGCTCCTGGGCGCCGCCTCAGGACAGCTCGTGGTCAGCGAGGACGACATTATAAAATATATCAGGGTGCTCTTTGAGCCGCGGGGCGAGAACGTCGTGGCCGCCAACCTCAAGGCGTTCGCGCTCGGCCGGGAAGCCGCGGCCGCCTACGGGACGGCTTGAGGGGCCCGCGGACATGGCCCGGGCCCGCGCCGCGGGAGCCGGCCAGGAGTGGGACGATGCGCATCGAAACCGACAGGATCCTGAGGATCTTCGCCCGGGCGGAAAAAGAAAAAAGAACGGCACTTTTTGAGAACGAGGGCTACGCGCTCCTCCGGGCGTGCGGGCTGGCGACGCCCCGTCATGTTTTTGTCCCCCGCGGGCAAAAACGTGACCCGGAAGGACCTGGCGCCGCTCGGGAGCGCTGAAGTCGCGGTCAAGATCGTCTCTCCCGAGATCCTCCATAAATCGGACGTGGGCGGCGTGGCCTTCGTCCCGAACCGCTCGGCCGCCGTCAAGGCGGCCATCCGGGCGATGATGTCCCGGGTCCCGGCGAGGTTTGCGGAGTGGCTGCCGGAGCGCGGTAACGGGGAGGGCACGGGCAGCCGGACCGCCCAGGACGCTGACGCCAAGATCCGCGGGACCCTGATCGTCGAGAGGGTCGCGGCCGAGGATATCGGGTTCGGGTCCGAGCTCCTGGTCGGTCTCCGGAACTCCCGGGAGTTCGGCCCGGTCGTGACCATGGGGCTTGGCGGGCTCGACGTCGAATACCTCAATGAGAGACTCAGGGAGAGGGGGGCGCTGGCCATCGGCTCGGCCCACCTCCTCCGCCGCGGCGGCATCCCGCCCGCCCTGTCCCGCCTGGCCGTCATCGACAAGCTCGTCGGCGGTTTCAGGGGGAAGCCCGCGCCCCTGACCATGCCGGCGCTTGTCGATATCTTCGAAAGATTCGGCAGGCTGGGGGAGCTTTTTTCGCCCTTCGGCCGGAAATTTCCGTATGTTATCGAGGAGCTCGAGGTCAACCCCTTCGTCATTCGCGGGGGAAGCCTCTTGCCGCTCGACGGGCTGTGTCGGTTTTCCAGGCGGCACGAGGCCGCCCGGCCGGCCATCCACGAGCAGATCGAGCATCTTCTCCGGCCGTCGTCGATCGGTATCATCGGCGTGTCGGAGCGGCTGAACCTGGGCCACATCATCCTGAAGAATATTCTTCGGGAGGGGTTCCCGCGCGAGCGGGTCTATGTCGTCAAGCCCGGGATCAGCGAGATCGAGGGGTGCCGGTGCGTTCCGGAGATCCGCGACCTGCCGGAAACCGTCGACCTTTTCGTCCTCACCCTGGGCGCGGAGCAGAGCCCGTCCGTCATCGAGGCGCTCGTGACTTTCGGCAAAGCGAGGTCGGTGATCATCATCGCCGGCGGCCTGGGCGAAAAACAGGGCACGGAAGTCCTCGAAGAAAACATCCGGGGACTTCTGAAGTGGGGCCGGGAAACCGGCAAGGTCACGCCGGTCGTCAACGGCGGAAACTGCATGGGGATCTATTCGGCGCCCGGGAAATACGACACGACGTTCCTGCCGGCCCACAAGCTGGCCAGCCCCGGCAAGACCAGCCCCCGCCTCGTCTACGTCACCCAGAGCGGCGCTTTCCTGGGCTCGCGGATGAGCAAGCTGCCCCGGGTCGAGCCGCTGTATGCGATCTCCCTGGGCAACCAGCTCGACCTGACCGCTTCGGACTACCTGGGCCATTTCCTCGCTGAAAGAGACGCCTCGACCTACGCACTCTATATCGAGGGCTTTCTCCCGGGAGACGGACTGGCGTTCGCCCGGGCGGCAAGGGAGATGGTCAAGCGGGGCAAAACCGTTCTCGTCTACAAGAGCGGCCGGTCGCCCGAGGGCAGAAAAGCGACAGCCGGGCACACGGCCTCAGTGGCCGGAGATTATGACGTCTGTCGGGCCGTGCTCGAGAGCTCCGGGGTTTTCGTCGCCGAAACGATCGCCGAGTTCGAGGATGCGCTCCGGGTCCTGCCGCGGCTCGCGGGCAAAACGTTCGCAGGGCGGCGGGCGGCCCTCGTCAGCAACGCCGGGTTCGAGTGCGTCGTCATGGCCGACGGGTTGAAAGGCGGAGACGGTCTCGAGCTGGCGCGGTTCTCCCGCGCGACGGCTGCGGGGATCGCCGGCCTCTTCCACCCCCTGGGCATCGACCGTCTCCAGGACGTTCGCAACCCGCTCGACCTGACCCCTGTCGCCGATGATGCGACGTTCGCCGGGGCGATCGACCTGGTGCTTGCCGACCGGGGGGTGGATTGCGCCGTCATCTCGCCCGTGCCGCTCACGGCCGCTCTCCAGACCCTGGCCCCGGCGCCCGGGCACGGCGAAGATATCCGCAGTCCGCAGGGCCTCGGCCGGCGGCTGATCGAGATCCTGGGGCGTTCCGCCAAGCCGGCCGTCGTCAACCTCGACGCCGGCGTGCTGTACGACCCGCTGGCGGAGATGCTCGAAGACGCCGGGATCCCGGTTTTTCGCAGGGTCGACGACGCGCTCCGCTTTCTGGGCAAGCTCGTCGACCTTCGCCTGCGGGCCGCCGGCGTGCGCAGCGACGACTGAAGATCTTGCGTTCGCGAGGAGCTCTTCGAAAGACACCCCGCTTTTCGAAGGAGTGCGAGGACCGGCGTCATGAAGAGGGCCGTATGGGAGTCTGACCGCCGAGAAGAGTGCGGAGGGAACTGCCCGGAATCGACGGCCGTTCCGGGATTTGATAAAATACGCATCGCATGAAGGCCTTGACCTTATCTCTTGTTTCGTGCGCGGCGGGCTTTTTGCTGTCGGCGGGGGCGGCCGCCGTCGCCCGCGCCCAGGGGCCGGCGGTAAGCCTGGCGCGGTTCCTTCCTGGGGAGATGGACGGCTGGAAACCGGCCGCTGCCGACGAAATCTACGCCGGGGACCAGATCTTCGGGTATATCGACGGCGCGGGCGAGGTTTACCGCGCCTACAATTTCCGGAGCCTGCTGGCCCGCCGGTATCGCGAAGCCGGGCCTGCCGGACATCATCGCCGATTTTTTCGACATGGGCACGGCCGCCGACGCCTTCGGCGTCTTCACCCACGGCCTGGAGGGCGAACGGCTGAATATCGGTCAGGGCGCCGTTTCCACGGAAGGCCAGGTCTTGTTCTGGAAGGACCGGTACTTTGTTTCGCTTTATGCGGAGACCGAGACACCCGAGGTCCGTCGGGCCCTTCTCGATCTGGGCGGAGCCATCGCGCGGTCGATCCCTGGGGAAGGAAATGTCCCCGGGATCCTGTCGCTTTTCCCCCGGGGATTCGACGTCCGCAACGCGAGGTATCTTCACAGCCACCTGATCCTCAATTATCATTTTTTCGTGTCTCAAGATAATATCCTGCATCTCGACACGACGACCGAAGCGGCCCTCGCGCCCGCGGGAGAGGGGGCCCGGAAGATCAACCTCCTCATCATCCGCTACCCCGCCGTCCCGGCGGCCGCCGCGGCCCTGGAAAGCTTTGCCAAGAGCTATCTTCGAAGCGATGCCGTATCCGGGCCTGTCGAGGTCAAGGGTGGGACATGGTCGGCCGTCGTTGTCAGGGGTGCTTATCTTTTGGCCGTGTTCGGCGCCCCGTCCCGGGACAAAGCCGGGAGCATCCTCAATGAAGCCGCCGGCAAGCTCGCCCGCAGGCCATCGCGAGGCCCGGCAGGTAACGGCGGGACGCCGATAAATATAAAATAAAGGAGGGCCGATGACCGCTCGAAGCTGGAACCGGCGTGAATTTCTGAAGGCGGCCGCCGTGACGCCGCTGGCGGCCGTTATGGGGCAGGCCAGGCGGGATATCGCGGGCGCCCGGCCCGGCGGCAAAGTCAGGGTGGTCCTCGTCCGCGACAAGGACGCCCTCGACTCCGCCGGCGGGCATAACCCCGAGGTCATCCGGAAGATGCTGGACGATGCCGTCTGTGCGCTTCTCGACGAGCAAGACCCGGTCGCCGCCTGGAAGTCTCTCATCCGGCCCGCCGATATCGTCGGCATCAAGACCAACGCCTGGCGGCCCATCGCCACCGGCGAGACAATCGAGCAGGCCCTCAAACGGAGGGTCATGGACGCGGGCGTGACCGATGACCGGATCGGCATCGATGACCGCGGCGTCCTCCGGAACGCCCTGTTCCAGAAGGCCACGGCCCTCGTCAACGCCCGGCCCGCCCGGACCCATTATTGGGCCGGCATGGGAAGCTGCATCAAAAACTACATCATGTTCGTCCCCCGACCCTCGGCCTACCACGCCGATGCTTGCGCGGACCTGGCGACGATCTGGTCGCTCCCCATCGTCAAGGACAAGACCCGCCTCAATGTCCTCGTCATGCTGACGCCGCAGTTCCATAACGTCGGCCCGCACGGCTTCAGCCGGGAGTTCGTCTGGTCCTACAACGGGATCCTGGTCAGCCGCGACCCGGTGGCCGTCGACGCCACGGGCTTCAGGATCCTCCAAGCGAAGAGGCTCGCGCATTTCGGCGAGGACCGGCCCCTCGAAACCTCGGCCCACCACATCGCCCTGGCCGACACCCGGCATCACCTGGGAGTGAGCGACCCCGCCCGGATCGACCTCGTCAAGCTCGGCTGGCAGGAGGGTATCCTCATCTGAGGGGAAACGATGCCGATCTACGAATACCGTTGCCTGAAGTGCGGGCGGAAATCTACCTTCATAACCCTGTCGGTGAAGGCCGCCGTCGAGCCCGTCTGCCGGAAGTGCGGCAGCCGGGAAGTGGAGAAGCTCGTCTCCCGGGTTTCGGTCGCCCGGTCCGAGGAGAGCCGGCTGGAGAGCCTGGCCGACCCCTCGAAGCTTTCCGGCGTCGACGAAAAGGACCCGAAGAGCCTGGCCCGCTGGATGAAGGGGATGGGGAAGGAGATGGGGGATGAGATGGGCGGGGACCTTGACGAGTCGATCGATGAAGCGATGGATCAATCCGAGGAGTCCGGCCCGGACAGCGATGAAGGGGGAATCGGAGGCGGGACCGGCGAGGATCTCTAGAGCGCGCGCCCCAGCGCGTCGGTGAGCTCCTCGATCTGGCCGGCCGTGTGGGTGGAGAAGATCGTGATCCGGAGAACTCCCTGGGGGGGAGTGCCCGGGTATTTCATCAGGGCGATGGCGATGCCCCTGTTGAAAAGCTCCCGCTGAACTCTTTTCATCGCTGTCGCCGACCGGAGCGACCAGGCCGCGATCGGAACGGGCGTATCGTCCGTCTCCACGCCGATTTTCCTCAACCCCGCTTTGGCGAGCGCGGCGTTTTCCCAGAGCCTCAGCCGCATTTCGGGATGGGCGCTGACGATTTCGATGCCCCTGGCCGAAGCGGCGGCGAGGGCCGTCGGCGCCGGCGTCGACCCCAGGTAGGCGCCCTGCCGGCGCACGCGCGCGATAAGTCTTTTCCCACCGACGATAAACCCGCCGTACCCGCCGAACGCCTTGCTCAATGTCCCGGCGGTGTGGACAGAGCCGGGGCCGAGGCCGAAGTGTTCGGCGGCCCCCCGGCCGTTCCGTCCGAGGACGCCGGCGCCGTGGGCATCGTCCACCGCCAGGCTCCCCCGAAAGAGGGCCAGTGTCCGGACATAATCCGGGAGGGGTGCGATTTTCCCGTATACGGGAAAGACGCCGTCCGTGAGGACAATCGGCCGCCGGCCCGGACGGAGCTTTTTCTTGATCAGCCGTTCGAGGTCCGCCGGGTCGCGGTGCCGGAAAAGGAAAACGGGCTTCTTCGCCGAGGCGGCCGCGTCCGAGACCGCGACATGGGCCGCTTCGTCCATGAACACGGCGTCGAATTCCTCCTCCAGGGCCTGCGCCAGGATGAGGAGGCTCAGGTAGCCGGACCCGAAGTAGGCGGCGTCGGCCGCCCCGAAAAACTGCCCGAGCCGGGCTTCGACGGAGGCGAGCACGGGGTTGTTGCCAAACCCGGCCCGCGAGGTCGCGCCGTGCGTGCCGAAGGCCCGGAAGGCCTCGGTCCCGGCGCGGATGAGCTCGGGATGGCCCTGGAGCCCGAAGTAGCCCGTGCCGGCGAAATAGACGCACCTCTTCCCGTCGATGACGGTGATGGCGCCGGGCGGACCCTCCATGATGCTCATCATATCCCCGAACCCGCGGCCTAGACTTTGGTGAGTTTCCGCAGGAACACGGGATCGACCGAGGCGCCCAGTCCCGGCGTTTCGGGGAGGGTGATCGCCCCGCCCCCGAGCTCCAGGCCCCCGATGATCGGGTCGACGGCGTGCGAGGTGTGGCCGTCGAGGTCGGCGAAAACGATGTTCCTTTCGGCGGACATGACGTGGGCGGCGGCCGTCAGCGCCAGCCGCGTCTCGAGCATGCAGCCGACCATCGACCGGAGGTTGGCGCCTTCGGCGATGTGGGCGATCTTCAGGGCGTTCCGGATGCCGCCGCACTTCATGAGCTTGATGTTGAAATAATCGCAGGCCTCGGCGCGCACCAGGTTGATCGCGTCGTGGGGGGAGAAGAGCGACTCGTCGGCCATGACCGGTATGGGGCTCCGCCGCCGCACCTCCCGCAGCCCCGGGATGTCCCAGGCGGCGACGGGCTGCTCCACGAAATCGACGCGGAACTCCTCCATGGACCGGAGCGCGAGAACGGCCTGGGGCACGGTCCAGCCCTGGTTGGCGTCGATGCTGATGGCGCAGCGGCTGCCCACGGACTTCCGGATGGCGGCCAGGCGCGCCAGGTCGAGTTCCGGGTCCTGGCCGACCTTGATCTTGATCTTCCTGAAGCCCGAGGCGACAAACCCGGCGGCGCGCTCGGCCATCCGCTCCGGGGTGTCGAGATCGGCCGTGATGTCGGTTTCGATGGCCACCTTTTCTCCCCCCAGGAACCGGAAGAGCGGCTGGCCGGCGGCCTGGCCCGCGATGTCATGGAGGGCCATGTCGAAGGCCGCCAGGATGCTCGGGTTGGCGTCGATCAGCCGGCCGGCTTCCCGCAGAAAGACACCGACCGCCAGCGGGTCCCGGCCGACGAGCAGGTCCCGAAGGTTCCTGGCGACGGCGACGTTCGTCTCCTGGGTTTCGCCCGTGATCGGGGGAAAGGGACAGGCCTCGCCCCAGCCGGTGGGCCCGGTGTCCGTCTCGATCCTGACGAGCACGTCGTTTGCGCCGTGCATGGTCCCGATCGAGATCTTGAAGGGCTGCTGGAGGGGGATGTCGAAATAGAAGATGTCGATATTCCGGATTTTCATGTCAGGCTCCGTTCAGTCTCCGTCTCGCGGCCCGAAGATCCTGGTCCCGATGCGGACCATGTTTGCGCCCTCCTCGACGGCGACGCGATAGGAATGGGACATGCCCATGGACAGCCAGGCCAGGCTGACACCGGGGATGTTCCGGGCCTTGAGCCTGTCGGACAGCTGCCGGGTGAGGCGGAAGTAGGGTCGTGAATCCTCGGGGTTGCCCGTTTCCGGCCCCATGGTCATCAGGCCCTGAACACGGATGTTGGGAAGCGCCGCGGCCTCGCGCATGAGTCTCTCGGCGTTTTCGGGCACGACGCCCGACTTCTGCGGCTCGCTGCCGCTGTTGACCTCGATGAAGACCGGCATGATCTTGCCCAACTCCCGGGCCCGCTTGTCGATCTCCGCTGCCAGGCCAGCCGAATCCACGGTCTCGATCAGGTCGAAGATCTCGACCGCCTTCTTGACCTTGTTCTTCTGGAGGTGACCGATGAAGTGCCAGGCCGCCCGGCGGCCGATGACGGCGACGGCGGCCGCGGCCTCCTGGACGTAGTTTTCGCCGATGACGGAGATGCCCGCCTCGACGGCCTCGAGGACCTCGGCCGAGGTCCGGGACTTGGCCGCCGCCACGAGCGTGACCCCGGGCGGAAGCTCACGGAGCAAAGCGGCGACGTTGTCCCGGATCATGTCGAAAATCATCATGACCCAAAACCGGGGCGAAATTCAAGCCAGTATGGCGCGAATGTGATATAATTCCGCCGCTTGGCAGGCCGGACTGAGACGCCGCTTCGGGAGCACGACCTTGGGAAAGAGCATCCGAGAGGAGCTGGAGGACATCGAGCGGCGGATCCTGTCCCCGAAGGCGACCTTCAGCGCCGACTCGCTCGGCCGGGTCAGGCCCGAGGCCCCGCACCCTTTCCGTACGGCCTTCCAACGGGACCGGGATCGGATCATCCACACGAAATCTTTCCGCCGGCTCAAGCACAAGACCCAGGTCTTTCTCGCCCCGTTCGGCGACCATTTCCGCACGCGCCTCACCCACACCCTCGAGGTCTCCCAGATCGCTCGGACGATCGCCAAGGCCCTGCGCCTCAACGAGGACCTGACCGAGGCGATCTCGCTGGGCCATGACCTGGGGCACACGCCGTTCGGCCACGCCGGCGAGGACACGCTGCGAACGCTTCTCCCCGAAGGTTTCACGCATTACGAGCAGAGCCTGAGGGTGGTCGAGAAGCTCGAGTACGAAGGGAAGGGGCTGAACCTGACTGTCGAGGTTCGTGACGGCATCCGGCGGCACTCCAAGGGCCGGGGCGAGATCCTGGAGAACAAACCCAAAGACAAGCCCCGGACGCTCGAGGGGCAGATCGTCCGGGTGTCCGACGTCATCGCCTATGTCAATCACGACATCGACGATGCCCTCCGGGCGGGGATCATCAAGGAGGATGACATCCCGCCCCACCTCATCAAGGCGCTGGGCAAGTGGCACGCGTCACGCATCGACCGGATGGTCGAGGATGTGGTCAAGGCCAGCCTGAAGTGCGAGCTCGACCGGATCGGCATGAACCCGGAGACGATGGGGGCCGTCGTCGAGCTCAGGGAATTCCTCTACGAGAAGGTTTACGGCAGCCCCTTCGCCCGCGACGAGGTCGGCAAGGCCCGGAAGATCCTGACCGACCTCTTCCGCTACGTCCACGATAACCCGGCCGAATACGTCAAGCCCTATCCCGCCGGAGATTCCCTCCTCAGGCGGACGGCGGATTTTATAGCGGGGATGACCGACCTCTACGCCATTGCCCTCTTCCGGCAGCTGTTTTTTCCACGCTATTGGTCGGATTGATGCCCGTGCGCCGAAAACCGTCGATCCTATTCTCCATTCTTGGCCTGGGCCTCCTGACCCTTGGGGCGCACGGAGGGAACCCGTGCGGGCCGCCCGAGTCCGGTTCCGCGGTCAGGGTCACAACAGGTTCGCTGACGATCCCGACCTATCTCGCCGGGGAGGCCGAACGCAATCCGATCTTCTATTTCGGCCGGGCTTACCAGGGAGCACGGGGGCCCGTTTATCCCTACCCGCTGCTCGACACCCTGACGGGACGGAGGTCCGACAAAACCTATACGGCCATCTACCTGGAAAACGAGTATGTGAGGTTCTGCGTCCTCCCGGAGCTCGGCGGCCGGATCTTCGAGGCGGTCGACAAGACCAACGGCTACAATTTCTTCTACCGGCAGCACGTCATCAAGCCGGCCCTCATCGGCATGCTGGGCGCCTGGATCTCGGGCGGCGTCGAATGGAACATTCCCCACCATCATCGGGCCACCTCGTTCCTGCCCGTCGACTGGGCGGTCTCGGAAAAGCCCGACGGCGGGAAGACGATCTGGGTGGGGGAGACCGAGCTTCGCCACAGGCTGAGGTGGAGCGTGGGACTGACCCTCCGCCCCGGCTGCTCGGTGCTCGAGGTCAGCTACAGGATCTTCAACGGCACCCCGTTTGCCCATTCGATCCTCTGCTGGGCCAACGCCGCGGTCCATGCCGATGAGGATTATCAGATCATCTTTCCGCCGGGAGCTCGGCTGGCCACTTTTCACGGCAAGAGCGGCTTCTCCCACTGGCCCGTCTCTCACGAGGTCTATAACGGCGTCGATTACACGCGGGGGGTCGATGTCTCCTGGTGGAAGAACCACCCGTCGCCCACCTCGTTTTTCGCCTACGATTCCGACGAGGATTTCCTGGCGGGGTACGACCACGGCCGGGAAGCCGGCGTGGCCTTCGTCGGCGATCACACCGTGACACCCGGCAAGAAGCTCTGGACGTGGGGTACGGGAAGCGAGGGCGCGCTCTGGGAGAAAATCCTCACCGACGAGGACGGGCCTTACCTCGAGCTTATGTTCGGTTCGTTTTCGGACAATCAGCCGGACTACAGCTGGATCAAGCCGTCTGAGCTCAAGACCGTCACGCAGTCATGGTATCCCCTTCGGGGCCTCGGCGGCGTACAGGCGGCCAACTCCCGGGCGGCCTGCCGTCTCGAAATCAAATCGGGGTCGCGGGCGGCCATCGGACTTTTGGCGACATCGGCTCACCGGGGCGCCGTCGCTCGGCTGCTGGTCGACGAGCCTCTCGCCGAAAGCGGCGGTGATGCCGCCTTTTCCGGACAGCGAGAACCGGGCGCCAGCAGAGCGTCAAGCCGACCGCAAAGGAGGACGGTCTTTGAAAAGAAACTCGACATCGGGCCGGACCTGCCCTTCGCCGGGGAGGTTATCGTGCCCGGCGGCGTCGCCCCGGAATCGCTGCGCCTGTCCTTGATGACTGCGGAAGGGGAGGAGCTCATCGGCTACCGTCCGTGCCGGAAGGAAGAGCCCCCGCTGCCCAGGCCCGTGACCCCGCCGGAAACCCCGGAAAATATCAAGTCCAACGAGGAGCTTTATCTTGCGGGCCTGAGGCTCGAGCAGTTCCACAACCCGGCTCTCGAGCCCGAACCCTATTATCTTGAGATCCTGAAGCGCGACCCCGACGATGCCAGGGCCAACACGGCGCTCGGCCGTCGCGACCTCTTGGCCGGACGCTTTGAGCGGGCCGAGTCCCGGCTGCGCCGCGCCGCCGCGCGGCTGTCCGCGAACGAGACCCGCCCAAGGGACACCGAGACGCTCTTTTATCTCGGGGTCGCCCTGAGATTCCAGGCCCGCGGGCCGGAAGCTTACGAAGTTTTCGGCCGGGCGGCTTGGGACTCAGCCTGGTCGGCAGCCGCGCGGTTCGAGATGGCCGGGATCGAGGCCGGGAAAGGCGAGTGGGCCCGGGCCCTTCAGCTGGCCGGTCAGTCGCTCGGCTCGGAAGGACGGAACCCGAAAGCGGCCAATCTCAAGACCGCGCTCCTGAGGCGGACGGGCAGGCTGGCCGAAGCCGAAGCGCTGGCCCGCTCGTCTTCGTTCAGGGATCCGCTCGATTTCTGGGCGGCGAACGAGCTCGTCCTCCTGTCCGCGGCCTCGGACGCCTCCGGCGATGCCGAAAGGCGCGCCCGCGAGCTTCGGGAGCGGATGCGGGGCGCTCCGCAGACCTGTCTTGAGCTCGCGGCGGACTATGCCCGCTGCGGCCTGCTCGAAGAGGCCGCCGACGTCCTTTCCGGGTTCGCCGCCGCGAGCGGGGGTTCGGGCATCGACCCGATGGTCTATTATGACCTCGCTTTCTACTTCCATGGGATGGGGAAAGACGCGGAAGCCGGAGCTTGCCTCGAAAAAGCGCGGGCGGCGTCTCCGGACTACTGTTTTCCGTTCCGCCTCGAATCGATCGCTGTCCTCCGCTGGGCCGGGAAAGAAGATCCCCGTGACGCGATGGCGCCTTATTATCTCGGCAACCTGCTCTTTGACCGGCAGCCCGAGCGCGCGATCGAGGAGTGGGAGAGATCCCGAGCCTTGGAGGGGCATCCGGTCACGGTCGACCGGAACCTCGGGCTGGCTTATGCCCGGGTGAAAAACGACATTCCAAGCGCCGTGGCCTGTCTGGAGCGGGCGGTGAGCCGCGACCCCGGAGATCCCAGGCTTTACGCCGAGCTTGACGAGCTTTACGACCTGGCCGGTGAACCGCCCGAAAAGAGGCTCGCCGTGCTCACTGACAACCACCAGGCCGTCGCCCGGCGCAACGACTCGCTATCGCGGGAAATAGGCCTCCTTGTCGACCTGGCGGACTACGACCGGGCGATCGAGCTTCTCGCCGGGCATCGCTTTCACGTTTGGGAAGGCGGACAGGGCGTCCACAACCTGTTCGTCGACGCCCACCTCTTGCGAGGAAGGCGAGCCCTAGAGGAAGGTCGGGCGCGGATGGCGCTCGCTGATTTCCGCGCGGCCCTGGAGTACCCGGAAAACCTCGAAGTGGGGAAGCCGGCCTCGGGGGGGAGGGAGCCCGAGGCTGAGTATTGGATCGGGACCGCCCTCGAAGCGCTGGGCGATACGGAACAGGCGAGGGACGCCTTCAGGCGCTCGGCCCGCGGCGGGTCGGCGCCGGGCGAGCTGCTGTATTATGAAGGCTTGTCCTGGCTGAGGCTGGGCCAGACCCGCCAAGCCTCGATCGCGTTCGACGCGGTTATCGACCGGGCGCGGACCGGGCTGGCCGCAGAGCCGGACTTGGATTTCTTCGCCAAATTCGGGGAGAGGGAATCGGCGGACAGGCAAGCCGCCGGCTTTCATTATCTTATGGGGCTGGGGCTTCTCGGCAAAGGCCAGAGGGCGGCGGCGCGGGCTGAGCTCGAGCGGGCGCTGGCCCTTTATCCGGGCCACGCGCGGGCCCGGAGAGAGCTCCGCGCTCGCGAATAGATCAGAGGTTGTCCAGGAGGCGGTCGAGCCGTTGACGGTGCTCGGCATCGGCCCGGGCCAGCGCCTCGAACAGCTTTTTCAGCGAAAAATCGTTGATCTCGACCGAGGTGTTGAAGTGCACCTTCTCGAATCTCTTCTCGAGATCGGCCAGCCGCCTCGCCCCGTCGGCGAAGCTCACCCTGGAGGCTTCCAGGTCCGCTTCCAGCTCGCCGGCCGCCTTGAGGCCCGACCGGATCTCGAGGTCCGAGATCGCCTGCCGCCCGAAGGCCTCGGGCGTCCGGAAGACGAAGTTCTTGCCGGCCTTGAGGACGCTGATGTGGCTCTTCTCTTCCTGGGCCAGCGCCTTGAGCTCCGCCGAGACGCCGTCCCCGGTGAGCCGGCTCAGGGCCCGGTAGCAGGCATGGATCTTTTCCTCGAGTCCGATGGCTTCTTCGAGCATGGCGGCAAGCTTCATGGGAATCACCCCTTTTCGGCCGTCAGGGGAAGAGGGTCAGGATGTAGTTCTGAAGCCTTTCGAGATGGCCCTCGGTCTCCCTGCGGATCTTTTCCTGAACCATGCGAAATTCCGGTTTTTCGCTCCTGACCGCGTCGTAAAAGCTGCGCTCGATGAGCGTCTTTTCCAGGTCTCTGGCTATGAAGAGGGCGCCCTGGCGGCTGATCCCCCCCTGCTGGAGCCGCAGGGCCTGCTGTTCAACCCCCTGGCGGAAAGTGGGGAGGACGGCCGTGTTCAGCCGTACGACTTGGAACGGGGCGCCGTTCCTGAGCAGGGCGGCCTTGAGCTCGGAGACCATCGCTCCGTGACCGTCCTCTTCTTCGGCCAGGCCCTGCCAGAAGATCCGGTCGGCGGGAAACGAGCCGGCAAAGCGGCGATACAGGTCGGCCGCGGCCAGCTCCAGGGCCTTCATCTCGTCCAGGATGATCTCGGCCTGGTGGAAGATGTCGTTGTTCATGGCGTCCGGTGTCTCTCTCAATGGGCATACATTCGGGTCGCCGTGGTATTCTCGGTCAGCCGCCCGCCCGGGTCAATAACCGCCGGGGATGAGCCCCGGGGTGATTTTTAGCCCGATACTCTCACCTCAGAAACCGTATTGTCGAAATCCTCATGAGTGGCTATAATGAGCGCTCTTGGAAATTCCGCCGGGAGGACCGCTCGCATGAACAGGATCAAAGCACTCGAAAAAATCGCCGCGCGGCTGCGGATTCATTCGCTGCGAATGACCACCCAGGCCGGTTCGGGACATCCCACGACCTGTCTGTCCATGGCCGACCTCGCGGCCTGCCTCTTTTTCGGCGAAATGCGCTACGACCCACGTGACCCGGAGCAGTGGGGGAACGATGAGTTCGTCCTGTCCAAAGGGCATGCGGCGCCCATCCTCTGGGCCGCTTTCGCCGAGGCCGGCATCATCGACCCCGGCGAGCTGTCCACGCTGCGCCGGATCTCGTCCGAGCTCGAGGGCCACCCGACGCCGCGGATGAGATGGATCAAGGCGGCCACGGGCTCCCTCGGCCAGGGGCTGTCGGTGGGCGTCGGCCTGGCGCTCGCCCAGAAGCTCGGCCGGTCGCCCGGCCGGACCTTTGTCATGTTGGGGGACGGCGAGTGCGCCGAGGGCTCGGTCTGGGAGGGCGCCAACGCCGGCGGCCACTTCCGGCTCAAGAACCTCGTCGCCATCGTCGACATCAACCGGCTCGGTCAGTCCGAGGCGACGATGCTCGGCCACGATATCAAGGCCTACGAGCGCCGTTTCAAGGCCTTCGGCTGGGAGACGTACCCGATCGACGGGCACGACATCGGGAAGATCGTGGCCGCCCTCCACAAGATCCGGTCGAACGGCGGTCCGGCCGTCATCCTGGCCAGGACCATCAAGGGCAAGGGGGTCTCCTTCATCGAGGACAAGAACGGCTGGCACGGCAAGCCCCTCAACCCCGAGGAGCTCGAGAAAGCGCTGGCCGAGATCGGGCCGATGCCCGAGGTGGACGCGAAGCGGTACATCCGGGCCCCGCGCCGCGCGGTCCGGCCCGCGCTCAAGGCCGGGACGGCCTTGGATCGAACAGCCTATACGGCGCCGACGGCCACCCGGATAGCCTACGGCCTCGCCCTCGAGAAGCTCGGCCGGGTCAACGAGAGCGTTATTGCCATCGACGGCGACGTCAAGAACTCGACTTATGCCGATAAGTTCTTCGCGTCGTTCCCCAAGCGGTCGTTCCAGGGCTATATCGCCGAGCAAAACTTCGTGAGCATGGGCGTCGGGATGGCGGCCATGGGTTACATGCCGTTCATGGCGACGTTCGCCGCTTTCCTGAGCCGGGCGCACGACCAGATCCGGATGGCGGCCTACTCGGTCTCGAACATCAAGCTCTGCGGGTCGCACGTCGGCGTCAGCATCGGAGAGGACGGCCCGTCCCAGATGGGGCTCGAGGACCTGGCGATCTTCCGGCCGATCCCCGGCTGCGCCGTCCTCTATCCCTGCGATGCGCCCTCGACGGAGGCCTGCGTCGAGACCATGGCGCGCCACAAGGGGATGACCTACTTGAGGACAACGCGGCCGGCCACACCGGTCCTGTATTCGAAAGATGAGGCCTTCCCGCTGGGCGGCTCCAAGGTCGTCGCCAGAGGTGAAGGCGACGTCGTCACCGTGGTCGCGGCGGGCATCACCGTCTTCGAGGCCCTCAAAGCCGCCGGGGAGCTGAAGAAGGAGGGGATCGGCCTCCGGGTGATCGACGCTTACTCCGTGCAGCCGATCGACGGCGAGGGCATCCGGCGGGAGGTGGCGGAGACCGGCGGCCGGGCGATCGTCGTCGAGGACCATTACCCGGCCGGCGGACTGGGCGAGGCCGTCGCCTCGGCGCTCGCCGGCGGAGCCCGGCTCGTTCATCTCTGCGTCCGCGAGCTGCCCCGCTCGGGAAAAGCGGGCGAGCTGATGGACGCCGCCGGCATCTCCTCGCCCCACATCGTCCGCGCCGCCCGTGAGCTCGTCCGCGGCTGAGGGCGCGGCCCATCTTTCTTATCGCGATGACCCCGGTACGCCGCGGCGCCTCTAAATCGGGCGGCGGCCGGGGTCATGGCGTCCTTCCCGGTTCCCTGGTTTTGGGGACACTGGCCTTAATTATCCCGTCAATTTTCCCGCAGTCCCGCTCGGGCCGTTCCGGTCCGGAACGGTTTCCCGATTCCGGCGTCGTGACCCGGGTCGTCGACGGGGATACTTTCCGGGTCCGGCTCGCCGACGGCGGCGAGCGGCGCGTCCGGCTGATCGGCGTCAATTCGCCCGAGCTCAACGCCGAAAAAGAGGACGCCGCGTTCTGGGCCTTCCTGGCCAGGCGGTTCGCCGATTTCCATCTTCGCGGGCGGCAGGTCCGGCTGGACTACGACGAGACGCCCGTCGACGACTACGGGAGGATCCTCGCCTACGTCCTGACCGAAGACGGCGTACTGTTCAACGAGCTCATCATCCGCGAGGGCTACGCCTACGCCCTCCTGCGATATCCCTTCCGCCGAGATTACCGGGCCCGCTTCAGCCGGGCCCAGGCCGACGCCCAGCGGTCGGGGAGGGGGCTTTGGCAGACAGGGGATCCGGAGACGATCTCTGCGGCGGCGGCCGGCCCGAACCTCGGCCGGTACGTCCGCGTCCGCTTCCAGTGCGCCACCGTCAGCCGCGAGCGCGGTTTCATTTTTCTCAGGTCCGCCCGGAAAGATTTCGAGGCGCTCATCCCCCTTGACCATAAAAACGTCTTTGCCGGGCTCGAGGAATGCGCCGGCCGGACTGTCGCCGTTACCGGCTTCCTCGAGGCCTTCCGCGGGCGCCCGCAGATCATGCATCAACTTCCCGCGCCAGCTCGCCGTCGAGTAAAGCCCGACGTCAAGGGCGAGGACCGGCGTCCCTGAAGAGGGCCGTATGAGAGCCCGAGCGGGCACGGTTCCCGGAGCGAAGCGAACGTGGAAGGGCGAGAGCTCGAAGCGTGCGCGATCTCCAAAAAGTCGCAGTGGGAAATCGCGGCGTGCCCTCGAGGGACCCGGTCCGAACCCTTCGATTTGACGCTTCAGCCGCCTTGGTTTATAAGAACCGTGGAGATGCCGATGTTCAAGAAGCTCGACCCCGTCAGCCTGGAAGGCCTGCGGCGGATCGTCGGCGAGGCCGACGTCCTCATCGATCCCGAAAGGATCGAGGATTACAGCCACGACGAGTTCTCCCTGGCTGAAATCCGGCACCTGCCCGAGGCCGTGGTCAGGCCCGAGACGCGCGAGGAGGTGGCCGCGGTCCTGAAGCTCGCCTCGGCCGGGCGCCTGCCCGTGACCCCGCGCGGCGGCGCGACTGGACTGTGCGGCGGCTGCGTGCCCTCCTTCGGCGGCATCGTCCTTTCCCTGGAAAGAATGAACCGGGTCGTCGAGATCGACCGGGAAAACCAGATGGCCGTCGTCGAGCCCGGCGTCACCCTCCGGGATTTCGATGCGGCTGTCGAACAGGCGGGCCTGGCCTTTCCTCCCCATCCCGGTGACGAGAGCGCCATGATGGGCGGGCTGGTGGCCACGAATGCCGGCGGCAGCCGGGCGGTCAAGTACGGGGGCATCCGGAACTACGTCCGGGGCCTCGAAGTCGTCATCCCTCGGGGGGACATCGTCCGCCTCGGCGGTAAGCTCCTCAAGTCGAGCACGGGCTATAGCCTCCTCCATCTCATGATCGGCTCCGAAGGCACCCTGGGCGTCATCACCCAGGCCACGATCCAGCTCTTGCCGGCGGCGACCCGGACCCGCTCGCTCGTCATCCCCTATGAGGATATCCGGAGCGCCATCGGCACCGTCCCGCGCCTGTCGGGCCGGAGCATCCAGCCTCTGGCCGTCGAGTTCATCGAGCGCGAGGTCATCCGCATCACCGAAGACCATCTCAATCTCCGCTGGCCCACGACAGCCGGCCGGACCTGCCTCCTCGTCATCCTGGACGCCTCGAGCGACGAGGAGATGGACCGGCTCAGCCAGTCCGTGGCCGAGGTCTGCCTGGCGGCCGGCGCGCTCGACGTTTTCGTCGCCGACACGCCCGGGAAGCAGGCTACGGTGCTCGAGATCCGCAGCAAGATCTACGAGGCGATCAAGTCCCAGACGATCGAGATCCTGGACATTTCCATCCCGCGGGCGGAGATACCGGGGCACGTCGAGCGCATCCGCGAGGTTTCCGCGCGTTACGCGATGTGGCTCCCGACGTTCGGCCACGCCGCCGACGGCAACGTCCACACGCACATCATGAAAGCCCGGTACGAAGACGGCCGGATGGTCCCGCTCCCCGAGGACGAGTGGCGGGCGAAGTTCGAGGAGGTCCGGCGCGAACTCTACGCCGACGGCCTGGAGCGCGGCGGCGTCATCTCGGGGGAGCACGGCATCGGCCTGGTGAAGAAGCCGTTCCTCTCGCTCGCGCTGGACGCGGGGCAGATCGAGCTGATGAGGGGGATCAAGCGCCTGTTCGACCCCGACGGCATCCTCAACCCGGGTAAGATCTTCGACCCCGGGCCGGGGGCGTCGTCGTGAGGGTCCTGATCATCGGCGGGACCCGGTTTTTCGGCTACTTCATCGCCCGCCGGCTCCTGGCCGACGGCCACGAGCTCACGCTCTACAACCGCGGCCTTACTCCCGACGACCTCGGCCCGGGCGTCCGCCGGATCCACGGCGACCGGAACGACCGGCGGGATTTTTCGCAGAAGCTCGGGCGCCAGGAATTCGACGCGGCCGTCGACATGATCGCCTACACGGCCGCCGACAGCCGGTCGGCCGCCGAGACCCTGGCCGGCAGGGTCGGCCGGTTCATCCACATCAGCACCGGCTCGGTCTACATCGTCACCCGGGATTTTCCCTGCCCCCTCCGCGAAGAGGACTTCGACCGGGAGGTCCTGCCACAGCCGGCCGCCGGCGCCGACTGGTGGCTCTACGGCTATCACAAGCGCCAGTGCGAGGAGGCCCTCGGGGAGGCCGGGGCGAAAAACGCCTTCCCGTTCACGATCCTGCGGCTACCCATCGTCTTCGGCGAGCGAGATTACACCCTCCGGGCCTATTCGTATTTTCTGCGCCTCGAGGACGGGCGGCCTCTGATCCTGCCGGACGGGGGGTTCAACGTCTTTACCCACATCTACCAGGACGACGTCGCGCGAACGGTGGCGTCCAACCTCCTCAACCCCGTTGCCATCGGCCAGGCCTACAACCTGGCCCAGCCCGAGATCCTGACTCTCCGCGCCTTCGTCCACCAGGCCGCCCGCGTCCTCGGTCGGGAACCCGAGATCGTCGATATCCCTTGGGGCGTGCTCGAAGCCTCCGGCCTGGGCACGGGCTTTTCCCCGTTGTCGACGCGCCAGCCGTTCGTCCTCGTCACCGACAAGGCGCGCCGCGACCTGAGGTTCTCGACGACGCCATTTCCCGAGTGGCTGGAGAAGATCGTCCGCTGGTTCCAAGAAGAATACCGGGGGGCGCCGCCCGACAACTACCTCCGGCGGGGGCTGGAGACCGAATTCGCCGGCCGCTACCGGGCCGCCGTCGCGCCGCTCAGGATCAAACCTTGAAATCCGCGGCCGAATGGACTATTAAACATATAGGGAGTCCGGAAGCGCGCATCGTCAATGCCAATCAGGGAGTCTGAGGTTATCATGGAAAGAATCACCGAAATCTTCGTCATCCTGGAAAACCGCCCGTCCACCCTTGGCGAGATGTGCTCCCACCTCGCCGAAAACGACATCAACATCGAGGCCATCGGCGTCTTCCAGGACACGGCCAAGATCTATGTGAAGAACGTGACCAAGGCGGTCAAGCTGCTCGGCAAGCTGAGCTACACAACCGAGCTCCGGGACGTCCTGAAGATCGACCTCGAGAACCGGCCGGGCGCGCTGGCCGAAGTCACGACCAAGCTCGGGAACAAGGGCATCAACATCGAATACTGCTACGGCACGCTCAGCCGCAGGGGGGGCGCGCCTTCCGTCATCCTGGATGTCTCGGACATCGACAAGGCGGTCGCCATCCTGGGCGGCCTCTGAGCTCCGCCGGCCCGCTCAGTCCGCGCCTCTTTTCTGGCGCACAGTCCTCTGGAGCATGTCGAGGAGTTGCGCGGTGTTGACGGGCTTGGCGATGAACTTCTCGACCTGGGCGGTCGAGGGGTCGATCCTGTCGAGCACCGGCTGCGGCGCGAGGACAAAAAGAGCCGTGTCCAGCAGCGATCTTTCTTTGCCCACGGCCTTGACGGTGGCGTGGCCGTCGGCATGGGAGGTGGCGAAATCGAGGAGGATGACATCGGGGGGAGATTCAAGAGCCAGCCGGATCCCCTGCTCGGCCGTGGGGGCGTAGAGGACTTCGTAGCCGGCCTGCTTGAGCTTCGCCTCCAGCTCGCCGACCTGGCTGAGGTCCTGGTCGATGATCAGGATGCGGCCCTCGCTTTTCACCGGCTCCTCGGACTCCATGATGGCGCTCTTAACCATCTCGAGGAGCATCCCGGGGTTGTAGGGTTTGGTGAGGTAGTACTTGGCGCCTTTCTCGAGAGCCAGGAGCTCATCGGCCTGGCTGTTCCGGGCCGTCAGGTAGATCACGGGGATCGACCAGGTCAGCGTGGATTTCTTGAGCATGTCGCAGACCGTGTGACCGTCCAGGCCGGGCATCATGATGTCCATGATGATCACATCGGGCTTTTCCCGGCGGGCGGCCTGGATCCCCTTGATGCCGTCTTGGGCCGTCAGCACGTCATAGCCAGCGATCTGCAGCCGGGCTTGGAGCAGCCGGATAAAATCGGGCTCGTCGTCGATCACCAGGATGCGTTTCTTGGGCATGCCTGTCTCACCCCCCCACGACAGACTCGATGATATAGAGAAGGTCCTCGGGCTCGACGGGCTTGGAGATGAAGCCCTGGACCCCGAGCTCCTGGACCTTTTCTTCGAGCAGCTTGGCCGAGAGCAGGCCCGACATGATGAAAACCGGGATGCTCCGCGTTTCCGGAGCCTTGCGCAGGTTGGCGACCACCTCCTCGCCCGAACCCGCGGGGAGGATGAGGTTGAGCAGGATGAGGTCGGGCCGGGTCTCGAAAGCGTGACGCAGTCCCCGGACACCGTCGATCGCCAGGCTGATCTCGTAGCCGTGTTCGCTCAGGCGGCCCGTCACGGCGCGGACAAAGGCCGCGTCGTCATCGACGATGAGGATGCGGCTCGGCGCGCCCGCCCCGGACCCCGCCCGCGACATGGGGGGAGCCGGGGTCCCGGCCGGGCGCTTCTTGAGGTCGGGGAGACCGCCCAGGACGCCCTTGATCAGCTCGTCGATGGCCCGCTCGGCGGGGGGGTGCGACTGCGTCGGCGCGGCTTTGTCCGTCCCCGGCCCGGCCGCCTTTTTCTTGAATTCGACTTCGATCTCGGTGAGCTTGTGCGAGACGCTCCGGTCCGCGGCCGGCGGCGACTTCGCGGGTTTCCTGCCTGGGAGGGCGGGTCCCGCGAATTTTTCGATTATCTTGAAGAGCTCCCGCGGGTCGTACGGCTTGCGGACGTAGGCAGACATGCCCTCCTGGAGGCAGGTCTTGATGAAGTCGGGCGAGCCCACGGCCGAGATCCCGATGACGGGCAGGGCGCGCGTCTCTTCGTTCTGCTTGAGCTTGATGGTCGCGTCCAACCCGTGCAGATCGGGGAGGATCATGTCCATCAGGATGAGGGCGGGCTGTTCCCTGGCCGCCAGCTCGATGCCCTCCCGGGCTTTGGTTACCGAGATCACTTGGTAGCCGCGCGCCTCCAGCCTGAGCCGGATCAGCCGGTTCTGGTCGGGCTCGTCTTCGATGACCAGGATCTTCGCCACGGACTTACCGCTCCTCCGTCAGCCACTTGCCCAGTTCCACCGCCTCCTCGGGATAAGCGAGGATCCGGGTCTCGACCCCGGCCCGCCCCTTGAGAAAGCCGTCCGCGGCGACGATCTGGTCTAGACTCTCCCGGATCCGGGCCATGACGAACGGGGCGTCCTTTTTCCGGGTTTCGGGGAGTATCAGGTAGAACGTGCCGTGATCGCTCATAACCGTGTCCCCCCGGCGCCGGAGGGACCTCTTGAGCGCTTCCGCCAGCCCGCGGCTGGCCTCCGAAGCCCGGTCGGGCGCTTCGGCTTCGAGGCCGGCGAACCCGGACACATTGAAGACGATCACCGAAAAGAACCCGTTGACCTCGGCGGCATCGCGGATCATGTCGGAGATCAGGGTCTGCAGCCTCTCCTGAAAGCGGGGCCGGGGAAGGCTGAAGGCGAATGTCGAGCCCAGCCCGAGCTCGCTCTCGACCCGGATCTTCCCCCCGTGAAGGTCCACCAGCCCCTTGACAATGGACAGGCCGAGGCCCGTTCCCTTCTCGCCGGGGCCGTCCTTCCTCCCGAACTGCGTGAACTTGTCGAAAATGCGGGGAAGCTCATGTGGGGTGATCCCCGGCCCGGTATCCCGTACCCGGACCTCTACGGCCGAAGCCCCGTCCTCGACCGAGATCTCGATCGACCCGCGCTCGGTGAACTTGACGGCGTTGTCGACGAGATTCATCAGAATCTGGCCCACCTTGTCCTCGTCGGCATAGGCCATGACCGTTTCGGCGGGCAGCCGAACCTGAAGGTCGAGCCCCTTCTCCCGGACCTTGGCCGCGAAAGAGGCGGCGGTCAGCCGGACCAGGCCGGCGAGGTCAACGTCCTCCCTGTGGATCTTGATGTGGCCGGATTCGATCCTGGAAACGTCGAGCAGGCCGTTGATCATGCGCGCCAGCCGGTCGACGTTCTTCTTGGCGATCCCCAGGATCTCGGCCTGTTGGTCGTTGATCTGCCCCGGGACCTGTTCGAGCACCAGGCTGATGGCCTCCTTGGTGATGGAGAGGGGAGTGCGCAGCTCGTGGGAGACCGTGTTGATCAGGTCGTCCTTCAGCTTCTCGAGCCGGACATGCCGTTCGATCTCGAGCCGGAGTTCCTCGAAGTTTCCCCGGGGGGCTTCGACCTCTCCGTCATGGTCTTCGGGCCGCCCGCCGGTTTTCATGTTCAAAGCGATATTCTTCCTCTATCCATTTTAGTCGCGGCGCCCGCCGGAGATTGTATCCGAGAAGCCGCCCCGAGGCAAACCGGCGTGTTTCCAGTGGCGCGTCTCGCAAATATCTTGACGTTGAAATGATCCATGAAGACGCGCCACCGCGGGGGAGTTTGAGGGGGACGGCGTGGTTCCCCTCAGGGGGTCAGCTGAGTGCAACGAAGCGCCGAGGGGGGAGCCTGACTCCCCCCTGGAAGTGTCCCGGCCCTGCGGACGACTTTGGAAAGAAATTTACGAGACGGGACACTAGATGAACAGGCTGACGTCGGACTGCTGGGCCTGCTCGATGAAAAAGGCCACGCCCACGCAGGACGAGACGTCGCCGATCAGGGCGTCCTTGGGAATTTCCATGACCTCCATGCTCATCTGGCAGCCGTAGAACTTGACACCCAGGTCGAGGGCCGTCTGCCTCAGCTCGCTGAGCGAGGGGACGCGCTTGGCCCGCATCATCTTCTTGAACATCCAGCGGCCCAGCCCCCCGAACTTCAGCCGGCTGGGCGCGGCCCGCTCGATGTCCCCGCCGTACATCAAGCCGAGGAGGCGGCCGAACAGGCCGCGGCCCGTGCTCACCCGCTTTTTCAGGGCGCGGAGCCCCCAGAAGGTGAAGAACATCACGACCTCCATGCCGGAGGCGGCGGCGCCCGTGGCGATCGTGAAGGCCGCGAACAGCTTGTCCATGTCGCCGCTGAAAACGATCATCGAGAGCTTCTTGCGCTTCTCTTCAGCCATGGCTGATACCTCCCGTATAAGACCCCGCCTGGACCCCGCTGCGGTCCCGGCGGATCCCCCGGATCACAAGATCAGTCTCACCTGTCTCCCTCGCCTGACGGCTGCGGGTACAGGAGCGCGTTGAGCAGAAATTTGTAGGTTCCGTGGCTCTGGGCCCGGCTCTGGCACGGGAAGGCGATGAGGATCACCCGGCCTTTCTTGTGCCGGGTGTCGACGACCGCCGCCCGCCGCGCGATGGCATCCTCTCCGAGGAGCCAGCCGCTGAGGAGCACGCCGTCCTGCGGATAGGAGGCGACGACGCTCCGGTCCCATTCGGCCGACGGAATATAGGTGCTCAGGGCCGGGCTGTCGGAGAAAACGGCCGCCGCTTTCTCCGGCAGGCCGTAGCCGATCGGCGCGCGGTTGTCCACCTCGATCCTGAGGATGGAGGTCGGACAGAAGAACCGGGTCCTCTCCACCCTCTCCAAAACGTCCCGGGCGGGGGCGCCCAGGTCTTTCGTGCCGAGCTCGCAGGCGCCGTTGAGGGTGACCACGATGCCGCCCGCCTCGACGAACGCCTTGAGCGCCTCGATTCCCTCTTTCTCGATCCCGCCCTCGTATTCCGGGGGGTAGCTGGCCGTGAAGAACCGGGCGCGCTCGGACGATGCCGCGGGCTTTCCCGACTTGATGATATCGGCGCTCTCATCGGCGAAGACGATGACATCGCAGCTCGCCCGGAGGTCGATCTTCTTATCCTTTTTGTTCTTGGCCGGCTTGAAAGCGTCATTGTGAAGGGTGGTGTAGGGGACGCCCAGGCTGTCGAGGACGTACCGGGTCCAGCCCTCATCCATGCTGGCCCGCCAGCTCTGATAAAGCCCGATGCGGGGGGCGCGGACCGGCGCGCTCGGGATGGTCGAAGCGTCGGGCAGGGGCTCGGGCCTCACCGGCCATTTCTTCAATATCTCCGGGAGCGCTTTTCGAACTTCGGGCGAGCTCTTGATTATGAAGCTTCCCGCGGCCGCCTCGAAGGCCGCGCCGCGGATCTCCTCTTTCGACCGGCGGACCTCGGCTTTTTCCTTGAGAAGCGCGAAGACGGCGGCATAGGCGGCGTTGCTCCGGCAGTCGAGAACGAAGCTCGCGGCGTCGGGAACGGGCGGCGCCGGCGCGTGCCGAGGGGGGGCCCTCGAGCTTGGCCAGCGAGGCCTCGAAGGGGGCCGTCGCTTCCTCGCAGGTCACCCCCATCTGGAGGGGCAGCGTCCAGCCGGCATTGTCATAAGGCGGCGTCGGCGGGCCCCCGGGATACTGCCTCAAATCGGGGTACTTCTGGCGCTCAAGGAGCGCCCAGGCGTACGGCTTATACGGCTGCCCGAGGCGGACGACGAAGGAGCCCGCGGGATAGACCTTTCCCCCGGCCGTGAACGGCTCTTTTGCCTGATGGACTTCGACGCCGCCCTGCATCAGTATCCTGATCATCTCCAGGGACGTCGGAAAGTCATGCTGGGCGGGCGGAATGATATAGGCGAAGGGTTGGTTCTTCTCGGTTTTTTCGATGGAGCTTTTGTACATCTGGTAGAAATTGAAAAGGAAATCCTCCTTGTTCCGAGAGGCCGTCCTGACCAGGCTGAGCGAGAGGCTGAGCTCGTAATCGACGATATCGCGCAGCCGCCACCAGCCGCCCGGCCAGGGGTCGATGAACTCCATCCGTTTTTCATAATAGGGTTGGGGGATCTCGTTGGGCTCGACCCGGACGGGCGTCGCTATCCGGACCGAGGCGGCCTCGCTGAGCAAGCCGGTAACGTTGTGGAGCCAGGACGTGTCATCGCAGGCCCCGATCCACCAGCCCGTATAGCTCCGCCCCTGCACCACGCCCCTGAAACCGTTCTTCTGGAGGTCGTAAGCCATGGCGGCGCCGCAGAGGCTGATGCTTCTCCAGAGGAGGGGCTGCACGGCCGGGACCGGCGGGTCCATAAACGGGGGTACGAAGAGGCGGGCCCCGGTCGAGCCCATCTGGTGCTCGTCGATGTGGACCTGGGGGAGCCAGTCCTGGTAGAGGACGCGGCTGACGGCCCGGGTTTCCGGCAGGTTGAACATGAACCAGTCGCGGTTGGTGTCGTGTCCGGCGTAGGTGTGATAGATCCAGGGCATGGGTCCGCCCTCGAACGGCGTGCCCAGGTATTTCTTGTACCAGTCGACGACCATCTGCTCGCCGTCGGGGTTCGTGGTGGGGACGATCAGGACGATGACGTCTTCGAGCACCCGGTCGGCGTCGAAGGGCGTGTCGCCGGTCACGAGCTTGTAGGCGAGCTCCATCGACATCTGGGCGGCCGCGATCTCGCTGGCGTGGATATTGCCGGTGATGAGGAGGATGGCCTTGCCCTCTTTGGCCAACCGCCGTGCTTCCTCGGGTTCGAGGGACCGCGCGTCCCGGAGACGCCGGGCGACGTCCCTATAGGCGTCGAGCCGCGACATGTTCCCTTCGGAGGTGACGACCGCCATGATCATGGGCTTTTTCAGCGTCGACTCGCCGATGGTGAGGAGCTGTAGCCTGGGGGATTCCTGGTCGAGCTTCTGAAAGTAGGCCGTGATCTGACCGTAATCGGCGAGCTGGCGGTCGGCGCCGACCCTGAACCCGAGGAACTTTTCGGGCGGCGTCTGGGCCGCGGTCAAGAGCGGGAGCGCGATGGCCATCGCGGCCGCGGCGCCCGTTTTCCGGAAGAGGGATTTTGTCATCGGCGCGAACTCCTTTGAGATAAGCGTACGAATTTTTATCTATCACCCCGCCGGCGGTCTGTCAACAAATGACGGGATCGGGGGAGCGAAGCGCAAACCCGACGTGCGGATCTCAGAAAGCGGCGGCCGGGAAGCTAATCGCGGGAGCTGCGCATCACCAGCATCCGGACGAGCTGCATGGCCGCCATGGCGGTTGAAGCCACGTAGGTGAGGGCGGCCGCCGACAGCACGCTGCGGGCGCCGGCGAGCTCCTGCCCCTGCAGGTAGCCCCGTTCGCCCAGCAGGGTGACGGCCCGCTTGGAGGCGTTGAACTCCACGGGCAGGGTCAGGACGCTGAAAATGACCGCCCCGGAGAAAAGCAGGATGCCGATGTCCATCAGGATGTTCGGCCCTTTGGAGCTGAAGAAGAAGCCGGCGATGAAGATCGGAAAGGCGAGCGTCGAGCCGATGTTGGCCACGGGATAGATGCCGTTCCGGAGCGCGAGCGGGGCGTAACCGGTCTGGTGCTGGAGGGCGTGCCCCGCTTCGTGGGCGGCGATGCCCAGCGCGGCGATGCTGCTGCTCTCATAGACTCCGGGCGACAGACGCAGGACCCTTTTTCTCGGGTCGTAGTGATCGCTGAGCTGACCCGGGCGTCTGCTCGATCTGGACCTGGGAGGCGCCGCCGACGTTCAGGATCTCCCGGGCCATCTTCGCCCCGGAGATCCCCGACGCCGCCCCGACGCGGCTGAACTTGGCGTAGGTGCTCTTGACCCTGGCCTGGGCATAGAAAGCCAGGAGCAGGCAGGGAATGAGCAGGAAAAATGTGTAATCACCGAAAAACATGGGCTTTTTCCTCCCTGCCCATCATAGGGCTGGGCCGGATTTCTGTCAATATGAGATGGGGCGGACCGACTTAATTCTTGCTCCGCCCCGCGGCTGGAGTATAATGGACGGCCAGGAGCGCTACCAGGAGGACCGAGAATGGAAAGAGTTTTGCCGGGACGACGTCGGGCCGGGCGGCCGCTGTTCCAGGCAGCTCTGGTGACCCTGATCCTGGCCCTCGCCCTGCCGCTCCTGGCCGGGGCGCAGACCGCCCAGGAAAAGGAAAACCGAGCGGCCTCCCTCATCATGCAGGCCGACGACCTCTATGCCAAGGGCGGCTACGATAAGGCCGTCGAAGATCTACCGCCAGGCCGCGCTCACGAGCGGCAGCCGGCTGAACCTGTCCCGGGCTTACATGGGGCTCTCCCTCTGCTATTTCTATCTGAACGACACGCCCGACGCCAAAGCCAACATCCTCAAAGTCCTCGAGATCGATCCCCAGAAGGAAGTCTCGAGCCTTTTCCATCCCCAGACTTTCGTCGACCTGTTCGAGGAGGTAAAAAAGGAGAACGCGGGCCGGCTCGGCCCGGGGCAGCCGTCTCTCACCCTCGAAGAGCCGCAGGCCGTCGAGCCCTCCGCGAAACCCGGCCAAGTCCCCAGGGTGACAGCCGTCGCCGGCGGACAGCGCATCGGTCCGAGGGGCGGCCACTGGGAGATCGGGGCCCACTATTCCACGTGGGGGCTCAACCTGGCCAAGGGCCTGTTCGAGGAAGCCCTGCTCAAGTCGGCCTCGAAGGAGATCCGGAAAAACGTGAACGCGCAGCTCGTTCCCCTGGGGGGCGGCCGCCTGACTCCCTCTTCCGACAGCCACGGGCTGCTCTTCGACTCGGAGGGAACGAACTACGGCGCCGAGGTCCGCTACTACCCCCGGGGGAGGAGGGGAACGATGAGCGTCGGGCTCTCCATCGAGCAGACGCACGTCAAGCTGCTGATGAAGGGTCCGGTCACCCAGGAGTACACCGACGGCTCGTCGGCTACCGTGGAGGGCGATGCCGTTATCGAAACGAACCCGGTCACCACCCATCTCAGCTTCCGCTGGGATTTCATCCCCTCGTCCGCGGTCACGCCGTATTTTGTCTTCGGGCTCGGGCTCGGGCCGTTGAACGGGGACGCCCGGTACAATTACACGGGCACCTACCTTCGCGGGGGCCAGCAGGCCTCGATCTCGGGCGAGTGGGTCAAGACGTTCGACCAGCTCAGGGAAGACCAGGAAATCGAGCTCGACCTCCTGCTCATGGTTCACGCCGCTTTCGGGCTCAAGGCCGAGGTCGTCCGGGGGGTTATCCTCCAGGCTGAGGCCGGGTTCTGGGACGGCCTGATCATCCGGGGAGGCCTGGCCTTCCGGCTCTGATTCGCGCTATAATACCGGTCGACCGTGCTAGACGGGGAGCTAGCGGTGCCCTGTAACCCACAACCCGCTCCAGTGGGGTCGAAAGCCGTGTCGAGGCCGGGCTCTGTCCTTGGCCAGTTTCCGGACAGGAGACGTTGAGGGCCGGGGCCCTGCGCAAGGAGCCTCCTGCCAACCCCGCCAGGACCGGAAGGTAGCAACGGTAGCAGGACGGTCTTCTGTGCGGCAGTCAGCCTTGCCCGAGTCGAATGTCCGGGGAACGCAGGGTGAGAGCGGTCGGAGCCGGCGGCACGGTCTCTATGGGGATGTTCCCCACCCCCAGAAGCGTCCCGCCTTTGGGGACGCTTCTGGGGGTGGGGAACGTCCCCTCCTTGATCAATCGGTCAGCCTCAAGTCTCGAAGCAGCCTCCGGACCTGTCTCTTGCCCGCGGCATCGAGCGGGAGCAGGGGAGAGCGCGGCCGGCCCCCGAAATAGCCCAGGATATCGAGGGCGTGCTTCGTCGCCGGGACGCCCATCGTCTGCGTGAGGGCCTTGTTAAGGGGGACGAGGCTGAGCTGAAGCTTCCTGGCTTCCTCCAGCCGGTTGGCGAGGAACAGCCTGTGGAGCCGGACGCAGAGATCGGGAACGGCGGCCGCCATGGCCAGTATCCCGCCGTCCGCGCCCATCGTCAGCCCGGGCAGGAAAACGCTTCCCGAGCCGATGAAGTAGAGGAAGCCCGGGGCCGCCGCGACCCGCGCTTCGGCCAGGTTGGACAGCGCGCCCGAGCTGTCCTTGACGCCGATGATGTTGGGATGCCGGGAGAGCTCGACGACGAGCGGAGGCTCGACCGGAACGCCTGTGTTTTGGGGGATGTTGTAGATGAGGATGGGGATCTTCGCCTCATCGGCGACGCGCTCATAGAAGAGCTGGAGGGCGTCCCGGGTCATCCGGGCCTTGTAGTAATGAGGCGGCTTGACGAGCGCCGCATCCGCCCCCAGCCCCGCCAGCCGGTTGATGATGCTGACCGTCAGACGCGTCGACTCCCGGGAGGCGCCGGCGATCACGACCCGGCCGGGCGCGGCGGCCCTGGCTTCGGCCACCAGGCCGGCGGACTCCTCGTCGTCGAGGAAGACCGCCTCTCCCGTCGACCCGAGGACCACGTAGCCCGTGAGGCCGGACCGGTTGTATCTCTCGATGTTCTTCCGGAACGCCGCGAAGGAGACGGCCTCCCGGATGAACGGCGTCGTCAGGGCGGCGTAGACGCCCGGCTTGACGGTCTCCATGTCGGCCTCCTGCGCTCCTCGCCCTCAGTCTTCGTTATCGCGCACGCGTTTCTCGCTCATGCCCAAATAGTGTCCGATCTCGTGAATAACGGTCTTACGGACCTGCTCCCGGATTTCGTCTTCCGACGAGCAGATGGCTTCGATCGGCTGCTGGAAGATGATGATGACGTCCGGCGGGACATTGCCGTAGTAGGGCCCCCGGTACGGGAGGGGCACGCCGTGATAGAGCCCGAGGAGGATGTTTCGCGCCGCCGAGCTGCGCCGGCGGGGCGGATCGTCCTCGACGATGATGGCGATATTTTCGAGGAGGTCCTTGAATTTCTTGGGCAGACGCTCGACCGCCTCATCAACCAGCGCCTCGAATTTCTCTCGCTCCATTCCTTTTAGCCCCGTCTCTTCGTTGAGGCTCGGGGCACATGATTCGAAGTCACGCACCATATACCCCGAGCCCCCGTTTTGATGATAGCACGGCTGATCATTTTTCGATCCCGATGCGGGCGCGGATGCCCCGGTCGTAATAATGCTTGCGGTCCTTCATCTCGGTCACGAGGTCGGCGCGTCGGACGAGCCAGGCGGGCGCGTACCGGCCGGTCAGCACGAGCTCGACGTCGCCGGGTTTCTGGTCGAGGAAAAGATCGATGGCCCGCCGGTCGAGGAGGCGGAAGTAAAGGGCGACGTTGATCTCGTCGAGGACGACGATCCTGTATTTCCCGGAGAGCATCGCCCGCCGGCAGGCCTCCAGGCCGAGGCGCGCCCGGCGGATGTCCTCGTCCCCGGGGTTTTCCGTGACGTGGAAGAAGCCCTTGCGTCCGAACTGCCGGATCATCACGAACGGCGACAGCCGGCGAACCGACCGAAGTTCTCCGTAGCGCTGCCCTTTGAGGAACTGCCCGACAAAGACAGCGGCGCCGTGCCCGGCCGCCCGGAGGGCCAAACCGAGGGCGGCGGTCGTCTTGCCCTTGCCGTTTCCGGTGTAAACCTGGACGTAGCCTTTGAATTTCGACCGCACTGCAGCCTTATTCTATTCCTGCCGCCGGCGGAGTCAACCATCCCTGCCGAGAATCCGGAGGAGGGGTGGCCGACGATGAATATTTACTTTACGGGGGATTCCCGCTAATATCATTGCCGAGAAAGACGCATGAAGATCGCCAGGGACGGGTTAAAGTTTGTCCTGCCCGCGGTGTTCCTGGCGCTCGTCTTTTTGGCGCTCGGCTGGTGGCTCGTTTCTGCGGTGTTCCTGATCCTGGCGGGCGCCTTCATCTTTTTCTTCCGCGACCCGGACAGGGTCCCGCCGGCCGGCGACGGGCTGCTGGTCGCTCCCGCCGACGGCCGGGTCCTGGACGTCGGCTCTCCGGCTCCCGGGCTCGACCCGCCGGCGACCCGGATCACGATCTTCCTCTCCCTCCTGGATGTCCATGTGACCCGCTCTCCCGTTTCGGGAACGGTGGGCAGCGTCGACTACCGCGCCGGGAAGTTTCTGCCCGCCTACCGGCCGGAAGCGGGTGAGCACAACGAATCCTGCGCCCTGGATATCCGGGGCGGTCCGGCCGATATCCATCTTCGCCAGATCGTCGGTGTGGCCGCCCGCCGCATCAAGTGCTACGTCAGGCCGGCGGACCGGGTTGTCCGCGGACAGCGCATCGGGTTGATGTATTTCGGGTCGCGCGTCGAGCTCGACCTGCCGCCGGGGGTGGGGCCGAAGGTCCGCCCGAACGATAAACTCCGCGCCGGTGAAACCGTCATCGCCGAGGTGAAGAGATGAGAGTCCGCAAGCAATACGGTGAGATGTTCCTCTTGCCCAGCGCCTTCACGCTGGCCAACCTGTTTTTCGGTTTCTTCAGCATCATCGACACTTTCAACGGTCACTACGGGAGCGCCGCCCTCTGGATCATGGTCGCCGCCATCCTCGACGCCTTCGACGGCCTCCTGGCCCGGTCGACCCACACCCATTCCGACTTCGGCCTGCAGCTCGACTCGCTGGCCGACTCGGTCTCGTTCGGCTGTGCCGGCGCGCTCCTCCTCTACTCATGGGGCCTCCAGCCGGTCCGGACTTCGGGCCTGTTCTTCAGCTTCCTCTTCCTCGCTGCCGGCATCCTGCGGCTGGCTCGGTACAACATCAGGTCCAAGGCCCAGCCGGACCGCCGGCACTACACGGGCCATACCCTGCCGTCCTCGGTGATGCTGTTCGTCGCCATCGTGCTCCTCCATCCGCAGCCGCTCCGCTCGGGCTTTGAGTCGGCCCTGCTCGCCGCGCTCGTCGTCTTCGTCGCCTTCTGCATGGTCAGCACCATCCCTTATCGGAATTGGCTGAACTTCAACCTGCGGCACCGGATCGACGTCAAGACCGCCTTTTTCGTGGCCGTCTTCATCGTGGCCCTGCTCTTCTATGCGCGGTACCTGATCCTCGCGTTCTTCAGCTTCAGCGTTCTCGCCGGGCCGGGCGCCGCGCTGTTCAAGGCGATGAAGGCGTCCCGGATCGAGAAAAAGCGCGAACCGACTTCCTGCTGATGGCCATCCTGATCGGTATCCTTGTCGGGTTCGCGGTCTGCATCCCGCCGGGCCCGGTCAACATCGTGATCTTCTCGCAGGCCATGAAGCGCGGCTTTTTCCACGGTTTGGCGGCCGGTCTGCTGGCGGCCACGCTCGACGGCACTTACTGCCTGCTCGCCGTGCTGGGGCTGGCCAACATCGTCGGCACCCTGAATGCCTACGAGCCGGTCTTCAAGATCGTGGCCTTTTTCATCCTGGCGGGGGTCGCCTGGCGCACCTTCCGGCAGTCCCAGGGTTACGCCCGGCCGGTTCCGGCGACCGAGCCGATCGCCCGCGCCTCGGCGCGCCCCTATATCGGCATTTTCTTCCTTTATGTTTCCAACCCCTCGCTGTATGCCTTCTGGCTCGGTACGGCCGGTTTCGTCACCGGCCGCGGCTATATCTCGAGCCACAAGGCGACGGCCTATCTCTTCGCCGCCTCGGTCTGGGCGGGCTGCCTCCTCTGGTACTTCATCCTGAACCATTACATAGCCAAGTATCATAAGCTCTTCAGCCCGAATACCTACCGGCGGATCTTCCTGGCGCTGGCCATCGTCCTGGCGGTCTTTTCCCTTATCACGGCGGTGTCCATCTTCACGCCGATCCATATCTAGAGAGAGAATCTGCTATAATCCGCTTCCATGAAGTGGCCTGACATCGACCCGATCCTCCAGGCGGCGTTGGCCGAAGACCTGCCGGCCGGCGACGTCACGACGGAAAGCCTCGTCCCCGTCGGGTCGGTCTCGACGGCCGTCTTTCTGGCCAAGGAGTCGGGCGTCCTAGCCGGCATCGAGATCGCCCGCCGCGTCTTCCTGAAGATCGATCCCCGAGTCCGGTTCAAGAAGATCCTCGAAGACGGAAACGCCTTCCGGCCGGGGGACCTGCTGGCCGAAGTCCACGGGGCTTCGCGGTCGCTTCTCGGGGCCGAGCGGACCGCCCTGAACTTCCTGCAGAGGATGTCGGGGATAGCCACCAAAACCCGGCGGTTCGTCGAGGCGGCGGGGCCGGCGACCCGGATCCTCGACACCCGCAAAACTACGCCCACTCTCCGCGGGCTGGAAAAGTATGCCGTAAGGATGGGCGGCGGCCGGAATCACCGCTTCAGCCTCTCGGACATGGTCCTGATCAAGGACAACCATCTCCGGCTGGTCGGCGGCATCACCGAGGCGGTCCGGCGGGCCCGGGCGGGGGCCGGGCGGCGGCTGAAGATCGAAGTCGAGGTCACGAACCTGGCCGAGGCCCGGGAGGCCGTCGCCGCCGGCGCCGGGATCATCATGCTCGACAATATGCCCCTCGCCCGGATGAAGCCGGTCATGCGCGAGCTGCGGGGGCGCGTCCCCGTCGAGGTCTCGGGGAAGGTGCGCCTGGACCAGGTGCGCCGGATCGCGGCCCTGGGAGTTGATTTCATCTCGGTCGGGGGGCTGACCCACTCGTACGATTCGATCGACATCAGCCTGGAGTTTGAAAGTGAAGAACGAGACGGACGAAAATAGCCTCCTCCAATCGGACGTGCTGGTGATCGGCTGCGGCATCGCCGGCGCCAGCGCGGCCCTGGAAGCGGCCCGGCGGGGTTTGAGCGTCAACATCATCACCAAGGCCGAGCTGGCCGAGGAATCGAACACTTATTACGCCCAGGGCGGGATCGTCGCCCTGGGCGAGGATGATGACCCCGAGATCCTGGGAGAGGACATTATCCGGACGGGCGACGGCATCAACAACCCCGAGGCGGTCGAGGTCCTGTCCACCCACAGCCGGGAGTTCGTCCAGAAGATCCTGATTGACGGGCTGAAGATCCCCTTCACCCGGAGCAGCCCCGAGGCGCTGGATTATGCCCAGGAGGCCGGTCACTCGAAGCGGCGCATCCTCCATGTCAAGGACACGACCGGCCGGACGATCGAAGAGAAATTCATCGAGGCCCTGAAGGGAAGCAACCGCGTCCGGTTTTTCTTGGGGCATACCGCCGTCGACCTCCTGACCGTCCCCCACCACTCCAAGAATTTGATCGCCTATTACCGGGAGCCGCGCTGCCTGGGCGCCTACGTCCTCGACAACCGGACCCGGGCCGTCCGCACTTTCTGCGCGAAATATACCGTGCTGGCAACCGGCGGCTGCGGCGCCGTCTACCTCTTCACCTCGAACCCGCGCGAGGCGATCGGCGCCGGCTATGCCATGGCCCACCGCGCCGGCGCGCGGATCGTCAACATGGAGTACATCCAGTTCCACCCGACGACGCTCTACCATCGGGACGCCGAGGGCTTCCTGATCTCGGAGACCGTCCGGGGCGAGGGCGCGCGGCTCAAGACCCGGGACGGCCGGACCTTCATGGAAAAATACAGCGACAAGAAGGACCTGGCCCCCCGGGACGAGGTCTCACGCGCCATCTACGAGGAGATGACGAACACCGATTCGAGCTACGTGCTGCTCGATCTCGCAAGTTACGCCAAGATCGACATCCCCACGAGATTTCCCTACATCTACAAGACCTGCCTGAAGTACGGCATCGATATCACCCGGGAGCCGATCCCGGTCGTCCCGGCGGCCCACTACAGCTGCGGCGGCGTCCTCGTCGACAGCCACGGCCGGAGCTCGCTCAGCAACCTCTACGCTGTGGGCGAGGTTTCGTGCACCGGCCTTCATGGCGCCAACCGCCTGGCCTCGACTTCGCTGCTTGAGGGGCTGGTCTGGGGAACGCGGGCGGCCCAGGACATCGCCGAGCGCGGCGACCCGGCGCCCGAGTGCCGGCTGGAGGAGATCCACCCCTGGTATTACCCGGAGAAAGAGGAGGCGTTCGACCCGGCCCTCGTCAACCAGGACTGGCTGACCATCCGGTCGACCATGTGGAACTACGCGGGGATCATCCGCACGAAGAAACGGCTGGCGCGGGCCGAAGCCGACCTCGAGTATCTCCGACACCGGATCGAGAAATTCTACACCGAGTCCCGGATGGACCCGAAGGTCGTCGGGCTGAGGCAGGGCATCCAGGTCGCGCTGCTGATCACCCACGCCGCCCTGGCCAATCCTGTGAGCCTGGGCGCCCACTTCCGGAAGGATTAGCGGTAAGAAGAACGGGTGGCATGGCGTTAGTCCCCGCAACGCCCGAGCGGAAGGGGTTCCCCACGGGGGGATGGGTGGAGCGAGGACGGACTTCGTGGACGCTTTGCCAGACTCTCATCTGATAAATTAATCCCCCCAACCCCCCTTGGCAATCAAGTGGGGACTCGGATTTGGTAAGCGTCCTGCGAAACAGGTCGGACCTCACCGTGACAGGACCCGTTCTTCTTGCGTTCGTACGGTTGTCGGGCGGCGGAATATTGACTATAATGGGGGCGTGAAAAAAGCCCTGCTGACAGTCCTCTTCGGGGCGCTGGCCATCTTAGCGGCGCTCGATCTCCCGGCGCAAACCAAGAAGTCCCCCAAAGACCTCCCCCCCAACCATCGGAAGTGGCTCGAGGAGGAGGTTGTCTACATCATCAGCCCCAAGGAAAAGGACGTTTTCCTCCAGCTCGAAAACGATAAGCAGCGCGACACGTTCATCGAGGCCTTCTGGAAGATCCGTGACCCGAACCCGACGACGCCGGAAAACGAGTTCAAGACCGAGCACTACCGGAGGATCGCCTACGCCAACCAGAATTTCGGCAAGGACACGCCCGGCCCGGGCTGGCGGTCGGACATGGGCCGGATCTATATTACCCTGGGCGAGCCGCAATCAACCGACAGGCAGGAAAACCTGTCGAACATCCAGCCTATCACCGTCTGGTTCTATAACGGCCTGGCCGAGCATGGCCTGCCCGGCTCGTTCAGCGTCGTCTTTTACCGCCCGATGGGGGCCGGGCCTTACGAGCTCTATTCGCCCCTCAATGACGGACCGATGGAGCTTCTGGTCAACTACCGGGGCGACATGACCGACTATGCCGAAGCCTACAACGAGCTCTACCAGATCGACCCCCAGATCGCCGGCCTGTCCATGTCGCTGATCGAGGGCGAAAGTCTCCAGACCATGCGCCCGTCGATCGCCTCGGAGATCCTCGTCCAACAGACCATACCCAGGGCCGCCTATGACAAGGTCAAGGACACCTATGCGGACAAGCTGCTGGCCTACAAAGACGTCATCGAGGTCGAATACACCGCCAACTACATCGACAACGACGCCCTGGTCGGCGTTTTCCAGGATCCGGCCGGGCTCTTTTTCGTCCACTACCTCATCGAGCCCAAGCGCCTGACGTTCGAGCGCATCGAGGACAGGTTCATGTCCAACCTCGAGGTCAACGGCCGCGTGAGCGACGCCGGCGGCGCGACGGTCTATCAGTTCGACCGGACCGTGCCGATCGAAATGAGCGAGGGGCAGATGGCCTCGATCCAGGCGAAGCTCTTCAGCTTCCAGGATATGTTCCCGCTCCTGGCCGGCCGCTACAAGCTGAGCCTGCTGTTCAAGAACGTCGTTTCCAAGGAATTCAGCTCGGTGGAGGCTGCTATCACCGTGCCGGAGACGGCACCGCTGGCCATGAGCCCGCTGGTCGTCTCGAGCCGCGTCGAGCGCGAGTCAAAGTACAAGGGACAGAACAAGCCGTTCATGACCCGGGACTATCAGCTTCTGCCCACGCCCCGCCACGACTTCGCCGCCAAAGACACGCTTTCGCTCTATTTCCAGGTCCGGGGATTGTCCGCCCAGCTCAGGGACACCGGCACCCTGGTTTATGACCTCTTTCGCGAGACCGAAAAGGTCAGGTCGACGGCCAGGGCTGTCAAAGACTACGGCAGCTCGCTGGATTTTCTCGAGGAATTTTCCCTGGCTGACCTGCCCCCCGCCAACTATGAGATCAAGGTGTCCCTCCGGGACGGCGGCCAGGCCGAGGTGCTCTCGGAGCGGACCTTCTTCTATATTACTCACATGCCGGCCGTCCCCAGGCCCTGGGTGCTTTCGCTGACCAAGCCGCCCGATGATGACCCCGAGATCCTCCAGGCCCTGGGCGTCCAGTCGCTCAACAAGGGCGAGACGGCCGCGGCCAAGACCTATCTCGAGCGGGCCTACGTCAAGAACCCCTCGTCGCCGCAGCTGGCCATGGACTTCTGCCGGGCGCTGGTTAAGCTGGGCGATTTCGCCCGGGTCAAGCGGGTCGCCCAGCCGCTCGCCGGGGCCGGCCGCTACGAGTTCTTCCAGGTGCTTGGCGAGGCCTGCGAGTCGCTTGGCGAGCTGACAGAAGCCGTCGGTTTCTACAAGGAATACCTCAACCGGATGGGCACGAGCATCGAGGTCCTCAACTCCATCGGCGATTGCTACGTCAAGCTCGGCGACCCGGACAACGCCCGGGTCGCCTGGGAGAGATCGCTGGAGCTCACTCCCAATCAGGAGAGTGTCCGGGCCCGGCTGAAAGCCCTGAAGGCGAATCAATGAGAAAGACCGTCTGGCTCCCGTTCGCTCTCGGACTGCTCCTGGCCGCCGGCTGCGCTTCGAACCGGGCGGTCAAATCGCTCGACCCCGAGAGCCGGGAGTTCCTTTCGAAGGTCCGTTTCCTCATGAGCAAGGATGAGCGGCAGGCCTTCCTGGCGATCCCCGACGAGCCGGGCCGGAAGCTCTGGGCCGAGGATTTCTGGAAGAAGAGGGACACGAAGCCGGAGACCCAAGAGAACGAGTTCAAGACCGAATACCTCAAGCGCATCGAGGATGCCAACCGCCTCTTCAGGGAGGGCAGCACGCCCGGCTGGCTGGGCGCCCGTGGGCATCTCTATGTCACCCTCGGCCCCCCCGATAACCGGGAAACCTACCCGAGGGGCGTGACCTTCTACGGGGTGCCGACCGAGATCTGGTACTATAATTTTTTCCCGATCGTCTTCATCGACGATAGCTGGACCGGCAACTACCGGCTGTCGCCCGAGAGCGCGGCCCAGGTCGGCGAGATCAACAGGGCCCAGGTCCTGCTTCAGCCGCCCCGGTTCGACCCGGAAGCGGCCGCGGCCAGCCTCGACCTGGAAGTCACCAAGGTCAAGGCTGGCGAGGGCTTGGTCCGCCTTCGGCTGCCGTATAAGGACATCTGGTTCAAGGCGGACGGAGACCGCTTCCAGGCGACCCTGGAGCTCGAGGCCGAGGCCGCCGACGCCGCCGGGAAGACGGTCTGGCAGGACAAGAAGACCTATCCCATAGCTTTCGGACGGCAGGAATATCTCAAGGCCATCCGCCAGGATTTCGTGGCCGAGGTCCCCATCCGGCTCGCTCCCGGAGACTACGAGCTTAAGGTGAGCCTGAAAAACGCGGCGGGGGAGGGGCGCGCCGCGGTCAAGAAAGAAAAGCTCTCGCTGTGAAATTTCCGCCCGCTTCTTGTTGTATAATAAAGTGTTGAGTGAGGAGGTCGAGATGAAGACCACCGGTTGCTTTCGTTTTGCCGCTATCGTGGCGATCGTTGTCTTGGCCGCCGGCACCGCCGCGGCCCAAGCGGGGCGGGGCACCGCCCGGATGGGCGGCACCGTCACCGACCAGTCGGGTAAGGCGATCGCCAACGCCAAGGTGGTGGCCGTTTTCGCCAAGGACGCGAGCGCCAAGATGGAGGCCGTCACCAACGAGAGGGGCGAGTGGGGCATCCTGGGCGTTGGAACGGGCAGCTGGGTGATCACCGCCTCGGCGGACGGCTACCAGCCGGCGAGCGTCGACTATACGTCAAAACAGCTGGACCGGAATCCCAAGATCAAAATCGCGCTCGAAAAGAAAGGTGTGGGCACGGGCGTCGTCGAGGACGAGAAGTCGTTCGAGCTCCTCGAGCAGGGAAACCAGTTCTATCAGGAAGGCCGCTACGACACAGCGCTCCTCATGTACGAGCAGTTCCTCGAGAAGAACCCCGCCGCCTACCAAGTCAAGCTCAATATCGGCGACTGTTACCGTGACAAGGGCGATTTCGCCAAGGCCATCGAATACTACAACATGGTCGCCGCCCAATCGGACACGGACCCGGCCATGGGCAAGACGATGAAGGCCAAGGCCCTGGCTGCCATCGGGCTGTGCGCGCTGAAGCAGAACAATATGGAGGAGGCCCAGAAATACTTCAGGCAGTCGATCGAGGCGGCGCCCCAGGATGAAACGCTGGCCTACAATGTCGGCGAGATCTGCTTTTCCAACCAGCAGATCGACGAGGCGACCAAGTATTTCGAGATGGCCGCCCAGATCAAGCCCGACTGGCCCGATCCGTATCTCAAGCTGGGCTACGTTTATCTCAACAAGGGCGAGCTGCCCAAGGCCGTCGAGTATCTCGAGAAGTTCATCGCGCTCGAGCCCGGCACGGAGCGCACGGCGCAGGCCCAGAACATCCTGAACTCGATCAAGAAATAGCCCGGACACAAGGTCCTTAATAAGGGGACACTAACCTTGATTGCCAACCATGGTTAGTGTCCCCTTCTGATAAAGAATGGCGAAAAAGAAACACGCGCGGCGCGGGCGGGGCGGCCCCGGGGCGGCCAAGGCCGGACCGCGGCCCGCAGAAAAGAAGAAAAAGGAAGCTCCGCCGAAACGGCGCATCAGCCGCGCCGGCCTGGGCATCGCCGCCGGCATTCTCGCCGTCGGGGCCGGGCTCATTTACTTCCTGGTGTTTGCCGGGAAAACTCCCGTCCGGCGGGACAGCCGACTTAACGTCCTCCTCATCACCCTTGATACGACCCGGGCCGACAGGCTGGGCGCCTACGGTCACGCCCGGGCCAAGACCCCCAACCTGGATTCCCTGGCCCGGGACGGGGTGCGTTTCGAAAACGTCACCTGCCAGGTCCCCCTGACCCTGCCGTCCCACTGCTCGATCATGACGGGGACCTATCCTTTTTCCCACAACGTCCACAACAACGGCACCTACCAGCTCGCGCGCCGACCGGCTGACGATCGCCCAGGCCTTGAAGGACAGGGGATACCGCACCGGCGCCGTCGTCGCCTCGTTCTCCGTCGACTCGCGGTTCGGCCTGGCCCGGGGGTTTGACGCCTACGACGACAGCCTCCGGCCCGGCCTGCCGTTCAAGCCGATGAACTCGGAACGGAAGGCGGAGGAAGTGGCGGCGGCCTTCGCGGCCTGGCTGGACAAGCAGTCCGGCGAGCCGTTTTTCGCCTGGGTCCACTTCTTCGACCCCCATCTCCCGTACCAGCCGCCCTCTCCGTTCCGGGAGGAATTCGCGGCCGACCCGTATGACGGTGAGGTCGCCTACATGGACGCCAACGTCGGCCGGGTGATCGCCAGGCTCAAGGAGAAGAAGCTCCTCGGCCGGACGCTCGTCATCGTGGCCGGCGACCACGGCGAGGCCTTCGGCCGACGGGTCGAGAGCGGTCACGGCGTCTTCCTCTATGACGATACCCTGCGCGTACCCCTCATCTTCTTTGCGGAGAACAACCTGCCGCGGGGCAAGGTCGTCCGCGCCCGGGTGAGGCTCATCGATATCTTCCCCTCGATCATGGATATGCTGGGGCTTCCCAAGCCCGGGCCCGTCCAGGGGACGAGCCTCATTCCCTACATCGAAGGCCGGCAGCGCGGCGACCTCGAATCCTATATCGAGACATTTTATCCCCGCGAAAACTTCGGCTGGTCGGAGCTCATCGGCCTGGTCAGGGGGGACTGGAAATATATCCGCGCTCCCAAGCCCGAGCTCTATGACCTCAAGTCCGACCCCGGCGAGCTCAGCGAACAGCTTCGGCTTCGTCGGGCCGGCAGGCCGAGTCGATGAACGCCCGGCTGGAGGAGCTCATCAGGGGGAGCGCCGGCCTGGCCGCGGCCAAGGGCAGGACGCTGACAGCCGAAGAGGAGGAGCGGCTCCGCTCACTGGGCTATACGAGCTTTGCCGGGGGCGGGGCCAAGTCCGAATACCCCGACCCCAAGGACAAGCTCGACCTCCTGAAGCTCATCCAACAAGCCGAGACGGCGGACCTCGAAGGGAACTTCCGGCTGTCCGAGGATACCTATGCGAGGCTCCTCACCCTCATCCCGGACGCGCCGGCGAGCTACGTCAACCTGGCGCTCGCCCAGGCGCGGCTTCAGAAATTCGACGAGACGATCGCCACGCTCAAGCAGGGCATTTCCCGGATCCCGAAGTCGGTGATCCTGATGGCGCGGCTGGGCCACACCTATCTTGTGACCGGCCGGCTGCAGGAGGCCTTCGACACCATGGCCGAGGTCCTCCAGATCGACCCGAACTTCGTCGATGCCCTGACGGTCTCGGCCGGGGTCCTGGATTCGGCCGGGAAAAAAGCTGAAGCGCGCGCCTACTACGAACGTGCCATCGCCGTCGAACCCGAGAGCAAGTATCTGCGGATGAGCTACGCCATGAACCTGGCGTCGAGCGGGCTCATCGACCGGGCGATCGACGTCTACAAGCGGCTCTGCGACGATAACCCGGAAGATGCGTCGCTGCGCCAGTACCTGGGGATCGCTTACGGCGTGAAGGGCGACTACGCCTCGGCCATCGAGAACCTCACCCAGGCCGTCTATATCCAGCCGACCCCCACGGCCTACTTCAACCTGGCCGTGGCCTACCGGAACACGGGCGACATCAAGGAAGCGATCCGGTATATCGGCCTGTATCTCGACGACCCGAAAGGGGAGACCGAGACGAACGTCAACGCCGCCCGGGCCGAGCTCGCCCGTCTGGAAAAGACCCTCTCGAAGTAGCCATCTCCTTTCTACCACCACCGCATAGCCGAGAATTGGGGACACCTGCGGAATTCCGGAAGATTCCGAACATGTCCCCAATTCCGGCGTGTCCCCGGTTCTTCCATATCCCGGTTCAAAAAAAAGGCCCGCTCCCCCCGCGGGGGGAGCGGGCCTCGTGTCTGCTTCAGCTTGAGCGAGTCTGCTTCTACTCCTGCATCAGAACGAGAACCGGGCGCCGACTCTAGCCGACCATCTGCCAAACTGCCAGGTGGGCTGGTTGTAGGCGGTGTTGGGGAAGTTTTCGGCGAGATGGGCTTTGTAGTCGAACGTCTTGGAGAGGATCTCGTCGTCCGAGATCGGCATGTAGTCTCTGTTGGGCTGGCCCTGGTACCACTGCCAGGTCTTGGTGTTGGTGACGTTGTTGACCTGGACGTTGAAGGCGGCGGAGGTCCGGCCCAGTCTCAGCGTGTACTCGACGTAGAGGTCGGCCCAGGTCGTCCACGGAGCGCGGCCGAGGTCGCCGCGGTTGTTCGGGTAGTAGCCCTGCATGTTGTTGGCCAGCAATTCCGTGGTTATCGGCATGCCGCTTCTGCGAATAGGCGACGACGCCGACGGTCAGGCCGAACGGGAAGGCGTAGGAGCCGTAGGCCTTGATGTAGTGGGTTCTGTCCTGAGGCAGGGGCCCCTTGAGATCATTACCCTGGAGATCAAAGGCCATGAACCAAAGGTCGTAGTACCGCTCGACGTTCGGGGAGTTCCGGTTGACCTCGTCGGTCGAGGACAGCCCGCCGTAGTTCCCCGCGGTCCGGCTCAGGGTGTAGTTGACGCCGCCCTGCCAGTTGTTGCTGAACCTCTTTTCAAGAGCCAGGTTCATGCCGTAGTACTCTCTCTTGGCCTTGGGGCAGGGCCAAAACTTGTCGTCGAACTTGCCGCCCTGGGAGATCGGCAGAGAATAGCCGAAACCGGGGTTCGTGTTGTAGTAGAATTCGCCCAACGGGGTCTGGACGCCTGTGTCTTCGATCGTCCGGATGAGGTGCTTCTGGACCAGGCGCACCGACAGGGAGATGTTCTCGGCGATCTTCTTTTCGGCGCCGAGCGAGATTTCTCTCTGGGCGACGGGCTTCAGGCTCGGGTCGGTGCTGTCCCAAGAGGGGAGGCGCCAATCCAAGGTGCCCTTATACGTGCCGCCCGCGCCCTGGCTGGCCTTGTCGTCAATCGCGTTGCTGGCGCCGATCAATCTCCAATCGGGATTATCCAGCGTGTAGTAATCGGTCTTCCACTTGAAGCCGCCGAAGGCGCCTTCGGCCATGTACAGCTTCATGACGTCGTAGTAGATGCCGAAGCTGCCGAAGACCTTGAGGTTCGAATCGCCGAACACGTCGTAGACGAGTCCAACCCTGGGCGCCAGCTTGTCGCCGAACCCGAACTGGATCGGCTTGGCCGAGGCGCCGGGAAGGCTCAGGTCATTCGTCAAGGCGGGGATGTACTCGCTCTCCGTCCGGACGCCGGCGTTGATGGTCAGCCGGCCGTTGATCGTCCAGGAATCCTGGAGGTAGAGAGCCCAAGTATCCCTCTTGATATTGAAATTCGAGCCGTAGGGTGAGGTGAAAGAACCCCGGATCGTGTAGGAGCCGTACTTGCCCATAACGGGCACGCCGATGACCGCGAGGAGCGCATTGTTAGGGCGGCCCCAGGCGATATCGACCTGGGGGGCAGTGGGGCCCTGGTTGACGTCCTCGTGGTCGCGGATCGAACTGCACGCCCGCTTTCCAGGCGTGCTCGCCGGCGAGGTTGACATAGTAGGTGACGTCGGCGTTGCCGGAGTACTTCTCCAGGATGTATTTCTGGGTCACCGACCGGGAACCGGAGTAATTGACGGGACCAGAATACTTGAGCAATGAGGGGTTCGCAACAAAGAACGGATCGCTTGCGTAAATGTAGTTGCTGTAGCTGTTGTTGATTGTCGTGAACCTGTTGGCGATCTGCTGATTCGTCGTGTCCTGCGTGTGGAAGCCGCCCCGGAGGCTCACCAGGAGGCTGTTGCTGACGCTGTAATCCAACAGGGCCGCCGCGCTCCAGTTGGGATAGTCATAGCCTTCCTTGTCCCAAGCGTAAGCCGAGTTGCTCGTTCCGTTGAGGCTCGGCATCGGATCGGCCCCTCTACGTTTTGAGAAGTTGTTGACCCAGCTTGCGGAAATCCTCATCCCGGCGAGCGGAGCGGCGGTCAGCTTGAACTGGCCGTTCATAGCGTTAACTTTCCGTTGGAACTCTTGATTCCGTACGCTCGGGGTTCGCGGCGTCGAAGCCCCTCATGAACTTCTCATGGGTGTACTGGGGGTTGAACGACCCGAAGAACCACAGCCTGTCCTTCCAGAGGAAGCCGCCCAGGTTGAAGACGCCCTCATAGCGGTTGTACTTGATCGCGGTCCTTGCCGCCGTCGAAATAGAGGTCGTCGTCGTTGACGTATTCCCAGACCGTGTCGTCGTAGGGATTCCAGCGGCCGGTTTCGCGGGCCTTGCCGTACATCAGCCGGCTTCTGTCCTCGTAGTAGCCGAGGACGTCGCCGTGGAAGCTGTTGCCGCCCGACCTGGTGATGACGTTGACGACACCGCCCATCGAGCCGCCGAACTCGGCGTTATAGCCGGAGGCCGTGACCTTGACCTCCTCGACGAGCTCCATGACCGCGCCCTGAGCTGCCGTTCCCAGGCGGCCCTGGGTGATGTCGGCGCCGTCCATGTACCACATGTTCTCGGTTCCGGTGGCGCCGTCGACCATCAAGCCGCCGCCGACGTTGTCATACTGGACGCCGGGGACCGTGCTCAACAGGCCGTCAAAATTCCGGCTCCGGGGCAGGCTCATGAACATTTCCTTGGTCATGGTCATGCCCTTGACCGTGCTCTTGACGTCGATCAACGGGCTCTGTCCGACAACCGTGACCTGCTCTTCGATCGCCGCCTGCGTCAGGGTGACGTTGATGACGATGGTCTGGGACAGCTGGAGGAGGATGTCCTTCCGGACCAGGGTTCTGAACCCCTGGAGGGAAAAGGTCATCTCGTAGGTCCCGGATGGCAGGGCCAGCAGCCGGAAGTTGCCGCCCTCGTCTGTAACCGTGGCCGCTTTTCCGAGCAGCTTGGGGCTCGTCGCTTCGACCGTTACGCCGGGGAGGGCGTTGCCCTGGTCATCGGCTATCTTGCCGACGATCTTGCCTTCGGGCAAGTTCTGGGCCGCGATGAACCCCGCTGTCAGGAAAAGCGCCAGAAAAGCGAGTGTCAATGCTTTCTTACTCATTCTCTGCAAAACTCCTTTTTACCTGAAATCCTACCCGGGAGCGGAAATCCGCGCCCGCTCCTAACCTTCATCCGAGAGAATAAAAACCGGCGATTCTCACCTCCTTCTTTGGACATGCGTATTTTCATCATTCCAACCAATTCATTAGCAAGATATATGCCAAGTTAGAATGTAGTTAATTATATTAAAATAAGATACTTAAGATGATAGGCGGGGGGGCCGAATCCAATTATTTGGATTCTGTTCAATAAATTGAATAACGCTCGAAGCGGGAGACCGATTTTTCAGGGTTATTGGAGGGATTTCAGCTCATCGAGCTTGATTTGATATTCACCGGGATCGAGGATCCCATAGGTGTTTTCTTTGCTCCACTCTTCCAGGGCCCCGAGGTAGCGGCCGGTGCCGGACGAATAGCGCCACTCGTTAGGCGGCCGGAAGGTAAAAACATAGTTGACGAGGTAGATGTCCCACCGGTAGGTCCAGACCTCGGCAGTGTTGGCGGAAATATCCTCATTGGTGCGGTCGCCGCTCGTGGCGACGCCGCTGCCGGCGCCCGGCTGGAAGCCCGTGGCCCAATTGGTATTCTGCGTGACCTCGATATCGTTCGCCGGACCGTTGAGAAGATAGACGCGGGCCCGGTCGCAGTTCCAGGGCTGGCGGAAGTTGTCCCTCTTATAGGTCCTCATGACGTACGCCATTCTCTCGTCAAAGACTGCCTTCGATTTCGGATCGCGGGCCTCCCAGAACGCTTTGTGGAATTCCTGCCGGGCCGCGGGCGAGAGCTCTTTATAGGCCCGCCGCTCAAAATCCTGCATGACGTAGTAGTGCTGCGTATACCACTCGTCGTGGGAGGGCATCGTCTTGACCCCGCACGACCAGAGGCTCAGCAGGGCGGCAGGAATGAGTCCGACGAGCAGGAGTTTTTTCATGGCGACCTTCTTCGGGGAGAATCGTCCCCCCGCAAGCGTAGTTACAGCTTATGTAACCACAGGCGCCCCCTCATGTCAAACTTCCGTACGTTGTCCTTGTCGGGCCGGCGGATTTCGTCTATAATCGCAAGTTAAAACGAAGCCGCGGAGATTCAGATGCCGGAAGACCTGGATGTCAAGGGCACGCTCAACCTGCCCCAAACCTCGTTCTCGATGAAGGCGAAGCTCGCCCAGAATGAGCCTGAGATGCTCAAGAAATGGGTCGAGACGGGCCTCTACGAAAAGATCCTGAACAGCCGGCGCGGCGCCCCGTCGTTCGTCCTCCATGACGGCCCTCCCTACGCCAACGGGCACATCCATCTGGGCACGACGATGAACAAGATCCTCAAGGATTTCATCGTCAAGTCGCACACCATGATGGGCTTCCTCGCTCCCTACGTTCCCGGCTGGGACTGCCACGGGTTGCCGATCGAGATGCACGTGGACAGGGCGCTCGGCGCCAGGAAGAAGGACATGTCGACGATCGCCGTTCGCGAAGAGTGCCGGGATTACGCCCTGAAGTTCATCGACATCCAGCGGAACGAGTTCCGAAGGCTGGGGGTCTTCGGCGAGTGGGAGAACCCCTATCTCACCATGAACACGAGCTACGAGGCCGACATCCTCCGCCTCCTGGCCGCCTTCTTCAAGTCGGGGAACGTCTACAAGGGCCTGCGGCCCGTCTACTGGTGCCCCCACGACCAGACCGCCCTGGCCGAGGCCGAGATCGAGTACAAGGACCGGACCTCGCCGTCGATCTACGTGAAGTTCCCGATGGTCTCGGACCTTGCGGGCAGGTTTCCCGCGCTGGCGGGCAAGAGAGTCTCCGTCATCATCTGGACGACGACCCCTTGGACCCTCCCCGCCAACCTGGCCATCGCCGTCCATCCCGATTACGAGTACGTGGCCTTCGAGGCCAAGGAGCGGGGCGAGGTCTTCATCGTGGCCAAGAGGCTCCTCCCGGTCGTCGCCGAGGAGCTGGGCTTCAAGGACACCGTCAGCCTCGCGACTTTTCCGGGAAAGGAGCTCGAGGGGCTCAAGGCCCATCATCCCTGGATCGAGCGCGAGTCGCTCATCGTCCTGGCTTCGTACGTGACGCTCGAAGACGGGACCGGCGCGGTGCACACGGCTCCGGGCCACGGCCAGGAAGACTATCTCACCGGCCTGGCCTATAACCTCGAGATCTATGCCCCGGTCGACAACGAGGGAAAGTTCCTCCCGCAGGTCGAGCGCTACGCCGGCCTGAACGTCTTCGAGGCCAACTCCCGGATCACCGCCGACATGAAAAGGGAAGGGACGCTCCTCAAGGAAGGGCGGCTCAGCCACTCCTATCCCCATTGCTGGCGGTGCAAGAATCCCGTGATCTTCCGGGCGACCTCCCAGTGGTTCATCGCGATGGATGCCGCCGGGCTCAGGGGCCGGGCGCTCGAGGAGATCAAGAAAGTGCGCTGGATCCCGCCGTGGGGCGAGGAGAGGATGGCCAACATGGTGGCGGCCCGGCCCGACTGGTGCATCAGCCGCCAGCGCAGCTGGGGCGTGCCCATCCCGGCCTTCGAGTGCAGGTCCTGCGGCGAGGTCCTCGCCTCCGCCGAGATCGCCCTCCACGTCGCCGATATCTTCGCCCGCGAGGGCTCGAACTCCTGGTTCGTCCGGCAGGCCCGCGAGCTGCTGCCCGCCGGCGCCCAATGCCCCCGGTGCGGGGCGGTCGAATTCGATAAGGAAAGCAATATCCTCGACGTCTGGTTCGAGTCGGGCGCCAGCCACTCCATCCTGGGGAAGCGGCCCGATCTGCCGTGGCCGGCCGATGTGTATATCGAGGGGACCGACCAGTACCGCGGCTGGTTCAACAGCTCGCTCCTCGTGGGCACGGGCGCCAAGGACGGCTCGCCGTACAAAACCTGCATCACCCACGGGTTTGTGCTCGACGAGCAGGGGAGGGCGATGTCAAAATCGCTCGGGAACGTCATCGAGCCCGACACGATCATCTCCAAGAACGGCGCCGAGATCCTCCGGCTCTGGGTGGCCATGCTGAATTTCAAAGAGGACACGCGGCTGGGCGACGAGCTCCTGGGGCGTCTGGTCGACGCCTACCGCAAGCTCCGGAACACCTGGCGGTTCATCCTGGGCAACCTGTACGACTTCGCGCCCGACACGGAGACCGTCGCCCGGGAAGACCTCCTCGTCCTCGACCGCTGGGCCCTCGACCGGACGGCCGAGGCCGGCCGCCGCATCGTCAAGGCCTACGAACAGTATGAATATCACGTCGTCTTCCACACGATCTACAGCTTCTTCACGGTCGACCTCAGCGCCATCTATCTCGACGTCCTCAAGGACAGGCTCTACTGTTCGGCGAAGGGCTCCCGGGCCCGCAAGTCGGCCCAGACGGCGCTCTTCCGGATCCTCCGGGACACGCTCGAGCTCTTGGCCCCGGTCCTGCCGTTCACGGCCGAAGAGGCCTGGGAGAGCCTGCCCACCTTCGCCGGGAAAGAGGAATCGGTCCACCTCCGGCGCTTCCCCTTGCCAGAGGACGCCTGGCTGGGGCTGGAGGCCCGGGCGGAAATGGACCGCCTGCTGGCGCTCCGGGAGACCGTCCTCAAGGCGCTCGAAACCGCCCGGGAGGAAAAGCGGATCGGGAACTCGCTCGAGGCCGAGGTCCGGCTCAGGCTGCCGGCCGACGAGCGGGCGCTCGCCGAGAAGTACCGCGACGACCTCGGCTCGCTGTTCATCGTCTCCGCGGTCTCGGTCGAGCCCGAGCCGGCCGCGGCGGTCGAAGTCACCGTGACCCGGGCCCCGGGCCAAAAATGCGAGCGGTGCTGGAACTACAGCGAATACGTCGGCGCGAGCGCCGCTCACCCCGGGTTCTGTAGGCGGTGCGAAGACGTCGTCGAAGGTCGGCAGCGGTGAAGAAAAATTCCCTCTACCTCCTTTTGATAGCGGCTCTGGTCGCCGTCGACCAGATCAGCAAGGCCGTCGTCACCCGCTCGGTGGACCTCTACGGCAGCGCCGCCGTCATTCCCGGCTTTTTCAACCTCACGCGCATCCACAACGCGGGGGCGATCTTCGGGGCATTTTCGGCGGCCGGCAGCCGGGGAATCACGATCGCCCTGACGGCCGCATCGCTCATCGCGCTGGCGTTCGTCGTCTATTACTTCATCAAGACGCCCGCCTCGGACGGGAAGGTCAAGACGGCCCTCTCGCTCATCCTGGCCGGCGCGCTGGGTAACCTCGTCGACCGGGTCGCCCGCGGGTATGTTGTCGATTTCCTCGACTTCTACGTCGGCCGCTGGCATTGGCCGTTCTTCAATGTCGCCGATTCGTGCATCACGATCGGCGCCCTGCTCCTCATTCTGTTTTTCGTCATCAGGAAACCGGCATGTTCCCCGTCGTCTTCCGCCTAGGCCCCCTGACCGTCCACACCTACGGCCTGATGATGGCCGTCGGCGTCGGGCTCGGACTCTGGTTCCTGTACGCCCAGGCCAAAAGACAGGGCCTGGACGCGGCCCGGGTCGCCGACGCGGGTTTCTACACGATCCTCGTCTCGCTCCTGGGCGCCAAGCTCGTTCTTTTCTTTGGGAGCTTTTCCTTTTACACGAAGTACCCGAGCGAGCTCCTGAGCCTGGCCCGCTCGGGCGGCGTCTTCCAGGGCGGCCTGGCCTTCGGGACCGCCTTCGCCCTCTGGTATTTTCGGAAGCGCCGCCTCCCCACCTGGAAGCTTGCGGATATCGCGGCGCCTGCACTCGCCCTGGGCCACGGGTTCGGCCGGATCGGCTGTTTCCTGGCCGGCTGCTGCTACGGCCGCGCCTGCGCGCTGCCGCTCGGGGTGAAGTTCAACAGCGAGTACGCCCACGAGCTCACGGGCATCCCGCTCGGGGAGACGATCTACCCGGTCCAGCTGTTCGAGGCAGCGCTCAACTTCCTGAATTTCTTGGCGCTGTTCCTGATCCTCCGCCGGAAGCGGTTCGACGGGCAGGTCTTCTCTTTTTACGTCCTGAACTATTCGGTCATCCGGTTCGTCACCGAGTACTTCCGGGGCGACCACCCGGACCGGGCCTATCTCGTCCAAGGAGCCTCGCCCTGGCTCAGCCTTTCCTATCCCCAGTTTTTCTGTCTCGTCGGCCTGGCCGCCGGGCTCGTCCTGATGGTCTTCATGAGGAAGCGGTCGGCGCGCGAGCCGGGGGACGACCGGGCCGCGAGATAGATGACCAAGGAAAAATTCCACATCACGCTCTCGCACGGCGCCGGCCAGCGGCTCGACATCTTCCTGGCCGCCCATCTCAGCGAGTTTACGCGGTCCCAGATCCAGAAGCTGGTGGCCGGCCAGAGGGTCCGGCTGAACGGGACCTGGACCAAGGCCTCCCACAAGCTCCAGGACGGCGACGTCATCGAGGTCGAACCGCCGGCGGAGAAACAGAGCCAGCTCTTCCCCGAGGATATCCCGCTCGACATCCTCTATAGCGACGAGCACGTCATCGTGATCAACAAGTCGGCGGGCCTGGTCGTCCATCCGGGGGCCGGCGTTGAGCAGGGAACGCTGGTCAACGCCCTGCTCCATCATTTTCCCGGGATCGAGCGGGTGGGCCACCCGGAGCGGCCGGGCATCGTCCACCGCCTGGACAAGGAGACCTCGGGCGTGATGATCGTCGCCCGGAGCGATACGGCCTACCACGAGCTCAAGCGCCAATTCAAGGCGCGCGAGGTCGAAAAAATCTACCTGGCCCTCGTCTGGGGCCATCTCCAGGTCGAGGAGGGCCGGATGGACTGGGCGCTGGGCCGCGACCCCCGGTTCCGGCAGAAGATCTCGATCCGCAGCCGGCATCCGCGCCCGGCGCTCACCTATTACTCGGTGAAAAAGGTCATGGACGAGTTCACGCTCGTCGAAGTGAAGCCCGTCACCGGGAGGACGCACCAGATCCGCGTTCACTTCGCCGCCGCCGGCCACCCGATCGTGGGCGACACCCGTTACGGCGGCAAGGACAAGGCCAAGAGATACACGCGCCTCTACCTCCACGCCTGGCACATCGTCTTCTCCCACCCGGCGACCAAGAGCCTCCTCGAGTTCTTCGCGCCCCTGCCCCCGGAGTTCCAGGCGATCATCCACCCGCCGGCCGTCTCTTGAGCCGGGCGCGCGTTTTGGTGTATTATACCCCCTGCTCTTAGGCGCGCGGTTCGAGCTGCAAGAGCTGATCAAAGCCGTTTCTTCAATTCCTGGGAGGCTTCGAGATGAAAGATTATGCGCCCGATAAGATCCGGAACGTGGCCCTGGTCGGCCACGGCTCCTCCGGCAAGACATCCCTGACCTCGTCCGTGCTGTTCGATTACGGGGCGACAGGGCGGCTGACCAAGGTGGATAAGGGCAACACCGTCACGGACTATGAGCCCGAGGAGATCGAGCGCAAGATCTCGATTAATTCCGCCGTCGGCCTGGTCGAGGCGGACGATCACAAGGTCAATCTTGTGGACACGCCGGGCTACTCCAACTTCCTCTCGGACACCCGGGCGGCCCTGCACGCTGTCGACGGCGCCGCGGTGTTCGTCAGCGCCGCCGCCGGCGTCGAGGTCGGGACGGAAAAAGTCTGGGAGATGCTGAACGACCTCGAGCTGCCCCGCCTGTTCGTCGTCAACAAGCTCGACCGGGAGAACGCCAGCTTCAGCCGGACGGTCGAGGAGATCCGTCAGTTCTTCGGCCGGCAGGCCGTGCCGGTCCAGATCCCGGTGGGCGAGGAGAAGGATTTCGGCGGCGTCATCGACCTCGTCCGGCAGAAAGGGATGGTTTTCGAAAAGGACGAGAGCGGCAAGTTTGCCGAGGTCGAGGTGCCCGCCAACCTCAAGGCCGAGGCCGAGAAAAAGCGGGAAGAGCTTGTCGAAATGATCGCCGAGAGCGACGAGAAGCTGATGGAGAAGTACCTCGAGGCCGGCGCCCTGTCGCCCGAGGACGTCGAGGCCGGTCTCAAAAAGGCGGTCCGGGAGCGGCAGCTTTTCCCCATCTTCGCCTGCTCGGCGCTGGCGAACGTCGGCGCCCAGCCGCTCGTCCGGGGGTTCATCGGGCTGCTGCCCTCGCCGGTCGAACGGGGAGAGGTCAAGGCCAAGATCAAGGGCGCGGACGGCGCCGTCAAGCCCTCGGCCGATGAGCCGTTCAGCGGCCTGGTCTTCAAGACCATCTCCGATCCCTACACCGGGCGGATATCGCTCATCCGGGTATTCTCCGGCAAGATCAATCCCGACAGCACGGTGGCGAACGTCAACAAGAGCGTCGACGAAAAGCTGGGCGGCCTATTTTTCCTCCAGGGCAAGGAGCAGGTCCCGGCCGGGCAGGTGCGCTGCGGCGACATCTGCGCGACGGCCAAGCTCAAGGCGACCTCGACCGGCGACACGCTCTCGGCCAAGGGCGCCGACATCATGTTCGAGCCGATCAAGTTCCCCGAGCCGTCCATATCCTTTGCCATCGAGCCCAAGACGAGGGCCGACGAAGACCGGATCTCCCAGGCCTCCCACCGGATCATCGAGGAGGACCCGACCGTCCGGTTCGAGCGCGACCCGGACACGAACGAGCTCCTCATCTCCGGCAACGGCGAGCTCCACGTCAAGATCATCACCGACAAGCTGAAGAAGCGCTACAACGTCGACGTCGACCTCAAGCCCCCCAAGATCTCCTACAAGGAGACGATCAAGGGCCGGGCGGACGTCCAGGGCCGGCACAAGAAGCAGACGGGCGGCCGGGGCCAGTTCGGCGACGTCTGGATCAAGATGGAACCGCTCCCGCGCAGCAAGGATTTCGAGTTCGAGGACAAGATCTTCGGCGGGGCGATCCCCCGGAACTTCATCCCTTCGGTCGAGAAAGGCCTCCTCGAGGCCCGGAAGAAGGGCGTCCTGGCCGGCTACCCGGTCGTCGATTTCAAGGTCATCCTCTACGACGGGTCATACCACGAGGTCGATTCGTCGGACATCGCCTTCAAGATCGCCGCCCGCAAGGCCTTCAAGCTGGCCATGCAGCAGGCCCGGCCGACCATCCTCGAGCCGGTCATGAACGTCGAGGTCTATTCGCCCGAGGCCTACATGGGCGACATCATGGGGAACCTCAACACCCGGCGAGGCAAGCTCCAGGGCATCGAGCAGAAGGGGAATATGCGGATCATCAAGGCGACCGTGCCGATGGCGGAGATGCTCGACTTCGAGCCGACGCTGACCTCGATCACGGGCGGCCGGGGATCGTTCATGATGGAGTTCTCCCACTACGACGAAGTCCCCTCGCACCTCCAGCAGAAGATCATCGCCGAGGCCGTCAAAGAGGGACGGGTCAGGCCCGAAGAAGAATAGGTCGCACGGGGCTCGGACCGGGTCACTCGAGGGCACGCCACGATTTCCCACAGCGGCTTTTTGGAGGGAGGAAGCTGCGCTTCCCCCCTTCCAACGTTCGCTGCACTCACTGCCTCCCCTTCGCGGACTTCGTCCTGCGATCAAGGGGGCTTCCCCCCTTGGAACCTCCGCGCCTAGGCTTCGCCCAGGCGCGAAATCTCGCTCGATTCGAACCTTCGACTCTCCGACCTTTACCGGAGACACTTACCGGCTTCAGGTGCCTCCCTGATTCCAGGGAGGGTTGGGTAGGTTAATGTCTAAAAAAGGAGTCTGGTGAAGTGTCTCCGGAAATATCCCTCAACCGTGCCCGCTCCGGCTCTCATACGGCCCTCTTCATGACCGCTCCGCGCCCCGTGCTCCTTGACGAAGAATAGCAGGACGATCGCCGCGATCGTCAGGCCGAGGGACAGGCCGAACGGTGCGAGGTCGCCCAGCCGCTCCCACAGCCAGCCCGCGCCGAGCGAAGCCGGCAGCACGCAGAACCCGATGATCATCTGAAACCCGCCCAGTGAGCTGGCGCGGCTGTCCGCCGGCGAAAGCTCCGTGATCAGGGTTTTCTGAACGGGGTCGAGTGCCGCCTTGTGGATCCCGTAAAAAACAAATATCAGCGGCACCAGGAGCCGGCCGGGCCGGAGCATGACGCCGACGCAGACGGCCGCCCAGAAGAGAAAGGCGATCTGGAGAACCGGCTTGCGGCCGATGCGGTCCGAGAGCCGGCCGAAGGGGAGCGACAGAAGCGAAGCGGTGGCGGTAAAGACCAGGTAGAGAACGGGGATGAAGGCTGTCTGGTAGCCGGCCCTTCTGGCATAGACGAGGAGAAAAGAATAGCTGAACGCCCCCAGCGCGAACAGGCCGCTCAGGACGAGGAACAGACGGAAGTTCCCGTCGAGGTCCTTGAGCGAGAGCCCCTTATAGACTTTCGACCTGTCCCCCTTCGCCTCCTTGGTGAAAACCAGGATGAGCGCGGCGCCGATAAGAGAGGGGATGGCGGCCAGGGCGAAGAGCAGCCTGTAGCCGAGCGTGTTGAGGAGCAGGATGGCGAGGAGAATGCCGCAGACGGCCCCCAGGTTGTCCATGGCGCGGAGCAGGCCGAAATTCCGGCCGCGGTTCGACGGCGCGGAGAGGTCGGCGACCTCGGCGTCGCGGGGCGGGTTCCGGATTTTGCCCAGGCGGTCGAGGACGCGGGCGGGGATGAGGTGAGGCCAGACGGCGGCCGCCGCGTAACCGAGCCGCGAGAGGGCCCCGCAAAGGTAGCCCGCCCAGATGAAGATCTTCCTTTTCTTGAGGCGGTCGGAGAGGTACCCGGAGCCCGCCTGCGACAGGGAGACGAGCGCGTCGCCCAGCCCGTCGAGGAAACCGAGCGCCGCCAGATCGGCTTTGAGCGCCTCGGTGACGAACATCGGCCAGACCGGATAGATTATGTCCGAGCCCAGGTCGTTGAGAAAAGAGGAGGCGGCGAAGACGCGGATGGTTTTCTTGGCTTCGCGCTCTGACTTTTCCATCGGTGCTATCACCGGCATCACAATCTAAGAGGTCTTGTCCGCGGTGTCAAGCCGAACCGGGTTTGACGGGTTCGGGCTGAGGGGGCTATCATGAGCATCTGCGGATGTATAACGGGAGGCTGGAAATGAAAAAACCACATCGGGAGTGGCCCGCAAGGTCGATTGTCCTGTGCCTGGCGCTGGTCCTGCCGCTTCTGGCGGGCGCCCGGGACGAAGAAGACCGGACGCTCCGGCTGCCGCTCGGCGACCCCAAGCTCAAGGACAAGTCCATGGCGGTTGTCACCGGCGAGATCCTGGCCGGCCGCACCGGAAAACCCGTCCCCTTTCCCCAGATGATCAAGGACCTGTCCCGGGACCGCTTTGTCTACGTCGGCGAAAGCCACGACGACATGGCCATGCACGACATCCAGCTCCGGGTCATCGAAGCGCTCCACGCGAAGTCCCCGGACATCTCGGTGGGGCTCGAGATGCTGCCCGTCGAAACCCAGCCCGTCCTCGACCGCTGGAGCCGGGGGGACCTCGGCCGGGACGATTTCCTGCGCGAGTCGCGCTGGTATGTCCACTGGAGCCTGAATTTCCGGTTTTATGAGAAGATCTTCGAGTTCGCCAAGGCCCACCGCATTCCCCTTTACGCCCTCAACGTGCCGCGCGAGGTCATCACCAAAGTCCGGATGGGCGGCCGGGAAAGTCTCAGCGATGCCGAAAAGACGGCGGTCCCCCCCCTGGACCTCGGACTCGAGGACCATCGCGCCTTGATGAAGGTGATTTTCGGGGAGAGCGAGATCCCCCACGAGATGAAGGGCGGGGAAGGGGTCGACAAGATGTTCGAGGGCCTCTATCGCGCCCAGGTGGCCTGGGACGAGGTCATGGCGGCTAATGCCGGGCGCGGGGCCGAGGCCTCGAGAGCGAGGATGGTCGTCCTCGCGGGGTCCGGACACATGATCTACGGTCTGGGCATCAACCGCCGGGCCTTCGACAAGAACGGCCTGCCCTTCGGGACCGTCGTGGCCGTGACCCTCGGTCCCGCCGAGAAAGAGATCCTCGTTTCCCGGAGCCTGGCCGACTATGTCTACGGGATCGCCGAGCAGGAGCGGCCCGCCTTTCCGACGATCGGACTGGCGCTCAAGAAGTTCGAGGGCCTGGACAATATCGTCGTCGAGCGGCGGCCGATCGACGGCGTCGCCCTCGGCCAGGACTTCGATAAAGGCGACGTCATCCTGTCGGTCGACGGCCGGGCGTTCGCGGACATCAATGAGCTGAGGATGTATCTCGCCGGGTTCACCTGGGACCAGGAGTGCCGTTTCCGGGTTCTGCGCGGCGCCACCTTGAAAGAGGTCGTTCTCAAGTTCCGGGAGGAGGCCCCGGCCAAAGCCCCGGAGAGGCCACAGCCGAAAGGAACCTGAGGTGAGGAAAGAACTCGCGGCCGCGGGCCTGCTGGCGTTCAGCCTCGTCCTCCTCTGGGCCGCGCCGGCCCCCGTCCCCGGCGTGCTTCGGACGCCGGCTGAAGAATCGGGCTACTCGCGATACAGCCAAAATGAGGACATCGCCCGCTTCCTGAGCGCCCTCGACCATGCCTCGGACCAGGTCGTGGTCCGGGCCGTCGGCAAGACGCTGGCCGTGAAGGATTTCCCGGCCCGGGACATTTTCGTCGCGCTCATCACCGAAGAGGGGACGGGCTCCCCGGAGGCGCTGAACCGCGCCAAGCCGACGGTCCTCGTCATTGCCTCGCAGCACGGCAGCGAGCAGTCCGGCAAGGAAGCGGCCCTCCGGCTGTGCCGCGACCTGGCCGTGGGCGAGCTTCGGCCCCTGCTCAAGAGCCTCAATTTCCTCATCATGCCGCAAACCAATCCCTACGGCAACTGGTTCGACCGGCGGGAGAACGAGCAGGGCCTCGACCTCAACCGGGATCACGTCAAGCTCGAGTCTCCCGAGGCCCGGGCCATCCACCGCGTCTTCCGGTACTGGATGCCCGAGGTGACCCTGGACCTCCACGAGAAGGGCGACGACTACTACCGGGTCTCGCTCGGCTGCGTCTCGAACGTCAACGTCGCTCCCGCGATCCAGGAGTTCTCGAGGTCGGTCATACTCTCCGACGTAGAAAAAAGCCTGGAGAAGAACCGGGTGACCTTCCACGAATACCTCGTGACCGACGACGAACTGGGCATCAACACCGCAGCGGGCGCGGACATCAGCCCGGAGGACCTGGCGGGGCGGGAGAAGATCACGCGCTACAGCACGGCCGACCTCAACGACGGCCGGAACAGCCTGGGGATCTATGAGACGCTCTCGTTCATCCAGGAATGTGCCTCCCGCCACGACCTTCCGACCCTGGAGCAGCGGTCGGGATGGCAGTACCTCGGAGTCCGGTTTTTTTCCGAGGCCGTCGCGCGGCACCCGGCGGACATCCTGTCCCTTGTCCGCGGGCGGCGAGCCGCGCTGCTCGAGGGCGCTCAAACCGGTCGGGGGAACGTCGGCGCCGTCCTGAGGATGGAGTACGTGCGCGACGAGAGACAGCCCATGCTGACCATCCGCCGTTTCGAGCGGGTCGAGAGCCCCGTGCGCGGGATCCTGAAAGTGGACAAGAAAGCCGGCGAGCCGGTCCTGGCCTCGGAGCTTGCGCCGAGCCCCGCGCCGAGGGAGTACAAGGTCATCACGGAAGTCGTCAAGAAGCTGGTTTCCCGGCGTGGCGGCTCGGTTGACCGTGCCGCGGCCGCGAGGCTACCTCATTCCTGCGTCCTGCGGCGAAGTGATCGAATGCCTGCTCGCCCACGGGATCGAGATCGGGATGCTGGCCGCCGACGTGAGCCTGAACGCCGAAACGTGCTTCGTGCGCGAAGTCACGCCGGCGGAATACGATTATCTGCCGCCGCTCAAGATCGAGGTGGAAAAGAAGGCGCAATCGATCCTGGCGAAAAAGGGCGACTATTTTGTTTCCTGCGCCCAGCCGGCCGCCAACCTGATCCCCTGCCTGCTCGAGCCGCAATCGGACTTCGGCCTGATCCGCTACCGGTCGTTCAGACTCGTTCCGGAAGCCGGGAATTTCTTTGCGATCGGCCGCCTTGTCGAGTCGTCAAACCTTCCCGTCATTCCGTATTGTCCCTGGGGGACCGCTCTTTAAGACCCCCTCCACCCAACCTCCTCTCTCACGGGGAGGAGGGTTTAAAGAATGGAGGCAGGCCCAAAGAGGGTCTGTCCCCGGACTTTATATCCTGAGGTGGATTCCCAGCCGGTCGCCCAGCGCGAAATTGAGGGCGATCCGGAACATCTGCGGCATCGACAGGGGAGTCGTCCCCAGCTCGACCTTGCCCGCCTTGACGGCGGCGATGATCGAAGGGATGTTCTTTTCCGCCTCCACGAGCGAATAGGTGAACCCGATCTGCCAGATGTTGTGGCAGTCCGAAGAACCGACCAGCGGCTTTCCCGACTGCTCGGGCGACCTCGACCGCGGGTGCGTTCCGGTTGATCAGGCGGCTGTAAAAGAACGAGAACTCGACGGCGTCGAACAGGCCGATGTTTTCGGTGAGCTTCGACCACAGGCACTTGGACCCCGGATAAAAAGGGTGGGGGGCGATGACCAGGCTTGAATCGCTCCGGACCAGCGGCAGCTCTTCGACGGCGCTGATCGCCGGCCGGCCGCGGAACGGCGGGTTGATGACGAGGACGTGCTTGTTCGACAGGGTGAGCTCGATGCCCGGGATCAGAAGGACGCCCCTCGCCGCGGCGTAGGCTTCGAGCCCGGGCCGGTCCGTGACGACGTTGTGGTTGGTGATGGCGAGGGCGTCATAGCCGAGCTCGGCCGCCCGGTCGATCAGCTCCTCGGAACTGAAATCGATATAGTCCTCGGGGTCGTCCGCGGTGTGCGTATGAAAGTCAACCTTGAGCTTTTTAAGTGTCACGGGGAGGACGCTCGTTTTCTTAACTTGACGCAGACGAACCGGAAAATCTAAGGGACATGACCCGGCGGAACCGGATGGGGATGAGCCCCGAAGACCCCCGTAGCGGAGGGGGGCCCGTCGGCTCTGCCGATCGGGGAACCGACGGGACTGGTTCCCGGGGGCCGGGGGGAAAGGGGCTCATCCCCATCCGGTTCCGCCCATGAAAGAGGTCGTGTCCCGGTTTAATGATCGGTCCCTCGTTGCAGCCGGTAGGCCGCTTCAGCGCTTTCCGAGGGCCTCCTTGACCTTGCGGCCGATGTCGGCCGGGCTCTTGGCCACCAGGACGCCGGCAGCCTCGAGCGCCTGCATCTTTTCCTTGGCCGTGCCCTTGCCGCCGGCGATGATGGCGCCGGCGTGGCCCATGCGGCGACCGGGCGGGGCGGTCTGGCCGGCGATGAAGCTGACGACGGGCTTGTTGAACTCCTTCTTGATATAGGCCGCCGCCTCTTCCTCGGCCGTGCCGCCGATCTCGCCGATCAGGATGACCGCCTCGGTGCCTTTGTCCTTCTTGAAGAGCTTGAGCAGGTCGATGTACTTCAGGCCGACGATCGGGTCGCCGCCGATGCCGACGGCCGACGACTGTCCGAACCCGACCTTGCTCACCTGCTGGACGGCTTCGTAGGTCAACGTGCCCGAGCGGCTGATGATGCCGATCGACCCCGGCGTATGGATGTGGCCCGGCATGATCCCGATCTTGCACTTGCCGGGCGAGATGATGCCCGGCGTGTTCGGGCCGATGAGCGAGACGGGGTGGGTCCTGAGGAACGCCTTGGCCTTGATCATCTCGAAGGTCGGGATGCCCTCGGTGATGCAGACCACCACGGAGATGCCCGCGGCGGCGGCTTCCATAATGGCATCGGCCGCGGCGAACGGCGGCACGAAGATGGCCGAGGCGTCGGCGCCGGTCTGGCCGACCGCATCGGCGACGGTGTTGAAGACGGGCACGCCGAGGTGGGTGGTTCCGCCCTTGCCCGGCGTCACGCCGGCGACGACGTTGGTTCCGTATTCGATCATCCGCTGCGTGTGGAAGGTCCCTTCACCGCCCGGTGAGGCCCTGGACGACGACCCGCGTTTTCCTGTCGACGAGAATGCTCATGGTCTGTTCCTTTCTTCTCCGCTCACTTCGCGAGGCCGACGACCTTCTTGGCGGCGTCCTTCATGCTCGCGGCCGAGGTGAAGGCCAGCCCGGATTCCTTGAGGATCTTCTTGCCCAGCTCGACGTTCGTCCCTTCGAGGCGGACGACGATCGGGATCTTCGTCCCGAGCTCGGTGGCCGCCTTGACGATGCCGCTGGCGATCATATCGCAGCGGACGATCCCGCCGAAGATGTTGACGAGCGCGGCCTTGACGCTCTTGTCGGAAACGAGGATCTTGAAGGCGTTGGTGACCGCTTCTTCGGTGACGCCGCCACCGACGTCGAGGAAGTTCGCGGGCTCTCCCCCCGAGTACTTGATGATGTCGGTCGTGGCCATGGCCAGCCCGGCCCCGTTCACCATGCAGCCGATGTTGCCGTCGAGCTTGATGTAGTTGAGGTTGGATTTCGAGGCTTCGACCTCGAGCGGGTCTTCCTCGCCCAGGTCGCGGAGCGCCTGGATGTCGGGATGGCGCGGCACGGCGTTATCGTCGAAATTCATCTTGGCGTCGAGCGCCAGCACGTTCCCCTGGCCGGTCACGACGAGCGGGTTGATCTCGGCCAGCGACGAGTCGGTCGCCTGGAATGCCCGATACAGGCTCGCCAGGAGCTTGACCGCCTGCTTGAATGTGTCGCCGGCCAGCCCGAGCTTGAAGGCCAGGTTCCTCGCCTGGAAGCCCGCGAAACCGGCGGCCGGGTCGATCCATTCCTTGAAGATGAGCTCAGGGTGCTCGGCGGCGACCTTTTCGATCTCCATGCCGCCCTCGGTCGAGGCCATGATGACGGGGCATTCCCGCTCCCGGTCGATGACGATGCCGAGGTACAGCTCTCTCGAGACGGCCAGCGCCTCCTCGACCAGGACCCGTTTGACGAGCCGGCCTTGGGGCCCCGTCTGGTGCGTGACGAGCGTCATGCCGAGGACCTTGCCGGCCAGGGTCTTGGCTTCATCGACCGATTGGGCGACCTTGATGCCGCCTCCCTTGCCTCGTCCGCCGGCATGGATCTGGGCCTTGATGACCACCGGCGGGCCGATCCTGGCGGCGATCTCCCGGGCTTTCTCGGGCGTATCGGCCACCTCGCCGCGCGGGATGGCGACCCCGTGCTGGCTCAGGATCTGTTTCGCTTGATACTCGTGGATCTTCACTTGAGAACACCTCCCTTAGCTTTCTCGACACCTTGCCGTCATTCCCTGGCGGACGGGGACGCGTTGCGACAGGACCCGCTGCCCTTGCGGTCGATTATTCCACTCGGTACTTTTTCTTCCCTTCCTCGTAGAGGTCGCCTCCGTACATGTCGTTGATGACGATGCACGGGAAATCCTTGACCTTGAGCCGGATGACAGCCTCGGGCCCGAGCTCGGGATAGGCGACGACCTCCGAGCCGACGATGCTCTTCGAGATCAGCGCGCCCGCCCCGCCGACGGCAGCCAGGTAGACGGCCTTATGCTTCCTCAGCGCTTCCCTCACTTCCTTGCTCCGCGAGCCCTTGCCGATCGTGCCTTTGAGGCCCAGCGCATGGAGCGTGGGGGCGTAGGAATCCATCCGGTAGCTGGTCGTCGGTCCGGCCGAGCCGATGGGCTTGCCGGGCCGGGCCGGCGTGGGACCCACGTAATAGATGATCTGGCCCTTGATGTCGACCGGCAGCTGCTTGCCTTCCTTGATCAGGTCGATGAGCTTCTTGTGGGCGGCGTCCCGTCCGGTCAGGAGGTAGCCGGTGATGTAGACCTTGTCGCCGGCCCGCATCTTCTCGATGACCTCGTCGGCGACCGGCGTCTGGATTCTGTGTTCGGCCATGGACTCACCTCTCCCTTCGGGCGTTTGTCTTCGGTCGATCGGCCCCCGTGGCCCTAGAGCTTGGTCTCCGCCACCGTGGCCTTGACCACACCGGCCGTCTTCTGGAGCATGGCCATCTCATCGTCGTTGAGCTTGATCTCGAAGATCTTCTCCAGGCCTTTGGCGCCGATCAGCACGGGCACGCCGATAAACAGTCCGTGGATGCCGTACTCGCCCTCGCACAGCGCGGCGGCCGGCAGCACCCGGCGCTTGTCCTTGAGATAGGACTCGGCCATGATGATGGCGCTCCAGGCGGGGCTGAAGAAGGCCGATCCCCTGCCGAACAGCTTGACGATCTCGGTGCCGGCTTCCCGGGTCCGGGTGACGAACTTGTCGATCTGCTCCTTGGTCGCGATCTCGGCGAGCGGCACGCCGCCGACGGTGGTTAGCCGGGGGAGCGGTACCATGTCGGGGCCGTGGCCGCCGAGCACTGTGCCCGCGACATCGGCCACGGACACGCCGAGCTCCATGGCGATGAAGGCCCGCCAGCGGGCGGTATCGAGCGTCCCGGCCATGCCGACGACCTGGTGTCGCGGGAAGCCCGTCAGCTTGTAGAAGGAGTAGACCATGGCGTCGAGCGGGTTGGTGACGACGATGCAGAAGGCCTGGGGCGCGTACTGCTTGATGCCCGCCGCGACGTCCTTGATGATCGCGATGTTGGTGGCCAGCAGGTCCTCGCGCGTCATCCCGGCCATCCGCGGCTTGCCGGCCGTGATGATGCAGACGTCGGCGCCCTCGATCTCCTTGTAATCGCCCGTGCCCGTGATGTTGGCGTCGTAGTTGCCGTGCGGCGCCATCTCCATCAGGTCGAGCGCCTTCCCCATGGCGGGCTTGACGAAATCGCCGATGTCCAGGATGACGACGTCGCCGAGCTCCTTCATGGCCGCCAGCATGGCCAGGTTCTGGCCGATCTGGCCGCCGCCGATCAACGCGATCTTGTTCCTTTTATGGTGCATCATGACCTCCTCGTTATGATTCGTGACATGTTTCTACCTCTGCCCGGCCGGTGTCCCCAAAATATATGGGAATCCGGCGGCCGAGTCAACCCGCAATCGTCTATCCCTTGACGTAGCCCTGCCACCGTTCCTCGAGCCCGGGGTCCCGGAGCGTCTCCATCAGGTAATCGGTGAAGGCCATGCCGGTGGCGCCGGTCGGCCGCCCCGTGACCACGAGCTTCTTTTCGTACTGGCCGCAGACGTCGAGCGCCATCTCGAGGTGCCGGCCCCGGTCGGTGAACCCGATGTGGTTGAGAAGCATGGCGGCCGCCCGGATCATCGAGGCCGGGTCGGCGTACTGGGCGCGGCCCTCCTTGACCATGCGCGGCGCCGAGCCGTGGATGGCCTCGAACATGGCGTAGCGCTTGCCGATGTTGGCGCTGCCGGCCGTCCCCACGCCGCCCTGGAACTCGGCGGCCTCGTCCGTGAGGATGTCGCCGTAGAGGTTGGGCAGGACCATCACCTGGAAGTCGCGGCGGCGCTTTTCGTCCACGAGCTTGGCGGTCATGATATCGATGTACCAGTCGTCGGCCTCGATCCCGGGATATTCCTTGGCGACCCGGTAGAAGTTCTCGAGAAAGCGGCCGTCGGTCGTCTTGACGACGTTCGCCTTGGTGATGCAGGTGACGCGAGTCCGGCCGTTCTTCTTGGCGTGCTCGAACCCCAGCCGGCAGATACGCTCGGCGCCCGGCGCCGTGCACAGCCGGAAATCGATGGCGATGTCCTCGTCGACCTCGATGCCGTACGGCCCGAGGGCGTACACGTCCTCCGTGTTTTCCCGGAAGAAGATCCAATCGATGCCTTGGTTCGGTACGCGCACCGGCCGGACGTTGGCGAAGAGGTCGAGCTCTTTCCTCATGGCGACGTTGCAGGACTCGATATTCGGCCAGGGGTCGCCCTTGCGCGGCGTCGTCGTCGGGCCTTTGAGGGTGACGTGGTATTTCTTGATCTCGGCCAGGACGTCGTCCGGAATGGGCTTGTTGCAGGCGGAGCGGTGCTCGATGGTCAGGCCCTCGATGTCGGTGATCGTCACCTGGCCCGATTTGAGCTCGTCCCGGAGAACGAATTCGAGGACGCGCTTGGACTCCTTGGCGATGAAAGGACCGATCCCGTCGCCGCCGATGATCCCGATCTTGACGGGCTTGAGCTCCGCGTAGTCGATCCAGTCGGGGGCGCTCTTGACGGCTTCCATGCGCTTCATCTGGATTTCGAGGAGATTTCCGAAATGCGCCTGGGCCCGGGCGATAGCGGCTCTGTCCATATGATTCCTCCCTGGAAGGTTCGGGGTTATTGATTCTGCGTGATGATTTTATAGCTTTGCCCGGGGAAAATCAATCACGGCGGCGCCGGCGGCCTGCCGGCTTTGACAAAGACCATCAATCGGCTTATACAGGATTTGCACGGAACTCATTCGGAACAAGAAACCGGCAAGAACCCCGGCCCGGGATATGACCGGGAAACTCAAGAAGGGAGAGAGCCCATGCTGGACGCATATTTCAAGCGAGAAGCCGAGAGGAAAAGGCTCGGGATCCCACCCCTGCCCCTCAGCCCTGACGAGGCGGCCGAGGTCTGCCGCCTCCTCGAGAACCCGCCGGCCGGGCAGGCCGACCTCCTGGTTGCGCTCATCAAGGACCGCGTCTCTCCCGGCGTCGACCCGGCGGCCTGTATCAAGGCGGAGTGGCTGGACAAGGTCGCTCACGGCCGGGCCGACTCGCCGGTCGTTTCCAGGAGGGATGCGATTTTCATCCTGGGCACCATGCTCGGCGGCTACAACGTCGGACCCCTCGTCGAGTTTCTGGATACAGAGGAGCTGGCGGCCGACGCGGCCCGGGCCCTCGAGCACATGATCCTGGTCTATGGCGCCTTCGAGGCGATCGTCGAAAAATCCCATTGGAACACGCACGCCAAAGAGGTGCTCTCTGCCTGGGCGGAGGGCCGGTGGTTTCTCGACCGGCCCGGCTTCCCCGGCACGCTGACGCTCAAGGTCTTCAAGGTGGACGGCGAGATCAACACCGACGATTTCAGTCCCGCCAGGCAGGCCTCGACGCGCCCCGATATCCCCCTCCACGCGCTCTCGATGGGGGAGACCCGCTTCCCCGACGGTCGGACCATGATCCGCAAGTTCCGCGAAGAGGGCCACCGTGTCGTGTTCGTGGGCGACGTCGTCGGCACCGGCTCGTCCCGGAAATCGGCCTGCAATTCGCTGATGTGGCACATCGGGGAGGACATTCCGTTCATTCCGAACAAGCGCCGCGCCGGCGTGGTCATCGGCGGGCTGATCGCCCCGATCTTTTTCAACACAACCGAGGACTCCGGCGGGCTGCCGCTCTTGGCCGACGTTTCCAAGCTCAAGACCGGCGACATCATCACACTCGATACCGGGAAGGGCGAGATCCGTAGCGAAGAAGGCCAGGTCGTGGCCGGCTTCGAGTTCAAGCCGCCGACCCTGCGGGATGAGTTCCGCGCGGGCGGGCGCCTCAACCTGATCATCGGCCGGAACCTCACGAACAAGGCCCGCCGGGCGCTCGGCCTGGCCGACGCGACGTTCTTCATCTCGCCCCGCAACCCGGTGCCGAAGCCCGGCCAGGGATACTCCCAGGCCCAGAAGATCGTGGGCAGGGCCTGCGGCGCCTCCGGTATCCTGCCGGGAACGGCCTGCGAGCCGAAGATGACCACCGTCGGCTCCCAGGATACGACCGGCCCGATGACAGCCGACGAGCTTAAAGAGCTGGCCTGCCTCGAGTTCCAGGCGGATTTCTTCATGCAGTCGTTCTGCCACACGGCGGCCTATCCCAAGCCGGCCGACGTCAAAACGCACCAGACGCTTCCGCAGTTCATGATCGCCCGCAAGGGCGTGGCTCTCAAGCCCGGCGACGGTATCATCCATTCCTGGCTGAACCGTTTTCTCCTTCCCGACACGTTGGGGACGGGCGGCGATTCCCACACGCGGTTCCCCATCGGGCTGAGCTTCCCGGCCGGCTCCGGGCTGGTCGCCTTCGCGGGCGCCCTGGGTTTCATGCCCCTCGACATGCCCGAGTCGGTGCTCGTGAAGTTCGGCGGCCGGCTCAACCCCGGCATCACCTTGCGGGACGTCGTCAACGCCATCCCGTATTTTGCCATCAAGGCCGGGTTGCTTACGGTCGCCAAAAAAGGGAAAAAGAACATCTTCAACGGCCGCCTACTCGAAATGGAGGGGATCGAGGGCCTGACCGTGGACCAGGCTTACGAGTTAACCGACGCTTCGGCGGAGCGGTCGGCGGCGGGGAGCGTGATCGCGCTCGAGCCGGCCCTGGTCGCGAAGAACCTAAAAAGCACCATCGCGCTGATGAAGCGGATGATCGCCGAGGGGTACCAGGACGCCGATACGCTCCGGCGGCGGGTTGAAAGCTGCGAGAACTGGCTGTCCGCGCCGGCCCTCCTCGAGCGGGACCGGAACGCCGAATACGCCGCGGTCCTCGACATCGACCTGGCCGGGATCAAGGAGCCGATTCTCGCCTGTCCCAATGATCCCGACGACGTCAGGCCGCTCTCCGAAGTGGCGGGCGATAAGATCGACGAGGTGTTTATCGGGTCCTGCATGACCAACGTCGGTCATTTCCGGGCGGCCGGCAGGCTCCTGGAGGGCGCCGGCTACCTGGGAACGAAGATCTGGCTGACCCCCCCGACCAAGATGGACCAGGCTCAGCTCATGAAAGAGGGCTATTACGCGATCTACAATTCGGTCGGGGCGCGCGTCGAGATCCCCGGCTGCTCACTGTGCATGGGCAACCAGGCCCGGGTCCGGCCCGGGGCGACGGTCATCTCGACCTCGACCCGGAACTTCGACGACCGGATGGGCGACGGCGCCCGCGTTTACCTGGGTTCCGCGGAGCTGGCGGCCCTGGCCGGGATCAAGGGCGCGCTGCCGACGGCGGCGGAGTATTTTGCCGCCTTTAAGGAGAAGCTCCTGCCGGACCGGGATAAGATCTACCGATATCTAGACTTCGCCGAGCTGGACGATTTCACGCTCCATTACACCGGCGCTCATTTCTGATTCGGGGAGGAGATGCGATGATTGACCTGTCGGGAAGGACCGCGCTCATCACGGGCGGTTCCCGTGGAATCGGCCGGGCCACAGCCCTCCTCATGGCCAGGGCCGGCGCCGACGTCGCCATCGGCTATCAGGCCAACGAGGCCGCCGCCCAAAGCGTCAAGAACGACACTGAGAAGTTGGGACGAAGGTGCCTGGCGCTCAAGGCCGATATCTCGAAGAAAGCCGAGGTTCAAGCGGCCGTCGAACAGATGGCCCGGGAATTCGGCCGGATCGATATCCTCGTCAATAACGCCGGGATCTGGACCTATCTCGAGATCGGGTCCGGGGACGCCACGGCCTGGAAGGAGACGATGGCTGTCAACCTGGACAGCGTTTATTATTTCACCGACGCCGTCGTCCCGCACATGAAGCGGCAGGGGAGCGGCCGGATCATCAACGTCGGCTCGACAGCGGGGATCCGGGGCGAGGCCTTTCACTCCCACTACGCCGCGACGAAAGGCGCCGTCCAGGCGCTGACCAAGTCCTGGGCCCCGGAGTTCGCTCCGTTCGGGATCCTGGTCAACTGCGTGGCGCCCGGCTGGGTCGACACCGATATGTGCACAGAGGTGTTCAGCGATCCTGACTACAGGGAGCGCGTGCGTCAATCGATCCCCCTCAAGCGGATCCCGCCGCCCGAGGATATCGCGGGCCCGATCGTCTTCCTGGCCTCGGACCTGAGCCGCCATATCACCGGGGCGATCATCAACGTCAACGGCGGCTCCGTCCTCTGTGGGTAGGCTCGGGATATGCGCTCGAGGGTCGGCCGCTATCCCGGAACGCCCTCCGTCTTCAGCCCCTCCTGGTTGCAGGAGGGAAGGGGAGGTCAATATATTAGCAATTAGAGTCTCAAAGGCGTTTCGGGCAGAGGGAAATTCGCTTAGTCCTCGGCTCGCTCTCCGCTTCGCGGAACCATGCCCGCTCGCCTCCGGATGACCCTCTTCACGCACATCCCTCGCCTTGTCCACGGGAGGTGTGCTCAGTGACTCGCACATATTGACTTGCCAAGGGCACGGGATTTTGCTACCTTTGGCTCACGTCCCGCGAAGGAGGACAGCATGGAGGAAGAAGTCGGCCGGATCAGCCATTATTTTCCCAGGATCAATGTCGGGGTGGTGGAGCTGACCAAGGGCGGCTTGAAGGTGGGGGATACCATCCACGTCAAGGGCCACACTACGGATTTCTATCAGAAGATCGAGTCCATGCAGATGGAGCACGCCCCCGTTCAATCCGCCGCCGTCGGCGAGTCGTTTGGGCTCGAGGTCGAATCCCAGGTTCGCCAGCACGACCTGGTCTACAAGCACACCGGGGATTGACGCGGGGCCCGCGCCCGCGCCGAGGAGTTGGATCGAGTTGGAGAGGAAGCGTAGAAATCCGCCCGCGCTCGAGCGCGAGTACAAGAGCTGGAAGCGTAACACCTATGCCCGCGCCGAACAGGTCTGCCGCGCCCGGGAGCGGTTTTCGACCGTCTCCGGCAGGCCCATCAAAGAGCTCTACACACCCGCCGACCTGCCGGGGTTCGACTACTTGCGGGACCTTCACTTTCCCGGAGAATATCCCTATACGCGCGGCGTCCACCCGACGATGTACAGGGGCCGGCCGTGGACGATGCGTCAGTTCTCCGGGTTCGGCACGGCCGAAGACACCAACAAACGGTACAAGTATCTTCTCGCCCACGGCCAGACAGGCTTGAGCGTCGCCTTCCACCTGCCCACCCTGATGGGCCTCGACTCGGACCATCCCCTGGCCAAGGGCGAGGTGGGCAAGTGCGGCGTCGCGGTCGACACGCTCGCCGATATGGAGGTCCTGTTCCAGGGCCTCCCGCTCGACAAGATCACGACCTCGATGACGATCAACGCCCCGGCCGCCGTGCTCTGGGCGATGTACATCGCCGTCGCCGAAAAACAGGGCGTCCCCTCACGGCTCATCTCGGGGACGATCCAGAACGACATCCTCAAGGAATACATCGCCCAGAAGACGTTCGTTTTTCCGCCGCGCCCGTCGATGAAGCTCATCGTCGACACTTTCGAGTACGGCTCCAGGGAAGTCCCGAGGTGGAATACGATCTCCATCTCCGGCTACCACATCCGCGAGGCCGGGTCGACGGCCGCCCAGGAGCTGGCCTTTACCTTGAGGGACGGCATCGAATACGTCGATTGGGCGCTCGAGCGGGGCCTCAAGGTCGATGAGTTCGCCCCCCGGCTCTCCTATTTTTTCAACTCCCACAACGATTTCTTCGAGGAGATCGCCAAGTTCCGGGCGGCCCGCCGCATCTGGGCCGATGTCATGAGGAACAGGTTCAGGGCCCGGCAGCCGCGTTCCTGGTGGCTGAGGTTTCATACCCAGACTTCGGGCGTCTCGCTCGTGGCCCAGCAACCCTACAACAACATCATCCGGGTCGCCCTGCAGGCCCTGGCGGCCGTCCTGGGGGGGACGCAGTCGCTGCACACGAATTCCCTCGACGAGACATACGCCCTGCCCTCGGAGGACGCCGTGACCATCGCCCTGAGGACGCAGCAGGTCATCGCCCACGAGAGCGGCGTCACGAATACGATCGACCCGCTCGGCGGCTCGTATTTCGTGGAGGCGCTGACGAACGAGATAGAGAGGGAGGCGAAGGACTACATCCGGAAGATCGATGACATGGGGGGGATGGTCAAGGCGATCGAGCTCGGATTCCCCCAGAGGGAGATCGCCGACAGCGCCTACTTCTATCAGAAGGCGGTCGAAAACCGAGAAAAGGTGATCGTCGGCGTGAACGCCTTCGAGATGGCGCACGAGCCCATCTCGCTCCTGGAGATCGACGAATCGGTCGCCAGGCAGCATCTGGCACGGCTCAGGTCCGTGAAGAGGTCCCGAAGCCGCTCGGGCGTGACCCGCACGCTGGCCGAGCTGAAACGGGCCGCCCGCGACGACGAGAACCTCATGCCGCATCTCCTCGGCTGCGTCAAGGCCTACGCCACCCTGGGGGAGATCATGGATACCCTCAAGGACGTCTATGGGGAATACGAGGAGCCGGTCACCTTTTAGGAGGTCTAATGCCAGGCAAAAAAATCAGGGTCCTGATCGCCAAGCCGGGACTCGACGGTCATGACCGCGGGGCCAAGATCATCTGCCGGGCCCTCCGCGACGCCGGCATGGAAGTGATCTATACGGGGCTGAGGCGCACCCCTGAAGAGATCGTCAGCGCCGCCGTCCAGGAAGACGTGGACGTCATCGGGCTGAGCATCCTGTCGGGCGCCCACCCCATCCTCTTCCCGAAGATCATCAGCCTCCTTAAGAAAAACAAGGCCGGGGACATCCCGGTCATCGCCGGTGGGATTATCCCCGAGAAGGACATCGCCAAGATGAAAAAAGCGGGCATCCAGGAGATTTTCCTGCCCGGGACGACCACCCAGGCCATCGTCGACTGGATCACCGCCCGCCTGGCGCCCGCCAAAAAAAACTGAATTCAGAGCATTTAATCCTTGACATTGATTTTTCAATCTGCTAATCAAGGGGAAGCATCATGGCGAAGAAGTTCTTATCGTTCATCATCGTTCCGCACTGCGCCCAGAAATTCAAGACCGTCACCCTTTCCCAGAAGGCCCTCAAGTTCCTGGGGACGGGTCTCAGCATGGGCTTTGTGGTGATCGTCGCTTTCCTCGTCGATTACGCCACCATGAACGTGACCCGGGTCAAGTACCGGGGCCTGCTCAAGGAAAACGCCGAGCAGAAGAAGCTGATCACCGATTACGAAAGCTCGATCGTCAAGCTCCGGGACGCGGTCAAGAACTTCGAAAGCTACGCTAAGAAACTCAACGTCATGGCCGGGCTCCGGTCGCCCGAGGTCATCGAGGAGCTGGGCATCGGCGACGGAGATACCTCCCAGTTCAAATCCCCGGTGGAGGACGTGACGCCCCCGCCGGCTGCCGGCCAGAATATCTCCCTCCAGGATGCCCGGGCCCTGACTCAGAAAGCCCAGGCCGTCACCAAGAGCCTGGACCTCCTGTCCAAGTACTTCGAAACCCAGACCGCCCAGCTCGCCTCGACGCCGACCATCTGGCCGACCATCGGCTGGGTCAGCTCCGCGTTCGCCTTCCGGGATGACCCGTTCACGGGCAAGCGGGCCTTCCATTACGGGATCGATATCGCCACCAATTTCGGGAACCCGATCGTGGCCACGGCCGACGGCATCGTCCTCTCGCTCGGGACCGACAAGATGCTCGGCCGGAATATCATCATCGGCCACGGCGGGGCGATCACGACCCACTACCTCCACCTGAGCAAGTTCCTGGTCAACGCGGGCGAAAAGGTCAAGCGCGGCGACGTCATCGGGCTGGTCGGCAAAACCGGCAAGGCCCTGGGGCCTCACCTCCATTACGAGGTCAGGGTCAACGACAAGCCGGACAACCCCTACAACTACATCCTGGAAGAGTAGCTTCCGCTTTCCCGCCTCTAACCCAAGACATCTCCCGGCCTGACGTCTGTGCCGCGCAGGAAATCGGCGGCGTCCAGGGACTTCTTGTTCTCTCTCTGCAGGCGCTCGATGATATAGGCTCTCGCGTCTCCGCAGCACACCGCGACCCCGGTCCGGCCGACGGCGGCGATCTGCCCCGGCAGGCCGCCGGGAGCGCCCGCAGCGGCCGGCCGCCCGGCGTGGACGATCAGGCGCTGGCCCTTCCAGAAGGTGAACGCTCCTGGCCAGGGAGAGAAGGCCCTGACCATCCTCTCGACCTCCCCCGGGCTCTTCGTCCAATCGATGCGCCCCTGCTCCTTTCTCAGCCGGGGCGCCGCGGTGGCGAGTCCGTCGTCCTGCGGGATCCGAAGGAGGCTGTCGATCTTATCGAGGGTGGCGACCAGTAGGTCTGCGCCCACCGTGGCCAGCCGGGCTTCGAGCCCGCCGGCGGTCTCCCCGGGGCGGATCTCGATCTCCTCGCGGGTCAGTATGTCGCCCTCGTCCATCTTTTCGTCGAGCTCGAAAATGGTGACCCCCGTTTTCTGCTCTCCGTTGAGGATGGCCCATTCGACAGGGGCGGCGCCGCGGTACTTGGGAAGGAGGGAGAAATGGACGTTGACCGATTTCCAGCGGGGAAGATAGATGACGGAGGCGGGCAAGATCTGCCCGTAGGCGACAACGACGTTGATCTCTGGATCTGCCGAGCGGAGCTCATCCAGGAAGCCCGTGTCGGTCCGGACCCTGACGGGCTGGAGGACCCTGATCCCACGCTCGAGCGCGAAGCCCTTTACGGGAGGGGCCGTGGTCGATTTGCCGCGACCCGCCGGCCTGTCGGGCTGGGTGACGACGAGCGTCAGCTCATGGCCCGCCTCGAGCAACCTGCCGAGGGAGGGGAGGGCGGCCGCCGGGCTCCCGAAGAAGACGATTTTCATCGGGTCAGCCGGACTCTTGCTGCTTTTTGAGCTTCTTTTTGACCAGGGCCTTCTTGAGGGGCGTCAGGTTTTCGATGAACAGCCGGCCGTCGATGTGGTCGATCTCGTGGCAAAAAACCCTGGCCAGGGGCCCCGAGGCCATGATCACCTTTTCCCGGCCTTCGAGGTCGAGGCCCCGGACCTTGACTTTCGCCGGCCGGCGGACTTTCTCTTGAATGCCCGGAACAGAGAGACAGCCCTCCTCGTCATAGTCCTCGCCTTCCCTTTCCAGGATCTCGGGATTGATGAGGACGTGAAGCTCCTCGGGCCGCTCTCCGACCGACATGTCCACGGTGATCACCCGCCGGCTGACGCAGACCTGGGGGGCGGCCAGGCCGATCCCCGGAGCTGCGTGCATGGTCAGGACCATGTCGTGGACCAGCTCGCGGACCTCGTCGTCGATGTCTTTGACCGGGTCCCCGCGGCGGTGCAGCACCGGGTGTCCGTAAGTTATGATCTTGCAGTACCGGCATCGCCTCTATTTTAGATAATGCCGCCGCTTTATTTCAATTTCCTGACCTGTTCTTCGGGCGTATTTACATCCGTCAAAGTGATTACGCGGCCAGCGGAGGTAGCGAACATGGGGAGTTGCAGCCTTTTCGAAGCGGCCTCCGAGGAAGGGGGCCTGTCGCTTATTGACAGGGGGAACCGACGGGACTGGTTCCGCAGGCGCCGGGGATAGGGGTCGCGATCGCCGTCAAGACCCCGCCACGGCGTCCGGAAGCCAAGGACTGATGCCGAGACCAAGCCCCATTTCGCTAACGGCATCGCAAATGAGAGCGGCTTCCGCCTTACATCACGGCCGACGGCGGCGGCGGCTCGTCGGCCTTGCCCGCGTGGCGAAGCGGCAGATAGATGAGATAGAGGCCGATCAGCACCATGACGGCCAGCCCGACGATAGTAGCTCGCGTTCTTGAAGATCTCGGGGATGTCCGAACCGATGACTTTCTGGAAGAACATGAACTTCCAGGCCGCCCGGACGAGCCCGGTCAGGGCTTCGCCGGCGATCAGCCCGGAGGCGAGCAGGATGCCGACGTTATCGACCCGGGTCTTCTGGGCCGGGTTGAGGTTTCTCCTGGCCGCGATCCGGTCGATGATGCCCTTGATCATGCCGCCGACGAAGATGGCGAAGGTCGTCTCGAGCGGCAGGTACATGCCCGACGGCGACGAGCATCGGCGACTTGACCTGGACCAGGATGAAGGCGAACCCCATCAGCATGCCGACGATCACCAGCGGCCAGGCCATTTCCTTGCCGACGATGCCTTGGGCCAGGGCGGCCATCAGGCCGGCCTGCGGGCGCGGACAGCTCCTTGCTCCCGAAGGTGAACGCCCCGTGGAGAACGAGGAGGGGGAAGTACAGCACGAGCGAGGCGACCAGGATGCCGATGATGTCGCCGACCTGCATCTTCCACGGCGTGCCGCCCAGGATGTGCCCCACCTTGAGGTCCTGGAGCATCTCGCCCGCGACCGCCGAGGACACGCAGACGACGGCGGCGACGCCGAGCACGGCGGCCACGCCGCTCGCCCCCGTCGCCCCGACGACGACCATCAGCAGCGCCGCGACGATCAGCGTCGACAGGGTCAGGCCGGAAATGGGGTTGTTGGACGAGCCGATCTGGCCGACCAGGTTCCCCGAGACCGCGGCGAAGAAGAACCCGAAGATGGCCATGACCACGGCCGCCAGGATCGCCGAGGAGTAGTTCCCGGAAAACACCTTGTAGAGGAAGACCATCAGGACGACCGTCGCCGCCAGCAGGGCCAGGACGAGCCGGATGTTCAGGTCTTTCTCCAGGCGTGAGGTGGCCTGGGCCTGGCCGGTGGCCTTCCGGACGTCGCCGACCGACCGTTTGATCCCGGCGGCCAGGTTCTTCCTCATCCTGAAGAGCGTGTAGCCGGCGCCGACCAGCATGCCGCCGACGGCGATCGGCCGGATGATGAACTTCCAGACGTTAAACATCATGTCGGCCCAGTCGACGCCGGCCATGGCCACGCCGGGTCCGTAGAATTTTTCGACGAGCTGGGGGCCGAGGAAGAACATCAGGAGGGGCGCGAACAGCCCCCAGGCCAGGACGCCGCCCGCGAAGTTGAGGGAGGCGAGACGGGGGCCGATGATGTAGCCGACCCCGATGTACGCCGGGTAGATCCCGGGCCCGGCCACGGAGATCGTCCCGCCGGCGTCCACTTTGGCGGCGCTCGAGCTCGTGCCAAGGCGGACGAAGCTCGCCCCGATGCTGCCCACCTTGATGACGAATTCCTTGGAGGCGGAGAAGATCTTGATCGCGCCCAGGGCGTAGACGAGCGCCCCCGCGCCCATCGCCTGGAACAGGAACTTCGCCCCCTGGCTGCCCCGCTGGCCGGCCTTGTGGATTTCCGAAGCCGCCACCGACTCGGGGAACCCGAGCTCGGGGTCGGTGACCATGACCCGGCGCAGGAAGGTGACGAACAGGATGCCCAGCAGGCCGCCGACGAACATCAGGGCGCTGGACTTGAGATAGGCGTCGAGGGTGTCGAACCTCAGCCAGGCGCCCGCGATGATGAACGCCGGGATCGTGAAGATCGCCCCGGCGGCCACGGACTCGCCGATCGAGCCGATGGTCCGCGCCATGTTCTCTTCGAGGATCGACCCCCGCATCAGCTTCAGGACGGCCATGCCGATGACGGCGGCGGGGTAGGTGGCGGCGATGGTCATGCCCGCCCTGAGCCCGAGGTAGGCGTTGGCGGCGCCGAGGACCACGGTCAGGATCACGCCGAGGATAACGGCCTTGAGCGTGAACTCCCGAAGGTCGGTCTTCTCCGGCACGAACGGCTTGTAGTTCATCCCTGACTCCTTTCTCCGGTCGATGCCCTAATGTATATGCGAACTCGGCGATTCGAGTCAAGGGACCCGGGCAGCCGGCCGCGGCTGGCGCTTGCAAACGCCTTTCTTTCAGGTTACAATAGCTCGAATCATAGGTTAGACATGAGTGTGATCAGCTGGTTCAAGGACCGTCTTTTCTGCGACTTGGCCATCGACATGGGCACGGCCAACTCCCTGGTTTTCCTGAAGGGCAAGGGGATCATCGTCCAGGAGCCCTCGATCGTCGTCGTCAACAAGGTGACGGGCAAGGTCGAGGCGGTGGGCAGCCGGGCCAAGGACATGCTGGGCAAGACGCCCGCCAACGTGACCACCATCAAGCCGATGCGGGACGGGGTCATCGCCGATTTCGAGATCGCCGAGAAGATGCTCGAGTACTTCATCAAGAAGGCCACCAACAACCGCGGGTTCTGGCTCCGGCCGCGGATCGTCATCGGCATCCCCACCGGCATCACCCAGGTCGAGCGGCGGGCCGTCAAGGACGTGGCCATGCGGGCCAAGGCCTCGGAGGTCTATCTCGTCGAACAGCCGATGACCGCGGCCGTCGGCGCCGACCTGCCGATCTCGGACCCCACGGGCAACATGATCGTCGACATCGGCGGCGGCACGACGGACATCGCCGTCATCTCGCTCGACGGCATCGTCTTCAATCACTCCATCCGGATCGCCGGGAACGAGATGGACGAGGAGATCATCCAGTTCCTCAAGAAGAAATACAACCTCCTGATCGGGGAGCGCACGGCGGAGGCGGTCAAGATGCAGCTCGGGTCGGCCTATCCGCTGGACGAGCCGCTGACGATGGAGATCAAGGGCCGCGACCTGCGCGAGGGCATCCCCAAGACCATCGTCGTCGATGACCAGGAGATCCGGGAGGCCCTCGAGGACGTCGTCGCTTCGATCGTCAACGCCGTCCGCATCGCCCTGGAGAAGACGCCGCCCGAGCTGTCGGCCGACATCATCGACCGGGGCATTATCCTGACCGGCGGCGGGGCGCTTCTCAAGAACCTGGACAAGCGGCTCCGCGAAGAGACCCAGCTGCCCGTCTTCGTCACCGAAGATCCCCTCACGAGCGTCGTCCTGGGCGCGGGCAAGCTCCTGGACGATCTCGACCTGCTCAAGAAGATTGCTCTCGACTAGCAGGGTGTGAAAGAAAGAAGAACGTTTGCTGTTTTCTGCGGGCTGATATTCCTGCACCTCGTCCTGATATCGATCCAAGTCCCGAAGGGCGGCGAGCCCACCTATTTCGAGCGGGCTTTTTTTACCGTTTTCTCGCCCGTCGGCCGGGCCGCGGCCGGCGCTGTCGGCCGGCTGAATTCGGTCTGGTCGGGGTATGTCTACCTGCGGAATGTCGAGCTTCAGAACCAGAAGATGAGGGACGAGCTGTTCCACCTGCGCGAAGAGAACCTGGTTTTGAGGCACAAGGTCCTGGAGTTCCAGGGGGAGCGGAACATGCAGGAGCTCCTGAACACGGCCTCCCGCTCGATCATTGCCGCCTCGGTGGTCGGGATCGACTCCAGCCAGTTCCATAAGTCGGTCGTCCTGAACCGGGGGTACTCGGACGGCGTGAAAAAAGACATGGTGGTCCTGGACAGACAGGGCCGGCTCATCGGCCGGGTGATCGACCCGATCGCCCCGCGGCAGTCGAAAGTCCAGCTCATCACCGACGAAGAGAGCGGAGTGGGCGTGGTCTCGGCGCAGAGCCGCGTCGTGGGCGTCCTGAGCGGCGATGGCGAGGGCCGGTGCCACTTCAAGTATGTTCTCAAGACTAACAAGGATATCGCCGTTGACGAGGACGTCCTGACCTCGGGCTTCGACGCCATCTATCCCGCCGGCATCCCCGTGGGCCGGATCGCCGCCGTCAGCGAGGACCCGTCCCTTTTTAAGAATATCGAGGTCGCGCCCTTCTTCGAGTTTGCGGACCTCGACCAGGTGGCCGTTTTCACGGCCGACCTGACCGAGCGGTGGTGAAGGAAGCGGAGAGTGAGGAAATACCTCGAGCCGGCTCTGGCCGTCGTTCTGGCCGTCGCCATCTACGCGGCCCTCGGTAAAGTCGCCCCGCCTCTGGTCCTGGTCTTTAACCCATTTTCCTGGGTCGTGCTGTATTTCGCCCTTACCCGCCAGGAGCTCTTCGGTGCCCTGACGGGGACAGTCTGTGGGCTGCTCCAGGACTCCCTGTCGATCGGCGTGTTCGGCGTCGGGGGCCTGAGCAAGACCCTGATGGGGTTCGCCTGCGGCTATATCTCACGGAAGATCAATGTCGCGCCCTTCGTCCGGAATCTTGTCTTTTTGTTCCTCCTGGCCCTGACCGAGCTGGCCGTCTGGAAAGGCCTGGCCTCGTTCTTGTTCCGCACCAGACTGACGACCGATCGCGGCCTGGTCCTGCTTCAGCCGGTGGTGACCGCGCTGGTGGTGGCGGCCCTGCTCCGGCTGAGCCGTAGGCTCCGAGGCGAGGAGGCTTAGCCGAGCCCCATGGAAACAAACAGGGTCTACGAGGATTTATCGGTCATCCAGCGCCGGGCGATAGCCGTCGCCGCCGCCGTCGGCCTCATTCTCGTTCTCATCGGGCTGGTCTGCTGGAAGATCCAGGTCCTCGACTACGGCAAGTACTGGGCGCTCTCCGAAGCCAACCGTTTCCGGGAGACCGCTATCGCCGCGCCCCGCGGCGTGATCAGGGACCGTAACGAAGTGATCCTGGCGGATTACACGCCCTCCTTCAGGGCCTCGTTCATCCGGGAGAACTGCCCGGACCTCGACGGCTCGATCGAGAGGATCGCGCGCCTGCTCGCCATCGCGCCCGATGAGCTCCGCCTGAGGATCGCCAAATATACTTCGCTTCCCGCCTTCCAGCCGATCGTCGTCAAGGACAACCTCGACCTCCAGGAGGTCTCCCGGATCGAGTCCCGGCGCCTCGAGTTCCCGGAGCTCGTCGTGGAGCACGACCCCCGCCGCTTCTACCGGTTCGGCAGCCTGGCGGCCCACGCTCTGGGATATCTCCAGGAAGTGAATCCGGAGGAGCTCAAAGGGGGGCCCTTCAAGGGGAAGATGCTCGGCGACCTCGTCGGCCGCACCGGCGTCGAGCGGGAGTACGAGTCCCGGCTCACGGGTGTGAACGGCAAGCTCACCGAGATCGTGGACAGCCAGGGAAGGAAGCGGGGGCAGGCCGCGCGCGTCGAGCCCTCAGCCGGCGGCGACCTCGACTTGACGCTCGACTTCGATCTCCAGCAGAAAGCGAGCGAGCTCCTGGAGGGCAGGGAGGGGGCGATCATCGTCATGGACCCGCGAAACGGCGACGTCCTGGCCCTGGCCAGCTTTCCCACCTACGACCCGAACAAGTTCATCACCCGCTTCACCCCCCAGGAGTGGATGGACCTGATGAGCCGGCCCGACCATCCGCTCGAGAACCGCGTCATCCGCGGGCAGTATTCCCCCGGCTCGATATTCAAGCTGGCCATAGCGGCCGGCGGACTGAAGTTCGGGGCCGTCGTCGAGTCGACCACTTTCTTTTGTCCCGGCCATGCCGTTTTCTACGGCCGGCCCTTCGCCTGCTGGAAGGCGGGCGGACACGGCACCCTCAACCTGACCGGCGCCATCCAGAACTCCTGCAACGTTTATTTTTACAATGTCGGTCGGCGGTTGGGGGTCGACCGGATCGCCGAGGCGGCGGAGTCCCTGGGGTTGGGATCTGAGAAGACCGGGATCGACCTCCCCGGCGAAAAGGGCGGGATCATGCCCTCCGAGGCCTGGAGCCGGAGCGAACGCAAGTCGCCTTGGTATCCCGGCGAGACCATTTCGGTCGCCATCGGCCAGGGGCCCGTGCTCGTCACTCCCGCTCAGATCGCCGTCGAGACGGCCATCCTGGCCAACCGCGGCCAAAAGCCCGTCCCGCACCTGCTCAAGTCCGTCGGTGCCGGAGTGGCCAAGGCGGGGGCGGGGAGCGGCGAGTTCTCCGCGGAGATCTACGAGACGATCGTCAACGGCATGTGGCGATGCGTTAACGAAGGCGGGACCGGCAAGGGCTCGAAGGTCGAGGGTTTTAATGTCTGCGGAAAGACAGGGTCGACCCAGACCATCGGCCGGGAGACTGTCGAGCGGCTCGGCCGGAAGGTTATGCCGCACTCCTGGTTCACGGGCTTCGCGCCCCGGGACAACCCGCGGGTCGTGGTCACGATCCTCGTTGAATTCGGAGGCATGGGCGGCGCCACGGCCGCGCCGCTGGCCAGAGAGCTGTTCGCGCTCTACAAGGAAAAGTATGATTGACCGGCGGCTCGTCCAAAATATCGACTGGCTCCTCCTGGGGCTGCTCCTTCTCAACTCGCTGATCGGGGTGCTGGTGATCTACAGCGCCTCGCACTATCTGCCCGGCGATTTCTACTTAAGGCAGCTCTTCTTTATCGGGGTCAGCCTGGCCGCCCTCCTGGTCCTGCTGGTGATCGATTACCAGCTCCTGGTGGACTATTCTTATTATATTTACGGGTTTGTCATGGTCGTCCTGGCCGGGATGGTCGTCTTCAACCACCTGATGAAGAAGGGGAGCTGGATCCGTCTCCGGTACTTCCAGGTCCAGCCCTCCGAGCTGGCCAAGGTCGCTCTCGTCCTGGCCCTGGCCCGCCTGTTCGCCGAGTACAAGCGGACGACCGTGACTCGCGAGGCCGCCCTAGCCAGCTCCGGGCTGGCTGCCGTCCCCTTTGTTCTCGTCGCGCTCCAGCCGGACCTGGGCACCGCGGTCAGCCTGCTGTCGATCCTGGCCGGCGCCCTGATCCTCGCCGGGCTCGAGCGCAAGACCATCATCGCCGTCGCCCTGTTGGTCGTCGCCGTCGGCTTTGCCGGCTGGCATTTCTACCTTAAGGACTACCAGAAGGACAGGCTGGCCACGGTGGTCTTCCCGGACAAGGACCCCCGCGGATCGGGCTACCAGGTCCTCCAGTCCAAGATCGCCATCGGCTCGGGCGGCGTGCTCGGGAAGGGCTTCAAGAAAGGCAGCCAGAGCCAGCTCAAGTTCCTGCCTGCGCGGCACACCGACTTCGTTTTTTCGGTCATCGGCGAGGAGTTCGGGTTCGTCGGCGCGGCGGCCGTCCTGCTCATCTATTTCGCGTTTCTGTGGAGGCTCTTCCGGTCGGCCGCGAAGGCGCGCGACCGGACGGGCGTCTACATCGTCTTTATGGTGGGCCTGATGATGTCCTTCCAGCTCATCGTCAACGTCTCGATGGTCATCGGCATCTTCCCTGTCGTCGGCATACCTCTGCCGCTCCTGAGCTATGGCGGTTCGTCGCTGCTGGCCAACTATCTGGGCGTCAGTCTCGTCCTGAACGTCAAGATGAGGCGGTTCGCCAATATCTGAGACTGGCTCCCGGGACCTCCCGGCTGTCGGCACATGATCAACGACAAAGCGTTCGAAGACATTCTCAAGAGGGTGGAGCGGCCCGGCCGCTATGTCGGCGGAGAATGGAACGCGCTCCGCAAGAGACCCTCTCCGGGCGACGTCAAGGTCGCCCTCGTCTTTCCGGACGTCTACGAGATCGGGATGTCCTATCTCGGCCAGAAAATCCTGTATTCCCTCCTCAACGCGCAGGCCGGCGTGCTGGCCGAGAGGGTCTTCGCGCCGTGGCCGGATTTCGAGTCGGCGCTCCGGGGCGCCGGTCAGCCGCTGGTCTCGCTCGAAAACAGGATCCCGCTGGCCGAGTTCGACATCATCGGCGTGTCGCTTCTCTATGAGCTCAACGATACGAACGTCCTGACCGTGCTCGACCTCGGCGGCATCCCGCTGAGTTCGCAAGACCGGGGAGAGGCCGGCCCCCTGATCATCGCCGGCGGTCCGGCCGCCTTCAACCCCGAACCCTTGTCTGATTTTTTCGATGCCTTCGTCCTGGGCGACGGAGAGGAATCATTTCCCGAGATCGTCGAACGCCTCCGGCTCGGCCGGCGGAGCGGCCTGAAGCGCGAGGCCCTTCTCCGCGAGCTCGCCCAGGTTCCCGGGGTTTACGTGCCGAGGTTCTACGAGAGCTATGTCCCGGCCGGCGCGGCGCTTGCCGCCCGGCGCCCCCTGGGCGATGCGCCGGCCCGGATCGATAAGCGCATCCTCCGCCGCTTGGACGGCCGGCATTTTCCGGAGCGCATCGTCGTCCCCGACATCCAGGCCGTCTTTGACCGGGTGGCCCTCGAAGTGGCGCGGGGCTGTCCGCAGCGCTGCCGCTTCTGCCAGGCCACGAGCCTGTATTTCCCGTTCCGGGTCATGCCCCCGCAGACCGTGCTGCGCAAGGCGAGGCGGAGCCTGGCCGCCACGGGGTTCGAGGACGTTTCCCTCTCGGCGCTGTCCATCAGCGATTATCCTCACCTCGAGTCCTGCGTCGTCGCCTTGATGGATGAGCTGGCCGGCCGCCGGATCTCCCTCTCCCTGTCTTCCCTGCGGCCGAGCGGCCTTTCGCCCGCCGTCGCCGAGAATATCCTGAGGGTGAGGAAGACCGGGTTCACGCTCGTGCCCGAAGCCGGCACCGACCGCCTGCGGCGTGTCATCAACAAGCACCTGACCAACGAGGACATCCTGGCGGCGGCGGGCCACGCCTTCGGGCGCGGGTGGAAGCTCCTCAAGCTGTATTTCATGGCCGGCCTGCCGACCGAAACCGAGGCGGACCTATCGGGGATCATCGAGCTCACGACCGAGATCGTCCGGTTGGGGCGGAGCCTGATGGGTGGGGCGCCCGGGATCAACCTCAGCCTGTCCTCCTTCATTCCCAAGCCCCATACGCCTTTCCAGTGGCTGGCCATGGACGACGAGGCGGTGCTGCTCGAAAAACAAAGGTATGTCCGCGCGGGACTGCGCCGGCTCACCTCGGTCAAGGTCAAGGAGCACCCGACGAAAAGCTCGGTACTCGAAGCCGTCTTCTCGAGGGGGGACAGGCGGCTGGCGGCGGTCCTCGACCGGGCCTGGAAGAGCGGCGCGCGGTTCGACGCCTGGAAGGACCAGTTCTCTTTTTCCCGCTGGGAGGAGGCGTTCGCCGCCGAGGGCCTCGATTACCATCAATACCTGGGCGCTCTGCCCCTCGAGCCTCCGCTGCCTTGGGACCACATCGGGACGGGGATCAGGAAAAGTTCGCTGAGGGCCGAGCTCGAGAAGGCCATGGCCGCCGAAAGGACGCCCTCCTGCCTCGACGCCGACTGCCGGCGCTGCGGCGACTGCGAAACCACCGTCCGGCCCCGGAAACGGTTCGCCCCCGATACCCGGGAAAGCCGAGCCGGGGGGGCGGCTCTCTCGGCTGCGGCGCCCCCGCCGGCCATAAGGTATGAGGCCAGGTACGCCAAGACCGGCTCCGCGCGATTCCTGTCCCACCGCGATTTGACCGCTCATATCCTGCGGGCCTTCCGCCGGGCAGGGCTCGAAACGGCCTTCTCCGGCGGGTTTCACCCGAAGATGCTCGTCTCCTACGGTCCGGCACTAGCCCTCGGCATGACCGGCAAAGAGGAGGTTTTCGAGTTTCGGACGCCGGCGGAGCTCGATGAGAAAAAGTGCCTGCGGCGGCTGAATCGCTGCCTGCGGCCAGGGATAAGATTCAAGTCCCTCGAGCGCCTCGGCGCCGATGCGGCGCCGCTCAGCGCTCGGATCCAAGGCATGGTTTTCTCGATCGGGCTCGACGATCCGGAGGTGCGAGGCGCCCTGGACGCCCGGCGCGCGGGCGCGCCAGGCCCCGCCGACGGCGACGCAGAGTTCGTTACCGCCGAGATCGCCCGCGCTTTCGGGGCAGAGGTCACGGGTGCCATCCGGCTGTCGCTCGACAGGCGGACGCATCGCCTCCGGCTGGCCTTCCCCGCTTCACCCCTCCGCGGCGCCCGCCCCCAGGACGTCATCGCCGCCGTGCTCGGCCTCGAGCCGCCGGCCTTTTATCTCACGCGCGATAAGTTCATCTACGCCCGATAGGCGTCCTTTTTTTTCGACAGGCGAGGACCGGCGTCATGAAGAGGGCCGTATGAGAGCCAGAGCGGCCACGGATTCCCGAGCGCAGCATCGAGCGAGAGTTCGTCGCTTTGCGGATGCAAAGCAACGGGGGATCCAAGGGGGAAGGCCCACTTGGTCGCAGGACGAAGTCCGAGAAGGGGAGGCGGAGAGCGAAGCGAACGTTGGAAGGGGGAAAGCGGAGCTTTCTCCCTCCAAAAAGTCGGTGCGGGAAATCGTGGCGTGCCCTCGAGTGACCCGGTCCGAGCCCCGCGGGTTGACTACAAATCCGAAAGCGGTATATTAGGGGGCACCGACGCGGAGGGGCGGGTCCCCTGTGAGCCCCGTCCCCTTGAATAAAGACAGGAGGATGACGTGATCGATTTCAGCCTGACCGAGGAACAGTTGGCCCTTCAGGAAATGGCGCGGGAGTTCGCGACGAAGGAGATGAAGGCCAAGGCCGCGCGCTATGACAGCACCCACGAACCGCCCGACGACGTCATGCAGAAGGCTTTCGAGGCAGGCTTCATCACCTGCAATATCCCCATGGATTACGGAGGGGGCGGCCTCGGCGAGCTGGATATCGCGATCGTCAGCGAGGAGCTGTCCGCCGGCTGCGCCGGGATGTTCACGACGATCATGGCCAGCTCGCTGGCGTTCACGCCGATCATCCTGTTCGGCACCGAGGAACAGAAAAAGACCTTTCTGACGCCCTGCACCAAGAAGCTGACGTTCGCGGCCTTCTGCCTCACCGAGCGGGAGGCCGGCTCGGACGCCGGCGCGATCAAGACGACGGCGAGGAAGAGGGGGACGAATACATTATCAACGGCGCCAAGTGCTTCATCACGAACGGCGGGATCGCCGGCCTGTACGTCGTCTTCGCCAATTCGAATCCCGAGAAGGGCATGCGCGGCCTCAGCGCCTTCATCGTCCCGCGCGAAACACCCGGCCTGTCCGTCGGCAAGGTCGAGGACAAGATGGGCCATCGGGCCTCGAACACGGCCGAGGTCTATTTCGACGATGTCCGGGTGCCGGCGTCCAACCTGCTCTCCAAGGAGGGCCTGGGCTTTCTCGTCGCCATGAGGACTCTGGACACGACCCGCGCGTCGGTGGGCGCCGCCGGCGTCGGCGTCGCCCGGGCGGCACTCGAATATGCCGTCGAGTATGCCAAGACGCGGGTCCAGTTCGGCAAGCCCATCGCCACCTTCCAGAGCACCGCCTTCAAGATCGCCCAGATGGCCATGGAGGTCAACGCCGCCCGCCACCTGGTCTGGCACTCGGCCTGGCTCCTGGACCGGGGCAAGACCTGCGGCAAGGAATCGGCCATGGCCAAGTGCTTCGGCTCCGACGTCGCCATGAGGACGACGGTCGAGGCTGTCCAGATCTTCGGCGGCTACGGCTACATGAAGGATTACCCCGTGGAGAAGCTGATGCGGGACGCCAAGCTCCTCCAGATCTACGAGGGGACCAACGAGATCCAGCGGCTGGTGATCTCCCGCGAGGTCATCGGTCCGATCAAGTGAACGGCGGCCCCTCCGGGCGCAGGCTAGCGGGCGTCCAGCGCGGGCGCCAGGATCCCCCAGAGGTCGGCCTCGACCGAGGCCTTGGGTGTTTCGACGATGCGGCCGATCTCCCGGCCGCGGAAGTGGACGATGAAGGTGGGGACCTTCTCGACATTCCTGCCGGCGATGTATTCCTGACGCAGCTCGCGCTTCCTCGGGATCCCCGTCAAAGTCGTCGTGATGAGCGGGTTCCCGACCATGTCCGTGAGCTTCAGCCAGGCGCTGACGTGCTGCCGGCAGTCGGGGCACCAGGTCCCGAGGAAGATCTCGACCGTCACCCTCTCATGGACGCTCTGGAGCCGGCCGACGATCTCAAGGTCGGGCGAGTAGGCCTGGATGAAGGGTTTCCACCCGGGCAGCTTGTCGAGGATCTCGTCGCGCGTGAGCGGTCCGACGATTTCCGTTTGACCCATGGAGAGGCCCCCGATTACCAGGAGGGAAAAAGCGCCCGATAGAATTTGCAGCCAGCCCATTCGCATCGGCTGAGGGGAAAGCCTGAACCGGCCCGGCTCAGGATTCTTCTTTGGTGAAGTACTCCGGGATGATCCCGAGGACTTCGGCCCCGGCGCCCTTGGCGATGTCGATCAGCTCGATGATCCGGCCGTAGGGGAGCTTGGCATCGGCGCGGATGAAGATCGTCTTGTCCTGACGGGCGCCGTAGATCGTGCGGAGACGGTCCGGGAGCATTTTGAGGTCGATCTGCTCCTGATTGATCAGCACACTCAGGTCCTGGTTGAGGGTGAGAACGATCAGCCCGGCTGGGGTGCCGCCGCCTGTGTCCTGGGACGTTTCGGGGAGCTTGACATCGATCCCTTTCTGGACGATGGGCGTGATCACCATGAAGATGATCAACAAAACCAGCAACACGTCGCACAACGGGACGACGTTGGGTTCGGCGCTAGCGGACATATTAGCCTCCTTGTGATCTACTCTCGGGTTTCACATTTTATTCCAAACAATTTCCGTTTGTCAACGAGGAGGTCGTCCCGGGCGAATCCGGGGCCGGGGAGTCTATCTCAGCGTGGCGAAGGCCTTTTTCTGATTGCTCGTCCTGAAGACCAGGACGGCCCGGCCCAGGCCCGCCGAGGTTCCGTAACAGTATTGGATGTCGATGACGGCGTTCCCGAGGAGGGCGCCGATCTCCGCCCCGGCGCCGATCCGGTCCCCCACTTCGACCGCGATCACCTTGTTCGTCTTGACTCGGTAGCCGAGCGTCCGGAGGGCCTTCTCCGCCTTCTTGTTGTCCGATGTGATCAGACGGAAGTGCCCCCGCTTCTCCTCGGAGTAGGCGAGGAGGGATTTAACGTTGACGCCGGCGTTGGCCATGGTCCCCAGGACCCGTCCCGTAATGCCGGGCTCGTTCGGCGTGATCACGTGGAGTTCGTTCTCTTCTTCGACTTTGTGCACGGTTCCTCCTCGAAGGAAAAACATTATATCAAAATCGGGCCGAAAAAAACAAAAATTATTGGGCTCGAACGCCCTCCGTCCTCGTCAAGTTCTTTTTATTTCTTGACAAAACCGCCGGATTCCGTTATCTAACATTATGAAGGGCGACGCTGAATTCCGCTTCTCTTCGTTTCATGAATTAGCAACCTAAAAAGGAGGCGTGGATGAAAAATAGGAAACTGGCTCTTTTCGTTGTTTTGCTGCTCGTCTTCATGACCGCGAGCACATTCGCTCAGACCAAGAAGCTCAAGAGCATCGGGCATTATACCCTGGTTCGGAGCCGGGGGAACGTCCCCACCCAGGAGGTTATGAAGCGGCTGGTCGACCGCTACTCGGCCGACATCAAACAGGGTTTCGACCTGGCCGATGCCAGCGACCTCTACCTTCCGTTCATGGACCAGCTGAAGAACGCCAAGTTCGAGGAAAAATCGCTGCCCGTGGGCGACAAGCTCATCTGGATGCTCTTCCGGTCCCACGGCAAGGTGAAGGTGGTCCGGGACATCGAGTGGGCGGGCAAGAAACCCCTGGACGTCTTCGCCTTCAACGTCGAGAAGGATTATAAGAATTACGAGTTCGTAATGCCCAGGCCCTGCGGCAATATCTCGCTGCGCTCCATCACCAACCTCGAGCTGCCGCTGGCCACCTGCGCCATCACCGTCTCGCCCGGCAAGGTCAATCTCAAGGACCCGGTCACCGTTGACGTCAGCGGCACCCAGGGCGCCAAGTCGATCGAGGTTTCCGCCGCCGCCGCCGACGGGACGAAGGCCTGGAGCCAGACCCTGACCCCGGATTCCCCCAGGGCCAAGGCGACCTTCGACAAGCCCGGCACATACACCTTCAAGGCCTCGGCGATCAATGCCCAGGACCGGGCCTCTACCAACACCTGCGAGGCCACCGTCGTTGTCAACGCTCCGCCCGTGTGCGCGCTGTCGACCCCCTGCGTGAGCTGCATCGACTATGTCAAGAAACCCATCCTCCTCGACGCCTCCGGCTCGAGCGATCCCGACGGCAAGGTGGTCAAGGCCGATTTCACCATCACCGACCAGGCCGGCAACCCCGTCGATAAATACATGGCCAGCGCCGAGCCGTTCTCCTGGACCAAGACCTTCCTGACGGCGGGGAGCTATGCCGTGACGGTGGTCGTGACCGATGACTTCGGGGCCGTTTCCGAGCCCTGCCGAGTCGTCCTGGATGTCACCCGGATCAAGCGGGACTACTTCTCGGTCGGCGGCGGGCCTCTCATCGCCAAGGGCACCTACACAACGTATCTTTTTGCTCAGGTGGATTATTTCCGCTGGATCACGCCGAACAAGTGGGATTTCACGCTGGCGGCAGGCGGAGCGCTCGTTTTGAGAGATGCTCCCTGGAAGAGCTTCTTCCTGGCGGATGCCCTGATCCATTATCATCCGTCCGCGTTCTTCTTCGGCGCCGGCGTCGGGGTCAGCACGGCGATCAAAGAAGATCTGGGAACTGTCTTTGAACTCGTGGGAGACCTGGGAGTCGATATCTTCAAGACAGAGACCTCCTTCGGCTCGCTCATCTTCCAGTTCCGTTGGCCCGCCGGGAAAGACATCTCGGATAACCACAAGTTCGCGCTCGGGTTCAGGGTTCATTTCTGAGCCCCGGTCGTTTCTGAAGAACGAAAAGGCCAAGGATCCTTTCCTTGGCCTTTTTTTTCGCCTGCATCTGGAGGAGACGTGAGGATCGCCGTCATCGGCGCCGACGGGCAGCTGGGGAGCGACCTGGTCAAGGCGCTCCGCGGGGACGATCTGGTCCCGCTCTATTATCCCGGTTTCGATATCACCCGGCCGGCCGCCGCCCGGCGGACGCTGGCGGAGATCCGCCCGGATACCGTGATCAACACTGCGGCCTTCAACAGGGTGGACGAGGGCGAGAACGAGCCCTGGACCCCCTTCCTGCTTAACGGAGTCGCTGTCCGGGAGCTGTCGCTCGCCGCGAGAGAGCTCGGGTTCTGTCTTGTCCATTTCAGCACGGACTACGTCTTCGACGGCCGCCAGGACAGGCCCTATGTCGAGGACGACCCGCCGAATCCCCTGAGCGCTTACGGCGTTTCCAAGCTGGCGGGCGAGTATTTTGTCCGGGCGATCCTCGATCGGTTCTTCCTTGTCCGGACTTGCGGCCTCTACGGCCTGGGGGGTTCACGGGAGAAGGGATATAATTTCGTCGACCGGGTCATCTCCCTGGCCAGCGAGGGCCGGAGCGTCCGCGTCGTCGACGACCAGTGGGTCACGCCCACCTCGACGGCCGAGCTGGCGTCCCGGGTGAGCGCTCTCATCCGGACGGACCGCTACGGCCTGTACCATCTGACCAACGAGGGGGCCTGCACCTGGCTCGAGTTCGCCAGGGAGATCCTCTCGCTCCTCAGCCGGGAGGCGCTCCTCGAGCCCATCGATACCCTGGCCTTGGGGGCCAAGGCCCGTCGGCCCCGCTATTCGGTGCTGGAAAACAAGCGCGCCAAGGAGATCGGCCTGCCGGACTTTTCCCCCTGGCGGCAAGCGCTCCGGGACTATCTGAAGCTGAAGGGCTGCCTGGCCTGAGCCCGGCCGCCGGGCCTAGTCGCCGGCGATCCTGGCGCGGAACGGGTCGGGAAGGGGAGTCACCTCGCTCCGGCGGTTGGTGACGATGTGGACGGTATAGCCTTCGGCCACGAGGGTCCGCTCTTCTTTTGTCAGGATTTCGTAGTCGAACACGAATTTTTTGGGGGTCGATTCGCGCAGTGAGACGCGGATGATGAACACCTGGTCGTAGCGGAGAGGCCGGCGGTACCGGCAGTGGGCTTCGACCACGACGAGGTAGTACCCCTGGGCCTCGATCTCCTTGTAGGTGACGCCCCTCCGCCGGCAGAATTCGGTGCGGCCCAGCTCAAACCATTCGAAATAGCTTTTGTTGTGGGCGACGCCCATCTGATCGGTCTCGGAATAGCGAACCCGCTCCTCGAACTCGAGTGCGGGGGGCATGGGAACGGCCGGACGGCGGGCTAGTCGGCGAGCTTGCCCAGCTTGGCCAGCTCCTCGTTATAATATTTCCGGTAGAGGATCTCCCACTCGCGGCTGCCTTCCTCGATGGCCTTCTTTTGCGACTGGATCTTCTCGATGGCCTTTTTGTCCAGGGTCTCGTAGAGCCGCATTTCCTCTTCGATGGCCTTGACGATGATCAGGCGGATCTCGTTGGGGTCGTCCAGGAACTCCACCTGGTCGTTGCTGGTGAGGAAATTGAGGACCTGGCGGGACAGGAAGTTGATTTTCTCGCGCGACAGGCGGTTGCTCACAGGACGATGTTCCTTTCCTTGGCGATCTTGGTCTTGATCATCCGGAACATCGTCTGGTATTCGATGTTCTCCTTCCGGATCTTCTCCATATGTTTGCTCAGGATTTCCCGGACTTCCTGGTCGAGCTGGTCTTCTTTCTGGAACTCGTCGGTGATCAGATTGGCAACGTTATCAAGGATTTTCTTCTTGTCCTCGAGAAGAACCTTCCCCTCCTTGGTGAGGTTTCGGACGATCACGAAGGACAGGTGCTCGATCTGGTTCTTATTCAGTCTCATAATCCACTTAAAATACACCACTTCGGTCGAAAATTCAAGGAATGGCTGAGTCAGGGGACAAGAACCAGGAAAGGAACCAGCATTCCCGGGTCGGGACCGGGGGCGGCCAGGCCCAGGAACCGGCCTGAGAGGCTGAAAAGGCGGCAGGTTTCCCGGTCGGGCTCCGGGCCCGTCCCGGGCGGCGCGTCCGGCGGCAGCCGGCGCTGGACGTCCGCGGGAGCCAGTTGCCGGCCCCTCTGCAGCCGGCTTTCTCCCGTTTCCGTCAGGATGAGCTTGGGGAGCGCGGCGAGGAGCGATTCGAGGGGAAGCACGACCTCTTCCGCTTTGCCGGCGAGGATCAGCTCCTCGACACGTTCCAGGGGAAGCGCCCGGGAGACAGAGAACTCGCCGCTGCCCAGCCGCCGGAGACCGGCCAAGTGCGCGCCGCAGCCGAGAGCTTCGCCCAGGGCGTGGGCGAGAGACCGGATGTAGGTGCCCGAGCCGCATCGGACTTCGAATTCGATGACGGGCGGCCGGCAATCGATCATCTTGAAGGCGTGGACGATGACTGTCCTGGGTGGACAGGCGATCGGCTGCCGGCTGCGGGCCCATTTATACAGGGGCTTACCCGCCAGTTTCTTTGCCGAGTAAGGAGGCGGCGTTTGGAGGATCTCACCCTCGAGGGGCCGCATCGCGTCGATGACAGCCTGTCTGCCGGGAAGCAAGGCGGTTTCCGGGCCGGTCGGCCGGCCTGTAGCGTCATAGGTGTCGGTGGCCACCCCCAGCCGGATCTCTCCCGCATAGACTTTGTCGTGCTTGGAGAAGAACGGGAAGAGCTTGACCGCTCGGCCGACCGCCACCAGCAGGAGGCCGGTGGCCATGGGGTCCAGCGTCCCGAAATGGCCGACCTTTTGGATCCTCAGGCTTTGCCGGATACGGGCGACGACGTCGTGGGAGGTCAAGCCCTGGGGCTTATCGACGAGGATCAGGCCGTCCATCAGGCGGCCGAGGGGGCCGGCGGGCGCCGGCGCGCTGAGGCCGCCTGCCGGCGGATCAGGGCCTCGACTTTCCTCGGGACATCCTCGATCAGGGAGGCATAGGGTCCGACCGCGGTGAACCCGGCGGCGTGCATGTGGCCTCCGCCCCCGAACTGCTCAGCCACGGCCGCGGCGTTGGCCTCATCCTTGGAGCGCACGCTGACGCGGAACGTGTCCCTGGACATCTCTTTGAAGAACAGGACCACCTCGACACCTTTGATGGAGCGGGCCTGGGTGGTAATGTCCTCGGTGTCGATCTCCTTGAGGTGGAGATCGTCCAGAGTCTTCTTGAACATGGTGATGGTGGCGATGTTGCCGCGGCTGTTCAGCCGCAGCGTCGACAGGACTTGGCCAAGGAGCTTGATCTTCTGCGGCGTATTGGTTTTGAACAAGAACTCCGTGGTCTTGATCGGGTTGGCGCCGAGCTTGACGAGCTTGTGGCTGACGTCGAAGGCGCGCGCCGAGGTGTTGCTGAACTGGAAGCAGCCCGTGTCGGAGACGATGGCGCAATAGAGATGCCCGGCGATCTCCGGAGTAATGGGGAGCTTCATCCGCTCGGCCAGGGTGAAGGCCATTTCCCCGACCGCCGAGGCCGTGGGATCGATCCAGTTGATGTCGGCGTAGACGTCGTTGGAGTGATGGTGGTCGATGTTGATCTTGAAATAGCCGTCCAGGTTTTCCAGGCCGGAGCGGCCCACGTTGGCACACTCCAGCAAAATGGCCAGGTCGAAATCGGTGGGCGCGGCCTGACCGACCGTGATGCGGCCGACAGCCGGCAGTTCGCTGAAGGGGAACGGCGTCGGGTCCCGGTTGATGATCTGCACGCGCTTGCCCAGGTTCTCGAGCATCCCGGCGAGCGCCAGGTCCGTGCAGATGGAGTCGCCGTCCGGCCTCAGGTGGCTGGTGATGATGACTGCGCGGCTCGAACGGATCTTCCGGGCGATCTGACGGATGGGATCATTTATCATCGTCTTTGAGGTTTTCCATCAAGCTGTCGAGCCGGCGCTCGTGTTCCGGAGCCGGGTCTCGGACAAAAATAAGGTGCGGATTATACTTCAATTGGACTTCACTGGCAATAGATTTGCGAAGATAGCCCTTCCGCTTTTCGATGAGCTCCAGGGCCTTGTCTTCGTCGATGCCGCCGAAGAAGCTCAGGTAGACGCAGGCGGACTGGAGGTCGGCCGTCATCTCGACCCGGGTGACGGTGATGAGCCCGGAACCGCCCTGAAACTCCCGCAACAGGATGCGGCCGAGCGCTTCCTTGATCAGGCTGGCCACTCGCTTGGGGCGGCGGCTGGATTCCATTTTCACTCCCGGGAGCGCCCCTCAGAGGTAGCAGATCCCGGACTTGACGACCTCGCCCTCCAGGCTGGTCTCCGCCTCGTCCTGGATCTTGCCGAGCGTCTGGTCGACGACCTTCCTGTCGCTGCTCAAGGTGACGACGGCGATCATGGCCCGCTGCCAGACATCCTGGAAATCCACCTCGGCCAGGGCGACGTTGAACCGGCCCCGGACCCGGTCCTTGAAGCTGAGGAGGATCCGCCGCTTGTCCTTGAGGGAGCGGCAGGCGGGGAGGAATAACTCCAGGCTGAGAACGCCGACGACCATTCCTGCACCCGTTTGTCAGACGGCCCTGGTTTTTTCTCTCTGAAAGGCCACGATGATGTCGCCTTCCTGCATGTCCTTGAACTTGTCCAGGCCGATGCCGCACTCGTAGCCTTTGGCCACCTCGTTCACGTTCTCCTTGAGGCGCTTGAGCGAAGTGATCCGGCCCTCGTGGACGACCTCCTGGCCCCGCATCACCCGGACCTCGGCGTTGCGGGTGATCCGGCCGTCGAGGACATAGCAGCCGGCGATGGCCCCGACCTTGGGGAGCTGGAAGACGCGCCGGATCTCGATCCGTCCCATATAGACTTCCCTCTCGACGGGCTCGAGCATGCCCACCAGCGCCTTGGCGACGTCCTCGGTCAGCTGGTAGATGATGTCGTAGGTCCGGATCTCGACGCCCTCGCGCTTGGCGAAATCCAGGATCTTCTGGTTTGGCTTGAGGTTGTAACCGATGACGATCGCCTTGGAGGCCCGGGCCAGGACGACGTCGGATTCGCTGATGTTCCCGGTCGAGGCGTGGACGATCCGGACCTTGATCTTCTCGGAGCTGAGGGGCGGCAGGATGTCCCTCAGGACCTCGACCGAGCCCTGCACATCCGCCTTGACGATGAGCGCCATCTCCTTGGCCTCGCCCTCTTCGATCTTCTTGAACAGTTCGTCCAGGGTGACCCGCTCGGCCCGGGCGGGCTCCGTCTTCTTGACCTTGGCGAGGCGCCACTCCACGATCCTCTTCATCAGGTCCAGGCTGGGGACCACCTGGAAGTAGTCGCCGGCGACCGGCACCTCGGAGAAGCCCAGCACCTCGACGGGCATGGAGGGTTCGGCCCGTTTGAGGGGCCGGCCGGCCTCGTCGAACAGCGCGCGCACGCGGCCCGAGGCCGTCCCGGAGACGAAGGCCACCCCCGGCGTCAGGATCCCGTGCTGGACGATGACCGTCGCCAGGGGCCCCTTTTTCGAATCGAGCCTGGCCTCGAGCACCACCCCCTGGGCGGGGACCTTGCGGTTCGCCTTGATCTCGATGACGTCGGCCAGCAGCAGGATCATTTCCAGGAGCTCGTTCAGGTTCTTCTTTTCCCTGGCCGAAACGGCCACGCTGATCGTCTGGCCGCCCCAGTCTTCGACCAGCAGGCCTTCCTTGGACAGCTGCTGCTTGACCCTGTCGATGTTGGCCTCGGGTTTGTCGATTTTGTTGATGGCCACGATGACGGGGGCGCCGGCGGCCTGGGCGTGGCTGATGGCTTCCTTGGTCTGCGGCATCACGCCGTCCTCGGCGGCGATCACCAGGACGACGATGTCCGTCAGCTTGGCGCCCCGTGCCCGCAGCTGGGTGAAGGCCTCATGGCCGGGCGTGTCGATGAACGTGATCGGCCGGTTGTTGAAGGTGACGCGGTAGGCGCCGATGTGCTGGGTGATGCCCCCCGACTCCTTGCCCACCAGGTTCGAGGAGCGGATGGCGTCGAGGAGCGTCGTCTTGCCGTGGTCGACGTGGCCCATGATGGTGACGACAGGCGGACGGGGAACCAGGTCGGACGGCTCGCTCAGCGCCAGCCGGTGAATTTCCTTTTCATAGCTCAGGAACTCGATGTCGCAGTCGGCGGCCTGGGCGATCAGCGCGGCGGAAGCCGGGTCCACCAGCTCCGAGAGCTCGAGGTCCTTCCCCCGGGCGGAGAGCTTGGCGAGCAGGTCCTTCGGATTGATGTTCACCCTCTCGGCGGCCTCGCGTACGGTCAGCCCCTCGGCGAAAAAGTAGTGGCATCTGGCCTTGGGGGCTTCCTCGGCCTTGGGTTTCTTCTTGATGACAGGCTTGGGTTTGGGCGTCTCTTTTTTCATGTTCACACTTGCTTGATCTCTATTTTCCAGCCAACCAGCCGTGAAGCCAGTTTGACGTTGATGCCCTTCTTGCCGATGGCCAGTGACAGCTGGTCCCGGGAAACCAGCGCCTGCATGGTTTTCTGCTCCTTATCGAGGACCAGGACCTTCTCGATCCGGGCGGGGCTGAGGGCGGACTTGGCGTAAACCGGCGGGTTGGCGGACCATTCGATGACGTCGATCTTCTCACCCCGGAGCTCCTTGCTGATGGACAGGATCCGGTTGCCCTTGACTCCGATGCAAGCTCCCACCGGATCGATGTCCCTCTCCCTGGAGAAGACGGCCACCTTGGACCGCTCGCCCGGCTGCCGGACCAAGTCCCGGATCTCGATCTGGCCGTCGCCGATCTCCGGGGTCTCGAGCTCGATGAGTTTTGCCAGGAACCGGGGATGCGTCCGGGAGACGAAGATCTGGGGCCCCTTGTTCGTCTTCTGAACCTGGGTGATCAAAGCCTTGACGGTGGCCCCCCGTTCGAAAACCTCGTCGGGCAGCTTTTCCCTGGCGGGGAAGAGCGCTTCGGTCTTGCTGACCTCGAGGACGATGTTGTCGTTCTCGAAGCGGCGGACCGTTCCGGTGATGATCTCGCCCATGCGGGGGGCGAACTCGACGTAGACTTTTTCCTGCTCCGCGTCCCTGACCTTCTGGAAGATGACCTGCTTGGCCGCCTGGGCGGAGATGCGGCCCAGCGTGTCGGCCGGCAGGTCGATCTCCACGGCGTCGCCGGGAGCCGCCGTGGCCTTGATCTTCCGCGCTTCTTCGAGCGAGATCTCGGTCGCGGGATCGCGGGGCTTCTCGACCACTCGCTTTTGGGCGTAGACCCTCAGCTCCCCCTTCTCGGGCCGGAAGGAGACGATGACCTTCTCGTTGTGGCTGAAGTGGCTGGCCGCGGCCACCCGCAAGGATTCCTCGATGGCGCTGATGATCACGGCGGGCTCCACCCCACGCTCTTTGCTGAGCTGGAGAATAGTATTCCACACATTGATCTTCATCGTCTTGGCCTCAACCGGGATGAGGGGACAAACAGGACGTGATTATACCGAAACCAGAGGACAATATCAAATGAAACGGGGCCCCCGGGCCGCCCCGGCGGGCCCCTGTTCAAGGCTCAGGAAGCGCGCCCGATCGACTGCTCGACTAGATCTTCTTCCTTCTCGCCGGTGCGCTTGGAGTACCAGATGGCGATGATGGCCGCCGCGAGCATGGCTATGACGATGATGATGAGCGTCGGTGTCATTCTTCGGTACTGGATCATGATGGGCGCCGCCAGGAGCGAGACCAGGTTGATCACCTTGATCATCGGGTTGAGGGCGGGCCCGGCGGTGTCCTTGAGCGGATCGCCCACCGTGTCGCCGACGACCGCGGCCTTGTGAGCGTCGGAGCCTTTGCCGCCCAGCAGCCCGTCTTCGATCAGCTTCTTGGCGTTGTCCCAGGCGCCGCCGGCGTTGGCCATGAAGACCGCCAGGAGCTGGCCCGAGAGGATGACGCCCGCCAGGAAGCCGCCCAGGGCCTCGACCTGGAGGAGGAGGCCGACGATGAGCGGGGCGAGCACGGCCAGCAGGGCCAGCCCGGTGAGCTCCTTCTGCGCGGCCACGGTGCAGATGCCGACCGCCTGCTTGTAGTCGGGCTTCACCTTGCCTTCCATGAGCCCCGGGATCTTGAACTGCCGCCGGACCTCCAGGACGATCAGCGAAGCGGCCCGGGAAACGGCGTTGATGGTCAGCGACGAGAACAGCCAGGGGATGGCGCCGCCGATCAGCATGCCGATGAAGACGATCGGCACGGACACGCGGATGCCGGTGTTCATGAGATGCCCGGCCTCGGGCAGGCCGAGCTGGGCCTGGACCTTGGTGACATCGGTCATGAAGGAGCCGAACAGCGAGACGGCGGCGATGACCGCCGAGCCGATGGCCACGCCCTTGGTGATGGCCTTGGTCGTGTTGCCGACGGCGTCCAGGTCGGCCATGATCTGGCGGGCGTCCTTGTCCAGGCCGGCCATCTCGCCGATGCCGTTGGCGTTGTCGGCGATCGGGCCGAAGGAATCCATGGCCACATTGTTGCCGGTGAGGGTGAGCATGCCGATGCCGGTCATGGCCACGCCGTAGAGGACGTAGGCTACGGGCTGGCCCCAGTAGATGAGGACGGCCGAGAGGATGGTCGCGGCGATGACCATGATCGACCAGACGGTGGATTCCATGCCCGACGACAGGCCGGACAGGATGACCGTCGCCGCCCCGGTCCGCGAGGACTTGGCGATCTCTTTGACGGGCTTGTGGTGCGTGTCGGTGAAGTATTTGGTCAGCTCGTCGATGACGATGGCCAGGATGATGCCCACGGCCACCGAGAAGAAGGCCCGCCACTCGTGCATGTAGAAGTGCGCGAGGATGGCAAAGGCGACAAAGCAGATGGCGGCCGAGGTGTAAAAGCCCCGGTTGATGCCCGCCATGGCGTTGCCGCGCTTCTGTTTCTTGCTGCCGCGCACCTGGTAGGTGCCGATGATCGAGGAGAAGACGCCGATGCCGCGGACGAGCAGCGGGAAGATGATCCACTTGATCTGCCCGGTGATCTGGACCAGGGCGAGACCGAGGATCAGGCCGAAACGATGGTGACTTCGTAGGATTCGAAGATGTCGGCGGCCATGCCGGCGCAGTCGCCGACGTTGTCGCCCACCAGGTCCGCGATGACGGCGGCGTTGCGCGGGTCGTCTTCGGGGATGCCGGCCTCGACCTTGCCCACCAGGTCGGCCCCGACGTCCGCCGCTTTGGTGTAGATGCCGCCGCCCACCCTCATGAACAGGGCCAGCAGCGTGCCGCCGAAACCGAAACCGAGCAGGGCGTCGGGCGCGGCCTTCTCGAAGACCATGAAGATCACCGTGCCGCCGAGCAGGCCCAGGCCGTCGGTCAGCATGCCGGTGATCGTGCCGGTGCGGTAGGCGATCTTGAGCGCCTTGTCGAAGCTCGTCCGGGCGGCCGACGCCACGCGCACGTTGCCCTGGATGGCCATGCGCATGCCGAACTGGCCGACCATCAGCGAAAACATCGAGCCGAGGATAAAGGCGGCCGCCCGTCCCAGGCCCAGGATGATCTTGATGCGGTCGGGCGACATGCCGGCGAACCGCTCCAGGGCCTCCGCCGAGGGCGGGACGATATAGACGCTGAAGAACAGCGCGATCGTCAAAACGACGATCAGCGGCAGGATGGACTTGAGCTGTCGGGTGAGATAGGCCTCCGCGCCCTGCTTGATCGCTTCCCAGACTTCGATCATGCGGGGAGTGCCTTTGTCCTCGGCCATTATCTGGCGCTTGAGGAAAAGGGCGTAGGCCAGCCCCAGGAAAGCGATTCCCAGGACCGTCCACAGCGCAGCGGTCTCGAACGTGGTCGCACCTAGCATTTTGGCTTCTCCTTAGCGTGCGGTTTCAACGGGTGTTTCTCTCGGCCCAAGGGGGCGCAATCGGGAGTGTTTGTATAGCACAAATCCCGCCGGAATGCAAAGAGGGGCTCGGGGGTGTGCTCGAGGGCCCGCGAATTTCCCCACCGCCTTTTTGGAGGGAGAAAGTCAACAAACCACAGGCTGCCCGCGCCATTGAGGCGATACGGTGAGAAAAAGCCCGCCAAGTTGGCGTCGATGTAAAAGGAAACGCGGAATGCCACTGCGGAGAGGAAATCGCCATGAAATCGCGCCACGGGACGAGAAAAGTCGTGGGGAAGGGCGGGGCCCCGGCCCCCGGGATCGGAGCGGCGGACGCGCTGTTCGCCGCCCTGGCGGACATGAAAACGGCGGCCTTCATCAAGACCGTCTTCTCGCAGCCGGAACAGCGGCCGGCCGTGACCACGGAGAAAAACCGGTGCCGGCTGGGGAAGAAGCTCTTCTGGGAGGTGGCGATCATCGAAAAACCGCCGTCGCCGCTGCGGCTCAAGGACCCGCTGCTCAACGTCGCCCACGTCCTGATCGACGCTGCCGATGGCCGGGTCCGGGAGAGGTGGTTCCTAACGAGGGTCCAGAACGGCGAATACCGGGATTTTCTCAGGGCGAGGTTCGCTCGCCCCGAAGGCTGTAAGGTCCGAATCCCGTGATCCTGACCGTGACAAACTCGCCGGTGCAATCGTCCGGGGAGGTGAAGTTCACCACTTGATTGCCCTCGTTCCGTCCCGAAAAGAGCTCCGGCGTCTTTTCGTTCCTTCCCAGGCACAGCACCCGGTGGACCTGACCGAGCCGGCGGCTGTTGGCCTCGAGCTGGATCTCTTTTTGGGCTTTCTGGACGGCGGCCAGGCGCCTCTGTTTCTCGGTCTGCGGGACATCGTCGCTGAGCCCGGCCGCCTTGGTCAGAGGCCGGGGGGAATAGCGGAAGGAGAAGATGCTGGCGAACCGGACCGTTTTCAGGAGGTCGAGCGTCCCTTCGAAATCCTTGTCCGTTTCGCCAGGAAACCCGACGATGATGTCCGTGCTTAAGCAGATCTCGGGCATCAGCCGGCGCAGGCCGCCGACGATATCGAGGTACCTTTCCCTCGTGTAGCCCCGCTTCATCCTTTTCAGGACCGCCCCCGAGCCGGACTGGAGCGGCAGATGAAGCTGCCGGCAGAGGCTGCGTCTCTCGCCCATCACCTCGCCGATCTCGTCCGGGAAATCCTTGGGATGGGATGTCAGGAAACGAACCCAGGGGATGCCGGCGACGCCGGTGACCGCGCGGAGCAGACCGGCGAAGTCGGTTCCGGTCTCCGGATCGCGATAGGAGTTGACATTCTGGCCCAGGAGTTGGACCTCTCTGTAGCCGCGCCGGGCCAGGTCCGTCACCTCGCCGAGAACCGACGACAGGGGCCGGTATTTCTCGCGGCCGCGGGCATAGGGGACGACACAATAGGCGCAGAAATTATTGCAGCCTTCCATCACCGTCACGTAGCCGCTGACCGGGCTCTCGCGGAGGATCGTGTCCGGCGGGGTCTCGTGCCAATCCACCGTCCAGTCCGTGCAGGCGATCTTCTCGGCAGGGGCGGCCCCCAGGATCCCGGGCAGCTGAACGTAATTATCCGGTCCCAGGACGAAATCCACGGGGGACCGCCCCCCCAGGAGCTCAAGGCTCCGGAGCTGGGCCACGCAGCCGACGACCCCCAGCCGGAAGGGTTTCCGTTTTTTGAGCTGGGCCAGTCTCCCGAGGTAGGAAAAGAGCTTGTCTTCGGATTTTTCGCGGACCGCGCAGGTGTTGACGATGACGAGGTCGGCGTCTTCGGCCCGGCCGACCCGGGAACCGCCCATCCCGCCCAGGATCCCGGCGACTCTTTCCGAATCGCTTTCGTTCATCTGGCAGCCGAAGGTCCGGATGAAAAACTTGATCATAGGATCGCTTCGAGGATCTCGACCGCCTCGGCGACGAACAGCGGGCAACGCCCGGCGAAAAGCCCCCGACGCCGGGCCTCTTCGTGGCCCTCCGGCGTGCTCAGGTCGACGCCCAGGAGCTCGCGGCAGGTCGCCGAGCCGTGCCGCTCCCGGAACCTCTTGATGAACTCGCGGACGAGCTCGTAGGTCTTTTCTTTCGAAGCCAGATCTTCGGGTCGGCACCGGCCGTGCTTAAGGCCGATGACCAGGAGAGCGCCCGTCACGGCGCCGCAGGTCGACCCCGTCCCGGCGATCCCCCCGCCGAACGGCTGACTGATCTTCAGGGCGATCGTCCGTTCCAGGCCGAGCGCTTCGCTGAAGGCGGCGAAGACGGCTTGGGAGCAGCTGAACCCGGACTCAAAAAGCCCGACAGCGGTCTGACCGTTGGTCATCGGCGCTTGGCCTTGCCCGGTCCCGCTGGCTGGTTGTGGAGGAGCATCTCCCGGGCGTTCTCGACCGCCGTGGGAGTGATCCGGCTTCCCGAAAGCAATCGGGAGATCTCGTCCACCCTGGCGTCGAAATCCAGCGGCTCGACCGTCGTGTAAGTCCTGTCCCTTTCAACGGCCTTATTGATTCTATAGTGGTCGGAAGCGAAGGATGCGATCTGGGGGAGGTGCGTGATACAGATGACCTGATGCCCGCCGGCCAGGTCCCGGAGCTTCTCGGCGATGCATTCCGCCGTCTTCCCGCCGATGCCCGAGTCGATCTCGTCAAAGATGAGGGTCGTCGGGCCGGCCTTACCCTTGCCGACGGTCTTGAGGGCGAGCATGATGCGGGAGAGCTCTCCGCCCGAGGCCACCTTCCTCAGCGGCCGGAGCTCCTCACCCGGGTTGGGGCTGATCAGGAATTCCACCCCGTCGAGTCCCGCGTCCTTGGCGTCAGCGGGAGCCAGCGAATCGAGCGGCGGCGTTTCCAGCCGCACCTGGAAGCGCGCCTTCTTCATGGCCAGCGTCGAGATCTCTTTTTCGACTTGGGCCGATAATCTCAGCGCGCCCTCGTGCCGGAGCCGGGACAGCCGCCCGGCCTTGGCCGTGTAGTCCTCGAGCGCCCGGGCGATCCGCGCGTCGATGTCGGCGAGCTTTTCCTGGCTTTGGAGCAGGTCCCGGTGCTCATCCTTGACCTTCGCCAGGTGCGCGAGCACGGCCTCCGTGGTTTCGCCGTATTTCCTCCTCAGCTTATCGATCGCATCGAGCCTGGACTCGACCTCCTCCAGCCGCTCGGGGCCGAGGCTCTGCCGCTCCTTGAACCTGATCAGCTGGTCCCCGAGCTCGCGGACCGAGATGGCCGCTTCGCCGACCGGCTCCTCGAACGCCCCCAGGGATTGGTCGTAGCGGCCGAGCTCCCGGACCGTGTCCCTGAGCGCCGCAAGGACCGCGGCGGCCGAGCCCTCGGCGGCGTAGGCCAGGTCGAGGGCCTTGTCCACCAGGCCCGAGATCTTTTCCGCGTTCTTGAGGAGGTGCCGCTCGGCGGCCAGGTCTTCCCACTCGCCCGGGCGGAGCCCGGCGGCCTCGATCTCCCTGAACTGGAAGCTCAGGAAATCGAGCCGCTGCTCCCGCTCGCGGCGGCGCGTTTCGAGGTCGTTCTTTTCCCGGATGAGCGACCGAAGCGACTGGGAGAGGGCCTCCACCTCGTCCCGGAGAGGCCCGAGGCCGAGGTAATCGTCGAGATACTTCCTGTGGTTTTCTGTCTGGAGGAGGAAGATATGGTCGTTTTGGCCGTAGATATCGACCAGTGTCTGGCCGATCTCCCGGAGCCTCTTGACCGGGACGAGGATCCCATTGACGTAGGCTTTCCCCGTTCCGTCCCCGGCGACGCGCCGCTGGACGAGGATCTCATCGTCATCGGCAAAGGGCACGTCGGCGGCGGGACGGTGACCGGCCGGCTGCCTGAAGACGGCCTCGACCGACGCTTCTTTTTCCCCTGTCCTGATGAGCTCCGGCGATGCCTTCTCGCCCAGGACGAGCTTGAGGCCGTCGATGATGATCGATTTCCCGGCCCCGGTTTCGCCCGTGAGGATGGAGAACCCGGGGCCGAAATGGATCTCGGCGTCCTCGATCGTCGCCAGGTTCTTGATGCGGAGAGATACGATCATTCCCTGTCAGCGGGCGGTGATCTTGATCGGCACCAGCGCTCTCGACATATTGATGCGCCCGTAGCCGATGTCGTCGTCCGGGCCGCGCAGCGAGCGCGAATTCACGTCATCCGCCGAGTAGCGGATGATATCCATGACATTGTCGGCGCTCAGGGAAGGCTTCAGGCCGGTGATGAGCGCCGCCAGCCCGGCCGCGTGGGGCGAGGACATCGAAGTCCCGTCGGCGAAGGCGTAGGGCGCGTCGCTCGACGTCCCGCCGTTGGCCGCCCAGAACCAGGTCGGGACCGGGCAGGCGATCCGGACTCCCGGCGCCGCCACGTCGACCTCCGGGCCGGGATTTGAGAATGACGCGTGGGCGTCGTTGTAATCGGTGGCCGCAACGGCCAGGACAAAGGCGTCGTAGGCGGCCGGATAGAGAACGAAGCTGCCGTCGTTGCCGGCCGCGGCGCAGACGACCACCCCTTTGTCATGGGCGTACTTGACGGCATCCCTCAGGACGTCCGCCGCGTCCTCGCCGCCGACGCTCAGGTTGATCACCGACGCCCCGTTGTCGACCGCCCACCGGATGCCGGAGACGATCTCGTCGTAGAAACCGCTTCCCTCGGCGTCGATCACCTTGACCGGCAGGACCTTGCAGTTCCAGGCGACGCCGGCGGTCCCCAGGCCGTTGTTCGTGTCGGCGGCGGCGATCCCCGCCACCATCGTGCCGTGGCCGTTATCGTCGGTGGCGTCATTATCGTCGTTGACGAAATCCCGGCCGGCCGACTTGATCTTGGCTCTGAGGTCGGGATGGAGCAGGTCGACCCCGGTATCGACGACGGCCACGGTAACTTCGGCCAGGCCCTTGGTTTCTTCCCAGGCTGCCGGCGCCCTGATGTCGTCACCGGCCGTCCCCGACGGCCCCGCTGAGCCGATCTGCTGTCCGGTGTTCGAAAGAGCGTACTGGACCTTGAAATACTCGTCGTTCGGGGTGGCGGCGATGTGGGCCGCGTAGTTGGGCTCGGCGTATTCGACATCCGGGTTCTGCCTCAGGGCCTGCACCATGTCCTCGACCGTCAGCGACTCGGGGATCCGGAACTTATAAACCTCCAGGACGGGGATCCTGTCGAGCATTTCCAGGCCGTAGGCCTTCGACGTCGCCTCGAGCAACGGCTCGCGGAGCGCGGGCTTGAACTTGACCAGGACCTGGCGCGGGGCATAGCGCTGAGCCCGCGCCCGGAAACCCGGCCGGTCGTCGGCGGACCGGAGGGTCCGCGTGGTCACGGTGCGCCCCGGAATCTTTCCCCTGAGGACCCGCTGGCCGCCGAGGACAATACCGGCGGCCAAGAGGGCCATGACCGGGACGATGATCAAGAGGGATTTCGTTTTTGGGGGTGTCATCGGCGTCTCCTCTCCCGCCTAGAATGAAAACATCGTCGCGACCGTGGCCGAATAGCCGGCGCCGCCGCTCCGGGGATAAGCCCCGGCCTCCGCTCTGATCTTTGCGCCCCGTGAAAACGGGATGTCCAGCCCCGCGGCGACCCCGAACGCGCTCCGGCCGCGGAGGTCTTTGGACTCCTTGCCGCTCAGGGACTCGATGGACTCGCGCATCTCGAAGCTGCCCCCCAGGTAGTGGAAGAACGGGAAGATATATGGTCTCATCTGCGATCCGTCCCCGAAGGCCAGCATGGGTCCGACCCGGGCGCGGACCCAGGTGGGCTTGCCCTCCAGGGTGCCGGCGACCGCCAGTCCCGGGATGTCCCATTTTCTCGATGATCCGAGAAAGGCGATCACCTCACCCTGGGCGCTCAACCTGAACCGGCGGCCCGTGACCATGGTGAGATCGAACTCTCCCCCCAGTCCCAGCCCGCCGCCGGCGCCCGCTTGATAATCAATCGAGAACGGGAGCCCCCGGAACATCAGGCCGCTGACGTCCGATGAGCCGTAGCCGACGAGGAGTGACACCCAGGAATCCCTGCCCAGCCGGAACTGCAGCGCCGCCGCCGCCAGGGCGGCATTCAGGTCCGAAGTCGATTCGCCGCCCCGGTCGTCCCAGCTCACCGCCTGCGAGAAATAATCGACCCGAAGCCCCAGGCGCAGGCCGGGGCCGGGCGCTTCCCGCGGCTGGGCCGCGGCGGCCGGCGCCAGGGCGAGAAACAGGATCACGCTCAAAGCCAGAAGCCGACGACCTTTTATCCCCAGCATGGCTAAGCCGCGGATTTTTTGGGCGCCTTGCTGATGAGCTCGAGCCGCTGCTGGGCTTTTTCGGCGAGGTCGCTTTTGGGGTAATCGGTGACGAGCTTGGTGAAGAAGGGGACGGCCTCCTCAGGTTTGTTGGCCTTGTAATAGGAGTCGGCCAGGAAAAAATAGACCTGGTCCATCTTCGAAAACGACGGGTAGTTCGTCAGGATCTCGGTCAGCCGGCTGATCGCGGCCTTGACCGCGTAGGCCTTGTAGTAATGCTCGCCGATCGTCAGGGCGTGGGTGGCCAGGCGTTCTTCGCACTCGGCGATCAGCGCCGGGACCTTGCCGGCCTCTTCGGAGGAGGGGAAGTTGGCGGTGACCTTGCGGAACTCGAGGAGCGCCTGGTTGGTCTTGGTCTGGTCCCGGCCTGGTTTGAGCGCCTTCTTGTAGTAGCTCATGGCGATCTGGAACTGGGCAAAGGGCGCGGAGGGGCTGAAAGGATAAAGCTGGATGAATTCCCTGTACTCCGAGGCGGCCAGGATCATGCTTCCCTCGTCGCCTTTTTCGAAGTAGGAATCGGCGATGGCCAGCTTCGCCCGCTGCGCGTAGAAGCTCTTGGGGAAGGACTCGATCACCTGGCGAAAATAGAGGCGGGCCTTTTCCGTGTCTTTTTTCGCCGATTCCTGGCCGGCCTTGAACAGGGCCTCGTCCGAGGCCGCGAGCTCCGGCGCGATCTCCACCTTCTTGGGTTTGCAGCTCGGGAGGACGAGCCCCCCGAGTACGACGATGATCAGCATGGTCGCGAGTTTCTTCATGGCGCTCCGTTCTATGATATTATTCACTCTGAGTCGGATAGAGGTTTCGGACCCAGTCCCACTCCCGGGTCAGCCCGTCCTTGAGCCCGGTCTGGGGCGAGTAGCCGAGCTCCCGCGACGCCTTGGCGATGTCCGCGAAGGTGTCCGGCACGTCTCCCTTCTGTCTCTCCTCCCGCTCGATCCGCAGCCGGCGGCCGCAGATGTCCTCGATCAGGGGCAGGAGGTCATTCAGCGTCTCCCGGTGCCCCCCGCCGACGTTGTAGACCTCGCCCTCCCGGCCGAGACTCAGGGCCGCCGTGAGGGCCTCGACGATGTCCTCGACGAAAGTGAAGTCGCGGGTCTGGCGGCCGTCACCGTAGATCGTCACGGGCCGGTCGTCGGCCACGGCCTTGAAGAACTTGTGGAAGGCCATGTCGGGACGCTGTCCCGGCCCGTAGACCGTGAAAAAGCGCAGGGAGACGGTGGGCAGGCGGTAGTTCTTGAAGTAGAGAAAGCAGAGCTGTTCGGCGGCCAGCTTGGTAACGCCGTAGGGGGAGAGGGGGTAAAGGAGGCTCGTCTCGGTCATCGGCAGGGTCGGGGTCAGCCCGTAAACGGAGGAAGAGGAAGCGTAGACGAAGCGGCTGAGCGGGCTCGTCTTGGCCGCTTCGAGCAACATCTGCGTGGCCGCGATGTTGTTCTGGATGTAGATCGAGAAGCTCCCTCCCCAGCTCGACCGGACCCCGGCCTGAGCGGCGAGATGAAAGACGGCCTCGACGCCCCCGAGCAATCCGTGAAGGTCGAGATCCAGGAGGTCCCGGCCGATGAAGGAAAATCTCCGGTCGGCCAGCAGGGGCTCGAGGTTCCGCTCCTTCATCCAGCGGGGGTAATAATCGGTGAAGCTATCGACGCCGGTCACCTCGTGGCCTTCCCGGAGGAGGCGGCGGCTCAGGTTCGAGCCGATGAAACCGGCGGCCCCGGTGACCAGGCATTTCATGGCCGTCCGGCCCTCCGGCCGATCTCCTTCGCCCGCCGGATCACGCCGGGCGGGTCGTCGCTCTGGAACACGGCCGCGCCCATGACCAGGATCCCGGCGCCGTCATCGATCAGGGCGGCCGCGTTGTCGAGGTTGACGCCGCCGTCCACCTCGACCTGGATCTCGAGTTGACGGTCGAGGAGCCAGGCCCGAAGCTCCCGGATCTTTCGGTGAGCCGCGGGGATGAATTTCTGGCCGCCGAAGCCCGGGTTGACGGACATCACGAGGATGTAGTCCAGGTCCGGCAGGATCTCGCTCAGGAGCTGGACGGGCGTGGCCGGGTTCAGGGCGACGCCCGCCTTTTTCCCGGCGGACTTGATCAGGCCGATATCGCGATGGAGGTGGGACGAGGCTTCCTGGTGAACGGACACCCAGTCCGCGCCCGCGTCGAGAAACAGGGGGATGAAATTTCCCGGCCTCTCGACCATCAGGTGGACGTCGAGAGGCAGCCGGGTCGCCTTCTTGATCGAAGCGACGGCCGGCGGTCCGAGAGTCAGGTTGGGGACGAAATGCCCGTCCATGACGTCAACATGGATCATGTCGGCCCCGGCCTCCTCGGCCATCTTCAGCGCCTCGCTGATCCTCGTGAAGTCGGCGGACAGGATCGAGGGGGCCATCAGGATCATCGGCTGACCTCCAGGGAGATGAGGCTTCTCTTGGAAACGCTATAGCCGGCCCGGGGGAACTGATTGATGATGACCCCGGGGTCGTGTCCCGGATAATATGAGTAGCGGATGTCGGCCACCCGAAAACCCAGGCGGTTGAGCCTGGCGATGGTGGACGCAGCCTGGCGCTCGATCAGGTCGGGCATGACGTATTTCGGCTCGATCTCCCCCTGGCTGACCAACAGGTCGACGGCAGAATTCCGCCTGACGGACGGCGAGCCGGCCGCCGGTTCCTGGGCGATGATGCGGCCCGCTGCGTGCCGGGGCGTGTGGATCTGGGAGACCTGACCCTTCTGGAGCCCGGTCTCCGCCATGGTCTTAACCGCCGCTTCGAGGCCGCGGCCGGCAAGCTGCGGCACCTCGATCATCTCGCTGCCGCCGCTCACCACCACTTTGATATTCCTGTTGACCCGGATCCTCGAGCCGGCCGGGGGTTCCTGCTGGACGATGCGGCCGCGCTCGAACCGGTCGCTGAATTCGGTCCCGCTCTCCTGGAGCGCGAGCTTTTTTCCGGAGAGCTCGGCCCCGGCCTCGGCCACGGTCTTGCCGGCGAGGTCAGGCACGGATACAAAATCCCCCTTCTGGACGAACCGGGCAGCCAGGATGGCGGTCAAAAAGAAGACAATGCAGAAAACAAGCAGAATCTGGATGTAAGTAAATATACGACTCCACGGCATGCCTGACGCACCACGCTGTCCGAAGATACCATAGAATATGAACGAAGTAAACCGGCCCGGCGTTTCACTCTGGCAGCCTTTCTGTCTCCGCGAAGCACTCGACCACCTCTTTTCGCGGAGTCACAAACGCTGCCCTTTGCGCATCGGACGCTTTTCCATATAATGAAGCGCGTTCCGTTCGAGGAGGCACCATGAGCGAGATTTCAGACTTTCGCAGCGACACCGTGACGCGGCCGACGCCGGAGATGCGGCGGGCGATGGCCGAGGCCGTTGTCGGAGATGATGTTCTGGGTGACGACCCCACCGTCATCAAGCTCGAGGCGATGGCGGCCGAGACCATGGGGAAGGAGGCCGGCCTCTTCATGCCCTCGGGAACGATGGGGAACTCGGTAGCGGTCAAGGTTTGGACCCGCGAACTCGAGGAGGTCATCGTCGAAGCCCGGTCGCATATCTACAACATGGAATCGACTCACCTGACCTTCATCTCCAGGGTCACCCCGAGGCCGATACCGGCGCGTCGGGGGGCTATGGATCCCGACGAAGTCGAACGGAACATCCGAATCCCGTCCGTCCATTCGCCCCGGACCTCGCTGATCTGCCTGGAGAACACGCATAACAACTGGAGCGGGGCCGTCATCCCGCTGGCGAATTTTCGGGCCATCCGGGAGGTGGCGGATAGGAACGGACTGAGAGTTCACCTGGACGGAGCTCGACTCTTCAACGCCGCCGCCGCCTCGGGCGTCGCCGTCAAGGAGTACGCCGCCCTGGTCGACTCGGTGATGTTCTGCCTGTCGAAAGGGCTGTCCGCGCCGGTGGGCTCGATGCTGGTCGGCCCGCGCGATTTCATCGACACCGCCCGGCGGGTCAGGAAAGCGCTGGGCGGCGGCCTGAGGCAGGCGGGCGTGCTGGCCGCTCCCGGGATCATCGCCCTGACCGCCATGACGGGCAGGTTGGGCGAAGACCATGTCCGGGCGAAGAGGCTGGCCGCGGCCATCGCCGGCCTGCCGGGCGTGTCGCTCGACCCCGCCTCGATCGAGACCAACATCCTGATCTTCGGCTTTTCGCACCCGCGGCTGTCCTGCGCCGCGCTCCTCGATCGGCTCGGCCAGAAACGCGTGTTGGCCCTGGGCCTGGCCGGAGGAGTCCGGTTCGTGACACACAAGGATATCGACGACGAGGACGTGGACCGGGCCGTCACCGCCTTCCGGGAGCTGTTGTCATGAGGACCGGGGCATAGGGTTCAAAGTCACGCCACGATTTCCCGCAACGACTTTTTGGAGGGAGAAAGCTTCGCTTCCCCCCTTCCAACGCTCGCTTCGCTCACTGCCTCCCCTTCGCAGACTTCGTCCTGCGACCAAGGGGGCCTTCGCCCTTGGGACCTCCGCGCTTTTGCTCCGCAAACGCGCGAAACTCGCTCGATTCGCTCTTCGCTCTCCTCTATACCGAGAGGAACCGTGCCCGCTCATCGCTCATACGGACTTCTCGCCATACGCCCCGATCCTCATTCGGGGACCGATACCTCTCTGTATTGTCGGCATCGAGCGGCCCGCTTTGGGGACGCTCAAAGGAGGGATTCCGCCACGAGCTGGGCAATGTCCTTGACGGGGATGTCGGCCCGCTCCTTGTCTTTGAGCCCGTCCCTGAGCATATTGAGGCAGAACGGGCAGGACGTCGCCGCCGCCGCCGCGCCCGACCGGATGACCTCCTCCGTCCGCAGGTGGTTGATCCGGCGGCCGAGCTTCTCCTCGGTCCACATCATCCCGCCGCCCGCACCGCAGCAGAAGCTGTGCTCGCGGTTGTTTTTGAGCTCGACGGGCGGCGAAGCATTCAGCCGGGACAGGATCGCCCTCGGTTCGCTGATGATCCCGTTGTGGCGTCCGAGGTAGCAGGGGTCATGATAGGCCGTCGGCCGCCCCGGGCCGGGCTCGACCTTCAGCCCTCCCCGCGCCAGGAGATCGTCGATCCACCGGACGTGGGAGAGGACCTCGATCCGCGATAGTCGTTCCCGGTCTTCCGCCGAGAAGGCCGGCAAGAGCGGCCAGACGTCGGGATACTCGTTCCGGAAGGTATTGAAGCCGTGCGGACAGAAGGTGATGATCGTCTTCACCCCGTACTTGAGGAAATTCCCCAGGTTCTCCTCGGCCAGCGTCTGGTACAGGTATTCCTGCCCGAGCCGCCGGGCCGAGTCGCCGCAGCATTTCTCTTCGGTTCCCAGGATCCCGAAGTCGAGCCCGGCCTTCCTCAGCAAAGTTACCATGGCCCGGGCGACCTGGATGCCCTGCTCGTCGTAGGAGCCGGCGCAGCCCACCCAGAGGAGGACGTCGGCGCTCTTCTTTTCGGCCAGGACCGGGACGTCGAGCCCGGCGGTCCAGTCCGCCCGCTTGGCGAACCCCAGGCCCCAGGGGTTGGAGTTCGTTTCCAGGTTTCGGAAGAACGCGTTGAGCTCCTGGGGGAACCGGCCTTGCATCAGGACCTCGCTCCGGCGCACCCCGACGATCTTGCGGATGTGCTCGATCTCGACGGGGCAGACGTGCTGGCAGGCGCCGCAGGTCGTGCAGGTCCAGATCTCCCCTTCCGTATATGTCTCGGGAAAGAGGAGCGGCAGGTCATCGCGTCGGCGCTCGAAGAGCGCCCGCCGTTCCGCCGAGCAACCGCTTCTCCTGGTTGACGAGGATCATCTTGGGCGACAGCGGCTTGCCGCTCGTGGAGGCGGGGCAGGCGTCCTGGCAGCGGCCGCACTCCATGCAGGCGAAGGCATCGAGGTTGTCCTTCCAGGTGAAGTCGGCCGTTTTTTCGATGCCGAAGACCTCGGATTTCTCGATGTCGACCGTCGGCAGCCGGCGGCTCGAGCCCCGGCCCCTGAAGAATACGTTGACCGGGCCCGTGAACATATGAAAATACTTCGAATAGGGGACGTAGGCGATGAACCCATAAACGAGCAGGACGTGGAGCCACCAGGAGACGCGGAAGTGAGCCTCCACGCCGGCCGGCGACAGCCCCGGAGCGGCCAGGAAGCCGGCCAGGTACTTGCCCAGGAACGACAGCCGCGCCGCCTCCGGGTGTCGCGCGACGGCGAAGACCTCGAAGTAAAGATAGCTCAGCGTCACGGCGATCAGGAAGAAATAGATCAAGGCCGAATCCCGGAGGGTCGTCTGGTAGGCCTTGGGCCTGACGATGAAGCGCCTGACGATGAAGAAGGCGACGCCCACCAGGACCGCGACGGCCATGACGTCGACCAGAAAAGAGAAGAACAGTCCGAACCGGGTCCGGCCGAAAAGGTAAAATCCGTCGAAGAAACCCTCCAGGGTGTGGCTGACCGTCATCGTGTCGAAGGTGAGGGCGCTGTAGAAGATGAGGACGTGCATCAGCCCGGTGAAGCGACGCTCATCCTTGAGCGTGCATCGCTGGAGGAAAACCTTGGTCAGGGTGTCGGCCAGCCGTCCGCCGGCGCTCCCGCCGCGGCGCTCGGCCTGTCCCCGGCGCACGAGCCGGAACCTGTCAAAGACGGGGCGGGCGAAGGCGAAGGCCGTCGCCAGGATGATCACAACGAAGACCGCTTTTTCCCAGGCCGGGAGCATCCTGCCTCCTTGTCAAAAGGGAACCGCGATTCCCCAAACGAGTTTCGAGAACGTCTGTTTCCGGCCGGCGGCGTCCGCTCCCCAGTCCTGCCAGACGCTGCCGCCCAGGGACGCCTCGAGCCAGTCCGTCAGCCGGAAGCGGAGGGTGAGGTCGGCCAGCCAGGCCCGGGCGAGGTCGAAGACCGCGCTCGACTGGATCAGGGCCTGGAGACTCAGGCGTGGCCGCCGGGCCGAGCTGCGCGCCCACCCGGAGGCCGGATTCTTGTTTGATCTTTTCGCCCGTGAGGTCAAGGCGCGTCCGCTGGTTCGAGTTATGAAAGAACCTCAGGAAGGGCTCGACGAGGAAGCCCTGTCCCGCAAGCGGTGCGCCGACGCCGATATAGTTGCGGTTGGTGAAAAAGCGCTTTCCCCCGAGATAGCTGACGTGGTCCGCGTCATGGTTGGAATCATGGCCGATGATCAGGACCAGGCTTCGCGCGAGCTCCTGCCGGAGGGAGAACTGCCAGTCGAACTTGGTGAACTCCGCGCCGCGGTTGTGGGCCACGAGCTGGGCGAGGAGCGTCGTCGTCGGCGTGACCAGGACATGATCCTGAAAGCCCAGCGTCCAGCGGTCGGCCGGTCCGCTGAGGTCGTTGTAGCTCGGGAAGCTCGAGGGGGTTTGGAGCTGGCCGAAGAACTCGCCCCGCAGGGTCAGGCGGCCGGTCACGCTGACCGCCTCCCGTCCGTCGAGCCGGCGATAGATGAAGTGGTCGTCGCCGGCCAGCCGGGCGGCGCCCACCGCCGCGAAGAAGACGGCGATAAAGCAGGCCGTCCCGATCATCGGTCTCGTCTTCCTAGAATTCATAGGCCAACCCGGCGCGAAACACGCGCGGCGACTGGACCTCGGTCGCGAACCGCAGGACAAATTCCGGGCCGGTCCACTCGCTCTCCCGCGTCGCGTTCGCCCAATCGAAGATATTATAGCCCTCGACGAAGATCCGGGCGAGCCCCGTTCCGAGGGCGATGGATTTCTCGAGCCTGAGGTCGACGGTCATGTTGAACTCGTAGCGGGCCTCCGCACGGTAGTGCGCTTGGATGAAGAAGGGACCCTGGTTGAACCCGGTGACGATGATCTTCCGGGCGAAGGGCTGCCCGTCATAGTATTTAATGAGGGTGGACAGGCGAAAGCCCCCGGGCGCGGGGAAGCTCCAGCCAAGGCGCGCGGTGTAGGCCCGGTCGAAGCGCAGCCGGCCCCGGGCTTCGATGGCGGCGTTCGGGTTGTCATAGAGGGCGCCGATGACGCCGTCATCGTTCTCGTACTCGCTGTTCCCCGGGCTTGTCTCGCCGGCGGCCTCGGTCGCCGTCGCCGAAAAGAAAAAGACTGTCTGGCGGCTGAATTTTTTAACGAGCGTGAGGTCGAGCCCGCGGTAACGGGAGACGCGGCCGTCCCCGTCCGGGTTCGTGAGGAGGAAAAAATCCCGGCCGAGAGTGGCCGGCCTCTGGTTGTAGACCGTGAAGCTCAGGTCATCGTGATCGCCGGGGATGAAATTGTCCCCGGGGTCGTCGAGGGCGAACGGATCGTAGGCGTCGAGCGGGACGCCGACATTGAGCGTTTCCACGAGCCGGCGCGTCTCGCGGTAATAGCCGGCCAGGCTGAAGTAGATGATCATCGCCGAATATCTTTGAGAAGCTGACGCAATATTCGTCGGTCCGCGGGCGTTCGAGGCCGGGGTCGATCGAGGCGAAATACGGCCCCTCGCGCCGCACCAGCGCTCCGCGCTCGCCATCCTCGAAGCGGCCGTTGCTGTTGGCATCGATCCAGGAGTAGGCGAGCCCGCCCAGCGCGCCCGGGTTTCCGTAGGCGAGATACGATAGGGGCAGCTCGAAAAAGTAGCGGGCCGCGGAAACGCGCAGATTCATCGACCCGTCCCGCCGCAGCGGCAGCGAGAAGGCCAGGCGGGGCGAGAGGTTGGTCCACCGGATCTCGCCGGCCGCCTCTTGGGCGGCGGGAAAACCCGCGGGGGGGGATACGCCGGCAGCCGGGTTGTCCGCGGGGACCCAGCCCCTCGTCTTGACGGCGTGCAACCCGACCTCGAGTGATGCCAGGTTGGCGAAGGTCAGCCGGTCCTGGACGAAGACATGGAAATCGAGCCCCCTCTCGCGATGGGCGAGGGGGGTGTTGAAGCGGACGATCTCGAAGGGGCCGGCGTCGCTGAAGCGGAGGTGGAGGTTGTCGAAGACCTTCTCTTCCGATGATGACGAGGCGGTGCGCAGGGAGGCGCCGTACTCGAGCCTGTGATGGATGTTCCCCAAGGTCCGGAAGGCCGCCGTTCCCTGACCGAAGATGTTCATCGAAGTCCGGTCATCGCGCCCCGCGCCGGCCGCCGCGCCGGAAGGGACCTTCGTGAAGACCTGCTCGCCGTGCGGCCCGCTCACGCCCTCCTGGAACTCGGAGCGGAGGAGGCCGCGGTTGAACGCGGCACCGAGCTCGAGGGCGTGGCCGGGACTGAGGTGGGTCCTGAGCAGGACCTGGGCGACGCTGAAATCGCTTTTTTGGCTGACGGTCGAGTCGACGGGCACGTTCCGGTCGGCGCCGTAGGTTGGATGGCGAACGGACTGTCCCGTCCATAGGAGCTGGAGCGAGCCCCGCGGCAGGAGATAGGTCAGGTTGACAAGCCCGGAGGTGACCTTGCCCTTGTCGTCCGCGGCGAACTGCGCGACATCGCGGGACACGTCCAGCCGGCTCACGGAGGCGAACATCAGGAGCTTGCCGGGCACGAGCGGCCCCGAGACCCGGCCGGCCGCGTCGGCCAGCGAGTTCAGCCGGGTTCGCTCCGTGATGTTTTCGTCGATGAGGCGGGCGGGGATATGGCTTGTTGTCAGCCCCGAGGGCGTCACGGACAGTGTCGCGGCGCCATGCCAGACGGGCGTTCCCTGCTTGGGGATGAAATCGAACGCGCCGCCCGGCGAGAGGTGCCGGATGTCGTGCCGTCCGTCGCTGTGCGCCGTGACGGCCAGACTGTGGATGTCCGGGATGAACATCGGCGTGCCGGAGGCGTAGGGGTCCGTGGCGTCGAGACCGTTCAGGAGGTAGGCGCTCTGCGTCCAGGAGACGCTGCCGCGTGAGCTCCAGAGCGCCGGCAGGTCGGCCCAGACCCCCCCGACATCGATCCTGTTGGCGGTGGCCGACAGATCCTGGTTCTCGATGAGCGACCAGGCGTTGTCGGCCGAGGGAAGGCACTTGACCTGGAATTCACCGATGATCGTCCGCCCGGTCGAGGGGGAGAGGTCGACGAATTCCAGCCGACCGGGGCCCGGCGCGTCGCCGGCCGGGAGAACGATCCGGGCATACAGGGCGGCTCCGGGCTCAAGCGCCAGACGATGGCGCTCCGGCGCCGCCCCGCCGGCACGCTCCACGGTCAGCGTTTGCTCTCCCGGCGGCAGGCCGCACAAGTCGAAGAAGCCTTCGCCGTCGCAGACCGCGGTCAAGCTGAGCTGCCCATCGATTTGGCGGATGGTCACCCGGGCGCCCGCGGCCGGCTCGCCCCGGGCGTCCTTGACGGTCCCGAAAAGGACCGCCTGCTCTTGCCCGGCCGTGCCGGCGCGCGGAACGAAACAAAGGACAATCAGAAAAAGGAGAGCCGCCGCGACTGTCTTCACGCCCTTGGGATATGTCAGCTCTGAATACTCCCGGCTCTCGAATCGCCCTATCATTCTCAATTTGCCCGCTGGCTGTCAAGGTCATCTTCTTTTGAAATCGACGGCGAATGCTCTTATAATGACCCGAGCACAGGAGGCGACATGGCGGAGAAACGCGACCTCGTCATCATCGGCGGCGGACCGGGCGGCTACATCGCGGCCCTCAAGGCCGCCCAGCTCGGCCGGCGTGTCACCCTTATCGAGGAAGACCGGCTCGGCGGCACCTGCATGAACACGGGCTGCATCCCGACGAAGTTTCTCCTCCACCAGACGGGTCTGCTCGCCGAATGGAAGCGTAATAAGAACCTCGAGGGCGCGCCGGCGGCGGCGACGCTCGACTGGAAGCGCGTGCGGGATGAGAAGCGCGCCGTCATCGACCGGTTGGTCAAGGGCGTGGAGTTCCTCCTCCAGCGCGCCAAAGTTGAAGTCATCAAAGGCCAGGGCAGTCTGCAGGCCGAGCGCGAAATCGTCTGCCGGGCCCGGGAGGGTGAACGGACCTTCGAGTTCGAACGGGCCATCCTGGCTTCAGGCAGCCGGCCCGCCGCCCTGCCGTTCCTGAAGCCCAACGGCAGCGAGGTCATCACCCACATCGAAGCCCTGGAGCTCGAGTCCCCGCCTCGCTCGCTGATCGTGGCCGGCGCCGGGGCGGTGGGGCTCGAGTTCGGCGCGATCTATTCGCGGCTGGGAACCGACGTCACCGTGCTCGAGATGATGCCGGCCATCCTCCCGGGCATGGACAGGCAGATGGCCATGAGGCTCGAGAGGCTCCTCAAGAAGCAGGGCCTCAAGATCATGACCGGCATGCGGATCGAATCGGGCGAGATCGAGGGCGGCGGTGTGCGCCTTCGGGGCACGAGCCTGAAGACGCAGGCGCCGTTCGAATATGCCGCCGAGAAGGTCCTCCTGGCCACCGGCCGGAAGCCGAATTCGGAAGGCCTTCTTCAGGGAACGACCGACGTATTAGATCGGGCGGGGTTCGTCCGCGTTTCGGCCCGGCTTGAGACTCCCGTTCCCGGGGTCTACGCGATCGGCGATCTCATCGGCGGCAAGCTGCTCGCGCACAAGGCCGAGCACGAGGGGATCCTGGCCGCCGAAAATGCGGTCGGGGGGGCCGCGGAGATGGACTACCAGGCGCTTCCGATGTCGGTTTTCACCGACCCGGAATTCGCCGCGGTGGGACTGACCGAAGACGAGGCGAAGGAGCAGGGCGTCCAGGTCCGAACGGGGATCTATCTGCTCCAGGCGAACGGCCGGGCCGTCACTCTCGACAATGTCGAGGGCATGATCAAGATCGTCTCGGCCCCGGCGGGGCGGATCCTCGGGGCGCACATCCTGGCGCCGTTCGCGAGCGAGATGGTTTCGGAGATAACGCTTGCGATCCGCAGGGGCCTGAGCCTCGAGGACATCGGCTCGACCGTGCACATCCATCCCACCATCTCGGAAGGGATCATGGAGGCCGCGCTCAAGGCCGAGGGCAAGGCCGTCCGAATACTCAACGCGTAGGCGGCGGGTGTGTGCGAAGAGGGTCAGCCGGCGGCGAGCGGGCATACCCCGGCGCCTAAGCCTGCGAGCTAGCGGATGTAGCCGAGGGCCCGGAGCATTTCCTTCGTCTTGTCGTCGATCTGGATGTCCTCTTTGCCGCTGAGGACGCCGCGGGCGAATTCCTCCAGCCGGCGGCGAAGCGCCGCCGCTTGGGGAGTCCCACCCTCCTCGGGATACAGGTCCTTCGTCTCCCGCGGGTCGCGCTCCAGATTGAAGAGCTCGAACCTCTTCTCCTCGGGCGTGAAGATCAGATGCCAGGGCCTGGCCAGGAGCCCGAAGCGGTCACGGTAGGACTCGGGCTTGTAGGTTTCCTCGAAGACCCCTTGGTCCCGGCTCTCGCCGGTCCGGAAGACATCCCTTCCCCGGAACCCCGCCGGCGGCCTGAACCCCATCATCCCGGCAATCGTCGGCGCGACATCCAGAAGGCTGACGACGTCGTCGCGGGCCGTCCCCTTGCCCGAGGACATCGCCCCCTTGATGATCAGCGGGACCTTGAGGTAGACCCCGTAGAGAAAATGGACATGGCCGACGTGGGGGTCTCCGAAATCGTTGTGGTATTCCCCCAGGCCCTCGCCGTGGTCCCCGACGAGGAGGACCGCGGTCCGGTCATAGATGCCGAGCTGGCGCAGTTTGTCCCACAGCCTTCCGAGCTCACCGTCCAGGTATTCGACCTCTCTCCGGTAGCAAGTCCGGGCCGCCTCGATCGAGAGCAGCGGCTTTCCCCGGAAGCTGAACCGGACCGTCCTCGGGCCGGCCAGGTTATCGATGGTGACCGTGCTCGCGCCCTTGAAGAAATAGACATCGTCCGGCCGGCGGATGAACCAGCCGCTCCGGAATTCGGCCTCGAGCGCTCCCTCTTCGAGGGGCGGGGAGAAGTCGACGAGGTCGAGCCGCCCGAGAAAATGATCGGGGTTCGCGTCGAACTCGTTGGCGAATTCGAAGCGGAGCTCGTTTCGGCCCGGACGGAGGCCGAGGTCGACCCCGTTCAGCGCGTAGGTCTGGAGGCTGGTTTCATAAACCGGCTCGCCGTTAAGGTAGAGCCTCAAGTCCCTCGGGGCGCCCGGCGCGGCGTAGGGGTCGTGAGGGTCCGAATAGTGGACCCAAAGGAAAAACGGCCGGTCTTTGTGCCCATCGAGCCAGGGGAAGACTCGGGCGTTGACTTCGCCCGCGGACAGGTACCACCGGTCCGCCGGAAAGGCGTCCTCGTAGGTCTCGAAACCCTGGTTGAGCCCGTAACCGGCGGCCAGCACGCCCAAGGAGACGAAGGCCCCGGTCGAGAACCCGGCCTTGCGGAAAAGGTTGGCCAGCGACGGACGGGAGCGCCTGACCCCGACCTTCTGCCCGTTGTTGTAGTTCCCGACCTCGTGGGGCGGTTCGGAGAAGAAGATCGAGGCGTGGGCCGGCATGGTGATCGGGATCGGGCTGAAGGCGTTCCGGAAGAGGATCCCCTCCCGGGCGAGGGAGTCGATCCGCGGCGTGACGGCGCCGCCCGGCCCGTAGGCGCTGACAAAATCGGCGCGCTGGGTATCGAGGGTCACGAGCACGAAGTTTTGCGGGCGCGGCCCGCGGTCGCAGCCGGCGGCGCCCAGGACGGCCAACAGTCCCGACAGGGCTCTGAGCCAGCCTGCGATCTTCATGGTGTTGGCCAGGGCGGGTCGGAAGGCATCCTTGGTGCGTCGCTCTTGACGCGCTATTATCGGGGATGGGAATTAATTTGTCAAAAGTTTGCAGATTTCCGGGTGTTTGGTTAGAATGGCTTCTTCGTACTTGGCTCGAAGGAGTGACGTGCTCGAGCTCGTTCTGGTATTTCTGATTTTCGGAGGGCTGGGCCTCATCCTCATCTCGATGAACAAGCTCCTGGGGCCGTCGCGGACCAACCCGGCCAAAGAGCAGCCGTTTGAGTGCGGCAGCCCCTACCTCCAGCAGGGGATCAAACCGTTTCCGGTCAAGTTTTATCTCGTCGCCTTCATCTTTCTTCTCTTCGACGTCGAAGTCGTCTTCTTTTTCCCGTGGGCGCTCGTGTTCAGGGAGATGATGGGACCGGGCCTGGTCATCATGCTCGCTTACCTCGCGGTCCTCGTCCTGGGATTGATCTATGCCTGGAAAAAAGGCGCCTTCGAGTGGGATTGAGCCCGGACGCGTCATGGCCGAGGTGAAAAAGAAACAGCCGCCGGCCGGGCAGTTCATCACCACGCAGTTTAACTCGCTTCTGGGCTGGGCCCGCAAGTACTCGCTCTTCCACTATCCCTTCGTCACCGCCTGCTGCGGCATGGAGTACATGTCGGCGGCCTGCGCCCACTTCGACATCGACCGCTTCGGCGCCGGCTGGACGCGGTTTTCGCCCCGGCAGTCGGACATGCTCCTCGTCGTGGGCACGCTGACGCAGAAGCTCGCCCCGGTGCTGCGAACGGTCTACGACCAGATGACCGAGCCCAAGTGGGTCATCGCCTTCGGCACCTGCGCCGTGAGCGGCGGCATCTACGACAACTACGCGGTCGTCCAGGGGATCGACCAGGTCATCCCGGTCGACATCTACATCCCGGGCTGCCCCCCCCGCCCGGAGATGGTGCTCGACGGGCTCCTCAAGCTGCAGGACAAGATCCAGCACCAGGAACAGGATTGGCGATGGAAGAAGAAAAAATCCTAGCCCTCCTGGGCCGCCGGTTTCCGGGCCGGGTCCGGGAAGCCCCGGTCTCCCCGGGGGACGAGGTCGCGGAGATCGATGGGCCGGACCTCCTCGAGGTGGCCACCTTTCTGAAGTCGGCGCCCCAGGATTTTTCCGTGCTTCTCGACCTGACCTGCGTGGATTATGCACCCCGCCAGCCCCGGTTCGAGATGGTCTATCACTTTTTCTCGCTCTCCCGCGTCCGGCGGCTCCGGATCAAGGCCCGGCTCGACGAGGCCGAGCCGAGGATCGCTTCTCTGGCGCCGCTCTGGAAAAATGCCAACTGGCTGGAGCGCGAGGTGTTCGACCTGTTCGGGGTCGAGTTCGAGGGGCACCCCGACCTCCGCCGCCTCTTCATGTACGACGGTTTCGAGGGGCATCCGCTGTGCAAGGATTATCCGCTGCGGCGGCGGCAGCCCCGGATCCGGATGAGGGAATGAGATGCCGACGAAGCTCGAACAGCAGGCGCGGCCGGACTCGATGCTCATCAACATGGGCCCGTCGCATCCCGCCATGCACGGCACGATCCGCATCATGCTGGAGCTCGACGGCGAGCGCATCCTCAATTCCGAGGTGGAGGTGGGCTACCTCCACCGGGCGTTCGAAAAGACATGCGAGAGCAAGACCTATTTCAACCTGCTCATCTACACCGACCGGTTGAACTACGTATCGCCGCTCATCAACAACCTCGGGTATGCCATGACCATGGAAAAGATGCTCGGGCTGGAGATCCCCGAGCGCGCCCAAGGCATCCGGGTGATCATGAGCGAGCTCTCCCGCGTCTCCGACCATCTGACCTGTTTGGCGGCGATGGCCATGGAGACGGGCGCCTTCACGGCCTTCCTTTATAAGATGAAGGCCCGGGAGTTCCTCTGGGACGTCATCGAGCAGACGACGGGCGCCCGGATGACGACCTCCTACATCCGGATCGGCGGCGTCCGGGCCGACCTCCACCCGGGTTTCGAGGCGGCCCTGAAAAAAGGCATCGCGGAAACGCGGGCCGTGCTCAAGGATGTCCACGGGCTCCTCGACAAGAACAAGATCTTCCTCAACAGGACGAGAGATGTCGGCGTCATGTCGAAAGAGGAGGCGCTCGCCTACGGCTGGACGGGGCCGTGCCTGCGCTCGACGGGCGTCTCCTACGACGTCCGCAAGGCCTTCCCGTACAGCGGCTACGACAGGCTGGATTTCGAGGTCCCGTTGGGCGAGCGCGGGGACAATTACGACCGTTATCTGGTCCGGATGAAGGAGATGGACCAGAGCCTGCGGATCATCGAGCAGGCGGCCGGGCGGATCCCCGGAACGGCCCCCTCGTTCATCGCCGGCGGCGTCGAACCGGCGGAAGCGATCCGGACCTCCCGCCGCCTCCGCCTGCGCGAAGATGTCCGGCTGTCCCCGAACCTCGAGGGCTCCGAGAAGAAGCGGTTGCCCGGCATCCTGACCGCGACTCCCGGCTGCGCCGTGCCTCCCAAGGAAGATACCTACACCTCGATCGAAGGCCTGATCCGGCACTTCAAATTCTTCATGAAAGGGCACGGCCTCCGGCCCCCCAAGGGCGAGGCCTATTTTTCGGTCGAGGGGGGGAACGGCGAGCTCGGTTTCTACATCGTCTCGGACGGCACGGACCGTCCCTGGCGCCTGCACCTGAGGGCTCCCTGCTTCCACATTGTTTCCGCACTGGAGCAGCTCATCAAGGGCCGCTATGTCGCCGACGTCATCCCGACTTTCGGCTCGATGAACATGATCGGAGGGGAACTCGATCGATGAGCCGCGAATATCCGGACACGCTCCTCCGGCAGATCGAAGAGATCGCCTCCCGGTATCCGAGAAAGGAGGCGGCGCTCATTCCCGTTCTCCGGCTCGTCCAGGAGGCGGCGGGCTGCATCTCGACCGACGAGGAGGAATTCGTCGCCCGGACGCTCGGGCTGCAGAAGATGCGGGTCCGCGAAGTGGTCACGTTCTATACCATGCTCACGCGCCGGCCCCTGGGCAAGTACCACCTCCAGGTCTGCAGCAACCTGAGTTGTTCGCTCGGGGGCTCGGGCACGCTCCTCGAATACCTCGGAAAGAAGCTCGGCATCGGGGCGGGGGAGACGAGCGCCGACCGGAGATTCACGCTGACCACCGTCGAGTGCCTGGGCGCCTGCGACCAGGCGCCCTGCATGATGGTCAACAGCGACTATCACGGCCACCTGGACCCGGGGGAAATCGACCGGATCCTGGCCGGTTTGGATTGAGGGAATGGACGATAAGGTTCTCACTCGGGACTTCGGCGTGGCCGACCTCCACGATGCCGGTGTCTATCTCAGCCGGGGCGGCTACCAGGCCGTCGGGAAGGCCTTGAAGATGACCTCCGCTGATGTCTTGGGCGAGGTGAAGAGGGCGAACCTCCGGGGCCGGGGTGGAGCGGGATTCCCGGCCGGCGTCAAGTGGGGCTTTGTGCCGCAGAACCTGCCCGGCCCGAGGTACATGTGCGTCAACGCCGACGAGGGCGAGCCGGGGACCTTCAAAGACCGCTACATCATGCTCCACAACCCCCACCTCCTCCTCGAGGGGATCGCCATCGCCTCGTACGCCGTGGGCATTCACACGGCCTACATCTATGTCCGCGGCGAGTACGAGTCGGTCGCCCGCCGGCTGGAAGGGGCGATCGCCGACGCCTATCTGAAGAACCTGCTGGGGAAGAACATCCTCGGCTCGGGGTTCGACCTCGACGTCTTCGTCCACCGGGGTGCGGGCGCGTACATCTGCGGCGAGGAAACGGCCCTCATCGAGTCCCTCGAAGGAAAGCGGGGGCATCCGCGCCTCAAGCCGCCGTTCCCCGCCGTCATCGGCCTGTTCGACGCGCCCACGGTGATCAACAACATCGAGACGCTGTCCAACGTCCCGTCCATCATCCTGAACGGCGCCGACTGGTTCGTCAAGCACGGGTTGCCCAAGGACGGCGGCACCCGCCTGTTCGGCGTGAGCGGGAAAGTCCGGAGGCCCGGCGTCTACGAGCTGCCGTTGGGGACGAGCCTGCGCGTGCTGATCGAAGAGCACGCGGGCGGGATGAAAGAAGGCGGCACGCTCAAAGCGGTGATCCCGGGCGGCCTGTCCGCTCCCATCCTGACCGCCGACGAGATCGACCTGCCCATGGACTTCGATTCCCTGGCGGGCGCCGGGTCGATGCTGGGTTCGGGAGCGGTCATGGTCATCGACCAGGAGACATCCATGCTGGACGTCCTGCGGATCACGGCCAGGTTCTACGCTCACGAATCCTGCGGGCAGTGCACGCCCTGCCGGATCGGAACGGCCTGGATCCATAAGATCGTCACCCGGATGAGCGAAGGTCGGGGTGAAGCCGATGACATCGACACGATCATCAGCCTGGCTTCGAACATGCGGGGGAGAACGGAGTGCCCGCTCGGGGACGCCGCGGCCATGCCCGTCCTGGCGATCTGCAGGAAGTTCCGGAGCGAACTGGAGCGGAGCCTTCCATGAGAGAGGGAGAGAGCTGAGCCGATGGTCAAGCTGACGATCGACGACCGGGTCCTCGAAGCGAAAGAGGGCCTGACGATCCTCCGGGCGGCCCAGGAGTCCGGCATCGACATCCCCCATTTCTGTTTTCACCCGGCCTTTGCTCCCGAAGGGAGCTGCCGAATGTGCCTCGTCGAGATCGAGGGCCTGCCCAAGCTCGAGCTGGCCTGCTCGACGCCGGTCCGGGAGGGTCAGAAGGTCCGGACCCGGAGCCCCCGGGTCACTGAGGCGAGAAGGGCTGTCCTCGAGTTCCTGCTGGCCGAGCACCCCCTCGACTGTCCGATCTGCGACAAGGCGGGGGAGTGCCGGCTCCAGGATTATTATTATGAGCACGGCCTGTTCGAGAGCCGCCTGAAGGACGCCAAGGAGAAGCGGGAGAAAAAGGTGGCGATCGGCGACAAACTCATCCTGGACCGCGAGCGCTGCGTCCTCTGCACGCGGTGCGTCCGCTTTCTGAAGGAGGTCACGAAAACGGGCGAGCTGGGCGTCCTCAATCGGGGGAATCACTCCGAGATCAGCACCTACGAGACCGACAAGGTATCCAATAACTACTCGGGCAACCTCGTGGACATCTGCCCGGTCGGCGCCATCACCGATGCGGACTTCCGGTTCCGGGCGCGGGTCTGGCTCCTCGCCGCCAAGGAGTCCATCTGTCCTCTTTGCGGCCGCGGCTGCAACATCTTCATCGATGCCCACCCGGGGTTCGCCCGGGTCATGCTGCCGCAGCGCGTCTACCGGATCCGGCCCCGGGAGAACCCGTGCGTCAACGGGCACTGGATGTGCGATTTCGGGCGGTACGGCTACGCCTACCTGGACCGCAGTCGGCTGGACAGGCTCGTGCAGAACAAGGGCGGGCGGGAGACGACGCTCACCCGGGAGAAGGCCACGCAGATTATCGCCGCCAAGGTTCGCGGCTTGGTCGAGCTCAACAAATCGTCGCGGATCGCGGTCGTCCTGAACACGACAATGACCAACGAGGAGCTTTTCCTTGCGGACCGGGTCTTCCGCCGGTGCCTCGGATTGAAAAACGTTTTTCTGGCCGACCCTCCCGAGGGGGAGGGCGACGGGTTCCTGCAGACGGCCGAGCGGACGCCCAACAGGCGGGGCGCCGCCGCCATCGGCCCGTTCCCGGCCGTCCCGGGGCTCGGCGACCTGGCGGCCGGGGCCAGCCTGCTTCTGGTGTTCGGGCATTTCCTGGCGCGGCAGGCCGCGCGCGGCGAGCTCCGGGCCGCTTTCGATAAAGTCGAGGCCAAGTACCTCTGGGCCTCGCATCGCAGCCCGCTCGACGAGCTGGCGGACATCGCCATCCCGACCCCCGTCATCGCCGAAAAAAGCGGCACGCTGACGAATGTCGACGGCCGCCTGCAGGCTTTCTTGCCCGCGCTCGATTTTTGCTCCGAGGGCTGGCCCGAGTGGCGGGCGCTCCTCGACCTGGCCGCGGCGCTCGGACTCGACGGCGGCTTCTTCGGTCCTCTGGCGTCCCCTGCCGATATCACCGCCGTCATGAAAAAAGAGATCCCGTTCTTTGCGTAGGATATGATGGACGTCGTTATCACCGTAATCAAGATCGTCGGCACGCTGATCTGGTTCCTGACACTGACGCTCTATCTCACCTGGCTCGAGCGGAAGGAGAGCGCCGTTATCCAGGACCGGGTCGGCGCCAACCGGGCGAACATCGGAAAATTCCGGTTCATCGGCCTCATCCAGCCGTTCGCCGACGCGATCAAGATGATCTTCAAGGAGGATTTCGTCCCCGCCTTCTCGAACAAATTCCTGCACACGCTGGCCCCGTTCCTCTCCTTCTTTTTCGTGGCCGTGACCATCTGCGCCGTCCCCTTCGGGAGCGAGCTCCGGGTCGGCGGCCGGACTATCAACCTCCAGGTCCTGGACATGGACGCGGGGCTCCTGTTCATCATGGCGATGCTGTCCGTCGGCATCTACGGGATCATCCTCAGCGGCTGGGCCTCGCGCAACCGCTTCGCGCTCCTCGGCAGCGTCCGCGGCGCCGCCCAGCTCATCTCCTACGAGGTCGCGCTCGGGCTCTCGCTCATCGGCCTGATCATGGTCTTTCCCTCGCTCCGCCTCCAGAACATCGTCGCCTTCCAGGGAGAGAACGTCTTCGGCTGGCTCCCGAGATGGGGCGTCCTCCTCCAGCCCCTGGGGTTCGTCATCTTCCTGTTCGCGGCCCTGGCTGAGACCAAGCGCGTGCCGTTCGACCAGCCCGAAGGCGAATCCGAGATCATCGGGTTTTTTACCGAGTACGGCGGGCTGAAGTGGGGCCTGTTCATGATGACCGACTTCATGGAGATCATCATCGTCTCCGCCCTGCTGACGACGCTCTTTTTCGGCGGCTGGCAGGTGCCCTGGCTGGCGGCCGACGGTTTCCACTGGCCTTGGGGGGGCGTCTTTGGACTGCCCCACGGGCTGGTCGTCGTCTTCCAGGTCCTCGCCTTCAATGTCAAGATCGTCTTTTTCTGCTGGCTCCAGATCCTCATCCGCTGGACCTATCCGCGCTTCCGGTACGACCAGGTCATGGACCTGGGCTGGAAACTCCTCATCCCGCTGAGTCTTGTGAACATCGCCGGGACCGCGGTGGCCATGGGGATCCTCAAATGATCAAGTCGCTGGGCTACCTTCTCGAGATCATCCGGGGCGGACTGATCACCGCGCGCCACTTCTTTGTCAACATGTTCTACCACATCCTCAAGGCCCTGGGGATCAAGACGCGGCGGCCGGGCGCGGTCACCATCCAGTATCCCGAAGTGCGGAAGGAACTGGCCTCCCGGCACCGCAGCCTCCACCGGCTGACGCGGCGCGGCGACGGCCAGCCGCGCTGCGTCTCGTGCATGTTGTGCGTTACGGTGTGTCCCTCCGAGTGCATCTTTGTCGAAGCCACGGAGGATCCCGACCCCGAGATCCAGAAGCTGCCGGCCCGGTTCATCATCGACGAAAGCCGCTGCTGCTTTTGCGGGTTCTGCGTCGAGGCTTGCCCGGAGGACGCCATCCGCATGGACACGGGGGAGATCGAAGCGGCCGACCCCGTCCGCCGCGACCTCATCTATGATCTGGACAAGCTGCTCCGATGACGACCGATCACATCCGGCTGGGGGACATCGACATCTTCGGCCTCCGCGAGGGGCACTTTCTGCTTGACGGCGGGGCGATGTTCGGCGTGGTGCCCAAGACCCTCTGGGAAAAGGTCTGCCGGGCCGATGAGAAGAACAGGATCCGGCTCGGCCTGAATTCCCTGGTCGTCAGGACGCCCGGGGCGGTGGTGCTCGTCGAGACCGGCATCGGGACCAAGACCGACCAGAAGTTCGCCGGCATCTACTGCGTCGAGACCGAGCCCGGCCTGGTGCCGGCGCTCGAGAGCGCGGGTTTCCGGCCGGAGGATGTCGATTTCGTCATCAATACGCATCTTCACTTCGACCACTGCGGGGGGAACACCCGTCGCGATGAGACCGGCCGCGTCGTCCCGACCTTCCCGCGGGCCCGGTATATCATCCAGAAAGGGGAGTGGGAGGCGGCCGTCCATCCCAACGAGCGCGACCGGTCGAGCTACCTCGCCGAAAACTTCGTCCCGCTCCGGGAGGCCGGCCAGGTCGACCTCGTCGACGGCGACCGGCTCATAACTCCCGGCGTCGATGTCATCGTCTCTCCCGGGCACACCCGCCGCCACCAGTCCGTCCTGGTCAGGTCGGGCGGTCAGACCCTGTACTTTCTGGGAGACCTCGTGCCGACCGCCGCCCACGTCCGCCTCCCCTACATCATGAGCTACGATCTGTATCCCGTCGAAACGCTCGAGACCCGGAAGAAACTCTACGAGGAGGCCATTGCCGGCGGCTGGATCCTCGCCTTCGTCCACGACCCGGTCCACTTCTTCGGCCGGGTCCGGAAGACGGACTCGCGATACGAATTCGTGCGCTTCTAGACCATAATTCTCTTCGGCAAAAAGGAGGTCTGAACCCATGAAGGAAGTCACGATCGACGAGCTCCTGGCCAAGGCCGAAAAACCCTCCGCGGAGGCGATGCGTCTTCACGCTTTCTACAGGGGAAAGATCGGCGTGACCCTCAAGTGCCGGATCCGGAGCTTTGACGATTTCGCCATCTGGTACACCCCCGGCGTCGCCGCCGTCTGCAAGGCGATCCACCAGGACCGTGACAAGGTCTACGACTACACCAACAAGTGGAACTTCGTGGCGGTCATCTCCGACGGCTCGCGCGTGCTCGGGCTGGGCGACATCGGTCCCGAGGCCGGCCTGCCGGTCATGGAAGGCAAGGGGCTCCTCTACAAGTATCTGGGGGGTGTGGACGCCTTTCCGCTCTGCCTCAACGAGAAGGACCCTGACCGCTTCATCGACATCGTCAAGGCGCTGCAGCCGACGTTCGGAGGCGTCAACCTGGAGGATATCGCCAACCCCAAGTGCTTCAAGATCCTGGACACGCTGCGTGAGCAGTGCGAGATCCCGGTCTGGCACGACGACCAGCAGGGAACGGCCTGCGTGACGGTGGCCGGGCTCATCAACGCCCTGAAATTCGTCGGTAAGAAGATCGACGAGGTCAAGCTCGTCATGGTCGGCAGCGGCGGCGCGGGCGTGGCGATCGTCCGGCTGCTGGTGCGGGCGGGCGTCACGCCCGGCAACATCATCGGGGTCGACACCAAAGGGATCCTCCATCGCGACCGGAGCGACCGGGACGTCATGAAGGAGCGGTTCAAAGAAAAATGGGACGTCTGCCTCATCACCAACGAGAAGCAGATGAAGGGCGACATTCCCGACGCCTTACGGGGTGCTGATGTGCTGATCTCGGCCTCGAAGCAGGGCCCGGGCACGATCCGCAAGGCTTGGGTCAAAGAGATGGCCAAGGACGCCATCGTCTTCGCCGAAGCCAATCCCGTGCCCGAGATCTGGCCGTGGGAGGCGAAGGAGGCGGGCGCTCGGATCGTCGCCACCGGCCGGTCGGATTTTCCGAACCAGATCAACAACTCCCTCGGCTTCCCGGGCATATTCCGCGGCGCGCTCGACATCCGGGCCAGGACGATCACGGACGAGATGTGCATCGCGGCCGCCCAGGAGCTGGCCCGGATCGCCGAGGAGCGGGGTCTCAGCGAAGAATACATCGTCCCGAACATGGACGAGTGGGAAGTCTTTCCGAGGGAAGCCGTGGCGGTGGGTTCGAAAGGCATCGAGCAGGGGGTCGCCCGGGTCACGGCGCCGGCCGAGGAGCGCTTCAAGACGGCCGAGGCGATCATCAGGCAGTCCCGCGAACAGCTGAAGATGCTGATGAAGGAGAAGTTCATCCTCGACCCGGACGCCTGAGCTCGATTGACAATTGGATTGCCGTATGCTATAAGCAAGCGCATCGAGGTTTTCTATTTTCAATCATTGAGAGGAGGTTAACTCTAATGAAGCATTTTACAAAATTCCTCGTCTTGGGCATTTTTGCGGTTTCGCTGTTCACGAGCTGCGCCAAGCAGCCGACGGAGCAGATCGACGCCGTCAAGGCGTCCATCGCCGCGGCCCAAGCCGAAGGCGCCGATGTCTACGCACCGGAGGAACTCAAGAAGCTGAATGACTCGATGCAGGCGGCCATGGATGAGATCACCACGCAGAGCAAGAAGTTCTTCAAGAAGTACGGCCCCGCCAAAGAGATGCTCGCGAAGGTCCAGGCTGATGCCGACGCCCTGAAGGCCAGCATCCCGGCCAAGAAGGAAGCGGCCAAGAACGCCGCCATCCAGGCGCAGACCGACGCCAAGACGGCCCTCGACGAGGCCAAAGCGCTGCTCGACAAGGCCCCTAAGGGCAAGGGCACGAAGGCGGACATCGAGGCCATGAAAGCTGATCTCGCGGGCTTGGATATGTCCTTCGCCGAGATCCAGACCGCCATCGACAGCCAGGACTATTTTGGCGCCTCCGGCAAGGCCGCCACCATCAAGGAAAAGGCCATGGCCATCACCGACCAGGTCAAGACGGCGATGGAGAAGGTCAAGGGAAAATAGCCGACGTCATCTGAGTAGCTGACCTTATTTGCGGCTCCCTTTTTTACTCAGAGGCATAATTCCGCTATGCCTCACGCTATCGTCTTGCCAGGCACCGCCGGTTCCTCCGGAAGTCGAAAGGGTCAAAACCCAGGAACACGAACTCTGGAGGGCCGGCGCTCCTCTTTATGCCCAGCGGGAATACGCCTGCTACCTGGATTATCTCGGAACGGCGCGGGACAAGCTGAACAGGGAAAAAGCCAAAATCCAGTGGTTTCGCGACTATGAAAAGATACGGGCGGATTTCCTCGTCGTCCTGAGCCAGGGAGAAAGCATCCTGGAGGCGGTCCGGAACGAGAAAGCGAGTCAATCGAAGGACTTTTCGCGGAGGCTGGGCCAGCTCGGGGGCCGGATCGCCAAGATCAAGGCGCTGACCGAAAGCATGAACGAGAACGGTCAGATCCGGAGAAGCCTCACCCAGGCGGACGTCGCCTTTCGGGAGGTCGGCCAGCAGCTCAAGGAAGAGAAGTACCAGGAGCTCGAACCCGGGCTCGGGCGGATCGACCGCCATCTCCGCGCGGCCGAGGAGGCGCTCTTTTCGCTCCTGGCCAGGTACGCCGACGAGGAACAAGTCGCTCGATGGAAGAAGTGGGTCGAGGAGACGGTCCGCGAGTCGCGGCGGCGGGGCAGCACCGCGATCGTCGTGAACAAGCTCGAGAGGACCATGACGGTTTTCAAATCCGGCCGGCCCGCCGCTGTCTATGAAATCGGCCTGGGCAAGTTCGGATTGTCCGATAAGCTCTATGCCGGAGATGAGGCGACGCCCGAAGGCCGCTACAAGGTGATCAAGAAGATCTCCGCCAGCCGTTTCAGCAAAGCGCTGCTGATCGACTATCCGAACGACACGGACCGTCGGGAGTATTCCCAGGCCAAGAAAAAGGGTTTAATCCCGGCCCGGGCCGGGATCGGCGGGCTGATCGAGATCCACGGCGGCGGCAACGACTGCCTGACCAACGGCTGCGTCGCAGTGCGCAATGAAGTGATCGAGAATCTGTTCCCGACCATCCCGGTGGGCACGCCGGTGACGATCGTCGGCAGCCTGGAGAGCGCCGACCGGCTGCTGAGCTCGATCGGTAATCCCGACCGCCCATGAGTCGAAAAAAGATCGTCCTGCTGGCCCTGGGTGCCATCCTGGCGGCCCTGGTCGCTATCGAGACCGTCGCCATCATCGTCGCCCGCCCGCGGGGCGCGGCCGAGCCGCAGCTTCCGGCGGACCTGGCCAAGGGCAAGAACGGGCCGGCCTCGGTCGAAGCCGATATCGCATCCGTCCAGAAAAAGCTCCGGGCGCTCTTTCCCAAAGGCAACTACATTGTGGTCGATTCCGCCCGAAACGTCCTGGCCCTCAAGAAGGATGACCAGCTAGTCCGTCAGGCCGTCATCTCCTGCGGCAGCGGGAGCGTGCTCGAGGAGCCCGGGGGAGGCCGGAAGTGGATCTTCGACACGCCCCGGGGCCAGTTCCAGGTCAAGTCCAAGCTCCTCAACCCGACCTGGATCAAGCCCGACTGGGCCTTCATTGAAGAGGGCAAAATGCCGCCCAAGAAGAAAGAGGAGCGCATGGAAGCCGGCGTCCTGGGGGATTATGCCCTGGGGTTCGGGGATGGTTTTTTTATCCACGGCACCCTTTACACCCGCCTGCTCGGCCGGAGCGTGACCCACGGCTGCGTCAGGGTGGGGGACGCCGACCTTAAGGCAATCTACGAGTCCGCTTCCATCGGAACGAGGATTTACATTTTCTGAAATGCGGAAAATAGCAGCTCTCGCCAGTCTCGCGGTTTTGCTGGCCGTTCAGGGACTTGCCCAGCAGGCGCCCTCGCCCGCGGTCCAAGATAAGTTCCTGCGCGAGGACCTGGCCCTGGCCAAGACCTCGTCGCTCTACCTCGTCATCCTCACGAAAAGCCGCACGATGTCCCTCCGCGCCGGCGGTCTGACCTTGAGGGAGTGGAAGCTCGCCGGGGTTCACTCCTGGGGGACGGCTCAACCCCTCGAGAGCCTGTCCATCGCCAGGAAGAGCACTCTCAGCCCGCCGAAGAGAACCGAGATCATACCCCAAACGGAAGAGCAGGCGGAACAGGCGCTGGCCGAGGCGGCAAAGTCCGTCAGGAAGAAAGAGGGAAAGAAAGAGGAGCAGAAAGCCCAGTCTTTTGAGCTCGACGCGCTGGAGCTCAAGGATATGCCCTCGAGCTATATTTTTTTCATGAGCGAAGGCACCAGCCTGTATTTCAGGCCCAGGGCCGTGAAATTCCTCCCGCGGGTCGCCTCCTTCGGCCACAATCTCTCCTGGTATTTCTGGGTTCCCTTGAAGAACCTTCGGTATCGCCTGAAAAAGCAGCCGTTTTCGGCGATCGACCTCACGATGGAGGCCCCGGAAGATTGCCAATCGGTCTATTGGTCACTGGCCGAAGGCGCGAAGGTCCTCATTTTTCCCATCTGAAAAACGGCCCTGATTTCCCAATCTCGTAAATTCCGGGGGCCTTGCCTAGCATTACTATGCGTTACTATCGTTACTATATAGATTTTATATAATCAATACTTGACAATGTTATACTCAAATATTATACTCGAGCCCTAACAAAAGGAGGATCTTATGGCCAAGATCATTGGCATTGATTTGGGAACCACGAATTCTGTCGTAGCCATCATGGAAGGCGACAGGGTTACTGTCATCCCCAACGAGGAAGGCGGCCGGACGACCCCCTCTGTTGTCGGGTTCACCCAGAAGGGGGAGAGGTTGGTCGGTCAAGTGGCCAAAAGGCAGCGCGTGACCAACCCGGAAAATACGATCTATTCGATAAAAAGGTTCATGGGACGCCGGTACGAAGAGGTTGGCCAGGAGACCAAGCAGGTCCCGTTCAGGGTCACCCAGCAAGCCAACGGCGACGTCAGGGTCGAGGCCCTGGGGAATCACTACGCCCCTCCCCAGATCTCCGCCATGATCCTCAAGAAGCTGAAGAAGGCTGCCGAAGATTACGTGGGTGAGCCTATTCAGAGGGCGGTGATTACCGTTCCCGCCTACTTCAACGACAGCCAGCGCAAGGCGACCAAGGATGCCGGCACGATCGCCGGCCTCGACGTCGTGCGTATCATCAATGAGCCTACTGCCGCGGCCCTGGCCTACGGTATGGACAAGAAGAAGGACGAGACCATTGCCGTTTACGATTTCGGCGGCGGCACTTTCGACATCTCGATCCTCGAAGTCGGCGAGGGCGTCGTCGAGGTCAAGTCGACGAACGGAGACACCCACCTCGGCGGCGACGACATCGACCAGCGGATCCAGGATTGGATCGTGGCCGAGTTCAGAAAGGACGCGGGCATCGACCTGACCCGCGACAAAATGGCCCTCCAGCGGCTCAAGGAGGCGGCGGAAAAAGCCAAGATCGAGCTGTCGACGACGCTGGAGACGGATATCAACCTGCCCTTTATCACCGCCGACGCCGCGGGCCCGAAGCACCTCCTTTTGAAGATCTCCCGATCCAAGCTGGAACAACTGGTCGAGGACCTTGTCCAGCGCTCGGCCGGGCCCTGCCGGCAAGCGATCGCCGACGCCGGACTGAAGGCGGAGGACATCGACGAGGTCCTTCTCGTGGGCGGGCAGACGCGGATGCCCCGGATCCAGGAGCTCGTGGCCGGGCTGTTCGGCAAGGAGCCGCACAAGGGCGTCAACCCCGACGAGGTGGTGGCGGTGGGCGCCGCCGTGCAGGGCGCGGTCCTGGCGGGCGACGTCAAGGATGTCCTCCTGCTCGACGTCACGCCGCTGACCCTGGGCATCGAGACGCTGGGCCGCGTTTTCACCAGGATGATCCCCCGCAACACGACCATCCCGACCAAGAAGATCGAGGCTTATTCCACCGCCTCGGACAACCAGGGCACCGTCGACATCCATGTTCTCCAGGGCGAGCGGGAGATGGCCTCCGACAACCGGACGCTCGGTCGCTTCCAGCTGAGCGGGATCCCCCCGGCGCCCCGCGGGATGCCCAAGATCGAGGTCATCTTCGACATCGATGCCAACGGCATCCTCCATGTATCGGCCAAGGATCTCGGCTCCGGCAAGCAGCAGCAGATCACGATCACCGGGCACAGCGGTCTGGACGAGAAGGAGATCGGCCGGATGGTCATGGACGCCGAGGCGCACTCGCAGGAAGACAAGCGGCGGCGCGATGTCGTCGAGGCGAAAAACCAGGCCGATCAGCTTATTTACTCGGTCGAAAAGTTCCTCGGTGAAAACCCCGACAGGATCGCCGAGCACGACATTCGGCAGGCCCGGGAGGCGATCGAAAACACGAAGACCGCCGCGGAAGCCGAAGAGATCGAGCCCATCCGGAGCGCGATGGAGACCCTGTCCAAGGTCTCGCAGAAGATCGCTGAGAATATCTCCAGGCAGACCGGGCCCGGAGCGTCGGCCGGGCCGGCCGGCCGGCCGGTCGACGCCGGCGAGCGTTCGTCGGCGCCCGGGACAGACGACGCCGATGTGGTGATCGAGGCTGAAGTCCTGGACGATGAGAAATAGAATCGGCTCTCGCGGCGGTCCCGACGACGCCGGCGGGCGGGCCGGGACGGCCTGAGACATGGAAAAGGATTATTACCGCGTATTGGGCGTGGGGCGTTCCGCCACGGCTCTCGAAATCAAGAAAGCCTATCGTCGTCTTGCCCGGAAGCTTCATCCTGACGTGAACCCCGGCGACCGGACGGCCGAGGAGAAGTTCAAGGAGATCCAGGAGGCCTACTCGGTCCTGGGCGACCCCAAGAAAAAAACGGCGTATGACCAGTTCGGGGCCGAAGGCGGCGCTGCGCGAGGCCAGCGGCCGGCCGGTCCGGGATTCGAGGGCTTTGATTTTTCGGGTTACGGGGCGTCCACTTTTTCCGAGTTCTTCGACAGCCTCTTCGGCGGGGGGGCCCGGCGCCCCCAGGCCGGCAGAGAGCGGGGCGAGGACCTTAGCTACACCATGAAGATCGGGTTCGAAGAGGCGATCAGCGGCCTTCAAACCCGGATCCAGCTCGCCCGGCACATCGTTTGCCCAACGTGCCGGGGACAAGGCTCCGTCCAGGCTGCGGGAGCGAGAGCCTGTCCCGCATGCGGCGGAAGCGGCCAGGTCCACCTGCAGCGGGGGTCTATGAAGTTCCAGTCGGCTTGTCCCCAGTGCCAGGGCACCGGGGCCGCCCGGGGCGGTACCTGTCCGGACTGCCGCGGCGAGGGCATCGTCAGGCAGACCGAGCACATCCAGGTCAGGATCCCGGCGGGCGTCGATACAGGGTCCAGGGTGAGAGTGCCGGGCAAAGGAAATTCCGGCCGGCTGGGCGGAGCGCCCGGCGACCTTTATATCACGATCGAGGTCGCCCCCCACGCGCTTTTCCGGCGGGAGAGCGCCGATATCCATCTGCGGCTGCCGGTCACCGTCGTCGAAGCGACCCTGGGGGCGAAAATCGAGGTCCCGACCCTGGGCGGCCGGACGGTCATCCGGATCCCGCCCGGCACCAGGTCCGGCCAGAAGTTCCGCATCCGGCAGAAGGGCGCCCTCGTCCCGGGGAGCCGGGCGCGGGGCGATGAGATCGTTGAGATCAGCATCGTGCCGCCGTCGCCCGACGACCAACGGGTTCGGGATCTGATGAAAGAGCTCGAACGGGTCTCGGGCGGGAACCCGAGAGCCAAGCTGGTGTAGACAGGGATGAGAAAAAAGCGCGAACCGGACGCCGAGGTCAAGAAGCATTATCACATCAGCCGGGTCTCCGAGATGTACAGTCTCCACCCGCAGACGCTGAGGCTCTATGAAAGGGAAGGGCTCCTCCGGCCTTCCCGGAGCCGGGGCAACACGCGCCTTTACACCGACGATGACCTGAAGCAGCTCGAGGTCATCCTCAACCTGATCCGTGACCTCGGCGTCAATCTGGCCGGGGTCGAAGTCATCCTGAACATGCGGCAGAAGATGCGGCAGATGGAAGCCGAGGTCAGCGAGCTTCTCGAGTACGTCAAGAGCGAGTGCTTTCGGGACCGCGAGGGGGATTTCGAGGCTCGGCGCAGGAGCCTGGTGAAGGTGGGTTCGAAGAAGATCGTCAAGGTCGAAGACGCGCCCAAGTAGGGGGGGTCGGGCTGGAAGCGCGGGAAGCGCTGTGATAGAATCGGGGCGGACCCGGACGATGAAAAAGCCAGTCGACCCGATGACATCGAAAGCGTGCATCGAATGTGAGGGCAGCGGCTGGCTGCTCGTCAACTCTGACGGGAAGCCGGTCGCCCGGCGCTGCCGGTGCTGGCACGAGCAGCAGGCCCGGGCCCTCCTCGGCCAGGCACGGATCCCCAAGAGGTATCAGAACTGCACGCTCGCCAACTTCGAGGTCCACAACGATTCCCACCGCGACGCGCTCAAGATCAGCCGGCAGTTCGTCAAGAATTTCCCCGCCCAGGAAGTCGGGCTGATGTTCATCGGGTCATGCGGCGTGGGCAAGACCCACCTGAGCGTGGCCATCATCCGGGAGCTCATCGAAAAGAAAAAATCGCCCTGCGTCTTCTACGATTTCCGGGAGCTGATTAGGGACATCCAGAGCACCTACACCCCGGATTCCAACATGAGCGAATCGGAAGTCCTGTCGCCCGTGTTCGAGGCGGCAGTGCTCGTGCTCGACGAGTTGGGCGCCAAGCGGACAACGGCCTGGGTCGAGGAGATGGTCTTTTACATCATCAACCAGCGCTACAACCAGAAGAAGCTGACCATCCTCACGTCCAATTACCTGGACTCGGAGGAGGAAGGTGACGGCCCTCAGGCCCTCTACAAGAAAGGCGGGGATACCTTGGCTGACCGGATCGGTGTCCGGTTGAGGTCGAGGCTCTACGAGATGTGCAAGGTCGTCGAGATGGGGGGGGACGACTACCGTAAGGTCGCCAAGCAGGCCGGTTACCGTTTTTAGGGTCCGGTCCGTAGTCGTGACAGCTCATCAGGGCGGCCAGCCCGGTCTTGGCGGCTTCGTCTTCTCCCCGCGGCGGGAGAGGAAGATGCGAGAGGGGGAACGACGATCGTCGCCAGATGCCGCCCGCCCGATTGAAATTGGCTCCCGATTCTGCTAGATTATCCCCGCCTGCTCCTCGGTAGCTCAATTGGCAGAGCGGGTGGCTGTATAAATGCAGCTTCCACGAGGAATCGTGGTCGAAGAATCGGGTGAATTCAGGGAAGCCCGCCGTCCCTTAAGGACAGGGTAATCCTGAGCCAAGCCCGGTCCCAGTGGGACCGGGAAGGTGCAGAGACTAGAGCGAAAGCTCGTACCCCGAGCCCGGCTCGGGGGAAGCGCCCGACACCCTATGTCCGGTATCCGGAACGGGTGATGAGATAGTCCAAGCCCGGAAGAAATCCCGGGGCGCTTGTAACCACTAGGTTCCAGGTTCGAGTCCTGGCCGAGGAGCCACATTTCAACTTTCTATTTTGTTCGTAATTTGATAAGGGCGTGGCTTTTGCCACCCGAGTCGGACAGCTTAACCGTTTTCCCAATAATTGTCGGCCCGGGGGTATCATGTCGACCAAAGAAAAAAGAGCATATAAGGACCGAAGAGACTATCTAATTGCCGCCGTAAAAAAGCGGAGAAGAAGATCCGATTAATGGCCTTAGAGCACAAGGGGGGACGATGTGAAATCTGTGGCTATAATCGATGCCCAGAAGCCCTAGAGTTTCATCATCTGGAAGGAAATGGAAAAGATTTCGGCATTTCTGACAGAGGCTATACCCGTAGCTGGGGCAAGATCCGGGACGAAATCGATAAGTGCATCCTCTTACGTTCGAATTGTCATAGAGAGGTCCATCGTGGAATCACGAAATTGGACGTGCCGGAATAATCAATAGCTTAAGGCTGTCATCCTTATCGAGTCCGTGCGCCCCGCCTGGGGTCTGGGTGCGACCGTGGGAGTTGCGCGCGCTCATCGAAAATGTCCTCTCCGGATTCTCCGGTTCTCCGTTTTTCGAGTCGCCTTGTTTAACAGCGCGGTTGCACACGGGCACCCGTTTCGACGTTTCGAACTTCCCTCCGTTAGGTATCCGCCGGAAGCCGGGCCAGGCGCGCGCCCATCATGATCGCGCATTTTCCTCTTGAAATTCGAACCTGTTCTTATATACTTTCTTTGGTTCTCTTTTTGATTCGCCGGTCAGAGGAGCATGGCAACGTCTATGAGCATTGAAGAGCGTTGGGTAGACATCGAGGAAGTTGCAGCCCATCTCGGCGTAAACAGGGATTCGGTCTATCGTTGGATCGAAACGAAGGGTTTCCCCGCCCATCGCGTCGGAAGGAGGTTGATGTGCCTGCTGACAATCCGCAGTCGCCGCGTGCTCCCGAGCCGAGCGCCCCGCTGTTGCTCCTGGGCGTCGACGGCGGTGGGACTAAGACCACCGCGGTGCTGGCGACCCATCATGCCGATACTGGACCGCACACGATCGGCCGTGGTGTCAGCGGCCCGTCGAATCCGCGATCGTCGGGATGGGAGATTGCCAAGCAGAACATTGCCGACGCCGTGGGTGCAGCGTTCGCAGCGGCTGGACGCACGAGAGAGCGCGTGGCAGCCCTCTGCCTGGGCATGGCTGGCGCAGGCCACGAGTCGGTTCGCGATGAGCTGTACCAGTGGTGTGCGCAGCAGGAACTGGCCGTTCGCTGGTCGGTCGTCCACGATGCGCAGATCATTCTCCGCGCCGGCACACAACAGGGAACCGGGATCGCACTCATCTCAGGAACTGGTTCGCTCGCGTACGGCCAGACGTCCGACGGCCGCTCGGCGCGTGCCGGCGGGTGGGGCTATCTGCTGGGTGACGAAGGCAGCGGCTATGCCATCGGACTCTCAGCCCTGCGCGCCATTGCGCGGGCCACAGACGGACGGGGTTCCGATACGCGATTGGCGGCAAGTCTGTTGGCACAGCTTGGTCTACACAGTCCGTGGGAACTGATTCCGCTGCTCCATGAGGATCGCGAGGCCCGACACCGGATCGCGTCCCTCGCTCCGTTGGTACTGGCGGCCGCGGAGGACGGAGACCTGGTTGCACAGCACATCCAGGATCAGGCGGCTCAGGAGCTGAGCGGCATGGTTGCTGCCGTCGCGCGCTCGCTGGCCTTCACGCACCACACATACCATCTCGCCTTCTCCGGCGGTCTGCTGCAGCATCAGCCGGTGGTGCGTGATGCCGTATTGCGGCATCTTGCCGAGCACCATTCGGCTCCACAAACAAGCACTGTGGTGGAGGATCCCGCGTACGGGGCCGTGCTGCTGGCCGGCGACCTGCTCGCGTGATCGTCGTTGCAGGACACAGCGGGCCCGAGGCATCTCCGTCGAACCGCAGAATGCGGAACAAGCATCGACGAACGACGAAGTAGAAGCAGTCCGTTCAGACCTCTCTGGTCTGCCCCTCTGTCCCTTCGTCCCTTTGTCCCTTTGTCCCGCTGTCCCGCTGCCCCGCTGCCCACGAATTATTTTCCAAATTCCGTGATGGCTTAGACACTTCTTTTGCGATTGCACGGGTGTAAGACGCGGGCATCGGTAATCCGACCGAGTATGGATGGGTTACTTGCGCGAGAACGGACACTCAGGAAAATGGGAGGACATCGATGTACCGCGTCTTTATTACATGGTTGTTTTTGGGATCGACCGCCGTGGGCTCCGTTATCGACAGTCAGGTCTTCATCAACGAGTTTCACTATGACAATGACGGGACCGACACAGGGGAGTTTATCGAGGTGGTCGCGCCGACCTCGCTGAGCGACCTGTCGGCCGTGACACTGACGCTCTATAACGGCGGCAACGGCGCGTCGTATGCCGGCCCGACGCCGTTGAGTTCCTTCGCGCGGCGCGACATCGTCAACGGTTTCGCGTTCTACACCCTGGACGTTTCGCTGCAAAACGGGTCCCCGGATGGATTGGCCCTCGCGATGGCAGAACAGGTGCAGCAATTCTTGAGCTACGAAGGCGTTTTCACAGCCGCCGACGGAGTCGCTTCAGGACTGGAGTCTACCGACATCGGTGTGTCGGAACTTCCCAGCACACCGTTGGGCTCCACCCTGCAACTGACAGGCCGAGGCGACAGCTACTTCGATTTCACCTGGGAGTTGCTGCCCGCCGGCACCTACGGCACGGTCAACGACCGCCAATCGATAGTGCCCGAGCCGGCAAGCGTGGTGGGCTGGCTCACCGGGCTTACCGCCCTCTCGCTGATCTGGTGTGTACGTCGGACCCGACGTGGTCTCGCCGTGTAAGAATGTGCCTGGAAATCGGCGTACCTACTATTCAAGGGTGCCAGTGGCTCTGCCAGTGCTGAGCCTGTCCACAACTCCACCCTGTATGCTGAGTCTTGGATACTGCAGCACTGGCAGAGCCAGTGGCACCCGAATGTCCAAACACGTTTCAAGACGCCCGGGCGCAGGCCGATCACGCCCCGTGCTGCCAACTGCGCTCGATCTCCTCAAGTGATCGCCCTTTGGTCTCGGGAATCAGCAACCAGGTGAGCAGCAGGGCTGGCGCAACCAGGATGGCGAACATTGCGAAGGTGTAAGCGGGTCCCAGGCCGTCACGCAGCGTGGGAAACACGAGCATGACGATGGTGTTCGTACACCAAATGGTGAAGGTGCCCACCGACATCGCGCGGCCTCGAATGCGTGTCGGGAAAATCTCCGCAATGATGATCCAGGGCACTGGTCCCAGGGAAAATGCGAAACACGCCATGTATAGCATGAGTACCGCGACCAATTGCCAATTCGTGAGGCCGGCCGCGAACAACGCTGCGGCTGTTATCAGGGCAACCACCAGTCCGGAGATGCCGATGTACAGCAGCGGCTTGCGACCAAACCGATCGACAACCGCGACCGCCACAAGTGTGAACAGCACATTGACGAACCCGACATAGGCCTGTCCACCCAGCGACTCACTCAGTTCCCAGCCGGCTTCCCGGAAAATCGTTGTCCCGTAGTACACGATGGCATTAATGCCGCTCACCTGCGAGAAGAACGGGAGCAGAATGCCAATCACCAACGCAACGCGGAGTCCGGGTTGCAGCAGTTGGAGAATGGAGCCCCCTTCCTGATCCAGTGACTGCCGAATCTCGCCCAATTCGCGGTCCGCCTCTTTCGTCCCCACTATCCTCGCCAGCACCGCGTGCGCTTCGTCGATGCGTCCTTGCTTGGCCAGCCAGCGCGGTGTTTCAGGCACCACAAGCAGCAGGAGTAGGAACGCCACCGCGGGAATTGCTCCTGCGCCAAACATGCCGCGCCAAACTTCATCGACCAGAATCCAACGCCAGGGTCCGGCGGACATGTCCGCCAACATGTCGGTGGATACCCACTGCAGAAGAACGTTCGAGAAATAGGCCACGACGATGCCAATTGTGATCGCCAGTTGGTAGAGCGCGATCAGGCGGCCTCGCACCTGGGGTGGACTCACCTCCGACAAGTACATGGGGGCGAGCATCGAAGCCACGCCCACGCCCACGCCACCGATCCAACGCGCGAGAATCAGGAGGGTCACGGTCGGCGGAACGGCCGTGCCAATCGCGCCAACCACAAACAGGATGGCCGAGACAATCAGCATGGCTTTGCGTCCAAAACGATCGCTCAACGTACCGGCGAACAACGCTCCCACCATGCAGCCCACCAGGGCGGAGGCGACGACTACGCCTTCCATGAACGGTGCCAGTGCGAACTGGACCTTCAGATACACCAGCGTGCCCGAGACGACGGCCGTGTCAAAACCGAACAGAAATCCGCCCAAGGCGGCAATGAAACTGATCAACGCCAGATAACTTCGCGTGCCCTGTGACGTTCTACTGAGCGCGTTCGCCATGGATTCCTCCCGGGAAAGCCGACCATGCGTGATGCTGACCTACATGCGACGACCACGGACACTGAAGATATCCGCAATCCGCCCTGGGAAGCAACCTCGTTGTGGCACACAAGTCTCGTGTCCACTCAGCCGCGAGGCGGCGACGCCAGGTCAGCCCGGGGCAAGCGCGGCGCCGCCCTGGGTGAACAAGTCGCACGAACACGGAAGCCCTGCAAGGCAACGCTGTGAAGCATTTCTTGCTTGGCCTCCGCTGATCAGAGAGCCCGTCAACCTATTCCCTCATCTTCATCCCTATCGGCCCTCCGCTGGGCCTGTCTCAGCGGCGGAGCGGGCGCATCCATGTCCATCGTTGTGCCCTCTGATCCCGTCGCGCTCTTCGTGTTCGTCGTGGTGTTCAGCTGTTCGTTTGGGGGTCACGAATCAGAAACCACAGAGGACACAGAGGACGCCGAGAAAACCGGAGGAGGTCAGCGATGCCTGTTGTCGAAGTCAACTGGATTTCACGCTGCAACTCCCGATTGTAATTCGCTTTCTCTGTGTCCTCTGTGTCCTCTGTGGTGGTTCTGCGTGCTCTTCTAGGCCTTCCTGGTCGAGTCCTGCGGCCTTCCCTCCTCCGCGGCCCGACCACGTACCGTTGCTGTTCAACCACCCGACTGGTGTGTAACCACGAGGGACAGGCCCAGCGGAGGGCCGTTGTAGGTCAACACAAGGGGGCAAGAACTCGAGAAAACACGTTGGAAAATGCTTCACAGCGTTGCCTGCAAGGGCAATATGCCCTGGCTCACGTGGCGACTGCCATGCGTATGGAGCCGCGGGCGATGCATATTTCGCCCTTTCAGGGCGAGGATCGTTGGGGGGAACGGTTCCCCAGGGCGGCGCCTGCGCTTGCCCTGGGCTGAGCCTAGGATCGCCGGCTCGCGGCTTCAGATTGCGCCATATTTCATTTCATTTCGTTTCGGATGCGCTGCGAGACCCAGGGCTTGGCCGTTGAACCGTTTCGTGGTTCTCCAGATGCGGTGGACCGCCGTCACTACCATCCTCCCGACTCCGACCTCCCGCCTCCGGCCTGCCTCAGTACGTCGCCTCCAGGTCCTGACCAAGATGCTTCGCGTAGCGTTTTTCCAGGAAGTCCAGTTTCGTCTCCAGGTCTGCGCATTTCTGCCGCAGATCGTCGCGGACCTGTGTGACACCGTTGAGCGACTCGACAAAGTCGCCGATCGAACTGCGAATGATGAACAATTCGCGTTGCTCTTTGACGAACACGCGCAGAGAGTCAAACCGGATATGGAGCTGTTGGACCAGTTCGTCGGTGTCCGCACCGCAGCGCAGGTCATGCACCAGTTCGGCCATGTGGCCGCCTACGGCGAACAGCATGACGTTGACCGATTCCCAAGCCGGCATGTCTGTGAGGCTGGACATGTTCGTGAAGCTGTTCTGCCAGATGCGTTGGTCGTCCGAGAACCCGCCGGGCATGGGCAGCGGACTCGGCGACTCCCAGTTCAAGTCTTCCTCTGGCGCGCATTGCCGGCGTTCCCATTCAGCGCGCGACTGGCAGAATGACGTGGCGAAGCGTTGTTCCAGCAGGCAGTTGTCCAGCTGCCAGATCATCGGCTGGTCACTGTCGGCCATCATGCGACACAACGGGCAGTCGTGGTCGAGATGTTCGTGTCCTTTCGGAACGACGGCGGGCAGACGCGCCCGCTCGCGGGCGATCAACGCCGCCGGGCTCTGATCGTAGAAGTCCGGTTGAGGCTGGTGCATCCATTCCTGCTGAAACTGCTCGAGGTGAGAAATCTCATTGCGCAGGTCGACCAGATGATTCTCCCCTGCACGGCGCTCGATTTCGCATAGCAGGACCGCTACCAGTTCGTGGTACAGGATGATCTCGTGCGTGCCGAAACCGCCAAAGCGATACGCGTGGGACCGTGTGGGCAAGCCTGGCGGGCAGCGGCCTAACAGCGACCAGGTCTCTCCCTGATCTTGGACATCGCCATCCACGAACCGGTGTTTGGCCAGCAGCACGTCGCGGGGTGTCTTGCCTCGCAAGTCCTCGCGCGGCGTGAGTAACCACCAGTCCTGGATCTCCGTCACGGGCGTCGCTGTCTGACCGCCGGTGGCCAGCCAACGCTCGACGAGCGTCTCGGCAAGTTTCGGATACAGCACCGCGCGCGCATCGAAATCAGTGTCTTCCGCGAACACAGGCCGGCGCCGGCGCGCAAGGTCCTGCCATGTCCGCGTGTCTGTGGTCATCTGCCACTGCTCCGGGATCCGATAGGGCAACCAGACGTCGAGCGTGGAGTGTTCGTCGCAGCAGAGTACACAACCCAGGCGCGGCATTTCCGGAGCGGCACCGCCGTTGACGACGAGCCGCGCCGTGAAATCAATGATCACGTGTCCGCCTTCCGTACTCCGTGTGGCCAGACCTTGCTCGGCCCCGGCAAAGTAGAAGTCCACCACCGCAGGCTCCATGAATCGGCCCATGGCTGCCTTCAGCTCTTCGATTGTCACGGGTTCGGCGGCTCAACGCCGCCAGCGTCAAGTCCACTAAACCGTCATGGACTTGCACGTGGATCGTTTGCTCCCCATCCAGTAGACTGACCATTGTCTGTAGCATCGCGGTTCCCTTTCCTGTTCGGCTGTAAGGGACCGCCCGCTTGCGTCGCCCGGTTGGTCGGTTCCCGACCGACCACGGTTGAGCATAGCAGAGAACCGGTTCACGTGGCGGCGCCCCACCAGCGGAAGACGCGTGTTTTGGCGCGTGTTTTCGCGTGCAGATGGTGGTTGGGTGACATACACATGACACAGCAACCACGGAGTTCATAGGTCCTATGGGTCGTATTGGTCCTATCAGTCCGATAGGACTGATAGGACCAATAGGACTTATAAGGAAGCCACCACCGTGAAGCGCATACATGTGGTCGGCCGCAAGAACAGCGGCAAGACGACCCTGATTGTGGAACTGGTCGAGCACCTGACCGCGCGTGGCCTGCGGGTGGGGACTATCAAGCACACCCATCACCAGCACGAACTGGACACGCCGGGCAAGGACTCACACCGCCATCGCACGGCTGGCGCCGCGGTGGTTGGCATTCTCTCACCGCTCCTGAATGCCGTGTTCATCCCATCCCGCGGTCCGCATGACGCACCGGATCGCTACGAGTCCCTCGCGCCGTTGTTTCAGGATTGTGATCTGGTGCTCGTCGAAGGGCATTCGCAAGCCGACGCACTCAAGGTGGAGGTATGGCGTTCGGCCACTGGGCAACCACCGCTGGCCAACAGCGATGGAGCGATTCTGGCAGTGGTGTCCGATGAGCCGCTGACGGTGTCAGTCCCGGTCCTGCCCCGCAATGATGTGGCGGCACTCGCCTCACGAATCCTGGTTTGGCTCGACGTCACAGACACCTGACCGCGTCGTCAGCTCTCACGCCCAATCAGGACGTGCACTTGGGACAGGTCCAGTTCGTGTCCGAACGTGACGGGCAGCTTGAGTGCTTCGCGGAGCCGCGTGACAAACCGCGACCGCCGGATCTCGGTGGCTCCCATGCGCACGGCATGTGCCGTGGCCTGTTGGACGTCAAACAAGCGAAACCCGCGCGCTCGCAAGTGGGCGACGAGCGTCACCAGGGCGACTTTCGACGCGTCGCGCTCCCGATGGAACATCGATTCACCGGCAAAAAACCCGCCTAAACTGATCCCGTACAAACCGCCAACCAGCATGTCCTCTTGCCAGACTTCGATACTGTGTGCGTGACCCAGCACGTGCAGCTGGCCATACACGCGGGCCATGTCCGGCGTGATCCAGGTTCCGCCATCTGTCGGCGCGGTGCGGCGCAGCCGGCGATCACATCGTCAAACGCCTGATCACAGGTCACGCGAAACTGCCGACTGCGCATGCGGCGCGCGAGACGACGTGACACGTGCAATTGGTCCAATTCAATGATCGCACGAGGGTCCGGCGAGAACCATGCGAGGAGTTCGTATTCGCTCTCGACGATCGGCCATGGAAAGATGCCGCGTCGATAGGCCTCCAGCACCCGTTCGGGAGTGAGACGCCCACCCAACATCAACAGACCGTCTTCAGTTGCCGAGGAGACGGGCGGGAATTCGTCGTTGTAACGCAGCGGACTCATGGTGGCAGTATCTCATAACCTCGGGCGACTCGCACGCGCTGCCACGAATTGTAGCGGCGTGCCCCACGGGAGGGGCCGTTTGCACGAACAAGTCGCTATAATGCAGAGCATGAGCGCAACACGTCCGCACGATTCTGAAGCCCCGAATACCGGTGCCGACCCGGTTGACGCAGTTGCGAGCCGCGATTTCAGCGATGACGTGTTGGCAAAGATGAGCGAGCGACCCAGGTCGGCAAGGGACGCTCCGGCGTCAGGCAAAGATCGCCTCGGCTGGCTGCTAAGCGCAAGTGCCTTTCTCGTGTTGCTGAGCTTCTTCCTGCCCTATACCGTCGAGAAGATGACGTTTGCCTTCATGCGTGGCAAGCAGCGAGCCCTGTATGAAACCGCCGGCGAGAAGCTGCAGAATGTTGCACTCAACGACCTGTCCCAGGCTTACCAGTTGGTGGCCAACCGCGTGGAACCGAGTGTCGTCCACATCAATATCACCGCGGCGTTTGCCGACAGCGTGCTGCCGCCCGATGGCACAGGCTGGCAACACCCGCCCACGGGCCAGGGTTCGGGTGTCATCGTGGATCCGGGAGGATACATCGTCACGAACGCACATGTGCTGTGGGGCGCGAGCCACATCCGTGTGCGACTCAGTGACGGCCGAACGATGGCGGCGACCATCGTCGGGATCGACCGCGCCACGGACATGGCGGTGCTCAAGATCTCGGCCGAGGGCCTGATTGCCGCCGAGTGGGGCGACAGCGACGAACTGGAGGTGGGTGCTCTGTTGTGGGCGATTGGCAGTCCGCTGGGATTGGAGCAGAGTGTGACGTTTGGCATCCTCAGCGGTAAACATCGGTCGTTTACTGCGGAGCCGGGCAACGGGATGATCAGCGTGACGGGCACCACAGGCAATTCCCCCTATCACGACTTCCTGCAGACCGATGCGGCCGTGAATCCCGGCAACAGTGGTGGGCCCTTGGTCGATTCACGAGGCAAGGTGATCGGGATCAACACAGCCATTGTCGGCGAGACTTACCAGGGGATCAGCCTGGCGATTCCCAGCAGCATCGCACGGCCCATTTACGAACGGATCGTCCGGGACGGGCGTGTCACGCGCGGCTGGCTGGGCGTCTCTCCTCGCGACATCGTTGCCGAAGAAGCCGAGAGCTTGGGGTTGTCCAAGCCCGAAGGGGCGCTGGTGCTGGAAGTCAAACCCAATCCTGACGGGAGTCCGTCGCCGCGCAGATCGCCGGGATTGTGCCGAACGACGTGATTATCCGCTGGGACAGCAAGCCGGTGATGAACCGCACGGATCTGTTTTCGCGTGTGGCCATGACAGAAATCGGAGCCACGGTCGACGTGGTGGTCATGCGCAATGCAAAGTCCCTCACGGTGCAGGTGACCGTGGTGGACCGTCCTCCCGGAAGCAGTTAAGAAAGTAGTTGTCAGAACGTGATTTACGTCGATGCTGGGACGTGTCGACGGCGATGTTGACCCACCCTGGCGGCCTTACTATAATTGCCGACCGTGCTTTGGGAGCACACTTTGCTGGTTGGCCCAGAACCGGCGGCATTGGAGTCTACAAACACAGGGAAGTGACACTCCGCCCGTGGCCGCGCTTGGGACTCTCCCGCGGCCCAAAAGCCACAGGAAGCGCCGGTGTCCTTCGGATCATCGTACGACATTAAAGAGCAGGTCCGTCAGGCGACCGATCTAGTCGATTTGGTCAGCCGGTCGATTCGTTTGCGTCGACAGGGACGGATCTATGTCGGCCTCTGCCCCTGGCATGACGACTCCCGCCCGAGTCTCCAGGTCAATCCCGATCGCCAATCCTGGAAATGCTGGGTCTGTAACATCGGCGGGGACGTCTTCAGCTTCGTGATGAAGCGGGAAGGGGTCGATTTCCCGGAGGCACTGCGAATCCTGGCTGAGCGGGCTGGCATTGAGGTGTCGGCGCACGGTCCCAAGAAGGTCGCACCCGGAAGCCCGGACGACAAGCAGACGCTGTACCGCGTGATGGCCTGGGCTGAGGAGCAGTTCCACCGCTGCCTGCTCGATTCGGCGGACGCTGAGCCAGCGCGTCAGTACTTGGTCGAGCGCGGCATCAGTCAAGACAGCGTGCGCCGGTTTCACCTCGGCTTTGCCCCGCTCGCTTGGCGCTGGCTGCAGGATCGCGCGAAGTCGACCACATTCTCGCCCGCCGTGTTGGACGCTTCCGGTCTGTCGATCAAACCGCAGCAAGGCCAGCCCTACGATCGGTTTCGCGGCCGGTTGATGTTCTCGATTCGCGATACCGAGCAGCGGCCGATCGCTTTTGGCGGCCGCGTCCTGCCGCAATTGGCTCAGGATCAGTATCAGGAGAAGGCCAAGTACATCAATTCGCCTGAAACACGGCTGTTCTCCAAGAGCAATCATCTGTACGGCCTGGACATTGTTCGTGCGACCACGATGCAGGATCCGCATATCATCGCGGTCGAAGGCTACACGGACGTGATCATGGCCCATCAACAGGGCTTGAATAATGTTGTGGCGGCGCTGGGCACGGCGCTCGGAGAACGCCACGTGAGCATCTTGCGCCGCTTTGCCGATCGCATCACGCTGGTGTTGGACGGCGATGAAGCGGGCAAACGCCGCACGAATGAAGTGCTCGAGCTGTTCGTGGCCGCGCAAGTGGACTTGCGTATCTTGACGCTGCCAGCCAATCTCGACCCCTGCGACTTCCTGCGGCAGCACGGCCGGGAGGCGTTTGAGGCCCTCTTGGCCGAGGCCGTTGATGCGCTGGAACACAAAGTCCGGACCGTGACCGAGGGCCTGGATGTGTTGCAGGATGTCGACCAGGCTCACCGCGCCCTGGAGGAGATCCTGCGGACCATGGCCAACGCACCGCGATTGGCCGGCGTGACGGACGAGTCTCTGCGACTGCGCGAACAGCAACTGCTGGTGCGTCTGGCACGACAGTTCCACGTGGACGAGAGCACGCTGCGCGCCCGTCTGCGGGAACTGCGAAAACCCACTCGTCGGGCCGCTGCCAAACCGGCTCCGGTCGACAAGTCGCCTGGACTGTTGCCGATCGAACAGGAGCTTTTCGAAATTCTGTTGTCGCACCCGGAACTGGTGGATCAGGCACTCGAGTCCATTGATCCATTGCGACTGGCTTCACTCCAGGCGCGTGAACTGTGGGAACTCTATGTGCATGCCCGGAGCGAAGGAGTGGCCTGCGATCCGGATAACGTGCTGACGATGGCTGAGAACGCGGAAGTCAAATCGCTGCTCGTACAGTTGCACGAACTGGCCTGCCGCAAGGCCCCACTGGCATCGATCGATGCGGAGCACCGCCTACATGGGATCGTCCGTGACTTTGATTTTCAGAAGGAGAGATCTGCGCAACGCCAGGAGTTGGCGAACATGGAGAAACGCGAATACGACGAAAAGGAGGAATTAGCCGTCCTGCAGAAGTTCATTGAACAAGAACGCAACCGCCAGGGTATTTCCGCGCCCACGGACGGGTAGCTTGCTCTGTCGGAGGACCTTGTACTGAAGACCCACAAGGGGGGGCGGTGCGAGGTCGCAGCCCGGTGTCTTGAAGCGCAAGAAAGCGCAGGAGGATGACACGTGGACCATCTCGAAAAGGATTTGCAAGACCTCATCGCCAAAGGAATGGCACAAGGCTATCTCACATACGACGAGGTGAACGACTATCTGCCCGATGAAGACGTTAACCCCGATAAGCTGGATAACCTGCTGATCGCCCTCGAAGAACGTGGCATCGAACTGGTGGATAAACCACCCAAGGAGGAATTCGAAGACGTTAAACCGGGTCCTTCGGCCAACGAGCTGCAGGAGGAGATTGACGACCAAGATGCGCGGATCCTCACGGCCGACGAGTTGCCCAAACTCAGTGACGACCCGATTCGCATGTACCTGTCCCAGATGGCGGAAATCCCGCTGCTCACGCGCGAAGAGGAGATCTCGCTGGCCAAGAAGATCGAGGTCACGCGGAAGCGTTTCCGCCGCACCGTGCTCAGTTGCGACTACGCCATGCAGGTGACCGTGCAGACGCTGTCGCGTGTGCATCGCGGCGACTTGCCGTTTGACCGCACGATCAAGGTTTCGCTCACCGAACGGCTGACCAAAGAGCAGATTCTGGCGCGCATGCCGCACAATCTGACGACCTTGGCCCATCTGTTGAGCCATTAACAAGCAGGATTTCGCCGCAGCTCATTCGCAAGTCGACGCACGCCGGGAAGAACGGCTGCGGGCACGCAAGGCGTTCCTGCGGCGGCGCCGCAAGTGCCTCCAGTTGGTGGAGGAAATGAGCCTCCGGACGCGCCGCGTGCAGCCGCTGATGAAGCAGCTGGAGGAATTCGGTCAGCGGATGGATGAGATTCGCAATGACCTGCGCGATCGGCCGACGATCCGCCGCGCAAGGACGAGCGGGCCAATCTGCGTCGGGAGCTGCGCGACCTGCTGCTGCTGACCCAGGAGAGCCCCCGTAGCCTGCGGAAGCGATGCCAGACGTTTCGGACGCAGTTCGAGGACGTACGAGCAGGTAAAACGCCAACTGTCGAGCGGCAATCTGCGGCTGGTAGTTTCCATCGCCAAGAAGTACCGCAACCGCGGACTCAGCTTCCTGGATCTGATCCAGGAAGGCAACACCGGGCTTGATGCGGGCGGTGGACAAGTACGAGTATCGGCGCGGTTTCAAGTTCTCCACCTACGCCACTTGGTGGATCCGCCAGGCCATTACCCGGGCCATCGCCGACCAGGCGCGGACCATCCGGATCCCGGTCCACATGATTGACGTGCTGTCGAAACTGCGGAATATTCAGAAGAGGCTCTTGCAGGAATACCGCCGAGAGCCGACAACTGAGGAAGTCGCTCGTCGCGCGGGTCTGTCCCTGGACGAGGTCAAACGGGTGCTCGACATCGGACGCCATCCAGTGAGCCTGGATCGTCCGGTGGGCGACGGCGACGACTGCAGCTTCGGTGAGTTCATTGAAGATTCTTCCAGCGAAAACCCAGCACGCTCGGCCAACAATGGGATCTTGCGCGAGAAGATCGAGAGCCTCCTCAAGACACTCACATACCGCGAGCGGGAGATCATCCGGTTGCGCTATGGCCTGGGCGACGGGTACACGTACACCCTGGAGGAGGTGGGCCGCATCTTCCGCGTCACGCGGAGACGCGTCCGCCAGATCGAAGCCAAAGCGGTGCGGAAACTCCAGCACCCGGTGCGCAGTCAGCAGCTTGCCGGGTTCCTTCGCAGCGCGGCGGGTTGACCTTAGCACCCCGCAACTGCAAGCCGCGCCGCTTGCAGGACACCAGAATTCAGGTGCCGCCGGTCCATTGACCGGCGGTTTTTTTATTGGTCGGGGCGAGTCTTCCGGCAGCTGCCGAGCCCCGCACGCTGAACAACTTCAACATCCTGTATGGGGGCGATACGTACCATGACTGTGTCGGCGTCCGCATTACGTGAACTCCACCGCATCCACCGGCAGATCACGGATTTGAAAGGCCAGTTGGGACGGGGTCCCAGACAAGTCCGCGCGGCCGAAGCGTTGCTTGAGCGGCTCGAAACCGCCTTGACTGCGGCCAAAGAAGCACTGACCCACACCCGTGTGTCGGCCGATGGCAAGCAGCTCCAACTCCGCGAACGCGAACAACGCATCGAGGATCTCCAAGTCAAGCTCAACACGTGCAACAGCAACCGGGAATACCAGGCGCTCAAGGAACAGATCGCCGCCGATCAACAGGCCAACAGTGTCCTGTCGGACGAGATTCTCGAGGCGCTCGAGAAGATCGATGTCCTGCAAGCGGAACTCACCAAGACCCAGTCCGATCGCAACCAAGGCGGCCGAAGCACTGCAAACCATCCGCGCTGAGTCAGAAGGCAAGCAGGAACGCCTGGAAGCGGAACTGCGCCGCGTAACGCAGGAACTCAAGCAGGCCGAGCAGGCCTTGCCGGCTGATTTCAGGGCCGACTACGACCGTATCGCGCGAGCTCGCGGCGAAGACACGCTCGCCCAAGTCGAGGGCGAAGTCTGCAGCAGCTGTTACCACCTGCTCACCACCCAAACGATCAACGAACTACTGCTCTCCAAGCCCGTGTTCTGCAAGAGTTGCGGCGCACTGCTCTACTTGCCCGAGGACTCGCGAGCCGTGATGTGAGTAGGCTGCAGGCTGCAGGCTGCAGGCTGCAGGTCGTGGCACTGCTCAAGATATGCGTGTTCCAACTGGCAACGTGTTAACCCGGATAGACGTGCCACCAACGTCCAGCACGTCTCTTGAGCAGTGGGCGCCGGAAAGCAGGCTGTCAGATCGTGCGACGAACCGCCGCGGACTCGCCTTCAGTTGATCACGACCAACGCGTCCGAGAGTTCGTTGACGTCGTCCTGAGCGCGCGGCAGCAACGGGGCGAGTTGCTGACCGAGCGAACGAGCTGTGTCACACAGCGCATCGATGGGAGTTCCCGCGTGCAGACGCTGAGTGAACTCGCGGCAGCATTCGTCGATTTGTGGCTGGCCGATCTTGCTCGAGGATGCTCTGGTCGGCGATGACTGTCGCCATACGTTCGTAGAGTGAGACATACAACAGCACGCCCGACCGGCCGCCTGTGTGGTGCACACGTCGATCAAAAAACACCTCTCGCGCTCGAGCATACACTTCTTCGCGCATGTGCGTGCGCGGTGTGAACAATCGGCGCAACGAGTCGAAGTGCGAGCCGGCGAACACGCCGGCGATGAAACCCACCAAGGCTCCGGCGAGCAGTGCCGCGAGCTGCCACGCCGGCGCGGCGGCAGACCAACTTCCCGGTTCTGTACTCGGCAGTGGAACCACCACCCATACGATGATCATCATCAGACCCGCGAACCAGAGCCCGACCATGTCCTCCGGGACGGTCGATACCGACCCGACGTGCGCGCCACGACCGGCAGGATCTCGGCGCTGGTGACCGATTCGGCTTCCCGAACGGCCTGTGCGACGCGCGCGCGATCGCCGTCGCTGAAGATCTCGGATGTCGCCTGCCATGATGCTCCCCTCGTTCACATTCCTGTCGCTTACCACGATCCGCTCGCACCACCGCCGCCCGAGGAGCCGCCGCCAAAGGAACCACCGGAAAAGCCCCCGCCACCGCTCGAGCTGCTGGTCGCCATGTGATGCAGGATGGCACCCGTCGCTGCGAAGACTTCTGCCCACATCAGCCAGGCCCAACCACTCGATCCCCGACGGATCAGGGAGACAACGGTGAACACGGCCAGTCCGACGAAGGCCGCCCCGATGAGGTAGTGCGACGCGGACCGCGGCGGAGTCGGCAGCTGCAGATCGCGGGCGATCTTGTCGAGCCCCTCGACGCCCGCCACGATCCCGCCCGAAAAATCCCCGCGCTTGAATTGAGGAATGATCAGCTTGTCCATAATCTGCTGAGCCGCGACGTCCTTCTCGTGTTTCCACCCGGCTCCCAGTTCAATCCGTGCTTTGCGATCCTGTTTGGAGACAAGCAACAGCATTCCGTAGTTCCAGGGCGCACCACCGAGCTTGTGCGGGACCAATGCCCCACTGATCGAACAGTGACCTGGCAAACGTTTCGATACTCCAGTCCGGCCCCGCCGTGCTGCGCCATGGATTCGATGGTCACCACGATGATCGGCGCCGCCTTGTCCTTAAGCAGTTTGTCTGCGACTTGTTTGATCTTCTGCTCGTCGACGTCGCTGATCAGATTCGCCTTGTCGAGTACGAACTGGCGGTCACCAGGTCGTTCGACACTGATCGGATCAGGCATTTCGACCTGTAGTCGTCCCCGGCAGCAGCATCAGACAGACAACGGCGCACGGGCACGCGAAGTTATGGACGAAGACATTCATGAGCGCCCTCGACGATGTGGTGACGTCACCGTTGCGATCGTTCCTTGACCGAGACTTCCTTCCAGGCCTAACGTTCCTCAAAGCGGATGGCGAGCACCTCGTACTTGAGCACGCCGCGGGGAACGGGAATCTCCACCTTATCGCCCACCTTCTTGCCGAGCAGTCCTTGTCCGATCGGGCTGGTGATCAAGATACTTCCCGGCGTCGTAGTCCTCGTCACCCGCCCCGACAAGCGTAAACTCCTCCTCGTCATCCAGATCCAGGTCGCGGACCACGACGGTCGCGCCAAAAGCCACCTGATCGGTGGGCAGCTTGGACGGGTCGACGATGGTCGCGCGGGCCAGGTCGCTCTTGAGCTTGTTGATGCGTGCCTGCAACAGTCCCTGGGCTTCACGCTGGGCGTGATACTCGGCATTCTCACTCAGATCACCCTCGCTGCGCGCGGCGGCGATCTTCTCCAGGATCTTGCGGCATCTCATCGTCTTCCAGTCGCGCCACTTCAGCTCGTTTGCGGTTGTAGCCATCACGAGTCATGGGGATGTAATCGGTCATGCAACAGGCTCCGCTCCCAGACAAAAAAACGCGACCTCCCTGGACAAGAGAGGTCGGTGGACGTCAAACGGGCTAAGGCCCCATTGTTAAGGATTTCTCATCGCGTGTAAAGGCAGACCCGGCATAACCGCTAGGCGGGAGGGAGGGAAGGCGACAGGCGAGGCTCATGGCCGGCTGAAGCATTCGTGCCGCTGCGGATATTCGCGGTTACAGGAACCGGCCGATGCGTTCGGCCAGTCCGCGGCCCGGATACCACGGATCAGGAACCGTTTCTGGGACGACGTGTCCCCGGCGATCAATGTCACCTGGGAGCGTTTGAGGGACAACGATTTGCAGAGCACGTCGGTGATGGCTTTGTTGGCCTTGCCCTTTTCCGCAATCTGCGTGACAGCCACTTTCAGGGCTCCGTCCTGCAGGCCGCGGATCGCGTTGTCACGAGCTCCCGCCTGCGCTCGCACCGGTAGGATGATTCCGTCGGGGTGTTCGACAAGTTCGATCACGCCAGGACTCCTTCCAGCAGTGCGCTGCCGACCCGCACCATCGTCGCGCCTTCCTCGATGGCCACCTCGTAGTCGCGGCTCATCCCCATCGACAGGTGCCGCAGTACGATCGCCGGCGGGCATTGCCGCTGCATCGCATCACGCAATTCCCGCAACCGCGCGAAATCCTGCCGCGCCGACTCCGCATCGCTCTCGAGGGCCGACATGGCCATCAGTCCACCGATTTCCAAGTGCGACCAGCATCCCAGTTGCTCCGCGAGTCGCAAGACCTCGTCGATCGAGAAGCCGGTCTTGTCCGCGTCGCCGGACACGTTGACTTCCAACAGCACGCGTAGCGGCCGCTGCCAAGCTGCCGTTTCGCGATCCAAGCGCATCCAGCAGGCGCCGACTGTCCACGGAATGCAGCCAGCTCAGCCGCGGCAAGGTGCGGCGAATCTTGTTGCGCTGCAAGTGCCCGATCAAATGCCACTGCACAGCAGGATCGTCGATGGCTTCGGCCTTCGTCCACAGGTCCTGCGGGCGACTCTCGCCCAACGCCTGGCAGCCCGCTTCGACCAGGAGGCGCGCGATGTCGACACCCACGTATTTGGTGACGGCCACCAACAGCACGTCGTCCGCAGTGCGGCCACTGCGCTGGGCAGCCTGGGAAATCCGTTGCTGAACCTGCAGCGACGTTGTCCGCAATTCTCTGACGTTCGTCCGCCATGTTGGACACCACTACTCGATCTCAATCAGCTCTTCCAGGCCACCGTCCAGGTCGAATCGAGCGGCCACAAACTCGTCCGACACGTTCTGCCCCAGCACCGATCGACTGCAGCGCGGCGCCAACGAACGGTAGATCAGCCACTGAGCATAGTCCAATTGCACACGATATCCCACGGCCACATCGCGGGCTGGGGCAGCAACTGCTCCGCCACGGTGAGTTGACGCCAGGTGCGTCGCTCGCCCACGCGACGAGGCGCCAGATCAAACAGGAGGGGCGCATAGAGCCGTTGCGCGGTCTCCGCAATCGTCAGGTGCAAGGCGTTGCCATCGGCCTGCGAGCGTGCCGTGAGCCGGGGCCGATCGCCATTCGGGCAAAGACAGCGGCAGCACGGCGCACAACGCCCGGTCGTTGCGCAACAGTCCTTCCCGCGTTTCCCCCTCCCATTCACACCGGATGTCATCAGCCAAGGGCAGCCGCACGTCGTAGTGGATCGCCGCCGGCTGCGGTCCCAGGATCACGTCGGCCAGCAACAGGAAGCGATCGGTCCGGGCCAACAGCATCTGGCGCTGAATCTGCCAGCCGTCGTGGCAATCGACCTCGAGTTCCAGATAGTCGACATCTTTGTCGGTGAACCAACACAATTCGGTCCAGGCCGACCTGTGCTCCAGCGGATGACCATCGACGGTGACCAGCGGCGTGACGTCGCCCGACCAGAGTGTCCGCCCGGCCGTGGTGACCTCGGACCGCAGACGTGTCGGCCCCAAAGAGGCAGGCGAACTGGGGACTCTTGCGCGACCAGGCGGTGCGCATCACACAGACCTCGCCCCACTCGGAATGCACGGACGGCGGCGGCAGCTTGCGCGCTCGGCGATGGCTCTTCTTGGCACGTCGACTCGGGCAGGATGAGACGCGCCAACACCCGATCTTTGCGACTGCCACCTTGGGACAGCGCCGCATGCAGCAGGTCGGGACACCAATCCCCGCTGAGTCCGCGAGACAGGACGAGCGTGCCGTCAGGCCGGGTCAACCGCAGGGCTTGTCGCACCATCCATTCGAATTGGATGCGAGCATCCTGGTCAAAACACTTCCAGCGAGCCGCTTCGTCCATGAGCGAGCACCGCGTCCAGCAGGCGAGCAGGCTGCGGAAGCACTCCAGGTGCGCTGCACACACCAGTCCCTCACCGTCGAGCAGCTCGACGAGCGCAAATGACAGGGCGCTCGAGGCGGGCAAGACCAGGTCGCGGCACGGTTGCAGCTCCGGCAGCGCGAAGGCCATCGCCAGCGGCAGTTCTGCATTGAGCAGTTGGTGACGCACCGGATCGTCGTGCACGACGATGTCCGCCGCGGACTCCACGGCCATGTACAGCGTCTCGTACAAGGCGCGCCACAAGTTCCTCGGGAACTACCGTGGCCAATCGGGGCAAGAGATGACACCAGGCAATGGACTCCAGTGCCCACACCGCGTCGGACGTCGGGCCGCTGAGCATCCGCCAGCCAGTCTTCCAGCAGCCGTGTGGTCGGTGGCCATCGGCAGGTTCTTCCGCGTGGCCAGACGCGTGAGGCGTTTCAACAGCCGAGGAGCTGGCAGGGCATCGTAACGATCGGGCACCGCCCATTTCAGCGGATGGGTGTCGGGATGACCGGCCAGTTCGACCAGGTCAGCCGTACACGGCCGTCCAGCCAAGTAGTGCTTCCAGGCATCCCACTGGTCGTGCGCGGGCAGCAGCAGCCACTGCTCATCCCGCTCACGGCGTCGCGGTCTCTCGGCAACTCGAGCCGGTTCACCATTTCCTCCCACTAACGTGCCCATCGTACTGTTCCGGTTCTTTCTGGACATCCTCGCGTACCATTTCTGCAAAAGGTCGACCGCCACGACGCTATGTGCCTTGGAGTGAACTTCCCATATTATCATGCGGACCCTGCGACAGGCCGCTAGGGGTGCTGATTCGTGCCCTCGCTTCCATCGCCTGACTGTGCGACGTAGAATTGATGGCAACGAATCGGCCTGCGATGAGCGGCACGTCGCATTCGGCGAGTCCCGCGTCGGTGTCTCGAGGAGTCTGAGATGACAAAGAACATGGGAGCTGACCATCGCCGGATCACGGTGGGTGGGAACGTTTTCCAGCGGTATTTCGAGGTGCACGTCCGTCGGCATCATCCGCATCGCGACTGCCTGCCTCACGCTGTTTCTGGTGGCGACCAGCACGGCGTGGTCGTGCTCAGGACACGTCGAACGAGGCGAAGCCAGAGGCACGCCGAGCGCGGTCGAAGAGCCCGCAGCGACGGCGAAGCCAACGCCTCCCGCCAAGTTGGAGCCGGAAAAGGGTTGGCTGCGGGTCGCCAAGGACTACGAAGTGTGGGTCGATATCAAGAAGAAGCAAGTGATCGTCGGCGGTCACATCTGCCTGCGCGAGGGGCTGCTGGAAATGTTCGCGTGTCCCAAGGGGACGAAGGAGCATGAGTCCATCGTATCCGTGCACACGCCTGCGCGATTCGTCCATGGAGCGCCTGTTGGCGCTGGGGGCTCAGCCCGGCCCTCCCGTCCAGTTCGAACCGACCTATAAGCCCGCGCAGGGCACGGAAATCGCCGTCGAAGTCTTCTGGCGAGACGCAGATGGGAAGGAGCACCGCGTGAAGGCCCAGGAGTGGGTCAAGCACGTGAAGACCGGCGAGGCTCTGGCATACCCTTGGGTGTTTGCCGGCAGTGGCTTCTGGACCGATGAAGAAGGCAAGGAGCGATTCTATTACGCCGACGGCGGTGAGTTCATTTGTGTGTCCAACTTCTCGACGGCCATGCTGGACTTGCCCGTCGAGAGTTCGGCTGCCAATGACACGTTGATGTTCGGCGCGTTTACGGACCGCATTCCGCCACGTGACACGCCGGTCTTGCTGTTCCTGACCCCGAAATTGGAGAAGCCCGAGAGCGCCGACGCCACCAGCCGCTCAGGCCGACGCGGGGGCCAAGGAGAACGGAGCCAAGAAGGCAGCCCGCCAAAGCCAGTGCGAGTGCTCCGGACGACGCCAAGAAGCCGGCCGCCGAGTCCGCACGGATAGACAGCCAGAGCCGGCCAAGACAGGAAGGGGCCGGCAAGTGACTCGGCCGATGGATCTACAGTGTTGCGCGGCGAATGCGTTTGAGCAGCAGGCAGAGAATCCGCGCGATGTTCCAGGCGTCGTCGACACCGCGGTGGTGCGTGCCCTCCATCGTCACGCCCAACCGTGCACACGCCGCATCGATGCCCAGTTCGCACGACAGCCCGAACGCCGCGGAGAACAGGTTCTTCACGTTCAGGTGGGTGGGACCGAACGGATACTTCAGATTGTACGTGCGGCAGTTCCGCATGAACTGGTTGCGGTCGTAGTCCCCCCAGCTGGCAAACAGGCGTTCATCGCAGCGAAACTGTTCCCGCAGAATCTGCAGAGCGTCCGCCAGCAGGGCGCAGCCTGGGCGACCATGTCGGGCGTGATGCCGGTCAGCCGTGTGCAGAACTCGCCCACTTCCGACATCATGGGTTTGACCATGATGCTCGCGCCGTTCGCGTCGTTCGAGCAACTGCAAATCCACGACGCACAGGCCGACCTCAATGATCTCGCTGGTCTGGCCGCGGGGCGGTTCGTGCTCCCAGCACGTGGACTCGACATCGATCACCAGCGCCCAATCCAGCTTCTTCGACATATGCGTTCTTGTACGACTCATCTCGCCCACGATTGGGCGGCCTCGTCGCGTGATCCACGGTCGGGCGACGTGGCAATTGCGTCGGATGCCTTAGCTCGTGACGCGGCAGTGACGCAGGATCGCTGCGGCATCCGCCACGTAGCTCACGTAGAACGGACCGAATTCCGCATAGCGTGCGCTGGCTTCGTCAAACCGCATGCGATACACAATGTCTTTCAAATACGAGGGGTTGGTCGCCCACAAGGTGACGCCCCATTCCCAATCATCCAAGCCGAGCGCCACGGTGATCAGCTGCGTCACCTTGCCGGCGAAGAGCATGCCACTGCGCGCGTGCTCCGCCATGAGCCGATTGCGCACGGCGAATTCGAGCGTGAACCAGTTCTCCCCGACCTGGCGTTTCTTGTTCATGGGGTAGAAGCAGGTGGCCGGCCAGGTGGGAAAATCCGGAGTCAACCGCTGGCGTCGCATCAGCGGCTCGCGCCGCTCGTACGCCTTCACCTTGGCCGTCAAGGCGGGACTGCTCGTCCGCTTCCCCTTCGGCAATCAACCGCTCGCGGTACTGCTCGACCGACGGGACATATTCGGACACTTCGGTCATCGACACGAAGGAGAACGTGGGCTCGAGCGCGGTGCCCAACGGTCCGGCCAGCAATCGCTGGTGGACCGCGTCGATTTTCAGCGGATCCGGGTCCATGAGCAGGAGGGCAAAGTCAGCGCGGTGACCGCTGACAATGCTCGTCTGCAACCGCGCAGGAGCCAGCTCGACCAGCCGGATCCAGCGCCTGCACGAATTCACCGCGACCCCGCTCCACCGTCGCGGCGCATCGAGTGCCTGCAGCGGCATCGCGGCGAAAGCGGTAGAAGAAATGGGCGCAATGCCAGCCCTCCGTGGGCTGAGTGGAGGTTCTGACAGCGTCTGGGGAAGATTGCCCGCGTTCGTCCATCGTCCGGCTCGCTTAACCCAACAGACGCTCCACACTCGCCATCAAGCGGTCCATGGCGAAACGGCTTGCGAATGTAATCGTCCACCCCCAACATCTCGGCGTACGCCTTGTGCCGACTCCCCTCATTGGCGGTGATCATGATGATGCGCATCGGCACCGGGCGGGTGCGCCGCAGCTTTTCGAGCACCAGGAACCCACTCCGCTTGGGCATCATCATGTCCAGAATCACCAGATCGGGATCCTCACGCTCGGCCAGCGCGAGCCCTTGGTTGCCGTCCCGAGCAATCAGGATGGCATAGCCCTTGGCCTCCAGCGCATAACGCATGGCCTCAATGATCTCGGCATCATCATCC